>NZ_JCASIG010000018.1:0-5009 GCF_059685715.1 Telluria sp. ZB2R32 | reverse complement strand
GTCCGCGTTCTTCGCCTTCAATAAAGCGCTTCATTTGGGACCCTAGTGATGAGATACTTCCTCAACGTTTACCGGATCGGTTTCGTTTACATCGGCCTACGTTTTTACACAGCCTGGGCCGATTGCGGACTATCTGCAAGGAGTTCCTTGCTGCCAAGCGTTCAACGGTTACGAAGTTCAATGATCTGATCAGCCTCTTTTGCTAGCGGCTGTGCGTCTCCGCCTGGAGGGATGCACTTGAACTGGAGCTCTGTGCCGCCGAGTTGCCCTGGGCGCGCAGGAGTAGTTTCTACGCGTAAGGTTTTGACCTCGAGGCCTTTTAACTTGCAGAAATTGCCAGCTTCTTGGTAGACCTCTGCCTTGTTACGGAAAGAGACGCCCAATCCTGGTGTGCCATCTTTCTTCGCAATCATGAAGGAATTTTGGTCCATCGGAATAACGCCCGTACTCTGGCAGCCTGCAACAAAAATTGGACATGCGATGACGATAATTTTTAAAAACTGCTTCATGGTTTTGCGCCGTCCTAATACGATATGGATTTCGTATTGGCAATATTATAGGTCTGCAGGTGCCGTGTCCATGGAATGACGTTTGTCATGCCGGAACTCAGCCGCACTGAAGTACGTCCCGCTCTTGGCTAATCTCGGGCGTTTGTAAAGAGCCGCTTCTGGCCGATAGCGTACCAAAAGCCCATCTACATGGGCCTCATACATTAAACCTCAGTTTGCTCAGCAATCTCCAAGGCGTCATCGACTTCAATGCCCAGGTAGCGAACCGTGCTCTCTAGCTTAGTATGCCCGAGAAGCAACTGAACCGCGCGGAGGTTTTTTGTTCGACGATAGATCAAGGTAGCCTTCGTACGACGCATAGTGTGCGTGCCGTATGCCGTCGCGTCCAGACCGATAGATTTGACCCAGCCTGACAAGATGCGTGCGTACTGACGAGTCGACAGATGCCCGGCATCGATCACTCGACTGGGAAACAGATGCTGGCTAGACGTTAGCTTTCGATGGTTGATCCAATTGAGCACTGACTGACGAGTTTGCTCGGTAATCTCGAACTGGACAGGCCTTTGCGTCTTTTGTTGCATGACGATGGCACGATGGAAGATGTTTTGGCCTTGTGCGACATCCTTGACACGGAGACTCACTAGGTCGCAGCCGCGAAGTTTACTGTCGATCGCCAAGTTGAAAAGCGCCAAATCTCTCAACCGCTCCGCTAACTGTAACCTTATCCTAATCGCCCAGATTTCTTTGAGCTTCAGCGGTAGTTTTTGACCGATTAGTCGTCCTTTGTTCCATGGGTTTCGACTCTTTGTGCTCCCGGCGCTCGCATCCATACGTCCTCCTCATTAGGTGAGGATGGATTTTCTCCTACGTGCCAATCTCAGCACTGCGCCCATCCATGCGCACTTTCGCAAATAAAACTGGGCATCGCGGCGCATAGTAGAATCGACTACGCACAACCACACACACGACGAAAGGCTTACAGATGGCGAAAATAGACTTGGCCGGTTACACCCTAAGCGAGCTCAGAGGCTTACAGCGCGACGTGGAAAGAGCAATCAAGGATCGTCAGCAACAGGACGTGCAGAAAGCACGCGAGCAGATTTTCGCCATTGCCAAAGACGCCGGCGTCTCCGTGGAAGAGCTGCTCGGCAATGGAGGGGCGAAGGCTAAGAAGGTGAACGGCAAGAAGGTAGAAGCGAAGTATCAAAACCCCAAAGATACTTCGCAAACCTGGACAGGCCGCGGCCGCCAACCAAGGTGGATGGCAGAAGCGGTGGCCCATGGCAAGAAGCCCGACGACTTCCTGATGAAATAGGGACATTTGTAGCTCCACACCGCCCCTGGCTGACGTCTGCTTTCGGCCAAAAGCGGACATAGAATTTGACGGTTTAAGCGTCTAACAAGACGCGTACCAGCAGTGAGCTTGATAGACTTTTAGAAACGGTATGGCATACGATGCCGGGCTAACGAAAACGTGCTACGCCATTCGCTGCATTCCTTCGGACAAGGATGGGAGTAGTCGACGGGTGTCGGATGAAAGGCTTGCTCAAATGGCCAGCTTCATTCCGAAATGGGTCGGCTTGAATCCTAGGCTTTCATAAAAGCGTACCGCGTCGGGGCGGCGCTGGTCCGTCGTTAACTGAACGATGATACAGCCTGCGCGCTTGCTAATGTCGAGCGCCTCCTGAAAGAGCATTTTGCCGATACCATGCCTACGTACACTACTCTTTACCCTAACCGACTCGATTTGGGCACGAGACGCGCCTTGATGTGAAAGCCCTGGAATGAAAGTTAGCTGGAGCATGGCGACAATTTCGGTGTTCTCTACCCCTAGTAGGATCTGGTTTCCTCTTTGAGAATAGATGTCGCGAAAGGCAGCCTCATACTTGGCGATCGTTGCGGCGTCCAGGCTCTCGCGCTGCATACCTAGAACGTCGTCGGCCAAAAGCGAGAGTATATCCGGTAAATCTTGGAGTATTGCCGAACGAAATTGAATTGTCGTGTTACGTTGAGTCATCTGTTAGCTTTCGGCTTTTAAAACGTTGTTGTTGAGCGGAAGTTGAGCAGGCGCCGCTACATTTTCCCAATTCGCATATTGATGGGCCAGAATACACGGCGACTACAATCTGGATCGCCCCAAGCTCTTACGATATCGGAAGCAAAGTCCGCGAGCAACGCTTCCTTGCCAGCCTCCTTTGCACTTTGAACGGCAGACCAAGTTTGAAGATATCCCAAAAACTCAGCCAGATTCCACTTAGCGTGGATTGCCAGAGCAGGTGCTGTAAGCTCGTCAAAGGGAAAATCGATCGTCGCATATTTTGTATCGACGAGTTTTCGTTCAGGTGGCCAGTAGGGGCCGATTTCTTCCCAGTAGAATTTTTGGAACCGCTCATTGAGTGCAGGATCCAGTTCAAGGACTCCATAGCTGATCAGCGCTAGAATTGTCCCTCGCCCCCCCACCCGACGTGCTTCTCTGTAAAAATCTGGCAGGTTGAACCAATGCGCTGCCTGGGCTGCAGTGATCAGACTTGCACTTGCATCCGCTACGGGCAGGTGCTCGGCAGGCGCGCATTGATAATGAACGCGTTCATGCGCCGTCGTGTTCGCTATCTGGTCGGAGCTTGGATCGAGTCCGACGACTTTATCAAAGTAAGACGCGAGTAATTGTGTCAGCTGTCCGTTTCCACAGCCCACATCTACAGCGAGTCGATGATTCGGAACGGTTGAAGCAAGGAAGGCAACAAGGCTCTCGGGGTACTCAGGTCGAAAGCGCGCGTATGCTTGACCACCCTGATCAAACCAATTACGCGTTGAAGATTTATGGCTCGACATTCACGTTATCTCCTTGTAGGTTAGCTTTAACAGCGGCTAGGCGGGCAGCAAATCCTTGATGCTCTAGCGCTGCAGCCGCTGCTGTTAGTACATTCCGAAGCGGGAAGTCAATTTCTTCCTCAAGGACGTCAATCGCAGTAAAAGTAGCGCTCCAGTGCTGTTCAAGTCGTGCCACGAGTGCTTGTCCGGTTGGCGTTAATTGAATACGAGTTTTACGACCGTCATCGAGTGCATGACGTGAAATCAAGCCATCGCTTTCTAGCAGACTTGTCGTCTGGCTTACCGCACCCTGTGTCAGGCGAGTGCAGCGGGTAATTTCGGTAACCGTCTGCGCCCCAGCGCGTAGAGCGCGCAGTACAGGCGTATAGCGAGCCCGGTAGTTCAAGCCCATGGCGTGGTAGTGTTCATCAGCTCCTTGCTCGACGAGTTCGCCAACATAACGGAGCAGTTCGCCTAGGCCAGGGTGCAGTTTGAGATCCATTCAAGAATTATACATTAGCGCTAATGCAAATTCAAAGTGGAGTTGGGCAATGGGCAACGTGTTGAACTTTAAACGTCCGCTATGGGTCGAGAGCGGACGCTACAATAGGTCTGCAATCGGCCAGAAGTAGACATAGTGAAAGCATCTAAGGAGACCTTCTAATGGCCGTTTGGCAATATGACCTGTTCCTAGTCGGTGAGGGAAATGCTCTGCCGCTTTTGATGGATGATGGTTGGGAGCTCCCTCAACTTCCCGCAGCGTCAACGCTAAACGCACAAGCAACCTTAGCCGGCTCGATGGGCCACCCGTGGTTAATGATGAATGATTGGGTGGTCTTCGGGAATGAAGAGAGCACTCGGATTGACCTCATGTTTAACGAAGCGGACGAGGTGGAGATTCGCGTTCGGCTTAGCGCGTCGGCGTCTGCGGCCGACCTCGACGCTGTTTGCGGCTTCGCGTGTGAGCTACATAGCAAGCTCTTTGATCCGACAACGGGTGCACTGCTTCAACCCAACCGCAGTTCGGTGGCGTCTGCTTTGGCCATGTCCCGCGCAGCGAGGTTTTCCCGATCTCCACGAGCTTTTCTGTCGGGGCAGTCAGAAGCCTAATCGGTTTCACGCCAAGGTCTGCTCTGGGTCGGTAGCGGCCGGTCGTGACAATCTGAGGATTTTCCCGCCGAGTAAGCTGCTATCGTGCTGTGACAGGCTGGTTTCGGCCAGAAGCGGACTTACAGCGAGCATACTTCAAGCCTTATCACTGCCAAAAGCGATATGTTGTCAAACATTCTAGAATGGCTTTATCCATATCGAGTAGTTTTCGGTTGCTTCATCGCCTTCTGCGGCATTATAAATAACTATTTGCACTTTAAGCATGTGAACGAAGGAAGAGCCCGTCCTGATGATTTCGGCTACTTCCTAAGATTATGGCGAGAAGGTCACCGCGACGGGATCATTGTAATGTGGTTGAGCATCGGAGCAGTCGTCTCTGGCGGCACCCTTATCGCTATTCTGGTTGCTAAGTAAGCGAACAGAAACAGAACTCAAACATTTTCCCACTGCGATGTCTGCTTTGGGTCCAGGCTGTGTAAAAACGTAGGCCGATGTAAACGAAACCGATCCGGTAAACGTTGAGGAAGTATCTCATCACTAGGGTCCCAAATGAAGCGCTTTATTGAAGGCGAAGAACGC
>NZ_JCASIG010000017.1:0-8737 GCF_059685715.1 Telluria sp. ZB2R32 | reverse complement strand
ACAACGCTTAATACTTTTGTGAACATTTGATAATTTAAGTAATCAGCAGAGCTTACGCAACTGCTGGCACCTTCATCAAACGCCCACACTTATCGACTGTTAATTTTTAAAGAACTTTATTCGGTACTACAGCTTGCTGTCAGCGACAAATCGTTTTGTTTGTCATCAGCAGGAACAAGAGTATGAAGCAATTTCTGATTCTCGTCAACTCCCTTTTTGCTACACCGCACTACTGCGCGGCGCCTTGCTTTAACTTCAACTACTTGATTTCGTTGTCGTTTTTGCGAGGAGGCGAATCATAGCAAATGACGTGGGTATCCGGCAAGGATTGTTTTGGACGCATGTCCAGATCCCGTAACAGCCGGGCCGCCAGCGCTTCTTCGTCGATCGCCCTGCCCTGCATTTGCATTGCCTGCGTCAGTGCGCTATCCCAGCGGGCCTCGACCGCCGCTCCCGCCAGCGGCCGCGTCGCTCCCGCATCGGTGTCGAGCGCACTCAGGTAATCGGTTGCACCAAAACGCCAGGGCGCCGCTCCAAACATGTCGACGACCGTATTCGCGATGACGATGCCCGGCCAGTCGAAATCGCCGTGGTAATGTAGTCGGGCGCCCGCCAGCGCCAACTGCGACAACAGCGCACGCTGCGCCGCCGCGGGCATGCCGTCCGTGCACACCAGCGGCGCGCACTGGGCTCCCAGCGCATCGGCTGCGATGGCCACCAGGTTCGGGTTTTCGCATACATAGACGTCGCGCGATGCGACGTTCCATACGGGCGCCGAACGCATCAGCGCCCGCAGCGACAGGTAGCCCGGCTCGCCACTTGGGTCACCTGCACTTGCGCCCGCACTGCCCGGCAAGTTCAGGAACAACACCGGGCGCGCCAGTTCATTGACCAGCACTCCCACTGCCGCCCATAACTCGCGCACCGTTTCCTCACCCTCGGTGGCATCGGCCCCCGCGCGTTCGCGCCGCAGTACGGCAAGCACGATGGTGGCTACCGGGCTGCCTGGATCGAGCGCGTGCGCGTCGCCCAGCAACTGCGCAGCCAGGTGGGAGCGCGTCACGGCCGCCGCCGGCAATTGCGCCAGCACGGCCTGCACGCGCCCGATCAGCGCCGCGGCGACCGGCAAGTGCGCGGCCAGGCGCTTGAGCAGGCCCAGACCGCGGCCATCGGAGAGAAATGCGGCCAGTCTGCCGTCCGTCACCAGCGCGCGTACGCTCTCCCAATTGCGCGTGGATTCGGCACGCGCCGCCACCAGGTCGACGATTGGCCCATCGAGCAGTTCCAGCGCGTGCCGCAAGGAGCTTGCCAGCCCGGCATCGGCCAGGCGCGCGTCCAGCTCCGCGATATCGAACCGCAGCGAGCCGGCCTCGCTCGGGCGCCGTCCAAGCAGGCCGGCCAGGGCATCGCGCTCCGTCCCGCTCAGGTTACCGAGGGTGACGACGCCACTTTCACGGCCGCGCTGATAGCGACTGCGCAGCCGTGCCCGCAGTGGCGCCAGCGCGGCGCCGCCCAGCAGACGCGCCAGTTTCAGGTTCGCGTCGCTCATTCGGCGCTGGCCTCGGCCGCATCCTGGAAGCGCCGCGCGCCATCTTCTTCAAGCCGGCGCGCGCGGCCGTCCCAGCTCCAGCGCGACACGTGAACGGCGTCGATGCCTTCGTGCCGCTGCAGCTGGCAAATCGACACGCCAGGCAGCTCTGCATAGCAGGCCCATTCGCGCTCGCTGGTCATGACGAAGTCGAGGTCGAACTCGCGCACCAGGGCCATGCAGTGCGCACGTGCGGCATCGTCGATGCCGGCAAAGGCTTCGTCGAGCAGCACCAGGCGCGGCGCATGACGCGATCCAGCATGCGTATAGAAACTCGACACCGCCGCGAACAGGGGCACCGTCAGCCCGAGCGCGCGCTCGCCGCTGGAAGCGGGTCCCGACAGCGGGCGCCACTGTCCATCCTGCCAGCGCTGCACGCGGAAGCGATGCCAGCGCCGGTAGTCGAGCGCACGTGCCAGCAGTTCGAGCAGGCTGCCGCTGCGCCCGGCATCGTCGCGTGCACGCTCGGCCGCGATCCGGTTCTGCAGCATGCGCCCCACCACTTGCCGGTCTTCCGCCGACCAGGCGTCGTAGCTGGTGCTCAGCAGACGCTTGCGCGCGGCTTCCAACCCAACCGGTGCGCCCTCGCTGCCCTCCTCCAATGCCTGCCACTGCAGGCGGAAGCGCACGCCCGTCGAGGTCGGGCGTTTGGCCAATTCGATGTTGATCGTCGCCACCCGGCGGTCGGCTTCCTGCAGGCGGCGCTGGATCGCCGCCGCCACTTCCGCCTGCAGGTGATTTTCGAGCACCTCGGTCTCGCGCGCGGTCAAGAGTTCCTGGCGCTGCGCGATCTCGGCGCGGATGGCCGCCTCGATGATGTCCGGACGCTGCGGCCGGTTCTGGTAGACGATGGTGACGATCATGCCGTGGTCGCTCGGCTCGGCCTGGCCCTGGTGGCCAAGCGCGGTGAGTGCGCTCTGCAATTCGGAAAAGTCGCGCGCATAGGCGCTTTGCACGCGTGACCAATCGTCCTCCTCGGCATCGACTTCTTGCAGCAGTTGCTCGGCGCGGCGCGCCACACCAAGTGCCGGCTCGATACTCCATGGCGCAGGCGGCAGTTCCAGTTCGGGCAGCGCGATGGCCAACAGTCCGGTGGCGTTGAATTGTTCGAGTCCGTGCACCGCGCCCTGGCGCAGCGCGCTGCGTTCTTCCAGCGTCGCGGCGGCGCTTGCGGTGCGCTGGCCGCTGACGGCGCGGGTTTCGCTGGCCGCACTGAGCAGCGCACGCGCATGCTTCAACGCGGCTTCTCCATCCTGCACCGCCTGGCGCAACGCCGCCAGCCGCGCCGTGAGTTCGCCCACCTGGGCGCCGACCCGTTCGCGCAGCGTGTCCAGGCGCGTATGCGCCTCGTCGACGGCTTCGGCACAGCGCGCCGCCTGCTCGCGGCGTCCGGCGACGTCGCGGTTGCCGTCCTCGAGACGGTCTTGCTGGCGGCGCCGTTCGGGCAGCACATCGCGCACCTGCTGGGCGCGCAGCAGCAGGTCTTGCAATGCCTGCGCAGCCGCGTCCAGCGCGGCGGAGACTGCCGCCAAGGCGCCGCCATCCGGCGGCAGCTGCAGGTCGGCGGCATCGCGCTCGAGGGCAGCGCGCGCGGTGCGCCAGGCATCGGCCGCCGCGGCCAGGCGCGCTTCGGCCGCCACCAATCGGTCGGCGAACTGGCGCCGCTCGCGTTCCAGTGCAGAAGCCTGTACATGGGCGCCGCGCAGCGCCGTATCCGCCGGCGCCGCGTCCCACTCGGCCGCCGCGCGGGTGCGCCGTTCAGCCAGCAGCCCGAGTGTCCCCGACAAGGTCGTTTGTTCTTCTTCCAGCAGGGCCAGGGTGGCGTCGATCTCGCCGATGCGCCGGCGGCGCGCCTCGGCCCGGCTGGCCGCGCCGATGTATTCGGCGGCCGGCTTGGACCAGGCGCCGGCCAGCGGCCCGATACGGAAGCGTCCGTCGGGCGCTATCCAGGTCTCGGCGCCGCTGTCGTGCGCGCCGCAGGAAACCGATGCCAGCAAGCGCTCGACCAGCAGCGGGTCAAGTGCGCACGGTTGCGCCGGCGCCAGCCAGGCAGCCAATGAGTCGGCCTGCGCCGTCCGTGCGCGCAGCAGCGTGTCGAACAGCGGCGCGTTGGCGCCGGCGTCGATGGCGCCGTCGGGGCTGACCCAGGCATCAAGCAAGCCGGCCGCCTCCAGCGCGGCTTCAAGGCCGGCACGCTCGGCCTGGTCAGGTACGCCGGCGCGGAACTCGACCAGCCGCCAGAACGGCGCGCCCAGGCGCCCATCCGGGCGCGCGCCGGGATCACGCTGATACGGCGCCGGCGGCGCGCTATCGACGCCGTTCGTCAGGTGCTCGCGCTCCTGGCGAACGGCCAGAACCTGCGCATCGAGCAGCGCGCGGCGCGCTAGCGCGGCTGCCTCTTCCTGCGCCAGCCGCAGGCTGCTGTCATGCTGGGAGCGCATCAAGACAGCGCGGGCGGGATTCTCGCCTTCGAGGCTGCGGGTCCAGTCGGCCAGTGCCGGCAGCACCGCTGCGCTGTCGATCGCCAGTTCGCGCAGCCCAGCCGCATGCGCGCTCCATGCGTCAACGACCTGGTCGGCCTGCGCGAGCAACTCGGCCTCGCCGGCCGCCAGGCGCCCGGCGGCATCGGCGAGGTCATCGGCACTGTCGTCACGCCGCGTCTGCGCCGCCTCGCGCGCCTGTCCCGCCGCATCGAGCTGGCGCAGGCGCTCGGCTACCACAGCGATATCGGCACGACGCTGCCGGCCAAGGTTGCGCAAGGCGCGCTCCATCTGCTCGTACTCCGCTGGGTCGAGAGCGGCCAGGGCATCCGGTTGCGCGAAGCAGACCGTGGCTGCCGCGAAGTCCTCGCGCTGCGCCAGGCCGGCCGCCGTGCCCGCATCGTCGAAGCCGGCGGCAGCGCGTGCCAGCGCGGCGCAGGCGGCTTCAGCGCGTTCGGCATAGCCGCGCAGCGCATCCGCGTCGCGCGCCTGCCGCTGCACGGCTTCGCGCAATGCTGCCTGCGCTGCCTCCAGCTCGCGCCGGCGCGCGCCAAGATTGCGGGCGAGTTCGTCGATGCGGTTGGCGTCCTGCATCCGCGGATCGGACTGCATTTCGTCGAGCGCGGCGCGGTCGCGCAACTGCTGCGCTTCGGCGGCATCGAGCGATGCGCGCAACGCTGCCTCGGCCAACTGGTCGGCGTCGAAGGCGGCACGTGCTTCGTGCAGTTCGCGGCTGGCCTTGTCGAAGCCGGTCTGCGCCGTGCGCAGCACGCGCGCCTGGCGCCGCGCATTCACCCGCGCGTACTGGCTGTAGCGGCGGTTGAACTGACCAACCGCTTTGGCCAGTTCGTTCAGTTCGGCCAGCTGCTGGCCATATTCTTCCAGCTGGTTCATGGCCTCGGCCACGTCGGCCAATAACTCGTCCGGCAGCGGCGCCAGCGCTTCGGTGAGCGCATTCGACAGGTTCTCTTCGTTCGGTTTTTTTGACAGCTGCGGCTGGCGCAGCTGGATCAGCGTATCCATCAAGGCCGCGTAACGCGCTTCCCCCAGGTGGAACAGGCGCTCGTCGACCGCGCGGCGATAGGCTTGCGCGGTGTCGAACAACTGTCCGCTGCCGTCGAGCGCCTGCGCCAGGCGCTCCTTGCCCAGCACTGCGCGCCGTTCGTCGATCAGCCACAACTCGCGCCCGACACGCTGGCCCTCGGTAATGAAGTACCAGGTGTCGACCTGGCTCCGCGCCGCGACCGCCGACAGGCCGCAGCCCAGGGTCAGGTAGCGCGGCTGGCCATCTTCGCCGATGCGGCCGAACTCGATCCACGCATAGCCGACCCGGCGCTCGTGCTTGCCGAGCAGCAGATTCCACGCCATCTTCTTGGTGGCGTCGCCATCGGGCTCGATGCGCGACGATTTGATGCTGGCGTCGAACAGGAAAGGCAGCGTGAGCGACAGTACCTTCGACTTGCCGGTGCCGTTATTGCCGCGCAAAAGCAGATGGCCGTCGCGGAACCAGAACTCTTCGCTATCGTAGTGAAACAGCTCCACCAGGCCGATGCGCAGAGGTTGCCAGCGCGCCTGGAGCGGCTCGGGAAGTGGCGGCAGCGCAGGCGCAGCGCCGCTGGAAAACAGGGAATCGGGCATCAGAATAAGGCGTCCTGGGCGCGCTCGGCGCCCTTGTTTGTCGTGCGCTTGCGCGCGACCAATTCGGTGTCGCCGAGTGCAAAGCGCGCCAGTGCCGGCAGCGGATACACACCTTGCGCATCGCGCCGGACCAGCCGGAGCATCTCCAGCCGTCCCAGCGCATTGCTAGCCAGGTCATGTTCGGCGCCGGGCTCGCGCGCGGCCTTTGCCCAGTAGCGTCCGTACTCGGGAATCATGGCGCGTACGGCCTCGCGCACCGCCGCCTCGGCAACGGGTAGCCCAGGGTGGGCACGGCCGGCGCTTGCCAGGAATTCGGCGACCAGCAAGGTGACATGGGATGCGGTGCCGGCCGCCGGCATGGCGACGTCGGTGAGCTCTCCACTCTCGTCCACCAGGGCCAGGCCTTCGGCGCGCTGCTCGGCGCTCAAGCCGGTAGCCTCGCCAAGGCGCGCGGCAAGCGCACCACGCTGGTTCTGGAAGTAGGCGCGCAATGCGGGACGGTCGTCCAGTTCGTCGAGGTAGACCACCGGATCGTCGAGCAGGCGGCGTGCCAGGTGGTGACGCATCGCGGTGCGGCGTCCCTCGTCGCTGTCGGGGGTAAATTCTTCGGTCAAGGCGGCAAGGCGTTCGTCCAGCCGCAGCGGGGCATGCTCGAACGCCCAGGTCGAGGGGCCGCGCGCGGCCGCCAGCAGGCCGGCCAGTGCGCGCCGCTGTACGTCGTACAGGGCGTCGCCGACCTTGCTGACAAAGGCGTCTTCGTCGCCGGCCACGCGCAGCAGCACGCCAAGCGACAGCAGATAGCGGCAGGTGGCCACCAGCTCGCGCCGTTCGTGATGGCTGTCGAGGGTAAAGGTAAAACCGCGCGTGCCGAGTTCCGGATCGGCGGCCAGGGCCAGCAGCTTTTCGCCAAGGGTGCGCAAGGTGATCTGCGGTTCGGCGCGCTCGAGCGCCGCGCAGGCCAGGCAGAACAGGATGTAGCGGCGGCGGTCGAAATCGGCGGCGCCGCGACTGGCGTCGGCCAGGTCCGCTGGCCGCTTGTACAGGCGCGCGCAATCGCGCTCGACGTGCAGGATCCAGCCGGCCGCCTGCGAGAACCAGTCGCGCAATTCGCGTTCGTGGCGGCGCACGGCGTGAAAGACCGGATGCGACGCCGTCATCAAGGGGCACATCAACAGGGCGCGCAAGGCGTCGCGACGCTCGTCTTCGCGATGGCGCGCGAGCACGTCCTTGACCTGGGCGGCATCACGCGTCATGGCCGCCTCCGGTAGCGGTGATCGTCAGCAGGTGGTCACGCCCGCTGAAGGTGCCAAAGCTGGTCTGGATACTGGCGACGCTGTCCGCCTCCAAGGGCACCAGGCGGATCTGCAGCAGGCCGTCCGCACTCTGGCATGTCACTTCGGCGCCGGGGCGCGCCTGCGCCACGAGCGCTTCGCCGAGCAGGTTCAGGAACAGCCGGAACGCCTGTGCATCGAGCATGCCCAGGTCGGACAGGCGCGTCGCCCGGCCGGTGGTGAGCACCGCACGCGCCGCGTCGATCTCGGCCCGCTCGGCGGCAACGCGGGCAGCCAGCATGGCGCCCTCGGTATCGCGTGCACGGACATGCGGCGGCGCGCCGCGCGGCGTCAGCTCGCCCTGCTCGCGCAGGCGTGGATGCACGCGCACCGGCGGCGCGTCGGCCCAGGACGTGGAGGCGGGCACCGGGTCCGCATGCGCGCTATCGGCTTGCAGGCTGAAGTGACGGGCGGGATTGAGTGCAAAGCCGGCGCGCCACAGGCGGTGCGCCTCGGCGTCGCTGGCGGTATCGGCGAACCAACGCGCCAGGATGCGATAGTCGGCCGAGCGGTCGCTGCGCCCGCTGCGGCGTTCGTTCAGGTTCGCCACCGCCGCCAGCAGTTGCGGGATCGCCGCCCTCACCTTGGCGCGCAAGAGCTCCGACTGGGCCTGGATGTGGCCGTCGCTGATGAACCAGCGCGACAGACCACGCCAGCGCTCGCGCCAGGTGGCCATGCGCTCATCCAGGGCCGCTGCCTGCCCGGCCTCGTCGCCAGGCGCCGCATCGCGCCGTTCGCGCTGCGCGGCAAGCAACAGCAGCGGCTCGATCCGGTTGTCCAGTTCGAGCAAGCGGCTGGCGATTGCGCCCGAACGGCCCACCAGGTCGCTGACGAAACGGTTCAGGTAGTCGATCAGGCGCTGCTTGAAGGCGATCACGGCCTGCACGTCGGCCTGCTGCAATTCGATGGTGCGGGCGACGCTGGCCATGAAGGCCTGGGCATTGTCGGCCAGGCCGTCGAATACACGCACCAGGTCGCGCAAGGCGGTGTGTACCTTGGCCGGGTCGGGTGCGGATTCGCTTGCCAGGGCGAGTAGCGCATTGAGCTGGGTGAGGATGTCTTCGAGGGCGACCGTCTGTAGTTCGCTCTGCCGTGCGAGAGTGCGCGCAAAGACGGCCAGGCCCGCTTCGACGGCCTCGCCGCCAAGCGACAAGCGGTACAGGAAGCGCGCCCGATAAAAATCCTCGACGCTCGAGACACGCGCCGTATCCGGATGCGCCTCCAGATTGCCCCAGTCCGCCAGCTGCGACAGGGCGTGCTGGATCTCGTCGAGCGGCGGCGTTGTGCCAGGCCAGCGCGCTTCGATCTGCACCTCGTCGGGCCGCAACTGCAGCCTGAACTGCCGTTTGGCGGCCGCGAACGTATCCATAATAGCCCGGTACAGTGCGGCTTTGTCGGCCGCGACGTGGCGGAACAAGTCTCCGGCGGACTGGGCAAGCGTCGGCATTGTCTCTGGATGGTGATCGGGTAATCCCCGACTATAGTGCGGGGTTGCGTGAAGGTCAACGCCGGACCGGCAGGGCCTGATTGAAACAAACGACCCAAAGCAAAAAACCCCACCAGGATCACCTGGTGGGGTTTTGCTTATAACTAGCCTGACGATAACCTACTTTCACACTGGTTGCAGCACTATCATCGGCGCAAAGTCGTTTCACGGTCCTGTTCGGGATGGGAAGGGGTGGGACCGACTTGCTATGGTC
>NZ_JCASIG010000016.1:0-9693 GCF_059685715.1 Telluria sp. ZB2R32 | reverse complement strand
CCACTCGGCTATATACCGCCAGCCGAAGCTGAGGCAAACTATTACAAGCAACTGAGCAGTCAAGCCGTCCAGGCCTGACTCATACTAACCGGCCTCCACGAAAGCCGGGGCGATTCATGGCTCAAGCATACGTTTCCAGGGGACGAGGACTTTCAGGTGTCGCATGAGACGATTTATCGTAGCCTCTTCATTCAGGCACGTGGTGCGCTGAAAAAAGAGCTGTTAGCGCATCTTCGGAGGCCCCGGATCATGCGCCGGTCGCGTCATCACACACAAAAAACCGACAACCACGGCAGGATCAAAGATACGGTATCGATCAGCGAACGGCCTGCCATGGTCGAAGATCGAGCGGTACCTGGCCATTGAGAAGGCACTTGCTGTTCGGAGACCGTAACAGCCAGATCGCCACTTTGGTTGAGCGTCAGACCCGTTATGTCATGCTGGTAAAAGTCGCCCGCAAAGACACCGAAACAGTCATCGACGCATTGATCGATAACGCGCGCGAATTGCCCCAGGAACTCTATCAATCGCTCACTTGGGACAGAGGTAAAGAGCTGGCTGATCATAAGCGCTTTACGCTTGCTACCGACATCGATGTCTACTTCTGTGATCCGCACAGTCCGTGGCAACGTGGCAGTAATGAAAACACCAATGGGCTATTGCGCCAGTACTTCCCCAAAGGCGTCGATGTCTCGGCATACTCGCAGGCTCAACTCAATGAAGTTGCCCGCAAACTGAATGAGCGGCCAAGGAAAACTTTAAATTATCAAACACCCGCTGAACGATTCAGCCAACTTGTTGCGTTGACCGGTTGAATCCAAGGTCGGAAGCAGACGTAGACAGCGGCAGCCCTGATCAAGATCTGGGCCGTGTTTGCGGCCAGAAGGATGCCATTGCCTGAGTATTTTTACCCGATGACCTCTAGTCTCTCATCACCACTCACCTGCTCAACCATCATCAGTCTCCAAAAGGCAGACGTCCGGAGGTCAAGGATTGCGCGACGCGGATGGCGACCTTGGCCTGCGTCAAGGCTGCAGTACTGTGAGAATATCAACCGCGTAACCTCGGCTACGATACCGTTACGACCTGCTAACGTCGCACTCACGAATGGTATTCGCTGTCTGCCAGCGTTCATGAGGCCGTCTTACCTCGGCCGCGTGGACTCTTAGCAAAATTGAAAATAGTCTTTTTGTCAGCCGCTGGAGCTAAAGCAACACCCCACCGCCTCAGCTTCTCCATTGCTAGTTCCATCCGATACAGTCCCAAATAGTCAAAAAGCTTCTGGTCTGACATCGCAATCGCGCCTGATGCCAATTCTTGACTTAGCAAATGCAGCACTAGATCCACAGGAATACGCACAAGTTCGAAGTCTGCTTTCTCATCAGCTTGGATTATTCGCTCTGCTCCCTGGAGTGCGGTATCTAGCCAACGGTCAGTCAAATTTGACGGTAACGCGGCAGAGGGTGAGCCGTGTAGTACCTCGTGCGCAAGTTGAGAACGTAGGCTGGTCGGGTTGTTCACAAGACTCTCCTGGAGAAATGAGGTGTAGATGCCGTGGCCTATTCTGCCCCAAAACCTAATGATTGGGGGATGAGACTTGGCGGATATGAAAATTTTCAGGAGTTGGTAGCAATTGGTGCCGCGATACGATCTCGTCGGCGAAACCAAGGAATATCTCAGGAGCAACTTGCTTATATGGCTGGGATCGACCGCAGCCATATGGGAAAAATTGAGAGAGGGGAACGCAATGTAAGTGTGTTGAACCTCATCCGCATATGTACTGCTTTAGAGGCTCGTGCGTCAGAATTGCTAGCGGCTGCAGACTGTTGAACTGTAAGTTCAACGATACAAACTACTGGACGATTCCGGATTGCGGCCGCAGCCGTCGCAGAGGCGCCGCATGAACACACTGCCAAACGTCGGCTTATACTCGTCGTGGAGTCGACGCCAGCATCCACTGCCGTAGCGAGTACGCAGCCAATATTCCCACGGTACCTTGGTACTAAAAACGCACAGGCGTTGATCAGCCTCGCTTGATCATTGATACACGGCCATCCGCCTTAGGCGATTGGAGATAGGCCAGGAGATGAGCTGCTACAGGCCACCGCAGTCCCGGGAAGAAGTGCTTGTGCTAAGCATTAGTCCATATATGAACAAGATCGCGATCTAATGCTCGGACTGAGCCCGCACGTCAGCTATCGACCCAAAGCGGGCGCCGTTCTACACTTGATCACCTAATACGTCGTACGAAATACAAATACTTCACGAAGGTGTTTCAAGAATTATTTTGACCGCCCACGGGTGATTTTTAATCCGTGGAGCTCCTTCTGGGCGGGGGCATATGATGCGCAACTCGTGGTCACCCTTCCATTCAAGCTTCACAGAACATGGAGCATCAAGAACCTGTGTCGCCATTAGGCTAGGAACTGGCGCCCATTTTGGCCAAACATAGACTTCGGTTTCATATGACGGGTACCCGAAAAAACCGTTACCAACTCTTGCAATGTAGAGCCCTGTCGGCGACGGTACAAGTTCACGTACTCGATAATTCCGCCAGCTCACTTCATAGCCCATAGATACGGTCAATATCACTGCAAGGCCCAATGCGATCCTTGTCAACCACATCAATTATTTTCCTTGTATTGCTTTTTTATCAAAATCTTGATGAAGTAGCTTCGCGATGTCTGCTTCGGGCCGGTTACGCACTTATGTAGCGTCCGCTTCCGACCCAGACTGTGTAAAAAGCGAAATCGAGTGCCCGGTACGGGGTGAAGCTAACTGTGGAGCCCGAGGGAGCGCTGCGACGGGCCGTAGCTTATCTTCGCCGATTTCAGCCGGTCGAATATGCTGAAAGCCCAAAACAGGCCAAAGCGTCGCAAAAAACGGGCATAGGCCCGAATCGCCGCCGTGATGCTCGCGATGCCCAGAATGGCCATCATTCTCTTGAGGTTATAGGCGAGCACGTGCAGGCTCATCTCGGTTTTCACGCGCTCCAGTCCTTTTGTCAGGAAGTGCGTCGCTCCCATCCAGGATTTGATTGTCCCGTACGGGTGCTCGACTGATGAACGCCGGATGCGCATGGCATCCGGATTCTGGTCGAGGCGTGTCTGCATGTCGTCGAGCACGTCCTGATGTTCCCAGCGGGTCACGCGGCGCTGCTGGCTTGGCGTGCACTTCTCCTTGAGCTCGCATCCCTGGCAGTTCGAGCTCCAATACCGGTGGTTCTTCATGCCCTTTTCGACACTCGCAAAGCGCCAGATCAGCGCTTGTCCTGCAGGACAGCGAAACTCGTTTTTCTCTGCGTCGTAAATGAAGTCAGCCTTGTCAAATCTACCGTCGGCCTTGGCGCCGGATGTCTTCGTCGCTGGAACCAGGGCGGTGATGCCGGCTTCCTGACATGCCAGGATTTCCTCGCCCTTGAAATAGCCGCGGTCGGCGATTGCAGTGAGCGTCGTGGTACCGATAGCGCTGCGCGCCTTCTTGGCCATGCCAGACAATTGGTCGCGGTCGCTACCGTTGTTCGTCACCTCGTGTTCAACGATCAAGTGATGCTTGGCGTCGACCGCTGTCTGCACGTTGTAGCCAACGATGCCGGAGCCGCGAGTTCTCATCGAGCGAGCGTCCGGATCAGTCAGCGAAATCTGCGTTTCCCCTGTCTCTTGCAGCTTCGCTTCAATTTCCTTGAGCGTGGCCATCTGCGACTTTAGTGCAGCAATCTTGTCGTTGAGGCGGACAGTTTTTGCTTGCCTGGCGACCGGCTCCTGGCGGTCGGCCGTGTCGAGCTCAACCAGGTAGCGGCTGATATTGGCTTCGATCTCCTGCATGCGGTGCTTGAGCTTGGCATCGGTAAAATTACGATCGCTGCTGTTGACCGCCTTGAACTTGCTGCCATCGATCGCCACGACCGCATCTGAAAACAGATCCAGCTGCTGGCACACCACGACGAATTGGCGGCAGACATTGCGAATGGCTTTGCCGTTGTCCTTCCGGAAGTTGGCGATCGTCTTGAAGTCTGGTGCCAGGCGCTGCGTCAGCCACATCAATTCGATATTGCGCTGGGCCTCCCGTTCCAGCCGCCGGCTCGACTGGATGCGGTTGAGGTAGCCATAGATGTAGAGCTTGAGGAGCATAGTCGGATGGTAAGCAGGCCGCCCCGTTTTCGCAGGCTGCACGCGCTTGAACCCGAGGCTGGCCAGATCAAGCTCTTCGACGAAGACATCGACCACACGCACCGGGTTGTCCTCGGCCACGTAGTCGTCCAGAAGCTCAGGCAGCAGCGTGCCTTGTCCACGGTTCTCGCCTTCGATGAAGCGCTTCATTTTGCACCCGTACTGATGAGATACTGGTTTAACGTTTACCGCGCCAGATCCGTTTACCTGACACTACGTTTTTACACAGTCTGGACCCGAAGCGGACTGTCACTTTTCGACCAGAAGTGCCGGATCGAACCAAACGTCCTCATGCCCATCTGCGATCTGGAATCTGTAGCCCGGCGGCAGTGACAAGTAACGTTCAACCGATGGCAGGTACTCAGCGATGTGCGCGACGTGAAGCGGCTGATAGAAGTCTGGATCAGCTGATGCCTCGCCACCACCCCAGATAAACCACCCGCACGTTTCGTCAAGGCGAACCCGTAAGCCGTTGATCGGGAATTCCCCAATGGTGGCGAGTGCAATCCCAAGCTTGGCCCCAAGGTCCGGAGGCTTGGCTACTACGCCGAATCTTGAACACACTTCCTCTTGAGTTTCCACGGGATGCCTATCACGGTTAGATCGGGTACATTGAACGGCCGCTTTTGGCCGAAAGCAGACCTATTGTAGCGTCCGCTTCCGACCCAAAGCTGACCCATGCAGATTGCCCGCGCAACTGGCTTTCTGACTTCAAGAGGGCGCCGATCCCCTTTGAGCGTCGACTACGTATCCATAACTTGCTACTCATGAGTTGCCGTAATCATAAGTCTAAGTAGACGTGGGGACGTTTCCAAAACAAGCTTGCGCTATGCTCTGGTGTTAGGCACAATGTCTAATTTTAGACAGATAGTCTTACTCATATATGCCGTTGTCTCCGCACCTTGATGCCGCTCCGCATCTTTCCGAGCGCGTCTATATCCATGAATCGGCCCAGGTCATTGGCAATGTACGTCTCGGTGCAGACAGTTCGGTATGGTGTAATGCCGTTCTGCGTGGCGACGTCAACGACATCATCATCGGACGCTGTTCCAACATTCAGGATTTCACGATGGGACATGTATCGCACAAGACGCCCCAGAAACCGCAGGGTGCACCCCTGCACATCGGCGATTACGTTACCGTGGGCCACTCGGTGCTCCTGCATGGCTGCCGCATCGGCAACGATTGCTTGATTGGCATGGGCAGCATCGTGATGGACGACGTGATCGTTGAAGACCGGACAATGATCGGTGCCGGCAGCCTTGTCCCGCCGGGCAAGACGCTGCAGAGCGGCTTCCTGTATGTAGGCCGGCCAGTGAAGAAAGTGCGGCCCCTGACCGATGCGGAAATTGCCTGGTTGCGCTATTCGGCCGAGCACTACGTACGGGTCAAGGACAACTACCTGCAGGGCCAGCCATGAAGCACGATACCGATGTATCCGGCGACAGGTTCCAGGCTGCGCTGATAGAGCAGGTCAAGCAGATCGCCGACGGCCTGGCCCAAACGTTTGCGCCGTTTTGCGAAGTGGTCGTGCACGATTTGCGCAACCCCGAGCATGCCGTGCTCGCCATTTACAACAACCTGTCTGGGCGGTCAGCCAGCGACCCGGCCACCGAACTGGGCCTGGCGCGCATCGAGAATAACGCTTTTCCCCAGATTGTGGCCAACTACGCCAATCAGTTCGCGGACGGGCGCCCGGCCAAGAGTACCTCGATCGGCATCAAGGATGCAGAAGGGCGCTACGTCGCGGCCCTTTGCCTGAATGTGGACCTTACGCTGTTCCGGTCGATGCGCAACGCGCTCGAACAGTTCACCTCCACGGATGCCTCACCAGTACCCGAAACTCTTGACCCGGCCAATGCTGAAATGCTACGCAAGCGCATCGAGCAGTACGCCGCACGCCTGGCATCGTCGCCGCAACTGCTCAAGGCTGACGAACGTCGCGCACTGATGCGGGAGCTGAAGGCCGGTGGTTTCCTGGAGATGCGGCGTGCCATGGAAATCGCCGCTTCGTGCCTTGGCATCTCGCGTGCAACGGCTTACAACGACATCAAGTAACCGGAGAAGACCAGATGAATACGCTTCACTTACCTGTGTACGACGACGTGCTCCAGGCAGCTGCCCGCATTGCCGGCACCGCAAACCGTACTCCCGTGCTGACTTCGCGCACCGTCAACGAAGAATTCGGTGCCGAGCTGTTTTTCAAATGCGAGAACATGCAAAGAATGGGAGCGTTCAAGTTCCGTGGCGCTTATAACGCGCTGTCGAAGTTCACGCTTGAGCAGCGCCGTGCCGGGGTCGTTGCTTTCTCGTCCGGCAACCACGCCCAGGCAATCGCGCTGGCGGCCAGGTTGCTCGGCATGCCTGCCACGATCGTGATGCCGCACGATGCACCGGCGGCGAAGGTGGCAGCAACGAAGGGTTATGGCGGCAATGTCGTCATTTACGATCGCTATAAGGAAGACCGCGAACAGATCGGCCGCGAACTCGCGGACAAGCACGGACTGACGCTGATTCCACCGTACGACCATCCGGATGTCATCGCCGGCCAGGGCACCGCTGCCAAGGAACTGTTCGAAGAAACCGGGCCGCTCGATGCGTTCTTCGTCTGTCTCGGCGGCGGCGGCCTGCTCGCGGGATCGGCCCTGTCGACCCGAGCCCTGTCGCCGCAGTGCAAGCTGTACGGCGTCGAGCCAGAAGCCGGCAACGACGGGCAGCAGTCGTTCCGCTCGGGTGCAATCGTCCACATCGACACACCCCAGACCATCGCCGACGGCGCCCAAACCCAGCATCTCGGCCAATACACGTTTCCAATCATCCGGCGCGACGTTGACGACATCCTGACTGTATCCGACGAGGAACTCGTGCAATGCATGCGCTTCTTCGCGGAGCGCATGAAGATCGTCGTGGAACCTACAGGCTGCCTCGGCTTCGCAGCGGCGCGACGCATGAAAGACGTGTTGCGCGGAAAGCGGGTCGGCATTCTGGTCAGCGGCGGCAATATCGACCTGGCTCGCCTGAGCAACCTCTTGGCAGGCTAATGCAGCTCGTTCAAGGACCGCCGGCGCATGCCGCAAATGGCACTCGCGCAAGCGCCAGCGCGCCATGATCAAGGCAATCCTGTGGGATAACGATGGGGTGCTGTGCGATACCGAGCGCCTGTTTTTCGAAGCCAACCGCCGTGTCTTGGAGCCCCACGGCGTGGCGTTGACGCGAGAACAGTACGTTGCCTGGTACCTCGAGGACAACCGCGGCGCGTGGCATGTCTTGCGTGGACGCGGCTACGGTGAAGTGCAGATCGCACAAGTACGAACGGCACGCGACAACTGTTACGCACACCTGTTGTCGGATGCCGGGCAGCTGTGTTTTGCGGGCGTGGAAGCAATGCTTTCCCGCCTGGCGCAACGTGTATCGATGAGCATTGTCACCGCGTCGTTCGCCGAGCACGTGGCACTGGCCCATCGCGCAGGCAATGCCCTGGACCATATTGGGCACATCATCGCCCGGACCGATGGCCTGCGGCCGAAGCCGCATCCCGACGCCTACCTGCATGCACTCGATAAGCTCGGCTTGCATGCCGGCGAGTGCATCGCCGTCGAGGATTCACCGCGCGGGCTGGCCGCCGCATGCGCCGCCGGGTTGCGCTGCATAGTATTGCGCAGCGAGCTTCTGGATGGATATGGGTTTAGCGGTGCGTATCGCATTGTCGACTCACATCGGCAACTCGAATCCGAGCTCGATGCACTCTTGGCGCCGACTGAACCAAACATTCTCTATACCTCACATTTATGACCGAATCATCGAATCCGCCAGGCGTCGGCCCTACGCCAGTATTTGTCAAACTGGTTGAACTCCTCACCGCTCAAGGTGCTCGCTATAGGATTATCGAACATCCTTCTGCCGGCAAATCCGAAGAGGTTGCCCGTATCCGCGGTACGGAAGTCGGCCAAGGCGCTAAGGCAATGGCCTGTAAACTCAAGGTTCCCGATGCGCCGCCCAAGTATGTACTGGCCGTGCTGGCCGCCGATCGACAGCTCGATTTGGATACGCTCGCGGCCAACTGCGGGGCGAAGCGAGCAAGCCTGATGAGCCCGCGGGAAATCGAAGGACTGACCGGTTGCGTGCTCGGAGCTATTCCACCGTTTTCGTTCCATCAAGACCTGCAATTGGTAGCGGATCCCGAGCTCTTCACGCGCTACCGGGAGATCGCTTTCAATGCAGGCCGACTGGATGCATCGATTGTGCTTGCCACGGACGACTATCTGCGAATCGCCCAGCCACAGTTGGCCGATATCCGCCAACGTTGAATTTCCTGTTCACTTTTACCGGAGACTTCTAATGCCCAGCGAGGCCCAACTACTGATGCTCGACCGCGACGCCGTCGCCGCCGTCATGACGACCGATATGATCGACCGTGCTGTCCGCGACGCCTTTGCATTGCATAGTGCACGGCAAGGCCGTGTTTTTTCCGTTGTACGGGAAGCCCTGAGCACAGGCGGGATCTTCGGCATCAAATCGGGAGATGTGGCAGCACGTGCCCTGTTGGGCTTCAAGGCCGCCGGCTTCTGGCCACGCAACCGTGAACTCGGCGGAGAACCGCATCAGGCCACGATCATGTTGTTCGATCCGGAAACGGGGCGTCCGCGTTGCATCATGGACGGCAACGCGATCACAACCGCGCGCACTGCGGCTGCCGGCGAGCTCGGCCTGCGTGTCCTTGCACGTACCGACAGTTCTTCGCTATGCGTGTTCGGCACTGGTGTGCAGGCACGAGCCCAGTTATCGGCTGCGCTACGTGTGTTGCCGTCGTTGCGAACGGTTCGCTATGTCTCGCACGACGGCAAGCCCAACGTGGACTTCGAAGAGCGCTTCGACGGCACATGCCGCCCAGTCCTGGCCGTCGATGTGGACGCAGCCGTTGCCGCCAGCGATGTCGTCATTACCGCCACCCCGGGCGCCGGGCCCTTGTTCAGTGCTGCAGCAGTGCGGCCCGGAACACACATCAATTGCGTCGGTGCCGATACCCGCGGCAAACGGGAACTGCCAGAGAGCCTTCTGGAACGCTGCCGGCTAGTGGTCGATGACAGCGAGCAAGCGAGGCGTCTTGGGGAAACGCAATGGG
The DNA here is from genome assembly GCF_059685715.1 of Telluria sp. ZB2R32. Classification (NCBI taxonomy): domain Bacteria; kingdom Pseudomonadati; phylum Pseudomonadota; class Betaproteobacteria; order Burkholderiales; family Oxalobacteraceae; genus Telluria; species Telluria sp. ZB2R32. The sequence continues at coordinate 402 of NZ_JCASIG010000016.1, read as the reverse complement.
CGCCATCGGTGCCCCATGTGGAACTTGGCGATCTTCTAACAGGGAAAGGCGCTTCCAATCGCCATGCAGATGACGTCACGGTGTTCGACATGACAGGGCTCGCCTTGCAAGACCTGGTTGTAGGTGAATACCTTTACGACGCGGCAAATGTTGCTGGAGTCGGCCGTCTCGTCCCTTGGCCTTGGTAAGCCAGCTCAACGGACTAACAATATAGTTCGATTGAGAAGGGCTTGAGGTGACCATGACGGCGTGCGACAGCTAGTCGAAGCCTATGTCCGCTTGTGGCCCAGGCTGTGTAAAAACTCAAAACGAGAAGCTCAGAGCTAGATTGGACGGCCAAGGCAAATTCTGGAACATAAACGAGTATTCCAGGGCTTGTAACGCTGTTTAGGCATTTTCGGC
>NZ_JCASIG010000015.1:0-9736 GCF_059685715.1 Telluria sp. ZB2R32 | reverse complement strand
TCCCACCCCTTCCCATCCCGAACAGGACCGTGAAACGACTTTGCGCCGATGATAGTGCTGCAACCAGTGTGAAAGTAGGTTATCGTCAGGCTAGTTATAAGAGAAAAACCCGCTCAGTGATCCGAGCGGGTTTTTTTTCGTCCCATGGTTTTGTTCGAGGCATGCATTCGAGACGCGTGTTTCGGCACTCTGTCGCAAACAGCAATTCCCTTCGCACCGCCCGGAATACGATCTCCCATCAATAATAAAATGGGGAGACGCGCATGAAACGGGTCAAGCTGGGAAAACGCTTGTTGATCGCCGTGCCGATATTGCTGCTGGCGATTCCGCTGGTATTGCTCAGCCTGGCCAGGCTCGAAATGACACCGAACGGCGTCCACACCCGCCTGCTGCTGCCCGCGGGACCTGACGCCAACATCGGCATCCACTTGTATTCCGGCAGCGGCGATACGCCCCACATTCCCGGTTTCCTCGACGGCCCGGTCGTCAAGCCGGCAGCCGGCGGCGCCTGGCACGCCACCTGGTTCTGCGAAAACGCCGTACACCGGCAAACCGGTAGCGGCGACCTGCTCGAGATCGCATGTGCCGGCCGCAAAACTGCCTACCCCGTGCATGCGTCGACACCGGTTCCGGCAGCAACCATCGGCACACCGGCGCGGATGCTGGTCCTGAGCGACATCGAAGGCAATGCCGCCTTCCTCGACGCCGCCCTGCGCGAACTGGGCATTCTCGACGCGGGTGGCCGCTGGACCTGGGGCGGCGGCCACCTCGTCATCGCCGGCGACGCGGTCGACCGTGGCCGCGACGTGTTCGCCGTGCTGTGGCGTCTGTATTCGCTCAACCTGCAGGCGGCGCAGCAAGGCGGCGCCGTCCACCTGCTGCTGGGGAACCACGAGCAGTATCTGTTGCGCGGGAATATGTCGCGCGCCAACCGCGAACACATCCATACCGCAGAGCGCATGGGTGGTTACAAGCAGGCGTTTGCGGCCGACACGATCCTGGGCGCCTGGCTGCGCCAGCAACCGGTCGTGCTGCAGGCGGGCAGGATCCTGGTGACGCATGCCGGCATCAGTCCCGAGGTGAGCGCGAATGGCTTGACGCTCGCCCAGCTCAACGATGCCCAGCGGCGCTACTGGCAGGGCAGCACGGCGCCGTCACCCGCCCTCGACGCGGTCCTTGGCCCAATCGGCCTGACCCAATACCGCGGCTATGTCGAAGACCTGGAAGGCGGTTATCCACGTGCGACGCCGGCCCAGGTGGCGCAAGCCCTCGACCGCTTTGGCGCCGATACCATTGTCGTCGGCCATACCCTGGTCAACCAGGTCACGCCGCTGTACGGCGGGGGCGTTCATGCGATCGACGTCAACAGCAACGGCGCCGCCTCCGAAGCCTTGTTGTTCGAACGCGGCGTGCCGCGGATCGTTCCCCTGCGTGCGCAGCGCCAGCTGCCGCCCGAGCGGCCTGCCGTCAGAACACGGCCGCTGAACCTGGCCGACATGCAGGACTGGCGCACCCTCGGCCGCTTCGTCGCGCGCAGCCGGGAACTGTCGCAGCTGTCGTATCCGTACTAGTCAGGCGCGTACGATCCCGGCCTGCGCCGCCCACTGCTCCAGGCTGCTGCGCTTGATCGCCGCCGCCATCAGGTCCGGGAACAGGTCGGGCGTGCAGGCAAAGCAGGGCGCGCCCATGGCCGCCAGCTTTTCCGCATTGTTGCGGTCGTACGAGGGCGCGCCGCGGTCGTCGAGCGCCAGCAGGACGATGAACTGCACGCCGCCGGCGATCATCGCCGCCGCCCGGCGCAGCATCTCGTCGTTCCTGCCGCCCTCGTATAAATCGCTGATCAGGACGAAAATCGTCTCCTTCGGCCGCGTCACCAATCCCTGCGAATAGGCGAGCGCGCGGTTGATGTCGGTGCCGCCGCCCAGCTGGGTACCGAACAGCACCTCGACCGGGTCCGCCAGCAGCGGCGTCAAATCGACCACCGCCGTATCGAAGACGACCACCGAAGTACTGACCGCCTTGATACTGGCCAGCACCGCCGCGAACACGCTGGCGTATACCACCGACGGCGCCATCGAGCCGCTCTGGTCGATGCACAGCACGATGTCGCGCAGCGCTTGTCCCTTGCGGCCGAAGCCAATGCGCGTTTCCGGAATGATGGTGCGGTAGTCCGGCTGGTAGTGCCGCAGGTTGGCGCGGATCGTGCGCAGCCAGTCGATTTCGTTATGGCGCGGGCGGCGGTTGCGCGTCGCCCGGTTCAAGCTGCCCGTCACGGCCTGGCGCAGCGGATTTGCCAGTTTCGCTTCCAGCTCGCGCACCACCTTGCTCACCACGGTACGCGCGGTGGCGCGCGTCTTGTTCGGCATGATGCGGTTCAGGCTGAGCAGGGTCGCCACCAGGTGCACGTCCGCCTCCACCGCCTGCAGCATCTCGGGTTCGCACAGCATCTGCTGCAGGCCGAGCCGTTCGAGCGCATCCTTCTGCATCACCTGCACCACGGTCGATGGAAAATACTGGCGGATGTCTCCCAGCCAGCGCGCCACGTTGGGCGCCGACGCACCGAGTCCGCCGCGCTGCCCGCCCGGCCCGGCGCCGTAGAGCGCGTCGAGGGCGCGGTCCATGGCCAGGTCGCCCGCATCGAGGGTGGTGGCGGCCGCCTCGCTGCCGAGCACGAGGCGCCAGCGCCGCGCCGCTTCCAGCTTGCCGGTGTCATTCTGCATCGATTGTCTCCGGCGCCGGAGCGCCCAGGATGTTGGCCAGGATGGGGAGCACGCGCCGCGCACGTACGGGATCGATTGCCGCAATTACCGTCAGTGCCGGCGCCGCCGCCACGCCGCCGCCATGCCGCGCGCGTTCGCCCAGCTGGCGCCGCTCCGGCGCGCTGAAGCTGCCGAAGGTACGCCGCAGCAGCGGCAGCAGTTCGATGAAGGTCTCCGCCGGCTGCGCCTGCAGCCAGCCATCGATGACTTGCCACAGTGCGTCGCTGTGTACCAGCAGCGCGCCGCTGCCCTGCAAAAAACCCTCCAGCCACTGGGCCGCGGCCAGCGGCGCCACCGTGCGCGAGCAGAGCAGCCCCAGCTGGCGGCTGGCTTCTTCCTGCGGCCAGTGCTGCTGTTCGGTCAGGATGCGCACGCAGCGTCCCTTGACCAGTGGATGGGCGGGCTCGCTGCGCGCGGTGGTTTCCAGTGCTGCGCACCAGCTGGCCAGGTGGGCTTCGTCCTGCAGCAGGCGGATCGCCGCGTCGGCGGCAACGAGCTGCGTGAACAGCTGCGCCGCCGCCTCGTCGGAGAGCGAACGGCTGCCGAAGGGGAGGGCGACACAGGCGCGCGCCACCAGGCCGCCGATCACACCGGCCAGCGCGCCGGTATCGGTGCCGCGCACGTTACCGTAACGGACCACGTTCGCCAGCGGCGGCAGCGCCGCCAGCAGGAAGCCCAGGTCCGCCGTCAGCGCACTGACATTCCGGATGCGCGCCATCACCGGCTGCACCGCCTCGCGCAGGTCGGCCAGCAGGATCTCTTCCATCAGGGCCGTCAGGTCGGACAGGTTTGCTGCCGCCGCGCCGCGGCTGATGGCGCAGTTCGTGGCCGCGCCTTCGAGGGTCGAACCCCAGACGCTCGCTTCGATTAGGCGGATCGCAAATTCCGGCTCCCAAGCCAGGCGCCATAATTCGTGGAAGGTGCCGCTCTTGCCGCGCACCACCTGGCGGCTGCCCCAGCGCACCCCGAGCAGCGCGAGCCGGTGCAGCAGCACGCTTTTCTCGAGGTGCGCCGGCTGGCGCAGATCGAGGTCGATATCGAGCGTATCCGCTTTCACCACCAGGCGCAGGCGTTTTTGCTGGGCCTGCACATCCTGGATCAGCGGCAGCGTCGGCACCTCGGCCGGTACTTCGCCGAGCCGGTCGGCGATTAACAGTTCGCGCCGGATCAGCTGCAGCGGCAGCTCGCTGTCGTAGCAGAACACGGCGCGCACCGCTTCCATCAATTCGTCCAGTCCCGCGCGCGGCCGCTCGCGCAGCGCCGCCAGGGTGTCGGCCAGGCGCGCCGCTTCGATGATGTGCGCGGACGACGCATCGAGGTCGTGCTTGCGCAGCAGCGTGGCGACGTCGGTGAGCCAGTGCAGGCCGGCCGCCTCGCGGCGTTGCCACAGGTGCTGGTACCAGCCCGGCGCCACCACGCCGGCGCCGTAGCCGCTGGCGAACGACAAGCGGCCGTAGCTCCAGGGCGTCCAGGTCGCCGCCAGCTTTTCCTTCGGCAGCCCCTTTAACAGGTCGGCATCGCTTTTCGCGCTCGGCAGGTGCGCCAGCGCCGGCACGTGCCAGGCGCCGCAAACCACGGCGATGCGCTGGCGGCCTTCCTTTTCGGCGGCGCGGATGGCGTTGCGCATATACGCTTCGCGGCGCAGTTCGGAGGGCGTATCGGGATGGCCCACCTGCGCGCGCACGACCGTCATCATTTCGGCGATCGCGCTGAACAGGTCGAGGCTGTCGCTGCGCTGCTCGACCAGGTGGTCCCACCAGGTTTCGCTGTCGCTGAAGCCGGCCGCCTCCGCCAGCCAGGCCAGCGGGTCGGCGCGCATGCCACCGGCTTCTGCAGGCGAGCATTCCTCCGGCGCCGCTTCGGCCGCAACCAGCCGGTGCGCCTGCGGCAGGTCGCAAAAGCGCACCGGCACCGCGTGCGCATTGGCATAGTCAATGGCTTGCCACTCCGGGGAATACTCGGCGAACGGGTAGAACACGGCGCGCTGCGGTGTCGCCGGTGCATACACCAGCAGGGCGCAGGGCGGCACCAGGCCCGGCTGGCCGATCCAGCCGAGCAGGCTGTCGGCTTCGGGCGGACCCTCGACCAGGATGCAGTCCGGCTGCAGCGCGGCGAGCGCCTCGGCCAGGCTGCGCGCGCAACCGGGTCCATGGTGGCGGATGCCGAACAGGTGAACGCTCATCGCTGGCCCGGCCTCAGTTCATCACGTCGCGGCAGGCGCGGTACAAATCCTTCCAGCCGTCGCGCTCTTTTACTACTGTCTCCAGGTATTCGAGCATGACCACGCGATCCTGGATCGGATCCTTGACGATCGCGCCGACCATGCCGGCGGCCAGGTCGGCGCCGCGCAGCACGCCATCGCCGAAGTGGGCGGCGAGCGACATTCCGTGGGTGATGACGGAGATCGCTTCGGCCGTGCTCATGCTCGCGCTGGGCGCCTTGATCTTGATCTTGCCGTCGGCGGTGGCGCCTTCGCGCAGTTCGCGAAACACGGTAACGATGCGGCGGATCTCTTCCAGCGCCGGCACCTCCCCGGGCAGTTCGAGCGCGCGGCCCATGCTGGCGACGCGGGTCTGGACGATGCGCACCTCTTCGTCGGCGCTGCGCGGCGGGGGCAGCACCACCGTGTTGAAGCGGCGCTTCAAGGCGCTCGACAGTTCGTTGACGCCGCGGTCGCGGTCGTTCGCGGTGGCGATAATATTAAACCCCTTCTGCGCCTGCACTTCGTCGTCGAGCTCCGCGATCGGCAGCACCTTTTCGGACAGGATCGTGATCAGGCTGTCCTGTACTTCGCCGGCGATGCGGGTCAGTTCTTCCACGCGCGCGATCCTCCCTTCGCGCATGGCGCGCATCACCGGGCTGGCCACGACGGCGTCGAGCGACGGGCCTTTCGAGAGCAGCTGCGCATAGTTCCAGCCATAGCGGATCGCCTCTTCCCCGGTGCCGGCCGTGCCCTGCACCACCATGGTCGAGTCGCCGCTGATCGCCGCCGCCAGGTGTTCCGAGACCCAGGATTTCGCGGTGCCCGGCACGCCCAGCAGCAGCAGGGCGCGGTCGGTGGCCAGCGTGGCGACCGCGATCTCGATCACGCGCGGGTTGCCGATGTACTTGGCGCTGATTTCAAACCCGTTTTCCAACGTGCCGCCCATCAGGTAGGTCGACACCGCCCAGGGCGACATCTTCCAGCGCGGCGGGCGCTGGCGCCGGTCGCTGGCAATCAGGGCTTCCAGTTCGGCCGCGTATTGCGTTTCGGCGTGTTGGCGAAGGACGGTGTCGAGTGCGCTCATGCAGGCTCCTGGAAAGAAGAGATCATCTCGTGGCGAAAGCGCACGACATGGAAAAAGGGTTCGAACAGCGATTGCCAGAAGGGAGAAGCGGCGCGTGGATCGGGCCACTTGCCGGCTTCTTCCAGCACCGCGGCCGGATCGAGCGACACCGCCAGCGCCTTGATGCCCCACTGCAGCGCCCATTGCTGCGGCTCCAGCGCCGCCAGGCCGCCCAGCAGGCGCTGCACGATGGCGCCGGACAGCGCGGCCGGCCAGGCCGGACCCGGTTCGGTCACCAGGTGCTGCAGCAATTCGAGCAGCGGGATATCCTTCTCGGTCCAGGTGCTGCCGCTCGCCTGCACCAGGTCGAAGAGGGCGGCGTGCATGGTCGCCGGCGGCAGCGCCAGGTAGAGCGGATAGGAGGGCGGCGCGCCCGAATGGAAGCGGCGGCCCTCGGTGTTGAGCCAGCGCCGGGTCCAGGCGGCCAGCCAGGCCAGCGTGCCGGGCGTCGCCGCCTGCGGCAGGTGCAGCGCGAGCGCCGAGGTCCAGCCGAGCAGCAGTGCCTCGGCGTAACCGCTGCCGGCGGCAAGGGCGAAGCATTGGTCGGGCGTCAGGGCGAAGCGGGTCGACCAGTACGCGGGATCGATGGCGGCCAGCATGTCCGCCAGCCAGCCCGTCTTTTCGCCCAGGCCCGCATGCTTGCTTTCGCCGATGCCGTCGCGCTCCATGGCGCTGTCGCATGCCGCCGGCAGCGTGACGGTCAGCATGGGGCCGGCGGCGCCATCCCTGTCCAGTTGCAGCAGCGCGTGTGCACGCGCGCGCATCCGTTGCGACAGCGCCGAGCCGGGCAATCTTGCCAGCAGTTGGCGCGCGACCACGCGCACGCCCTTGCGGCGGTCGTCCAGCGCGGCTTCCAGGAAGGGTTCATCATCCGCCGCCAGGTTGACGCCGAGGCAGGGAAGGAAGGCAGTGCGGTTTTCCGGCGGCTCCGCGGCCCAGCCCGATTGCAAGGCGGCGCGCGCGGCAGCGGGATCGCTGGCGCGCCATGCCTGCAGTGCGGCCATGCGCTCGTTGCGCTCGCCGTTATGCCAGATGTCCGCCAGCCGTTCCGGCGCGGGCAGGGCTTGCGCCCACGACCATGCCGGTTCGGCCTGCAGCAGCCATGCACCGCGCGTACCCAGCGCAGCGCGCACGCCGGGACGCAGCGCGGGATAGCGGGTCGCCAGGTCGAGCAGGTTCGGCAGGAAGCGTTCCGGCAAACGCGCGCCGATGGCATTCAGCAGTTGCAGCCACTGCAGCAGCAGGGGCGGTGCGTCGTTCGGGCCCAGCAAGTCCTTCAGGATCGATGCCGCCAGGGGCATGTCGTCCACACCCAGCAGGCGCGCCAGCATCGCTGCCGCCGCGCGCGGGCAGGGCGGCATCTGCTCCGGCGCACTCGGTGCGGCGCCTGCGGACGCAGCGGGCGGCGCATAACCGGCACGCGACCACAGGCGCTCGGCGCCGGCAGCCAGCCAGAGCTGGCGCTCGGGTGTGGCCGCCATATCGATGGCGGGCTGGACGATGGCGGCCAGTTCCGGCGCGAGACCGTCGATGGCCGCCCGTGCGCGCGCAGTGCCGACCAGCAGCAGTTTATGAAGCGGGGCAGGGTGCTGTGTCATGGAGTCAGGTCCGATGCGCCGAAATCCGTCTCGAAGTTGTAAAGCCGCCCGTCCTGCCAGGCGCTCAGCGGCAGCAGGCTGGCGCCATCCCACTCGCCGACCAGCGTCAGCGGATGGCCGCCGCTTAGTGCCAGCAGGTGCCGCCGATGGTGGAAGGATGCATGCAAGGTGAGCCGGTATCCATCTGCCGTATTCAATACCCGGCTGTCGGCCAGGTCGGGCGCGCCCGACAGCAGCAGCGGATAGCGCTCCAGGAAGGGCTGCGCGGCCAGCGCGGCGGCATAGCCGTCGAGCGCGGCGTCCAGCGGTAATGTGGCGGGCGCGGCGCCGGCCAGCGCGCGCAGGCCGGACGGTTGTTTGATCAGTGCGCGCAGGGGAAAGGCGCTCGGGTAGAAACACAGTTCGGCGTCGAACTCGGTGCCGGCCGCAAGCGGTACCTCGAAACCCTGGCCGCCGGCCGCGTAATGCAGCAGCAGCGCCCAGCGTCCGCTGGTGCTGCCGCGCAGCCAGGTGGCGCGCGCACGCAGGCGTCCTTCGTCAGTCGTGCTCTGGGCCACGACCTGCCAGCAATCAGGCAGCGCCGGCTGCGCGAGAACCTCTTCTTGCGGCACGGTCCACCCGGTCTGGATGCGCACGTCCGCCTGCAAGGCGGGTGGCAGCTGGCCGAGGCGCCCGTAGGCGTGGCTCAGCAGATAGAGCGCAGCGAGTTCACCACCCAGTTGTTGTTCCCAGTGCGGATTCGTGCTCTGAAAGCATAGTCCCGAGACCCGGCGCAGGCGCGCGGCCAGGCCGCCCGCCTGGGCGTCGACCATGCGCGCCGCAATCGTCTCCCAGTAGCCCGGCCCGCGCTCGCGCACGGTGGCCAGGCCGTTGCGCGCCAGGTCTTCCAGCCAAGTCTGCAGTTCGGCCAATCCCCGGGCGACATTCTGTTCGCGCTTCTCTTCGCGCTTGCGCGCCTGTGCGGCGGCGGCCGCCGCCTCTTCCGGCGTCGCCGGCACGGATTGCGCCGCCGCCTTTTCTTCTTTCTTTTCGCGGCGCTCGCGCCGGCCGGACAGCCAGTCCGCTACCCAGGCGGGTATTTCCGCAGTGGCGAAGAGTGCCGGATTGCCCGCATGCAGCAGGTACAGGCCGAGACCATGCTTGCAGGGGAACTTGCGGCTGGGGCACGAGCATTTGAAGGCGAGTTCTCCCAGGTCGATCTGGGTACGATACGGAACCTTGCCGCTGCCCTGGCATTCGCCCCACATGGCATCGCTTGTGAAGCCGAGTCCGCCCCATTTGGCTGGCGTCGACAATTGACTGCCGGCCTTGGCGGATGCGGCGTCGGGCGCGAGGGCGAGGATTTGTTCAGCGTTCAGCATTGCGGGAGACCATTCGGCACGGCATATCCTGGCTGGAACTACATGGTAATTAGTTACTATGAAGAATAAACTTAAATGCGCCTGTTGAGTATCCCTCGCGCGTATCTGTATTTTGTTTGGGCAATGGATGCATTCTTTGTAGAACGAAAAGTTCCGCCGTCCTCTTGCAGAGCGTGTGCCGCTTTGTTATAGTTCGCCTCCGCTTCGGCGCCGAGTGAAAAGCACAACGAAATCAAGTAGTTGAGCTGGCAACGGCACTACAGGAAACTGTAGCGAAGTAGAAAAAAGAAGTTGACGAGGGGTTGACGAAAAACGCGAAACACTGCATAATCTCACTTCTCTGCTGCTGACAAACAAAACGATTTGTCGCTGACAGCAAGATGCAGTACCGAACAAGTTCTTTAAAAATTAACAGTCGATAAGTGTGGGCGTTTGATGAGGGTGCCAGCTGACTAGTTCAGCTGATTACTTAAATTATCAAATGTTCACAAAAGTATTAAGCGTTGTCTCAGCAATGAGATGACGGTCAGTATCTTGAGTGAGCGACCCCTTAGCAATAAGGGTGACACGAAAGTGTCAACAAACAGAGATTAAACTGAAGAGTTTGATCCTGGCTCAGATTGAACGCTGGCGGCATGCTTTACACATGCAAGTCGAACGGCAGCGCGGGGCAACCTGGCGGCGAGTGGCGA
>NZ_JCASIG010000014.1:0-22061 GCF_059685715.1 Telluria sp. ZB2R32 | reverse complement strand
ACCCGTTCGCCACTCGCCGCCAGGTTGCCCCGCGCTGCCGTTCGACTTGCATGTGTAAAGCATGCCGCCAGCGTTCAATCTGAGCCAGGATCAAACTCTTCAGTTTAATCTCTGTTTGTTGACTCTTTCGAGTCACCCTGATTTCTCAGGGGTCGCTCACTCAAGATACTGACCGTCATCTCATTGCTGAGACAACGCTTAATACTTTTGTGAACATTTGATAATTAAGTAATCAGCAGAGCTTACGCAACTGCTGGCACCTTCATCAAACGCCCACACTTATCGACTGTTAATTTTTAAAGAACTTTATTCCGTACTGCCTTGCTGCATTCTGCGAATCGTTTTGTTCGTCAGCAGCAGAGGAAGAAGATTATGAAGCAATTTCTGATTCTCGTCAACTTCTTTTTTGCTACACCGCAGTGTCTCGCGGCTACCTGTTGTTGCTTCAACTACTTGATTTCGTTGCCGTTTCAACCGAGCCGCGTAGGCGGAGGCGAATTATAGCGAACCCTGTTCGTAGCCTGCAAGGGCTTTTTTGCCCCTCCCCTCTGACAGGGTCCAGCGTCATCTTTAGAAGAAAATGATGCCGCCCAGGGCGACGCCATTCATCTTGTCGCGCGGACCGGCGAACGCCTTCGAGCGTGTCTGCCCCGCTTCCGCCACCAGCGTAATCGCACTGTTGAGGGCATAATAGGCGCCGAGCGTGACGTTGGCGTTCGATTTCAGCCCGCGAGTGCCGGCGGCATCATTGCTGTTCTCGCTATGGCCGTAGCTCAGCCCCAGCTTGACCTGCTCGCTTACCTTGTAGGTGCCCTGCACCAGGACATGGGAACTGCGTACCCGGCCCTGGTCGGCGTCCGACAGGATGCCGAGCCCGGTGCCGGCCTGGAAGTTCACCAGCGCTCCCAGCGGTCCAGCCTGATACAAGGCGCCGATCTCGAATGCGCGCATGGTCAGGTCCGGGGTACCCGCCACCAGCGGGTCGAAACGCTGCGCCTTGCCGCCGAGCCATGCCTTGATGTCACCCAGCTTGTACGTCAGCTGCGCCTGGAACTGCGGCGTCGACCCGGATGTATAGGCGGATGGGGCGACGACCGGCGTGTCGTCTACCGGGCTCATGAGACCGAAGTCGACGCTGAATCCGCCTCCCAATGTCGGCGTGGTGTAAGCAACCTGCCCGTAATGGTTCAGGTATGCGTAGCCGGCGCCGATGTGGCCGAGCGCGACGCGGCCGCGCTGTGTCGCCTGTACCGGTGCGCCGACGCCCATCAGGGTCATGTCGTTAAGAATGGCATTGGCGCCGAAGATACCGTAATCGCGTCCGAGCTTGACCGTGCCGAGGCCGGCGTTCCCGAAGGTAAAGAAGGCCTGGCGCACGTCGACCCCGCTGTTGGCCGAGATCGCACTGTCGGTGGCGGTGTGGGCATAGATGCCGATCAACGCCTTGACGTCGTAACCGCCCAGCTGCGACGCCGCGGAAGTGACCAGGCCGCTGGGCAGCAGGCCGTTGCCGACGGTCGTGCGGCTGTCGCGGCTGCCGCAGCCGAGCGCTTCGCCGCCCAGCGCCAGCCCGCCGACCTGGGCGCCCGAGCAATCGACGAAGGTGTAATAGGCGTTGACGTTGCCGCCCACCGACACCGTCCAGTCGCCCGCCTTGATGTCGACCGCCGCCGCCGGCTGCATGCATGCCAGCGCACCGAGCACGCCTGCCGCGTAAGGGAATACAAGCCGCTTGTTCATCGCCGTCTCCTTGATCGGTTATGTTGTATGCATCAAGTGATGCAACCGACAGCGATGGCAAATCTCGTGCCCAGCCATATACGACCGGCCTACGGGGCTGGAGCGGGCTATTATCTCATCCGGGTGCGCAAAAACTGATCAGTTCACGATGAATGGATGAGTCAACTGTGCTGTTTGCGGGGCGTCGTACTCGACGGTATGGAAGCGCTCAGGGCGCTCCATTCCTCGTCGCTGAACAAACGCGAGCGGGTGAGAAAACGGCGCCCGGTGCCGTTATCGAGCGAGAACATGCCGCCGTTGCCGGCAACGACGTCGATGATCAGCTGGGTGTGTTCCCAATAGGCGAACTGTTCGCTGCCCATGTAGAAGGGCGTGCCGTCGAGGTCGCCGAGGTGGACGTCGGTATCGCTCAGGTTGAACTCGCCCGCCGGATAGCACATGGGCGCGCTGCCGTCGCAGCAGCCGCCGGATTGGAAGAACATCAATGGACCGTGGCGTTGCCGCAGCTCTTCGATAAAGCCGAGGGCGGCGGGCGTTGCGGTCACGCGGGCGGGCGCAGGCGCCATGCATTACCTCCGAAACTGTAGTGAAAAGACTCCGAAATCGAATGGAGGATGGTGGCGCGACCGAGCCTGGCGCGCCACCCGGACCGCTTAGAAGAACCCGAGCGCTTTCGGGCTATAGCTCACCAGCAGGTTCTTGGTCTGCTGATAATGGTCGAGCATCATCTTGTGGTTCTCGCGCCCGATGCCCGACTGTTTATAGCCGCCGAACGCGGCATGCGCCGGATATAAGTGGTAGCAGTTGGTCCAGACCCGGCCGGCCTGGATCGCACGGCCCATGCGGAAGGCCCGTGAGGCGTCGCGCGTCCACAATCCGGCGCCGAGCCCGTACAGGGTGTCGTTGGCGATGCGCAGGGCATCGGCTTCGTCGGTAAACGTCGTGACCGACACCACCGGCCCGAAAATCTCTTCCTGGAAGATGCGCATCTTGTTATCTCCCTTGAACACGGTCGGCTGCACGTAATAGCCGCCGCCCATGTCGCCTTCCAGCGCCTTGCGCTCGCCGCCGGCCAGCACTTGCGCGCCTTCCTGGCGGCCGATGTCGAGGTAGGACAGGATTTTTTCCAGCTGCTCCTGCGAAGCCTGGGCGCCGATCATGGTCGACGCATCGAGCGGGTTGCCCTGCTTGATGGCGGCAACCCGCGCCAATGCGCGTTCGATAAAACGTTCGTAGATCGATTCCTGGACCAGCACGCGCGACGGGCAGGTGCACACTTCTCCCTGGTTCAGCGCGAACATCGCAAACCCTTCCAGGCACTTGTCGAAGAATTCGTCGTCCGCGTCCATCACGTCGGCAAAGAAGATGTTCGGCGACTTGCCGCCCAGTTCCAGCGTGACCGGGATCAGGTTTTGCGCGGCGTACTGCATGATCAGGCGCCCGGTGCCGGTCTCGCCTGTAAACGCGATCTTGGCGATGCGTTTATTCGAGGCCAGCGGCTTGCCCGCTTCCAGCCCGTAGCCGTTGACGATGTTCACCACGCCCGGCGGTAATAAATTGCCGATCAGTTCCATCAGCACCATGATCGAGGCCGGCGTCTGCTCGGCCGGTTTTAAAACGACGCAGTTGCCGGCGGCCAGGGCCGGCGCCAGCTTCCACACCGCCATCAGGATCGGGAAATTCCACGGGATGATCTGGCCGACCACGCCCAGCGGCTCATGGAAGTGGTAAGCATAGGTTTCATGGTCGATCTGGGCAATGGAACCCTCTTGTGCGCGGATGGCGCCGGCAAAATAGCGGAAATGATCGATCGCCAGCGGAATGTCGGCGGCGGTGGTTTCGCGGATCGGCTTGCCGTTGTCGATGGTCTCGGCGGTGGCGATCATCGCCAGGTTCTGCTCGATGCGGTCGGCGATCTTGTTGAGGATGTTGGCGCGCTCGGCCGGCGAGGTCTTGCCCCAGGCTTCTTTCGCTTCGTGGGCGGCGTCCAGCGCCAGCTCGATGTCTTCCGCGCTCGAGCGAGCGACTTCGCAGAACGGCTGGCCGGTGATCGGCGTGACGTTGGCAAAATACGCGCCCTTCACGGGCGCCACGAAGCGCCCGCCGATGTAATTGTCGTAGCGTTGCTTGAAGGGATTGGCGACGCCGAGCTTGCTGATGTCTGCGAGATTCATGTCATCCTCATTATTTGTCTGATGGACCGTTGCAGCAGGCCAGTGCGGCAGCGGGCGTGTCGAAGCACGCCATCGGGCGTCGCAAGCACCGTGCCACCCCTTTGCCGCAGGAGCAGGGCCTGTTGCGCTGACCATTTCTGGCACACCTGCTCAAAATTGGAACAGTCGGCCAGGCGGCATTGACACACCTGCTGAGGACGTACCGGCCATGCTGGTGTCGGATGGCGGACTTCATGCAAACCCCATGCCACCAGTGTGCGCACCCCTTTCAGGGATGGCAGGTATATTGCTTGTCGAATTAATACCGCCTTGTCCGCGCCGAGCGACAGGGAGCGATTACCACCATGGAGAAACAATGACGCAACACGCATTTCGCTTGAACGCGATCGCCGCCCTGTGCGCCTGCTGGCCGCTGGCCGCGCTTGCCGCCGGTCAGCCAGCCGCGCAGCCCGCCGACGAGCCCACGGCAACCCAGCAAGGCCCGATGAACGTGGTCGTGGTGACCGGCAGCCGCAGCGAGCACGCCAGCTTCGACCTGCCCGCCGCGATCGACGTGATCGACGCCAGCCTGATCCGCGATACCCAGCCGCGCGTAAACGCTTCCGAGGCGCTGGCGGCGGTGCCGGGACTGGTGGCGCGCGATCGCCAGAACTATGCCCAGGATTTGCAGATCTCCTCGCGCGGCTTCGGCGCCCGCTCGGCATTCGGCGTGCGCGGCGTGCGCCTGATCGCCGACGGCATCCCGGCCACCATGCCCGACGGCCAGGGCCAGGCCGCCACGTTCAATCTCGACATGGCCGAACGCATCGAAGTGCTGCGCGGCCCCTTCTCCGCCCTGTACGGCAATCACTCGGGCGGCGTCGTGCAACTGTTTACGCGCGATCCGAAAGGAGCGCCATCGATCGAAACCAGTGTCTCCGCCGGCAGCTACGGCATGCGCAAGTTCGACCTGAATGCCCAGGGCGAGAGCAACGGCATCGGTTACCTGATCGACGCGTCGCGCTTCGACACCGACGGCTTCCGCGACCACGGCGCCGCCCGCCGCGACCAGGCCTATGCCAAGCTGACGATGGCGACCTCGCCCACCGGCCGCCTGGTGCTGACCGCCAGCGGCCTGCGCCAGGACGACACGCAAGATCCGCTCGGCGTCACCTGGGCCACTTACCAGCGCGATCCGCGCGCCGGCGAAATCGACACCACCGACACCGTGTCTCCGCAACGCACCCTGGCCGAGCGCTACAACACCCGCAAGAGCATCGACCACAAGCAGGCCGGCCTGACCTGGGAACAGCGCTTCGGCGCCAACCGCCTGCAGGTGACGGCCTACGGCGGCAACCGGCGCGTGGTGCAGTACCAGTCGTTCTCGCGCGGCTTCCAGGCACCGCCGACCCATTCCGGCGGCGTGGTCGACTTCGACCGCGACTTCCTCGGCTTCGACGTCAACTGGCGCGACGTGCGCGAACTGGCCGGCGGCACCCTGCGCACCACGGTCGGCATCGATACCGGCCGCTCGACCGATGCACGCCAGGGTTTCGAGAATTTCGTCGGCAACGAATTCGGCGTGCGCGGCAACCTGCGCCGCGACGAAGAAAACAAGGTCAGCAACGTCGACCCCTACCTGCAAGCGGAATGGGAACGCGAGCAATGGGTCGTGACCGCCGGCCTGCGCCACAGCCGCGTGAAATTCGACGTGGCCGACTATTACCTCTCGAACGGCAACGACAGCGGCGCCGTGCGCTACAACCACACGACGCCGCTGGTCGGCGTGCTGTATAAAGTTGCGCCGACGCTGAACGTGTATGCCAGCGCCGCGCGCGGCTTCGAGACGCCGACCCTGAACGAAGTGTTTTATTCGGGCACCGGTGCCGGCTTCAATTTCAATCTGCAGCCGGCCACCAGCACGCACCTGGAAGCAGGCGTCAAAGCTTTTATTGGCAGCAACATGCGCGTGAATGCGGCATTGTTCCAGGTAAAAACACAGGATGAACTGGTGGTCGACGCCTCCAGCGGCGGCCGCACCAGCTACCGCAATGCCAGCGCCACCTTGCGCCAGGGCGGAGAATTGTCGTTCGATGCCGACCTCGGCGCCGGCTGGAGCGCGAAACTGGCGTTGTCGGCACTGCACGCGATCTACGACGAAGGCTTTGGTACGGTCCCGGAAGGCAGCCGCCTGCCCGGCATACCGAAGACCAGCCTCTACGGCGAACTGGGCTGGAAGGAAGCGAACGGACGCTACGGTGCGGCGATCGAAACGATCGCCAACGGCCGCGTGTTCGCCGAAGACACGAATACCGCCCAGCCGGCGCCGGGCTACGGCATCTTCAACCTGCGCGCACAGGCGAAGCAGGAGTGGAACGGCTGGACGATCAAGCAGTTCGCGCGCCTGAATAACGTGTTCGACAAGCAGTATGTCGGTTCGGTGATCGTCGGGGATGCCAACCGCCGGTTTTATGAAGGAGCGCCGGGGCGGAACTGGGTGCTGGGGGTGAGCGGGCAGTATCAGTTCTAACAGGAAGCGCCGATATCGGTCGTTTCGCGATGGATCTGGCGATAACGATCGACGCGTGGGCGGAATCAACATAACTCGAAGGGATGTAGGGTGGGCGGGTTCCGCGGGGCCGCCGAGGCCCACGCGTTCAACCACCGCAAGCATCACACGACTGCTGGCTGTTCCTTTCCGGACAGCGCAGCGGTAGCCCCCGGATACAAGCGCGCCAGCGTCGCATCCGTTGCCGGCTTGACCAGCGCGAACACGCGTGTCGCCGCCGCATTCAGGTCGGGCGCCGCGCGCACTTCCTGCCATAACCTCGCCGCCAGCTCGCCCTGCGCCCCCAGAGCCGCCTCGACTTCGGCCTGCCAGAACGCCGGTGCTTCGCTCTCGACATAGTTGCCGCGTCCGCGCCCGAAATGGGCCACCGCCAGGTAGCGCAGCACGGCGCCTACCAGCAGCGTCTGCAAAAAGGCGTCGGCGAACTGCACGCCCGGCTTGTCGCTGTCGTTGCGCTGGTTAAAACCCCAGGCGGCGCCGGCCGCGGTCAGGCCGCCGACCAGGGCGCCCAGCAGCGCGCCGCCGCCCAGGGTCAGGCCGCCCGCCATCAGGTCGGCCGACAGGCCAGTGGCCGCGCCCGACACCACCGCGCCCAGCAGGCCGGCCTGCGCCTTGTCGATCGGTGCGCGCACGGCGAAATTTTCGCGCACGCGCGTGTTGATGAGCGTGGCTTCGCCCGGATCGACCTTGTGCAGCACCAGCATCCGCATGGTCGCCTTGTTGATTTCTCCGTTCAGGCGCTCGACCAGCGCCGCCATCGCCGCTTCCTGGCGCCCCTGCTGGTCCTTGTTCAGCCCGACTGCCTTCAAGGCGCTGCGCAGGAAGCCGCCGCCCTGCTCCGTGACCGGCTGGCTGTCGCGCGCGGCCGCCGCCACCTGTTCGGCGCAGATGCGCAAGGCGCTGGCGTAGCGCTGGCGGTTATTCTCTTCCCAGGCCGTGCGCAGGCGCGCATAACCGGCCTGCTTTTCGGGCGCGACCAGCGGCGCGACCGCCTCGTAGAACACGTGTTCGTGTACCCAGCAGCGGGCAAAAGCGTCCAGCGCCAGCACTTCGCGCACGACCGGGAAGCGCGCCAGGTGGCGTTTCCACTCTCCCTGCTCGGCGCCTTCGGCCGCCCCGGTGCGCGGCGGCCCCATCTGGTTGAGCAAGACCACCACCGGTTTGCCGAGCCATTCGAGGATGTTCATCTCGGCCGGCAGGTAGCCGGCGTCGCCGGGCGCTTCCGACGAATTGACGAGATACAGCACGACGTCGGCTTCATCCTTGGCCGCGCGCAAGGCTTGCTGGCTGAGCCAGAACGGACGGTCGCGGTAGCGGTCGAACACTTCGCGCAGGAACCAGCCGATCGGGTTGCCCGCCAGCGCCAGGCGTTTTAATAGACGCACCGAGTCGCCGAAACCGGGCGTGTCCCACAGCAGCAGGGTATCGCCCACAGGCGTCGTTTGCAGCGGGTGCGCTTCGGCAAAGGTGGTCACGTGGGCGGCGTCGCGCACCTCTCCCACGTCGGCGCCGACCAGGGTGCGCGCCAGCGTGGTCTTGCCGTTGTTCGTGTGCGAAACCAGCGCGAACTGGATTTTTACTGGAGCATCAGGCAGCGACTCATCGGGCGAATGCGCCGGCGACTTTTTTAATAATTCGGTCATCGCAACTCCGGCAAGGCCAGCCCCGCACCGAGTTCGATCGGGTGTTTATTCGGGTCGACCAGGTTCACCACCGTCGCCGCGGTGCCGTGAAAACTGCAGAACTGGCGCCACAAGGCGATGCGTTCGGCCACGCGCGCTTCCAGGCCGGCCTGGCCGGCGCCGCGTTCGGTCAGGCTCGATTCGTCCAGTAACACGGCGACACCGCGCTTGCTGTGCTTGACCAGCACGTCGAGGAAGGCGCCGTGGTTTTCCTTTTCCGGCGTCGCCGCCAGGCTGAACAGGGCGGCGGTGACGGTCACGCCGGCGTCGTCGAGGGGCGTGTCGCGTAGCGCTTGTTGCGGCTCTTCGCCGTACGGCACCGTCGGGCGCAGCAGCACGCGCGCCTGGGCGCCGAGGGCCATCGCCGCCACCGTCCACAGGCCGCGGTCGCGTGCTTCGTCGAGTGTAAAACTGTAGGGCAGCACGCGCAGCACGGCGGGCGTGCCGGCGCCGATGCTGTCGGCCAGGCGACGGAAATAAGGATGTTCAAGCTCCAGCGGGAAACGGCGCGCCAGCCGGCGCGCACGCCAGCCGGCCAGCGCCGCCAGCACCAGGCGCGGCAGCACGACCAGCAGCAGGATGGTGGCGCCATACAGATGCACCCAGCGCTCGCCGCCGGCCGCAGATGCGCCTGGGCCGATTCCTGCGCCGGCGCTGAAGCGCAGCGATTCGATGTCGGCCAAGGTAAACCCCTGCAGTTGCGGGAACAGCAACAGCACCGGTGCGAACAGCCAGGACAGCAGGGTGTGGACCTGGGTCGCGTCCAGGAAAGTGCTTTCCCAGCCGGCCACGTATTGGGTCAGCATGCCGCGCGCGTACAGCGACAGCACGGCGCCCAGGGCGAATGCCGCCGCCGCCAGGTGCACGGTGCGGGCCAGGCGCGCGCGCGTGAGCGGTTCGCTCAGTACGGCCCACTCGGCCATGAAGTTGGTGATGCCGGTCGAGAGCGCACCCGGCAGCTTGCGCGGCATGGCGGCCTTGCCGACACTCAGGCGGCGCAATAGCCCCTGCCCGGCCGGGGCGCCCTTCCGGACCGGCAGCAGCGCCATGACCAGCAGCACCAAATACACTAGCAAGTTCCAGCCGATGATGAACAACAATGGCGCCGACAGTAGGTCGACCCGGTGCGGATCGGCAATGCGGTCGAGCAGTGCGCCGGCGACCAGCGCCAAGACCGGCAGCGCCGCCCAGAAGCCAGGCAAACCCAGGCCGCGGCGCTGGAAACTGGCAAAGGCCGGCGTGCGCTCGGCCAGGCGCTTGAGAATCTGCTCCGAGCGCTGCTCGAGAAAATGTTCCTGGGTGACCGCGGCCTTGCTGTCGGCCGCCTGCCATGCGGCCAGCTCGCGCGCGCTGCGGCTGGCATACTTGCGGTCGTCTTCGCTCAGCACCTGGTGGCCGGTATCGGCGCTTTCGATCGCGCGCACCAGCACGACCCGTCGTGCAACCTGTTCGTTCATGCTCGTCCTGTTTTATTGGATTGCCAACATCGTCACCCCGATTGTGCACCAGTTTTCCTTTCGACCCCAGCACGGCCCGCCGCGCGGCCGCGCCGATCCGGATGAACGTGACCATTATTTTGGTCTCAAGTTCCACACGATTGGAGCTTGGCTGATGCCGCTCTGAAGTTGCGCCATGCGGCCCGCATACAGAGCCAGTGCGTATTCAAAAATAATGAAAACTGGCCGACAATCGGACGGTTGAACGGTGTATTCTCCACAATAGATGGGGTGTCAAACTCACAAAACAGTCCATAAAGCGGCAGTCGCCGGCAGCACCAGCAGTGCCGGCCCTCGTTGCGGACGCAGGAGACAGCATGTCGAAGTTTGCCGTGGAACACGTCAAGCGTGTCCATTCGGTCGTCCACGACCGTCTGGGCGCCGATCGCATGGGGTCCGGTAACCGGATCACCCGCTCCTGGATTCGTTGTCTCAACGAATACCAGCTCAATCCCGACAGCTGCGCCGAACCCGAAGTGGTGGCGCCGGTCGAACTGCAGGAACGCCAGGAACGGCTCTCCGAGGTGCAAGCCGTCGCCAAGGTCGAGATGGCCAACCTGTACCAGCAATTGGCCGGCTCCGGCTACGCCATCATGCTGACCGACCGCGAAGGCGTGCTGCTCAATTATTTCGGTGACCCGGCATTTACTCATGCCGCTTCACGAACCGGCCTGATGCAGGGCGCCGTCTGGAGCGAGCGCGTGCAGGGCACCAACGGCATGGGCACTTGCCTGGTCGAACGGCGCCCAATCACCGTGCACCAGGACGAACACTATTTGTCGCGTAATATCGGCCTCTCGTGCGCGGCGGCCCCGATCTTCGACCATGGCGGCGAACTGGTCGGCGTGCTCGACGCTTCCGGCGAATCGCGCCTGGCCCAGCAGCACACGCTGGCCCTGGTCAGCATGTCGGTGCAGATGATCGAGAACCGGGTATTCCTGAACCAGTTCCGCCACGACTTCATCCTGCGCTTTCATAACCGGCCCGAATTCGTCGGCACCCTGAGCGAAGGCGCCATTGCCCTGTCCGTGACCGGCACCGTGCTGGCCGCCAGCCGCGCAGCGCTGTCGCTGCTCGGCTACACCCACCCGGCCGAGATCGTCGGGCGCGACGTCTGCGAGCTGTTTAATATCACCTTTTCCGGCCTGGTCGACAGCAGCGTGCGGCGCGCCTACCACCCGGTACCGATCTTCGAGGTGCGCAGCAATGCGCGCTTTTTCGCCGTCATCTACCAGCCGGTCGCCAACAGCAGCGCACGCCGCCTGGTGCGCGCCGACAGCGCCCAGGCGCAGCCCGCGGCCAGCGCGCTCGATGCGCTGCACCTGGGCGACCCGGCCATGCGCGCCAATGTCGAGACCGCCAAGCGGATCATGGAACGCAACGTCGCCGTCGTGCTGCTGGGCGAAACCGGCAGCGGCAAGGAGCGCTTTGCACGCGCCATGCATTTGTCCGGCAGCCGCGCCACCCGGCCTTTTGTCGCGATCAATTGCGCCTCGATTCCCGAGTCCCTCGTCGAGAGCGAACTGTTCGGCTATCGCGCGGGTGCCTTCACCGGTGCCAGCAAGGAAGGCCAGCGCGGCAAGCTGTTGCAGGCGAATGGCGGCACCCTGTTCCTCGACGAGATCGGCGACATGCCGGTGGCGCTGCAGGCCCGGCTGCTGCGGGTGCTGGAAGAGCGCGAAGTGATACCGCTCGGCGGCGAAGCGCCCGTCAAACTCGACATCCGCCTGATCAGCGCCACCCATTGCGACCTCGTACAAAAGATCGAGAGCGGTTCGTTCCGCGAAGATCTGTACTACCGCCTGCAGGGCGTCACGTTCACCCTGCCGCCGCTGCGCGAACGCCTCGACCGCGCCGCCCTGATCCGCCAGCTGGCGCTGGAAGAAAGCGATGCCGGCTGTCCGGTCGAGATCGACGACAGCCTGCTGGCCCTGCTCGAGCGGCAGCGCTGGCCCGGCAACCTGCGCCAGCTGCGCCACCTGCTGCGCACCATGATCGCGCTGCGCGAATCGGACCGCCTCACCGCGCACGATTTGCCGCCCGAATACCGGCACGATGTTACCGGCATGGCCGCTACCGATGCGCCGCCTGCCGAGCCAGCCTCTGCCCCTGTCTCTCCTGCTGCCGCCGCGCCCGGCGCCAAATCCGATGCCGGCCTTAACCCCTTCGAGTGTGCGGAACGGGAAGTGCTGCTGCAGGAACTGAAACGCCATCAATGGAACCTGAGCGGCGTTGCACGCGACCTGAATATCAGCCGCAACACGCTGTACCGCAAACTGCAACGCCTGAACATCGAGCATCCGGATAAATCGCTGTTTCATTGAGCCATGAGCGCCGCCATGTATGCACGCTACACCGGCACCGCGATCGCCCTGCACTGGCTGATCGCGCTACTGCTGGTCGGCCAGTTCGCCTTTGGCCTGGCGCTGGAAGATATCCCGCGCGGCACGCCGGCGCGCGGCTATTACGTCAACCTGCACAAAAGCAGCGGCATCCTGATAGGCCTGCTGATCCTGCTGCGCCTGGGCTGGCGCCTGACGCACAGGCCGCCGCCGCTGCCGGAGACGACGCCTGGCTGGCAGAGAGCAGCCGCCAGGATCTCCCACATCCTGCTGTACGTGTGCATGGTGGCCCTGCCGCTGTCGGGCTATCTCGCCTCCAATTTCAGCAGGCACGGCGTCAAGTTTTTCAACGTCGTGCACTGGACGCCCTGGGGGCCGGACGACAAGACCTGGTACGCCATTTTCAACAGCACCCATCACCTGGCCGCGCTACTGCTGGCGCTGCTCGTTGCCGTGCATGTGCTGGCCGTTGCCAAGCACATGTTGATCGATCGCGACGGCCTGCTGCTGCGCATGTGGCCGCGCCGCGGCGCGCGTACTGACCAGGCGCCCGCCCATCAGCCTGTGGAGAATTGATTCATGCCCTTATTGTCCTCATTGCCCCGTCTTGCCGCCGCCCTCGTCCTTGCCGGGGCGCTCCCCTTGCCGCTGCTGGCCGCCCCTTTCGCCTACGTACCGAACGAAGGGTCGGCGACGATCTCCGTGATCGACACCGCCACCGACCAGGTCGTCAATGAGTTGCCCGGCGGCTCCAAGCCGCGCGGCCTGGCCGTCGGCGGCGACGGTCGCTGGCTGTACGTCAGCGACCAGCCAAACAACCGCCTGCAACTGGTCGAACTGGGTGCCCGCAAGCTGGGCGCCACGGTGGCGCTGGGCGAGTCGCCCGAAGGCGTATCGATCTCGCCGGACGGACGCTGGGTGATCGCGGCGATCGAGGGCAAGAACGAGATCGCCGTGCTCGACACGACTACCCGCGCGCTGGCGTTTTCGCTGCCCGTGCACGGCAAGAATCCGGAACACGCGGTGTTCAGCCCGAACGGCAGATTGGTATTCGTCAGCGCCGAGGAAGGCGATGCCGTCGACATCATCGATTTCGCCAGCCGCAAGCAAGTCGCCCAGGTCGCCGTCGGCGCACGTCCGCGCGGCATCGGCTTCCTGCCCGACAGTAGCCGCGCCTATGTCGCCACCGAGAATGCCAACGAAGTCTTCGTCATCGATACCACCAGTTTCGCCATCGTCGCGCGCATCAAGGCGGGCCTGCGCGCCAACGGCATTGCGGTGCACCCGAGCGGCAAGTTCGTGTACGTGTCGAACGGCGGCGACGCCAACGTGTCGGTGATCGACACCGCCAGCAACCAGGTCGTGGCGACCGTGCCGGTGGGCCAGCGGCCGTGGAACATGGCGCTCACGCCGGACGGCAAAAAACTGTATGTCGCGAATGGCCGCTCGAACAACGTCAGCGTGATCGACACCGCCAGCCGCACCAAGCTGCGCGACATCGCGGTGGGCAAGCTGCCGTGGGGCGTGGTGATCAAATAGGCGTGTGCGCCGGGGCGGCGCATCTGCCGGCTGTTCAGGCGCCGGCGTCGGCCGGAAAGCTGTCGACGTCGACGCTGACCGCGCGGCGTCCGGCCGGCGGCGCCGGCATGGCGGCCGGCCCTTTCAGTAGATCGATCACCAGGCCGGCCGGGTTGCAGCCGATCGACGCGTGCAGTCCGGCATACGCCGCCGTCAGGCGCGGATTGACGTCGAGCACCACCGCGCCGCGCTCGCCGAGGATGACGTCCACCCCCACATAGCCCCACAAGGTCGGCAGCGCCGCCGCCACCTGCTGCGCCAGGCGTTCGAGGACGCCGTCGGCATCGGCCAGTCCGTTGACGGTACTGCCCAGGAAGTGGAAGCGGTTGTCGCGCACCGCCACCCGTTCGTGGTTACGCGCCAGCAGGCGCGCGGCGCCGTCGCAGCAGATCAGCGACAGGCTGCAGAGTTTGCCGGCAACGAAGGGTTGCAGCACATATCCCTGTGCCGCGTGGGTGCGTATCCATGCCAGCGCGGCGGCACGGTCGCCGAACAGGCGCGTATCGAGGCAACCGGCGCCATCCTCGGGCTTGACGACCCAGGCGCCATCCGCGTCCGGCAAGGCGGCGTGCGGCCGGTAGGTCGGCACGGTGGCGACGCCGCCCTCGGCCAGCGCCCGCGCCACTTTTAGTTTGCTGCCGGCGACGCGCACCGCGCCCGGGGCGCTGCCCAGCAGGATGCGCTTGCCGCGCAGGATGTCGCGCGACAGGCCCTCCAGTAAACCTTCGGATTCGGGCGCCAGCGGCCAGACCGCGTCCGCCGCCTGCACGCAGCTGGCAAAGCGTTCCGTGAACGACTGCGCCGGCGCGGCTCCCGCCTCGGATGCGCACAGCGTCGCCATCGTGCACACTTCGACGTTCGGCAAGGCGGCAAGGTCGGCCAGCAAGGCATCGAACAGCATTGCCCCCTGCTGCGTGAACGAGCGCGGCAGGGCGCGCGTCATCGCACCGCCCTCCATCACATAATCGAAAGCAAACACTTTCAGGGGCGCCATCGTGTGCCTCCGGCTGATTCCATGTCCAGGCAAGCTGCCCCAGCTGGCTCAGCGCCTGGGAGCGGCGACCTTGACCAGGGTGAGCGTCTCGTCGATGGCGGGAATCGGCGGCGTCCCGGGCGTCCCAAGTGCCCCGGGCGCCGTTGTACCGGGTTGGGCCGCACCGGGTGCCCGCGGGGTTCCTGCTGCGGAGACCGCCGCACCGGACTCCGCTTTTCCGGGTCCGGCTGCGTCCGGTTTGGCGGCGCCCTGCCCTGCCGTGCGCGCCACCACCGTGCCCGGCGCTGTCTGGCCGGCATTCGCCAGCGAGGTGCTTACCTGGTAGAGGCCGCCAGGTACGCCGTCGCTGAAGACAAAGGTATACGTCTTGCGCACATAGTTCTCGAAGCGCGCATGCAGCGGATCGTCGAGGTAGGGCTGGATGCGCACGGCCTGCCCTTCGACGGTCTTGCCCTGCCAGGTGATGCGCTGTGGCGTCACCTGCGCGCCGTTGGCCAGCGCCATCCGGATGCGCTTGCGGAAGTAGGTGACGGAACCGCCGGTCAGGCGCTTCATCTCGGCGATGTCGTGCTCGAGAAAGCCGAGCAGCACCGGATTGCCATGCGCATCGTCGACCTCGGGCAAGTCGCGTCGGTGCTTGCCGCTCAGGAAGTGCAATGTCGCATGTACCTGCCCCTTGCTGCGCGTGACCTCGAGTTGGACACTGTCGGCAAGCGCCGGTTCGACATTGCTGCGCTTGCTGAATTCATAAACCAGGGTCGCAGGCGCCTGCATCTTCGCCAGGTGATCGCTCTCGAACAACAGGATTTCGGCGGGCGACACCGGCTGGGCGCCGGCAGCACCGCCGTACAACACGCCGGCGGCGACGGCGACGCGCAGGCACGCAGCGGCGCCGCGCGCGGCCAGGCGGCATGACGGCGTGCGGCTCATGGCATCTTCGCCGCTGGGGCTGCTGCCGAGGAAACTGTTGCAGAGGCGGCGGCGGTTGCCGGTGCGGCCGTGTCTTGCAGCGCCAGTTCCGGCACGCCGTACTGTTCGAGGATCGCGTGGATCCTGGCCGCGTTCGCGACGATCAGCTGGTCGATGCGCTGGCGAAAATCCTTGTCGGCGTGGCGCACCGCCATGGCGATCTCGAAATCGAATTTCATGCCGGGCTTCGATGCGAGCGGAATGGCGACGATCGGCGTGGCGCGCGCATTCCTGGCAAAGTAGCCGGCGATCGGTCCCCAGGCAAAGGCAACGTCGAGCTTGCCGCTGGCCAAGTCTTTTTCGACGATTTCGCCCGGATACTGTTCGGCGTCGCCGGTCTGGCTCTGGTACCAGGACACTTGATCCATTAAATCGTTTTGCAGCAGCCAATCGGTGACGGGCGAGCCGGCAAAGGCGCCGATGCGCAACTTCCTGCGTTGCGCCGGATCGAGCGCCAATAAATCGTCGAGGCTGCGCACCCGGTCCAGTCCCTTGCCTTTCACGTAGGCCATGGCGTAGCTGGAACGGTAATACGGCCGGGTGGTCGCCGCCATGTCGAATCCCTTGGGAACACCGGTGACCAGGTCGCATTTGTAATGGTCGGAATTTTCCTCTTTGGCGCGCAAGGTATTGCGTATAAAACCCATCCGCTGCGGAAACCAGGCGTGCTCGAGCTTCCAGCCCAGTTGCTGCGCAAACAGGACGGCGATCTTGTTCTCGAAGCCGGCCAGGGCCTGGTTCGACAGCGGCAGGTTGTTCGGGTCCTGGCAGACCCGCAGCACCTTGTCGGCGCCGGGCTCGATGGTGGGCTGGGCGCCGGCCAGGCCGGCGGCGAGTGCGCATACGCTCCCCGCCAGCCACGCCCTGGACCTTGTGCGCCACGCTGTCGAGCGCCGCGCTGTCGTACCCCGCTTCATTTGTCGATCTCCTGCAGGCGGCCCGGTTCGATGGCGCCGTCGGAACGTCCCTTCAAGTAAGCGTACAGGTTGTCGATGTTTTCGCTGACCATCTTGCTGGTATCGAAATTCGGCATGCCCTTCTCGATGCGGCCCTTCAACACGACGGCCTTGAATTCATCCTTGCTCAGTACGCGCAGGCTGTTGACCAGCGAAGGGCCGACCATGCCTTCCTGGGCTGCGCCGTGGCAGCGTTCGCAAGCCATGGCGCGCCAGGTTTTCCAGCCGCTCAGGGTCTGCGCGTCGACCTTGTTGCCTCCGGCGACCTTATAAGGTGCGTTGTCCGCCCCGATGGCGGGTGCGGACAACAGTCCGGACACTGCGGTCAAGGCCCAGCAAGCGGCCGCGATCCCTGCTTTCTTTGTCAATCCGTTCATATGCATTCCTGAAGAGAAGATACTTGGGCACGGTTGCCGGCGCTTGCGACCGGCAACCGTTTTTCAACACCATCCGCACGACCAGCCCAGCGGGCCGGCCAGCCCTTTATTTGTCACGCATGGCGGTCCTTTGTCCGCCCGCCAGTACCCGGTCCGGCAATGTAAACACCGTCAGCACACCACCGAGCTCGGTGTACTTGGCCAGGTCCTTGTAGCCACCCACTGCGCCCAAGCCTTCGGTGCCCTTGGTCAGGCCGGCCGCGAGGCCGATACCGGCCCAGCCGCCAATGCCCGACAGCACGCCAATGTATTGCTTGCCCTTGTATTCCCAGGTATGGACGTTGCCGATGATGCCGGATGGGGTCTTGAACTTCCACAGTTCCTTGCCGTTGAGGTCGACCGCCTTGATATGGCCTTCCAGAGTGCCGTAGAACACGACGTCGCCAGCCGTCGACAGTGCGCCGCTCCACACCGAGAATTTTTCCGGTTTCGACCAGACGATCTTGCCGGTGCCGGCATCCCAGGCGATGAAGTTACCCAGGCCACCGTGGCTGTTCGGTGCCGCATACATCGAGAGGGTCGAGCCGACATACGGCTGGCCGGCCGTGTATTCGATCTGGAACGGCTCGTAGTCCATGCAGACGTGGTTCGTCGGCACGTAGAACAGGCCGTTCTTGCGATTGAAGGTGGCTGGTTGCTGGTCCTTGGTACCGAGCGCGGACGGACAGATGCCCTTGGAATTGAAGTCGGGCCCGTTCTTGTCGGTGCTGTACTGCGCCACGACCTGCGGCCGGCCGCTCTTCATGTCGACGTGGGTCGCCCAATTGACCTTCGGATCGAATTTTTCCGCCACCAGCAGCTCGCCGGTGACGCGATCCATCGTGTAGGCGAAGCCGTTGCGGTCGAAGTGCACCAGCGCTTTGCGCGGCTGGCCCTTGACCTTGATGTCGGCCAGGATCATTTCGTTGACGCCGTCATAGTCCCACTCGTCGTGCGGCGTCATCTGGTAGACCCATTTCGCCATGCCGGTATCGAGGTCGCGTGCGAAGATGGTCATCGACCACTTGTTGTCGCCGGGACGCTGGCGTGGATTCCAGGTGCTCGGATTGCCGGTGCCGTAGTACATCAGGTTCGTAGCCGGGTCGTAGCTGTACCAGCCCCAGGTGGTGCCGCCGCCCAGCTTCCACTGGTCGCCCTTCCAGCTTTTCAGCGAGGAGTCCGGGCCGATCGGCGCCATCTTGCCGTTGGTCCAGGTCATGGTCTTGTTCGGGTCGACCAGCAGTTCGTTGTCCGGACCGGTGCTCCAGGCTTTCCACAGTATTTTGCCGGTGTTCATGTCGTGCGCCGTGATACGCCCGCGCACGCCAAATTCACCGCCGCTGATGCCGGTAATGACCTTATCCTTGAACACGTGGGGGGTATTGGTGGTGGTTTCCCCGATCTTTGGATCGCCCACCTTGTTCTTCCATAGCTCGGCGCCGGTCTTGGCATCGAGCGCCACCAGGGTGGTGTCGGCCTGCTGCAGGAAGATCTTGCCGTTGGCGTAGGCCACGCCGCGGTTGACGGTGTCGCAGCACATGACCGGGATCACCGTCGGGTCTTGCTTGGGCTCGTATTTCCAGCGGATGCTCTGGTCTTCGAGGGAAACGGCGAATACCTTGTTCGGGAAGGGACTGTGGATGTACATGGTGTCGCCGATGACGAGCGGCCCGCCCTCGTGGCCGCGCAGCACGCCGGTCGAGAACGTCCAGGCCACCTGCAGGTCTCTTGCGTTCTTCGCGTTAATTTGCTTGAGTTCGCTATACCGGTGGTTCGAGAAGTCGCCGGACTGCATCGCCCAGTTCTTCGGGTCCTTGGTCAGCTGTGTGACGTCCGAGTCGGCAGCCAGCGCCGGTCCGGCGGCCAGTGCCAGGCATGGCCACCAGCGCATGAATCTCGTGGGAAATAACATGATGAAGTCTCCTATGGTTTTTATAGCGGTCCAACTGGTTGGCCTTGCAAAACCTCAGCGTGGGGATCGCCCCATCCCTTTACACAGCACTTAGCGTGCCAGTCGGTCGATGGGGTGTGCACATGAAAGAGTGTTCAGATTCGAGACAGTGCCGGGTCGGTTGTATCGTCCATGGCGCAACACCAGGCCCGGCATCGCCTCAGCGTTGCGTTACATAACAAGCCTGGTTGGCGCTGGCCAGGATCGCCTTGTACTTGTTTGCCATTTCCTTCACTTGCGGCGGGTCGCGAAACATGGCGCCGCGCTCGCCCGCCATGGTCTGGTTGCGCAACGCGGTCGACATCTCCAGATACTGGTCGTGTGTCATCCCCTTGGCGATGTGATCGATGACGCAGGAGCACTTGTAGAGGAATTCGCCTTTGCCTTCGTGCTGTTGCATGCACTCCAGTACGTACTCGACGCGGCTGCTGGTCGGGAAGTCATTGGCGTACGCCCCAGGGGCGGTGAGCAGGAGTGGCAACAACAGCAAACGGGATCGCTTCATTCTTTCCTCCGGTAACGGCGCATGGGCCGCAGTCATGACCAGCGTGGTGGCGCCAGGTGCTGGCCGACGATGGTCGATAAGCGCCGCTGCATGCGCAGCGGCTTGTCATGCTGCAGGCTAGGCTTCCTGCAGCACCCCGCGCGCCTTGGCGACATGGGTCGAGATGGCATCCATCAATGCCGGCGACAGCGCGTCGTAGGGCGGCAAGCCGAGTTCCACCAGGCGTGCGCGCACCGCCCCCATGTTTTCCGGACGCGCTCCCGACTCGATGATCGAGGACACGAAGGCGGCGAATTCCGGCGGTGCCCAGCCGCTCTCGCGCGACAGTTCGGTATGCACGAAGTCGAGGCCGTAGAACGGGTGCGCCGTGTTCTCGATGCGACCGTACATGTGCACGCCGCAGTCGCGACAGGCATAGCGCTGGATGGTGGCGGACGTGTCGACGACGGCGAGCTTGTCGGCGTTGGCGGTCACCGTCACCTTGTCGCGCCCGACCACGGCCACCTGGGAGAACAAGGCGCCGGCCGGCTTCCAGCACTTGGTGCAGCCGCACACGTGGTTATGCGCGACCTGGCTCTTGATCTCGACCGTCACCGGATCCGTCGCGCACCCGCAAGTGAGGGTGCCGCCGGAAAAGCCGGGCGCCGCCGGCTTGATGCCGGCATCGACCGCAGGATGGATTTTGACGCTGCTATTCATGTCGTCGTTCATGTTCGTCTCCCTGGTTGGTTGGTTCAAAACGCGCTGTGTCTAGGTCAGTACAGCACTACCGAGCGGATCGACTGCCCGCTCTTCATCAGCTCGAAACCTTCGTTGATGCGCTCGAGCGGCAAGGTGTGGGTGATCAGGCCGTCGATGTTGATCTTGCCGTCCATGTACCAGTCGACGATCCTGGGCACGTCGGTGCGTCCGCGTGCGCCGCCGAAGGCCGAGCCCTTCCATTGGCGGCCGGTGACCAGCTGGAATGGCCGGGTGCTGATTTCCTGCCCTGCGGCGGCGACGCCGATGATGAAGGACTGGCCCCAGCCTTTATGGGTGCATTCGAGCGCCTGGCGCATCACCTGCGTGTTGCCGATGCACTCGAAGGAAAAGTCGGCGCCGCCATCGGTCAGCTGCACGATGTGGTCGACGATGTTATCGACTTCGGTCGGGTTGACGAAATGGGTCATGCCGAACTTGCGGGCGATTTCGACCCGGCCCGGGTTGATGTCGACGCCGATGATCTTGTCGGCGCCGACCATGCGCGCGCCCTGGATCACGTTCAGGCCAATTCCGCCGAGGCCGAAAACGACGACGTTCGCGCCCGCTTCCACCTTGGCCGAGAACACGACCGCGCCGACGCCGGTCGTGACGCCGCAGCCGATATAGCAGGCCTTGTCGAAAGGCGCGTCCTGGCGGATTTTGGCCAGCGCGATTTCGGGGACGACGACGTAGTTGGAAAAGGTCGAGGTACCCATGTAGTGGAACAGCGGCTGGCCGTCGAGCGAAAAACGCGAAGTCGCATCGGGCATCAGGCCGCGGCCCTGGGTCGAGCGGATCGACTGGCACAGGTTGGTTTTGCGGGACAGGCAGAATTTGCATTGCCGGCATTCCGGGGTGTACAGGGGAATGACGTGATCGTCGCGCTTGACAGAAGTGACGCCGGGCCCGGTTTCGAGCACGATGCCGGCGCCCTCATGGCCGAGGATGGCGGGGAAAATGCCTTCCGGGTCGGCGCCGGACAGGGTGTAATAATCGGTATGGCAAATCCCGGTCGCCTTGATTTCGACCAGCACTTCGCCGGCGCGTGGTCCTTCCAGGTCGACTTCGGCAATGGATAAAGGGGCTCCCGCTTTCCACGCAATGGCTGCTCTCGTTTTCATGGCATCTTTCTTGTCGATGAGGTCCGCCATGGGTGGCGAACGGGTTGGAAACAGGTGTGCCGGGTTTGCTGCCGCTCCGAAATTGCAACAAGCTCGTCGTTGCCTGTTCCGATCGGGTGACAGGTGTTCCACCGGCGCTACCGCGATACGGTGGAGAAGGCGGCGGAGACGGCGCCCGGCGCACGCAGATGGACGAGAATGCAAGGGGCGTGCCACACCTGCCGGCAGCAGGGGCCGGCAGGTGTGCAGCGGGATGAGAGGGAGTGTTTTACAGCAGTTGCGTGGCGTTGAGATGAGCTCAATGCCGGCCACGGCCGTACCCGCCACCATGACGGTAGCCACCGTGATAACCACCGCGATAGCCGCCGTGATAGCCGCGATAGTGGCCCCGGTGTGAATGATGATGGCGGTAATAGCCGTAACCGAAGTTCAGCGCGACGGGAGGCCCGACATAAGTAGGATAGCCGTAATAGGCCGGGTAGCTGTAGCTGGGGTAATAAGTATCGTAGGCGTACGGCGGAGCGTACACGCAGCCGCCGAGGCTGGCGGTGAGGAGCAATGCGGCGGCCAGCCGTCCTGCCCTGGGTTTTCCAGATGTGCCCATGACCAGTCCTTTCCGAACTGTGAACCTGGGTTCAGTGTAGTTCTGGAAATGGAATTTGCAATGTGACTTGGTGCTAGCTGATTGCTACGCAAAACCATGGGACGAAAAAAAACCCGCTCAGATCGCTGAGCGGGTTTTTCTCTTATAACTAGCCTGACGATAACCTACTTTCACACTGGTTGCAGCACTATCATCGGCGCAAAGTCGTTTCACGGTCCTGTTCGGGATGGGAAGGGGTGGGACC
>NZ_JCASIG010000013.1:0-24762 GCF_059685715.1 Telluria sp. ZB2R32 | reverse complement strand
TGACACTTTCGTGTCACCCTTATTGCTAAGGGGTCGCTCACTCAAGATACTGACCGTCATCCCATTGCTGAGACAACGCTTAATACTTTTGTGAACATTTGATAATTTAAGTAATCAGCAGAGCTTACGCAACTGCTGGCACCTTCATCAAACGCCCACACTTATCGACTGTTAATTTTTAAAGAACTTGGGCTCCCGCCGAGGGCGGTACTGCATCTTGCTGTCAGCGACAAATCGTTTTGTTTGTCAGCAGCAGGAACAAGAGTATGAAGCAACTTCTGATTCTCGTCAACTTCTTTCTTGCTACACCGCAGTGTTTCACGGGAGCTTGTCGTAACGTTAACTACTTGATTTCGTTGCCGTTTCAACCGGAGGCGAACTATAGCAAAGCCATCGCGCCGCCACAAGCGCCGGCCTGTAGAACGCCCCCTCTAACGCTCGCGCACCAGCTTCAGCTGCGTGGCCTGGCGGCTATAGCCGGCAACCGCCTGCTTGATATAGCGGGTCAGCCCGTCGCCCGTGAGCGAGAACGGATACAGGCCGGCCTGGGCACGCAACCGAACGAATTCCGGATTCGACTCCATGCGGGCAAAGGCGGCGACCCAGCGCCGGTAGTCGGCGTCGGGCACGCCCGGCCCCATCCAGACGCCGCGGATGACCGGCCACACCACGTCGTAACCCTGCTCGCGCGCGGTCGGGACGCCGGCCAGCATGCCCGGCAGGCGGCGTTCCGACAGCACCGCCAGTACCCTGACCTTGCCCTCCCGTGCATACAGCAGCGCTTCGGACGTATCGCCCGACACCGCCTGCACGTGGCCGGCCTGCATCGCAATGAACTGCTCGCCGCCGCCTTCCAGCGCCACGAAGCGCAGCTTGCGCGGGTCGATGCCCGCCAGGCGCGCCAGCAGGGCCGTCTTGATCCAGTCCTGGCTGCCCACCGTGCCGGACATGCCGATCAAGACCCGGCGCGGATCCCGCCGCAGCGCCACCATCAGGTCGCCCAGCGTACGCCAGGGCGCGTCCGCCGGCACGGCGATCATGCCATAGTCGGCGCCAAAGGCCGCAACCCAGCGCACGTCGTCGACTTCGGCCTTGCCGAACTTGCCG
The DNA here is from genome assembly GCF_059685715.1 of Telluria sp. ZB2R32. Taxonomy (NCBI): domain Bacteria; kingdom Pseudomonadati; phylum Pseudomonadota; class Betaproteobacteria; order Burkholderiales; family Oxalobacteraceae; genus Telluria; species Telluria sp. ZB2R32. The sequence goes on along the minus strand of NZ_JCASIG010000013.1, from coordinate 23,655 downwards.
AGGGCGAGATTCAGGACCGAGCCGCCGGAGAACGCGACCAGGGTATTCGGCTCGCTGCGCCGCTGCGATACCAGCGTATGCCATGCGACGGCGCCGACGCCGCCCGGCATGTACTTCAGCGCCAGTTCGGACGCACCGGTCGCGTCATGCGCCACTGCCTCGTGCATGCCCTTCTGGGCCAGCTTGCAGGTGAGATCCATTGCCCCGCCCGGTTTGGACGGAATCAGGCATTCGGCAGCGGGCGGCCGCGCCGTGGCGCCGTGACAAACCAGGACCAGGGCGGGCAACAGGAAATTTCGAAGTAGCTTCATGGCGCCATGATAGCGCCGATCAGAACCTGTGCTGGATGCCGGCGGTGATGCCGCTTTGCGTCGTGCCGGTACCGGCGTCGTCACGCGAGAGGCCGACCGGCTGGCCATGACTGGCTTTGGCGTGGGCGGCCGACAGGTAGAGGTCGGACCGCTTCGACAGCGCCAGCATGGCGCGCGCCACCAGCATGGTCGGGTCGGCGTCCTGGCCGGCCGGCAGGTTCCTGGTGTCGATATGGTAGACGGCGCCGGTCAGCGTGACCTTGCCGGCGACGCGGGCGATCCCGCCCCAGTAGGTATTACCGCGCAGGTCGGCAACCGCCGCCCGGCTTGAAGCCAGCTTGTAGCCGCGCATGCCGGCGCTGTAGCGCCATGGGCCGCTCTTGTAGTCCGCGCCCAGGTGATAAGCGGTGGTCTTGTCGCGCGCCCCACTGCCCGGCGCCGTCGTACCGTTAACCTGCTCCCAGGCCGCCATCAACCCGAGGCCGTCACCGAACCAGGAACCGCCCAGCGCCAGCTTGCGCCCGTCCGCCGTGCTGCCGCCCTGCTCGCCCAGGCCGATCGTCGCGCCATAGGTAAAGCCGCCGCGCGTGCCCTTGTACTTGATGAGGTTGTCGAAGGAAGTCGTCATGCCATACTTCGACGGCCCGGTGGCGCCGCCGCTGGTGGCCCAGGAATAATTCGGAGCGAAGCCCATCGGGTCGAACTTGATCACCAGGTCATAGGTCGTGGTGAAGGAGCGGCCGATGACTACGCGCCCGAAATCGCCCTCCAGGCCGGCCCAGGCCTGGCGCTTGAACAGGGCGCCGTCGGAGGCGCCGCTGTCCATCAGGATGCCGCCTTCCAGGTTGAACACCGCCTTCAAGCCGCCGCCCAGGTCTTCGCTGCCGCGCACGCCCCAACGCGAGGTGTTCTTGCCGCCCGAAACCACGCGCACGACGCTATCGCCGTCCGCGCCGGCGTGATTGACGGCTTCGACGCCGGCGTCGACCAGGCCATAGAGCTGGACGCTGTCCTGGGCGCGCGCATAGTTATGGGAAAGCGCTGCCAGGGCGGCGAGCGCGAGAATCGATTGCTTCATGCTGTCTCCGTGCGTTGTTATCGAAATGCTCTGTTTGTGGCGACTATATGCATGGACAGCTTTCAATTCGCTTTCACGCATCGTTGAGCAAGCACGCGCCTTCACGCAGCCTGGCCTTTGCGCTTACACTGGCGCGATGAGAATCCTGTTAGTCGAAGACCACGTCGAACTGTCGCACTGGGTATCGAAAGCCCTGCGCGACGCCCACCTCACCGTCGAATGCGCCGCCACCGGCGCCGACGCCGACGCCCTGCTGCACACTCAGGACTACGCCCTGGTGATCCTCGACCTGACCCTGCCCAGGATGGATGGGCTGGACGTGCTGCGCCGCCTGCGCGCCCGTGGCGGCGCCCGCGGCGGCACGCCGGTTCTGATTCTGACCGCGCGCGGCGGCCTGGAAGAACGGGTGCAGGGCTTGAACCTGGGCGCCGACGACTACCTGGCCAAGCCTTTCGAGCTGGCCGAACTCGAGGCGCGCGTGAAAGCCTTGCTGCGGCGGCGCGGCGGTGGCAGCGAGACGCTGGTGCACCGCTGCGGCCAGCTCAGCTTCGATACCGTCACGCGCATGTTCACCTACTGCGGCGAGCCGCTGGCCCTGACGCCGCGCGAGCACGCGGTCCTCGAAGCGCTGATCGCGCGTCCCGGCCGCGCGCTATCGAAGGAAAAGCTGTTCGACGAAGTGTTCGCGCTCAACGACGACGCCAACCTCGACGCGATCGAACTATATATCCACCGCGTGCGCAAGAAGCTCGAACGCCGTCCCGACGGCGGCGCCGCCATCGTGACCCTGCGCGGGATCGGTTACCTGATGCAGGAACGGCCGGCGTCCTGAGCGCCATCGCCATGACCATTTCCGCTTCCCTGCCTTCGAAAGCGCCCGGCAGCCTGCGCGGCCAGTTGCTGCGCTGGCTGATCCTGCCGCTGGTCGCGCTGGTTGCGCTCAACGCCGTGTCGCTCTACCGCGATGCGCTCGAGGCCGCGGACGTCGCCTACGACCGCTCGCTGCTGGCCTCCACGCGCGCGCTCGCCGAACGGGTCTCGGTCAGGGACGGCAAGGTGGTGGCCAACGTGCCCTACGTCGCGCTCGACAGTTTTGAGACCGATACCCTGGGCCGCATCTATTACAAGGTGACGGGCCTGCAGGGTGAATCTGTGTCCGGCTACGAGGACTTGCCGCCGGTGCCGAAGGAGGTGCCGCGCAGCGACCTGTATCCGGCGCTGGTGCGCTTCTACCATGCCGACTACAACGGCGAACCGGTGCGCATCGCCGCCCTGCTGCAGCCGGTGTACGACGATTCGATGCGCGGCATCGCCCTGATCCAGGTCGGCGAGACGCTGGACGCGCGCAACGCGCTGTCGCGGCGCATCCTGGTCGGTACGCTGTTGCGCCAGGCGCTGCTGGTGCTGGCCGTGGCGAGCCTGGTGTGGTTCGCCGTGCGCCTCGTGCTGCGCCCGCTGATGCGGCTGAAGAACGAGGTCGAGACGCGCGCATTGTCCGACCTGTCGAACATCGACGAGGCGCTGGTGCACAAGGAGGTGCGCCCGCTGGTGGCGGCGATGAACGGCACCATGGCGCGCATGCAGGACCTGATCGCCAGCCAGCGCCGCTTCATCGCCGACGCCTCGCACCAGCTGCGTACGCCGCTGGCCGTGCTCAAGACCCAGGCCGAACTGGCCCTGCGCGAAAACGACGCCGCCGCGATGCGCGCCATCGTCGGCTCGATCGCCGGCACCACCGACTCCGCCATCCACCTGGCCAACCGCCTGCTGACGCTGGCGCGCATCGAACACGGCAGCGGCAGCACCGACAAGGGGCCGGTGTCGCTGGCGGCGGTGGCCAGCCAGGTCGGGCTGGAACTGGCCCTGCCGGCGGTCACGCGCGGCATCGACCTGGCGCTGGAAGCGCCCGCGGGAGAGGATACGACCGTCAACGGCCAGGCCTTGCTGCTGCACGAACTGGTATCGAACCTGGTCGACAACGCGATACGCTACACGCCGCCGGGCGGCAGCGTGTTGCTGAGCATCGGGCGCCCTGAAGGCGGCGTGCTGCTCGAAGTGCTGGACAGCGGCCCCGGCATCGCGCCCGCGGAATACGACAAGGTCTTCATGCCCTTCTACCGCGCCCAGGCAACCCTGGACGCCAATCCCGGCGGCACCGGCCTGGGGCTGGCCATCGTGCGCGACATCGCCACGCTGCACGGCGCCGCCCTGGCGCTGTCTCCCGGCGCGGCGGGCCGCGGCCTGAAGGTCAGCGTGCGGTTCCCGGCGTTCGAGCCGACGCAGTAAATCCGATAGCTGTCTGAAAGCTGATTGAAAGCCAAGGGTGCCTATCCTTGGCACAAAAGAGCAATCCATCACGATGACAACAATCGGAGACAGCATGAACAACCCCACTTCCGCGCCCGCCGTCCTGGCAGCGCACCGCCCCGCCGGCCCCCGCACTACCTGGCACCACGTGACGGCGCACGCCTGATCGACCCGTAAGCCAGGCCGGCGCACACCGCGCCGGCCTGGCGGCGTGTCCCGGTGCCCTTGCCCTGTCCTGCACGACGCAGGCCCGGCTTCGTCAACCCGGCGCGCCTCCCGCAACGAGCAACGGCGGACCTGCCTGGATACGGGCACCGCACCCGCAAGGAGAATGATGATGTTGACCGCCCTGGCCTATTCGATGGTCGTAGTGTTCATGTTCCTGATCATGACGAAGCGCCTGCCGGCGCTGGTTGCCCTGATCGTCGTGCCGATCGTCTTCGGGTTGATCGGCGGCTTCGGCGCCGAGCTCGGGCCGATGATGCTGGCCGGGATCAAGAGTCTGGCGCCGACCGGCGTCATGCTGATGTTCGCCATCCTGTATTTCGGCGTCATGATCGATGCCGGCCTGTTCGACCCGATCGTGCGCACCATCCTGAAACTGGTCGGCGGCGACCCGATGAAGATCGTGGTCGGCACCGCGGCGCTGGCGATGTGCATATCGCTCGACGGCGACGGCGCCACCACCTACATGATCACGGTGGCGGCAATGCTGCCGCTATATAAACGCCTCGGCATGAGCCGGCTGACGCTGGCCTGCGTGATCATGCTGGCCGGCGGCGTCTTCAACATCCTGCCCTGGGGCGGCCCGACCGCGCGCGCCGCCAGCGCCCTGGGCGTCGAAGTGAGCGACATCTTCGTGCCGATGATCCTGCCGATGGCCGTGACCGCGGGCTGGGTGCTGTTCGTCGCCTATGTACTGGGCATGAAGGAACGCAAGCGTGTCGGCTTCCTCAGCGAGATCCCACAGGTGAAGACGAAAAAAGCGGCCAAGGTCAGCGTGCTGCAGCCGGCCTGCGCCGGACTTCCTGTTGCCGGTGAAATGAACGGCACCACCGGCCAGTGGACTGCGCACGCCGGCACTGCTGCAGCGGAAAGCAAAGTGCACTTCATCGCGGGTGCTGCCGATACCGGTACTGCTGCCGCTGGCACGGTGTCAGGTTCGGTCGGCGGCTCCGGCAACGATGCCGGCCCGACCTTCGACGGCGGCGACGCCGGCATCAAGCGCCCGAAACTGATCTGGGTGAACTTCGCCCTGACCGCCGCCCTGATGGGACTCCTGATCATGGGCGCCCTGCCGCTGCCGGTGCTGTTCATGATCTTCTTCGCGATCGCCATCATGGTCAACTACCCCGGCCTGGAAGAACAGAAGGAACGCATCGCCTCGCATGCGACCAACGTCTTGCCGGTGGTGTCGCTGATCTTCGCGGCGGGGATTTTCGTCGGCATCCTGCAGGGCACCAGGATGGTCGATGCGATCGCCACCAGCGTGATCGCCGCCGTGCCGGCCTGGATGGGCCCCTACCTGGCCATCGTCACCGGTGTGCTGAGCATTCCGTTCACCTTCTTCATCTCGAACGACGCCTTTTATTTCGGCGTCGTGCCGATCCTGGCCAAGGCTGCCGCCGTGTACGGCATCAGCGCCGCCGAAATCGGCCGCGCCTCGATCATCGGCCAGCCGGTGCACCTGCTCAGCCCCCTGGTGGCGTCGACCTACCTGCTGGTCGGGATGTCGGGCGTCGAGTTCGGCGACCACCAGCGCTACACGCTGATCTGGTCGATCAGCGCGGCGCTGGTGATGCTGGTGGCGGCGATCGTGTTTGGCGTGATTCCGTTCATGGGCAACGCATAAGCACGGGCCACGCAAAAAAAACGCCCCTGGATTCCAGGGGCGTTTTTCATTCCGGCCAAGGAAATCAGATGCCGACCATCGACACCGCCTTGGTGTTCAGGTAGCCCTCCATTGCCTCCGGGCCGCCTTCGGTGCCGTAGCCCGAATCCTTGATGCCGCCGAACGGCAGTTCGGCGCTCGGCGTCGCCGGCTGGTTAATCCACAGCATGCCCACTTCCATGCGGTTCATCAGCAGCTGCGCGTTCTTGATCGAGCGCGTGAAGGCGTAGCCGGCCAGGCCGTACGGCAGGCGGTTGGCTTCGCCGATCGCGTCTTCCAGGCTGTCGAAGCCGCGGATGCCGGCGACCGGGCCGAACGGCTCGTCGTTGAAGATGCTCGCTTCCAGCGGCACGTCGGCCAGGATGGTCGGTGCGAAGAAGTTGCCGGTCTCGCCGATGCGCTTGCCGCCGGTGGCGACGATCGCGCCGCGCGCCTGCGCATCCTCGACCACTTTCGCCATGGCGCTGATGCGGCGCGCATTGGCCAGCGGCCCCAGGGTCGTGCCTTCTTCCAGGCCGTCACCCAGTTTCAGGCGCTCGGCATGCTGCACGAAGGCGCGCGTGAATTCTTCCTTGATCGCGTTATGCACCAGGAAGCGGGTCGGCGAGATGCACACCTGGCCGGCATTGCGGAACTTGGCGGCGCCGGCGGCCTTGACCGCCAGTGCCACGTCGGCGTCTTCGGCGACGATGACCGGTGCATGGCCGCCCAGTTCCATCGTCACGCGCTTCATGTGGGCGCCGGCCAGGGCGGCGAGCTGCTTGCCGACCGGGGTCGAACCGGTGAAGGTGACCTTGCGGATGACCGGATGCGGGATCAGGTAGCCCGAGATCTCGGCCGGATCGCCGAACACCAGGCCGACCACGCCCGGCGGCACACCGGCGTCGACGAAGCATTGCAGCAGCGCCGCCGGCGAAGCCGGGGTTTCTTCCGGCGCTTTGCAGAGGAACGAGCAGCCGGTTGCCAGCGCCGCGCCCAGCTTGCGCACGATCTGGTTGATCGGGAAGTTCCAGGGCGTGAAGGCGGCGACCGGGCCGACCGGTTCCTTCAGCACCAGCTGCTGCGCGGCCGGGTTGCGCGACGGGACGATGCGGCCGTAGACGCGCATGCCTTCGGCGGCGAACCAGTCGATAATCTCGGCGCCGGCCATGGCTTCGCCCTTGGCTTCGACCAGGGGCTTGCCCTGTTCCTGGGTCAGCAGGCGGGCGATGTCGCCGGCGCGTTCGCGCAGCAGCTGCGCGGCGCGGCGCATGGTGGCGGCGCGTTCGGCCGCGGGCACGGCGCGCCAGGTCTCGAAGCCCGCCTGGGCGGCCGCCAGCGCGCGGTCGAGGTCGGCGATCGAGGCGTGGGCCACGGTGCCGATCGGCTGGCCGGTGGCCGGGTTCACGACCGGGATCGTCTTGCCGCCGGTGGCGTCGATCCATTCGTTGGCGATCAGGAGGCGGGTGTCTGGGTAGCTGGACGTGGTCATGGCGGTTACGTTCCTGTGTTGGGTAAATCGAGATAGTAACCCGAGCGCGCAGACCTTGCAGCGACGGTGCCGCCAAACCAGGGAGCAAAGCAGGTCCGCGCGGCAACGGTGCGGGCAGACTCACCCGTGGATGCTAGACTTTGCGACCCGACACCTGTCAATCCTCAGTCAAAGGAGTCGCTTTGAGTATGCGCCTGTTGTTCGTCCGCTTCCTGATTCTCCTGGCAATCACCTCTCCCTTCCACGCCGGCGCCGCCCTTCCCGGCGAACCGGAGGCCGCCCCCACCGCCCCCGCCGCCCTGCCCGACCCGCTCGGCCGCGAAAGCCCGCGCTCGATGGTCTCGAACCTGATCAAGGCGCTGGCCGAGCACGATTACGACCGTGCCGCCCAGTTCTTCGACCTGCCCGGCGACACCAATCGCCAGCGCGTCAACGCCGCCATCCAGGCGCGCGCCTTCCAGACCTTGCTCGACAATGGCGGTTCGCTCGAACCCTACGTCGCCCTGTCGAACGAGGCCGTCGGCCGGATCGACGACGACCTGCCGCTCGACCAGGAAGAAGTCGGCCACATCGCCGTGGGCGGCAAGAAGATGCCGGTGCTGCTGGCCCGCAGCGAGGAAGCCGGCCAGCAGGTGTGGCGCATTTCCCAGGACACGGCGCGCCAGATCGCCGCGGCGGAAAAGCAGCGCGCGGCGGCGCCGGTGCAAGAACCGGACAAGTACATCGTCGCCGGCGCGCCCCTGAAGGACTGGGCGCTGCTGGTCGGGCTGGCAGTCGTCATCTTCGGCGGCTTGTGGATGGTGGCGGCATTGCTGGTGGCCGCGATCCGGCGCATGGTCGCCGATCCGGCGTCGCATGGCCTGTACCGCTTCCTCGAGGCGGCGCTGCCGCCGCTGAGCCTCCTGATCGCCGTCATCGTGTTCCTGAACTGGGTCGAACGGCTGCCGGTCGCCATCGTCGCGCGCCAGACCCTGCTGCGCTATACCGGCATCGTGTTCGTGATCGCCTTTGTCTGGTTCGGCCTGCGCCTGGTCGACGCCATCGCCGAACTGGCGATCGTGCGCATGCAGCGGCACCAGCGGCGCCAGGTGGTGTCGGTCATCACCCTGCTGCGGCGCACGGCGAAAGTCCTGCTGCTGGTGTTTTCCGGGATCGGCATCCTCGACACCTTCGGCATCGACGTCACCACCGGCATCGCCGCGCTCGGGATCGGCGGTATCGCGCTGGCGCTGGGCGCCCAGAAGACGGTCGAAAACCTGGTCGGCAGCGTCACCGTGATCGCCGACCGTCCGGCCCAGGTGGGCGACTTCATCAAGGTTGGCGACGTCATCGGCACCGTGGAGGACATCGGCATCCGCTCGACCCGCATCCGCACCGGCGAGCGCACCGTGGTCACGATTCCCAACGGCGACCTGTCGGCGCGCCAGATCGAGAACTTCGCGCCGCGCGAGCGCTTCCTGTTCAATCCGGTCATCGCCATCGATTACGCCGTGTCGTCGGCCAAGCTGCGCGAGGCGATCGCCATCGTGCAGGGCGTGCTGGCCGGGCACGAGAAGATCGCCGAAGGCGCGCGCGCCAACCTGGCCAAGATCAGCGAGCGTTCGTTCAACATCGAGGTGTTCTCGTACATCGACGTGCGCGAATTCGATGCCAGCGTGCTGATCCGGGAAGAGCTGCTGCTGACGATCTACGAGCGGCTGGAAGCGGCCGGCATCGGGCTGGCTTTCCAGACCCAGACCATCGCCTTCTCGCCGGGCCAGCTGGAAGCGCTGGAAGCGTTGGCTTTGCGGCCGCCGGCGCAGGCCGGCCACGATACCGCGGCGCCGGGTCGGCTCAGCCGGTCAGCCTAGGAGCGCCTGACAAAACCGTTCGACATACTGCCAACAGATGAGCGAGCAGGCAAGTGAAAGGAACGCCTGATGGATGTCGGCTCGCCGCTCGTCCCAGATGCGCAATCTGCGAAAGCGATGTAACCATCCCAAGGTGCGCTCGACGACTCAACGCCATCGGCCGAGTCTTTCACGCGACTCCAGGCCGTCTGGAACACGGCTGCCATCCTGGCTACCGAATTACGGTCGTGTAAGTCCGGCGTCGTCCCATTGCCGCCATTCGCTGGGATCTTTGCCACTCTTGAGCGGCATTTCCGATGCTAGAATTTCCCCGCTTTTTAAACACTTACTACTAAACAATGACCACTATTCGACTTTCTCGTCCCGATGAGGGCGCACGTGCTGTCGAAATCTGGCGCCGCGCAGTCGATGCTACACATGATTTCTTGAAGCCAGAGGACCGTCAAGCCATTGAAGAATTGGTCTGCGACTTCCTCCCCAAAGCTGTGCTCTGGTTAGCAGTGGATGCTAATGATTATCCTCAGGCATTCATGCTTATTGATGACGGCCACATGGAGGCACTATTCGTTGACCCTGCCTTGAGAGGGCTGGGCATTGGTGCAGCGCTAGTCTGTCACGGCCTGACGCTCCATCCCACCATGACCACGGATGTCAATGAGCAGAACGGTCAAGCTATTGGATTTTACGAAAAGATGGGTTTCAAACGGACAGGCCGCTCTCCACTGGATGGACAGGGACGACCTTATCCTCTGATTCATTTGGCTCACAGCTGATCCTGAGTGAATGCTGTTGGCCGATTGTGTTGAAAAAAGTCGACCGGCAAAAATTTTTCGCCATTTCCCGGTAGCTCAAAGTGACCACCTTCCTGCCCTTCGTGGAACACGCGCGGTTCTGCACGGCTGAATGCCGCCGGCTCCTGCCCTGGAGACAAGGACAGGTTTTGTCAGGCGTTTTAAGCCTTTACCCCAGCAGGCCCGCGCCTGTCGCCAGCCTGAGCCAGCCCGGATACTCGGTCATCAGGAGGTCGTACAACGCATCGTCGGAATGCTCGTCGGGACTGGCGACGGCGAAGAAGTCGGCGTTGTCGATCAGGCGGCCATCGAGTTCGTCGAGCTTTTCCAGGAAGGGAAAGTCGGAGTCGGCGAAATTGGCCAGCCGCTTGTTCTTCGATTTCTTGCCCTTGCCGATGCCCATGAACTGCCAGAAGATCGGTTCGCGGCTCGACCAGCGCAGCTGGCGCTCGGTGAGGGGCTTGTCGGAGGTGGTGCCGTCGGTGACGAACATCACATACACCGGCAACGCCGCCTTGCAGGGCGTCTTGCGCTCGCCGCCGCGGGCGTCGGGGAAGTAATGGCGGCGCACGGCCTCCATCGCCGCGCCGTAGCGGGTATCGCCCTCGAGCGGGTGGCGCTCGATCATCTGGCCGACGTAGCGCGACCAGTTGTTCAGGCCCATCGGTTCGTCGCGATGAACGTTGCGGCCGAACAGGAACACATCGATTTCGCCATCGTCGTCGAAGCGGCAGCCGAGCGCCAGGATCCGTTCGGCGAACGCCTGGACCAGCCCCTTGCGGTACAGGGTGCTCATCGAGCCGGAGATGTCGAGCACCAGGCAGACCCGGGCGCGGTGCTGCGCGAGGCCGACCTTGGCCAGCGACACGCCGGCCGACTTGACCAGGTTGACCAGTTGCGGCGCCGCCCGCTCGACGCGCTTCTCCAAGCTGACCGCGGGCGCCTTGGCGGGCACAGGTGGCGGTGCCGGTGCCGATGCGACATCGGCCCCGAAATGCGCGACCAGCGCCGCCAGCCCGCCATTGAACCCCTGGCCGACGGCCATGAAGCGCCAGCCGCCATCCTTGCGGTACAACTCGCCCAGCATCACGGCCTGCTCGGCCGCGAAGTCCTGGCCGGCGAAATCGAAACGCGCGAACTCACCCTGCGCACCCAGCAGGCGCAGTGTCCCCGCCTGCAGTTGCGACATGACGCCGGCGCCATCGATGCTGGCGGTGATGACCACCCGTTCGACCGCCGCCGGCAGCCGTCCCAGCTGGAACGCGAACCCGTCCTTGTCGACCGCGACGCCGCCGCAGGGCGTGCGCGGCTGGTTGAAGAAGGTCATGTAGGGATCGCCGGCCAGCTTGCCGCCCGCATCGAGCCCGAAACAGGCGAAGTCGAGCGCCAGTCCGCGCGCGGACAAAGCGGTCCGCACGGCGCCATCGGCTGCAAAAGCGCCCAGCGGAAGGCGCTCCCCTCGTGTGAGTTGCTTCATCGATGCTCCTTGTCGTGTGTCGAACGATCAGAACAGCTCAAGATTGGGCGATGGCGCGGCCGGCCTGGGCGCACCCGGCGCCGGCCAGTCGCGCATGCTCGATGCGGGATAGTGACGCAGGAAAGTGCGCGCGGTGTCGATGCTGCGGCAGCCGAGCCAGGCGCCGACGTCCTGGTGCGGCAGGATCACGAGCGAACGCTTTTCGTCGCCAGGGCGGTGCATGCGCCGCATCAGCGGATGGTCGTCAGCGTTGATGGTGATCTGGGTGAACGAGGTGGCGAAACTACCGTCCTCCTCCTGCCAGTCGCGCCACAGACCGGCAACATAAAACAATGCGTCGTCGCGCATGCCGATCGCATGGCGTACCGCGCGCCCGCTCTCGTAGCAGGGTTCGTAGAACCAGGCCATCGGCACCGCGCACAGTTGCAGGCGGTGCCAGGCCGGGGCGAACGAACGCCGTTCGTGCAGCGATTCGGCGCGCGCATTCATGGTGTCGAACGCCTTGATCCCGGGCTTGAAGTGGCGCCGCGGGACCATGCCGTAGCTCGCCAGGCGCGCGGCTGGACGGCGGCCGGGGCGGGCGCGCAGGATCGGTGCGAGATAATCCTTCCAGGTCTCTTCCGGCCAGCGCCAGTCGCGCGGCAGGTCGGTGAACGCCTCGAGCGTGGCCAATTGCCCGGGCGTGGGAGGCTGGTAATTGACGCACATGGCCGGACTCAGAAGCCTTCGAACACCGTTTCCAGGTGGTTGACGTTGGGTGCGCCGTCGAAGCAGTGCCCGACCAGGCGGCGCCACTCCTGGAAATCGTCGCTGCCGCGGAAGTGGACGTTATGGTCCTCCACCGTTTCCCAGCGCACCAGCAGGCGGTAGGCTTGCGGGTTCTCGACGCCGCGCTGCAGCTGCATGCCGGCGCAGCCGCGAGCACGCTGGAACAGCGGCGTCGCCTGGCGCACGCCGGCTTCGAATTCGGCTTCCATGCCGGGCTTGATCAACAGTTCCGCACTTTCGAGTACCATCGCCTCTCCTTTCGCTGCATTTTCGCTGCATGCGCAACCGTGCGCATCGGATGACGATTATGCCACGGCGCCGGTGTTACTCTGCCGCGTCCAGGAAGAAAATGGCCCAGGCTTTGGCGGGCGTGTCGACGGTCGGCTTGTCGATCTGGAGCTGGGCGCAGTCTTCCGCGACCAGGCTGCGCCAGTTGCGCATGCCGGCGTTGGCGAACAGCGGATTGGCCTTGGCGCCCAGGCTGAGGTCCAGCGCCAGGCGCGCATTGCGCGCTTCGCCTTTGGCGTAGCTGACGCCGCGCAGTTCGATGCCGAAGGCGGCCAGCCACGGTTCCCACAGGCCCGATTCGGTGCCCGCGACGATCCGCTTGAACATCTCGTCCAGCGACACGCCTTTTTTCACGACGCCGCGCAGCAGTTCCAGCGATGGCGCGAAGCGCGCGTCGGTGTTCTGCTTGCCGGCGCCGCGGTCGGCGATTGCCTTGAGCTCTTTCGAGAAGGTGGCGTCGCGCTCGGTGTAGTCGCGCACGCGGTCATAGAACCCGACGTCGAGGAAGGGGTTCTCCGGGCGCCCGGCTGGTTTTTCCGAGTTGGATTGTTTTTTGTTGGTCATGGCGTGCGAAACTTCGAGGTAAGGGCGGCAGTGTAACACCGTCCTTCGCCGGCGCCACCACCAGCAGGTCGCAGGACGTGGCCGCGAGCGCTTCGTGGGTGGCCGAGATGCCGGGCAGGCCACCGGGGATACCCCACGGCCGTTCGCTCACCACGATCAGGTCGGGCGCCGCGCCGACGGCATGGACGGACAGGGCCACGCGCTCCGGGTGCGGCGTCAGCAACAGCGAAAAGCGCGTGCCCGGCAGCGCCAGCCGCTCGACGAAGCGCGCGAACGCGGCGCGGGCGGCGCTGCGCACCTTCTGCCGGTGCCGCTCGATGACGTGACTCGCCACCCCGGCGCGGCGCATGTAACCCTCCATGCCGGTGTCGAGCGCATGCAGCAGCGTGAAGCGTGCGCCGGGTGCGCAGCGCAGCGCGACCTGCACCGCATCGAGCGCGGCGTCGGAAAAGTCGGTCACCACCAGCACCCGCGCATAGGGCCGCAGCGCCGCGTTACGCACCACCAGCACCGGGCGCCGGCTGCGGCGGGCCACCGTGGCGAAGGTCCAGGCATTGCGCAGGCGCCCAAGCCAGGACGGCGCATGCCAGCCCAGCACTACCAGGCAGGGCCGGGTCGCGTCGACCCGCGCCATGGCCTGCGCGGCCAGGCCGCCGGCGCCCAGCAGCGGCCTGCAGTGCACGCCAAAGGCGCCGCGCAGGCGCGCGGCCTGGTGCCTCAGGTGGCGCGTGGCGCGCCGCCACAGCCGGCCCATCGCGCCTGGTGCGACGACGGACAGGACCTCGAACGATTCCGATGCGTGCGCCGCGGCCAGCATGGCGGCGCGGCGCGGCGGGTCGGCGGACCGGTCGGAAAATGCGGTCGCCACCAGGATGCCGTACAACACAGGCGTACTCCTTTCTGAATGATCAGTAATCTCCTGCGGGGTGATCTCCGGCGCGGGCTGGGCGGCGCCGCTTGCGGTGCGTCCCGACACATCAACTGTCCGCCCCGGCCAGGGCCGGCGCCAGCGCACGCCGTGCACTGGCCGGGCTGCGATGGCCCCAGCGCTCGAGGTAGCGCCGCTGCGCCACCATCTGGCGCACCTTGTAGGCGGCGCGCTTGACGGCGCGGTCGATCGCGGTGTACAGGTCGCCATGGACGTCGCGCACCACCAGCGTCGGCCGTCCGGGTACCGCGACCAGGATGTGGCACAGCATGTCGTGCCCGCCGCGCGCGCCACTGAGGTCGCCCAGACGCACCACGACGTCGCCGATCCGGTCGCGCGCGAACGCGAACCCGGCGCGCAGGCGCCGTTCGGCATAGCCGCGCAGGGCTGGGGTCAAGGGGAACTGTTTAGCAAGCAGATGGACTTCCATGGCGCTTCCTCCTGTCTCGTTGGTTGGACGGGACCACATCCGTGGCCGGGCTCAAGAGCCTGTTCCAGTAGACCGGGGGAAGCCGCGAGCGACATGCGCGTAGGCGATGCAGGGCAAGCGCGGGCAAGGCACAAGGAAGGCGCATGGCGGGCCATGCAACTGACGAGCAACGCAGCACCCGCTTGTCATGCGCGCCCGCAGCGACCCCGGGCTACTGGGATAGGCTCTCAGTCTCGCCCATCCGGCAGCGCTTGACCATTCGCCACTCCCCGTAAGGGTTTCGCTTAGTGTCTACCAGCGCCTGAACGGCGATAATGCGTCCATCCTCCATTCAAGAAAGAAGCCATGGCCGGCCTGCCCGCCCTCCGCTCGATCTGGTACGGTTGCGCCTTCGTGGCGGCGTATATCGCCTGCGACATGCTGAGCGGGCCGGAAGCCCGCTACCAGGCCATCGCCCCGGTCTGGCATCCGGCCGCCGGCCTTGCTTTATATGCGCTGGTGCGCCATGGCAGGCAGGCGCTGGCGCCGCTGGTGGTCGCCGCCCTGCTGGCCGCCAGCATCACGCCGGCCTTGCCCGCGCAGCCGGCGCTGTCGCTGCTGGCCGGTCTGCTGCCGCTGCCGGTGTACCTGGCGCTGGCCGCATTCACGCGCAGCCGCCTGCCCGGCAGCGCCTTTTTTGCCAGCCACCGCGGCATGCTGCTCTGGGCCGGCGTGGTGGCGCTGGGCAGCCTGACCAGCGCCTTGCTGTATGCGGCCACCGTGCGCGGCACGGGGACGCAACTGCACTGGATCGACGTGCTGACGCGCTACGCCATCGCCGAGACCGCGGGCGTGCTGGCCCTGGTGCCCGCCGCCTGCTGCCTGTTCGCCCCGGACCTGCGCGCCGACTTCCTGGCGCGGGTACGCACCCGCGAAACGCTGGCCTACACGGCCGTCATCGCGCTTGTGCTGGCGATCGCGCTGCGAAGCCCGGCCCCGGCCTCGCTTGCCTACTACCTCTTGATGCTGCCGCTGGCCTGGGCCGCGTCGCGCCAGGGGATGGCGGGCGCCGTCACCGCCGCGGTCGTACTCGAAGCGGGCGTCACCGTCGCGGCGCTGTGGCCGGTCGCCCACCTCGAGCAGATGCCGAACCTGCAGATGCTGGTGCTGACCCTGATCCTGTCGGGCTTCCTGATCGGCATCGCGGTCGACCTGGCCCGCCGCGCCAGCGACGAGCTGCGCCACTCGCTGCGCCTGGCCGCGGCCGGCGAAATGGCGGCCGCCGTGGCGCACGAGCTGAACCAGCCGCTGACCGCGCTCTCGGCCTATGGCAGCGCCTGCCAGCGGCTGGTGCTGCGCGACGGCGGCGACCCGCTGCTGCACAAGACCATCGACGCGATGGCGGCCGAATCGCAGCGCGCCGCCAACGTGCTCAGGCGCTTGCGCGAATTCTTCCGCAGCGGCGCGATCGCGCTCGAAGCGCTGTCGCTGGCGCAACTGGTAGAGGACAGCGTCGGCGCATTCGCCGAACAGGCGCGCGCCGCCGGGGTGGCATTGGAAGTGCGGCCGCTCCCGGACGCGCACCTGCTGGGCGACCGCATCCAGCTCGACATCGTGCTGCGCAACCTGCTGGCGAACGCCTTGCAAGCGCTGGAGGGAATGCCAGCGGACGCGCCGCGCCACATCACGGTCGATGCGGGCGTGGCAAATGGTTCGATCCGGATTCGCGTCGCCGACAACGGCCCCGGCATCGCCGACAAGGTACGCGAGCGCCTGTTCGAACCTTTCGTGTCGCTCAAGTCGAGCGGCCTCGGGCTCGGGCTGGCGATCAGCCGCTCGATCGTCGAAGCCCACGGCGGTACGCTGGTGGCGGAACCGGGGCGCCAGGCGGCATTCACACTGACAGTGCCGGCGCAGCCGGCGGGTGCGGACAAAGAACCGATTCGGAGTGCATCGTATGACCACTGAAAACACCGTCTACATCGTCGACGACGACGCCGCCGTGCGCGATGCGCTCGGCCTGCTATTGAGCCTGCACGGCTACCGCACGGCGTTCTTCGCCGACGCCGAAGCCTTCCTGCAGGCCTGGTCGCCGGCCATGCGCGGCTGCATGCTGCTCGACATCCGCATGCCGGGCATGGATGGCCTGACGCTGCAAAAGACCTTGCGCGAGCGCGGCTGCCGCCTGCCGGTACTGGTCATCACCGGCCACGGCGACGTCGATTCGGCACGCGAAGCGTTTCGCGCCGACGCGGTCGACTTCCTGGAAAAGCCGCTGCGCGAAGCGCAACTGGTGGCGGCGATCGAAGAAGCCTTCCTGCGCCAGGCCAGCGACAACCGCGCCGGCCCGGCCCATGCGGACTATGCGCGGCGCCATGCCAGCCTGACCCCACGGGAAGGCGAAGTGATGCAACTGGTGGTGGCCGGCCGCCACAACCGCGAGATCGCGCGCGACCTCGGCATCAGCGTGCGCACCGTCGAGGTACACAAGGCGCGCATGATGGAAAAACTGCAGGCGCCGACGGTCGCCGACCTGGTGCGCCAGCACTTGCAGTACGGCGCCGGATAATATCGGCGCCTGTGCCCGATCAGCGCAGGAAGTCGCCCTCGCGCTCGGGTTGCGCCACCACTTCGAGCACGTCCAGGCGCAGCTTGCCGCCGCGCGGCGTCGGCCATTCGATCGCGTCCCCGGCCGCCAGGCCAAGCAGCGCGCTGCCGACCGGCGCCAGCACCGAGATCCGGTCCGCGCAGCCGGCGTCTTCCGGATACACCAGGGTCAGGCAGAATTCCTTGCGCGGCACCGCCATTGCAAATCGTACCGTCGAATTCATGGTGACGACGTCCGGCGGCATGTCGTGCGGCGCGCGCACGTCGGCGCGGTCGAGTTCATCGATCAGCGCGTCCTTGCCGGGCAGCGTGCGCGCGGGCATGGCGCCCAGCAGCGCCTCGATGCGTGCGAGGTCGCGCGAGGACACGATCGGATTGGGTTGGTTCATGCGGGACTCCATCATGGTGCTAGAGCGTGGCTTCGAACAACGTCGCCATGGTGGCGATCGCCGCCGCCGCGCCGCCCGACAGCACGACGCGCGCCAATCCCCGGCGCCGGCGCAGGCCGCGCGCGACAATGGCCTTGGCGATGCGGCGCTTGCTGCGGCGTTCCATGCGTGACTTCGCATGCGATCCGGGCTCGCGTTCGAATGGTGCAGAGTGGGATTTCATTGGCTGGTTCCTCCTGGCATAGACGCGCATGGCGCACACGCGCGACCTGGCTGGTCACGCGAGCGCCTCATGCATCGAACATCAAGCGTCAGTATGGCGGAGGTTGCGCGCCGGGGCATCGGGGAACCTGCGTAAGGGTTTCCCTGATATGACGCCGTTTCCGTGGCCGTGGAAGCAGGCGGTGCGCGGCGTTTACGCGTGGACTCGGGAGTCCACCCTACATGACCACCCTGGCGCGCGCCGCATGCAGCTTGCGGTAGCTGTCGATCAGGCGGTGATGGCGGTCCAGCCCTTCCAGTTTCATGCTGGTCGGTGCCAGGCCGAAGAAACGCACGCTGCCGTCCACCGAGCCGAGCGCGGCGTCCATGCGCACGTCGCCGTACATGCGGCGGAAGTTGTGGACGTAATCGTCCAGTTCCAGCTCGTCGTCCAGCACCACTTCCAGCACCACGTTCAGCGCCTGGTAGAACAGGCGCCGCTCGACCGTGTTGTCGTTGTACTGCAAAAAGGCGCCGACCAGGTCGTGGGCGGCTTCGAATTCGTTCAGCGCCAGGTTGATCAGGAGGCGCAACTCGAGCACGGTCAGCTGGCCCCACTCGGTGTTTTCGTCGAACTCGATGCCGATCAGGCTGGCGATATCCGAATGTTCGTCGAGCTCGTTGTTTTCCAGGCGATCCAGCAAATCCGACAGCTGCTCGTCGTCCAGGCGGTGCAGGTTCAGGATGTCTTCGCGGAACAGCAGGGACTTGTTGGTGTTGTCCCACACCAGGTCTTCGACCGGATAGATTTCCGAATAGCCCGGCACCAGGATGCGGCAGGCGACCGCACCGAGTTCGTCGTACACGGCCGTGTAGACTTCCTTGCCCATCTCTTCCAGGATGCCGAGCAGGGTCGCCGCTTCCTGCGCGTTCGAGTCCTTGCCCTCGCCGGAGAAATCCCACTCGACGAAGTCGTAGTCCGACTTGGCGCTGAAGAAGCGCCACGACACCACGCCGCTCGAATCGATGAAGTGTTCGACGAAATTGTACGGCTCGGTCACGGCTTCGCTGGCGAAGGTCGGCTGCGGCAAGTCGTTCAAGCCTTCGAAGCTGCGCCCCTGCAGCAGTTCGGTCAGGCTGCGCTCCAGCGCCACCTCGAAGCTCGGGTGCGCGCCGAACGAGGCGAACACGCCGCCGGTGCGCGGGTTCATCAGGGTGACGCACATCACCGGATACAGGCCGCCCAGCGACGCATCCTTGACGAGCACCGGGAAGCCCTGCTCTTCCAGGCCTTTGATTCCGGCATTGACACCGGGGTATTTCGCCAGTACCTCTTGCGGCACGTCCGGCAAGGCGAATTCGCCTTCGAGGATTTCGCGCTTCACCGCGCGCTCGAAGATCTCGGACAGGCACTGCACCTGCGCCTCGGCCAGCGTATTCCCGGCGCTCATGCCGTTGCTGGCATACAGGTTCTCGATCAGGTTCGACGGGAAGTACACGGTTGCGCCATCCGAATGACGTACGTAGGGCAGCGAGACGATGCCGCGCTCCGCGTTGCCGGAATTGGTGTCGACCAGGTGCGAGCCGCGCAGTTCGCCGTCCGGGTCATAGATGCCGAGGGTATATGGGTCGAGGATTTCCTTCGGCAGCTTGTCGCTCCGTCCCGGTTTGAACCAGCGCTCGCTCGGGTAATGCACGAAGTCGGCCCTGGCGATGTCTTCGCCCCAGAACACGCCGGCATAGAAGTGGTTGTTGTTCAGGCGTTCGATGTATTCGCCCAGGGCCGAAGCCAGTGCGCTTTCCTTGGTCGCGCCCTTGCCGTTGGTGAAGCACATCGGCGAATGCGCGTCGCGGATGTGCAGCGACCACACGTTCGGCACGATGTTGCGCCAGGAGGCGATCTCGATCTTGATGCCCCAGCTGGCCAGCTGCGCCGACATGTTGGCGATGGTTTCCTCCAAGGCCAGGTCCTTGCCGGGAATGTAGGTGCGCGCCGCGGCATCCGGCTGCAGCGTCAGCAGCGCCTGGGCGTCGGCGTCCAGGCTCTCGACTTCTTCGATGACGAACTGCGGTCCTTCCTGCACGACTTTCTTGACGGTGCAGCGCTCGATCGAGCGCAGGATGCCCTGGCGGTCCTTGTCCGAAATATCGGTCGGCAGCTCGACCTGGATCTTGAAGATCTGCTTGTAGCGGTTTTCCGGGTCGACGATATTATTTTGCGACAGGCGGATGTTCTCGGTCGGGATGTCGCGGGTGTTGCAGTACAACTTCACGAAATAGGCCGCGCACAGGGCCGACGAAGCCAGGAAGTAATCGAAGGGACCCGGCGCCGAGCCGTCGCCCTTGTAGCGGATCGGCTGGTCGGCGATGACGGTGAAGTCATCGAACTTGGCCTCCAGGCGCAGTTTGTCGAGGAAGTTGACTTTGATTTCCATGGAAGTGTTCCAGTTGGTGGCAGCGACGGTCCGGCATGATGCGTCGTCCCAGCCATATAACAATATGCAAAATACGAAGCCCTGCAAGGCAGGGCTGTACAGGTCAATGACTAAGCGAGGTGCACGTCATTGCGGAAGCCGCGATTGTCTCACATAGCAACCGGCGATGTCTCGGTGCGAAAGCTTACCGTCGCAGCTCGGCCATGATCTTCTCGGCCAAAAAATCGCAGGGCGGCCGGCGCGACTTGGTGCTGCGCGCCAGGATCATCTCGAGCGGGTCGATGTCGGGCAAGCCCTGTGTCTCGTCCAGCAGGGCGAAGTGGGCCGGGACCGCGCAGCGCGCCAGCGGCGCCACCGCCAGCCCCGCCTCGACCATGCTCAGCAGCCCGAGAATGCTGGGACTCTCGTACGAGGTGCGGTAAGGGATCTTCGCGCGTTCCAGGCTGCGGATGGCGTTTTCGCGCGCCACGCTCCCGGGCAGGAAGACCGCGATCGGCAGCGGCCGCTCGCGCCACAGCTCGCCGGCGCTCGCGTTGGCGGCCCAGACCATCGGTTCGAAGCGGATGAACTCTCCCGACAGGCCTTTCACCCGCGTGGCGCAGGCCAGGTCGACCGAGCCGTCCTTGACCAGCGGCGC
Organism: Telluria sp. ZB2R32; assembly: GCF_059685715.1. Classification (NCBI taxonomy): domain Bacteria; kingdom Pseudomonadati; phylum Pseudomonadota; class Betaproteobacteria; order Burkholderiales; family Oxalobacteraceae; genus Telluria; species Telluria sp. ZB2R32. The sequence goes on along the minus strand of NZ_JCASIG010000013.1, from coordinate 3,253 downwards.
GAGCTGCACGCTCGGCAGCCCGACCACCCCGATCTCGACCTTCGGGTAAGTGGCGGAAAACTTCTTCAGGATCGAGGGCAGCAGCGACGACGCGTAATCGTCGGGCACGCCGATGACGACGCGGCCGGTGACGTCGGGCCGCACCACGGCCGCCCAGGCTTCCTCGCGCAGCGCCAGCATGCGGCGCGCGTATACCAGCAGGGTTTCGCCATCCTGGGTGGGCGTCACGCTGCGCGGCCGGCGCACGAACAGCGGCTTGCCGAGCGCGCTTTCGAGCGTCTTGATCTGCATGCTCACCGCCGATTGCGAGCGATGCACCAGTTCGGCCGCGCGGCTGATGTTGCCGGTGTCGGCCACGGCCACGATCATGGCCAGTACGTCCAGGTCGAGCGCTTTCATAAGGTCTTCGAAGCTATCAGAAAATCAGATGGATATGATCAATATTATGCGATTTTCTTAATGCTCGTACAGGAGCATAGTAGCGACAAGGAGGCCGACTATGAACGCCCGTGTGAATTCCCCCATCTTTGCCGTACCCGAACCCAGCTTCGCCACGCTGCCATCCGGGCAGCGCATGGCCTACGTCGCCTCGGGCGCGGGCGAGCCGCTCGTGTTCGTGCATGGCTCGCTGTGCGACTACCGCTATTGGAACGCGCAGACGGCGGCGCTGTCGACGCATTTCCTGTGCGTGTCGGTCAGCCTCGGCCATTATTGGCCGCATGATTGGCCGAATGACGAAACCGGCGCACAGGGCGCGTTCAGCTGGGAGGCGCACGTCGCCGAACTCGCGGAATTCATCAGCGTCCTGCACAGCGGTCCGGTGCACCTGGTCGGGCATTCGCGCGGCGCCTGCGTCGCCTTCCAGCTGGCACGCGCTCATCCGGTGCTGGTGAAGACCCTGACCCTCGCCGATCCCGGCGGCCCGCTCGACCTTGGGGACGGTGTGGAAGCCGCGCTGCCGCCCGCCACGCTGGCGCTGCGCGACCAGGTCGCCGCGCTGATCGCCGGCGGCGCGCTGGACGCGGGACTGGAAATGTTCGTCGACTCGGTCAGCATGGCCGGCATCTGGCGCCGCAGCAGCCCGGCGTTCCGCAGCATGGCCCTGGCCAACGCGGCCACGCTGCCGAAGCAGTTCCGCGATCCGCTGCCGGCCTATTCGCGCGCCGCGGCCGGCGCCGTCGCCTGTCCCACCCTGCTGATCGCCGGCGAAAAGAGTCCGCGCATGTACCGCGACAACGTGGAAAAGCTGGCCGGCTGGATCGCGCAGGTGGACAAGCGCACGGTCGCCGGCGCCTCGCACGGGATGAACGTCACCCACCCGGCTAGCTTCAACCGGCTGGTGCAGGCCTTCGCGGGCTAGGCAGAGCGGCCTTCAGGCGGTCTTGCGCACTGCGGCTACCCGCAGTTCCGGCGCAGCAGCGGAACGCTCATGCCGGATCAGCGCCACCGCAAGCGTCGCCACCACCGCGGGAATCCCAATCGCGATGAAATTCTGCTGCAGCGGCAGGGTCATGCCGACCAGGGTGCCGATCGCGATCGGCGCCAGGATCGCGCCGCTGCGGCCGACGCCAGAGGCCCAGCCGATGCCGGTCGAGCGGATCGCCCCCGGATAGAACTGGCCGGCGTAGGCGTAGGTGACGATCTGGGTGCCGATGGTCGAGGCGCCGGCCAGGCCCACCAGCAGGAACAGCACCGGCGTCGACACAGGATAGCCAAGCAGCGAGATCGACACCGCTGCCAGCGCATACATCGCCATCAGCACGTACTTGATGTGGAACTTGTCGGCCAGCCAGCCGCCGCCGACGGCGCCGATCACCGCGCCGAAGTTCAGCACCAGGACAAACGTCAGCGCCGAGCCGAGGCTGTAGCCGGCGCCCGCCATCAGCTTGGTCAGCCAGGAACTGAGCGCGTACACCATGAACAGGCACATGAAAAAGGCGATCCAGAACATCGCGGTGGAAAACGCCCTGCCGACCTGGAACAGCTGGCCAACTGGCGCGCCGGAAGCGCGCTCGACCGCCGGCAGGTCGAAGCGGTCGCCCGGCTGGGCGCGATAGGCCGGGTCGAGGCGGCCAAGGATCGCCTTCAGTTCGTCCAGGCGGCCCTGCTTGAGCAGGAAAGGCATCGATTCCGGCATCGACTTCAGCACGAACGGAATCAGGAGCACCGGCACGCCGGCCGCCAGGAACACCGACTGCCAGCCGTATTGTTCGATCAAGCCCTTGCCGAGGACGGCGGCCAGCATGCCGCCGACGGCGTAGCCGCTGAACATCAGCGTCACCATCGTGGCGCGGATCTTGCGCGGCGAGTATTCGGTCATTTGCGCCACCACGTTGGGCATGACGCCGCCGATGCCCAGGCCCGCCAGGAAGCGCATGGCGCTGAACACGTACGGGTCGTTCGTGAGACCCGCGGCGGCGGTGAACACGCTGAACAGGCCGATGCAGATGGCGATCGCGGCGCGCCGGCCGATGCGGTCGGCCAGGGTGCCGAGGGTGATCGCGCCGAACATCATGCCGAACAGGGCGGAACTGACCATGAAGCCGGCGTTTTGGGCAGTGACGCCCATGTCCTGCATGATCGATGGCAGCGCGATGCCGGCCACCGCCAGGTCGTAGCCGTCGCAGATGATGATGATCGCGCACCACAGCAGCAGCGCTGCATGGAAGCGGTTGAACCTGGCCGCGTCCGCGGTCTTGTGGATGTCGATGTGTCGCATGATACGTGTCTCCGTAATCGTTGGTGTTTGAATTGCGCGCGGTCAGTCCTACTTGACTGGATGTGTCGGCGCCCTCCTCCCATGCAGGATCCACCAGGCCACCATGCCGATGACGATGCCCCAGAAAGCCGAACCGAGGCCGAGGAAGCGCATGCCGGATGCGGTGGCGAGGAAAGTGATGACGGCCGCTTCGCGGTGGTCGTCGGCGGCGACGACACCGGCCAGGTTGGCCGTGATCGGCCCGACCAGCGCCAGCCCCGCCAACGTGACCACCAGTTCCTTCGGCAAGGCCGCGAACTGAATCGCCCCGGGTTTTGTAGAGGCTCCATTGTTTGAGAGAATGGAGTCATGAAAAAGCAACCCGAGTATTCCCCCGAAGTCGTCGAGCGCGCTGTGCGCATGGTCAGCGAAGCCGGCAGCCAGTACGAGTCGCAGTGGGCGGCGATCACGTCGATCGCGGCCAAGATCGGCTGCACGCCGGAGACGCTGCGCCGCTGGGTACGCCAGCAGGAGCGTGACACGGGCCAGCGCTCA
>NZ_JCASIG010000012.1:0-47165 GCF_059685715.1 Telluria sp. ZB2R32 | reverse complement strand
TGACCATAGCAAGTCGGTCCCACCCCTTCCCATCCCGAACAGGACCGTGAAACGACTTTGCGCCGATGATAGTGCTGCAACCAGTGTGAAAGTAGGTTATCGTCAGGCTAGTTATAAAGCGAAGCCCGCCAGTTGAAACTGGTGGGCTTTTTGCGTTTTTACGCTAAATTTGGCTTGCCGCGCTCGCACTGCCCTGAACAACACGATCAAGGTCGAACCCCTTCCCAACGAGCGTCCCCACCTGCCGCAACTGCGCAACCAGCTCCGCATCCATCGGAATCCCGTGCACCAGCCGCTCCTCCTCGCACCGCGCCTGCCGTTGCCCCGGATACCGCGCCTGCGCCCCGGAAACGGCGAGGTAGTGCGCCGTCCACTCCGTGATGTGGCGCTCGAACGCCTCCCTGCCGCACACATGGTCGGGATTGATCACGAACAGGAAGGCACTCGCGGTCGCCACGCCGCCCGGCATGGCGCCGGCGGCGCCAGGCCCCTCGTAGGCCATGCCGCTCAGGCTGCCGGCCAGGCCTTCCACCAGCATCGCCAGGCCGATGCCCTTGTGGCCGCTCATCGGCAGCATCGAGCCGGCCAGCGCGGCGAGCGGATCGGTCGTCGGTTGTCCTGAAGGGTCGATCGCCCAGCCTTCGGGAATCGCCGTCGCCTTTTGCCGGACCGCAGCCAGGACATTGCCGCGCGCGACCTTGCTCGCCGCCATATCGAACACCAGCGGAACCCCGCCAGGCACCGGAAAGGCGTAGGCGATCGGGTTGTTGCCGATGGCCCGGTCCGTCGAACCCGGCAAGGCCATGATCGGCGGCGTGCGCTGGCAAATGAAGGCGATCAGGCCTCGTTCGGCCGCCTGCAGGGCATACAGGCCGAGGGCACCCATGTGTCCCGAATTGCTCACCGTGCCCGCCACGATGGCCGTTTCCTGCGCCTGTTCGATGGCAGCATGCATGGCCACGCTGGCGCTCAGCTGGCCGAGCGCACCGTCGCCGTCGCAGTGCAGGAAGCCATGGCTGGCCGCCGTGCGCGGCCTGGCTTGCGCACGGGTCAGGCCCGCGCGCAACTGGTCGACATAGGCCGGGACGCGCGCCAGGCCATGGGTGTCGATGCCGCGCAGGCTGGTGCGGACGATCACCTGGGCGGCGGCGGCGGCATCGTGCTGCGCGACGCCGCACCCGGCGAATGCATCGGTGATCCATGCGGTGAGGGCTTTGCTGCAATAACGGGAGATTTCCTGTTCCATGGCGTTTGTCGATGTCGATGTGAAGGTGGCAAGCCTGCGAGTCTAGCAGGGATGTCCGGCCGCAGCGCTGACCCCGGCAACGGTGAACTCGTGGTCCATTTGAACCCAGCCGATGTCGGCTGCCGTTATAATGTAACTAACCAACAATGACCGATAAGCAGCCGAACTTACTGAGCACTAACGACTTCGGAAAAGCTGACACAACTCGACATCAGGCATGCAGGAAGGAGGGCTCCGGCCGGACTCTCTCGCGAAGCGCCCGATTCTTTCTAACTGAGCAGGCTCGAATTCCAAAAGGCGCTAAGCTCTACCTCTGAAATCGGGAGGCAGGCAGTACATCATGAAGACGCAATTGCTTGAAGACATAGGATTAAGCGCTGAACGCTCCATGTCGCCGGCTGCAACCGCCGGGCATCCGCAAGCGGCAAACGAGGCGCCAGGCCGCGTAACCGCAGGGTCGGCCGGGCCTGCGGATCGCCGCGTTGCTATGGGCGTGTGGCGGCAAAAGCCCGCCGCCGAGCCGGCCGCCCCTGCGCTCGAGGAGGCAAGGGAGCCGGCACCCCGGTTACCCCAGGCTGTCGGGGAAATCGCCGCGCCGGAGGCGCAGTCCGTGCTTCCCGCGACCGAGCCGGTACGCACCGCGCCGCCGCCGGACCCGCTGTTCGACTTTACATTGCCCTTGCCGGGATCCCCGGCGCAGTCCCAGCGCGAGCCTGCCCTGCACATGGCTGAAGAGGACGCCCCTGCCGTGAACCCGGCGTCGGGTGCGACGCTGCCGCAAGACCCGGTCTTCGACTTCACGTTGCCCGCAACGCCGCCACAGGCAGCCGCCCCGTTCATTCCTGCTGCGAGCGGCCGCACGCAGTCCCCGCGGCGCTATCTGCTGTGGGGTGCGTGCCTGCTGGCCGGCGGGCTGCTCATCCAGGGCGGCCGCTGGTTGTACCAGGAACGCAGCGATGCCGGATCGCTCGCGCTCGTCGCCAGCCAGGCCAAGGAAGTAGCGCGGGTCGATGGGACAATCGCGGCAAAGGCGACTACGCTGCCACCCGTCGCCGGCGCGCGCGTGCAGCCGATCGCCGCCGCGAGCACGCCTTTGCCTGCCGTGCCGCCGCTGGTGATGCTCAAACCCGAGGAATACACTTTGTCCAAGGCCGAACCGGCGCCCTCGCCGGTGAAGAGCGAGGCGGCGCCTCTGGCGCGGCCGAAACCCAGGCAGGCCGCGAAACCACGGTCCACTTCCCCGATACCGAAGCCGTCGGCCCGAAAGGTGCAGGCACAGGCAAAGGCCGCTGCCGTGCCGGCAAAGGAGCGGCGCAAACGCGAGCCCGTGCGGCCGCCGGCACGCGCCTCCACCGTCGCCGCAAAAAAGCCCGCGCGCCCGGCTGCCGCGTCGGCAGCGACCTTGAAGGCATGCAGGGAGCGTGGCTATGGGCCGGCGCAATGCGTCAAGCGCGGGTGCAGTGTGACCCAGCATGGGTTCTCCTGCCGCGCGCGCTGACACCGTCGTCTTAAGACACAGCGGACACAGCGGACACAGCGGACACAGCGGACACAGCGGACACAGCGGACACAGCGGACACAGCGGACACAGCGGACACAGCGGACACAGCGGACACAGCGGACACAGCGGGTTCCGGCCAGGCAGCACCGGACCTGCCACTCACCCGTGCGCCTTCCTGCGCAGCACCGACGGCGACGCCCCATAGGCCGCTGCAATCGCGCGCGAAAAGTGCGCCTGGCTCGAAAATCCCCAGCGAAACGCAATCTCGCCGACTGCCGCATTCCGCGCTCCCGGGTGCATCAGCTCGCGGTATGCCATGGCAGTGCGCTGCGACCAGATATGCTCCGCCAGCGACGTGTCTTCCTGCGCGAACAGCCGGTTCAGGTGGCGTACCGACACCCCCGTGGCGCGGGCGACGTCGCGCGGGGAGAGGCCGGGGTCGCGCAGGTGCCGGGCCACGTGCATCCTGGCCGCGAGAACGTGTAGCAGCGAGCGTGGCAGTACGTCGGGTCCGCGCAAACCCGACTGCGCGATCGTGCGCAGTACCGTGTGGGTACATGCGGGCAGGGCGATGGCGCCGTCGCTCGTCGGCGCTTCCAGGTAATTGCGCAGGGTGCGGCGCAGCTCCGCCCCGAGTACCGCCCCGACGCCGCCGGCCGGGGCGATCCGAAGCGGGAGCTGGCCGACGCGCACGCCCCAGCATGCGTCAAGTTCGGCGACGGGGATGTCGACCAGGAACTGCTGCATGTCCGAGAGAAAGGCGAGCGTGTACGGGCGGCGCGTGTCGTACACGATCGTGTCTCCGGCCGCGAGCCGGAGCCGCGCGCCGCCCTGGGTGAACAGCGCCGTGCCCTTGACCAGGTGGCAGGCGAACACCGCTTCCTTCGGGTACATGCCGACCAGGCGCGCACTGCGCTCGACGGCGTGCGCGTTGCCTGCGATGTCGGCCAGGCCCATGCCGGGGAATGCGGCATTGGTCTGGCGCGCGAGCAGGCCGTCGGGCGACTGCGACGTGGTGCGCAACCCGACCAGTGCGCCGGCGTTGTAACGGTCCCAATAGGACAGCCTCTCGCCCGGTGCGACCGCCGCCGTGGACGCATGGGTGACGCAGGGGAAAAGGGCAGGCATCGTTGGTCTCCGTCAGTCGGCGCCGCTTCGGTGGCGGCCTTCGCAGCGTATTTCCCCAACATAGCACAGCGGGCGTGGTTGCGGGCAGGGCGCCGGCGGATGCCGCCTGCATGTCCCGCTCAGTCAATCGCAAGACCGGTTCCGGCGCTATATTGGACCTTCCTTCATCCATTCTTATAACGCAGGAGACTCCCATGGTAGACAAGGCCAACAATGAATTCTGGCGCGACCTGAGCCCGATCGCCAATCCGTTCAAGCCGCATGCGCTTCCCGAGGCCTATATCGCCGATGCTGCGTCCGAGGACGAACGGCTGTACGTTCCGTTTACCGACACCGTGTCGTCGCGCCCGCTCTGGATCTCGCCGTCGGCGAACAAATGGTGCGACATCCTGATGGCGAAAAAGGCCGGCCTGGTCAACCGCCACTACCATCCGCACGAAGTGTTCGCGTACACGATTTCCGGCAAATGGGGCTACCTCGAGCACGACTGGACTGCAACCCGCGGCGACTTCGTGTACGAAACGCCGGGCGAGGGCCATACCCTGGTGGCCTTTGAACACGAAGAGCCGATGCGCGTGTTCTTCATCGTCAGCGGACCGCTGATCTGGCTCGACGAGCAAGGCAACTCGGCCGGCCATTTCGACGTCCACGACTACATCGCGATGTGCGAGGCGCACTACGAAAAGATGGGTTTCGGCGCCGACGTGATCAAGGGCCTGATGCGCTGACCGGCGACCGCTGGCGTGGCCATGCCGCGGCCCGAACGCATCATGGCGCAGGCGCAGGCGCAGGTGCAGGCGTTTGCGTGCGGCGCAGGCGCGCCGCGAAGTCGCGCAGGAAGGCTTCGCGCCAGCGGCTGATCGTCTTCGCGCCCTGGTGCGGGCCTTCGCTCAGCGCGGGATCGGGATCGTCTGTCCACCAGTTCGGATATTTGTTCGAAGGCTGCCTGGCCCGCTCCGGGCGCGGCATGCGCGAAGTAAAGGCGCCGGTCTGGCCGTCGAGTCCCGGATGGTTGCTGGTGATGCGGTAGATCCAGGCCTTGTCTTCTTTCGGCGAGAGCAGCAAGCGCCACGAACCGTCCGCATGCGCGAAGCCCTGGAAGCTTTGCTTGTCGATGACAACGCTGGCATGCGGCGCGGCCGGCGCCTTGCCGGCGGGCCGGTAGACCAGTTCCACGATCGAAAAGGTTTCGACTTCGGTGTCTTGCGTCGGCGGCGCGGTGAAGACGGAACGGGGCCGCTCCCAGGCCCGCACGAAACTGCCGCCCCAGCCTCCGGCCCCGGGGTTGTCGGGGTTCGCACCCAGCACGTAGGCCAGCGACGGGGTGTCGCCCATCTTGATCCGGGGAGCGATGCCGGCGAAGTAGTCGCCCAGCGTGCCGACGCCTTTGACGTGGCGCGCGACGAAGGCCGTATTCCCCAGGTCGCCGGACTGCTGGCCGCCGCTGAACCAGCCCCGGTAAGTCGCATTGTTTTCGATGATCCAGAGGTCCGCGTGTTCGCGCGCCAGGTAGTCGTAGGCCACGGTCGACCATTTCTTGTTCGGGCCGCCGATCAGGTAGACGCGCAGCTTCGGCTTGATGTCGGGCGCGTCGTGCAGCGCCTGTGCCAGGTCTTCGAAGCCGCCCCACAACAAGACCCACAGCGGCCGCGGATCGTCGCGGCGGGCATGGGCGATGATCCAGTTCGAGCCTTCGGTCGGCTGGCCCCAGCCCGGCGGCGCCGCCAGGTCCACGCCGCCCTGCTTGGCAATGCTGCGCAGGTAGGCCGGCGCAGGATAGTCGCGCGACCAGGTCTTCAGGTTCGGGTAGTCTTTTTCGTAGGCGTCGATGATGGCCGACAGATGCCGTTTGCGATCCCGGCCCTCGCCCCAGGGCGAGGCGATCAAGCCTTCGAGGTCGATCGCGTCGGCGTAGAGGAGCAGGTGCACCAGCGACTGGAAATCGTCGAAGTCGGTGCCGCCGATGTCGGTCGACACGATGACACGCGGCTTGGCCGACCCTGCTGCCGTGCCTATATAAGGGGGCAGTGCGCATGCCGGAAGCGCCAGCGCGGCGAGGAGCAGGGCGAAGAGGCGGCGTCGGTTCATGTGTCATCTTCTTTGATCAAATGTCACTGGCCAGATCAGGCAAAGGGAAGCCGTCGATCACAGGACATGATCGACGGCTTTTTGCTTCGCGCAGACAGGGTGCGACTGAACAGGTCTTAGAACTTGTAGCGCGCCCCCACGAGGAACTCGCGCCCGGTCACGTGGTTCACCAGCACGCTGTTGCGTGCCCGGCTCACGAACTGGTCATTCTCTTCGTTGGTCAGGTTGACACCCTCGAACGTGAACTCCAGCTTGTCGTTCCACTTGTACGACACCGACAAATCGACGTTGAAGGTCTCGTTCTTGCCCTGCACGTCGTTGTTGTTCTGCGCCGGGACGATCTGCAGGTAGCCCGAGCGCTTGGCGCCGGTGAGGCGGGCGCTGAACTTGCCGTCGTCGTAGTAGAAGGTGGTGTTCCACGATTTCGGCGACAGGTTCACCAGGTCGTCGGTCACGGTGCCGCTGTTGGCCGCGGTGCTCGAGATCAGGTAGTTGATCTTCGAGCTGACCTTGGTGTAGTTGGCGATCAGGCCGAAGTCGCGGCCCCAGGCCGGCAGGAAGGTGAAGGGCTGCTGGTAGTTCAGCTCGTAGCCGCGCAGCTTGCCGCCCGGCGTGTTGGCGAACGAGGTGACGTCGAACACTTCGGTGCCGTTGAAGCTGGCCGGCAGCAGGGTCGTCGGCAGGCCGGTCTGGTTGAACGGCAGCGACTGGCGGATCGCCTGGACGTAGCTGTCGATGTTCTTCTGGAACAGGCCGAGGCCCAGGAAAGCCTTGTTCTTGAAGTAGTACTCGAACGAGGCGTCCATGGTCTTGGCGCGGAACGGCGCCAGGGTCGGGTTGCCGGAGTTGATCGACAGCGAGCCGGAGGTGGCGACGGTGCCGCCCGGGTTGAGGTTGCCCAGCGGCGGACGCGACATCACCTTGGCGCCGGCCAGGCGCACCAGGAAGTCCGGGGTCACGTTGGCGGTCACGTTGAACGAGGGCAGGAAGTCGTCGTAGTCGTTGGTCGCGGTGACGGGGGTGCCGCCGCCGGTGGCCAGGTAGCCTTGCGCGGTCAGTTTGGTCTTGACGTAGCGGCCGCCGATGTTGCCGCGCAGCGGCAGGCCATACACTTCGCTGTCGAAGTCGGCCTGCAGGAACACGCCCTTGTCTTCTTCCTTGATGTCGCGGTTGTTGCCGCGCGCGTTGCCGTTGGTGGTCGAGGTCAGCGTGAAGTCGCCGGGGCCGCCGGCCGGGCCGCTCTTGAGGCAGTTGCAGTAGGCGTCGTACAGTTTGGTGATGGCTTGCACGTCCGGGATCAGCCAGCTGGTGGCGCTGCCGGCCGGCAGGTCGAGGCCATCGCCGAAGCCGGACAGCACGCGCGTCAGGCCGGCCAGGCTGGTGCCGGCCGGCAGGCTGTAGATGGCTTCGCCGGATGCGTTCGGGCGGCGCGATTCGTAGGTCTTGAACTTGTAGGTCTTCAGGTCGGCGCCGCCCTTGAAGGTCCAGGTGTCGGTGGCGCGCCAGGCGAGGTCGAGGTGGGCGACGTCATTCTGGTTGACGGAACCCTGCGGGCGGATGCGGATCTCGCTCGGGGTGGCGGTGGTGACGCTGGCGGCGCCGGCAGGCACGCCGACGATGCCGAGCGCGTTGCCGGCGGCCGGGTCGAACGGGTAGGTGATCAGCGGCAGGCGGTCGCCGTTGCGGAAGTCGATCGTGTAGCCGTTGACGTTCGGCGCGTCCAGCGTCACCGTGGTCTGGGCCGGGTTTTTAAAATCCGACTTGGCGCGGCCGATGCGGGCATTCATCTCGAGCGTGTCGCTGATGCGGTGGGCCACCGTCAGGGTCGGCTGGGTGAACTTGGTCGAGAGGTCGTCGAAGCGGGTTTCGGAGCGGATGTCGACGCCGTTGAAGACGCCGTACTGCAGGCGGCCCTGGGCGTCGTACTCGGCCTGCACCACCGAGGTTTGCGGCTTGCCGCCTTGCGAGGCGGAGCGGCTGAACGAGATCGCTTCCAGGTAGCTTTCTTCGCGCGTGGCCGACAGGTCGGCGTACAGCATGTCGAGCGAAATGCGCGTGCCCTTCATCGGTTTCCACTCGAACGAGGCGGTCAGGCCGACGCGGTCCTGGTCGTGCGTCAGGCGGCCGTAGCGCGGCAGGCGCGGGTGGAAGTTGGCGGCGTTCGAGGCGGTGTTGTAGGCGGCGGTGGCGGCAGCGCTGGCGGGCAGGCGCGTGGCGGTCGGGAAGCCGGCCACCGGGGCCGCGCAGTTGGCGGACGTGACGCTGCCGCCCAGTGGGGCGCACCAGCCGCCCGAGGACGGGCCGTTATCCCAGCGCACGGTCGAGAAGCCTTCCTCGTAGACGTTACGTTTTGAAAAGGCGCCCGAGACCAGGAAGCCCATCGTGTTGTTGTTGAAGGTGTTCGACAACATGAAGGCGGCGCGCGGGTCGGTGTTCTTCGAGATGTCGTTGTAGCGCCCCTTGACCATGGCGGTGGCGTTGAAGCCGCGCTTGGGGGTGTCGAACGGGCGCATGGTCTGCAGGTCGACGGTGGCGCCGAGCGAGCCTTCCTCGATCTCGGCCGAGGAACTCTTGCGCACCGTGAGGGAGCTGAACAGTTCGGAAGCGAAGACGTTGAAGTCGAAGCCGCGGCCGCGGTTGTTGCCGCCCGAGCTGTCGGTGCCGCCGGTCGTGGCCAGGCCCTCGATGCCGTTGATGCGCACGCGCGTAAAGTCGGAGCCGAGGCCGCGCACGGTGATGCTGCGACCTTCGCCGGCGTCGCGGTCGATCGCCACGCCGGGCACGCGCTGCAACGATTCGGCCAGGTTCGTGTCCGGGAACTTGCCGATGTCTTCGGCCTTGACCACGTCGACGATGCTGTTTTCCGTCCGCTTCTCGTTCAGCGCACTCTCGAGCGAGGCGCGCAGGCCGGTCACGACCACGGTCTGGGGAACCTCGGTCGTTTCCTGGGCGTGGGCGGGGGCGCCGATGGCCAGCAGGGCCGAGGCGAGGATGGTGAGCTTGAGCGGAAGGGCGGGGCGGTGCATGCGAAAGTCTCCTGATGTTTTACGTTGTTGTAGGTACAGCAATGTAAAGAAGGTAACTCTTTCCTGCTGACACGACCAGATTTAAATTTGGTCGGGCCACTTCACTGTTGTATTCAGGCCACTTTCAGCCGCTGGTTTGATCGGTGTGGCATGCAGTCGCGTCAGAAAGCCAGACGAAACCCGCTGATGCGTTCCAGGGGATTTGATAAACTGCCGCCTTTGGCCGGTGGATCGCATCGCATCACATGACTACCCATGAGTGACACAGCAAGGCAGGGCTTCCTGCTGACGCGCCACTGGCGCGACGATGTTGGCAACCACGGCAACCGCGGCACCCACGGCGACGATGGGACCGGCGGCGTGGAAGTCGAACTCTGGCTCGCCACCGACGACGGTCCCTGCCGCCTGCGCCTGCCGGCGGCGGAGGCGGTCGCCTTTGTCCCGGCCGAACAGGAGGCGGCGGCGAGGGGTCTGTTGCAGCGGGAACGCGGCGTTGAACTGCGCCCGCTGGCCTTGTGCGACTTCCGCGGACGTCCTGTGCTTGGGCTGTACTGCCGCCACTACCGCCATCTGCTGCGGCTGGAGAAGCGCCTGCGCGAGCACGGGATCGACGTCTACGAGGCCGATATCCGTCCGCCCGAGCGCTACCTGATGGAGCGCTTCATCACGGCGCCGGTGGCGTTTACAGGTACGCGGGCCGCTGGCGACCCCGCGCTGCTGCTGGGCGCACACCTGAAACCGGCGCCCGGCTACCGTCCGCGGCTGCGCACCGTCTCGCTCGACATCGAAACCACCATGCAGGGCGAGTTGCGCTCGATCGGCCTGGAAGGCTGCGGCCAGCGCCAGGTGTACATGCTGGGGCCGCCCAACGGCGACCCGGCCGGGCTCGACTTCGCGCTGGAATATTGCGACACGCGCCTGGCCTTGCTGGAGAAGCTCGACGCGTGGATGGCGCGCCATGATCCGGACGCCATCATCGGCTGGAGCGTGATCGGGTTCGACCTGCGCGTGCTGCAGGAGCACGCCGAACGCCTGGGGCATCCGCTGCGCATCGGCCGCGGCGGCACGTCGATGGAATGGCGCACCAATGCGAAGGCCGGCACGGAACGTGAAGCACGCTATTTCGCGGGCCTGCCCGGCCGCCTGGTCATCGACGGCATCGAGGCGCTGCGCTCGGCCACCTGGAATTTCCCTTCGTTCAGCCTGGAGAACGTGGCGCAAAGCCTGCTGGGCGAGGGCAAATCGATCGACAATCCCTACGACCGCATGGCTTCGATCGACCGCATGTTCGCGCAGGACAAGCCCGCGCTGGCGCGCTACAACCTGAAGGACTGCGAACTGGTCACCCGCATTTTTGAGAAGACCAACCTGATGGCCTTCCTGCTCGAGCGCGCCAGTGTCACCGGCCTGGCGGCGGACCGCAGCGGCGGATCGGTTGCCGCGTTTGAGCACGCCTACATTCCGCTCATGCACCGCCTGGGCAGGGTGGCGCCCAACATCGGCGACGTGCCCGGCGCGGACAGCCCGGGCGGCTTCGTCATGGATTCGCGCTCGGGCCTCTACGATTCGGTGCTGGTGCTCGACTACAAAAGCCTTTATCCGTCGATCATCCGCACCTTCCTGATCGATCCGGTGGGACTGGTCGCGGGGCTGGAAGAGCTTGAACCCGACACCGTGCCGGGCTTTCGCGGCGCGCGCTTTTCGCGCACGCGGCACTGCCTGCCCGGCATCGTCACGCGCGTGTGGGAGGGCCGCGAGGCGGCCAAGCGCGCCGGCAACCAGCCGCTGTCGCAGGCGCTGAAGATCATCATGAACGCCATGTACGGCGTGCTCGGGACCACCGGCTGCCGCTTCTTCGATGCGCGCCTGGCTTCCTCGATCACCATGCGCGGCCACGAGATCATGCACCGCACGCGCGAACTGATCGAGGCGCGCGGCTACCACGTCATCTATGGCGACACCGACTCCACCTTCGTGTGGCTCGGTGGCGCTGGTGCCGGACCCTATGCCGACATCGACGCGCTGCGCATCGGGCACGAGCTGGCCGAGCACGTCAACGGCTGGTGGCGCACGCACCTGCGCGAGGAGCTCGGGCTCGCGAGTGCGCTCGAGCTGGAGGTCGACACCCATTTCCGGCGCTTCCTGATGCCGACCGTGCGCGGCTCGGACGAAGGCAGCAAGAAGCGCTACGCCGGCCTGGCCGGCACGCCCGGAGGTGGCGAGGAGATCGTGTACAAGGGCCTGGAAGCGGTGCGCACCGACTGGACTCCGCTGGCGCAGCAGTTCCAGCAGGGCCTGTACGGCCGCATCTTCCGGCGCGAACCCTACGAGGAATACGTGCGCGACTACGTGGCGAGCACCCTGCGCGGGGACTTCGACGACCTGCTCGTCTACCGCAAGCGCCTGCGCCGGCCGCTCCACGAATACGAGCGCAACGTGCCGCCCCACGTGCGCGCCGCCCGCATCGCCGACGACTTCCATATCGCCCGGGGCCGGCGCGCGCAATACCGCAACGGCGGCTGGATCAGCTACCTGATGACGACCGCCGGGCCGCAACCGATGGAAGCCTGGATGGAAGAACAGCGCGCGCCGATCGACTACGAACACTACCTGGCAAAACAGTTGGAACCCGTCGCCGACGGCATCCTGCCGTTTGTCGGCGACAGTTTCGCGCGCCTTACCAGCCCGCAGGGTGCGTTGTTCTAACGCCATTGCCGGATTCGCCGGCGATGGTGCGGCCGCGCATGTCGACCGCACCGCGCATCATGCAGTGGATCTTATTGCGCCTGCTCCTGTTGAAACTGGGTACGCTGCATCTCGACTTCCTGCATGAATCCTTCGAATTCGGCAGCAGTGTCGATACGGCGTACGACCTGGTCATTGCTGTTCTCAAGGGAAAAAGTTCCGTTTCGCTCCAGAACGCCCAGGATGGTAGCCCGGACATTCGCAAGTGACGCATCGGTACTTGTGGTGACTAGAGCAGTCCATGTGTCCTCAGCAATCGAGACGTCGTGTTCCAGAAAATGTAGTGTGAAATTCATCGTTTATCCTCGCTGAATAATTATTGACAAGCCGGTCGTGTCGCTCATCGCAAAGTTCCTCGCAACTATTCCAGGTTACGAGGCGATGCGATCGGGCCCCGCTGGGCTCGTGTGGAAAATCGCATGAAACAGTGGTGTCATCGGTTTTGGCCAGGCGTCGCATCGTCATGCGCTTCTTCTCGATCACCGAATGAAAGCCATGATACTGTATAAACGTACAGTAGCTGCGCACGCTAGCGATGTTGCACTAAGATATGAATAGTCGGGGATCGGGCCGGGAATGCCCTGCTGGGCAACGCGCGGCTGCGACGTTAAACTCGTGCAGGCACTAACGAGCCGCCGCCGAAGCGCTGTCGTTGCTTCACTGGGCGGCCGACGGACCAAGGACGTTTGATAACACCTTTTTTTGTGGTCAGAACGACAAGGTCGTATATTGGGCTATTCTGAACGGCTGCATCCGGCCCAGGCTGTGTAAAAACGTAGGCCATGTAAACGAACCCGGCTCGGTAAGCGTTGAGGAAGTATCTCATCACTGGGGTGTCAAATGAAGCGCTTTATCGAAGGCGAAGATCGCGGACAAGGGACACTGCTTCCTGAACTTCTGGACGACTACGTGACTCAGGATAATCCGGTTCGAGTGGTCGATGTATTTGTCGACGAACTTGATCTTTGCAGTCTCGGATTCGAGCGCATGCGCCCGGCCAAGACTGGACGACCGGCTTACCATCCCGCTGTGCTACTCAAGCTCTACATTTACGGCTACCTCAATCGTATTCAATCGAGCCGGCGGCTTGAGCGTGAGGCCCAGCGTAACGTCGAGCTGATGTGGCTCACGAGACGCCTGGCTCCTGATTTCAAAACGATTGCGAACTTTCGGAAAGATAATGGCAAAGCGATCGGCAAGGTCTGCAGGCAGTTCGTCGTGCTTTGCCAGCAGCTGGATCTGTTTTCGGATGCAGTTGTTGCTATCGACGGCAGCAAATTCAAGGCCGTCAACAGCAGCGATCGGAATTTTACCGACGCAAAACTCAAGCGCAGGATGGCAGAGATCGAAGCGAACATCGGTCGCTATCTGGCGGAACTCGATACCGCTGACCGGCAGGAACCGGCCACTGCACAGTCGAAAAGCGTTCGTCTCAACGACAAGATTGCAGCGATGAAATCTCAAATGGCGACGCTCAAGGAAATTGAAGCGAAGCTGATAGAGACTGGCGAAACGCAGATCTCGCTTACTGACCCGGACTCGCGCTCGATGATGGCACGCGGTTCGGGAATTGTTGGCTACAACGTGCAGACCGCAGTCGACACCAAGCATCATTTGATCGTCGAACATGAGGTGACTAATAACGGCAGCGACCGCGACCAATTGTCAAGCATGGCCAGGAAAGCCCGTGCTGCAATCGGTACGACGACACTGACAGTAATTGCCGATCGCGGCTACTTCAAAGGTGAGGAAATCTTGGCCTGTCATGAAGCAGGCATCTCAGTCTTGGTACCTCCTACGAAAACCTCAGGTGCCAAGGCCGACGGTCGATTCGACAAGGCCGACTTCATATACGACCCAGTAAAGAACGAGTATCGCTGCCCTGCAGGCGAATCCCTGATATGGCGTTTCGCAAGCGTCGAAAAAGGCATGAAGCTGAATCGGTACTGGAGCTCGAACTGCAAGAGCTGCCACCTCAAGGATAAATGCACGCCGAGTACGCAACGACGGGTATCTCGCTGGGAACATCAGGACGTGCTCGACGAGATGCAGATGCGCCTCGAGCAGAATCCCGATGCCATGCGAATTCGGCGTTCCTCGGTTGAGCATCCGTATGGGACGATCAAGTCTTGGATGGGGGCGACACACTTCCTGACGAAAGGACTAGAGCGCGTCGCAACCGAAATGAGCCTGCACGTGCTTGCCTATAATTTCCGGAGATTAATAGCGGTGCTCGGTATCACTGGCATGCTGGCTGCAATCCGGGCCTATGCCCGGTTTCCGCAGCGCTTTGGCTTGCTTCGGAGGTTTTGGCTGCTCGGGCCGCCTAAATATCGCGCAGAGATCACGGGGGGACACAGCCCTTCCTGGCACTCCGCAATTAAACCGAATTCTTACTGAAGATGGACCTGCCGCTCAATTTCACGTTTTTACACAGCCTGGGCCAGAAGCGGACGTTCATCGTCAGTTCGCAGGTAAAATTTGGGAGGGGAAGTGGAAAAGGTAGCTTTTGCGTTAGATGTCGACGATGGATGGCCGCCTGTAGCGACCGAACATGTTTGGTGTGAAAAAACAGGCTCGATTTACGAACTTAGAAACGCTCCTTTTTTTATCAAGGGCCTCGCGCTCGGCGATAAATTCTCTGCCGAGCCAGACGCAGTTAACGGGTGCGTTTTCGAGTTCACTACCTTAGAACCATCAGGACATTCGCTAGTCTGGATTGCTGAGCAAGAAGGGCTTAAGCTTGAGCCGTACAAAGATGAGCTAGTAGATCTGGGCCTCAGTATCGAGGTTTTCTCTCAGTTCAAACACTATGCAGTTGATGTTCCTGCATCGGTCGATGCTCATGAAGTCAACACAATGATGGACATGCTCCAAGAGCTTGGTTTTGCGATGGCCTTTCCTGTTTGGCGGTACTGATCAAATGTAGGCATCTTTGGTCCGCTTTGGGTCGATAGCGGACCTAAGTAGGCTCTATCCAAGCACTCAAGTAGCTTCCGTGCTCGTGGACGGACTGATGCCATGTCCCGGGCACTTCTCCCGAAGACCTGGGGTCGCTTGTAGCCACGCATCTTCTGGTCCATTACCGATCCCCGAAAGGTGGCACAGCGCGTCGATGCTCGCGCGGCCATGACCGGAACCCAGGGTGTTCTCAAGACTGGAATACCCTGGGAACACCTGCCGCGTAAGCTCGGCCGCGGCAGCGGCATGACATGCTGGCGTCGCCTTCGCGAATGGATGGGAACCGACGTTTGGCAGCACATTCACGAAGCGATTCCGCCAAGGCGCCGGGAGCACCACCAGATCATGTGGGATCGAACTTGCTCCTACCGGAACAGCGAATCCCAGCCCGCCCTGGGCGACATGTCGGCCAGGTTCCACTCCGCCGGGTCGAAGGCGCGCCGTGTCGCCGCATAGTTCGGGTAGCCGCTCGATTGCGCTTCCGAATCGATGATCAGGCCGCGTCCTTCGGCGGCGTCCGAGATGATCTTGAAGTCGATCGGATCGCGCTTCCACGGCCGCATGCCCGCGCTCATGTAGATCGCGTTTTCCAGGCGCGCGCTCGGCATCGGCTTCAGGTTGGGCGGCAGGTAGGGCGTCCTGGCTTCGACGATGCGTGCGCCGGAGGCGGTATAGCTGCCGGTCTGCGGCAAGGGCTTGCCGTGGGCATCGATCGCCAGGTTGTCGCGCAGGTACAGGTTGACGTCGCCGGCGCCGCCCAGGCTGAACAGGGGCACGCCCGGCAGCGTGTCGACGCCGCCGCGCGCCACGTTGCCGACCAGGGTCACGACGCCTGGCTGCGGCGCGTTGTTGCCCCATTCGTGGGCGATCAGGTTGTAGTGGATCGCGCGGGCGCCGAAGTCGTGGATCAGGTTGTTGACCACCGCCACGTGCGCGCCGCCCTTGACCAGCGGATTGCGCTCGTGGTTGGCGTTGTAGAGGTTGCCGTAGATGAGCACCCGGTTGGCATTGTCGTGGACCAGCGTGCCTTTCGAATGCTCGCCCTTGTTATGGGTCGAATCGCGCAATCCTTCGGCGACGATGTTGTGGCTGAAGGTGATGCGGCGCGAGGTCGCCTGGCGCCATTCCTCGACGTTCGCGCCATCGAAGCGCGGACCGGAGGCCGACAGGTTTTCGTCGGTGGCCCAGCTGAAGCTGCAATGGTCGACGATGACGTTGTCGGCCGCACCGGTGGAGAGGCCATCGGCGTTCCAGCCGCTCTTTTTCGCGCGGCCGAATTCCCCCGGGCGCACCGCGATGTGCTGGACGATCACGTCGTGGGTGGCGACGCCGAATTCGCCGCGGATGAAGGTGATGCCGGGATCGGGCGCGGTCTGGCCGGCGATCGTCAGGTGCGGTTCGCGGATGCGGATGCTCGCGCCCTGCAGGTCGATCACGCCGCCCACTTCGAACACCACGATGCGCGGCCCGGTTTCATTGACCGCGGCGGCAAACGAGCCTTCGCCGGACGCGTTCAGGTTGGTTACCCGGATGATCTTGCCGCCGGCGCCGCCGGTCGTGTCGGCCCAGCCTTTGGCATCGATGCCGGCGCGCGACAGCGGGCTTGGCTCAGTGAAAGGCGTTGATGGCGCGGCGGCCTGGGCGTGCAGGCAGCAGCAGGCCAGCGCCAGCACGCTGAGGCGCAGTGAGTTTCGCATTGTGGTCTCCAGTTTTGTTGTGCAGAAATTATGACACAACAAAGTCCGTTTGGCTGGACCAACGATGCGAGATTGGCTGGACCTGTCAGGTTCCTGGCTGGACGTAGGGCACCTTCGCGAACAGCCGTCGTTCGGCGCCGCGCGGGTCGTCTTCCATGCGCGCCGGTACGTCGAAGACCATGGTCTGGCGGCGCGCGAGATCGTACGGCTCCCAGCGCGGCAGCTGCCTGGCGCTGGGCACGCCGCTCCTGGCAAAGGTGATGAAGGCCTCGCTCATCATGTCGGCCATGACTTGCGCCTGGGGGCCGATTGCGGTTGCGCCGGGCTTGGCGACGTTGTCGAACACCAGCTGGATGTCGGACGCGTGCGGGGCGCCGAACTTGCCGCCATCCTTTGGCGTGGCCCAGTCCAGCTGGTAGACAAAGGCGGGCGTGCCGGCCTTGGCGCGCTCTTCGGCTTCGATGATCGCGCCGCGCCAGGAGCGCGAGGCGGTGGTGATCTTGAACAGCAGGTCGCTCGCCGACAGTGCCGGATACAGTTTGCGGTAGGCGGCGATCACCGTCTCGGGTTCGATATCGACGCGCATGTTGGACGCCAGCCTGGCCGGCAGCGCCTCCCACGTCAGCGCGAAGTTGGCGGGATCGCCTCCGAGGAAGGCGCGGGTTTCGTCGTGCGTGTTCCCGATCATCATCGGGATGTGGGCGGACTGGGCCGGCGCATCGGGGTAGAACGGGTGGCGCGGCAGGTTGCGCTCGTCCAGCACCGGCGCGAACGAAACACCGCCGAAGGGCAGCACCGGGTCGCGCGTGCCGAGCACCTCGACAATGCGTTGGTACGGCATGGTGCGGATCTCGCCAAGCCGCTGCGGCGCCAGCTTCAGGGCGTCGAGCAGCGCCTGGGCGCGCAGCGTGGCATTCAGCGGGCCACTCGCCGTCACCTGCTGGCCGCTCATGGTGGCGGCGCGATGGAACAGGCCGGCGGCGGCCGGCATGGCCATCAGGGTGGCGATCTTGGCGCCGCCGCCGGACTGGCCGAACACGGTCACGTTGTCCGGATCGCCGCCGAATTCGGCGATATTGTCGCGCACCCATTGCAGCGCCAGGATCAGGTCGAGCTGGCCGGCGTTACCCGAATCGAGGTAGGGGTTGCCTGACACTGCGCCACCAATGCGCGCGAGATACAGGTAGCCAAAGGCGTTGAGGCGATGGTTCACCGTCACCACAACCACGTCGCCGCGCCGGCACAGGCGCACGCCGTCGTACAGCGGACTCGAACCCGAGCCATTGTTGTAGGCGCCGCCGTGGATGTAGAACATCACCGGGCGCCGGGCGCCGTCGCGCAGGGCAGGGGTGTACACGTTCAGGAACAGGCAATCTTCGCCGGTCGCGTCTTCGCGGCTCGGCTGCGGGCTGGACGGACCGTGTTCGAGCGCGTCGCGCACCCCGCTCCAGGCTTGCGGCGCCAGCGGCGCCATGAAACGGCGCGGACCGGTATCGGCGCCGTAGCGCACGCCCTTGAAGACGTTGATGCCGTTGTCGCGATAGCCGCGAACCTGGCCGTGACGGGTGCTCGCCACTGGGGATGATCCAGTGGCGGCGTAGGCGTGGGCGCCCAGCATGCTCGATGCGACGAGGAGGGAGTGGCGCAGGAAGGCGCGGCGGATCGGTTCGGTCATGGCGGGTTCGTTTGACGATGTGGGCGTTGTCTATAGACTGGCAGGCGCGCGCCAAGTTGATACATAGTAACCCGTTCAGCGATGAAGCTGTCGACTACCTGAAAGTGAATAAATGAAAGCGATCATTCCTGCCGGCATAGTGTATCCTTCTGCAGCATTTAATATCGCATGAAGAAAAAGCTGCGTCGGCGTGGGGCGCGCTTCCGATTCTTCTGCGAGTCCTTTTACTCAACCCAATGTTCAATTTACGTCGTTAACCATGACCGAAATATATATTCAACTAAAACAATTCGGAAACGAGATTGGATGGCTGTCGAACCTCTTTGGGCTGGGAGTGTTTGCCGTGATTGCGGTCGGATTTCGATTTTTGAAGAAGATGCAGGATAAACGTGGCCTGAAAAAACGGCTGGATGCCTCGAAATCAATTGTGACAAACAATGGAGAGTTCCGCATCGGTAGAATCATTGACGACTTTGTAGTCGTGGAAGGGAATGGGGTCGAGACGTTTGCCAAAATAGCAACGAAGGAAATTCCTGCCAGTGTCACTTTGCCGCCGGAGGCGATTGCGGAGAAAGAGCGCATTACGCTTGAACTCAGGGATCAGGAAAATGCGCACTTCAGGCTCTATAATGGCGACATTTACGCCTTCACGAATTTCAGGATATCTCGTACGGAGGAGGATGAAAATGCATGCATCGACCTGGAATTCAACCATTCCAAGTATTACGAGTTCCTCGCGGTTGACAGGCTGGCCAAGGATCCGGTATTTCGCTCGAAATACCTTGCCGAATCAATCCGGAAAAAAAAGCCGAAATATTGTCTCGGATTTGGCATTGCTCTGACTATCGTTACTGCAGACAACAAGGTAGTCATACCGCGCAGGTCGGAGAATGTATCGGTATGGAAAAATAAATTCACCATATCCGCCAATGAGGCACTCAGCCGCGTGCTCGACAAGAATGAGAAGGGGCAGCCGGACGTATATTTTGCCGCGCAGAGAGCAGCAAAGGAAGAGCTGGGTGTCGATATTCCAGTTGACGCAATCTGTTTTTATGCATTGGGATTCGAAACGATTTCGCTGCAGTGGGCACTGCTCGGCACGGTCAAGACAGACTTGATCGCCCAGGATATCGAAGACTCGTTCCGGACGACGGCGAAAGACAAGTTCGAGCATTCGGAATTACGATTTATTGACTTTACGCCGGAAGCAGTCATTGGGTTCATTAACGAAAATACAGAAGAGATGATCCCCGGTTGCAAGGCTCAACTTCTCCTGAGTCTGTTCAACCATGGAGCAGACATCAAGCACGTCGTCGACGTCGCGCGTCGATGATAGAACGACGGTATAAGTTCACTGCTGTGGTGCAGCCGGGCGCCGGGCTGCCAGCAGAACGCGCTGGCAGGCACGTTATAATCTAGTCATCATTCCCTTCCGCACTGCCGCTGCCAGGAAAGCGAGCCTTCCGACCCCATGCACTACGCCCTCGCGCCCCGCACCTTCCTCTTCAGCCACTACTTCTCCACCGGCCTGCGCATCGCCACCGGCATCGTCGGCCTGACCTTCATCACTTACGCGCTGGCCGACCTGCCGACCGCGATCGCCGTCGCCATGGGCGCGCTGTGCACCAGCCTGATGGACATGCCCAGCCCCTTGCGCCACAAGTTCAACGAGATGCTGGCCGGTGTGCTGCTGTGCTCGCTCGTGGCGCTGCTGGTCAGCCTCAGTTCCCAGGTGGAGTGGCTGCTGTTTACCGTCATCGTGCTGGTCTCGTTCCTGTCCAGCATGATGGTGGTGTATGGCCGCAAGGCGATGCCGCTGCAGTTCGCGGCGCTGTTCGTGATGATGCTCTCGAGCGAGGCGCCGTCGACGCCGCTGCAGGCGCTGCGCCACGGTGCGCTGTTTTTTGCCGGCGGCGCCGGCTACATGGCGTATGCGATGGTCGTCGTATGGCTACTGCAGCGGCGCTTGAAGCAGCAGGTGCTGGCCGAAGCGCTGTACGAACTGGCGGTCTACACCAGCATCAAGGCCGGCTGCTACGATGTGGCCAACAGCCTGCCCGCGCAAATGGAAAAGCTGGTGCGCGAGCAGAGCGTGCTGGCCGAACGCCAGCAGGCGTCGCGCGACCTGGTCTTGCGCGGCAAGCCGACACCAAGCGAAGCGATCCTGGTGCGGGTGCATTACGCGATGATCGACCTGTACGAACTGGTGCTGTCGACGCATACCGATTACGTGCTGCTGCGCCAGCATTTCGCGGACGGTCCGATCCTGCCGCTGCTGGGCGATTTGATCGGCAAGGCCGCACGCGACATCGAGGCGGTGGCATATGCGATGACGCGCGACCAGCCGTCGCGCCCGGCGGTCGAGTACCAGCACGAGTTGCAGGCACTGGAAGCGCTGCTGCGCCGGCTGCCGGGAGGGGAGGGTGAAGACTTCGATGCCCAAGCGCTGCTGCGCGCTACCGCCAACAAGATCGGCGAAGTGATCGCGATGATCGGGCGCCTGCACGCCGCCAGCCACGCATCTCGGGCGGACCGTGCGGACGCCGGCACGCTGCCGATGGTGCCGCATGCGGACATGACGCCCTTCCTCACCCAGCAGCGCTACGGTTTCGACATGCTGGTGGCGAACCTGCGCTGGAGTTCGCCGGTGTTCCGCTTCGCGCTGCGGGTGGCGATGGCGATCTCGGTCGGTCTGGTGTCGGCGCAGTGGCTGCCCTATACTTCGCACGGCTACTGGACCGCGCTGACCATCGCCGTGATCCTGAAACCCAACTTCAGCATGACGCGCCAGCGCCGCGCCGACCGCCTGGTGGGCACCCTGATCGGCTGCATGATCACCGCCGTGATTCTGCATTTCGTGCAGTCGCCGGCGGCGCTGATCGGCTTCCTGTTCGTCGCCACCGCGGCGGCGCCCACCTTCCTCTCGATCAAATACCGCTACACGGCGATCGCCGCCAGCGTGCAGGCGCTGCTGCTGATCGGCCTGACGGTGCCGCACGGCGCCAGCGTCATCGGCGAGCGCCTGTTCGACACGCTGCTCGGCACCCTGATCGCCACCGTCTTCAGCCGCGTGCTGCCGAACTGGGAATACCAGAATCTGCCGCGGCTGGTCGATGCGGTGCTCGACGCCAACCGCAAGTACATCGACGCCGCCGCCGACCTGCTCCTGAAGCGCACCGCCGACGACGGTGCGTACCGCATCAGCCGCAAGCGCTTCATGGACAGCCTGGCCACGCTCAGCGCGGCGCTCGGGCGCATGCTCGACGAACCGGCGCGCAAACGGCGCGCACCCGACGAGCTCAATCGCTTCACCGTGCAGAATTACCTGCTGGTGGCGCACATGGCGGCGCTGCGGCTGCTGCTGCAGCGTTATCAGGAAAACCTGCCGGTGCGTGAGGTGGAGGCGGCGCTGGAGGGCATGTTTGCCGAAGTGAGGGCGAGCCTGGGCGCGCCGTCCGAGAGCGGTCCCGCGTTGCAGGAAGGGCAGACAACGTGGATTGCGCAATGGCCGGGCTGGGCGCCCTTGCAGCGGAGGCTGCGCTTGCTGCGGCAGGATGCGGCGCGGGTCGCCGAGGGCAGGGAGGCGATCGGAGCGGTGCTCGACCAGAAATGACCTGGGCCAGAGGCACGATGCGCAGACCCGTAAGGTGGGCGGCTCCACCTTCTCCGTTCACGGCCCAGAGACGTTTGCGCCGCCCACGCGTTCAACCAGCAGGTGATTCGTCGCGAAGTTTCAACATGTAGTTGAACGCGTGGGCGGCGCTCAGGTGGCGTACGGGCGTACGCCCGGGTGGAGCCGCCCACCTTACGAGGTGGTTAAAAAAATCGCCACGGCGGCGCGCCTTGCCCTGACGATTTTTTCACAACCTCTACGGGTTGAGGCAAATGATATTTGCCTCGCTTACAACCCCAGCGGCTGCGCCCGCCAGATGTCGCGCGCATACTCGCCGATCGTCCGGTCCGACGAAAACACGCCCATGCCGGCCACGTTCAGGATCGCCTTGCGCGTCCATTCGTCCGGCTGGCGGTACAGCTGGTCGACCTCGTCCTGGGTCGCGATGTAGCTGGCGTAATCGGCCAGCAGCAGGTAGTGGTCGCCCCATTCCAGCAGCACGTCGACGATCGCCTGGTAACGTCCCTTGTCGTCCGGCGAGAAGGCGCCGTCGCGCAGCATGTCGAGCACTTGCCGGAGCTCGGCGTTCTCCTCGTAGATCGCCCGTGGCTGGTAGCCACGCGCCCGCAACGCCGCCACTTCTTCGGTCGTATTGCCGAAGATGAAAATGTTCTGCGCGCCGACACTTTCGCGCATTTCGACGTTGGCGCCGTCGAGCGTGCCGATCGTCAGGGCGCCGTTCAGGGCCAGTTTCATGTTGCCCGTGCCCGAGGCTTCGGTGCCGGCCGTCGAAATCTGCTCGGACAGGTCGGCCGCCGGGATGATGAGCTCGGCCAGGCTGACGCTGTAGTTCGGCAGGAACACGACTTTCAGCTTGTCGCCCACGCGCGGGTCGGCATTGATCGTGGCGGCGACGTCATTGATCAGGTGAATGATCTGCTTGGCCATGTGGTACGCGGACGCAGCCTTGCCGGCGAAGATCACTGTGCGCGGCACCCAGTTGGCGTCCGGGTTGGCAACGATGCGGTTGTAGCGGGTGATCACGTGCAGCACGTTGAGCAACTGGCGCTTGTATTCGTGGATGCGCTTGACGTGGACGTCGAACAGGGAATGCGGATCGACCGTCATGCCCAGATTGCTTTCGATCCAGGCGGCCAGGCGTTCCTTGTTGGCCAGCTTGGCGGCGCGGAACTGGCGGGCAAAGTCGGCGTCGCCGGCCAACGGCGCCAGCTGTTCCAGCTGGTCGAGGTCGCCGCGCCAGTCGCGGCCGATGCGTTCGTCGATCAGGGTCGAGAGGGCCGGGTTGGCCTGCGACAGCCAGCGCCGCGGCGTGATGCCGTTGGTCTTGTTGGTGAAGCGGTCCGGGAACAGTCTGGCGAAATCGGCGAAGATCGATTGCCGCATCAGGTCCGAGTGCAGCTGTGAGACGCCGTTGACCTTGTGGCTGGCGACGACAGCCAGGTAAGCCATGCGCACGCGCCGGCCGCCGTCTTCGTCGATCAGCGACACGCGCCGCATCAGGTCGAAATCGGGGCCGAAGCGGGTGTTGACGTCGGCGATCAGCAGTTCGTTGATGGCGAAAATGATCTGCAGGTGGCGCGGCAGCACCTGCCCCAACATGTCGACCGGCCAGGTCTCGAGCGCTTCCTGCATCAGCGTGTGGTTGGTGTAGCTGAACACCTGTTGCGTGAGCGTCCAGGCCTGGGCGAACGGCAGGTCGCGCTCGTCGATCAGGATGCGCATCAGTTCGGGAATGGCCAGCACCGGATGCGTATCGTTGAGGTGGATGGCCACGTGCTGCGGCAGCTGGTCGACCTCGCTGTGGGTGGCGAAGAAGCGGCCCACCAGATCCTGCAGGCTGGCGGCGCAGAAGAAGTATTCCTGGCGCAGGCGCAGCTCGCGCCCGCCGGGCGTCGAATCGTCCGGATACAGCACGCGGGTCACGTTTTCCGCCAGGTTTTTTTCCGCCGCCGCGCCCTGGTAGTCGCCGCCGTTGAACGCGGCCAGGTCGAGTTCGTTGGCGGCCTTGGCCGACCACAGCCGCAACGTGTTGGTCGCCCCCGTCGCATGGCCGGGTACGATGATGTCGTAGGCCATGGCCAGCACGTCCTGGGTGCCGCTCCAGACCATCCGTTCGCCAATTTTCTCGACCCGGCCGCCGAAGCGCACCCGGTACTGCACGTCCGGGCGCGGGAATTCCCAGGGGTTGCCGTCGGCCAGCCAGTAATCGGGCGCTTCGACCTGGCGGCCATCGACGATCTGTTGTTTGAACATGCCGTAGTCGTAGCGGATGCCGTAGCCGAAGCCGGAAATGCCGAGCGTCGCCATCGAATCGAGGAAGCAGGCGGCCAGGCGGCCCAGGCCGCCGTTGCCGAGGGCGGCGTCCGGTTCCAGGTCGGGCAGCGCGGCGGCGTCGACGCCGAGTTCGGCCAGCGCATGGCGCACATCTTCCTGGATGCCAAGTGCCAGCATCGCATTCGTGAACGCGCGGCCGATCAGGAATTCGATCGACAGGTAATACACGTGTTTCACGTTCGGCTGTTGCTGCGCCTGGCCGGTTTGCAAGGCGCGGTCGACCAGCCGGTCACGCACGGCGAATGCCGTCGCGTGCAGCCAGTCTTTCGGTTGCGCCGTTGCCGGGTCCTTGCCGACGGTGTACATCAGTTTTTCGGTGATGGAACGCTTGAGGGTGGCGACATTCGCCTGGTTCAGATCGGTAAGCTTCATTGCATGTTCGCGTTCAAAAGTAATGTGTGGTGCATGCCGAACATGTCGTCCTGCCGGGCGAATATTCAAGTGGCAATCTGCGCATAGAGCGCCAGATAGGCGTCGGCAGCGGCATCCCAGCCGAATCGTTGCTGCATGCCGCGTTCTTGTACCAGTTTCCAGTCGTCCTTGCGTTTATACAGCGCAAAGGCGCGGCGTACCGCGGCATCGATGCCGGCGGCATCGAAGCTGTCGAAGACGAAGCCGGTCGCCAGGCCCTCGTCGAGGTTTTCGAGCGAGCAGTCGACGACCGTGTCGGCCAGCCCGCCGACCCGGCGCACCAGGGGCAAAGTCCCGTATTTTAGCCCGTAAAGCTGGGTCAGCCCACAGGGTTCGAAGCGCGAGGGCACCAGGATCACGTCGCTGGCGGCGATCAGGCGGTGCGACAGCTGCTCGTCGTAGCCGATTTTTACCGCCACCGATTGCGGCTGCGCCGCGGCGGCAGCCCGGAAGCCGGCTTCCAGCGCCGCGTCGCCCGAGCCGAGCAGCACCATCTGGCCGCCGCGCGCCACGATGCCGGGCAAGGCGGCCAGCACCAGGTGCAATCCCTTCTGGTCGGTCAGGCGGCTGACGACGCAGAACAGCAGCGCATCGTCGCGCACGGCCAGCCCGGCTTCGCGCTGCAGCGCCGCCTTGCCGGCGTGTTTGCCGGCCAGCGCGCCGGCGTCGTACGGCTGGGGAATCAAGGGATCGATGGCCGGATTCCAGACCGCGTCGTCGACGCCGTTCAGGATGCCGACCAGGTCGCCCGCGCGCGTGCGCAGCAGGCCATCGAAGCCGCAACCCTGTTCGCTTCCCTGGATTTCGCGCGCATAGGTCGGGCTCACTGTGGTGAGCTTGTCGGCGTAGTACAGGCCGGCCTTCAGGTACGAGAGATTGCCGTGGAATTCGACGCCGTCGATATCGAAAAAGTGACCGGGCAAGCCCAGTTGGCCGAACGCGTGCGCCGGAAAATTGCCCTGGTAGGCGAGATTGTGGACGGTTTGCACGCTGCCGGCCAGGCGCTGGCCCGACGCCTGCTTGGCCGCCTTCAGGTAAGCCGGCGCCAGGCCGGCGTGCCAGTCGTGCGCATGCACCACCTGCGGTCGCCAGGCCGGATCGAGTCCTTCGGCCATGCGCGCGGCGATCCAGCCCAAGAGGGCGAAGCGGCGGTCGTTGTCGGCATACTCGCGGTTGTCGGCATCCGCATACGGATTGCCGGGACGGTCGTAGAGGTCGGGCGCGGCGATCACGTAGACGGCGATGGCGCTGCCGGGCAGCACGCCGCGGTAGAGCTTGACCATGGCGGCGCCGAACACGGACCCCAGTTCGGCCACCAGTTCCTGCACCAGGATCCCGCCGCGCAGGGCGGGGAAACCCGGCACCAGCACACGCGCATCGCAGCCGCGCTTCGCTTGCGCCACCGGCAGGGCGCCGGCCACGTCGGCCAGGCCGCCCGTTTTCAGCAACGGATAAATTTCGCTACAAACGTGAAGTACATGCATCGTCATTCCTGTTCCGCGTTTGTTCAAAGTTCGGTTGAAAGCCTGGCCAGCATGTCGGCCGTGACCAGCACCACGCCGCCCGCGCTGCGGAAGAAGCGCTGTGCATCGAGTTCGGCATCTTCGCCGATGACGGTGCCGGGCGGGACCGTGCAGCCGCGGTCGATCACGACCTTGGTCAGGCGGCAGCCCATGCCGATCTCGGTATTCGGCAGGATCACGGCCTGGTCGATGTGGCAGAACGAGTGTACCCGCACGTTCGAAAACAGCACCGACAGCGCCACGTGCGAACCCGAGACGATGCAGCCGCCGGAGACCAGCACGTTCACCGCCATGCCGTGATTACCGGCGCGGTCGTGCACGAATTTGGCCGGCGGCAGCTGCTGCTGGTGGGTCCAGATCGGCCAGTCGGCATCGTAGATGTTCAGTTCGGGCGAGATCGAGGCGAGGTCGAGGTTGGCCGACCAGAAGGCGTCGACCGTGCCGACGTCGCGCCAGTAGCCGCCGCTGCCGTTGGGCGACGGGATGCACGACATGCTGAACGGATGCGCCACCGCGCGCCCCTCGTTCACCACGCGCGGGATGATGTCCTTGCCGAAGTCGTGGCTCGATGCGTCGTTGGCGATGTCGTCGTCGAGCAGCTGGAACAGATAGTCGGTATTGAAGATGTAAATGCCCATGCTCGCCAGCGTGACGTCCGGCCGGCCCGGCATCGTCGGCGGATCGGCCGGCTTTTCGACAAAGGCGGTGATCTTGCGTTCGGTGTCGATCGCCATCACGCCAAAGGCCGAGGCTTCCACCTTCGGCACTTCGATGCAGCCGACGGTGCAGCCGGCGCCGGTGGCCACGTGGTCGCGCAACATCAGCGAATAATCCATCTTGTAGATATGGTCGCCCGCCAGCACCACGACAAAGGAAGGGTTGTAGGAGCGCAGGATGTCGATGTTCTGGTAGACCGCGTCGGCGGTACCGCGGTACCAGTGCTCTTCGTTGACGCGCTGCTGGGCCGGCAGCAGGTCGACGAATTCGTTGTTGTCGCCGCGCAGGAAGCTCCAGCCGCGCTGCAGGTGGCGCAGCAGCGAGTGCGATTTGTACTGGGTGACGACACCGATGCGGCGAAAGCCCGAGTTGATGCAGTTCGACAGCACGAAATCGATGATGCGGAATTTGCCGCCGAAGTAGACCGCCGGCTTGGCGCGCCGGTTGGTCAGCTGCTCGAGGCGGGAACCGCGGCCACCGGCCAGCACCAGCACGATGGCGCGTTCCGGCAGGCGGTGGGTAAGGATGGCTTTGTCGGTGTCCGATTGCATCATGTCGTCTCCAGGGGTTTTCGAATGTTCGATGAATTCTTTTCAAGCGTCAGCAGCAGCACCGCGTGCGCCGGCGCCATGGTGCTGCCGTCCGTTTCGCGGGCAGGCATCGGGTCGCCGGCGCTGCTGAACAGCGGGCGCCATGCGCCGGCGGGCAGGACGAAGTCGACCGGCTCCGGCTCGGGATTGAACAGCAGCAGGCAGGGCGCGTGGGCCGGGTCCGCGCCCAGGCGGATGGCGATGGCGCCCGACCGGTTCCAGGCCGCTTCGTCCAGCCCGGCGCCGTCCGGCGCGCGCCACAGGATGTCCGCCGTGCCGTCGGGGCGCGCCGCGCCGTCGTACCAGCCCGCGTGGCGCAAGGCCGGATAGCGCCGCCGTAATGCGATCAGTTCGCGCGTGAACGCGAACAGCGCATGGTCGGCCGTGCCCCAGTCGAGCCAGCACACGGCATTGTCCTGGCAATAGGCGTTGTTGTTGCCGCCCTGGGAGTGGCCGATGTCGTCGCCCGCCAGCAGCATCGGCGTGCCCTGCGAGAAGAACAGCGTCGCCAGCAGGGCGCGTTGCAGGCGCGCGCGCAGCGCCAGCACCTCGGGGTTGCCGGTGACGCCTTCGACGCCGCAATTCCAGCTCAGGTTGGCGTGATGGCCGTCGCGGTTGTCTTCGCCGTTGGCTTCGTTGTGCTTGTGGTCGTAGCTGACCAGGTCGCGCAAGGTAAAACCGTCGTGGGCGCTGATGAAGTTGACGCTGGCCGCCGGCAGGCGCCCGTCCTTCCGGAAGCGGTCGCTGGAGCCGGCGAAGCGCTGCGCAAAGGCGCCGCGCGGGCCACCTTTTAACCAGAACGCGCGCATCGTGTCGCGGTATTGATCGTTCCACTCGAACCAGCCCGGCGGGAAGTTGCCGAGCTGGTAGCCGCCGGGACCGATGTCCCACGGCTCGGCGATCAGTTTCACGCGCGCCAGCACCGGGTCCTGGCGCAGCGCGGCCAGAAAGGCGGCGCCGGCGGAAAACCCCTGCGCGCTGCGCGCCAGTGCCGGCGCCAGGTCGAAGCGGAAGCCATCGACGTGCATCTCCTGCACCCAGTAGCGCAGCGAATCCATCACCAGCTGCAGCACGCGCGGCTCGGCCAGGTTCAGGCAATTACCGCAGCCGGTCCAGTTTTCGTACAGGGCCGGATCGTCGGGCCGCAGGTGGTAATACAGTGCATTGTCGATACCGCGAAAACTCAGCGTCGGGCCCCATTCGTCGGTTTCGGCGGTATGGTTGTAGACCACGTCGAGCACGACCTCCAACCCGCGGCCGTGCAAGGCCTTGACCATGTCGCGGAATTCACTGATCGGCGTGGTGCCGGGCCGGCCCGACCAGTAACGCGTCTCGGGCGCGAAGAAACCGATGCTCGAATAGCCCCAGTAATTCGACAGCCCGATCTGCTGCAGGCGCATCTCGTCGGCGCGGAAGTGGACCGGCATCAGGCTCACCGTGGTGATGCCGAGCTGGTCGAGGTAATCGAGCACGGCCGGATGCGCCATGGCGGCATAGCTGCCGCGCAGGGGCGGCGGCACGTCCGGATGCAGCTTCGTAAAACCTTTTACGTGCAGTTCGTAGAGCACGGTCTCGCCGGCGGCCACGCGCGGCGGCGCATCGTCGCCCCAGTCATACGGCTCATGCACCACCTGGCCCTTGAGCGCAATGGCGGCATTGTCGACCGGGTTCGGACCGTCTGCGCCTGGCGTCTGGTCCAGGAAACCGTCCTGGGCGCGGTATTCGCCGACCACCATGCGCGCGTACGGGTCGAGCAGCACCTTGTCGGGATTGAAGCGTTGCCCGCGCCCGGGCGCGTAGGGACCGTCGACCCGGTAACCGTACACCTGCCCCGGCGCCGCGCCGTCGAGATAGCCGTGCCAGACGCCGTCCGTGCAGGCGGGCATGGATAGGCGCGCCAGTTCCAGCACGCCCGCGGCATCGAACAGGCACAGGTGCACCGCCTGCGCATGCGGCGCGACCAGGGCGAAGTTCACGCCGCGCCCATCCCAACCTGCGCCGAGCGGGTAGGGCGCACCGGCGCGCAGTTGCACGACTGGTTCGATCATGACCGTCATCGCTTCAAGGCTCCAGCGTCAGCATGAGCGTCGCCAGCGGCGCGACGGTCAGGCTCAGCGACAGGGCGCGGCCGTGGGCCGGCACCGGTTCGGTCTGCAGCTCGCCATTGTGCACGCCGCTGCCGCCGTAGATCGCGGCATCGGTGTTGATGATTTCGCGG
This sequence comes from Telluria sp. ZB2R32, assembly GCF_059685715.1. Lineage (NCBI taxonomy): Bacteria > Pseudomonadati > Pseudomonadota > Betaproteobacteria > Burkholderiales > Oxalobacteraceae > Telluria > Telluria sp. ZB2R32. Next base: position 17,671 of record NZ_JCASIG010000012.1, on the reverse strand, counting down.
TAGCGCCCCGGCTGCGCCACGCCGATACGGTAACCGTGGCGCGGCACGGGCGTGAAATTGCAGAGGACCAGCACGGTGGCGCCGTCGTCCGCCTTGCGCATGAACGAGAACACCGAATTGTCGCGGTCCTCGTGCGTGATCCACTCGAAACCGCGTTCGTCGAAATCGATTGCGTGCAAGGCGGGGTAGTAGCGCTGGACTGCGTTCAGGTCGCGCACCAGTCGCTGCACGCCGGCGTGCGCGGGCACATCGAGCAGGTGCCAGTCGAGGCTGCGCTCGAAATTCCATTCGCCTTCCTGGCCGAATTCGCAGCCCATGAACAGCAGCTTCTTGCCCGGGTGGCCCCACATGAAGCCGTAATACGCGCGCAGGTTGGCGAAGCGCTGCCAGGCGTCGCCCGGCATGCGCCCGAGGATCGAGCGCTTGCCGTGCACGACTTCGTCGTGCGACAGCGGCAGCATGAAGTTTTCGGAAAAGGCGTAGGCCAGGCCGAAGGTGATGCGCTCGTGGTGGTAGCGGCGATGGATCGGGTCTTCGCCCATGTAGCGCAGCGTGTCGTTCATCCAGCCCAGGTTCCATTTGTAGTGGAAACCGAGGCCGCCCGTGTGCAGCGGACGCGAGACCTGCGGGAAGCTGGTCGACTCTTCGGCGATCATGATCGCTTCCGGGCGCTCGGCGCAGACGATGGCGTTCAGCTTGCGGATAAATTCGATCGCTTCCAGGTTTTCGCGGCCGCCGTGGGCATTCGGAATCCACTCGCCCGCCTTGCGGCTGTAGTCGCGGTACAGCATCGAGGCGACCGCGTCGACGCGCAGGCCGTCGATGCCGAAGCGCTCGATCCAGTACAAGGCATTCCCGACCAGGTAATTGCGCACTTCGCGGCGGCCGTAATTGAAGATCAGCGTATTCCAGTCCTGATGAAAGCCCTCGCGCGGATCTGCGTGTTCGTACAGGCAGCTGCCGTCGAAGTGCGCCAGGCCGTGCGCGTCGGTCGGAAAATGGCCGGGCACCCAGTCCAGCAGCACGCCGATGCCGCTGGCGTGCGCGGTCTCGACGAAATAGCGGAAGTCTTCCGGAGTGCCGAAGCGCGCCGTCGGCGCATACAGGCCGATCGGCTGGTAGCCCCAGGAGCCGTCGAAGGGATGTTCGCTGACCGGCAGCAGTTCGATATGGGTGAAGCCGAGTTCCTTGACGTAAGGGATCAACTGCGCCGCCAGTTCGCGGTAGTTGAGCCAGCGGTCGCCTTCTTCAGGGACGCGGCGCCACGAGCCGAGGTGGACTTCATAGATGCTGAGCGCCGCGCCGAGGCCATTGGCGCGTCGGCGCTCCCCGGTCGACGGCGCCACCGGCGGCAATTGGGCGACGACCGATGCCGTTGCCGGCCGCAGCTCGGCGCGGAAGGCGAAGGGATCGGCTTTGAGCAGGCGTTCGCCCGATTGCGTCCTGATCTCGAACTTGTAGACGTCGCCGGCGGCCAGGCCGGGGATGAAGATCTCCCAGATGCCCGATGCGCCGCGCTTGCGCAGCGCATGGCGCCGGCCATCCCAGTTGTTGAAGCTGCCGACGACGGCAACGCGGCGCGCATTCGGCGCCCACACCGCGAAATTGACGCCGTCGACGCCCTCGACCTGCAACGGATGCGCGCCGAGTTTTTCGTAGGGCCGGTAATGGGTGCCTTCGGACAGCAGCCAGATGTCCATCTCGCCCAGCACCGGTCCGAAGCGGTAGGGGTCGTCCATCTCCTGCCGGTGGCTCCCCCAGTCGATGTGCAGCCGGTAGGGAAATGGCGCTGTATATCTGGACAAGGCGGCGGGCAGGGCGGCGGCGAACACGTCGCTGTCGCCCTGGCGCGCGAGAGGAATCGGTGCGTCGCCGCCGATCACGTCCACCCCCAGCGCGCCCGGCAGCAAGGCACGCACGACGATGTCGCCGTCGTGGACGTGCATGCCAAGCACGGCAAACGGGTCCGCGTGCTCGCCCTGCATCAGCGCGGCAATGGTTCTTTGGTCGACTGTCATCAGGATACGCCCGTTCGGGTCAGCCCGCCGCCAGGCCGGCGCCGCCGGCGGCGCGGCACACGTAGATGGTGGCGGGTTCGCCGTTCGGACCACGGTAGCTGCTTGCTACCGCCGCCCGCACCGGATCGACCAGCGCTTGCGGCACCAGCGCCACCACGCAGCCGCCGAAGCCGCCGCCGGTCATGCGTACACCGCCGGCGCTGCCGATCGCATCCTTGACGATGCCGACCAGCTCGTCGATGAGCGGCACGGTGATCTCGAAATCGTCGCGCATCGAGGCGTGCGAGGCGGCCATCAGTTCGCCCATGCGTTGCAGGTCGCCGGCGGCGAGCGCCTCCGCTGCCGCGGCCACGCGTGCGTTCTCGCTGACGACGTGGCGCGCGCGCCGCAGCACAGTCGGATCGAGTTCGGCGGCGCGCGCTTCCAGCATGGCGGCGTCGACGTCGCGCAGGGCGGGTACGCCGAAATGGCGCGCCGCTTCCTCGCATTGCTGGCGGCGTGCGTTGTAGGCGCTGTCGACCAGGCCGCGCGTGACGTGCGAATTGAAGATCATGATCGCGGCGCCGGCCGGAATCGGCACCGGTTCCACTTCCAGCGAGCGGCAGTCGATCATCAAGGCGTGGTCCTGGATGCCGGCGGCGGAACTGATCTGGTCCATGTTGCCGCACTTGCAGCCGACGAAGTCGTTTTCCGCGCGCTGGGCGATCAGCGCCAGGTCGATCGGCGTCCAGCCCTTGAAGCCGGGCAGGGAGGCGAACAGGCGCGCCACCGCGACCGACAGCGACGCCGACGACGACAAGCCGGCGCCTTGCGGCACGTCGCCGGCAATCGCCAGGTCCATGCCGCGCATCGGCAGGCCGCGCTTTGCCATCTCGTCGACGACGCCGCGCACGTAGTTGGCCCACATCGGCGCGTCCAGGCGTTCGATCGGCGCATCCAGCGAATACTCGTCGATGGCGCCGTCGTAGTCGGCAGCCACCACGCGTACCAGGCGGTCGTCGCGCTGGCGTGCCACGATCACGGTGCGGTAGTCGATCGCGCAGGGCAGCACCAGGCCATCGTTGTAGTCGGTATGTTCGCCGATCAGGTTGACGCGTCCCGGCGCCTGGACGCGGATCGATTCGGTCTCGCCAAAGGCGGCGTGGAATATGGCGGCCGCACGGGCCTTGGGGGAATTGGGCATGTTGTAGTTTTATTTATGTGTGTCGGGGGCGTGAAGGTAGTGGACGTCGGAGACGGCGCGCAGCTGGGCGGCCGCCTGTTCCGGCGTCAGGTCGCGCTGGGTCTCCGCCAGCATCTCGAAGCCGACCATGAATTTGCGCACCGAGGCCGAGCGCAGCAGGGGCGGGTAGAAGTGCGCGTGCAGCTGCCAAGGGGCGGTGTCGTCGTCTCCATACGGCGCACCGTGCCAGCCCATCGAATACGGGAACGAGCACTGGAACAGGTTGTCGTAACGGATGGTGAGCTGCCGCAGGGCCAGCGCCAGGTCGGCGCGCTGCGCGGGGTCCAGGTCTTCCAGGCGCTTGACCGGGAAGCGCGGCAGCAGCAGGGTTTCGAACGGCCAGCTGGCCCAGTAAGGCACCACCGCGAGCCAATGTTCGGTGCTGACGACGACGCGCTCGCCGGATGCGGCCTCGCGCTCCACGTAGTCGAGCAGCAGCGGCTTGCCCTGGCGCGCGTGGTATTCGCGCTGCTGGGCGTCCTCGGTGGCCGGCAGGTCGGGCAGGAAGCTGCTGGCCCAGATCTGGCCATGCGGGTGCGGGTTGGAGCAGCCCATCACGGCGCCCTTGTTTTCGAAGACCTGCACCCAGCGGTGGCTGGCGCCGAGTTCCTCGGCTTGCGCGCACCAGGTGTCGACCACGGCTTCGATGGCCGGCAGGCTCAAGAGCGGCAGCGATTTGCCGTGGTCCGGCGAAAAGCAGATGACGCGGCTGGTGCCGCGCACGCTCATGGTCTGGAACAACGGGTCGTCGCCGGGGGCGGCATCGGGCGTGTCGGCTTTCAGGGCCGCGAAGTCGTTGGTGAACACATAGGTGCCTTGGTACGGCGGGTTCTGCTCGCCGTTGACGCGCGTATTGCCGGCGCACAGGTAGCAGGATGGATCGTGCGCGGGCTGCACCGTGCGGTCGACCGCTTCCTGCTGGCCCTGCCACGGACGCTTGGCGCGGTGCGGCGACACCAGCACCCAGTCGCCCATCAGGGGGTTGTAGCGGCGGTGGGGATCATCCGAGGGATTGAACATGGGTTCCTCTTTTCACGTAAAAAGTTCTCAGCCTGGCCACCGCGTGCCATGCATGGCGGCGGCAGAATCTTGGCAACATGATCATTTATACCAAATCCGGCGCCAACCCCTGTTTTGCTTGCGGCAATGGGCGCATGCGTCAGGTCGTTTCCCCGTTGTTGTATTTACTGCACGCGCCAGGATTCGACAAATTGTGCGTGTCTTCCATTCGAAATGCGCTCAGAATGATTTTCTTCAAGGGTGGACCTGCGGTCATGTCAAGGCCCCGGTCACCGGATGTGTTTCCGAATCATCTTCGATGTAGAGGATCGTCATGCGCGCCCCTTTCAAACGCGTCAGCCTGGCGCAGTTTTCCGAGCTGCTCGACCGCTTCCCGTTCTCCCGCGCGATCAACGCCGTCCACATGCACCATACCTGGCGGCCCGACCATGCGCAGTTCGACGGTCACGCGTCGATTGTCGCGATGTGGAAATTTCATACGGAGCACAACGGCTGGTCCGATATCGCCCAGCACATCACCATCGATCCGGAGGGCGGCATCTGGCTCGGGCGCGACTGGAACATGCCGCCGGCCAGCGCCAAAGGCCACAACGGCGACTTGCGTGCCGGACCGTTCATGTTCGAAATGATCGGCGACTTCGACGCCGGCCGTGACCGCCTCGAAGGCCAACAGCGCGCGGCGGCGATCGCCGTCGTCGCCCTGGTGCAGCAATGTTTCGACCTGGCGCCGGACAGCCTGAAATTCCATAACATGCTGTCGGCGAAGACCTGCCCCGGCAGCAGCATCGACTACACGCAGGTGCTGGAAGAGGTCGGGCGCGAACGCCGCGAACTGGCGCAGCGCAACCGTGCCTTGCCCGCTGCCGAATTGCCCTTCCATCGCGATTCCCTCGACACCGGCTTCGACATCGCAGGGATGCTGGACGAGATGACGCATCGGGAACGCAGTATCGTGAGCGCCTTCGATGCCGATGCGGACGCCTGCACCCATCACCATTACCAGGACGACGGGGCGCGCGGCGGGCGCGGTGCGGCCGCGGCGGCGGCCGGGCAGCCGGACCTGAAGCCGCACCTGGTCAACCTGTCGATGGGCGAACTCTCCAGTGACGGCGCATGGACCACCACCCGCGCCGACATCGAGGCGATGTTCGGGGAACATTTACCGCGCGCGCTCGAACGCGCCCGCGCCGCCGGCCAGCCCTTGCGGTTGATGTTCCAGGCGCATGGCGGGCTGAACGACGAAGCGACCGGCCTGGCGGTGGCGCGCAAGAGCGTCGCCTGGTGGCTCGACAACGGCATCTATCCGGTCTATTTTGCCTGGGAGACGGGGCTGTTCGACAGCATCGGGCAATTGCTGCGCCGGGCGGTTGCCGGGAAGCGTGACTTCGCCGACTTCACCAGCGATCCGCTGATCCAGGAAACGGTGCGCCTGCTCGGCGCGCCGAAGATCTGGGGCGTGATGAAGCAGAACGCGCAGGCGGCTTCCTGGCCCGACACCCTGGGCGTCTCGCGCCAGGTGCATCCGGAGCGCCAGGGCGGCGCCCACCTGGTCGCCCAGCAGCTCGCCGCGTTCTGCCGGCGCTTCGGCAAGGAGGTGGAATTGCACGCCGTCGGCCACAGTGCCGGCGCGATTTTCCATGCGTGGTTCATCCCCTGTGCACTGGGCCTGGGCGTGCCGTGCTTTCGCTCGCTGCACCTGATGGCGCCGGCGCTCCGGGTCGACCTGTTCAAGCAAAACCTGGCTCCGCTGGTGGGCGCGCAGGGCGGCATCGGCGACCTCACCGTGTACACGATGCGGGATGAACTGGAGCGGCGCGACGACTGCGCGCGGATCTACCGCAAATCCCTGCTGTACCTGATCTATCATGCGCTCGAGCCGCAGCGCCAGACGCCGCTCCTCGGCCTGGAGGAAAACCTGCGCGCCGACAGCGGGTTGAGTCGCATGTTCGGCCTGTCCGGCGGCGCGGGCCGGGCCGACGTCATCTGGTCGCGCACCCAGGCCGTCAAGGGGGCCAGCGCCAGCAATGCCACCTCGCACGGCGGCTTCGACGACGATGCGTCGACCATGGGCAGCATCGCACGCCGGATCCTGGGCAAGGCGGACCACGAAGCCATCGTCGAATACGTGCCGGCCGGGGACGCCAATCGCGGCGCGCAGTGGGGCGAGGCTGCGGCCGACCTCTCCGGCCCGATCAGGGTGAAGCCGCAGCCCGACCGCCGTAGCGAAGACATCCGCACCGGGACGCGGCAGGGTGCGAGACGGGCGCTCTGCGTCGGCATCAATGCCTATGCCGAGCGCCCGCTGGCGGGGTGCCTGGCCGACGTGGATTCCTGGAGCCGGGTGCTGGGCCAGGCCGGGTTTGCGGTCTCGCTCCTGCTCGACGCGGAAGCGACGCGCGCCAACATCGTGGCCGAACTCGAGAACATGATCGCCGCCAGCCGCAAGGGCGACGTCATCGTGTTCCAGTACGCCGGGCACGGCACGCGCCTGCCGGACCAGAACGCGGACGAAATGGACGCGATGGACGAAGCCCTGGTTCCCTACGATTACAAGGCAGGGGCATTCCTGCTCGACGACGACCTCGGCCAGATCTACGCCCGCCTGCCCGATGGCGTGAACCTGACGTGCTTCATGGATTGCTGCCACTCGGGCGACAACGCGCGCCTGCTCCTGGCCGAGGACGACGAGCGCCCGCGCTTCCTGCCCGCCAGCCCGGACATGATCGAGGCCCACCGCATCTACCGCGACAAGGCGCTCGGCGACGCCGACGGCGCGCGTGCCTTTGCGCCTGGCGTCGAGCCGAAGCCGACCTTCGAGGTGAGCTTTGCGGCCTGCAGCCCGACCGAGTCCGCCTGGGAAAGCCAGGGGCAGGGAGCGTTCACCGTGCGCGCGACTGCGATCTTAGAGGCCGTCCTCCTGGCGCAGGGGCTCGACGGGATCAGCAACGGCCAGTTCATCGAACGGGTGCGGGCCGACTTTGGCGACGACGCGCGCCAGCACGTCCAGCTCGACAGCAGTCACCGCGGCGCGCCCAGGCGCATGCTGCTGCAGCCGTTGGCTGGCGCCGCATCCGAAGCAATCCGGAAGGAGGCCGCTGCAGTAGCCGATGCAGGTGCCGATACCGGGGCCGATACCGGGGCCGACATCGGCCAGCTCGTGGCGCTGTTGCGCAGGGTCGAACACCTGCTGCAAGAGGCGCAGCCGCAACTGTCGCGCTTGAAGGCATGGGGGCGGCCGAATGGCGGCCTGCAGGCACCGTCGTCGCAGTCGCTGCAGAGCAGCACCGAGCAGAACCGCTGAGGGTACATGGTGAGCGCCCAGGCGGAGCACGACAGTTCGACCACGCAGGCCGCGGCTGCGCAAGCGCAAAGCCGCGACGGTGCGGCCGGGCCGCGCCTGGCGCCGCCCGGCCCGGCGCCCGGTGCGAGCGATGGATTCGGGCTGCGCTTCCAGGTGGCGCCCGCCGTGACGCGCGAAGTCGCCACGCCGTTCGCACGCAAGACCGGCGACCCGCTGTACCGCCCGCTGAAGGTCTTCACCAGCGACCCGGCCGCCTCGCGCATGGAAGCGGCGGTGGCCCAGATCAACGTGCCTTACGAGCCGCTGGCGCCGGGGCCGGTCGGCAGTTTTCTTCAAGGTCAGCAGGGAGGACCCGCAACAGGATGTTCAGTATCAGGCCGCCGATCTGAACGATTCCTATGTTCTGATGGCCGGAGGCTACACGCCCTCACCATCGGAGCCGCGCTTTCACCAGCAGATGGTGTACGCGGTCTGCAGCAGCGTGTATGCGGTCTTTCGCGGCGCGCTGGGACGCCATGTGGCCTGGGGTTTCCGGCGCGCGGACGATCCGGCCCGGCTGGAGTTGCGGCCCTTCGCCTTCAAGGGCGCGAATGCCTGGTACGACAAGGATCAAGGAGCCTTGTGCTTCGGTTACGACCTGGCGCCCGTGCGTAAAACCGGGAACCGCACGCTGCCGGTCGGTTACGTTTTCACCTGCCTGTCGCACGACATCATCGCGCATGAGGTGACGCACGCGCTGCTCGACGGTTTGCGCTCGCAGTTCAGCGTTCCGACCGGCCCCGACGTGGCGGCCTTCCATGAAGGGTTTGCCGACCTGGTCGCGATCTTCCAGCGCCTCAGCTACCGCGAACTGGTCAAGACAGCGCTGCGCAAGGCGCGCGGACGGCTGGACCAGGCGCCGCTGCTGACCGACCTGGCACACCAGCTGGGCCACGCGCTCGAACGCGAATCGGCCCTGCGCAGCGCGCTGTCGAAGGAGCCGCCGGACGGGTACGACGCCAACGCCGAGCCGCACCAGCTGGGCCGCGTCCTGCTGTGCGCCGTGTTCGAGGCTTACCTGGTCGTGTTCGAGCGCAAGGCCGCGCCTTTCCTGCGCCTGGCCAGCAACGGCACCGGGATCTGCCCGCCGGGCGAATTGCCGGCCGACCTGGTCGATCTGCTGGCGCATGCGGCCAGCGCGCTGGCCGGCCACTTCCAGTCGCTCATCATCCGCGCCATCGATTACTGCCCGCCGGCGAACATCACCCTCGGCGAATACCTGCGCGCGCTGGTGACGGCCGATTACGATCTCGTGCCCGACGATCCCTGGGGCTACCGCGAAGCCCTGATCGATGCGTTTGCGCGGCGCGATATCTATCCGCGCCACGTGCCCACGCTGGCCGAGGATGCGCTGCTGTGGCGCCCGCCGCGGCGCGCCATGCCGGCGGTGACCGGGCTCGATGCCGCGCACCTGATGTTCGACGGCGACATGGCCTCCGGCGCATCGCCTGGAGAATTGACCCGGCAGGCGCGCGCGCTGGGCGAGTTCGCCACGCGCCCCCAACACCTGCACGAATTCGGTCTCGTCTCGCACAGCGAAGCCGAGGCGCTGGGGGGCAGGGCCGACTTGCCGACGGTCGAATCGGTGCGCAGTGCGCGCCGCGCCGGTCCGGACGGGCAGATCGCCCATGACCTGGTCGCCGAGATCACGCAGCGCGTGACGATCCTGCCGACGCCGCGCGAGCCGGGCTATACCCTCGTCGGCGGGGCCACCGTCATCCTCGGTCCAAAAGGCGAGATACGCTACCTGATCTCGAAGAGCGCGGCCGGCAGCGAACGCCTGCAACGGCGGCAAGCCTTCCTGCAGTCCGCGCACGGCCAACGATTCTGGCAGGTCGACAGCGCCGCGTATGCCGAGAAGGAATCGCTGTACGCGGCATTGCACCTGCACGCACCTGCGTTCAGTGCTGCTGCACCCTGAACCGCTGTACCTTGATCGTATCGCGCGTCGGTCCCCAGGCGGCGTACAAGGCAGCTGCATCGAGGTGCGCGGCCAGGCGGGCGGCAAGGGCGGCGGGTGGCGCGCTCTTCAATTCCCCGTTCTCGACATACGACACCGCCGGCCCGACCTGGTCGAGGCAACTGACGGCCAGGATCAAGGTGGTGGCGATGCCCGGGGCGAGCCGTGCATCGGCGAAGTCGGCACGCACGGTCCGTTTCAGCAAGTCCAGGTCGAGATGGGCGAAGCGCAGCGTGCCCTGGAATTCATTGGGAACGTTGGTATCGTCGCGAATGCCCCGGTAGGGTTGGCCCGGCAGCTCGTTGGCCAGCGGACCGGCGCCATGGCGCGTCAGGTAGGCGCGGCTGACGTAGGTGACGTCGAGTGCCTCGATGCCGGCTTCGGCGGCGACGTCGAGCGCATTGCGGATGCCGGTATGCGACCGCGTCACGTACGGAAACGCGCCGCGGTCCTGGTCGAGCAGCAGGCCTTGCGCGCCCTCGAAGACGACGCTCCCGAAATCGGCCAGCAGGCCCGGTTGCGCCGCCTGCGTCGCGCGGCAGAATTGCATGGCGGCGTGCGCGTAGTGTTGCAGGGCGCTGTCGCTGGCCAGCCATGCGGCGTCCTGGCTGCCCAGGGCGGGAATGCCGAGGCTGGCCAGGCGCCGCGGCACATAGTCGCGCCGGATTGCGCCGAGCCGGTGCAGCAGGTAACCGGCGCCCTGGCGCAGGTCGGCCATCGTCAAGGCGAAATCCGGGTCGAGGTTGCGTTCGATGGTCTCGCCGATGCCCATGCCGCAACTGCCGTGGCGGCCGTCGCCGCGGTGGCGCTCGGCGACCTGGTTGATCAGGATGTCGTAGAGCGTTGATACGGGCGCCCGCTCGTCGACGAAGACCTGCGGCGGCGCCGGTAAATTGGCGGCCTCCTTGAGGAACAGGAGCGGGTTGCACACGACGTGGCGCGACAGGAAGGTCGCGGCGCCGGCCAGGGCGCCGCTGCCGACGTGCGAGAACACGTGGCGCCTGCCTTCCGGGGTGACGACGGTATGGCCGGCCTGGGCGCCGCCGTTGAAGCGCACCACGATGCCGTCCTCTCCCGCCGGGGCGACGTGGTAATCGGTCATCAGGCCCTTGCCTTCGTCGCCGTAGTTGGCGCCGATGACGGCTTGCGCGGTTCGCTTCATCATCGGCTCCTTAAAACCGTACCAGGCCGAGCAGTTTCCTGGCCGGGCTGGCCGGCAGCGCTCCCAGCGCATGCGCGACCACGACCGAGGTGTCTCCCGACCAGCTCTTCGCCACCGCCTCGCGGTCGCGTCCCTCGTTGACTTCGATCGCCGAGACGACGACTTCGGCCAGCCGGCGGTAATCCTTCAGCCGCAGCACGCGCTGGCCGAGCAGGGCGTTCCACTTCTTGAGCACCTTGGGCAGGTAGGCGCGCGCGTGGTTGCCTTCCTCGACCACGACGTGGAAGACGTGGTACATGCGCGAGACCAGTGTCAGCAGTTCGCGCACCGACAGGTCGCGCTGCAGCGAGTCGCCGAAGATCGCCTTGGCGTGCGAGGCCAGCAGTTCCTGCGGCGGTTCCTCGTCGCCGACGGTGAACAGGTAGCCCTTCTTGTTGCGCTTTTCGAAGCAGTCGATCTGCGTGTGCTGGGCGGCGAAATACCAGGGCAGGTGATAGCCCTCGTGGTTGTTGCCGCCGCCGCCTTTCTCCAGCCAGATCATCTTGAGCTGGTCGGCGATGCGGATGTCGGCCTCGAACTGCGTGGTCTGCAGCGGCGCGGTGTCGCAGTACGAATCGCCGATGCCGCAGGCGAGGATGTGCGGGTCCGACACCGGCTTGCGTTTCAGGATTTCTTCGACCAGCGTACCCAGTCCCTCGCGCGCCATCGTGTCGGCAATCACGCCCATCGAACCGGTCACGTCGAGCCCGATGATGATCGCGTTCGACTCCGGATTGACGAGCGAGTCGCGCGACTCGCGAACAACCCCATAGGGATTGAGATTCGGGTGCATGCCCGACGAGGTAAAGATTTCTTCGGTGCGTTTGCCGACCGTCGCCTTCGAAGCGCGTTTCCAGTCGTCCGCATCCCAACGCATTCCACCCATGGTGTTCTCCTTGAAGGTTCAATGAGGTTCAATGTCACTGATAGATGTCGCTTTGTGTGAGCGGCAGTTCGGCGAAGCGACGCGCGCCGAAGCTGTCGTGCAGGACCTGGGTACGCCAGGTCCGGTATTCGTCGATGGGATCGTTCGATGCGGGCAGCCGCAGCCAATCGATCATGGCTGCTCTCGCAGCGCTTTCCCGCGCCAGGCGCATGCCGCTGATGTCGCCCAGCAGTTCACGCCCGATCGCGCGCACCAGTTCGAGGTCGGTGCGGATATCGGCCTGGCCCGTCTCGAGCAGGTCGTGCGGCGCCCACTCGAGCGTGCGCGCCGGCGCCGCGGCCATGCGCTCGCCGCTGCGCGCCGCATACCACCAGCCGCTCAGCACGGCCACGCTGTGTTCAAGCGGCGACATGAAGCAGGTGTCGGGCGACAGCGCGTTGTGGGTGATGCCCGCATACTGGAAGTAGCAGCACAGGTTCAGGAGCGAGCTAACCACCCAGGCGACGTGGCGCGGGTCCATGCGGCCGTCGAAGTGGTCCAGCACGTCGCGCAGCAGCAGGAGGTCGGGCCTCTTGCGCATCACGATCACGTACGCGGTGTCGGTTTCGAAGGCGCCGGCGAAAGGAAAGGCCGGCAAGTGGGGCGCGATCTGCGTGCGCATGGTGGCGTCGGCGTAGTCCAACTCTTTGACCGTGCGCTCGGCACGCCCGACCAGGTCGGCATGCGCGCGCCCGACCTCGAAGGCGACGACAGTCGGCGCCACATACATGCTGCCCAGCTCGAAGCGATGGCGGCGCAGGTAGTTGATCTCCCAGGTCCTGCCGTCGACCGCGCTGAGCCGTACAGCGCCGCTGCAGGGCCAGTCGCCGAGCGCAATCTTCTCTTCGGCGCTCTCGCGCATGCGTCCGATATGCTGGAACACGGCCAGCGCGCCCGGGTCGCAACTGCGGTCCGGATGCCACTTCATCGCCAGCAGGCGATAGGCCTTCTTGATGTCGTCGATGCCGCCCTTGAACAGGCGCTCGGGCCGGTCCTCGGGAATGGCCAGCAATGCGGCGGCAGACAGGCTTGCAACGTCAGTGCTCATGCGCGTTTCCTCCATCGTTAAGGCCATCCTAACACGTTTCTCGTAAAATGCAACTAACAACAAACAAACATTGGAACACGAAAATTCTGTCCTGTGTGCAACTGTGTCAAGCTATCGTATGATCCTGAGGTTAATGTCTGCTGACAATGATCATGAATCAATACGAAGACCCGCTGGCGCTGGTCGATGTGTCGCTTTTCACCATCCAGGACGGGCGGCTGTCGCTGCTGCTTGCCACGCGCAAGAACCCGGACGAGCCATACTGCGGCGCCCTGGCACTGCCGGGCGGCGTCATCCATACCGACGAGGACGAAGATGCGCAGGCGGCGGCGCGGCGGGTCGTGCGCACCAAGCTCGGCTTCGATCCGCCTTACCTGGAGCAGCTCTATACTTTCTCGGGCCGCCAGCGCGACCCGCGCCGCTGGTCGCTGTCGGTCGCCTACTACTCGCTGGTGCCGGAAGGGGTGCTGGAAGAAACGCGCATCGAAGGGCTGGAATTCGTGGCGGCCGACCGCATCCCGCCACTGCCGTTCGACCACAACGCCATCGCGGACATGGCGATCCGCCGCCTGCGCAACAAGTCGACGTATTCGTCGCTGCTGACCTTCCTGCTGCCGCCGGCGTTCACGATTCCCGAACTGCATGCGATGTACGAACAGGTGACCGGTTCGGCGACCAATATCGCGGCGTTTCGCAAGAAGGTGCTGGACGAGGACATCATCGAACCGACCGGCGAGCGGCGCAAGGGTGGGCAGCATCGGGCCCCAGATTTGTATCGGCGCAAGGGGAGTGGGTTGCAGGAGTTGAAGCGGACGATTTAGTCCGCAGATGCAAACCTTTTCCGGCGGCGGCGGCGGCGGCGGCGGCGGCGAGCGGCGCGCTTCCCTGAATCCGGCGCTGCATGAGCGTCGTGGCTACGGCAAACGCCCTGTCCGGCGCCGCCATGATGTCGGGGGTGACGCCAGCGCCTTCCCAGTTGGTACCGGTAATGGGGCTGATGCTGCGCTGGCTGGGTATGACCGCATAAAAATGCGCGCCGATGCGATGCGGACTGGCGGGATGGGCGCCGCCCCAGGTCCGCTCGCCGATCACCGTGGCACGTTTCAAGGCTTGCATCGTGTATGCGAAATCTTCGCCGGCGGACGCCGTCTCCGGACCGACCAGGATCAACACCGGCTTCCTGCCGCCATAGCGTTTGCCGTCCAGCTTATCGTGCGTCCAGTGCTGCGTGGTCTTGCCGGTGTCACGATCCCAGATGTCGTTGAGGCGCGTACGCCCGTCGACGAAATAGCTGACAAGTAAAACCACCGCGTGCGGGTCGCCGCCGCGGTTGTGGCGCAGGTCCACGACGAGGCCGTCGGTGTCGGCAAGTTTATCCATCGCTGCAGCGTATTTGTCGGTCATGAGGAAAGCATCCGGGAACCTGGACATCTTCAGGTAGCCGATGTTGGCGCCCAGATGACCGACCCGCAGCACGCCACGGGTCGCCGTATGACGCACGATCAGGCGTTCGACCAGGTTGGTTTGCTGCTCCCACTCTTCCAGTGACGCCGGCGCAGGCCCGTCCGCGTGGTCGGGTAGCGCCATTTTGGGGGCGTACCGCACCTCCAGATGCAGGTCGCTGGCGACGCCACGAACGTCGGCCGTAAGCTGTCGCGCCAGGCCATAGCCGCTCCGTATCCCATCGTAATTGCCTTCCTGTTGCCGCTGGCGCAGGACTACTTCGATCGTTTTGGCCTTGTCGGGGAAAACATAGTGATCGTTCAGCTTCGCTACCAGGTTATCAATCGTCGCTGCCCGCGTTGCGTGGTCGAGCACTAACTCCGGCTGCGGACCGAGTGTGTGCCAGGAACGCAGCAAGCCGGGCAGCGTGAGTGCGCTAGCCGCGGTCAGGACCAATAAACACGGTATGACGAGCCATTTCTTTTTCATTGAGTCTGCTGATCGTGTTTGACGCTGACGGAGATGTCCCAAATCGTTATCGCTCGAAGGGCGAGATTGTCGATTGAGAATAACATAGGAGTTGCGAGGTGATGGCAATTTTACTGCTAGCGTGGAGCAAATCAGTAGGTGTCATCGGCGTAGCTCATTAACCTGCAACCGGATACAAGGCCCCACTTCGTTAATTGATGCTTGGACTGCCCCACCGCCGCACGGTGCCGGCGCTTGGCTTCACTGGGCACGTAAACGATGCCAATACTCGACTGACCTGTATGCAGGAGTATTGTGATCCGGTAGCAGGAGGATTCTTGCGCATCGGTCCGGGTGCCATGCTGCGAACACGATACCGGATGAGTGCTCGCGGCACTGAGATTGCTCAGCCGTTTTTCGGGAACGCGGAGCTACGGTTGAGGTTGCGCAAGGCGGGAAGTCTGAATGTCAGACCTGACCCTTCCGTTATGCGATGCAATGCGGCATGCAGCGTGAAGGCCAAGGGGCATTTGGACCAGGGACGACCCCAGTCACGATCAATGTGGTCCCACCGCCACCCTTGGTTAATAACGCCCAGGTCTCAGATATGGGAGTCCAGCCCCGAATGCAAACGAAGCTGGGCTACACCGTTTCAGTGACCATGCGTAACAGCGGAACGACGACTTGGGCACCTGGAAGCCACGTGCTGGGGTCTGAAAATCCTGTCGACAATGTCACCTGGGGCCTGTCGCGCGTTGCACTTACTACCTCGGTGGCTCCGGGGCAGAACCATACCTTTACTTTCCCTGTGACGGCGCCATTGGCTGGTGACTATACGATGCAGTGGCGCATGCTCGGTCAAGGTGATTGGTTTGGCGACATCGCCAGCAGTTCGGTAACGGTAACCGAAGACCTGAGTCGTGTGACCTTCATTCACACAGACGGCCTTGGTAGTCCGGTAGCACGCACTGATGGTGGCGGTAACCTCATCAGCCACACACGCTATGAGCCTTACGGCTACGTCGCCAGTGGCGCGGTCCCGGCCGTTGGCTTCACGGGACACGTGAACGATGCCGATACGGGGCTGACGTATATGCAGCAACGGTACTATGATCCTGTAGCGGGGAGGTTTTTGAGCATTGATCCGGTGACCACCGATGCGAATACTGGTGGGAGCTTTAATCGCTACGCGTATGCCAATAACAGTCCGTACAAGTACGTAGATCCGGATGGGAGAAATCCTGTCGCGATTCCGGCGGGTGTGGGGGGTACTCTTGTTTGCGGTCCTGTATGTGGTGGTATAGCAGCGGGAACCGTGCTCATTGGTGGAACGTATGCCGGCAAGAAGATTGTAGATTGGTGGAATTCTCGGTCGGAGCCGAAAAGAAGCGACTCTGAAAAGAAGCCTAGCCTCGTAGATGAAAAAGGCGAAAAGCATATTCTGGACGGTGATAAAACTGGTGGCGGCCATCGACCCGGTACTGGGAGTCCGGGGAAAAGCGAGTTCCCAACAAACTGGAGCGACGAAAAGATCCTCGGCGAGATTTCTGACGTGGCTACCGCACCTGATTCCACACATAGCCCTGGAAAAGGTGGGCGAACAATCTCAACCGGTACGAGGGATGGCGTAGATATCACAACAGTCACAGAGCCTGGTTCTAAAGGTGGGCGCATTGTTACGGGATTTCCTACAAATGTTCCGCGTAATCCGCCGCCAAAGCCGACATCTAACATTCCATAACGGACGAAAAATGCAATATCAAGAAATAGAGAGCTTATTTACTTCGCTTTTTGAGCGGTTGCCCGGATTGATTTCTGAAGTAGATATGACGCAACTGAAAGTGTTCTTTGATGCAGGTGAGTATGGAATAGCTCTTGAGACATTAATAGACACGTTGGATGAGAACGAAGTTGAGAAAACTCCATCAATCGCCCGTTTAATTGAAAGGTTGAAGGAAATAATGGAACTTTGAGTTGCGGTTGTGCGGATGCGACTCGGTGATGAATGAGTTAGCGGGAAGAGCGCAAGAGCGGGGTCAAGTCTGACATTAAGAGCGGGGTCAGGACTCGACCTCTGCCTTAATCCACCACTCCGTTTTACTGAGCGCGGCTTATGCTTTGGCCCTGGCAGCTTTGACTCCGCCTCAGTCAACGCAATGGCTCACTGCAACATCAATGGCAACGCCCACTGCAACGTACACAGCAACGTACACGATTAAGGGTAGCTTCATTGAATCGCCCCGGCTTTCGTGGAGGCCGGTTGGTGTAAGTCAGGCCGGGATGGCTTGACTGCTCAATTGCTTGTAATAGTTTGCCTCAGCTTCGGCTGGCGGTATATAGCCGAGTGGCTCGAGCAGGCGGTGGTGATTGAACCACGACACCCATTCCAGCGTGGCCAGTTCGACGGCCTCACGCGTTTTCCAGGGAGCGCGGCGGTGGATCAGCTCAGCCTTGTAGAGCCCGTTGATCGTCTCGGCCAGGGCATTATCGTAACTGTCGCCTTTGCTACCCACAGACGGCTCGATGCCGGCTTCTGCCAGACGCTCGCTGTACTTTATGGATACGTATTGCGAGCCCCTGTCGCTATGATGGACCAGCTCGTTTCGTTCGGGCTGGCGGGCGTACAGCGCCTGCTCCAAAGCGTCGAGCACGAAGTCGGTCCGCATCGCGCTGCTGACGCGCCAGCCGACGATGCGCCGGGCGAAGACGTCGATGACGAAGGCCACGTAGACGAAACCTTGCCAGGTCGAGACGTACGTGAAGTCGGAGACCCACAGCTGGTTCGGCCGCTGCGCCTTGAACTGGCGGTTGACACGGTCGAGCGGGCATGGCGCCTTCGCATCCGGAACCGTCGTGCGTACGACCTTGCCGCGCATGACGCCCCGCAGGCCGGCCTTGCGCATCAGGCGCTCCACGGTGCAGCGGGCCACATCCGTTCCCTCACGCCGCAGTTGGCGCCACACCTTGTCAGCCCCGTAGACCTGCAGGTTCGCCTGCCAGACACGTTCGATATCGACGCTGAGCAC
>NZ_JCASIG010000011.1:0-150245 GCF_059685715.1 Telluria sp. ZB2R32 | reverse complement strand
GTTGATGGTGATGCCGCGTGCTTTTTCTTCCGGAGCTGCATCGATCTGGTCGTATGCCTTCGCTTCGCCGCCGAACTTCTTCGACAGAACGGTTGCGATTGCAGCCGTCAGGGTGGTCTTGCCGTGGTCAACGTGTCCGATGGTGCCGACGTTGACGTGCGGCTTGGTCCGCTCGAATTTACCTTTTGCCATTTTGATCTTCCTTTAAAAGAACGATGTATTAGTTTTGTTGTCGGCCTTGTCAGCGGCGGTGACGCCGCTGACAAGGCGTATTACTTTAGCTTGCTTAATTACTTGGCTTTTGCAGTGACGATTGCGTCGATCACGTGCTTGGGCGCTTCGGAATAGTGCTTGAATTCCATCGTGTAGGTCGCACGGCCCTGGGTCGCCGAACGCAGCGAGGTCGAGTAACCAAACATTTCCGACAGCGGCACTTCGGCTTTGATGATCTTGCCACCGCCGCCCGGGATTTCGTCCATGCCCTGCACCATACCGCGGCGGGACGACAGGTCGCCCATCACGTTACCGGCGTAGTCTTCCGGCGTTTCCACTTCCACGGCCATCATTGGCTCGAGGATGACTGGCGATGCTTTGCGGCAGCCGTCCTTGAATGCCATCGAACCGGCCATACGGAACGCGTTCTCGTTCGAGTCGACGTCGTGGTACGAACCGAAGGTCACGGTGACTTTCACGTCGACGACCGGGTAACCGGCCAGCACGCCGCTGGTCAGGGTTTCGCGCACACCCTTTTCGACTGCAGGGATGTATTCGCGAGGAATCACGCCGCCCTTGATGGCGTCGACGAATTCGAAGCCCTTGCCCGGCTCTTGCGGCTCGATCGACAGCACGGCGTGACCGTACTGACCACGACCACCCGACTGCTTGACGAACTTGCCTTCGACGTCGGTGACTGCCTTGCGGATCGTTTCGCGGTAGGCAACCTGTGGCTTGCCGACGGTTGCTTCCACGCCGAATTCGCGCTTCATGCGGTCAACGATAATTTCCAGGTGCAGCTCGCCCATACCACCGATGATGGTCTGGCCCGATTCTTCGTCGGTACGCACGCGGAACGACGGATCTTCCTGTGCCAGGCGGTTCAGGGCCAGGCCCATCTTTTCCTGGTCGGCCTTGGTCTTCGGCTCGACAGCCTGCTGAATGACCGGCTCAGGGAAGACCATCTTTTCCAGCGTGATGATCGCCGAAGGATCGCACAGGGTTTCGCCCGTGGTCGCTTCTTTCAGGCCGACCGCAGCGGCGATGTCGCCGGCGCGGACTTCCTTGATTTCTTCGCGCTGGTTCGCGTGCATCTGCAGAATACGGCCCAGACGTTCCTTCTTGCCCTTGACAGGGTTGTAGACGGTGTCGCCCGAGTTGACCATGCCCGAATAGACGCGGAAGAAGATCAGCTGGCCGACGAACGGGTCGGTCATGATCTTGAATGCCAGTGCAGCGAACTTCTCGTTGTCGTCGGCCTTACGGGTGACGACCTGGTCGTCCTCGTCGGTACCGGCGACTGGCGGGATGTCGATCGGCGATGGCAGGTATTCGACCACGGCGTCGAGCATGGCTTGCACGCCCTTGTTCTTGAAGGCGGTGCCGCACATCATCGGAACGATTTCCGAAGCGATGGTACGGTCGCGCAGTGCCTTCTTGATCTCGGCTTCGCTCAGTTCGCCTTCTTCGAGGTACTTGTTCATCAGCTCTTCCGACGCTTCAGCGGCGGTTTCGACCAGCTTCTCGCGCCATTCGTTGGCTTGATCAACCAGTTCGGCCGGGATGTCGCGGTAGTCGAACTTCATGCCCTGCGAAGCGTCGTCCCAGATGATCGCTTTCATCTTGACCAGGTCGACCACGCCCAGGAAGTTCTCTTCGGCGCCGATCGGGATCTGCAGCGGGATCGGGTTTGCCTTCAGGCGAGCGCGCATCTGCTCGTAGACCTTGAAGAAGTTCGCGCCGGTACGGTCCATCTTGTTGACGAAGGCCAGACGTGGAACTTTGTACTTGTTCGCCTGGCGCCACACGGTTTCCGACTGTGGCTGCACGCCGCCGACTGCGCAGTAAACCATGCAGGCGCCGTCGAGCACGCGCATCGAGCGTTCGACTTCAATGGTGAAGTCGACGTGGCCCGGGGTGTCGATGATGTTGATGTGGTGCGGCTCGAAGTTACCGGCCATACCTTTCCAGAAGCAGGTCGTCGCTGCCGAGGTAATGGTAATGCCGCGTTCCTGCTCCTGCTCCATCCAGTCCATGGTCGCGGCGCCGTCGTGCACTTCGCCGATCTTGTGGTTCACGCCGGTGTAGAACAGGACGCGTTCGGTGGTGGTGGTTTTACCAGCATCGATGTGAGCGGAAATACCGATATTGCGGTAGCGCTCAATGGGGGTCTTGCGTGCCATAATTTTTCCTAAATCTTTTAATGGACAAAACCGGGCGGCATTTTGGAAAACAAAATGTGCCCGGCCTGAACAACAGATACTGCGTTGTGCTTAGAAGCGGAAGTGCGAGAACGCTTTGTTCGCTTCAGCCATACGGTGCACTTCGTCACGACGCTTCATCGCGCCGCCGCGCATTTCTGCGGCTTCCATCAGTTCACCACCCAGGCGTTGCGGCATGGATTTTTCGCTGCGCTTGTTTGCGGCTTCGCGCAACCAACGCATGGACAGCGCCATACGACGAACCGGACGAACTTCCACTGGCACCTGGTAGTTGGCGCCGCCAACACGGCGGGACTTAACCTCGACCATTGGCTTGGCGTTGTTGATCGCGGCTGCGAACACTTCCAGCGGGTCCTTGCCCGATTTTTGCTGGATATGTTCAAACGCACCGTAGATGATGTTTTCAGCGACCGACTTTTTGCCGGACAGCATCAGGACGTTGACGAACTTGGCGACATCGGTATTGCCGAATTTTGGATCTGGCAGGATCTCGCGCTTGGGTACTTCACGACGACGTGGCATTTCAATTCCTTTATCTTCAGTTGAGTGCTTGTTCCGCACTCGCGAGGGCCATCATGACCGCTCACTTACTCGGCCTTCCGGCCGGCTCAACTTAACGTTTATATGTGACCCCGGTATGACCGGAACCGCAGATTACTTCTTGGCGCCGGCCTTGGCGCGCTTCGCACCGTACTTCGAGCGAGCTTGCTTACGGTCTTTCACGCCCTGGGTATCCAGCGCGCCGCGGACCATGTGGTAACGCACACCTGGCAAGTCCTTGACACGACCGCCGCGCAGCAGGACAACGCTGTGCTCTTGCAGGTTGTGGCCTTCACCGCCGATGTACGAAATGACTTCGAAACCGTTGGTCAGGCGAACTTTGGCGACCTTACGCAGAGCCGAGTTAGGCTTCTTTGGGGTCGTGGTGTACACACGGGTGCAGACACCGCGCTTTTGCGGGCAGTTTTCCAGTGCCGGCGACTTGCTCTTCACAACCGCGGCAACGCGCGGCTTGCGAATCAGTTGATTGATGGTTGGCATCGTTCCTAATCCAACAAAGTACTACAGTTGATAACCCGGACAAGCTGTCCGGGGACTGAAACCTAGTCCCGAAGGTCTGACAGCACAGGCGCCGAAAGCCACTCACCGAAGGAGCGGCTGCGAATGCGTATACGAAGTGCAGAATAAATCGAGAACTCGCGAGTATAGACTTGTCGCAAACCGCGGTCAACCGGTTTGCTGATTTGATGGGCAGCCGCCCGGCCGATCGGGGGCACTGCTGTGGTAGTCCTGACACAATCGGCACGAGATGCCGCCTCGTGTGCCTGGCTGGGAAATAGGTTGAACTGCAATAAAAGCCGGATAATAGCCGACTTTTACTGTTCCCCGTCTCTCGATGCGAACTTTGCCGCGCCCCGCCCACCTGGCCCTCGTACTCACTTACCTGGCGCTGTCGGCGGTGCCCTTCTTCCCTCTGACCCTCGGCCTGCCGCTGGCGCGCCCGGCCCAGCTGGCCGGCATGGCCTTCTTCGCCTGGATCGCCGTCTGGGCCCTGTTCAAACGCCCGGCATACTTTCACTGGTTGCTGCTGCCGGCGTTCATCGCACTGCCGGCGGAGCTGTACCTGTACGCCTACTACGGCCAGGGCATCTCGACCCACCACCTCGGCATCATGGCCGAAACCAGTCCGCTCGAGGCGATGGAATTCCTCGGCGCGCGCGCCTGGCTGATGCTGGCGGTGATGGTGGGCGTGGTGGCCTGGTGGGCGGCGACCTGGAGAATCGCCCTGGCGACGCGCGACTTCGACTGGAACGACCGCTCGCGCCCGCTGGTGCTGGGACTGGTGCTGGTTGCCGCGGCGCTGTTCGCCTATGGCCAGAAAGTCGGGGTGACGGGGGCGCCGGCCAAACCGGACCCGTCCGCCAAAATGCGCTACGTGACCTCCGCCCCGCCCTTGATTGCGCCCTCTGCCCTGCCGCCCCTGCCGCACTGGACGCAGCCGCCGTTCGAAGTCAAAGCCTTTGCCCAGTCGTGGCCGTTCGGCGTGGTGGCGCGCGGCCTCGATTTCTATAAAGAGCGCGTGTATCTCGCCGACCTGCACCGCCGCAGCGCCGCCTTCCGTTTCGATGCAGTGCAGGCCGACCCGTCCAATACCCCGGACGTGATCGTGATGGTGCTGGGCGAATCGGCGCGCTTCGACCGCTGGAGCCTGAACGGCTACGCACGCCCGACCAATCCGCTTTTGTCGCAGGAGCCAAACCTGATCAGCATGAGCGACCTGATCACCTCGGTTTCGGCGACGCGCCTGTCGGTGCCGGTGATCATTTCGCGCAAGCCGGCGATGCAGAGTCTCAAAGACGGGTTTACCGAAAAATCCTTCCTCACCGCTTTCAAGGAAGCCGGCTACAAAACCTATTGGCTGTCGAACCAGATCTCGTTCGGCAAATTCGACACGCCCGTGTCCGTATTCGCCAAGGAGGCGGATGCGGTCGAATTCCTGAACCTGGGCGGCTTTACAGACAATTCGAATTACGACGAAGTCCTGTTCAAACCGTTTGCGCGCGCGCTGGCCGACCCGGCCCCGAAAAAATTCATTGTCCTGCACACGCTGGGCAGCCACTGGAATTACGCGCACCGCTATCCGGCGCGCTTCGACCAGTGGAAGCCGTCGCTGGTGGGCGTGCATAAACCCGTGCTGACCGATACCGCGATCGAGCCACAGCTGAACAACAGCTACGACAATTCGATCTTATATACGGACTGGTTCCTGTCCCAACTGGTGAATCAGCTGAAAACAGGCGAGCGGGCCGCGGCCCTGATGTACGTGGCCGACCACGGCCAGACCCTGTTCGACGGCGCCTGCCGCCAGGTTTTTCACGGCCACAATAACCAGCACGAATTCCACGTGCCTGCCTTTGCCTGGTATTCGGATGCCTACGGCGCGCGCTTCCCGGACAAGGTAGCGCAGCTGCGCGCGCACCGCACGGCGCCGCTGTCGACCGAGAACATTTTTCATACGCTGGTCGATCTCGGCGATATCCGCTATCCGGGCGAAACACTCGCGCGCAGCATCGCCAGCGCGCAACTGACGCGGCATAAACGCTATGTCGACAGTTATGGCTGGGCCGATTACGACAATGCGACCCTAAAAGGCGATTGTCGTGAGGTGATCGACAAGGGGACGCCGTTGCCGCGCAAGTGATGCGAGCTTGGTGCTGTTGCCTGTGCAGCTTATTCATACGTTGATCCGCGTGGGCACAAGTGCCCACCCTACGGTGCACCACTGCCAGTAGCAATTTCATGAGACCGTGGTGCACCGTAGAGGTTGTGAAAAAATTGTCAGGGCAAGGGATACGGCCGCCCGGCGCGCCGCCGAAGACAGTACGTGGGTACGGCAAGGCGGCGCAACGCCGCCATGGCGATTTTTTCACAACCTCGTAGGGTGGGTTCCCCGAGCCCACGCGTACTCAAGCTGCCCGGCCAGGCACCATTTTTCCTGCCAACACATGCGCCCCCGCCTCCGGCTTTCCCAGATACCCAGTCAGCCAGCCCGCCACCCGCTGCGCCTTCTCCTCGATTTCCGCCCCAAACCCATGCGCTCCCAGCAGCGCAATGCCATTGGTCCGGTCCAGCACCCCGGGCGCCAGTGCCAGCCCCCCGCCGGCATCGCGCCGCAGGCAATGCGGCGCCAGCCGGTGTTCCAGCAAGCTCGCCAGCTCCAGGTTGTGCGAGGACACCAGCACCAGCGAACGTACCGCCAGCGTGTCGAGCACAGCGGCGGCGGCGGCCACCGATTCGACGTGGTTCGTGCCCCTGAAAATCTCGTCGATCAGGCAGACGCCCGGATGCGGCCCGGCGCCCGCCGCCAGCAGCGCGCGGGCGCGCGCCAGTTCGCTGATGTACAGGCTCTGGCCGCCCTCCAGCGAATCCTCGTTCTGCATGCTGGCGTAGACCGGCAGCATCGGCAGCCGCGCGCGGCGCGCATGGCAGAAACCAAAGGCGCGCGCCAGCACCAGGTTCAGGCCCAGCATGCGCAGGAAGGTGCTTTTGCCGACGCCGTTCGGGCCGGAGATGAAGGCGCCGTGCCCTGCCAATGCGATCGACAGGCCGGTGGGCGCCGCCAGCAATGGGTGGATAACCGTCCTCGATCGCCAGTTGTCCCTCGGCTGCGCGCTCGGCCCAGCACCAGTCCGGTTTCACCAGCAGGTGGCGCGCCAGGGCGGCATCGGCTTCCAGCGCGGCGCAGTGCAGCCAGCAGGTACGGATAAAAGCGCGTTCGCGGAACACGATTGCATTCGTCTTGTAGTAATGGGTGACGTTGGCCAGCGCGAACCAGTCGCCATAACTGGCGGCGCCGGGGCTGACGCGCGCGGCGAGCGAGCGCGACAGGCTGCGGTTGAGGCGGCCGGCATGCTGCGCGGTTTCCTCCCCTAGCCGGGCAGTCGCGACCAGCAGCAACTGGATCGTGTCAAGCGCACGTTTCCAGCTGTCGACGCGCTCGTGGTAGCGCATCTGCAGCGCGATCAGGACGTACAGCGCGGCGCCCGCGGCGATCCAGGCCAGCGGGCTGAGGATGACGGCGGCAATCGACAGAATCAGCGCCAGCGGCAGCAGCCAGGTCCAGCCGAGCCAGGCGGGCGGCGGTGACGCCTCTCCTTCGAACAGCAGGGCGGCGACTTCGGTGTCGGCCTGGCGCAGCGGGAGCAAGGCAGCGCGCACGGTCTCGATGCGCGCCGGGTCGGCCTGCAAGGCGCGCAGGCGCTCGGCCAGCGCGGCGCGCTCGCCGTCGTCCAGGCCTGCGCGCAATCTCCGGTACAGCTCCTGGCGGCCGGCGATGCTGACCTCGCCCGACAGGCCGGCCAGATACGGCGCCAGCAGCAAATCGTTCCAGGTCTGGTCGTCGAGGGCGAAGCTGTCCGGGCCTGCCATCACGCGCTGCAATTGCGCCACGTCGCTGTCGGCGAAGGGGTAATCGAGCGGGGTGGCGGGCGGCAGGAGCAACAGGCGGCGCACGGCGGCGCTGGCCTTATGCAGGGAATCGAACACGGGCGCAGCAAGGTTTTTCAAACGGAGATCCTGGCAATGACGAGGTTGTCTGAACAGTAAGTATGATCAAGTTGATAAATTTCAACAATTTTACTTATCCGATCAGCCCAGCCTTGAAAACAATGTTCGTTCCACCACATACGGCCGCGCTCGCCTCTGGCAGGATTGATTAATAGTTAATCAATTCAACTGAGTGGAAAGGAAAAACACGATGAAACGCGCGCTCGCGGCATCCCTGCTGGCAATGGCAGTGTCAGGCGCCTACGCCCAGCAAGGCGACGGCACCCAGGTGGCCCTCAACAACAACATCTTCAAACCGAACAAGGTCGAGCCAACGCCCGAGCGCATGCGCGGCATCAAGGCGCCAGACGGTTTTACGGTCACGCCGTTTGCCACCGGCCTGAAAAACCCGCGCATCATCGCGGTGGCGCCGAACGGCGACGTGTATGTGAGCCGGCGCGACCAGGGCGACGTGCTGCTGCTGCGCGACGCCAATGGCGACGGCCGCGCCGACGGCGAACCGATCCAGGTCGCCAGCCGCGCCGGCGCCCACGGCCTGGCGATCCGCGATAACAAGCTGTACCTGATCACCGTGAAGGAAGTCTTTGCTGCCGACATCAAGCCGGACGGCCGCCTCGGCGAATTGAAAATGCTGATCGGCGACTTGCCCGACAGCGGCCAGCACCCGAACCGCACCATGGCCTTTGGCCCGGACGGCATGCTCTACATCAGCGTCGGCAGCACCTGCAACACCTGCAACGAAAGCAATCCAGAGAATGCCACCCTGCTGCGCGCCTCGCCCGACGGCAAGCAGAGGAGCATCTTCGCCAGCGGCTTGCGCAACCTGATCGGCTACGCCTGGCATCCGCAGACGGGAGAGTTGTGGGGCCTGGACCACGGCATCGACTTCCTTGGCGATAACGCGCAGCAGGAAGAGCTGAACAAGATCGAGATGGGCAAGATGTACGGCTGGCCTCACGTCTACGGCAACAACGAGATCTACCCGCAAAGCACGCCGGTGGGCGAACTCAGCAAGCAGCAATGGCGCGATCGTTCCACGCCGATGGTGATGGGCTATACCGCACACGCGGCGCCGATGCAGTTCGTGTTCGCCAACCAGAGCGCCTTCCCGGCGGAATACCGCGGCGACGCATTCGCCACCATGCGCGGCTCGTGGAACCGCAACCCGGCCTCCGGCTACGAAATCGTGCGCGTGCGCTTCGAGAACGGCCAGCCGAAAGCGATCGAACCGTTTGTCACCGGCTTCCTCACCGACGGCGGCAAGACCCACATCGCGCGTCCGGTCGGCCTGGCGTTCGCAAAAGACGGTTCGATGCTGATGGCGGACGATGGCAATGGCGTGATCTATCGCATCGCCTACACAGGTAACAGCGGGGGCAGCGGCAAAACGCCCGCAGGCGCCGCGGCCATGCCACCGGCCGGTCCGATGAAGGAGCAAGCCAACAAGGGGAATAATGTACCGCTGGCGAACAAGCGTCCGGAGACGCAATCGTCCGGCGCCCTGTTCGTCAGCTCGCCCAGCTTCAAGAGCAACGGCATGCTCGACCAGAAGTACAGCGAGTATGCCGATGGCGTTTCGCCGGCGCTGGCGTGGAAGGCGGTGCCGAATGCGAAGTCGTACGCCATCATCATGGAAGACCCGGACGCGAAACCGGTCACGCCGTTTGTTCACTGGCTGGCCTGGAACATCCCCGCCACGGTCACCAGCCTGCCCGACGGCGTGCAGGAGCAGCCGCGCCTGACCGATCCGGAAGGTGTCCTGCAGGGCCGCAATACGCGCGGTTCGATGGGCTATTACGGACCGAAGCCACCGGTGGGCGAAGCGGCACACCATTACCACTTCCAGGTGTATGCGCTCGATGCGATGCTGGACGTGCCGTTCGGGTCGGATCGCGATACCTTGCTCAAGGCGATGCAGGGGCATGTGATCGGCAAGGGCGAGATCGTCGGGAAGTATGGGCAGAAGCAGAAGCCGCAGAAGTAACCGGGGCAGGCGACGGTGCGTGGGGCTGTTGCCTGCCCTGTTATCGGTTTTTAGAATCCCCGTGGACTCAGGAGTCCACCCTACGGTCAGCGCTAACGGCGAGATCATACGAAACCCGATTACGTACCGTTTCTCGTAGGGTGGACACTTGTGTCCACGCGGATCATGCATACCAATAGCCCCACAGGCAACAGCCCCACAACACCCGGACACACCGTGTCCGCGTACGTACGGACGCAAGCATACGGACACCGCGGACACCCGTCCGCCGGCGCGGTCACCGAATAAAATCAAACACTTAGCTTCTGGCACGGATCGTGCAATAACGACAGCATTACTTCGTTATCGACACCACCATGATCCGCGATACATCCCATCAAGACACCGTCGTCGTCGCGCCGCCCGGACAAAAGCTCAAACAACGTTCGCTGCTGGCCGGCGCCGCCGTCGCCATCGCTGCGGTGGCCGCCCTGCTGCTCTCCAGCTGGAGCAACAGCGAACACTCGGTGAATGCCAGCCGCCTGCGCATCGCCGAAGTCGGCCGCGGCACGCTGGTGCGCGACGCTTCCGTCAACGGGCGCGTGGTCGCCGCCGTCAGCCCGACCCTGTTCTCGACCGCGCCGGCCACCGTCAATCTGAAGGTGGCAGCCGGGGATACGGTGAAACGCGGCGACGTGCTGGCCGTGCTCGAGTCGCCCGACCTGTCCGACGCGCTGAAGCGCGAACAGTCGACCTACGAACAATTGAAAGCGGAAGTCGCGCGCCAGCAGATCCTGTCGCGCAAGCAGAAGCTGCTGGCCCAGCGCGAAGCCGACGTCGCCGAGATCGACCGCCTGTCGGCCCAGCGCACCCTGGAGCGCTACGAGTCGGTGGCGCAGGTCGGCGTCATCGCCAAGATCGACTACCAGAAAGCGAAAGATGCGCTGAACTCGGCCGGCATCCGCGCCAAGCACGCCACGCAGGCGGCTACCCTCGAAGGCGACGACGTCGCGCTGGCGATCCGCACCAAGAGCAACGAGATGGAGCGCGCGCGCCTGTCGATGGCGAATGCACAGCGCCGCGTCGACGAACTCACGGTGCGCGCCCCGGTCGACGGTTTTATTGGGACCCTGAACGTGCAAAACCGGATGGTGGTCGCCGCCAATGCGCCGCTGATGACGCTGGTCGATCTCTCGCGCCTGGAAGTCGAACTCGAAGTACCGGAGACCTATGTGTCCGACATGGGCCTCGGCATGAGCGCCGAAATCGCCCTGCCCGCCGGCACGGCGGGCGGCAAGCTGGTGGCCCTGTCGCCGGAAGTCGTGAAAAACCAGGTGCTGGCCCGGGTGCGCTTCGACGGCGCCCAACCGAAGGGCTTGCGCCAGAGCCAGCGCGTCACGGCGCGCCTCTTGATCGAAGAAAAGCCGAACGTCGTCATGCTGCCGCGCGGTCCTTTTGTCGAAAGCGAAGGCGGCCGCTTTGCCTACGTCGTGAAAGACGGTATCGCCGTGCGCACCCCGATCCAGCTGGGCGCCACCAGCATCTCCGCCGTCGAAATCGTTTCAGGCCTCAAACCCGGCGACCGGGTCGTCGTCGCCGGCACCGACACCTTCGAGAACGCGAACCGCGTCTCCTTGAATTAAAAACCTCCTCCTGAAAGGACATCCCATGCTGCGCATGACCAACCTCTCCAAGGTGTACCGCACCCACATGATCGAGACCCACGCGCTGCGCGGCTTCGAGATCCAGGTCAACCAGGGCGAATTCGTGACCGTCACCGGCCCCTCCGGTTCCGGTAAAACCAGTTTTCTCAACATCGCCGGCCTGCTCGAAGAATTCACCAGCGGAGAATACGTGCTCGACGGCGTCAACGTGAAGGGCATGAACGACGATGCGCGCAGCCGTTTGCGCAACGAAAAGCTCGGCTTCATCTTCCAGGGTTTCAACCTGATCCCCGATTTGAGCCTGTTCGACAACGTCGACGTGCCGCTGCGCTATCGCGGCTTCAACGCAGCCGAGCGCAAGGAGCGCATCGAAGACGCGCTGGCCAAAGTTGGCCTGGCCTCGCGCATGAAACACTTCCCGGCCGAGCTGTCGGGCGGCCAGCAGCAGCGCGTGGCAATCGCGCGCGCGCTGGCCGGCTCGCCCAAACTGCTGCTGGCCGACGAGCCGACCGGTAACCTCGATACGCAAATGGCGCGCGGCGTGATGGAACTGCTGGAAGAGATCAACGCGGCCGGCACCACCATCCTGATGGTCACGCACGACCCTGAACTGGCGGTGCGCACGCACCGCAACGTGCACATCATCGACGGCCAGGTGTCGGACCTGGTGCGCAAGGGGCCGACGCTGGCCGCCGCCGCTACCGTCGCTTGAGGAACAGGCCATGTTCAGCTATTACTTCAACCTCGGCCTGCGCAGCCTGCGCAGGAACCCTGCCCTCACCGCGCTGATGATACTCACGCTCGCCATCGGCGTGGCCGCCAGCGTGTCGACGCTGACGATCCTGCACATGATGTCGGGCGACCCGATCCCGCACAAGAGCGACCGCCTGTTCGTGCCGATCTTCGACGTGGCGCCGGTCGACAACTACAAGCCCGGCGACAAGCTGCGCGAGAACCAGGTCAGCTATCCGGACGTGATGAATCTCCTGAAAAGCGGCCAGGGCGTGCGCCGTACCGGCCTGTACGGCATCTCGGTGCCGATCGAACCGCCGCGCAAGGATTTGCCGGTCTTTTCCGCCAGCGGCATGGCGCCGACGCGCGACTTCTTCGCCATGTTCGACGTGCCCTTCCTGCATGGCCAGCCCTGGAGCGCGCAGGACGACGAACGTGGCGCCGACGTCGTCGTGCTCAGCCGCGAAATCTCCGAAAAACTGTTCGGCGACGCGAGTCCGGTCGGCCAGCGCATCAACGTGATGAACACCCCGTTCACCATCGTCGGCGTGATCGACAAGTGGGTGCCGCAGCCACGCTACTACCGGCTGGTCGGCGGCGACCAATACGGCAAGGGCGAGGACCTGTTCGTGCCGCTGGCCAGCGCGATCCGCCACGAAGCGACCCGCAACGGCGGCATGAACTGCTCCGAGCGCTCCGATCCGGGCTACGAGGGCACCCTGCGTTCGAACTGCACCTGGCTGCAGTTCTGGCTCGAGACCGCCTCCAGCGCCGACCGTGGCCAGCTGCAAGCCTACATCGACAGCTACGCCAGCGAACAGCGCAAGCTGGGCCGCATGAAGCGCGCCGCGCCGAACGGCCTGTTCAACGTGACCGAGTGGATGGAAGAGCGCGAAGTGGTCGGCAAGGACACCAAACTGTCGGCCTGGCTCGCCTTTGGTTTCCTGCTGCTGTGCCTGGTGAACACGATCGGCCTGCTGCTGGCGAAGTTTTCGGTGCGCGCCGCCGAAGTGGGCATCCGCCGCGCGCTGGGCGCCTCGCGCCGCGAGATCTTCCGCCAGTTCCTGATCGAGAGCGCCGTGGTCGGCCTGGCCGGCGGCGTGCTGGGTTTGATCCTCGCCTTTGGCGCGCTGGCCCTGCTCAGCATGCAAGGCAGCGAAGTGGCGGTGGTCGCGCGCATGGACCTGACCATGCTCGCCATCACCTTCATCATGTCGGTGCTGGCCGCGATCCTGGCCGGCCTGCTGCCGACCTGGCGCGCCTGCCAGGTGACGCCGGCCCTCCAACTGAAGTCCCAATAATCACAAGCGAGAGACACCATTATGGAAATCCGTCCCATCCTGTCCGCGCTCCTGCGCAACAAGACCGGCGCCATCCTGGTCGCCCTGCAGGTGGCGCTGAGCCTGGCGATCCTGGCCAACGCCCTGCACATCGTCGGCGAACGGCGCGCCGTCGTCAGCCGCCCGAGCGGCGTCGCCGACGAGCAGGCCGTGTTTTCGATCAGCGTGCGCAATCTCACCGCCGGCGGCTCCGAGCAGCAGCTGGCCACGCAAAAACGCGAAGCCGACGTCATCCGCGCCGTACCGGGCGTGGCATCTGCGGCCAACGTCAACCAGATCCCGCTGTCGCAATCGGGCTGGAACAACAGCGTCGCGGTCGACCGCAAGCAGGTCGACGAAACGGCGCCGGCCTCGTTCTACTTTTCGCCCGATTCGCTCGTTAACACCTGGGGCCTGAAACTGGTCGAAGGGCGCGATTTCCTGCCCAGCGAATACATGGACATCGACGCCAACAGCGACGCCACGCCGCGCCACGTGATCCTCACCAAGGCCCTGGCCGAGAAGATGTGGCCGGGCCTGCCGGCCACCGGCAAGACCATGTACTTCGGTACCGGAGAAGATGCGATCGAGGTGCGCGTGGTCGGCGTGGTCGAACGCCTGCAGACCCAGAGCGCGGAAGTGACCGAACGCGGCGAGTACGCCACCATCGCGCCGATGCGCCAGTACGGCGGCAATCCCGGCGCCACCTACACGGTGCGCGCCGAAGCCGGCCAGCGCGAACGCGTGATCCGCGACGTCGAGGCGGCATTGCGCAAGGCTTCGCCGACGCCGGTCATCCTCGAATCGATCACGTTCGAGCAGCACCGCAAGGACCGCTACCGCGCCGACGTGGCGCTATCGTGGATGCTGGTCACCGTCAGCGTGCTGCTGCTGTTGATCACCGCCAGCGGCATCGTCGGCATGGCCAGCCTGTGGGTCACGCAGCGCCGCAAGCAGATTGGCGTGCGCCGTGCGCTGGGTGCAAGGAAGCGCGACATCCTGCGCTACTTCATCACCGAGAACTTCATGATCACCAGCGCCGGCGTGTTCGGCGGCGTGCTGCTGGGCGTGGCGCTGAACCAGCTGCTGGTGAGTAAACTCGAGATGGCGCGCCTGCCGCTCGACTACCTGGTCGGTGGTGGCGTGGTGTTCTGGGCGCTGGGCGTGATCGCGGTGTACGGACCGGCCTGGCGGGCGGCGAGCATTTCGCCGGCGCTGGCCACCCGCAGTGCATGATCACAAAGCCGAGCTTGCTAAATGGAAATAAATTAATGCTATCCTAACAAGCATGCCTACCGTACTCATCATTGACGACAACGCAGCCGTCGGCCTCGCCCTCGACGTGCTGTTCTCGCTGCACGACATCGCGGCGCTGCATGCGGCCTCGCCCGAAGAGGGACTGGCCGTGCTGGCGCGCGCGCCGGTCGACCTGGTGATCCAGGACATGAATTTTACGGCGGACACGACCTCGGGCGAGGAAGGGGTGGCGCTGTTCCGCCGGATCCGCGGCCTGTATCCGGATTTACCAGTGATCCTGCTGACCGCCTGGACCCATCTCGACGCGGCGGTCGACCTGGTCAAAGCGGGCGCCGCCGACTACCTGCCGAAACCCTGGAACGACGCGCGCCTGCTGGCGACCGTCACGAACCTGGTGGAACTCGGCCAGGCCAACCGCGCGCTGGCGCAGCGCGTCGGGCGCGAACGGCGCGAGCGGCGCGAACTGGAACAGCAATTCGACCTGCGCGGCCTGGTTTGGGCCGACCCGGCCACCGAACGCGTGCTGCAACTGGCCTGCCAGGTGGCGCGCGCCGACATCCCGGTGCTGATCACGGGGCCGAACGGCACGGGTAAAGAACGCATCGCCGAAATCATCCAGGCCAATTCGCAGGTGGCGAATGGCCCCTTCGTGGTGCTCAATTGCGGCGCCCTGCCCTCGGAACTGATCGAGGCGGAACTGTTCGGCGCCGACGCCGGCGCCTACACCGGCGCCTCGCGGGCACGCGAAGGCAAATTCGAGGCGGCCGACGGCGGCACCCTGTTCCTCGACGAGATCGGGAATCTGCCGCCGGCCGGGCAAATGAAACTGCTGCGCGTGCTGGAGACGGGCCGCTTCGAGCGCCTCGGCTCGAACCGCGAGCGGCAGGTCAAGGTGCGGGTGATCAGCGCCACGAATGCCGACTTATCGGCGATGATCCGCGCTGGTACCTTCCGCGAAGACCTGTTTTATCGCCTGAACGTGATCGAACTGCGCCTGCCGCCATTGGCCGCACGCCCCGGCGACATCCTGCCGCTGGCGCTGAATTTCCTGGCGCCCGGCAAGCGGCTCGCCCCCGGCGCCGAAGCCGCGCTGCAGGCGCACGCCTGGCCCGGCAACGTGCGCGAACTCAAAAATGTGATGGCGCGCGCCAACCTGCTGGCGCAAGGCGACACGATCCGCGCGTCCGACCTGGGTTTGCCGGTGGCGGCGCAGCCGCAGCCGCAAGCGCCCGAGGCCGAGCTCGACCGCGACACCATCGCCGCCGCCCTGGCGCGCGCCGGCGGCGTGGTCTCGCAGGCCGCCGCCGAACTGGGATTGTCGCGCCAGGCCCTGTACCGCAGGATGGAGCGCCTCGGCATCGCCCGCCCCTGACCCGTAGGGTGGGCGGCTGCGCCGCCCACGCGTCCAACCAGCGCCTGCGCTCCCGCGCACTGAATCGAACCATGCGCCTCTCCCTCGTCACCCGCTTCTCCGCCCTGGTCGGCACCCTGCTCACGGTCGGCATCATCATCGCCCTCGCGCTCGACCACGTCCTGCCCGGGCGTCCGCTGCTGGCGGCCGCGCTTTGCCTGGCTTGCGTGATCCCGGTCGCGATCATCACGGTGCGCTCGCAGGTGCAGCCGATCCT
The DNA here is from genome assembly GCF_059685715.1 of Telluria sp. ZB2R32. Lineage (NCBI taxonomy): Bacteria > Pseudomonadati > Pseudomonadota > Betaproteobacteria > Burkholderiales > Oxalobacteraceae > Telluria > Telluria sp. ZB2R32. The sequence continues at coordinate 134,180 of NZ_JCASIG010000011.1, read as the reverse complement.
GTCGCTGTTTCGCGCATTGGAGGGCACCGTCACCAGCTACCGCGACGGCGACTTTTCGTTCAGCCTGCACTGGCCGCAGGACGACGAATTGGCCGACCTGATCCGCGCGCACAACGAACTCGGCAACGTGCTGCGCGAGCAGCGGCGCGACCTGGTGCAGCGCGAACTGCTGCTCGACACCATGGTCCAGAACACCCCGGTGGCGATGCTGCTGGTGGCCGACGTGCCCCACCGTGCCGGCGCCGTCGTCTACGCCAACCTGGCCGCGCGCCAGCTGCTGGCGGATGGCCGCAAGCTCGAAGGCCACGCGCTCGACACCCTGCTGGCGCAATCCTCCCCTGCCCTCGGTGAAGCGCTGGCGCGTGGCGGCGACGGCCTGTTTACCGCCGGCGAAGGCGAGGACGAGCAGGTCTATCACCTGGCGCGCAGCAGCTTCAGTCTGAACGGGCGCAAGCACGAACTGCTGCTGCTGCGCCACCTGACGGCCGAACTGCGGCGCCAGGAAGTACAGACCTGGAAAAAGGTCATCCGCGTGATCAGCCACGAATTGAACAATTCGCTCGCGCCCCTGGCCTCGCTGGCCCACTCCGGCGCCGAGCTGGTGCGGCGCGGCCAGACCGAGCGCCTGCCGCAGATCCTGGAAACCATCGGCGAGCGCACCCGTCACCTGGAGAGTTTCATCCTCGGCTACGCGCGCTTCGCCAAGCTGCCGACGCCGCGCCCTGAACGCCTCGACTGGCCAGGTTTTATCGCGCGCCTGTCCTCGCAAGTCGCGTTCCGGCTCGAGGGCGAGCTGCCGCCGGAGCCGGCGCTGCTCGACCAGGCGCAGCTGGAGCAAGCCCTGCTCAACCTGTTAAAGAATGCGCACGAATCCGGTTCCGCACCGGAGGCGGTGGCAATGAAGGTGCAGCGCGCGCAAGACCTGCTGCGTATCGAGGTGCTCGACCGCGGCAGCGGCATGAACGAGGCGGTGCTGACGAACGCCCTGGTCCCGTTTTATTCGACCAAGCGCAGCGGCACCGGCCTGGGCCTGGCGCTGGCGCGCGAAATCGCCGAAGCGCACGGCGGCCGCATCCTGCTGTCGAACCGCGACGGCGGCGGCCTGGCGGTCACCATGATTCTGCCGGCGCTGACGCCAGGCTGAATGCGGGCGGCGGCTCTGGTAAGATCGCGCCTTACCTGCGCCGCCGACCATGCCTGAAAACTCCTCCTCGCCAGACCTCCGCTTCAGCCAGCCCGGCCACCCGCCGGCCACCGTCACCGAATTCGAGGGCGTGCGCTCGCTGCACCTCGGTACCTCGTGGGAGCAAGGCGCGATGCGCCTGTCTCGCCCGGACGCGATCGAACTCGAATACGTGCAGATGATGATGGCCTGGCTGCTGTTCCAGGATGCCCCGCGCCACATCGTGCAGCTGGGCCTGGGCAGCGCGGCGCTCACCAAGTTCTGCTACCGGCGCTTTCCCGACGCGCGCGTCAGCGCCATCGAACTCAATCCGAACGTGATCGCGATTTGCCGCGCATTGTTCGAACTGCCGCCGGACGACGCCCGCCTGCAGGTGGTTGAAATGAACGCGCTCGACTTCGTCCTCGACAAGCGCAACCACGGCACGGTCGACGCGCTGCAGGTCGATCTGTATGACCAGGACGCGCGCGGCCCGGTGCTCGATTCGGTCGCGTTCTACCAGGGCTGCTGCGACTGCCTGCGTCCGGGCGGCATCATGACCGCCAACGTGTTCGGCGAATTCGGCAACTACGACAAGAATGTAGAGGCGATGACCGAGGTGTTCGACGCCGTCGTCTGGCTGCCCGAGGTGCACGATGCGAACATCGTCGTCATCGCTTTCAAACATGCGCCGCAGATCGATTTCTCGATCCTGTTCGAACGCGCCGGCGCGATCAAGCGGCGCCTGAACCTGCCGGCGAAAAAATGGGTCGAGGGTCTCAAGGAGTGGATGCGCGACCAGCAGGGATGAGCCGGCGGCCCCTTGCGCTTGCATTGCCTGTAACATTGCCGGCACACTGATCGCGACAAATGGGCCGACTCCTCCTTACGCTGTTCCACATCCTGCGCCGCAACCTGATGCTGTTTGCGGCGATCGTGCTCGTTCTCGCGGCGGGCGGCTGGCTGCGCGGCGAATGGCAGCATATCGGGCGCATCGTCGACGAACTGCCTGCGCTGCGCACGGCCTGGGCCGATGCCGGCGCACACCAGGCGGCGCTGGCGCAGGCGCTGGCCGGCCAGGCCAGGCAACTGTCCGGCGCCGGCGTGCGCCAGCTCGATGCGCAGATCCGCGTGCTCGACCAGGAGATCGCCAGCCTGCAACGGGAGCGCGAGGAGGCTACGCTCCTTGGCGCCGCACTGCAGGGTGGCGCAACGGTACCGCAGCAGTTGCGCCAGGCCGCCATGCGCGAGATCGACATCGAACTGCGCCGCCAGCAGCGCGCATACCTGCTGCTCCTGCGCGGGCGCGTCGATGCCCTGGCCAACCGCAGCGCCGCACTCGCTCGACTCGAAGGACTCCGGCTGGCGCACGTGCGCGCCTATGCCGCTTATCAGGACGCGCTGCGGCAACGCGCGGCCTTCGCAGCGGCGGCAGGCCGCAGCGCAGGGATTCCCATCACTCCGTCGTACTGGCAACTGCGCGACCTCGACGGGCAGGTGCAGCGCTTGCGCGGCGCCACCGACAGGGCGCACGGGGCGTTCCTGGCGCAGCAGCGGTTGATCGTCAGGTTCCCGGCGCCGGGCACGGTGGCCGCATTCCAGGTCGACGAGGCGCGCCTTGCCGTGGCGCTGGCACCGCTGCGCGAGCGCCTTCTCCGGGCCGAACACCTGGAAGCGCAAAGCGCCGTCTGGCAAGCCTGGCAAGCCGTGCGGCCGGTGCTGCCCGTTGCGTTGGGCGTGCTGGCCGCATGGTTGCTGGTGCCGGCCGCCATCCGCACCCTGTTTTATTTCGTGCTGGCGCCGCTTGCCGCGCGCCGGCCGCCGATCGTGATCGCCCCGAACGCGCCCTCGGCGCAGCGCGCCACGCACGCTGCCTTCCGCTGCGCCGTATCGCAACGCGTCTGCCTGGCGCCCGGCCACGAGATGCTGATCCGGCCCGAATACTGCCAGAGCCAGCCAGCTGGCGTCGCCGTCAGCACCGCGTTCCTGTTCGACTGGCGGCACCCGTTCACCAGCATCGCGGCGCACCTGTGGATGCTCAAGCAACTGCATGCCACCCAGGCGGGCGAGATGGTCGTGTCGTCCACGGTCGATCCGCTCGAAGAAGTCGCGCTGCTCGAGATCGGCGCCGGCGAGGCGGTCGTGCTGCAGCCGCGCGCCCTGGTCGGGGTGATCTGCAAGAGCGGCCAGCGGCCGGTCATCCGCAGCCACTGGCGCCTCGGCACCCTGCATGCCTGGCTGACGCTGCAATTGCGCTATCTCGCCTTCGAGGGTCCGGCAACGCTGGTGCTGCATGGCCGGCGCGGGGTGCGGCTGGAGAAAGCCGGGGGCGGCAGAACGATCAGCCAGGACGCCACCCTGGGGTTCAGCGCTGGCGCCCGCTACGCCACCGTGCGCGCCGAACCGTTCCTGCCCTACCTGCGCGGCAGGCAAGCGCTGCTGCACGACAGGTTCGCGGGAGAAGATGCCTGGTACCTGTACGAGGAAGTCCCGCGCAATGCCGGCCCCGACCGGCAAAAAAACAATTCGCTGGAAGTGCTGCTCGACGCCGGCCTGAAAGCCTTCGGCATCTGAACGCCCTCGTACGCAGGTTCTGTTGCCGGTGCGATACACGAAAAACCCACGAAACACTGTTCTCCCGCCAGCATTGTTTTAACGCAACTCCGCAATGCTTAGCCCCGGCAAGATGCGTCAATCACTGACACTCTTCAACGGGAACCATGATGATGCACAAGACCCTGCAACCGACCTTGCTCGCCGCCGCGCTGCTGGCGGCCTTTCCGCATGCGCAGGGGCAAACACCGGAGCAAATAAGCTCCGGAGACGAGGAAGCCGCGCACAAGGTCGTGGTCGTCGGTTCGCGCGGCGCCGCCCGCTCGGCGCTCGACACGGCGGTACCGGTCGGCTTGGTCAGTGCGAAGGACCTGGCCTCGACCGGCACCCTGGAACTGGGCAAGGCGCTGCAGGAACTCGACCCCTCGTTCAATTTTTCCACCACCTTCATCAGCGACGGTACCGACATCATCCGCCCCGCCACCCTGCGCGGCCTCGGTCCCGATCAGTTGCTGGTGCTGGTCAACGGCAAGCGCCGCCACCAGCAGGCGCTGGTCAACGTCCAGCAAACGGTCGGACGCGGCTCGGCCGGCACCGACATCAATGCCATTCCGATGTCGGCCATCAGCCGCATCGAGGTGTTGCGCGACGGCGCCGCCGCCCAGTACGGGTCCGATGCCATCGCCGGCGTCATCAACATCGTGCTGAAGGAAGGCACGGGCAAGGGCCTGGCCAGCGTCAGCGCCGCCACCACCGGCGAAGGCGACGGCGACACCTATGGCGCCAGTGTCTACCGCGGCTTCGCGCTGGGCGCGGACGGCGGCTACCTGAGCCTGGCGGCGGAGGGCCGGCGCCGCGGCGAAACCAACCGCGCCGGCATCGACACCCTGCGCGTGAATCCGCCGCGCGTCACCCAGCGCATCGGCGACAGCCTGGCGCGCGACGCCTATCTGTGGACCAATGCCATGCTGCCGGTGGGGCATGGCGGCGAGCTGTACCTGTTTGGCGGCGCCTCGAAACGCAGCGGCGACGCCGCCGGCTTTTATCGCCCGCGCGGAGATGCGCGCAACGTGCCGGCGGTGTATCCGGACGGCTTCCTGCCGAATATCCGCACCGAGGTGCGCGACGCCTCACTGGCGTTCGGCTACCGCGGCGCGTTGGGCGACACCTGGAAATACGACCTCAGTTTCAACCACGGCCGCAGCGAGCTGGTGTTCAACGAACGCAATTCGATCAACGTCAGCTACTGGTACGAGCCGATCTGCCCTTGCGACATCAATGCCCAGTCGCCGCGTGCAGCCTATACCGGCACGCTCGGCTTCCAGCAATCGACCTTCAACGCCGACATCAAGGGCCAGCTGCACTTCCTCGGCCAGCCGATTTTCGTCGCCACCGGTTTTGAATACCGGCGCGACAGCTACCGCATCGAGGCGGGCGAACCGGTGTCGTACCAGTACGGCCGCACCAACAACCCCACCATCGTCATCCGCGACCAGCTCGGCGGCATCGCCCAGGCCGGCATCCAGGGTTTTCCCGGCTATACCCCGGCCACGCAAGTCTACGAGGGCCGCCACAACACCGCCTTCTACGTCGACCTCGAGCACCAATGGAGCGAGCGGCTGACGCTGGGCTCGGCCCTGCGCCGCGAGCGCTATTCCGACTTCGGCACCACCACCACGGGCAAGCTGATCGCCCGCTTCGACCCGAGCCGCGTCTTCGGCATCCGCGCCAGCGCCTCGACCGGCTTCCGCGCGCCGTCGGTGCAGCAGAAGTTTTATAGCTCGGTATCGACCAATCTGAACAATGCGGGCGTGCTGACCGACACCCTGACCGCGCGCGAAGGCAGCGCCGTCACCCGGGCTTTCGGCATCGCCCCGCTCAAGGATGAGACTTCGCGCAGCGCCAGCATTGGCATGGTGCTGCGTCCGGTCTCGAATTTTTCGGTGACGGCGGACGTGTACCGCACCGACATCGACGACCGCATCGTCTTCTCCAGTACCATCGCACCGGAAGGGGGCGCCGGCCCGATCCGCGCCATCCTCGATCCGCTGCGCGTGGGCCAGGCCCAGTTCTTCACCAATGCGATCGATACCGAGACGGTCGGCCTCGACGTGGTGGCCGAGCACACCACGCGCAACCTGGGCGCCGGTACGTTGACGCTGTCGGGACAGCTGGGCGTGCATCGCACCGAGGTCAAGGCGCGGCGCTCGTCGTCGCCGGTGCTGACCGGCGCCCAGCTGTTCGACGATGCCCAGGTCACGCTGATCGAACGCGGCCAGCCGCGCCAGCACCACGTGGTCGCGGCCGATTACGCACGCGGCGCCTGGGGCGCCAACCTGCGCGCGAATTACTACGGCGAAGTGCAAGGCCAGGGATTCACCGCGCCTTTCGTGCAGACCTGGGAAGCGAAATGGCTGGTCGACCTGGCGCTGCGCTACCGCTTTACGCGCAGCCTGAGCCTGGCCGCCGGCGTCGACAACGCCTTCGACCGCTACCCGACGCGCTGGGACACGAGCCGCGCCGCGCCCTTCCCGCAGATGGGCTTTACGTACTGCTGGGAGACCTGCCCGTTCGGGATCAACGGGAGAACGATGTATGCGCGCGCGGAATATGCGTTCTAAACATCAACGGCCTGTCCGGCGATATTCGCTGAACACCTCGCCCATGAAGTCCACCACTGCCCTGATGCGCGCGCTTGCACGCAGGCCGCTGTGCATCGACAGCCAGATGTCCTGGTCGAGTTCGGGAATATGGGGAATCGCGGCGACCAGGTCCTGCTGGCCGCCCGCGAGAAAGGTCGCGAGCACACCCAGGCCTGCGCCATGCGCCACGCCGTCGAGGATGCCGAGTCCGTAGCTGCAGCGCAGCCACGGCGCCGGCGCGCCGGGCAGGCTGCGCAACCACTGGTCGGACTGAAATTCCGCGCGCGGCTCGTCGAACCCGACAAAGGGCAGGCTCGCCCAGTCCCGGCTGGCCAGGGCGGCCGCATGGCGCGTCGCCACATCGCGGCTGCAATACAGGCCGAACGACAGCACGCCGATGTTGCGGGTGACGAGGTCGAGCTGTTCGGGCCGGAAAGGCCGGATCGCGATATCGGCCTCGCGCCGCGCCAGGCTGTAGGGCCGGTGCGAGGTGACGATTTCCACTTCGACGTTGGGATAGGCGTCGTGGAAGCGTGCGAACCGGGTCGTCAAAAAATACGATAGCCACTCGTCGGTATTGATCCGCACCAGGCCGGACGCGGCATGCGCATCCTGGTGATCGCGCGTGCGTTCGATTTCGAGCGCAATCTCCCCCATCTGGCCCGCCCAGGCGATGATCTCGGCGCCAAAGGCCGTCGGCGTGCAGCCGCCCTGGAAGCGCTCGACGACGCGCTGGCCGAGCGCGTCCTCGAGGGCGTCGAGCCGGCGCGACAGCGTGGCCGGGCTCAGTCCGGCCTTCCTGGCCGCGCCACGCAAGGTACCCTCCTGCACGATGAGGAGCAGCAGCCGTAGATCGTCCCAGTTAGCATGTTTCATATTTGAAGCATGATGCACCAATTTTTCGTCTATGCATACATTAATGCATATGGGATCATGGCGCCGCTTCTTACTCAGCCTTCAGAGAATTCACATGCGTACCTTCCGCGACCGCGTCCGCCACGCGCTCCTGTTCGAGGCCGTGGCCCTGGCCATCTTCATCCCTGGATCGGCCATGCTGTTCGGCCAGCCGCTCGAGCACATGGGCGTGATCGGCATCGTCTCGGCGACCATCGCCACGCTCTGGAACTTCATCTTCAACATGGGGTTCGACCGCGCCCTGCTGCGCTTGCGCGGCAGCGTCCGGAAAACGATGGCGCTGCGGGTCGCCCACACCCTACTGTTCGAGGCCGGACTGGTCATCATGCTCATCCCCATGATTGCCTGGTACCTGGACATCGGCCTGTGGGCAGCGCTGCTGATGGACGTCGCGATCGTCGTCTTCTACCTCGTGTACGGGTTCCTGTTCAACATCGGCTACGACGCGGTCTTCCCTGTCGCTGGCGGGGCCGCGCCACACGGCGCGTGAAGGATTCCGTCTGACCGCTTCCCCGGCATGTCAGCGCCGCTCGCGCCACCACAAGCCCAGCATCGCCAGCGCGAACAGCAGGGCGAACGGCCATTGCGGGATTCGCCGCTCTATCTGCGTTGGCGCCACCGGCGTACGCGCCGCATAGCGCGCGGTCGCGGCGCGGCGCTCGGCGGCTTGCCACAGCGGCCAGTCGGTGGGGGCGTACACATAGACCTCGCTGTTCACCATCTTCGATCCTCGCGTCGATCCCTGCGTTTCCATGCGCAGCCAGCCCGGCGCGCGCGGCCAGACGGCGACGCACGCTGCATCGACGCGATCGCTGCGGCGTTGCCAGTCCAGCGTCTGGTTCAGGTCCGGAAAGCGCACCTTGCCGCGCACGCCGAACGCGCAGAGCTCGAGGCGCTGGCCGGGCAGCGGCATCTCGCGCGGCGCCAGCCACTGGACATCTTGCGCACGCTCGACGCGCACTGTGTCGAGCACGTCCTGCCACCACAACGCCAGCGCGCGCGGCTCGCTGATCGCCAGGCGGTGCCAGTCGGCCGCGCCGAGCCAGCCGATGCGGCCCTGCCCCCACTGGCGTGCCCAGACGCCGGCCTCGCTGCCGCTCCAGGCGCCAGCCTGGCGCGTGGCGGGGATCAAAGGCGCCACCGGCAGCGGCAGCGCACCACCGGTGCGTTTGTCGGCATCCTGCGCCTGCAGGGGCAACTGCACGCTGCGCGACCAGACGCCGGCATCGTTGGCGTTCGCGGCCAGCACCAGCAGCGCCGCTCCTTCTCTCACCTGCTCCAGCAGGGCCGCGCGCGCCGGCGCCGCGGCCCGTTCGAACCAGGCAGCGTCGATCACCAGCAGATCCGGCCGGTCGATCTTCTCGCGCGCGCGTTCGCTGCGGGTGACGGTTTTGCCGAGCGTGACCTGCCAGTCGACCAGGGCGCGGCTCTGCACCAGTATGTCGTTCAGTACGCGCACGTCGAACGAAGGCGCGCTGAAGCGCCCGCGCACGGACAGGGGGCGGGTCTCGCCAACGACGACCGGCACCGGCCCCTCGGCCAGCAATTGTCCCTTGTCGCCCAGCAAGCGCGCCCGGAGCAGCAGGGTTTCGGCCAGCGGCGGTAGCCAGGACACGGTGAGGTCGCCGGCGCCGCGCGTCTCTGCCAACAGTTGACCGTTCTCGGCCAGCAGCTGCAGGCGCGCCGGCGCCTGGCCGGTACGGCGCACGGTCAGGGCGAACAGGCGGCCCAGCGCCATCCGGCGTGGGAATTCCAGCTGCAGGGTGGCGCCCGTGGGTGCTGTCCAGGCCAACGGACGCGCCGGCAGATCCTGCCACTGCGCCGCGCGCAAGCCATCGCCCTGCAGCGTCAGGCTGCGCACACCGTCGAGCGCGCCCGGCGGGTTGCGGGCATCGATTGCCAGCGTGGCGCCGGCAGCGCCCGGCATGGTGACGTTCGAGGCGAGCAGCGCCAGCGCCGCGGTGGCGACCAGTGCCAGCAGCGCTTCGAACGGGCGCCGTCGCCACAGGTAGAGCAGCACGCTGGCCACGCCGGCCAGCGCAATGGCCGCGATCAGCATGGTGGAGCTCATTGCGGCGCTCCTTCACGCCAGCCGCGCGTAAACGGCGTCGTGGTTACCGGCTGCGCCTGCAGCAGCACCGGCGCCTCCTTGACGCCGGCACGCAGCCAGGCGCGCAAGGCTGGACGGCAGCGTCCGCAGCCATCGAGCACGTCCTGGATCGCGCGCTGGGCGGCCAGGCGCTGTTCGTCGTCCGTTAAACGTTCACGCACCCAGTCGTGGGCGGTACGCGTCCACAGGGCCGGCAGCGCGGCATCGTTCGAGAGCGCCGCCACCAGTTCGCGCAGCGCCGCCGGAATCGCCTCCTCGCCCCCGCCCTGCGCGCGCGCGTAGCTGGCCGCGCCGACCACGTCGCCCGTCATGCGGATCTCTTCCCTGATCGGTGGTGGCACGAAGGCGGTCTTGTGCAGGTAAATGCGGTCGGCCTGCTGCAGTTCCTTGATCGCCTCCAGGGCCTTGTATTCCGGCGCCAGTGCGCTCTTCGGCGTGATCGCGCGCAGCGCCTTTTCGGCATCCCACATCGCGACCAGCGCACGGCGCAGGATTTTTTTCGTCCCCTCGTCGTACAGGGTCGCGTTTTCCGCTTCGTCATGGGCGTGGCCGAACTGGTGCAGCACGTCCATCTTGCCGCTTTCTTCCGCGTGCTCATTGTGTTCCTCGTGTTCGTCGTGCTCCTCGCCGCCGAACAGGCTCGATTCCTCGCCCAGGAACTGGCCGTAGCGGCGGCGCAGCTGGCCCTGGTCGAGCGCGATCGATTCGCTGCGCTCGCGCACCGTTTCCGCGTTCATGCGCGTCGATTTCATGTCGGCGATCAGCTGTTCGGTGTCGATGATGATCTGGCGCTGGCTGCGCAGGCTTTGCGGCTTGACCAGCATCGGCATCGCCGCCGTCTCCTCGCTGTCCTCGGCCTCCGGCGCCGGCAGGCGCAGCGTGTAGGTGGGCGACTGCACCGTGTGCGGACGCGCCGCATTATCGGCCGCGCGCACGAAGAAATACAGTTCGTCGCCCGGCTCCATGCCGAGTTCGGCGAGCGTCCAGGTTTTTGCCCAGTTGCGCAGGCGCGGATTATTCGAGGCCGGCAGCGGCATTTCCCGGTCGGTGAACTTGATGTTTTCACCGCTGCCGCGCGCCAGTGTCAGGTGCAGGGTGGCGCGCTGGACGCGGTAGTCGTCCTGCACCGACAGCGCCATGGCGGCCATCGTCGCATCCGTTTTCAACTCCTGGATCATCTGCGCCGGCTGCGAGATGGTGATGGTCGGCGCCGCATCCGGCGTCACTTTGATCGTGTAGCGCGCGCCGCGCCAGCGCCAGAACAGCGATTCGGTGGCGACCAGGGTTGCGCACCAGTCGTTCACCGTCAGGGTGCGGCCATCGCTCAGTTCCAGCGTGGTCGGGGCGGCTGACGGGTCCTTCAGGCACCAGCGCAACTGGCCGCCTTCGGGCAGGGCGATGTCGCGCGGCGCGCCGCTGCTGCCGGCGGCGCCGGTGTAGGCCGGCGGCGTGGCGGTCACAGTCAGCTGCGGCACGATCGGTGCCCTGGCCGCCTGCGTGGCCGGCACAGCCGCCCGCGCCGTCGCCGCCGGCTTCTGGCCGAAGAACCAGACCGTGGCCGCCAGCGCCAGCCAGGGCAGCAGCCACGTGAAACCGGTGCCGACGTGGGGGTGCACGGCGCGGCGCACGGCCGGCTTGTCGAGCGCCGTGTCGAGCCGCGCCAGCAGGCGCAGGCGCTGCATGCGCGCCAGCGGCGTGTCCGCCTCCAGCAGCAGCGCACTGCTGTCTTCCATGCCGGGTACCGCCGCATCGAGCCAGGCGCTCCAGCCGCGCGCCACCTGCTGGCGCAGGCGCGCCGCATCCCACATGCACCAGGCGCCCCAGGCCAGCAGGCCGGGCAGCAGGCGCAGCGTCAGCCAGGGCAGCGTGCCCAGCACCCACAGCGGCAGGCGCCGCAGTACAGCCGCACGCCACAGGCGCCGCGCGATGTCAGCGTCGCCGTGCATGGGTCAGGATCCTCTCGATGGCAAACAGGGCGACCAGCGCCCACAGCAGGAAGTCGCGCAGCGCGCCGCTGGCGTACGGGCGCGCAGGGGTGTTCGTTGCTGCAAAAGTCATGGCGGGCGCGGTGTACGGCACCGGTGCGTAATGCAGTTCGCGCCAGGTTTCCAGCAATGCGCGCGCAGTCGCGGGATCGGTCGGTGGCCAGGCATTCGAGGCCCAGACACGCCCGCGCACACCGTCGGCGTAACGGATGGCGCCGACCGCCTTCGATTGCGCCAGTTCCGTAAACGCGCCGGCATCGGTCGACCACCACAGCGGCGCGCGCATCGACGCCGGCGGCGCACCGGGCCGGTCCCAGACGATCAATTCGGTCCGTGGTCCCGGTTCAGCGTCGAGCACGACGCGCAAGGGACCGTCGAGCGCGGCGAACATGCGGCGCCATTCCTGCGCGCGCTCGCTGACAATGGCGACGCGCGCCTCGCTGCGCGGCAGCGGCTTTGCCAGCGTACGCAGCACGACCGGACGGCGAAATTGCGGCAAGCTGGCGGGCATCGGAATATCGCCCAGCACCAGCAGGCGCGCCTCGGGGGTGAATTCGCGTTCGTGGGCGCCGATCCAGGCCAGCGCCGCGTGCGCGGGCAGCGCCTGGCGCGCCGCCTTGCCATAGCCGGCCGCCGCCACCTCGCGTTCGACCCATTGCGCGTCGCTGCCCTCGGCGACGACGACCGTATCGCCACGCCACGGGAACACCGGGTCGGCCAGCCAGGCGATCGCGCAAGCCAGCAGCAGGCAGCGCACGATCAACAGCACGATGTCGGCCCAGCGCCAGACCCGCATCTGGCGCGGCTCGGTGCGCGGCAGGAAGCGCGCACTGGCGAGCGGCTCGGCTTTCACTTGCACACGCTTCTTGCGGTGCCACCAGACCGGCAGCAGCAGGGTCGGCAGCGCCAGCCACCACAGGCTGTTCATCGGCGGCTCCCTTGACGCAGCCACTGGCGCAGTACCTCGCCCGGCGCCTGTTCGATGCGGGCGTGGGCGAGCTGCACGTCGCTGGCGCGCAAGGCGGCGCCGACCGTATCAAAATGCCGTTCGCGGTTGCGCAGGTAGCCTTCGCGCAGGTCGGGCCCGAAGCGGAAGACGCCGCCGTCACGCTCCGGGTCGCGGTAAGCGGGGCCGCTGTCGAAACTGCCCGTCGATTCGGCCTCGGTCTGCAGGCAGACGGCGCGCACGTCGTGGCGCATGTGGCGCAGGCGCACCAGCGCTTGCGACAGCGCCGAGGGCCAGTCGAGGAAATCGGTAGCGGCAAAGATCAGTGAAGGCGAGCCCGTAAAGCGCAGGCTGGAGCGCAGCAGATCCGCATCGGGCAAGTCGCCCTCGGCCTGCACTTGCGCCAGCTTCGCCAGTACCCGCTGCAGCTGGCGCGGCCCGCGCGCGGCCGGCACGAACTGCACGCGCCCGCCGCCCAGCACTGCCATCCCGAACGCATCGCCCTGGCGCTGCGCGATCGCGCCGATACAGGCCAGCAGCGTGCGCGCATAATTTAACTTGTCGAGTCCGGCGATGCTGCGGCTCGACTCCGCCATCGAGGCGCTGGCGTCGAGCAGCAGCCAGACCGCCACGTGGCTGTCGCGTTCGGCCTCGCGCACATAGTAGCGGTCGGCGCGCGCCAGCAGCTTCCAGTCGACGCGACGCCACTCGTCGCCCGGCGCATAGGCGCGGTACTCGGAGAACTCGACGCCGGACCCGCGCTCGCGGCCGGCATGCACGCCCTGCCCCAATCCCGCCAGCACGTGGCGGATGACGAGTTCGAGATCGGTCGTGTGCGCGATCAGCGCCGAACTAACGTGCGTCAATTAATCGACCCGGATCCCGGCGCGGATCGCCTGCAGGATGTCGGCCATGGCGACACCATCGGCTTCGGCCTCGAAATTGCGCAGCACGCGGTGCGCCAGCACCGGCAGCAGCATCGCGCCGATGTCGTCGCGCGTGACCGCGAGGCGCCCGTCCATCAGCGCGCGCGCCTTGGCCGCCAGCACCAGCGCCTGGCCGGCGCGCGGGCCCGCGCCCCAGCCGACATGCTTTTTCACTGCCGCTACCGTCGTCTCTTGCGGGCGCGTCGCGCGCACCAGGCGCGTGGCATAGCGCAGCAGGTGTTCGCCGATGGCGATGTCGCGCACCAGCTGCTGCAGGCGCAGCAGGCTCTGTACGTCGAGCGCCGGTTCGGCATCCTGCGAATGCGACTGCGTCGTCATCGCCACCATCGCGACTTCTTCGTCCTCGCTCGGATAGACGACGTCGATGCGCAGCAGGAAGCGGTCGAGCTGGGCTTCGGGCAGCGGATAGGTGCCGCTCTGTTCGATCGGGTTCTGCGTAGCGAGCACAAAGAAGGGCCGCGGCAGGGTGTGGGTCTGGCCGGCAAAGGTGACGGAGCGTTCCTGCATCGCTTCGAGCAGCGCCGATTGCGTCTTCGGCGGCGCGCGGTTGATCTCGTCGGCCAGCAGCACTTGCGTGAACACGGGACCCGGTTGAAAACGGAACGAGCGCTGGCGCGTGGCCGCGTCTTCTTCCAGGATTTCGGTGCCGACGATATCCGAAGGCATCAGGTCGGGCGTGAACTGCACCCGGCGGAACTGCATGTCGGTGGCTTGCGCCAGCGATTTCACCAGCAGCGTCTTGCCGAGGCCCGGCACGCCCTCGACCAGCGCGTGGCCGCCGGCCAGCAGGCAGGTCACCAGCAAATCGACCACCGCTTCCTGGCCGATGATCACACGCGCCATGCTTGCCTTTAGTGCCCCTACCTTTGCCACCAGCTCGCTGACTTCCGCCTCGCTCCAGGCTACTGCCGAATCATGTTCCGCCACTTAGGCTCCCAACGCATATTGAATGATGTTCACCGCAAAGCGGGTATTGTCCACCGCGAGAAACCGCTTGTTTCGAAAGTCGTAATCCCACTCGCAACCGTAATCCTTGTTCGAGTACAGCACGCGTACGCGCCCGCCGATCTCGATCGCCTTCAAATATTCGTGCACCAGGTCGTCTCCCCAGCCGTTCAGTTCCACCGAGGTATTCGGCGGGCCGTCGAATTTGAAGAAGCTCGAATACACCGGGTGGTTGTTCGGGATCTTGCGCAGCGCCGAGGCGCCGAAGATCTTCGCCATCTCGGCTTCGAAGGATTTGGCGAACAGGCCGTCGATGTCGTGGTTGCAGTCGTCGACAAACACGAAACCGCCGCCACGCACGTAGCGTTCGAAGTTCTTGCGCTCGGCGGGCGTGAACTGCACCAGCTTGTGCCCGGCGAGATAACAGAACGGGGCTTCCAGCACCTTCGGGTCGGACAGCGCGATCATCCGCTCGGCCGGGTCCACCTTCAAGGTGGTGTACTCGACCAGCGAATTGAGCACGTTGCTGGGCATGCGGATATCCACATCCCAGTCACCCGACTCGTACAGCAGCCGGGTGAAGTAGAAGTCGTACCGTCGCATTTAAAGACCGTCTCTACACCGCGTCGGACAGCGACGTAAAGTTAAAGTCGCGCACCTTCATCGGCGGCAGCACCATCTGGTACGGCACCTCGTCGCCGCCGATCACCTGCGGCTTGCCCAGTTCCTCGACGTTGTTCAGGATCGTGACCGGACTTTCGTTGAAGCGGAAATTCTTGATCGGGTACTTGATCTTGCCGTTCTCGACGTAGAAGGTACCATCGCGCGTCAGCCCCGTCAGCAGCAGCGATTGCGGGTCGACCATGCGGATGTACCAGGTGCGGGTGACGACCACGCCCTTCTTGGTCGAGGCGATCAGTTCTTCCAGCGATTTCGACCCGCCTGCCATGATCATGTTGCCGTGGCCAGCCGTCGCCACCTTGCCCTGCTTCTGCGCCCAGTAGCGCGAATAATCGAGCGCGGCGATGCGGCCGTTCTTGATGATGTCGGTGCGCTGGCGCGCCAGGCCCGACTGGCCATCCCAGGGCAGCACCGGCACGTCCGGGTTCCACGGGTCGGCCCAGACGTTGATCTGCTCGTCGAACAGCTTGTCGCCCAGGCGGTTCTTGCCGCCCTTCTTGGTCAGGAAACTACGGCCTTCGTCGGCGTCGCGCGCGCTGAAGGAGCTGAACATATTGCCCAGCACTTCCGAGGTGGCGGCCGGTTCCAGGATCACCGTGTAGCGGCCCGGTTCCAGCGCCTTCGCCTCGACCGAACGCAAGGCCTTTTCGATAGCGACGGCGGCCGCCTCGCGCGCGTCGAAGCGGCTGGCGTCCGTCGCCGAACGCGTCACCCAGCCCGAGCCGCGGCCATCTTCGGTACGCACGGTGCAGGTGTAGGCCAGGTCGGTCGCTTCCTGGAAGCCGAACACGCCGTTCGAATTGGCGAGCGCATTGAAGCGCTTGCCGTCGTTGAAGAAGCCGGCGCAGACCAGGCCCGCCTTTTTCGCCGCTTCGATGCTGTAGGCCGCCACTTGCGCGCGGTATTCCGGATCGATGTCGGCGGTGGCACGGACAAAAGTAGGCGTGGCCTTGTAATCCTGCTTGCCGACGGCCGGCATGAATTCGGGGTTTTCCGGCGCCAGCCGCGCCAGCTCTTCCGCCCTGCGCACGGCCTTTTCGAGCGACTTGTCGTCGAATTCGTTGAGCTGGGCGATGCCGGATTTTTTACCGAAGGCGACCTGCACGGTCAGTTCCATGTCTTCGTTCAGGCCGGCGGTCGAGATGCTGTTGCGCGCAAAGCGCACGTTGCCCTCGCGCTTGCCGCCGATGTCGACGCTGCACTCGTCCGCTTTCGAGAACTTGATGACGCGTTCGCAGATGCGTTGTGCTTCTTCCTTGTTCAGCTGTTTCATCGTTTGTCCTTAAGCGATCTTGCGCGCAGTGTTAATCACGTTGATGCCGTTGAAGCGCGTCGTGCTCGACCCGTGCGAGACCGCGCTGACCTGGCTCGGCTGGCCCTTGCCGTCGAAGAAGGAGCCGCCCATGCGCCAATCGCGCTCGTCGCAGATGGCGCTGCAGGCATTCCAGAATTCCTGGGTGTTCGACTGGTAGGCGACGTCTTCCAGCGGATTGGTGATCTTGCCGTTCTTGATCTCATAGAACAGCGTGCCGCCGAACTGGAAGTTATAGCGCTGCTGGTCGATCGAGTAGGAGCCGCGGCCGACGATATAAATGCCCTTCTTGACGTCGGCGACCATCTCGTGCGGGGTGAGCCTGGCCTTGCCGGCGGCCAGCGACACGTTCGGCATGCGCTGGAATTGCACGCTGCTCCACGAATCCGCATACGAGCAGCCGTGCGATTCCTTTTCGCCGATGATGTGGGCCTGGTCGCGCGTGGCCTGGTAGTTCACCAGCACGCCGTTGCGGATGATGTCCCACTCCTTGGCGCGCACGCCTTCGTCGTCGTAGCCGATCAGGCCGAGCGAACCCGGATTGGTGCGGTCGGCAATGAAGTTCACGCGCTCGGCGCCGAACTTGAATTTTTTGGTCTGCCATTTGTCCAGCGTGGCGAAGCTGGTGCCGGCGTAATTCGCTTCGTAGCCGAGCACGCGGTCGAGTTCCGTCGGGTGGCCGACGGCTTCGTGGATGGTCAGGAACAGGTGTTCCGGCGCCAGCACCAGGTCGTACTTGCCCGGCTCGACCGATTTCGCGCTGAGTTTTTCGCGCGCCTGCTTGCCGGCCAGGCGCGCATCTTCGATCACGTCGTACGATTTGGTGTACAGCGTGGTCACGCCGCCGGCGGCGCGCACCTTGTCCTGGGCGCGCACATCAAAATATTCGTAGCCCATGCTGACCGGGGCGCCGAGGCCGCCGCGCGAGCGGAATTTGCCGCTGACCTTGTCGACGGCGGTGGCGTTGATCGGCGCCCACAGGCGGTGGATGTCCTGGTCGATGTAGGAGCCGTCGGTCGACGCAAAATACTTTTGCTGGTTAATCTGGAACAGGTTCGCCGTCATGAAGCTGGCGCCCGCCTCCAGGCCGGCTTTGTTCGCAGCGATCAGCATCTCGGCCTTGTCTTTTACATGCACCGCGCGCCAATCCTTCCTGATCGGCGTGGCCCAGGCGACTTCGCCCACGCCCTTCACCGGCGCCAGCTGCACCGGTTCCGTTTGCAGTTTGGCGTTGGCCTTGGCAATCGCCACGGCCTGGCGCGCGGCGGCGGCCACCGCGTCCGGGTTCATGCTGTTGGTGGCGGCGAAACCGTAGGCGCCGCCGGCGATCACGCGCACGCCGACGCCGGTCGATTCGGTATTCGTGATGTTCTCGACGTTCAGGTCGCGCGTCGTGATGAACTGGTTCAGGTAGCGGCCGATGCGCACGTCGCAATACGATGCGCCGGCGCTCGTGGCCGCGTTCAGGGCAGCGTCGGCCAAGGATTTTTTGAAGGCGACTGCCATGGGGCTGAGCAGGTCTTCGGCGGCGATGGCGTTGCCGAATACCGGCACGACCATGGCGCCCGCCGTGCCGGCGCCGATTTTCAAGAAGGTACGTCGTTCCATTTACTCTCCAAATGCCGGTGGTTGAAATGCACCACAGGCTGGTGCGTAACGTAGGGTGGGCACTCGTGCCCACGCGTATTCCGGCTCATGTATCGTCGAGATGTTTCTCGACCCGCATACGTCGCACCGCGTGGGCTCAAGAGCCCACCCTACGTTACGCGACGGTCAACGATTGAATCCCAGGTCGTTTTGCTTACACCGCGTCCGAGAGAGACGTGAAATTGAAATCCCGTACCTTCATCGCCGGCACCACCATCGGGTTTGGCCCCTCGTCGCCACCGAGCACCACCGACTTGCCGATCTCTTCGATATTGTTGAGCATCGACACCGGGCTCTCGTTGAAGCGGAAGTTCTTGATCGGGTGCTTGATCTTGCCGTTCTCGACATAGAAGGTGCCGTCGCGCGTCAGGCCGGTCAGCGCCACCGATTGCGGGTCGACCATGCGGATGTACCAGGTGCGCGTGACCAGCACGCCCTTCTTGGTGCTGGCGATGAGCGCTTCAGTCGTCTTGTCGGTGCCGGCCATGATGAAATTGCCGGCGCTGCCGACGGCGCGCTTGTTCTTTTGCCTGGCCCAGAACTGCGAGTATTCGAGGTCGGCCACGCGGCCATCCTTGATCCAGTGCTGGCGCTCGCGCGGCAGCATGCTGGCGTCCCACGGCAGCACTGGCACCAGCGGGTCCCATGGGTCGGACCAGATGTTCACCTGGCTGTCGAACAGCTTGTCGCCGACGCGGTTGAGGCCACCCTTCTTGGAGAGGAAGCTGCGCCCTTCGTCGGAACGGCGCGCATCGAAGCCGTTCATCATGTAGACCATCAGGTCGCTGGTGGCGGCCGGCTCCAGGATGACGGTGTAGCGGCCCGGTTCCAGCGCTTTCGCATCGACCGAGCGCAGCGCCTTTTCGATGGCGACGTCGGCCGCTTCGCGCGGGTCGAAACGCGCCAGGTCGCGCGCCGAGCGCCGCACCCAGCCCGAACCGCGGCCGTCTTCGGTGCGGATGGTGCAGGTGAAATCGAGCGAGGTCAGGGCCTGGTGGCCGAACACGCCGTTCGAGTTGGCCACCGTCTGGAAGGCGGTGGAGTCGCTCAGGAAGCCGGCGCTTACTAAACCCTTCTTGCGGCAGGCTTCGATCGCGTAGGCGGCGGCCTGGGCGCGGATCTCGGGGTCGATGTCGGCGGTCTTCTGGACGAAGGTATTCGACGATTTGTACTGCTGCCTGGCGACGGCCGGCATGAATTCCGGATTTTCCGGCGCCAGGCGCGCCAGGTCTTCGGCGCGGCGCACGGCCTTTTCCAGCGACTTGTCGTCGAACTCGTTGATGCTGGCGGTGCCCTGGCGCTTGCCGAAGGCGACGCGCACGGTCAAGGTCGTGTCGTCGGTCAGGCCGGCGGTGGAGACGGCATTGCGGGCAAAGCGGATGTTGCCGTTGCGTTCACCGGCGATGCCGACGGTGCATTCGTCGGCTTTCGACAGCGACAGCACGCGGTCGCAGATGCGCTTGGTTTGTTCCTGGGTCAGGATGGTCATGAATGTCCTTAGCCGATCTTGCGGGCGGTGTTGATCACGTTGATGCCGTTGAAGCGCGCGGTCGAGGAACCGTGCGAGACGATGCTGATCTGCGGCGGCTGTCCTTTGCCGTCGAAGAAGGAACCGCCCATGCGCCAGTCGCGCTCGTCGCAGATGCCGGCGCAGGCGCTCCAGAATTCCTGGGTGTTGGCCTGGTAGGCCACGTCTTCCAGCATTTCTCCGATCTTGCCGTCCTTGATTTCGTAGAACAGCTGGCCGCCGAACTGGAAGTTGTAGCGCTGCTGGTCGATCGAGAACGAACCGTCGCCGACGATATAAATGCCCTTCTTGATCCCCTTGACCATTTCGTCGGGCGTCAGCTTCTTCTTGCCCGCCGCGAGCGAGACGTTCGGCATGCGCTGGAACTGCACGTTGCTCCACGAATCGGCGTACGAGCAGCCGTGCGATTCCTTCTCGCCGATGATGTGGGCCTGGTCGCGCGTGGCCTGGTAGTTGACCAGGATGCCGTCCTTGATGATGTTCCACTCCTTGCAGCGCACACCTTCGTCGTCGAAGCCGACCGCGCCGAGCGAGCCCGGGGTCGTCTTGTCGGCGACGATGTTGACGATCGGCGAACCATATTTAAAATTCTTCGACTGCCATTTGTCGAGCGTGGCGAAACTGGTGCCGGCGTAGTTGGCTTCGTAGCCGAGCACGCGGTCGAGTTCCGTCGGGTGGCCGACCGATTCGTGGATGGTGAGGAACAGGTGTTCCGGCGAGAGCATCAGGTCGTATTTGCCCGGGGTGACCGACTTTGCCGTCAGCTTGCGCTTGGCGTCGCGGCCGGCGGCGCGCGCATCCTCGACGATGTCGTACGAATTCGTGTACAGCGTGGCGACGCCGCCGGCGGCCTTGATCTTGTGCTCGGGGCGCGCGTCCAGGTATTCGTAACCCATGCCGACCGGCGCACCGAGCCCCTGGCGCGAACGGAACTTGCCGCTCGCCTTGTCGACGGCGGTGGCGCTGAACGGCGCCCACAGGCGGTGCAGGTCCTGGTCGATGTAGGAGCCGTCGGTCGACGCGAAATACTTTTGCTGGTTCACCTGGAACAGCATCGACTGCATGAAGTTGGCGCCGTTGTCGATGCCGGCCTTGTTCGCGGCGATCAGCAGTTCGGCCTTTTCCTTGATCGGCACCGTGCGCCAATCCTTTTTATATGGCGTCGCCCAGCTCACCTCGCCCACGCCCTTCACTGGTGCAAGCTGCACCGGTTCGGACTGCAGCTTGGCATTCGCCTTGGCGATCGCGACGGCCTGGCGCGCCGCATTGGCGATGCCGTCCGGGGTCATGTCCGAGGTGGCCGCGAAGCCGTAGGCGCCATTGCAGATGACGCGCACGCCGACGCCGGCCGATTCGGTATTCACGACGTTCTCGACGTTCAGGTCGCGCGTGGTGACGAACTGGTTCAGGTAGCGCCCGATGCGCACGTCGCAATACGAAGCGCCGGCCTTGGTGGCGGCATTCAACGCGGTGTCGGCCAGCGCTTTTTTAGCCGCCACGGCCATGGGGCTCAGCAGTTCTTCGGCTGCGATCGCGCGGCCGGCGACGGGGATGAGCATCGCGCCGAACGCCACGGTGCCGATGTTGAGAAAGGTACGACGTTCCATTCTGTCTCCTGAATTCAACCTGCTTCGGGGGCGGCGCGCACACGGGCACTGCCGCATATGTATGTGTAGAACTCGTGGTGCCGCGACGGCGAACCGCATGGCAAACCGTTAAACATTATCAGCAACCAATGATTTTGAATAGGCAATCTTTATACCAGTCGCAAAGTCTTCGTGGCTCGGCTGTGGTATGCGGTTTTCAGGCGTACATACTGGGTCGATCGGCCGTCCGCGCGCTGTCCGCCTGTCCGGCCGGACACCCAGCGGACAGTGCAGATGGCATGGATTCGCTTGACTGGCCGGGTTGCTTGTTCGATCATCGGCGCGGCGGCAACGGCACTGGCCCGCGGCCGACAACCTTACTGGAGACACCGACCATGAAACGACTGATCCTCGCCGCGCTGCTGGCCGCGGGCGCCGCCGGCGCCGTACAGGCCGACGACGCCCTGAAAGCCGTCATCGCCGGCGAACACCGCGCCACCAACGCCGCTCGCGACGGCGCGCGCCATCCGTACGAAACGCTGACTTTCTTCGGCATCAAGCCGACCATGACGGTGGTGGAACTGGTGCCTGGCGGCGGCTGGTACACCGAGATCCTGGCGCCCTACCTGCGCGACAAGGGCAAGTACATCGCTGCCGGCGCGGCGCCCGAGAAGAAGGGCGCCATGGCCTTGCGCGCCAAACTCGACGCCAATCCGGCCCTGTACGGCAAGGCCGTCACCGCCGTGTTCGAGCCACCGAGCCGTTACGAGATCGCGCCGGCGAACAGCGTCGACATGGTGCTCACCTTCCGCAACCTGCACAACTGGGTCGGCAATGGCGAAGCAGCCCTGCAAACGACGTTCAAGGAAATCCACAAGGTCCTGAAACCGGGCGGCGTGCTGGGCGTGGTCGACCACCGCTTGCCAAGCTCGATGAAGCAGGACGAGAAAGCGTCCACCGGCTATGTGCACGAAGCCTATGTCATCAAGCTGGCCGAGAACGCCGGTTTCAAATTGGCCGGCAAATCGGAAGTGAACGCCAATCCGAAGGACAAGGCGGACCACGAAAAGGGTGTGTGGACGCTGCCACCGGTGCTGGCCAACAAGGAGAAGGAGCGCGAGAAGTACATGGCGATCGGCGAGAGCGACCGGATGACCTTGAAGTTCGTGAAGCAGTAACTGCAAGCCGGCAGGATGGCGGCGGGCCGCGATGGCCTGCCACGTGGTTACGGCGCTGTGCCCGCGTCGCCGAACAGCATCTTCAGGTTCAGCGATTCAGCCATCGCCCCGTAACCCGCATCGCCCGGATGCAGGTGGTCGCCTGAATCGTAAGCCGGCCGCATCCTGCCGGGAGCAGCGGGATCGCGCAACAGGCGATCGAAATCGGCCACGGCATCGAATTCCCCCGCATCCCTGATCCACGCGTTCACCTCCTGGCGCAGCCGCTCCTTGGCAGGACTGAAGTGGCCTTCGAAGGGCGTGCCCCGTAATGCGCCTTCGAAAGGCGGCAGCGTGGCGCCGACGATCCTGAGCTTGCGCGCATGGGCCGCGGCGATCAGCTGGCGATAGCCCGCGACCAGCCGCGCCGCCGTCATCATGCGCTCGTGCGGCGCAAAGGGACTGCCGGGCCAGCCGATGTCATTGATCCCGATGAGGACGACCACGGCAGCCACGCCCGGTTGGCCCAGTACATCCTGCTCGAAGCGCGCCAGCGCATTGGCGCCCATCCGGTCTCCCAGCAGGCGCGCCCCCGAGATGCCGGCGTTCGCGACCGCCACCTGGCTGCCGGCCAGATGCCGTGCCAGGAAATCCGGCCAGCGGTGGTCCGCGCCCGGCGTGGAGCCATTGCCATCGGTGATCGAGTCGCCAAGGACGACGACTGTACGCGTCGCCTGCGGTACTTCGGCCAGCACGGCGCTCAGGAACAGGCGGCCGGGGATACCCTGCGCAAGCGCCATCGCCGGCGCCGCCGTCAGGTTTCCTTTCCCGACCAGTGCCGTCTGCTGCGCGCCCCAATGGAATGTGCGCAGCAGCGTCGGCCCGGGCAGGAAGACCGAGATGGCCAGCCGGGTGAAGGCGCCTGGCGCCAGGTCGACCGGATCGCTGACGAGCGGCGCGCCGGCGGGAACGACTGCGCCTGATTCGCCCCCGAAGCGCACGGCCACGCTGGTTCCCGGCAGGGCCGTGCCGTCCGGCCCTGCCATGGCGACCCTTGTTTCGCCCAGCACCAGCGGCGTAGCGCCGTAGCGGTTCGAGAACACGAGGCGAATGCGCCGTCCGCCCACGCTCAGGCGCACCGTCTCGCGCACGGTTTGCCCCTGCAGGCTTGCCGGCACGCCGGTCGGGAGGATGAAGTCGTCGTCCCAGGCCGGCTGCGGGCTGGCGTACCAGGTGCTGGCCCAGCGCATGGACGGCGCGGTCGACGCGGTGTCCGCGCTGGCATCCGCGCCGGGCACGGCAAGGGCAAGGAGCAGTGCGCAGGCATGCGCACGGAGCGAGGATGCAGGACAGGTCATGGCTTTCCGATAGTTTGTGAGTGAACCATCAGGATAGGCCATGCTGTTTTGTAAGGTTAGAGGCAAAATTGCGTTAACATCCATTCCAACTTGGAATGGAGGGTCGATGGATACCTTGCGCGCAATGCGCTATTTTGTACGCGTGGTTGAACTGGGCAGTATTTCGGCGGTCAGCCGCGAAGAGGCAACCAGCCAGCCGAATGTCAGCAAGGTGCTGCGCGCGCTCGAAGCGGAGCTGGGAACACGGCTTGTCGAACGCAGCACGTCCGGCCTGCGTCCCACCGACCAGGGCCTGCGCTTCTACCGCCGCGCCAAGGGCGTGCTCGACGAATACCGGGAAGCGCTGGACGAAGCGCGCGGCTTGACCGAACGCCCTGCCGGGCTCTTGCGCATCAATGCCCCGGTCGCCTTTGGCCAGCTGCGCCTGAATGCGATCGTGGGGCGCTTCCTGGCAGCCTGGCCGGAGATCGAGGTCGAGCTGATCCTCGAAGACCGCTATGTCGACCTGGTCGAGGATGGCGTCGACGTCGCCCTGCGCCTGGGCCGGCGCCTGCCGCCGGATGCAATCGCGCGGCGCATCGGGGCCTCGCAGCGGCGCCTGTACGCCGCACCCGCCTATCTCGCGCGCCGCGGGACGCCTGCCACGCCGCAGGAACTGGCGCTGCACGAATTCATCCGCTTCGCCTGGACGCCCGACGGCGGCATGCTGCATCTTGAGCGTCGCGACGATACGGTGGAGGTACAGGCGCGCGGCCGCTACCGCATCAACAATGCGATGGCGATCCGCGACGCGATGCTCGATGGGGCCGGCATTGGCCTTTGCCCCGAATGGCTGGTCGACGACTTGCTTGCCGCAGGCCGGCTGGCACCCGTGCTCGGCGCGTGGAGCGCAGGCGCACAGGAGCTGTTCCTGCTCTACCCTTCGCGTCGCTACCAGCCCTTGCGCGCCCGCCTGTTTGCCGAGGAGCTGGAAAAGGAGGTACGAGCCCTGCCCGGTTTCAGGTGACCAGGGGGTATTCGGTCGATCGCGCCAAAAAACGGGGCCGCTTCATTTCAAGCGGCCCCGTTTCTTTTTACAGCTTCGCCTTTGCCGCCTTCACCGGCGTGAACAGCAGATCGTGGAAGTCGTAGCTGAAATCGGTCTCGGTCGACACCGCCTTCATCTTGACGTGTTCGATGCTGCCGTCGTGGTCGAGCGCGAAGGTGACGTAGGAGTCGGCGTTGAAGTTACGCTCCTTCCAGCGCACGATGAAGGTGTCGTGCTGGAAGTGCTCCATCTCGCCGGTCAGGTCCGGCGTGCGCGAGAACGACAGGATCATCTTCTTGCCGTCGCGTCGGATGTTCATGATGCCATACCACGGGTCGGTGTACTGGCCTTCGTACTCGCCGAGGGCCAGCGAGGGCTTCGAGGCGGCGACGCGCGCGCCCGACGTCTTCTTCAGGCGCGCCAGTTCTTCGGCGTGGCGCTGGTCTTCGTTGTCGGCGATCAGCTTGATCCAGTCGGTCGGCGCGCTGCCGGTCATGTACTGGTCGAGCAGGCGGTATTGCAGCGCATTCAGGGCGCCGCCGCTTTCCGCATTGGTGAGAATCGCCACGCCCAGCTTCGATTCCGGCACCAGCAGCACGCGCGAATAAAAGCCCTGCAGCGCGCCGCCGTGCATGGCCACCAGCTGGCCCTTGTAGTCGCGCAGCTGGAAGCCCAGGCCGTAGGCGGCGAAGTTGGCGCGGGTGGCGGCCAGCGGACCCTTCGGCATGCCGACCTTCATCGGCGTCTGCGCGGTCCACATCTCGCGCGACTGCGCCTCGCTCCACAGGCGCAGCTCCTTGCCGTCCGCGCCTTTCATTCCCTCGATGCGGCCGCCGTCGAGCAGCACCTTCATCCACTTGGCGATGTCGTCGGCGTTGGTGTTGATGCCGACCGCGCCGACCGCGTTATCGACCGGCATCGACTTCACCGCCGCGATCCGGTCGTTGATCTTGCTGTGCGCGTTGGAGGCGTTCGGATTGCCGGCGTTTTCCGCCAGGCTGGTGGTGGTCGTGTTCATGCCGACCGGGGTCAGGATGCGCTCGCGCACCGTGGCGCCCCAGGTTTTACCGGACTTCTGGGCGATGATCTTGCCGGCCACGATGTACAACAGGTTGTCGTAGGCGTAGGCGCTGCGGAAGCTCGTCGCCGGTTTCACGTAGCGCAGGCGCTCGATGATTTCGTCGGTGCTGAAATTCGTCGTCGGCCACCACAGCAGGTCGCCCGCGCCCAGGCCCAGGCCGCTGCGGTGGGTCAGCAGGTCGCGCACGGTCATTTCGCGCGTGACGTAGGCGTCGTACATCTGGAAGTCCGGCAGGTGTTTCACGACCGGGTCGTCCCATTTCAGCTTGCCCTCGTCGACCAGCATCGCCAATGCGGCGGCCGTGAATGCTTTCGAATTCGAGGCGATCTCGAACAGGGTCTGGCCGTCGACCTTGGCCGATTCGCCCAGTCTGCGCACGCCGAAGCCGCGCGCGGCAACGACTTTGCCGTCCTTGACGACGGCGATCGCGATGCCCGGCACGTCGAAGGCTTTCATGACGCGGTTGACGTCCTGTTCGAGGTCGAACGCGTTGGCCATGGCCGGCGCGGTGGCGGGCGCCGTGGTGGTCTGCGCCTGCGCGCCGGCGGCGGAAAACGCGATCAGGATGGCTGCTGCGATGTGTTTCATGTGTTGCACGCTTCGGTTCCTTTGCTTGAGCGGCCGTCTCCCGGCCCTTGGTTTTGATCGGTTATTTCGCGTTCATCGCTTACTTCATCACTTTGTCGACGCCGACTTGCGTCTCCGGGTGGTAGCGCTCGCGCGCCGCCTTGTACACGCCCTCGGCCCAGGCGCGGTCTTGCGGGTTGGCGCGCAGCGCCGCATACAGCGGCACCACGAATTTCTTGCGCCCGACGCTCATCAGGAAGGCTTGCACCTGCGGGCGCACGTCGCGGTAGCCGGCGTGTACCGCGGCGCGGTAGAAGCGGAAGGCGACTTCGTTATTGCCCGTTTTCGCGAGACCAAAGGCGGCATCGAGTTCCTTCAGACGCGCGGCATCGGCCTTGTTGTCGATGTCGTTCAAGAACTTCATCCACTCGGTCGCGGTCCAGTTCCTGGTGTCGAGCCTGGCGGTCGGCGTCTCTCCCTCCAGCCAGGCCGCGGTGGTCGCGTCCAGCGCCACCAGGCGCTGCGACTTCGCATAGGTCGCGCTGGCCGGAATGCCCGGACCGTACAGCCACTCGTCGAGTTCGGCGTCGCTCATCACCTGCGGGTGCTTCGATAACAGGTTGCTGCGCAGGTAGGCCACGAACTGCTCGGTGGTCACGCTCTGGAAGGCGTGGCCGTCGAACCAGCCGCGCAGGAACGGGTCGAACACGGCGCGGCCGGCGCGCTGCTCCAGGGTGCGCAGCAGCCAGGCGCCCTTCGGATAGGCCAGGCCTTCGTCGGTATAGGTGTTCGAGCCGGTATCGGCGTCGCGCGTGAGCAGCGCCTGCTTTTCCTTGGGGATGTCTTTCAGCGACTCGATCGCTTCTTCCTGCTCGAGCTGCAGGTTCATGGTCGCCACTTCGTCGCCGTAGAGTTTTTCCAGGATGCGCGTGGTGACGTAGGTAGTAAACCCTTCGTTGAGCCACCAGTGCTTCCACGAGGCGTTGGTGACCAGGTTGCCCGACCAGCTGTGCGCCAGTTCATGCGCGATCAGGTCGACCAGGCTGCGGTCACCGGCGATCATGGTCGGCGTGAGGAAGGTCAGGCGCGGATTTTCCATGCCGCCGATCGGGAACGACGGCGGCAGCACCAGCATGTCGTAGCGCCCCCAGCGATAGGGGCCGTAGAGCGCTTCGGCCGCTTCGACCATCTTTTCGGTGTCGGCCAGTTCGTATTCGGCGGCCTTGATGCGCAGCGGTTCGGCGTAGACGCCGGTGCGTCCGCCCAGCGTGCGCGCTTCGAGTTCGCCGATGCCGATCGCCAGCAGGTACGAGGGAATCGGCTGCGGCATGTTGAATTTCCAGCCGCCCTCCCCCGTCGCTCTCGGGTCGTTATCGGCGCTCATGACGACGCGCAGGCCCGCCGGCGCTTCGATGCGCGCGGTGTAGGTAAAACGTACCGAGGGCGTGTCCTGCACCGGCGCCCACGAGCGCGCGTTGATCGACTGCGACTGGCTGAACATGAACGGGCGCTTGCCCGACATGGTCTGCGCCGGGGTCAGCCACTGCAGCGCGCTGGCGGTGGGCGCGGTGCGATAGTAAATGCGCACCTTCGGCGCCTGCTGCGCCAGATCGATGTGCAGGGCCTGGCCCTTCTCGTCGTCGAATTTGTCGAGCGTGTATTTTACTGGCGCCCAGCGTCCGCGCGCGTCGAGCGCTTCGATCTTCGAGATCGTCAGCTCGCGCGTGTCGAGGTCGAGGCGGCGCGCATCCTTGTTCAACCAGTCGAGCGTCAGTTCGGCGTGGCCGGCCAGCGTCTTCTTCGTGAAATCGGCCTTCAGGTCGAGGTGCAGGGCGCGCGTTTTGACCTGGTCGTAATTGGCGTAGCTGAGCGGGTCGAGTGCATGGGCACTGGCGCCGTGCAGGCCGAGGATGGCGCAGGCGGTGGCGCGCAGGAGGGAAGTGTTCATGGCGTGATCGTGAAAGGCTGAGCGGAAGGCGCGAGAAGAATAGCATTTATGGGAAGGGTGCGAAAGCAGACCTTTGCGGCCGTATGGACAGAGCAGGCGCTGCGTCCAGGCCGACTCTGCTATGATCCGCGCTCCGCTTTGCTCTGCGTTTTTATCCGCTGCCCCTCCATGGATGCCTTCCTTGTCGCCACCGGCATCGTCGCCCTCGCCGAAATCGGCGACAAGACGCAGCTCCTCGCCTTTTTGCTGGCCGCCCGTTTTCGCCGCCCGCTGCCGATCATCCTCGGCATTTTGATCGCCACCCTCCTGAACCACGCCTTTGCCGCCGCCGTCGGCGTACTGGTGAGCGAACTGCTGGGGCCTGTGGTGATGCGCTGGGTGCTCGGCCTGTCGTTCCTCGGCATGGCGATCTGGGCGATGATCCCCGACCGCATCGACGAGACCGAAGCCTCATTGGCCAAGTTTGGCGTCTTCCTGACCACGCTGCTCGCCTTTTTTGTGGCCGAGATGGGCGACAAGACCCAGGTGGCGACCGTGGCCCTGGCCGCGCGCTATACCGAGATGGTGGCGGTGGTGGCCGGCACCACGCTGGGCATGATGATCGCGAACGTGCCGGCAGTGCTGTTTGGCGAACGCATTGCGAACAAGGTGCCGCTCGGGCTGGTGCACGGGATCGCGGCGGTGATCTTCATGGGGCTGGGGATGGCGACGCTGATGGGGGCCGGAGCGACCTATGGCTTTTAAAAAAATACGTTGACTGTTGTGTAACCTAGGGGTCATCGAGGCCAGTGGTCTCGATGACGGGTTCAACGGGCATGCCCACGCGTTACGGACGGCGATGTGTCACCGCCGCCGATTACCGGATACGCACGTAGAGGTTGTGAAAAAATCGTCAGGGCAAGGGATCCGGCCGCCCGGCGCCGAGTCGAAGACAGTACGAGTGTACGGCGAGACGAGGCAACGCAGCCATGGCGATTTTTTCACAACCTCGTACGGTGGGCATGCCCGTTGAACCCGTCATCGAGACCACTGGCCTCGATGACCCCTACGGTACGCCGCAGCCAGTCGTTAGCGCCAGCGCGTCATCCACTGATCGTAGAAGCCCAGGTCGCGCGGCACGGCGCCGGGGATGGCGCAGATCGCGCCGGCGAATTCGTTGGCGCGCGCCAGCGTCAGTTCGAGCGGCCAGCCGCGCGCGCGGCCCAGCAGGAAGATCGCCGAGAACGCATCCCCCGCCCCCACGGTGTCGATGACGAAGGGCGGCGACGGCGTGTCGCGGGTGTCGATCGTGACGCCGCCGGCGCCGAAATACACCGAACCGCGGTTGCCCAGCGTGACGATCAGCGCCTGCAGCCCGAACATCTGCAGCAGCGCGGCGCAGGCCGAGCGGGTTTCGTCGGCGGCCAGCGGCGGGTCGTTCGGGCCGAGCTGGAAGTACCAACCAAACAGCGCCTGCAACTCGTCTTCATTGACCTTGGCGATGTCGGCCGCGTGCAGCGAATTGGAGATGGTGCGCTCGTCGACCTGGCCGTCGCGCATGTTCACATCAAGGAAGCGCGTACCAGCCGTGTTCGACAGCAGCGCTTTCAGGGTCCCGCGCGAACGCTCGCCGCGCTGGGCCAGGGTGCCGAAATACAAGGCGCCGGCATCGACCGTGGCCGCCGCCGCCAGCGCTTCCTCGCGTGCGATGTAGTCGTAGGCCTGGTTCGGCACGATGACGAAACGGTGCCCTGTCGCGCCGCGCTCGACGATGACGCGTCCCGTCTCCTCGATCGCATCCACCTGCAGGCCGGCCTGCCCCATGGCGAAGCGCTCGAACTCGGCCGCGATGGCGGCGCCGTTGCGGTCCTTGCCGACGCGTGTGATCATCAGTTGCGGCACCATGAAGGCGGCCAGGTGGCGCGCCACATTGAAAGGCGCGCCGCCGACGACCTGCTCGGTGGAGAAATCGTCGACCAGGGCTTCGCCGAAGACGACGGTGCTCTTGCCGCTGTTGGTCTGCATACCGCTCATGCTTCGAACGGCGCCGTGTCGCGGAAGGATGGCCGTTCGCTCAGCTTGTCGAACAGTTTGGCCAGGTTCGGATAGTCCGTGCGCCAGGCGATGTCGGGGAAGCGAAAGCTCAGCCAGCCGAGCGCGCAGCCGACGGCGACGTCGGCCAGCGTATAGGCTTTACCCATGCAGAACGGCTGCTCGCCGAGTTTTTCGGACATCACGGCCAGACCGGCATGCACCTTGCCCAGCTGGCGTTCGATCCACTGCGGACTTTGCTGCTCCTGCGGGCGCAGCGTCTTTTCCAGGCGCACCAGCACGGCCGCATCGAGCACGCCGTCGGCCAGCGCTTCCCACACTTTCACGTCCGCGCGGTCGCGTCCGTTGCCGTTCGAGGGCAGCAGCTTGCAGACGGGCGTCAGGGTATCGAGGTATTCGGCGATCACGCGCGAGTCGTACAGGGCGTTGCCGTCTTCCATGACCAGGCAAGGCACTTTACCGAGCGGGTTGGACTGGTGGACTTGCGTCTCGGCGCTCCACACGTTGTCGAGCTCGAACGAGTAGTCGAGCTTCTTTTCCGCCATCACGACGCGGACCTTGCGCACATAGGGACTGGTGTTCGAACCGATGAGTTTCATAGATGCTCGGAGAGAGGGATTTCATATGAGTATAACATCGGCCCGGCTGCCGAAAACGGCCTGCGGGGCCCGTTTCGCTGTGGCGGCAACAAGGTCCGCAATGCAGTCCAATGGTAAAATCCGCGTTTTTGCACGGACCGCCCGCCATGACCGCTACCGCCCCACTTTCTTCCCTGTCGGCACTGTCGCCGCTCGATGGCCGCTACGCCGCCAAGACCGACAAGCTGCGCCCGATCCTGTCCGAAGCCGGCTTCATGCACCACCGCGTCAAAGTCGAGATCGCGTGGCTGCAGGCGCTGGCGCAGGCCGGCTTCGACGAGATCAAGCCATTTTCAAACGAAGCGAGCGCTCACCTCGACGCCATGGCGGCGAATTTCTCCGAAAGCGACGCGGCCCGCATCAAGGAAATCGAAGCGGTCACCAACCACGACGTGAAAGCGGTCGAGTACTGGCTCAAGGAGCAAGTCAAGGATGTGCCGGAACTGGTCGCGGCCAGCGAGTTCATCCACTTCGGCTGCACCTCGGAAGACATCAACAACACCAGCCACGGCATGATGCTGAAAGCCGCGCGCGACACCGTGATGCTGCCGGCGCTGCAAGGCATCATCGCGAAACTCACCGAGATCGCCCACACCAATGCCGCGCTGCCGATGCTCTCGCGCACCCACGGCCAGACTGCCAGCCCGACCACCTTGGGTAAAGAATTCGCCAACGTCGTCGCGCGCCTGCAGCGTGCCGTGAAACGCATCGGCGACGTCGAAATCCTCGGCAAGATGAACGGCGCGGTCGGCAACTACAACGCCCACCTGTCGGCCTATCCGGGCTTCGACTGGCCGGCATTCTCGAAGGACGTGATCGAGTCGCGCCTTGGCCTCACCTTCAATCCGTACACCATCCAGATCGAGCCGCACGACTACATGGCCGAGATGTTCGATGCGATCGCGCGCGCCAACACGATCCTGCTCGACCTGAACCGCGACATCTGGACCTATGTCTCGCTGGGTTACTTCAAGCAGAAACTGAAAGCCGGCGAGATCGGTTCGTCGACCATGCCGCATAAGGTCAATCCGATCGACTTCGAGAATTCGGAAGGCAACCTCGGCCTGGCGAATGCCGTGCTGCGCCACATGGCGGAAAAGCTGCCGGTCTCGCGCATGCAGCGCGACCTGACCGACTCGACGGTCCTGCGCAACATCGGCGTCGGCTTCGGCTACGCCCTGCTCGCCTACGACAGCTGCCTGCGCGGCCTGAACAAGCTGGAAGTGAACGCGGCCAAGCTGGAAGCCGACCTGGACGCCAACTGGGAAGTGCTGGCCGAGCCAGTGCAGACGGTGATGCGCCGCTACGGCATCGAGAATCCCTACGAACAGCTGAAAGAACTGACGCGCGGCAAGGGCATTACCAAGGAGGCGCTGCGCGAGTTCATCGGCACGCTGGCGGTGCCGCAGGAAGCCAAGGAGTTGATGCTGGCGATGACGCCGGCGAATTACACGGGGTTGGCGGCGCAGCTGGCCAAAGCGATTTAAAGCAGTTGGTGTTTAAAAAAGCCCGCGTCAGAGATGACGCGGGCTTTTTTTGGTTCTGTAGGGTGGGCATGCCCATGCGTTGCAAAGCGCGCGGATTATGTGCCACGTTTCGACCCGGAAGCGTGCGTAAGGTGGGCATGCCCACCCTACGGTCAGTTCTGCCAGACCAGCTTCACTCCTACCTCGCGGCCCAATTCAGTCCGCGTCGCGATCGGCCCATACTCTCCATGGCTGCCGTTCAGGTTACGCCCGACCACCGACAGTTCCAGTCCCGGCCGCACACGCCAGCCGAAGCGCGCATCGACCGCCCAATACCCCGGCACCAAGGGATTTTCCAGCGTCGCCACCTTGCGCACGGCCAGCTCCAGATCGCGCCGCTCGTCGAAGCTGTAGTTGGAACGCAGTTGCAGGGTGTGGTCCGGGTCCCTGGCGGCAGTGCCTGGTCCGGCCGCGTCGTTGCTGCCAGGCTTCAGGCGCAGGCGTTCATGCAGGGCGGTATAGCCGGCCGACATGCGCCAGGCATTGCTCAACTGGTAGCTGCCCCACATCTCGATGCCGGTCGCCTGCCCTTCCATCAGGCTGCCGAAGGTGAGGAAAGTGACCGTCGGATCGATTTCCTGGGTACGCAAATGGTCGTACTCGTTGTGGAAGGCCGTGACCGAGTAGGACAGTCCGGGCAGCGGCTGGCCGCGATAGCCGAGTTCGAACACCTTGGCCACCTCGGAGCGCACCGCCGAACCGCCGCGCAGAATGTAGGGCGGGCGTCCCGGAATAAAAGCGTCGACGTCGAGCCGGGTCGGTGCGCGGACGGTGCGCGAGAGCGCCGTCCACAGGGCGTGGTGCGGATCGACGCGCCAGGACAGGCGCGCGGTCGGCAACAGTTCATTGCCGGTGTAGTCATTGCGTTCGACGCGCGCGCCCAGCGTCAGGCTGAGGTCGGGACGCAGCGCGATCTCGTCCTGGGCGAACAGGCTCGCCCAGGTCTGCTCGTCGCGCGCCGGCAGGAAGGCGATCACCTCGCTGTTGGTCACGCGGTCCCAGCTGTGCCGGTAATTCGCGCCCCACATCAGGCTATGTGCGCCCCGGGCCGGCAGCGTGTGCTGGAACTGCAGGTCGACCAGGTCCAGCGATTCGGTAAAGGTCGGCGGCACCTCGCGCCGCGTATGGTCGACGTAGGCTTGCATGCTCAGCCGCCCGCCGCCCGCCAGCGCCCGTTCCCAGCGCCCGGTCAGGTTCACACCCTTGGTATCGATCTGGTCCAGGCGCAGCGCCATGCCGGTCACCGAAATCGAGCCCGGCTCAGGCTGCTCCAGTTCGCCCCGGAATACATTGCCGTTGAGACTAAAGACATCGCTGCCGTGATCCCAGTCGGCACGGAAGCCCGCCTGCGCCTGGTTCCAGTCGTCATCGACGCGTCCGTCCGCAGCTGTTTCAGTATGGGAACGCTTGAGCACTTTGCCATACACACGCCAGCTGGCCTCGCCCTGGCGGCCACCCTGGCGGAAGGCGGCATCGGCGCCATCGCTGGCGCCCTGCAGCACCGCCAGGCTGCCCTGGGTGGCGTGGGCCGAGCGCGTCGTGATGTTGATGACGCCGTTGACTGCATTCACGCCCCACATGGTGCCGCCCGGCCCACTGATGACTTCGATACGCTCGACGTCTTCCAGCATGACGTCCTGCATGTCCCAGAACACGCCCGAAAACAGCGGCGCATACACGGAGCGGCCGTCGATCATCACCAGCAGCTTGTTCGGACCGCTGTTGCCGGAGCCATTCAGGCCGCGTGCGCTGATGGAATATGTGTGGGCGCTGACTTGCCCGATATGCAGGTTCGGCGCCAGGCGCAAGGCTTCGGGCAGGCTGCGGCTGCCGGCGCGGCGGATGTCGTCGGCGGTGATGACGAAGACCGAGGCGGGCGCATCGAGCAGGCGCTCCGGCTTTTTCGAGACCGACGTCACCTGGATATTTGCCAGTTCCTCGATCGACAGGTCGGCCAAGTCGGCGCCTTGCGGATCGGCCGCCTGCGCATGCGCTTGCTGCGCCAGTGCAGAGAGGGGCAGCACGACGGCAAGCAGCACGGCCAGCAAGCGCAGGCGTGGCCGGCGTGGTGAACAATTCAACATACACTCCTCGACAGGGCGACTGGCCCGCTTTTATTCTGTGCTTCGATTGCAAATCCGCGCTATTGGCGATTTTACAGTCACCGGCAACTCTACTGTGCACGTTTAACAATCCATGCTAGTGTACGAAAAGAAACATGCAGCTGGCGAGCGGTACACATTCTTTTTTGCTATAGTTTGGTTCTAACCAGTACTAAGACAGCAACCATGCAGCGTTACTCCCTTCCCGCGATCGCCCTGCACTGGCTACTTGCCCTCCTGATCGTCGGCACGTTTACGCTGGGCCTGGTCATGACCGATATCCCGGGACTGACGCCGACCAAGCTGCGCTATTTTTCCTGGCACAAATGGGCCGGCGTGACCGTGCTGGCGCTGGCGGCATTGCGCCTGCTGTGGCGCCTGCGCCGCACGCCGCCCGCCTATCACGCCGCCATGCCCGCCTGGCAAAGCCGCGCCGCGCACGCGCTGCACGGCTTGCTGTACGTGCTGATGTTCGGCGTGCCGCTGTCGGGTTATTTCTACAGCCTGGCCGCCGGCGTGCCGGTCGTGTATTTCGGCTTGTGGCCGCTGCCGGCGCTGATCGAAGCCGACCAGGCGCTGAAACCCGTCCTGGGCGCCCTGCACTACTGGCTGAATATGCTGCTCGCGGCGCTGGTCGCGCTGCACGTGCTGGCCGCCTTCAAACATTTGCTGATCGACCGTGACGGCATCATGCAACGCATGCTGCCGTTTTCGACCAAATAAGGAACCCCTATGAAACCCTTGCGCGCCCTCTTTGCTGCCTCGCTGCTTACCGGCACCTTTGTCAGCGCCTTTGCCGGCGCCGCCGTCCTGAAAACCGACCCGGCCAAAAGCAGCGTCGCCGCCGTCTTCAAACAGATGAACGTGCCGGTCGAAGCGAAATTCAAAACGTTTACGGCGCAGATCGACTACGACGCCGCGCGCCCGGAGGCATCGAAAGCCTCGGTCGACATCGTCACCGCCAGCATGGACCTGGGCGACGCCGAATATAACCGCGAGGTTGCCAAGAAAGAGTGGTTTAACACGGCACAGTTCCCGAAAGCGAGTTTTGTGTCGACGTCGATCAAAGCGGCCGGTCCAGGCAAATTGAATGTCGCCGGCAAGCTGACCCTCAAGGGCAAGACTGCCGATGTGAATTTTCCGCTGACGGTCAAGACCGAAGCCAACAAACAAGTTTTCGAAGGACAGTTGCCGATCAAACGGCTGGCTTTTAATATCGGCGAAGGCGAGTGGAAAGACACGAGCATGGTCGCCGATGAAGTTGTCATCAAGTTCCGCGTCGCCGCGGGCCAATAATTTACTTACCAAGGAACCCCATGAAACTCCAGCTCCTCCTCGCCGCCGCCCTCGCCACCAGCGCCGGTGTCGCCTGCGCCGCAGCCGACACCTATAAAATCGAACCGAACCACACCTACCCGAGCTTCGAAGCCGACCACATGGGCATTTCGGTCTGGCGCGGCAAGTTCACCAAGACCGACGGCACCATCGTGCTCGACCGCGCCGCCAAGACGGGCAGCTTCGACATCACGGTCGACATGAACAGCATCGATTTCGGCCACGCCAAGATGAACGAGCACGCCAAGAAGCCGGACATCTTCGACGTCGCTCAATACCCGACCGCCACTTTTAAAGGCAACAAATTCCGCTTCGAAGGCGAGAACCTGGTCGCCGTCGAAGGCAACTTCACCCTGCATGGCGTAACCAAACCATTGACCTTGAACATCGCCAAGTTCAAGTGCATCCAGCACCCGATGCTGAAACGCGAAGTCTGCGGCGCCGACGCGCACGGCTTCTTCCTGCGCAGCGACTACGGCGTCAACTTCGGCCTGCCGAACTTCTCGCCGGAAGTCAAACTGGCGATCCAGGTCGAAGCCGTCAAGCAATAATTAGTAAGCAATAAGCTGTTCGGCCATTAAAAAAGCCCCGCTACCTTCCGGCAGCGGGGCTTTTATTTTATGAACCCGGATGGATCGGATTAACGGCCGTCACGGTCGAAGTCGCCCGGAATGGCGCGCTCGACCTTGTGCCAGGCGGCGCGGCTGGCCGACTTGGCCTGGTCCCACGACAGGCGCGAATTGCCCTTGGTCGTGTTCCACTCGTCCGACAGGTACTGCTCGTTCTGCTCGTAGCTGCCTGGGTAACGGCTCTTGCCGTTGTAGCCCAGCGCGTAGGCCGGCTGGTAGTCGTCGTAGGTATAGCCCGGGGTGTATTCCGGCTGGGTCTGGTAGGTGTTGCGCCAGTGCGCGTCTTCCTGCGCTGGATTGACCAGGCCGCCAACGCCCTTGCCGGCCATGCCGCCGACCGCGGCGCCGATGCCCGCGCCCACGACTGCGCCGAGCGGGCCGCCGACGGCGCCGATCGAAGCACCCGCTGCCGCACCGCCGCCGGCGCCGACGCCCTTGGCCAGGTTATGGTCGCCGCGGTCGTCCTGCGGCGTCGAGTTGACGACTTCGCCGGCGCCCTTGCCGGTAGCACCGCCAGCCAGGCCGCCGATGATCGCGCCGGCCGCCATGCCGACCGGACCGGCGGCTGCGCCGACCGTTGCACCCGCCACTGCGCCGCCGGCGCCGCCGACGCCTTGCGCCAGGTTATGGTCGCCCAGTTCGTC
The DNA here is from genome assembly GCF_059685715.1 of Telluria sp. ZB2R32. Classification (NCBI taxonomy): domain Bacteria; kingdom Pseudomonadati; phylum Pseudomonadota; class Betaproteobacteria; order Burkholderiales; family Oxalobacteraceae; genus Telluria; species Telluria sp. ZB2R32. The sequence goes on along the minus strand of NZ_JCASIG010000011.1, from coordinate 97,178 downwards.
GTTGGCTTTTGGATTGACGACTTCGCCCGCGCCGCGACCGGCAGCGCCGCCCGCCAGGCCGCCGACGACGGCGCCCGCCGCCATGCCGATCGGGCCGCCCACGGCGCCAATCGCCGCACCGGTGGCCGCACCGGCGCTGGCGCCGACGCCCTTGGCCAGGTGGTGTTCGTTCAGGTCGTCACCGGTTTTCGGATTGACGACTTCGCCCACGCCCTTGCCGGCCATGCCGCCGGTGATGCCGCCGATGGCCGCGCCAGCAACCATGCCGACCGGACCGGCCGCAGCGCCGATACCGGCACCGGCCAGGGCGCCGCCGACCGCACCGACACCGGTGCCGATCACGTGCGAGCCGCCGCTTTCGGTCCACGAACGTTCGATATGGGCAGCGTCTTCATCGTTACGGGCATGCACGCCCATCAGGATGCCGCCGCCTTTGATGCCTTCTTCATAGTGCGCTGCGCGCTCTTCAGGAATACCGGCACCGATCAGGGCGCCGATCAGGCCGCCGGTGATGCCGCCGGCGCCGGCGCCGGCCAGGGCCGCGGCCAACGGACCGGCCACCACCAGGCCGAAGCCTGGCAGCACGAGGGTGGTGCCGACGGCGGCAATGCCTGCCAGGACGGCGCCGATGGTGCCGCCGATGCCGGCGCCGATGCCGGCGCCTTCAGCGGCCTTGCTGCCCAGTTCGGTATCGGTGTCGGCGAAATGGGTCTTGCGGGTCGAGTCCGACATCATCAGGTTGACGTCGTCACGGGAATATCCACGGTCCGAGACCGAGCTGTAAGCGCGTTCTGCGCTGGCGCGGTCCGGGAACAGGCCGGTGACCATGCGCGAGTTCTGCTTATTCGTTTCGTAGCTCATGATGTATCCCTTTCAAAGGTTCGTGGTGCGTTCAGGTCCTGCAACATTGGGTTGCCAGTGATCGAACAATATGCGCCGTACTGACGCTCTTCTGTACGCTGACGCACCCACCTCAGGACATTCCAAACGGCAATGCCATCGATAAAAAGAATCGGTGCGCGGAACACGATTTACAGATTCATCGTCTAACGTTCGTTGCCGCACCGACCCGCTATCTGATCGATCTGTAGACTTTTTTACATGGTCAACGCAATCAATTGGCCTCGGGTAGGTTTTTTTACTATGAGGAGGAACTAAAATGCTATTCATCATCTGGATCGTTGTCGGTGGTATCCTGGGCTGGCTCGCAAGCATGGTCATGAAGACCGATGCGGAGCAAGGCATGATTCTGAACGTCGTGGTCGGTATCATCGGCGCCTTCCTGGGCGGCTGGTTGCTCTCCCCTCTGTTCGGTACGGGCACAATCAATTCGGATGACTTCAGCGTGTCGTCGCTGCTGGTCTCGTTCCTGGGTGCTGTCATCCTGCTGGCGATCGTCAACCTGCTGCGTCGCGGCCGCGTTCGTTAATCAGTGGTCATGCTCCACCTAACCAACGCTCTCACGCGTTGGTTTTTTTTCGCCTAAAGTTTATTTATGAGCGCCAGTAAATTTACTGTTTCCATCGTCACCTCGATCCTCACGCTGATCGCGGGCTTTTTAGCGCTCAATTTCATGCCGAGCGAAAAGCAGATCGAGACCCAGCTGGTGCGCCAGTACGACGCCCACGATGCCCAGTTCCGGCGTTCGATGGGCGTGCTGCTCGGTCCGCCCATCATCGAAGGCAACAAGGTCGAGACCCTGCTCAACGGCGACCAGATCTTCCCGGCCATGCTGGCGGCGATCCGCGGCGCCCAGAAGACGATTACCTTCGAAACCTATATCTATTGGTCGGAAACGATCGGCGAAGAATTTTCGGCGGCGCTGACCGAGCGCGCCCGTGCCGGCGTGAAAGTGCACGTGATGCTCGACTTCATCGGCAGCATGAAGATGAACGACGAGGCCATGCAGAAGATGCGCGATGCGGGCGTGCAATTGCAGCGCTATCACAAGCCAGCCTGGTGGAAGCTGGCGCGCCTGAACAACCGCACCCACCGCAAGCTGCTGATCGTCGACGGCACGGTCGGCTTTACGGGCGGCGTCGGCATTGCCGACCAGTGGCGCGGCAATGCGCAAGACGAAAACCATTGGCGCGACACCCATTTCCGTGTCGAGGGTCCGGTCGTCGGCCAGATGCAGGCCGTGTTTACCGATAACTGGACCAAGGCGACCGGCGTCGTGCTCGACGGCGCCGATTATTTCCCGCCCCTGAAAGCGGCGGGATCGATGCCGGCCCAGATGTTCTCGAGTTCGCCGACTGGCGGCAGCGCCAGCATGCACCTGATGTACCTGATGGCGATCACCGCCGCGCGCAGCTCGATCGACCTGTCGGCCTCGTATTTCGTGCCCGACGATTTGACCATCCGCGCCCTGGCTTCGGCCGCCAAACGCGGCGTAAAAGTGCGCATCATCATGCCGGGCAAGGAAATCGATGCCGGCATCGTGCGCCTGGCCTCGCGCGAGCGCTGGGGCGAGTTGCTCGAAGCCGGCGTCGAGATGGCCGAATATCAGCCGACCATGTACCACGTGAAAGCGCTGATCGTCGACGCGCTGATGGTCTCGGTTGGCTCGACCAACTTCGACAACCGCTCGTTCAGCATCAACGACGAAGCCAACCTGAACGTGCTGGACCCCGATTTCGCGCGCGCCCAGGTTGCTGTGTTCGAAGACGACTGGAAACGCTCGCGGCGCATGACGCTGGCAAGCTGGAACAACCGTTCGTGGACCGAAAAAATCGGCGGCGAGATCGCCTCGCTGTTCGGCTCGCAACTGTAAATACCGTTTTCGCGCGCGGGAAATAACGGTTGACGAGCCGGTCAGGGATTACGGATACTCTCGGGATGCTCTTTCTGGAGAGCGGGACGTTATCCTTAAACCACCTGATCGATCGCGAATGAAAAAGACTCTCCTCTCGCTGGCCATCCTGACCAGCTTCGCCGCACAAGCGGACGAAGGCATGTGGATGCCGCAGCAGCTGCCACAAGTAGCCCAGCAACTGAAGGCCGCCGGCCTCGAGCTCGACCCGGCAACGCTGACCAAACTGACCGAATTCCCGATGGGCGCGGTCGTGAGCCTGGGCGGCTGCTCGGCCTCGTTCGTCTCGCCGCAGGGCCTGGTCGTCACCAACCACCACTGCGTCTACAACAGCGTCGCCGTCAATTCGACGCCGCAAAAAGACTTGCTGGCCAACGGCTTCCTCGCTAAAACCCTGGCTGAAGAAGTGCCGGCATCGCCTGGCAGCCGCGTGTTCGTGACCGAGGAAGTGGCGAACGTCACCGACCAGATCATCGACGCCAAAGTCGCCAAGCTGACCGGAAAGGCGCGCATCGACGCGATCGAAAAGAACCAGAAGGAAATGGTTGCTGCCTGCGAAAAAACGCCGGGCTACCGCTGCACCGTGGCCAGCTACTACGGCGGCCTCGAGTTCTACCGCCTGAAACAGCTGGAAATCCGCGACGTGCGCCTGGTGCACGCGCCACCGGCCGGCGTCGGCAAATTCGGCGGCGACACCGACAACTGGATGTGGCCGCGCCACACCGGCGATTACGGTTTCTACCGCGCCTACGTCTCGAAAGACGGCAAGGCTGCCGACTACTCGACGGATAACGTGCCGTACGTGCCGAAGCACCACCTGAAGATCGCCACCGAAGGTTCGAAAGAAGGCGATTTCATCATGGTGCTGGGCTACCCAGGCCGCACCAACCGCCACCGCCTGCCGTCGGAAGTGCAGTACACCTTCGACTGGAACTACCCTGCCTTCGTGCAAGCCTCGGGTGAAGTGCTCGCCATCATCGACCGCGAGACCAAGAACGACCCGGCTGCCAAGCTGAAGTACGCGGGCCAGATCGCCGGCGTCAACAACTACTACAAGAACCGCAAGGGCATGCTGACCTCGTACGAGAACAGCGATTTCCTGCAGCGCAAGACCGCCGAACACAATGCGATGAAGGCCTGGGTCAATGCCGACGCCGCCCGCAAGAAGCAATTTGCCGGCGACATCGAGACCGTGGAAAAGCTGATCGCCGAGCGCGACAGCCACACCAAGGAAGGTTTCTACCTGGGTTACGCCCAGCCACGCTTCCTGAGCTCGGCACGCACCCTGTACCGCCTGGCCAACGAGCGCACCAAGCCGGACGCCGCGCGTAAATCGGGCTACCAGGACCGCGACATGGCACGCATGACCTCGGTCATCACCGGCCAGGACCGCACCTACGACGAAAAAGTCGACAAGGCGCTGGTCATGCACTTCCTGACCAAGTACCTGGCCCAGCCGGCCAAGGAGCAGGACGCCGCTTTCAACAAGGCCCTCGGCATTCGCGCCGGCATGAGCCAGGACGAACTGAAAGCCGCGATCGACACCATGTACGCCGGTTCCAAGCTGGCCAACAAGGACGAGCGCACCGCGTGGCTGAAGAAGACCCCGGCCGATTTCAAGGCCAGCGACGACAGCTTCATCAAGGCAGCCGTTGCCATGTATGACGCCGACCTGAAGGACGAAGCCAAAGAGGAAGAACTCGCCGGCAAGATCCAGAAGTCGTACGCCGCCTACATGAAGGCGAAAATCGCCTACATGAACAGCAAGGGCCAGGCCGTCTATCCGGACGCCAACGGCACCCTGCGCGTGACCTTCGGCAAGATCATGGGCCGTGACCACGGCGCCGACGGCACCGGTTCGTGGACCGCGTTCACCACCGTCAAGGGCGTGGTCGCCAAGCACACCGGCGAAGGCGAGTTCAACGCCCCGGCCGCCCAGCTGGCAGCCATCAAGGCCAAGGACTTCGGCAAGTATGTCGACCCTGCGCTGAAGACCGTTCCAGTGAACTACCTGGCAACGCTCGACATCACCGGCGGCAACTCGGGTTCGGCAGCGCTGAACAAGCGCGGCGAACTGATCGGTCTGGCCTTCGACGGCACCCTGGACTCGATCATCTCGGACTGGGACTTCAATGCGGCCAACACCCGCGACATCCAGGTCGACGTGCGCTACATGCTGTGGAACATGAAGCATGTGGACAAGGCGGATAACCTGCTGAAGGAAATGAACGCGCTGTAATGGCGTTCAGTGGGGCGATGCTGTTGGCGTCGCCTTCAAATCAGAAAGCCACGCAGCCGGGAGGCGCGTGGCTTTTTTATATCCGAATAAAGTCAGCCCAGATACCTGCCCTCATGATCCGCGCTCGGCAGCGAGCAAACATCGTATTTTCCAAATAGCGCATAGCGGTTCAATGCGATGCGGTCATACAGCCAGTCCCGCAACTGTTTCGGCATCAGCCTGAAAACGAGCAGGGCTTTCCACGGAAAGCCGAGTTCGTCCATCACGGCGAAAAACGCATTGCTTTTCTCGAGGCAGGCGCCCTGTCTCACCACCAGCATGGTATCGAAACGCTCGGTCGGATAGCCGAAATGCGCCAGGATCGCCTTGCCTTCGGGTGACTGGACACTGGCCAGCCGGAACCTGCGCTGCCGGTCATGCCGGATAATAAAATTACTCCACGCATTGCACAGCTTGCAGACGCCATCGAACAGGATGACGTTTTCCTGCGGCTTCAGGAAAGGGACGGGATTGGCTGCTTCCATAGTTCCTCGGCTGTTCATTCTCTTTGGTCGAATAAGCAGATTGTCGCATGAGGCATAAAAAACGCCGCGTCAGGCGCGGCGTCGGTGTCATCAGATTTTCTTGTTCAGCCTGCTATGGCGCACGCTGTACAGGAAATAGGTGGCGATCGCCGCCGCCATCCAGATGAAGAAGACGCGGAAGGTGGCGAGCGGCAAGTCCTTCATGATGTACAGGCAAGCCGCGATCGACAGGCCCGGCACCACATACGGGCCGAAGGGAACACGGAAGCCATGCTCGGCGTTCGGCCCCTGCTTGGCGCGGATCACGGGCACCGCGACCGAAACCACAATGAACGCCGTCAGCGTGCCCATGCTGACCATGTCCCAGAGAAAAGTAGAATCGACCAGGCCGGCGATCAGGCCCACCACCAGGCAGACAATCAGGGTGTTCGAGACCGGCGCGCCGGTGCGCGGGTTGACCTTCTGGAAGGTTTTCGGAATCAGGCCGTCACGGCTGATCGCATACAGGATGCGGGTCTGGCCATAGATCGTCACCAGGGTCACCGAGAACACGGAAACGACGGCGCCGGCCGACAGCACCAGCGCCGGCCAGGTCTGGCCGGTGACGTTTTGCAGGATCACCGACAGGCCGGCCTGCTGGCCCTCGAACATGTGCGCCGGCTGCGCGCCCATCGCCGCCAGCGCGACCAGCATGTAGAAAGCGGTCACGATGACCAGCGCCGCCAGGATGCCGATCGGCACGTTGCGGCGCGGGTCCTTGACCTCTTCGCCAGCGGTGGCGATGGTATCGAGGCCGATAAAGGAGAAGAACACGGTGCCGGCGGCGGCGGTAACGCCGGCCATGCCCGCGAAACCCTTGCTGTTATCGGTATTAAAAAAAGGCGTGAAGTTGGCCGCATCGAAACCGCTGAAGGCGATCACCGAGAAAAAGGCCAGGATCGCCAGTTTTACGACCACCATCACTGCGTTGGTCGTGGCCGATTCCTTGGTGCCGCGGATCAGCAGGATGCAGCACATGATGATCAACAACACCGGCGGCAAATTGAAATTGCCCGAGTGGACAGTCAGGTTGCTGTGGTCGGAGACGAACATGGGCGAACGCAGGTGGGCGGGAATTTCCCAGCCAAAGGCGTTTTGCAAGAAATTGTTGAGGTAATCGGACCAGCCGATCGCCACTGCGCTGCCGGCCAGCCCATACTCGAGCAGCAGGCAGGCCGCGACCACGAAGGCGGCGAATTCGCCGACGGTGGCGTAGGCGAACGAGTAGGAAGAGCCCGAGGCCGGCACGCGCCCGGCCAGTTCGGCGTAGCACAGCGCGGTCAGGCCGGCGGTGATGGCGGCGATCAGGAAGGACAGGATGACGGCCGGGCCGGCTTTGGGCACCGCTTCGACCATGGTGAAGAAAATGCCGGTGCCGACCGTGGCGCCGACGCCGATCATGGTCAGCGGGAACAGGCCCAGTGTACGGTTCAGGCCGCCACCATGGGCCTGGCTGTCTTCGTGTGCGCGCTCAGCCGGTTTGGTACGAATCAGCTTCTGGCCCAGTGTCAGATTCACGGAAATTATCCTTAGTCGCTAGAGAAATGGCTGAGCTCGAAACGCCGCCAAAGTTCGCGATTATAGGACTGTTCAGGCGTTATTGAGAAAATTGTTTTGGCTAAAGATGCATTTCCAATACCTGTTTCATGCGCTAGAATGGTCGTGTTCTTTCTCAACCACATCTTATGCGCCTGACCCGCTTTTCCGACATCGGTTTGCGCGTGCTGATTTACCTCGAGCGCGCCGGCGAACGGCCGCATCCGGTCACAGCGGCCGAGATCGCTTCCCAGTTCGCCATCCCGCACAACCACATGGTGAAGGTTGTCGGCCACCTGGCGCGCGCCGGCTGGGTCAAGGCCTTGCGCGGGCGCAATGGCGGCCTGCGCCTGGCGGCCGATCCGCATGTGCTGACGGTGGGCCAGGTGCTGCGCGAACTCGAGGGCGACGACGAACTCGTCGACTGCGAAGCGAGCGGCTGCGCACTGAGCCTCGATTGCCAGCTGCGCGGACTGCTCAAAGCGGGCATGCGTGCCTTTTATGCCGAGATGGACCGCCACACGCTGGCCTCCATTACCGGCGGCAGCACCGGCGAGCAGATCGTGCGCATGCACAGGATGTTCTGGAGCGGAACGACCGCCAGCCCGGCGACCTGATGGCCCGGATTGCCCGGATTGCCCGGATTGCCCGCCCCAGGATCGCCGGATCCGGGGCGTTTTTTTGAAACTTAAACTTGCATTGCAAATGCAAGAACTGAGGAGTTACGATGATCTCTGCCGCTTCCCGCCCCTACATCGATGCCAGCGTCCCCGTGCTGCGCGAACATGGTCTCGCGATTACCACCCTGTTCTACAAGAACATGCTGGCCGAGCACCCGGAACTGAGGCGCGTGTTCAACATGGGTAACCAGGCCAGCGGCGCCCAGCAGGGCTCGCTTGCCTCGGCCGTGTTCGCCTACGCCGCCAACATCGGCAATCCGGAAGCGCTGGGACCCGTCGTGAAACGGATCGTCCACAAGCACGTCTCGATCGGCATCCGCGCCGAGCACTACCCGATCGTCGGCAAGCACCTGCTGGCGGCGATCTCGCAAACCCTGGGAGAAGCCGCGACGCAACCGCTGCTCGACGCCTGGGCCGAAGCTTACGGTTCGCTGGCGAATTTGCTGATTGGCGCCGAAGCCGAGATGTACAGCACCGCCGGCATCGAACCGGGAGAAACCCGTCCGATGCGCGTGACCGAGGTAAAGCGCGAGAGCGCCAACGTGCTGTCGATTCGCTTCGTTCCTCCAGATGACCGGCCGCTGCCGCCGTTCAGGGCCGGCCAGTACGTCAGCGTCGCCGTCGACCTGCCGGGCGGACGCCACCAGCTGCGCCAGTACAGCCTGTCCGATGCGGTGGGCCTGGACAGCCTGCGCATTTCGGTGAAACGCGAGGATGCACTGGACAAGGCGCCGGCAGGCGAAGTGTCGAACTGGATCCATGCCAACGTCAGGGAAGGCAGCGTGCTGCAGGTGACGCACCCCTTCGGCGAATTCACGCCGGACACCGAATCGGAGGCGCCGATCGTGCTGCTGGCGGCCGGCGTCGGCATCACGCCGATGGTCTCGGCGCTGAACCGCATCGCCCGCGTCCACCCGCAGCGCCGCGTCATCTTCGCCTACGCCACGCGCGACGCTGCCCATCACCCGCTGAGCGACGACGTCGCCGCCGCCCAGGCGCACATGCCCAACCTGCACGTGGTGACCTTTTATGAACACGTGGGCGACGCCCCCGGCGTGCTGGCCGGCCGCATGGAGGTCAGTCGCCTGCCGCAGTGGGACCTGGCCGCGACCGACGTCTGGCTGTGCGGCCCTTTGAGATTCATGCAGGCGCAGTGGCTGGCGTTGCTGGACGCCGGCGTGCCGGCGGCAAAGCTGCACCGCGAAGTATTCGGGCCTGACCTGCTCGACCACCTGCTGTAATCGCCGGTGGCGCGGGTCGCGCCGACGCTTACAACATCTGCACCCCGCGTCCGCCGACGTCGCGCTGCGCCGGCTGGCCATACACCCGAATCGGCCCCGAGCCGCTGGTGCGCGCATATACCGACTGGCGCACCGTGGCCGAAATGCCGCCCGAGCCGCTGCTGGCCAAATCTCCCTGGTCGGTGCTCACGCCGGTCAGATCCGCGCTGCCGGAACCGCTCACGCGCACGTTCAGGCTGCGCACGGCGCCATTCGCCTGCACGCCGCCCGAGCCGCTGATCTGGGAGCGCAGGTAATCGCCGCGCACCTGGCCGAGCACGACGCCGCCCGAGCCGCTGACGTTGACCTCGGCATTGCGGGCGCGCAGCTCGCCGGCCTCGATCTTGCCCGACCCCGATACCCTCGCGTCGAACTCGGCCACCTCGCCCGCCAGGCGCGCCACGCCCGATCCGCCCAGGCGCACCGACAAGGGCCCGCCCTTCAGGTCGCGCACCGTCACATGGCCCGAGCCGCCCGAATGCAGATGGGTCAATTGCGGCACCGTGTACGTCACCCTCAGAGGCGTGTTGCTGCGCAGGCGCCGTTCGGCTTCGATATAGAGGGTCGATCCGCGCGTTTCGGTCTTCACGTAAGGCAGCAGGTTGCTGTCGCCCTCGACCACCAGCGATGGCGTCGCGCCGACGCGCACGTCGACGATCATCGAGCCACCGACGTTCAGCCCATCCACGGCGGCCAAGGTACGCAGGTCGCGCACCTCGCGCGCGGCGACGCCGTTGCCGTCGATCGCCTGGCTGTTGAACGGTGTATGGACCTGGAAGTCCTTGCCGCCCGTTTCGGTGGGCGTGGCAATGACGATACAGCCACCGAGGGTGGCGGTGCAGGCAAGGGCGAGCAGCGTACGCATGGATAACACCTTTCTTGTCGTGGTCCGGAATGAGGACACTCTAGAAAGGTTTTATCCGGCCGTCGCGCCGGCTGCGACGGACTGCACGTTTAAGGGGTTGAAGCGGGTTGAAGCGCGAAAAACCGGAGCTCAGCGCTGGCCCAGCTTCGTCTCGCCGAACAGCGCCTTGTACTGGTGCGGCTGCGAGCGCCAGTATTGCGGCGGGGCCGCCACCTGGGCGCCCAGCTCCGCCGCCGCATGCCATGGCCAGCGCGGGTTGTAGAGCATCGCGCGCGCCAGCGCCACCATGTCGGCCTGGCCCGACTGCAGGATGTGCTCGGCCTGCTGCGGCTCGGTGATCAGGCCGACGCCGATGGTCGGCATGCTGGTTTCGCGCTTGATGCGTTCAGCAAAGGCGATCTGGTAGCCGGCGCCGACCGGGATCTTCTGCAGCGGCGACACGCCGCCGCTGGACACGTGGATGAAATGACAGCCGCGCGCTTCCAGTTCGCGTGCAAGGACGGCGCTCTGCTCGATGTCCCAGCCGCCCTCGACCCAGTCGGTGGCCGAGATGCGCATGCCGACGCACATGTCGGGTACCGCCGCGCGCACGGCCTCGAATACGTCGAGTGGAAAGCGCATGCGGTTTTCCAGCGAGCCGCCATAGTCGTCCGTACGTTGGTTCGACAAGGGAGACAGGAATTCGTGCAGCAGGTAGCCGTGGGCGCCGTGCAGTTCGATGGCGTCCAGGCCCAGCGCCTGGCTGCGCAGCGCGGCATCGACAAAGCCTTGCTTGATGCGTTGCAGACCAGCGGCGTCGAGCGCCAGCGGCACCGTCTCTCCATCGGCATGCGCCAGTGCGGATGGCGCCACGGTCTGCCAGCCGCCTGGCGCGTCCACCGGGATGTTGGCGCCACCTTCCCAGGGCGCTGCGCTCGACGCCTTGCGCCCGGCGTGGGCCAGCTGGATTCCGACCTTGATCGGAGCGTGGCGGCGGATCGCGGCGATGACCGGTGCCAGCGCATCGCGGTGGGCATCCGACCACAGGCCGAGGTCGGCGGGCGTGATGCGTCCTTCCTCGGTCACGGCGGTGGCTTCGATGATCATCAATGCGGCGCCGGACAGGGCCAGGTGGCCGAGGTGGATCATGTGCCAGTCGGTAGGCAGGCCCTCCTCGGCCGAGTACTGGCACATGGGGGCGATGGCGATGCGGTTAGCCAGCTGGAGGGGACCCAGCGCGTAAGGGGAAAAAAGCTTGCTCATGCGGACTCCGGAATGATCGATCCGGACAGTCTAGCGAACATGGCAGGAATCTGCCGACACCTTTCCGCGCGGGCATGCCCGCCCTACATTAAGCAGAGCGCACACCGTAGGGCGGGCATGCCCGCCGTCAGCGAACACACGCGCAGACGCAAAAATAAAAAGCCGCGGAGTCCGCGGCTTCACACTTCAATTCACACGCACCACCATCAACCCGGCGCGCAAGCCGACCCGCACATCCGGATTCGGGAACACCACCATCTCTTCCTCATGGAAGACCGAGTACACGGTCTCGCCATCGGTGGCGATGACGTCGCCGCGCTTGAGCGAGGCGAAATTCGGCGTCTCGCGGCTGAAACCCATCCTGAAATCGTCGGACAGCTTGACGATCTCCTGCGCCACCTTGAACACGTGCGGCGCGCTGCGCGTTTCAACCTGTTCGCCGCGCAGCAAGGCAGCCAGCGCCGCCGAGGCGTCGGCAAACTGGGCCATGTTGTTGCCGCCCAGCGTACCGACCCGGCCCAATTCGACCGTACTGCCAGCCGCCGCGTGGTGCTCGGCCGAATAATAACTATACGTGCCGGCCGACTTCGGGTTCATGACGATCGCCCCGATCGCCGCCTGCCCCAGCCAGTCGATCAGCGCCTCTTTACCGTGGTCGGCGATCAGGTCGGGCACGATCGCGAACATCGGGTAATGCGAGGCGCGGATCGCCGTGTGCAGGTCGAGGTGCCAGCGCACCGGCCCGGTGCCTTCGAAAAAGGCATCGGTGGCGGCGATCAGCTCGTCGGCGCGCGCCGCTTCCGCGGTGTCGGCCAACGCGCCGCGGTCCGGCTTGAACATGCGGTTCAGGTCGGCGTCGATAAACCGCTTGCCGGCGGCGATGGCCTCGATGTTGCCGACGCAGAGCATCAGGTCGACCATCAGCGCCTGCGGCGTGCGCGACAGGGCTTCGATCACGTGCGCGACCATTTCGATCGGCCCGGTCTCGTCGCCATGCACGCCGACCGACAGCAGCAGCGCCGGCCGGGTGACGGGCTGCACGCCCTTCACCGTCAGGATGCCCCTGGCAGGCAGTCCGACGAAGAAGCCGGCATCGCGAAAGCGCTGCGCGACCGTGCCGAAATCGGCTTCGGCCAGCGCGCGCACTGCGTCGGCCACGACGGGTTGAAGGGGTGCGCTCATCGCGTCAGGCCGCCAGGCGTTCCGGGTTCGAACCTTCCGACAGCGACCAGACGTCCAGCATTGCCTGTTCGAGGTCGGTCGGCTGCGCGTAACCGGTGAGGCCCATGTCGCGCGTGACGGCATCGACCGCCGCCAGCGCGTCGCCGTTGCCGGCGCGGTCGATCACCTGCAGCAGCAGGCGCTGCTGGGTGCGGCGCAGGGCTTGCATCGCGTAGTTGCGCAGCTGTTCCTGCGACTTGGTCTGCGCCGGCAATTTCAGGCCGCGCTCGAGCGTGTCGATGCCGGCCTTTTCGCGCAGCGCCATGCCGACCTGCAGGAACTGGGCCAGCGACATGCCGGCTGGACGCTGCACCGAGACTGCGGCAAACAGGAAGGTAGCCAGCGATTCGATCGTCTCGACCGCCTTCCAGGCCTGCACGAAGCCCGCGTTCAGGCCGGCGTGGCCATCGGCTTCCGACTTGGCCGGCATCAGCTGGCGCAGCTGGTCGCCGTTGGCAAACAGCGCGGTCAATTCGGCCATGCCGTCCTGGCCCTGCGGCAGCGACAGTACGCCTTCGATCACGGCGCGCAGCAGCGCACGGGTGCGCCCATCGACCGCGATCGAGACTTCGCGCGGCACCTTCAGGGCATCGGCGTCGAGCGCGTCGAACACCGGCGCCAGGTTCAGCGCCGACCAGGCGCGGCCCCAGGCTTTCACCACTTCCGCTTCGTCGATGCGGTGTTCGGCGGCCAGGTCGCGGATCATCAGCGGACCGCAACGGTTGACCGCCTCGTTGGCCAGCACGGTGGCCAGGATGGCGTTGGCCAGCGGGTGGTCGAGCGGATCGCGGGTGGCGACCAGCTGCGCCGGGAAGTACGGGCGCAGCACGGTGTCGGCCCATGGTTCGTCGGTCAACGGCAGCGCGGCCAGGATGCGCTTGAAGCGGTTCTTGACGTTGGCCACAACGACCGCCAGTTCCGGCGCGGTCAAACCGACGCCCATGGCTTTCCTGCGCTGCAGTTCGGCGTCCAGCGGCAGCTGTTCGAGCTCGCGCGAGACGGCACCCTCAAGCTCCAGGCTGGTGATCAGCGCGGCGTAGCTGTCGACCACGGAACCGTTCTGCTGCGCCTGCACTTCGCGCGTCAGCAGGCGGGTCTGCTGCGTGTTGTCGCGCAGGACCAGGGTTTCGACGTCGCCGGTCATGTCGTTGAGCACGCGGTTACGGTCGGCTTCAGGCAGCTTGCCGGCGTTGACTTCGGTGTCGAGCCAGATCTTGATGTTGACTTCGTGGTCCGAGCAATCCACGCCGGCCGAGTTGTCGATCGCATCGGTGAAGATGCGCCCGCCGGCGAGCGCGAATTCGATACGGCCGGCCTGGGTCGCGCCCAGGTTACCGCCCTCTGCCACCACCTTGCAGCGCAGTTCGTTGCCGCTGACGCGGATGCGGTCGTTGGCGCGGTCTTTTACCTGCGCATGGGTCTCGGTCGACGCCTTGATGTAGGTACCGATGCCGCCGTTGTAGAACAGGTCGACCGGCGCCAGCAGGATGCGGTGCATCAGCTCTTCCGGCGCCAGCGAGGTTTCTTCGATATCCAGGGCGGCACGCACTTCAGGCGACAGGTCGATCGAACGGGCCGAACGCGGGAACACGCCGCCGCCCTGCGAGATCAGGCTCTTGTCGTAGTCTTCCCACGACGAACGCGGCAGCCCGAACATGCGCTGGCGCTCGGCGAACGACACCGCGACATCCGGGGCCGGATCCAGGAAGATGTGGCGGTGGTCGAACGCGGCCAGCACTTTCAATTGGCGCGACAGCAGCACGCCATTGCCGAACACGTCGCCCGACATGTCGCCCACGCCGACCATGGTGATCGGGGTCGTGCTCATGTCGTGGCCGATTTCGTAGAAGTGGCGTTTCACCGCTTCGAAGGCGCCCTTGGCGGTGATGCCCATCTTCTTGTGGTCGTAGCCGTTCGAGCCGCCCGATGCGAAGGCGTCGCCCAGCCAGAAGCCGCGCTGCACGGCGATGCCGTTGGCGATGTCCGAGAATGTCGCGGTGCCCTTGTCGGCGGCCACCACCAGGTATGGATCGTCCTGGTCGTAGCGCACGGTGTTCTCGGGCGCGACGATGGTGCCGCGCACGCGGTTGTCGGTCACTTCCAGCAGGCTGGAGATGAACAGGCGGTAGACCGATTCGCCCTCGGCCGCGACGGTTTCGCGCACGGCATCTTTCGGCATCTGCTTGCAAACGAAACCGCCCTTCGAGCCGGCCGGCACGATAACGGCATTTTTCACCATCTGTGCCTTCACCAGGCCCAGCACTTCGGTGCGGTAGTCTTCCATGCGGTCCGACCAGCGCAGGCCACCGCGCGCGACCGGACCGCCGCGCAGGTGCACGCCTTCGAAGCGGCGCGAGAACACGTAGATTTCGCGGTACGGACGCGGTTCCGGCGCCAGCGACAGGTTGCTGGTGTCGAACTTGAAGATGATTTTTTCACCCGCGTTCTGGAAGTAGTTGGTGCGCACGGTGGCCAGCGCCAGCTCGACCAGTGCCGCCATGATTTCCTCGGTGTCGGCGTGGTTAATACTCGACAGACCGGCTTTCAGGGATGCCAGCTTGGCGCTGCCGTCTTCGCGCTCGGACTGCGACAGCGCAGGGTCGAAGCGCTTGACGAAGCCGGCGACGAATTCCTTCACCAGGGCCGGCTGCGCGCGCAGCGTCTCGGCCATGTAGCGTACCGAGAACTTCGAGCCGAGCTGGCGCCAGTAGCTGATGTAGCCGCGCACCAGTTGCACTTCGCGCACCGACAGGCCGCCTTCGATGGTCAGCCCGTTCAGGCGGCCGTCTTCGGCTTCGTCGTTGAACAGCGCGGTGAACAGCTCTTCGGCCACCGGCGCGATGCCGGCTTTGACCAGCTTGTCGCCGCTCTCGTCGTCCACGGCCAGCGCGGTGACGTGGTGGCGCACGCCGTCGGCGGTCGTGATCGCCCAGGTCTGCTCGCGGTCGACCGCGATGCCGGCATTTTGAAGGGCCGGCAGGATACGCGACAGCGACGGCACGTTTTCGCCGGAGTACAGGCGGATCGAGGCGTCGCGTGCGGCATTGCCGGCGCCGCTGCCAGGTTCGATGCGCACGGCGACGCGGTCCTGGTGGCCCAGGCCGAGCATGGCCTGCAGGTCGCGGAAGGCGACGTCCGGCGCGGTGGCCGTGACGAACGACACCGGCAGGTTACTGCCCATCTTGCGCAGGCTGCTGCGCTGCGCATGTTGTTCGACGCCGTTGGTCATGGCGGCGAAGCGGTCATGCCAGCCGTCCAGCACCGCCAGCAGCGGCTGCTGGATGTCGGTTTCCAGGTCGAGCGGGTTGCGCGCGGCGTGGGCGATCAGGTAGACGCGCGCCAGCGGGCCGTCGGCGACCAGGGTCTGCACGCGCACGTCGTGCGCGCCCGAGCTGTCTTTCAGGGCTTGCGCCAGCGAGGCGGCGACGGCGGCGCTGTAGCGCTCGCGCGGCAGGTAGACCAGCGCGTTCAGGTGGCGGCCATACACGTCGCGGCGCGCGAACACTTTCGGGCGTGGCTGCTTGTACAGCGAGACGACCGAGCTGCACACTTGCGCCAGCCATTCCGGATCGGCTTCCAGCGCTTCGGTGCGCGGCAGCGACTCCAGGATTTCGAGGAATTTCTCGGCACGGAAACCTTCCTGGCGCACGCCGGCCAGGCTCAGGACCTTCGCCACGCGGCCGCGCGCGAACGGCAGGCGCGCCAGCGGGGTCGCCGTGGCGGCGCGGGTGAACAGGCCGACGAAGCAGTGCTCGCCGAGGATGTTGCCTTGCGCATCGGTGTTGCGCACGCCAATGAAGTCGAGCGGCTGGTCGCGGTGCAGGGTGCCTTCGACGTCGGCTTTCACGATCGACAGGGTCTCGGCACGGCTTGATAAGGTCGCCAGTTCGCCCGGGATGTTGGCCAGGCAGGTGCCGTAGACCGGGTGCGCGGTGTCCTTCAGCACGCCGATGCGGCTCGGGATGTCGCGCACCAGCTGGCTCTGGCCCGGCTGGACTTCGTAATAGGCGTAGCCGAAGGGTTCGAAACCTTCGTTCTTGGCCCACTCGAGGAAGGCGGCGACTTCCTGGCCGGCCGGGGTGCCGTGGGCGGCAGCGGCGGCGGCAACGGCCGTCATGCGGTCGCCCATCGCCAGCGCATCGCGGTGCACGGTGGCGGCGTCGTTGGCGACCATGCGGATGCGCGCGGTCAGGCGGTCGAGTTCGTCGAATTCGAGTTCGTCGTTCAGCAGCACCAGCACGTAGGATTCGAGCGGGGCGCCGGCGGCGCCAACTTGGGTGACGACGCCGTTGGCGTCACGCTCGACCGGCAGCACCGCGTTCATCACGCCCGCAGCCAGCATGCGCTCCTTGCGCAGCGCCATGACGAAGGAGTCGACCAGGTAGGGCATGTCTTCGTTCAGGATCAGCAGCGCCGTGGCCATGCCGCCCTTGCCGTCGGTGTAGCGCAGTTGCGCGATCTGGCAGCCCTGCCCGGCGCGCCTGGCGGCCTGCATGAAGCCGTCCCACAGCACGGGGGCCAGCGCCTGCGGCGCGGTGCCGGCCAGGTCTTCCTCGTCGAGCGAACCGAGCCAGGCGCCGATCAGGGCGCGCACGTTGTCGGTGGCGCCGGCGGCCGGCTGGTTCATGACCAGGTCCAGGGTCTGGGTACGCAAATCTTGCGGCATGTCTTTCATCGTTGCTTCTCCAAAGCGAATGTTTATCGCCCGTTGGCGCCGCGGCTTGTGGCCTTGCGCGCAACCGGCGTTTTTATTGGACGGGGTTGTCCCGTCCAGGTCCTTGGCTTCCTTGTCGTGGAAGCGTGTAAGTCGTCATGTATCGGGGCGGCGCGTCGTGCGCCAGTCCCGGGCTTTGCTGCTGTGCTACTGGTGTAACGCGCGGAGTCGGGACTCCACCCTACAAACTGCGCGATATGTAGGGTGGAGTCCTGACTCCACGCGTTACACCGTGCGATCACCTGCAAACTAACTGAAATCGTACAACCCCGGCAAACCAAGAATGCGTTCCAACGCCTCCAGCGCCGTCTGGCACTCGATCGCCAGCTGCGGGTCCATCAGGTCCTTCGGCTCGACGTGGTCGCGGTAATGCGTCTCGACCCAGGTTACCAGCTGCGCATACAGCGCCTCGGTCATGATCACGCCCTGGTGCATCGCCGCCGCCTGGTCGTCGGTCAGCGCGACGCGCAGGCGCAGGCAGGCAGGTCCGCCGCCGTTGCGCATGCTCTGGCGCAGGTCGAATTCGAGCAGTTCGTCGACCGGTCCGCCGCTGGCGACCAGCCCGGCCAGGTAATTCGCCACCGCGACATTTTCGCGGCACTCGTGCGGCACCAGCAGCGCCATCTTGCCGTCCGCTTTCGACAGCAGCTGGCTGTTGAACAGGTAGCTGGCCACCGCGTCGGCCACCGGCACCATGCCGCTCGCCACGCGCACCGGCACGAATTCGGCGCCGACGCCGGCCACCGAACGGCGCAGCGCTTCGATCGTCGCCGCCTCGTCGGCAAACGCCTCTTCGTGATAGAACAGGACGTTGCCGTTGCCGACGGCGATGACGTCGTTGTGGAACACGCCCTGGTCGATCACGTCCGGGTTTTGCGCCGCAAACACGGTGCGCGCCGGATCGAGGCCGTGCAGGCGCGCCACCGCTTGCGAGGCTTCGAGGGTCTGGCGCGCCGGGTATTTTTTCGGGAACGGCGCCGACGGGTCGAATTCGACGCGGCCATACACGAAGAACTCGACGCCGGCCGCGCCGTGGTCGGCCGCAAAGCGGGTGTGATTCGCCGCGCCTTCGTCGCCGAACGCCGGCGTGGCCGGCAGCGGGTCGTGTACGACGAAGTGATCGTGATTCGCGAAGATTGCGCGCAGCGTGCGTGTGGCTTGCACGTGTTCTTCCGAGCGGTGCAGCTTGTTGTTCAGGTTCGCGGCCGTGAAGTGGACGCGGCCATCGCGCGTGTCGGCGGAGGGGCTGACGGTGGCCGCGTTGGCGGTCCACATCGGCGCGGCCGACCAGGCGCATGACAGGATCACCGGCGCTTCGCGCCAGGCTTGCGCCAGCACGTCGGCGTCGGTGCCCGAAAAGCCGAGCTGGCGCAGCAGCCTGAAATTCGGGCGCGCCTGCGGCGGCATCACCGCCTGCGCGAAGCCGCGCGCGGCCAGGTCGCGCATCTTGGCCAGGCCCTGCAGCGCGGCCAGGCGTGGATTGGAGGCGCTGCGCACATTGCTGAACGAAGCGACGTTGCCGAACGAGAGGCCGGCATAGTTGTGGGACGGGCCAACCAGGCCGTCGAAGTTGTATTCGCGAGCGTTACGCATAATCAGAAGGTTAAACCCGGCGACAGCTTGGCCGGCATTTCGAGTTCGGACGTTTCGATCGAGGCGACCGGGTAGGCGCAGTAATCCGCCGCATAGTATGCGCTCGGACGGTGGTTGCCCGACTTGCCGACGCCGCCGAACGGCGCCGAGCTGGCCGCGCCCGTGGTCGGACGGTTCCAGTTGACGATGCCGGCACGCGCCTTGATGGCAAAGCGCTTCCACAGTTCTTCCGACGGCGACAGCAGCGCCGCGGACAGGCCGAATTCGGTGGCGTTCGCCGCGCGCATCGCCTCGTCGAAGGTGTTAACGCGGATCACCTGCAGCAGCGGCCCGAACCACTCTTCGTCGGGAATGCCGTGGGCATCGGTCACGTCGACGATGCCGGCCGTGACGAAGCCCGCGTTCGGATCGAGCTGGCGCATCTGCAGCAGCACCTTGCCGCCTTTTGCCTCCATCTCGGCCTGCGCCTGCACCAGGCGCGCGGCGACGGCGCTCGATACCACCGGTCCCATGAACGGCTGCGGCTCGGCCTTCGAGGCACCGACCTGCAGTCTGGAGGCGACGTCGACCAGCCGCTCAATAAAACGCTGGCCCTGCTCGTTATCCTGCACCACCAGGCGGCGCGCACAGGTGCAGCGCTGGCCGGCCGAGATGAATGCCGACATGACGGCGTGGTGGACGGCGGCGTCGATATCCTGAACGTCCCATACCACCATCGGATTGTTGCCACCCATTTCCAGCGCCAGCATCTTGCCCGGCTGGCCGCCGAACTGTTTATGCAACGCGGCGCCGGTCTGGCTGCTGCCGGTGAACAGCACGCCGTCGATCAAGGCGTTCTGGCCGAGGGCAATCCCCGTGTCGCGGCCGCCGTTCACCAGGTTCAGCACGCCGGCCGGCAGGCCCGCCTGCTCCCACAGCTGCACGGTTTTAATCGCCGTGCGCGGTGCGTATTCGCTCGGCTTGAAGACCACCGTGTTCCCCGCGATCAGGGCCGGCACGATGTGCCCGTTCGGCAGGTGGCCCGGGAAATTATAGGGACCGAACACGGCGAACACGCCATGCGGACGGTGGCGCAGCACGGCGTTGCCGTCGGCGACCTTGGCCGCCGTTTCTCCGGTGCGGGCGCCGTACGACTGCACCGAGATGTCGACCTTGTTTGCCATGGTCGTCGCTTCGGTGCGTGCTTCCCACAGCGGCTTGCCGACTTCTTCGGCGATGATCGCTGCCAGCTCTTCCGCATTCTCCTTCAGCAGGTCGCGAAAACGCGTGCAGATGGCGATGCGTTCTTCCAGCGGGCACAGCGCCCAGGCTTCGAAGGCGTCGGCCGCGGCTTGGGCGGCGCGCTGCACGTCTTCAGGCGTGGATTCGTTGCTGCTCCAGGTCTGCTGGCCACTGGACGGGTCGATCGTGACCAGTTCCGCGCCGCTGCCGGCGATCCATGCGCCGTTGATGAAATTCGACAGGTTAGCCATTGTTCTTCCTTACGTTGAGTGACAGCGTGCGTACCGGGTCGCCCGCCTGGACGTGCAGCAGCGCCAGTTCCTGCGCCGACAGCGCGATCTCGTGGCCGTCGACCGCCGCCTGCGCCAGCACCATGCGGAAATCGTCCAGCTTCGTGTTCGACACCAGCAGGCATTCGGTATCGGCGTCACTGCGGCCTTCAGTGCAGCCTTCACTGCGGCCCTCGCTCGCCACGCGCAGCGCGCTGTCGCGCACCGAACGCAGTTCTTTTACACGGCCCTGCAGCACCGGACCGGCATCGAAAATGTCGACATAACCCTCGTAGTGCATGCCTTCCTGTTCCAGCAACTTGCGCGCCGGCAGCGTCGAACGGTGCACCTGGCCGATGACTTCGCGCGCCGATTCCGGCAGGTAGTCGACATACAGCGGCTGGCGCGGCATCAGTTCGGCGATGAAGGATTTCTTGCCCATCGCGGTGAGGCCGTCGACGTGGTTGAAATCCATCTTGAAGAAGTGGCGGCCCAGGCCCTCATAGAACGGGCTGGTGCCGTCTTCCAGCAGGTAGCCGCGCATCTCGGCGATGATCTTTTCGGTGAACAGCTGCTGGAACTGGGCGATGAAGAGAAAGCGGCTTTTCGAGAGCCACTTGCCGTTGTAGCCGGTGCGGTAGTCCGGCTGCAGGAACAGCGAACACAGTTCGGTCGCGCCCGTCAGGTCGTTCGACAGGTACAGCGTCTCCATGCGCGAGAACACGTTCAGTTCGCGGCTGGAGTGCACCAGGGTGCCGATGCGGTAGTTATAGAACGGTTCGTTCAGCCCGACCGCGGCCTTGATGGCGCACACGCCGGCCAGCTTGCCGGTCTCGGTGTCTTCCATCACGAACATGTAGTCGCGCTCTTCGGGCGGGATGGTTTGCTGGAACGAGGCGACGGCGCAATCGACGCGGTCGCCCAGCATTTGCCGGTCCGGTTTCAGGGTGGTCATGCCGCCACCGACTTCGCGCGCCATGTCGATGAGCGGGTCGAGGTCCGATGCGGCGATGGAACGAATGACGAGCATGGTGCCTCTCTCAGATTCTGACGCAGATGACGCTGTCGCCCGCAACCACGCCCAGCGCCTGCTGCGCCTCGGGCGGCAGGCAGACGGCGTCGGACGTGTCGCAGGGCGGACAGGCCACGGTGATGGCGCGGAAGCGCTCGGCATTGGTCGCCACCGCATAGGTGACGAGATTTTCGCCGGCTTCGGCGGATGCATTCTCGACGCGGCGGTGCTGCGAGCCGCAGAACGAGCGCAGCGACATTTTATGGGCGGCCAGGATCGGACCGCCGTCGAAGATGTCGACATATTCGTCCGCTTCGAAACCCTCCGCGGTGAGCAGGTCGAATGCCAGCTGGCCGCCCGGGTGGATTTGCCCCATCGCCGCCTGGGCGTCGCCCGGCAGCAGCGGCACGTAGACCGGATAGTGCGGCATCAGTTCGACGATCATGGTGCGGTTGCGCGAGCCGCCGATGACCCGCTCGGCATCGAGGAAATCCATCTTGAAGAACTTGCGTCCCAGCGCATTCCAGAACGGCGATTCGCCGTCTGCGTCCGTCACGCCGGCCAGCGGCACGAAGAAACGGTCGCCGAAGCGGTGCGGCGCCAGCACCGCGTACAGCAGGCGCGCACGCGACAGCAGCGCCGCCTCGATGCCGGCATGCGCGCGGTCGCGCAGGTGAAAACCGGCCAGCTGCGAGCAGGCCGTCAGTTCCGAGCACAAGGTGAGCGCGTGCACGCTATGCGAGATGTTCAGGTCGCGCGAGACTTGCGCGATGACGTCGTTGCGGAACGCAAAATAAGTGCCGTTCGAGCCGGCCGAGGCATGCACCGCGGCCGTCCCCACGACCTCGCCCGTGGCGCCGTCTTCCAGCACGAACAGGTAGGACTCCTCGCTCGGGATATCGACTTGCGCGGCGAACGAGGCGATCGAACGCTCGACGAAGGCGCCGATGGTCTCGCGCGTGCGCGGCAGCGTGTGCACGCCGGGCGTCATCATGGCGGCCAGCGATTCGAGCGCGTCGACATCCGCAAGTTCTACCGGACGGACAACATACATGGGTGCTCCCTTTTTAGGGTCAAAGCGGGGTCGGTACGAACAAATCCCGGCCACACGGACCGGGATGTTACTGCAGCGCGTGAATCAGGCGGCAGCGAGGAACTCGTCGACGGCGGCGCGCAGGATGCGGTCCGCCTCAAGAATCTGCGCATCCGACACGATCAGCGCCGGCGCGAAGCGGATCACGTCGGCACCCGCGATCAGCAGCATCAGGCCCATCTTCTCGGCGATCCTGGTGATGTCCTTGGCCTTGCCCTTGTAGGCGTCGGCCAGCGGCAGGCCGATCAGCAGGCCCAGGCCGCGTGCCTTGCCGAACAGTTGCGGGTAGTCGGCGGTCAGCTTGTCCAGGTTGGCGAAGATCTGCGCACTGGCTTCCTTGACACGCGCCAGGAAGGCGGGCTGGTTGATCATCTCGACCACGTTCAGCGCGACGGTCGCGGCCAGCGGGTTGCCGCCATAGGTGGTGCCGTGCGAGCCGACGTTGAAGTGCTGGGCGATCTCGTCGATCGTCAGCATGGCGGCGACCGGGTAGCCGTTGCCGAGCGCCTTGGCGCTGGTAAGGATGTCCGGCACCACCGGGGTGTCCATGTAGGCATACAGGGCGCCGGTGCGGCCCACGCCCGACTGCACTTCGTCGAAGATCAGCAGTGCGCCGCTCTGGTCGCAGAACTCGCGCAGCGCCTGCAGGTACGCATGATTGCCCGGAATGACGCCGCCCTCGCCCTGGATCGGCTCGACGATCACGGCCGCGACGTCGTCGCCGATGGCGGCGCGCGCCGCTTCGATATTGTTGTACGGAATGTGGTTGATTTCCTGCGGCAGCGGCTCGAAGCCTTCGGTGTACTTCGGCTGGCCGCCGACCGAGACGGTGAACAGGGTGCGGCCGTGGAACGACGACAGGCAGGAGATGATGCGCGATTTATGGGGACCGAACTTGGTGTGCGCATACTTGCGCGCCAGTTTCAGCGCCGCTTCGTTCGCTTCCGCGCCCGAGTTGCAAAAGAAGGCGCGGTCCGCAAAAGTCGCTTCGACCAGGGCCGAGCCCAGGCGCAGCACCGGCTCGTTGGTGTAGCCGTTACCGAGGTGCCACAGGGTGTTGATCTGGCGGGTCATTGCATCGACCAGCACCGGATTGCAGTGGCCCAGGCTCGAGACGGCGATGCCGGAGGTGAAGTCGAGGTAATGCTTGTCTTCCTGGTCCCACACGTCCAGGCCCGACGCGCGCACCGGCACCATCGCAGCCGGAGCATAGGTCGGAACGAGGACTTCATCGAAGGTCTGCCGAGTGACAGGCCGCGTTGTGACACCCGATTCGAGCTTTGCATTCATGACTTTTTCCTCATCCGTTGGTAGTGACTGGCGCGCCAGGAGACGGGCGCCGAACCTGGTCATTATAGGTAGAGGGTCAGGCAAGTTCTTGCTGAAGTGCGACGGGGATTTTCATTTTTGGCCGGAACTTGTCAGCTAAAAACATTGGGGGCAGGTCTGACATTCAGACACACGCTCAACTGTATCCCGATCTATCCGAAGCATAGTGAAGGTGGAATTCCAAATATCAGATCTGACCCCAGGCTTCAGGCTTTAGCCCGCCCCTGCCGCCACCGGCATCACCGCCCCCATGATCTGCAAGCAAGCCGGCCCCAGCAACACCACCAGCAAGGCCGGGAAAATACAGAAAATCAGCGGAAACAGCAGCTTGGTCGCGATCTTCGCCGCATTTTCCTCGATCAGCTGGCGCCGCCGCGTGCGTAATTGCTCGGACTGGATGCGCAGGGCGAGGCCGACGCTGGTACCGAAGCGGTCGGCCTGGATCAGCATTTTGACCAGGGAGTCGACGTCTTCGACGCCGGTGCGCAGCGCCAGGTTGCGCAGGGCTTTGTCCTTGGCGCTGCCGGCGCGCATTTCCAGCGTGACCAGTTGCAGCTCTTCGGCCAGCACCGCGCTTTTCAGGCCGATTTCGGCGCCCACGCGGCCGAGGGCGGCGTCCATCGCCAGCCCGGCTTCGACGCACACCACCATCAGGTCGAGCGCGTCGGGGAAAATTTCGAAGATTTCGCGCTGGCGGTGCGCGATGCGGCGCTTCAGGACAAAATCCGGCACGTAATAGCCGCAGGCGGCGGCCCCGACCAGCCACATGAAGGTGGCGCTGGCGCTGCGTTCGGCGTCGTTGCGCAGCAGCAGCCAGGCCAGCAGCGGCAGGCCGAGCGTCAGCGCGGTTTTACCGGCGTGGAACAGGCCCGGGGTGGACGGGTCGCGCCAGCCGGCGTTGATGAAGCGCAGCCGCACCGGCGAACCTTCCCAGCCTTCGGCCGGCACCGACAATTTAGCGAGCGGCTCGGCGATGCGCGACAGGCGTTCCAGCCAGCCCTGCCCGCGCTGGCCGCGCACGGCCGTGCGTTCGTCGAGCGCCGTCAGGCGCGCCTTGACCGGGTCGTGCGTGAGCAGCAGCATGGCCACTGCCGCAACCGCGAAGATCACCAGGAACATCCCTGCCAGGATCAGGAGTTGGGTCGTGTTCATCGTCTGTGCCTACCTTCGCTTACATGCGGATGCGGACGATCTTGCGGATCGCCAGCACGCCGAAAATCATCATCCCGATCGCGCCATACAGCAGCTTGCGCCCGGCCGGATCGGTCACCAGCACGCTCATCGTGTCCGGATTGGCCGAGTACATGATGGCGCCGGCGCCGAAGGGGAGCAGGCACAGCACCCAGGCCGACATGCGCCCTTCCGCCGACAGCACGCGCACCTGGCCGACCAGCTTGTGGCGTTCGCGGATGATGCCGCTGATCGACGCCAGCAGTTCCGTGAGGTTGCCGCCGCTTTCGCGCTGGATCAGGACGGCGACCACGAAATACTGCAAGTCCATGCTCGGCAGGCGCTGCGCCATGTTGTTGAGGGCGTCGCTCATCGCCACGCCGAAGTTCACTTCGTCGAAAGTGGCCTTGAATTCCTCGCCCAAGGGCGCGTCGATTTCGTCGGCCACCAGTTTCAGGGCCGTCGGAAAGGCGTGGCCCGCGCGCATCGCGCGGCTCATCATGTCGAGCGCCTCGGGCAGCTGGCGCTCGAAGCGTTCCATCCTGGCGCTACGCGCGCGCGCCAGGTTCAGCAGCGGCAGGCTGGCGGCGCCCAGCGCCAGCGCCGGCACCGCCGGCCACGGCAGGTCCAGCCAGAGCGCCAGCAGCAGCCCGACGCCGAAACCGGCGGCGCACAGCAGCACCAGGCGCGCCGCCAGTTGCTTCGAACCGGCCTGCAGCAGCATGCGGTCGAGGCGTGCGATGCCGGGCAGGCGGCGCAGCAGCGTGTCGATTTCCGGGTCGGCGCTGTAGCGGCGTTCCTTGACGATGGTGACGTCGGACTGGCGCGCTTCCTTGCCGATCACGCCGCGCAGGCGCCGCGCGATACGCTCGGCTTCGGGGCTGCGGTGCGCATTCCAGCCGACATACACGCCCCAGACCAGCAGCAGGACCGCCGCAAACAGCAGCAGCACGAACAGGAGGAAAGTGATGTCCATGTGCGATACTCAGCGCGGCTCGAAGATGTGCGCCGGCAGGTTGACGCCGAACACGCGCAGGCGCTCGGCGAAGCGCGGGCGCACGCCGGTGGCGCTGGTGTGGCCGATCACGGTACCGTCGTCGGCCACGCCGGTCTGTTTATAGGCGAAGATTTCCTGCATCGTGATGACGTCGCCTTCCATGCCCGTCACTTCCGAGATCGACAGCACCTTTCTCTTGCCGTCGGTCAGGCGCGACACCTGCACCACCACGCCCACGGCGGAGCTGATCTGCTGGCGCATGGCTTTCGGCGGCAGCGTGCCGGCGGCCATGCTGATCATGTTTTCCAGGCGCGTCAGGGCGTCGCGTGGCGTATTCGCGTGGATGGTCGCCATCGAGCCTTCGTGGCCGGTGTTCATCGCGCCCAGCATGTCGAGCGCTTCGGCGCCGCGCACCTCGCCCAGGATGATGCGGTCGGGGCGCATCCGCAGTGCATTGCGTACCAGCGCGCGCTGGGTGACTTCGCCCTTGTCCTCGATGTTGGGCGGGCGCGTTTCCAGGCGCACCACGTGCGGCTGCTGCAGCTGCAGTTCGGCCGCGTCTTCGACGGTGACGATGCGCTCGTTCTTGCCGATCGAATTCGAGATCACGTTGAGCATGGTGGTCTTGCCGGAACCGGTGCCGCCCGAAATCAGGATGTTCACTTTGGCCTTGCCGAGACCTTGCAGCACTTCGGCCATGTCGGCCGTGATGCTGCCGTAGGAAACCAGGTCGGCCAGGCGCAGCGGGTCGGCGGAAAAGCGGCGGATCGACATCACCGGGCCGTCGATCGCCAGCGGCGGGATGATGGCGTTCACGCGCGAGCCGTCCGGCAGACGCGCGTCGACCATCGGGCTCGATTCATCGATGCGGCGGCCCACGCGCGAGACGATCTTGTCGATGATCTTCATCAGGTGGGCGTCGTCCGTGAACGTGACGTCGGTCAGTTCCAGCTTGCCGCGCCGCTCGACGTACACCTGCTTGTGGGTGTTGACCAGGATGTCGGAAACGGTCGGGTCTTCCAGCAGGGTTTCCAGCGGGCCGAAGCCGAGCATCTCGTTCTGGATGTCGCGCGTGAGCGTCTTGCGCTCGGCGTCGTTGATGACGACCATCTCTTCTTCGAGCAGGCGCTCGACCAGCAGGCGCAGCTCCTGGCGGATCTGGTCGGACGACAGGCGCTGCATGCTTTCCAGGTCGACGCGGTCGAGCAGCGCTTCGTGGATGCGCGCTTTCAGCTGGTGGTAGGCGCGGTTGTCGATCGGGCCGCCGCGCTGGGCGGCCGGGCGCGGCGTGCTGTTGCCGAGGCGCTCGCGCAGGGAATAGGCTGGGGTGTTCATCGTTCAGGTCCTGTGGTTCAGACGTCGGTGATGCGGCGCTTGAACAGGCGCGTCATCAGGCTGGTCGGGCGCACCGGCGCAACTTCGCCGGTCAGGCCGCGCGCCATTTCCATCAGCGCGGCGCTCAAGGGGCTGTCGGGCGCCAGGCGCGTGACCGGTACGCCCTGGTTGACCGATTTCGCGGCCGCGTCGTAATTGTTCGGCATGGTGCGCAGGATCGGCGTATCGAAGGCTTCTTCGAGGTCCTTCAGGCGGATGTCGCTGTTCTTGTCGTGGCGGTTGACGATCAGCTCGACCTTGTCCTTGCCGTAGTCGAGGTTGCGGAACACCGTCAACAGGCGCTTGCCGTCGCGGATGTAGGGCAGCGTCATCTGCAGCACCGGGTAGATCGTGTCGGCATGGTCGAGCGCGCGCACGCTGACCGGATCGAGGCTGCGGCCGACGTCGAGCACGACAAAGTCGTACTGGCGCCGGGCCAGCTTGACGATGGCGTCGATGTGTTCGGGCTTGACGTCGCTCGCATGGGCCGGGTCCGACGGCGCCGCCAGGATGCCGTAGTTCGGCGTCACGCTGACCATGCTCGAGGCCAGGAAGGACGGATCGAGACGGTGGATCTGGTTCGCCACGTCGGACAGCGTCGCCAGCGGCTTGCTGTCGGAGACGAACAGCGAGGCGTCGCCGAACTGCAGGTTCATGTCGATCAGCGCCACCTTCTTGGTGCCGCCGGCCGACAGCGCATACGCGAGATTGGTGGCCAGGAAGGTCGAACCGCTGCCGCCCTTGCAAGAAATGAAGGCGAGCACCTTGCCCGGCACGCCGCCCTGGCTGCCGACCTTTTCGGCGATGCGGTCGAGGGCCTGGCCCAGCACCGCGGCGCCGGGCGCGCTCGGGAGCACTTCGCGCACGCCGGCGCGCATCGCGCGCAGCAGGAAGTCTTGCGACAGGTCGGCCGACAGCACGATAAAGGCGAGGCGCGGGAACAGGTGGCCGAGCCGCTCAACCTGGTCGAGGTCGCCCTCGTCGGCGCGCGGTTCGTCGACGATCATGACGTCGGGGATGGCCTCGTCGGCCAGGGTGGACAGGCGCGCCGGACCGCCGGCAATCATGTCGACTTCATCGGTAGCGGAACGGGTGCGCAGCTGGCGCGACAGGTCGATCAGGTGGCGCTCGTCGCGCGAGAGAACAGCGATTTTCACGTCAGGCCTTTCATTTGCCGAAGGTCGGGCTGTCCGCTTGCGGCGTCGGCGTGACGTACGAGCGCTGGTAGTTGGCATAGGCGGCAACGGCCGCGGCGGCGTCGGTCTGGCCGGCATTCGGCCGCGCCGGTTGCGGCGCCACGACCTGGCTGGCCATGATGGCGCGCACGCGCGCGCCGCTGTCGGCGGGCATCCGCGCGGCGCAACCGCCCAGTGCAAGCGTGCATGCCAGCGCGGCGGCGGCGAATCGTGGAGAAATCATGGCTGGCCTTTCTGTGCGTTGGTTTCTGGAGCGCGGCCCTCGTGCTGGCCGCCGAGCAGGAACTGGGTGCGTGTCGGTGCAACGTAGTCGTCGGTCGGCAGGCGCGGCACGGCGGGCAGCGGCTTGGCCAGGTGCGGCGTCACGATGAAGACCAGCTCGGTACGGTCGTTTTGAAAATCGCTGCTGCGGAACAGCGTGCCCAGCACCGGCATCTCGCCCAGAAACGGGAAGCGCTTGATGTTGCTGGTGACGTTGTTGCGGATCAGGCCGCCGATGGCAAAACTTTCGCCGTCCTGCAATTGCACGGTGGTGGTGGCGCGGCGCGTCGTAAAGGCCGGCAGGATGGCCGTCGCGTTGGTCGAGCCGCTGGTGCTGATGCCGATGCCTTCGCGATTGAGCTCGGACACTTCCGGCGCCACGCGCAGGTTGATGCGTCCGCCGGCCAGCACAGTGGGCGTGAATTTCACCGCCACGCCGTATTCCTTTTCCTCGAGCGTGATGGTGCTGGCGCCGCCGGCGCCGGTCTGCGCGACCGGAATGAAAATCTTGCCGCCGGCGAGGAAGCTCGCTTCCTGGCCGCTGACGGCCATCACGGTCGGCTCGGCCAGGATCTTGACCAGGCCGTCGCGGTTTTCGCCATCGATGCCGAACTGCTTTTTCTGGTTGGCGGTGATGCCGGCCACCCTGCTGGCGGCGCCGCTCAACAGGCTGGACGCGATCCCGTAGGTAAAATTGCCGTTGACCTTGGCGTAGCTGAGGCTGCTGCCGAGCTGGTCGACGAGCGACTTCGACACTTCGGCGATTTTGACGTCCAGCAGCACCTGCTGGGGCGCGGCCAGCGCGAGCATGTCCAATACCTTCGGTGCGCCCGCCGGCGCCGGCGCGGCGGCGGCGACTGCGGCAGCGGCGCCGACACCGGCTGCCGGCGGGCTGCCCGCGGCGGCCGCGGCCGGCGTGCCGCCTTCCTGGAAGGCGCTGGCGACCGCCATCATCTGGCTGGCCACGGCCGCGTCGCTCACCATGCCCGACAGGATCAGCGCGTTGCCGCTGCTGCCGATGCGCACGTCCTTCTCTTCCGGGAACAGGCTGTCGAACTGGGCGCGCAGCGCGGTCGTGTCGATGCCGACGACCAGGTCGAGCACCGTCGAGCGGCCGTCGCGGCTCGATACGATCATGTTGGTGGTGCCGATGCTGCGCGCCACGATGACGACTTCGCTGGCGTTGGGGACGACCACGTTGGCCACTTCCGGCGCGCCGACGGTCACCTGGGCCGCCGGCGTGCAGAAGCGCTTGAGGACGGACTTGCCGCGCACCAGTTCGAGACGGCCGGCTTCGCCGCTGCCGCGCAGGTCGATGCAGTCAAGCGTCGCAGCCTGGGCCGCGCCGAAGGCCAGCGCCAGCGCGCCGGCGACCAGGGTCTTGTTGTTCAGGAGAGTCATGGTTGTTTTCAGTTGAATGCTTGCGGCGCGGCGTCGAGGCCACGGATCACGAGTACGCCTTCGCTGCGCGGGGTACGGACTGGGGCAGGCACGGCGGCGCGCACCGGCCTGGCTGCCGGCGCTTCGGCGCGCGCCGGGGCGGCCGCTACCGCCGGCGGCAGGCCCAGCACCGATTCGCGGGTGGCGCCGGCGGTGTTGGCCGGTTGCGGGTCGACCTGGTTGCGCAGCACCAGCGACAGCGAACCGATGCTGCGCGCCAGGTCAAGCTTTTCGACCTGGTCCGGCGCCAGTTCCAGCGTCACGGCGTTCACCACGCGCGGCTTGGTGTCGTCGCGGTTCGATTCCTGCGCCACGGCCAGCACCAGGATCCGCTCGAGCACGATCTTCGAAATCGCCGCCGCGCGCGCGCCGTCGTCGCCGCCCGCACTCTCCAGGCTGACCAGGATGTCGACGTAATTGCCCGGCAATGCGAAACCGGCCACGCCGACGACGTCGTTGACGCGCACCGTCATGGCGCGCTTGCCGGCGGCGACCACGGCGGACAAACCACCCATGGCGCCGGGCGGGGCCAGCTTCGCTTCCAGTACCGGTTCGCCCTTGCCGATGCTGGCGCGCGCGACCCGGTTTTCCAGGGTTTTGAGGTCGGTGATGGCGCCCGGCGGCACCGAGCCGGCCGGCCACTCGACCAGCTGCAGGTTGGCGGCGATCAGGCGCGTGCCCTGGTTGATGTCGCTGGCGGCCACCGCCACCCGGGTGCCGCCGGCGCCCTGCTCGCTCATCCACTTGGCCGCCAGCAGCACGGCGGCGAGCGCGAGGAACAGCGCCACGCCGATGATCACAACTGCTCTCGAATTACGCATCGGTATTCTCCATCTTGCTGCCGCGCTCGCGGCGTTCCAGTTCCAGGGTGCAGCCGGACGCATTGCCGGCTGCGAAATAGTTGTCCCACGCCCAGTCGAGCGTGCGGCGCGACAGTTGCGGCGCTTGCTCTTCGTAGCGCGCGAGGTCGCGCAGCTGGCGCGTCAGGTCGCGCGGGTAGCAGGCCAGCAGTGCAATGCCTTGTCTCCGATGGCGCTCGAGCAGGTAATCGAAGGCGTCGGCAAATGCGGCGTCGTCGACGGCGAGGCCGGTATGGACGCAGGCCTGGCGAAACAGCTGCGCGTATTCCTCGGGCGAGGCCGCCGGCACTTCGATCTTGTAGCCGAGGCGGCGCAGGAAGGCGCCGTCGGACAGGCGCTGCGGCACGAAGTTCGAGGAAAACACGACGATCACGTCGAACGGCACCTCGAAGGTATGGCCGGTATGCAGGGTCAGGTAATCGACGTTGCGGTCCATCGGCACGATCCAGCGGTTCATCAGCGCGTCCGGGGTGCAGCGCTGGCGCCCGAGGTCGTCGATGATGAAGATGCCGTTGTTCGACTTCAGGTGCGGCGGCGCCTGGTACAGGCGCGTATGCGGGTCGAAACGCAGGTCGAGCATGTCGAGCGTCAGTTCGCCGCCGGCGAGCGCCGCCGGGCGGCGCAGGCCGCGCACCCAGCGCATGTCGGGCGCGCTGCCGCGGTCGAAGCCGCTGCCGCCCGCGTTTTCGGTGTGCGTATCGAGCGGACGGTGCTGCACGCTGTCGAACAGGGGCACCGCTTCGCCATCGACCATCAGCGCATGCGGCACCGCGATCGCCCCCGAGAGCAGGTCGCGCAGGCGTTCGGCCAGGTAAGTCTTGCCGCTGCCGGCGACGCCGTGCAGGAACATGGCGCGTCCCGAATTCATGGCCGCGCCCAGCTGGGCCAGCACGCGCGGATTGACGACGATGCCGTCGAAGGCGGCCGCCATGTGCTGGCGCGTGACGTGGACACCGGCGACGCTTTGCGCCTGCACCTGCGCGGTGTAGGCGGCCAGCGTGACCGGCGCCGGGCCGGCATAGGCATTCCTCGCCAACACGGCGCCGGCGCGTGCGCGGCCGGCGTCGGTCAGCAGGTAAGACAGGTCGGCGTCGGTGCCACTGCTGCCGCTGCGCGCGACTTCGCACAGCTTTTCGGCGCGCAGGAAGGCGACCAGCGGATCGATGACGCTGACGTTGAGTTTCAGGTGGGATGCCAGTTCCGGCAGACGCAGCTGCCCGCGCTGATGCAGCACCTTGGCCAGCAGTTCGGCCAGGAACAGGAACGGCAAGCCGGTATCTTCGACCGTGCGCGGTGCGCGCATGTCGGCAGGCGCCACGGCAAGCGGGGGCATGGCGGCGTTCACAGCGGCAGCTCGCCGACAACGTGCAGCCACAGCACGCAGGGCACCGTGGCGGCGGCGATCGCCACCGCATACGGCAGGCGGCCAGTACCGCCGGTGGGCGCGACAATGCTGCCGCCCATGGCGGACACGCCGCTGTGGAGCATCATGCAGCGCGCGTTTTCCAGCACGTAGCGCAGCTTGCCCTGCCAGGCGGCGACGGCCAGCGCCAGCACGCCGCCGGCGATCAGCGTCGCCAGCGCCACCGTCAGGATCTGGCCGGCGCCGACAAAGGCGCCGACCATCGCCAGCAGCTTGACGTCACCCGCGCCCATCAGGCGCAGCGCATACATCGGCAGCAACACCGCCAGGCCGATCCCCAGGCCACCGAGTGCCGATCCGAGTCCCAGTCCGCCCGGCGCCGTGCCGAACAGCCCCGCTCCCGCCGGCAGCAGCGCATGCAGCAGCAGCGCGGCCAGCGCGCCCGGAAAGACGACGGCGTTCGGGATGCGGCGTGCACGCACGTCATGCCAGACGGCGGCGCCCAGCAGCGCGAACAGCAGCAGAAGTGGAAGCAGGAACACGGGCAAACTCCGAAGGGAAAATAAAAATCCGGAACGGAAGCCGTTCCGGATCAGGCCCGGCAGGTTGCGGGCGTAGCGGGGATCAGGTACCGGTCTTGTTGCCGATCATGGTGCCCAGGCTGCCGAAGATTTCCTTGATCTTGCCGCCGAGGGTGGTGACCGACAGGGCGATCGCGCCGGCGATCAGTGCTGCGATCAGTGCGTATTCGATTGCGGTGACGCCGTCTTCTTCTTTGATGAAGTTGGTGATGAATTTCATGGTATTGACCTTAGTAAATGTGAAGGATTGCCTGGCTTATGCGCTCATCCGTGCTGCCAGTACTGCGATGAAGCCAACGACTGCGATCAGGGCCACGAGGACGATGTACGACGTCGCCGGTGTTTCGGTACGTTCATACTGCTGCTCCGGTAAATCATCCTTGTCGTACACGTTTGCCCCTGTCCTGTTGCCTTCGCATCGCGTGCTCCGATGCGCAGCGCATGAACAGCATATTAATTGCCCTACCTCAACATCACATCCGTCAAATCTCCCTTTTTGCGTAGGAACTTTTGCCTGCCGACCCAGGACAAATGTCACGGACGCCCGTCAGGACAGCCCATTGCGGGTCGCATACACGTACAGTTCGAGCCGGTTGGCGACGCCGAGCTTCTGGTAGATCGTGCTCAGGTGGTTGCGCAGGGTACGCTCGGAAATGAAGGCGCGCTCGGCCAGTTCCTTGTTGAGGGCGCCCTTGCCCGCCACGATCATGCCGATCACTTCGCGTTCGCGCGCCGTCAGTCCGGCAATACGCTGCGCTTCCGGATTGGCTGGCGGCGGCGGTGCTGTCAATTGGCCGAGCAGCGCCTGCATCAGCGACTGGTCGATCCACAATTCTCCGCCGTGCACCTTGCGCACGGCCGCCAGCACGTCGTCGGTCGGCGCTTCCTTGCCGACCACGCCGCGCGCACCCAGTTTCACGGCTTCGGTCAGCGTGGCCTGGTCGCGGTTGGCGCTGAAGATGACGACGCGGGTGCTGCCGTTGGCCACCAGTTGCGGCAGGATCGCCAGCGAACTGCTGCCATGCAGGTCGAGGTCGAGCAGCACGATGTCGGGCGCCAGTTCCTTGCACAGCGCGACCGCCGTGGCGGCGTCGCCGGCACTGCCGACCAGCGTCAGGGCGGCCGATTCGGCCTGGATCAGCCGCTCCAGTCCCCACAGCATGGTCTTGTGGTCGTCCACCAGCAGGATACGAATGCTCATGTCTTCTCCAAATACAGTTCAGTCAAGCGGGCACGCGGATGCGTAGCCAGGTTTGTCCGTCGTCCGTGTCGATCGTCAGGATGCCACCCAGGGCGCGCACGCGCTCGGCGATCGACTTCGGCACGAACGCCGCGGGCGCCGCATCCGCCTCGAGGGGATTGGCGATGTCGATCGCCAGCTGGCGGGCGTCGCCATGGAAGCGGATGTGGGCCGTGCGCGCACGCGTATGCTTACAGATGTTGCTCACGCCTTCGGTGACGATCTGGAACACCTCGGCGGCCATGCGGTCGTTGATGAGCGGCGCCGCAGCGGCATCGAGCGTGACTTCGACATCATAAAACGAGCGCACCTGGTTCAGCTGGCGGCGCAGTGCGATCAGCAGCTCCGGCTCTTGCTGGCGGCCGTCGCGGAAGCGTTGCGCGAACTGGCGCATGTCGCCAATCACGTCGGTGCTCATCGCCAGCAGGCGGTCGAGGTCGGCGGAGAGCGGGTTGTCGTCGCCGGCCTGGCTGCGGATCGCCGCCACCGCGTGGCGCAGGCCGATATACGGCTGGATCGTGCTGTCATGCAGGTCGCGCGCGATGGTCTGGCGCTCGCGGAACGCCGCGTCCGACGCCAGGTGGTCGAGCAGGTTGATGGTTTCGATCACCGGAAAGGCTTGCTGCACGATGTGGTTCAGGAAGGTCGCATCGCCACGCCGCAGGATGCGCTCCGAAGTGACGAAGATACGGCCGGCGCCCTTGCGCAACGGCAGCGCGGCACTGATGAAGATCTGCGTGTCGAGCAGGTCGGCAATGCGCTCGCAGGCGCCGGCATCGATTTCTCCCCAACCGTCGCCGGGCGCGAGCCGCAGGCTGCGCCCGGCGCCCGGCAACACCGAACAGTCGCCGCTGCGGTACAGCACGCTGGTACCGTCGCCCAGTTCGAGCAGCGGCGCGACGTCGGCTGCGTCCGCCCGGTTGCGGCTGATCGCCCGCCCGCTGCGCGGGTGGTGCACGGTATTGAGCATCCAGCGCGCATCGCCATCCTGCATCACGAGCACGCAGGTGCTGCCGCCATAGAAGCGCAGGATCTTGCCCATCAGCGAATCGAGCGTGTGCTGCACGCCGAAACGCGGGTTCGACAGGCGGCTGACGTCGCGCAGCAGCGCCAGGCGGCGGCGCTGGTCGACCAGCAAGCCGCCCCAGAATGCGATCATGTAGCCCAGCGCCAGCAGGAAAGTTGCACGCAGCAGCAGCAAGTGCAAGGTCTGCAGCCCCTGGGAGGCCAGCACCGCGATCGTCACCACGACGACACTGCTGAGGGTCAGGCGGGCGCCGGTATCGAATCCATGCCGGAACGACGCCACCAGGATGGCAAAGAAAAACAGGGTGAAGTAGGGACTCGGCGCGCCGCTGCTGGCGTACACCATCAAGCCATACCAGCCAATGTCGACCCAGTAGATGACCGGGCCGTGCCAGAAGCCGGCGCGCGAACGCGCCACGCACAGCAGCACCAGGCTGTGGAGGACATAGGCGACGAAGATCAGCCAGCCCCATTGCCCGGCGAGAATGACTTCTCCGGAGGCGATGTAGAGCGTGAGCAGGGTCGAAATCGAGAGCAGCAGGCGCATGCCGAACACCATCCACGCCTCCGCGCCGGGCAGCGCGGTGCCTGTGGAAGCCAGGCGGAAGCGGCGCCGCAAGTGCGCAACCAGTGGCCGGTACCACCCGGTATGCGTGTTGTTCAAGTCCGACAGAGACTGAGAATCGTCAAAAAAGCCCATAGACGCTAGATTGTTGCCATGTAGAATCTCGAAGCATACATTGCTCCACGTCAAAACTACGGCAAAATTGTCGAATTCATGAGATATCCAACGCTTCGCCGTCAATCCGGCGCCACAGTCGTCGAGATGGCGCTGGTGGCGCCGGTGTTCCTGCTGATCCTGCTCGCGCTGGTCGAACTGAGCCTGATGTTTTTTACCACGCTGACGATGCAGTACGCGGTGCGCGAGGGCGCCCGCTACGCCATTACCGGCCAGAGCAACCTCGACCCGGGTACCGGCAGCCAG
This sequence comes from Telluria sp. ZB2R32, assembly GCF_059685715.1. Classification (NCBI taxonomy): domain Bacteria; kingdom Pseudomonadati; phylum Pseudomonadota; class Betaproteobacteria; order Burkholderiales; family Oxalobacteraceae; genus Telluria; species Telluria sp. ZB2R32. Next base: position 61,016 of record NZ_JCASIG010000011.1, on the reverse strand, counting down.
CAGCGCTACGCCGCCATCATCGAAAGCATCCGCAGCAATTCGCTGGGCATGTACGAGAAGGTGGCGCCGGTCATTTCGGTGAACGGCACCCGCTACGCCAGCACCGGCTACACCAACGGCATGTTCGGCGCCGCCGGCGACATCATCGTGCTGCAGCTCGACTGCGACTGGAAAGTGACGACGCCGATGCTGGCGCAGTTATTCACCAATGGCCGCTACCGCTTCACCGTCGGCGCCACCATGCGCAACGAGTATTTCCCATGACGCGGCGTCCATTTGCGCTCGCCCGCCAGCAGGGCCTGGCCGCCGTCGAGTTCGCCCTGCTGCTGCCCTTCCTGCTCATGCTCCTGTTCGGCATGATCGATGTGGCGCGTGCCTTGCAGGCCAACATCATCATCACCAACATCAGCCGCGAAGGCGCCAACCTGGTGGCGCGCGGCAGCGTCCAGCTCGAGACCGGCAGCCAGGACATCATGTATGCGCTGATGGCGAGCGCCCCGCCGCTGAACGTCAACCAGCGCGGCATGATGTACATCACGCGCGTAATGGGCGTCGTCAAGAACGGTGTGGCAACCAGCGTCGTACTCGACCAATACCGCTGGGACGACAACGAGCGCAGCCTCGGTGTCGTCGCCAGCGGCTACAAGCCCACCAGCAAGGTGTACAACTGCACGAGCTGGAGCAGTGCCAGCAAATGCAGTGGTTTCAGCAGCAGCAACCGACCTGCCGTGGACACCATGAAAGGCAAGCTCAGCGACGGCGAAGTGGTCCATGTCGTCGAAACTTTTTATCGCTATGACATGCTGCTGACCGGCGCCGCAACGACCGCCCTTGGTCTGCCGACGCTCGGCCCCGACCTCTATTCGCTCTCCGTTTTCTGACATGCCCCCTACTTTTACCTCCCGGCGCCAGCGCGGCGCCGTCGCCATCATGGTGGCACTGGCACTGCTGGTCCTGCTGGCCGTCGTCGGCCTCGTGATCGACGGCGGCCTGGCCTACCTGGTCAAGGCGCGCCTGAATGCCGCCGTCGACTCGGCTGCCCTGGCCGGCGCGCGCGCCGTCCCCGCCGGGAACAACCAGACCGAGCAAGCCGCCAGCGCCCGCACCGCCGCCAGCGAATTCTTCGCGGCCAACATCCCCGACAATTATTTGCTCTCCAAGCCGAAACTGGTGAGCACGGACGTCACCTTCAACGGCGGCATGGTCACCATCGACGTGCGCGCGGAAGCGCCGATGCCGGTCTCGCTAATGCAGGTGCTCGGCTTTACCGGGCTGACGCCGCGCGCGTACGCCCAGACCATCCGGCGCGACCTCGACATGGCCTTTGTCGTCGATACCTCGGGTTCGCTGGATCCGAATCGCGTGGCGGTCCGGGCCTCGGCCAAGACCTTCCTCAACAAATTCAACGTGACCCAGGACCGGGTCGCGCTGATGCACTTCGCGTATGGCACCGAAGTCGACAGTCCGATCAACACCATCAACCGCGGCTTCAACCGTACCGCGATGCTGAGCAAGATCGACACTTACCAGTTCGTCGGCGGGACCGGCTCGGTCGAAGGCATGTGGAATGCCCGTAACGAGCTCAACCGGATACCGCTGCTGAACCGCTCGGCGATGCGTGTGATCGTGTTCTTTTCCGATGGCGCGCCAACCGGCATCTCGTCGTACTTCAACATGACCACCGATTGCCGGGAGCCCGGCGTGATCAATTCCAGTGATGGCAACCTCAGCGGCCTGTATGAACTCGATGACACCGATGGCGTACGTGTCAGTACCAAGTGCACGCTTGCACGCAATGGCAGCGGCGTGCTCACCAACCTCACGAAATTGCCAGACTGGTATAACGCGCACAATACGTATGAAACCCGCGACGATGTGAGCAAGCGCGAATTCCCGATCGTGACGACATCGAGCACCCCAGGCTTCTACCGTCCGGTGACATCTGACTTGAATACCAAGGCAATTGCTTATCGCAATATCGACCGCACCGCACGCAACCTGGCGGAAGCAGTCGCAGCCAAGGCACGCGACGAAGGTATCTTTGTCTTCACCCTCGGCATGGGCGCCGCGTTGAAATCGGGCAGCGGCTATGACAACGAACGCGGCGAAGACGTCCTGAAATGCATGGCCAACGTTCCCGATGGCCCATCGCGCTGCTACAACCCGAACAAGCCGAACGGCATGTATTGCTACGCCGCGACCGAAGCGGACCTGACGCCGTGCTTCTCGCGCCTGGCCTCGGCCATCCTGCGCATCTCGAAATAACCGTTTTATTCGGCCAGCCTGCGCTGGCGTTCCTCGCGCGGGGTGTTGCCGAACAGCGCCCCGAACGCCGTCGAAAAGTGCGAACCCGACGAAAAGCCGCACATCAGTCCTACTTGCACGATCGAATTGTTCGTATCGATCAGTAGCTGGCGTGCCCGTTGCAGGCGCAGTTCCAGGTAATAGCGCGACGGCAAACTGCCGAGATACTGTTTGAACAAGCGCTCCAGCTGGCGCCGCGACACCCCGGCCAGCTGGGCGATCTCGTCGGTCGAGAGCGGCTCCTCGATATTCGCTTCCATCAGCGTCACCGCTTCGGTCAGCTTCGGCTGCAAGGTGCCGAAGCGCGCCTGCAGCGCCACCCGCTGGCGCTCTTCCCTGCCGCGCACGCGGTCGACGCACAACAATTCTTTCACCGGCGCCTGCACGCTCGACCCAAAAATGATGTCGATCAGGGTCAGGGCGAAATCGACCGACGCCGCACCGCCGCAGCAGGTCAGGCGGTTGCCGTCGATTTCGTACAGGTGCGGCGTAAACACGGCCTGGTCGGCGCGGCTGTCGGCGTCGGCATACAGAGACCACGGCAGCGCGGTGCGCACGCCGTTGAGGGCGCCGGCTTCCGCCAGCCACAGCACGCCGGCGCCGACGCCGCCCCAGAAGGGTGCAGCGCGGCAGCGTTCGACCAGGGCACGGAAGTTGGCCGGCTTCAGGCCCGCCTGCGCTTCGTCGGCGGCGAGCAGGACCAGGTGCCAGTGGCGCCCGGCGTCGCTGGTAAATTTATCCGGGCTGCGCACGTCCACGTGCAGGCGTTCGGGCCCGAGAATTTTCGCGGCCTGGCGCAGCGGCTGCACCAGGCCCGACCAGGACAAGGTGTCCGGTTCGCCTGCGTTCACGAGCAGGATGCGCAGCGGCCGTTCCTGCGCCAGGAGGAGCAGGTCAGGTTGCGGCATCGTCGTGGGCTGTGAACGTCATCACTCGGGGGCAAGCGCGGCGGCGGGCCGCCGTTCGGAATTCCATTGGCTGACTATCATACCGGAGATCAACAGCAAACCGCCCAGCCAGCCACGCCCGGTCATGGCCTCGCCCAGCCACAGGTAGCCGAAAAAGGCGGCCGCGGCCGGCTCGAAGGCGTAGACCACGGCCGCTTCGTTGGCCGTGGTGCGCGACTGGCCCCAGGTCTGCAGCGCGATGATGGCAGCGGTGGCGACCACGCCGAGGTAAGCGAAATTCCAGCCGTGCTGGCCGATGGCGATCATGCGTTCGCCCAGCCAGGCACTGCGCGCGGCGGCTTCGCCCGGCAGCTCGCGCCCCAGCAGCCAGACCAGCGCGCACAGGGCGACGGTGCCGATCTGGGCCGCAGTGACGCCCAGCAGGCGCGTGGCGCGCCGGGTGCGCACTTCCATCACCTTGATGTAGACGCCGAAGCACAGCGCGCTCATCAGCGCGAGCGAGTCGCCGGTGCCCCAGGCGCCGCCATCCCAGCACAGGGCAGCCAGGCCGGCGATCGACATGATCAAGGCCAGCACGATGCGCCGTTCGGGCAGGCGCCCGGCCAGCACGCCGAGCAGCGGCACCACCAGCACGTTCAGGCCGCAAATGAAAGCATTGCGGTTCGAGCTGGTCAGCGCCAGGCCCTCGACCTGGAACACGAAACAGAAAAATAGTAACAAGCCGAGGATGGCGCCCGAGCGCACATCCTGCCCCCTGGCGCGCCACAGGAAGGGCGACAGGATGCACGCCGCCAGCGCGAAGCGCACCAGGATGATCCACACTGCCGAAAAGTGGCCGGTCAAATCCTTCATGGCGGGAAAGGTCGTGCCCCAGACCAGGGTGACGAGCAGCAGCGCGAGGATGCCGTGGAAGTGGCGGTGCATAAATAGCGGAATGCAGGATGACGGATCGGCAAAAACGCGTATGGTACGCGCCTCGACCGTAAAAGGCGAACGGTGAACCTTGCCGGCTGCGCGGACGGCTATAATCCCGAGTCATGGGGGAACGATATTTAAAGAGCGTCCGCTTGCTGGCCGAATGCCTGCAAGGCTTCGAGCGGTATTCGGGCGAGTCGGTGCGGCGCTACGGTTTGACGCACGCGCAATTCGACATCATCGCCACGCTTGGCAACACGGATGGCATGAGCTACAAGGAACTCGGCGAGCGTACCCTCATCACGAAGGGAACGCTGACCGGCGTCATCGAACGCCTCGAGCAAAAGGGTATCGTGCTGCGCGAGCGTAGCAGCGACGACAAGCGCTCGTTCCACGTGCGCTTGAGCGATGCCGGCGATGCCGTGTTCCGCGAGGTGTTCCCCAAGGTAATCGCCCATGGCAAGCAATTGTTTGCGCAGTACAGCGACACCGAATTCGACGAGTTGAACGGCGCCTTGACCCGGTTGCGCGAGCGCATCGGCCAGGCCGGGCGCCCTCTCCCGTTATTACCCCAACAAAAGGAAAAATCTTGAAAACGACCCTGATCGACGGCATGACGCCCGCCCATTTCGACAAACACATCATCGGCAACATCCTGCTCGACGTCGCGCCGGAAGACGAAGTGCGCCAGCACAAGATGCTGATCGGCGTGCGCAACGAGGCCGGCGACATCTATCGCCTCATCGGCGCGGCCAAGATCAACAGTTTCATGAACGCCGTCGAAGAACTGGCCGACCTCGGCCTGGTCGACGAGCTGGAAGATACCGAAGAGCCGAAGGATGGCTGCGACGCCATCTTCAGCGAGCCTGATTAAGTATAAGAGCCGTTGTAAAAGTGCCCCAGAGCAAAGTTTGCCTGGGGTACGTTAATACATCCAGAGTATAATTTTTGGATGGACAGACTCGACGCCTTTAAGAGTATCGCGGCCCAGGCCATCCGCGGCGAACTCAGCTTTCCGACGAATGTCGATGCCACGCTCAGGCTGCAACAAGCCCTGAACGACCCCGACTGCCACGCCGACGCGGCCGCCCGCCTGGTGCAGGCCGAGCCGCTGCTGGCGGCGCGCACCGTCGCCATCGCCAATTCCGTGACCTATAACCGCTCCGGCAACGACGTCACCAACGTGCGTGCCGCAGTCCAGCGCGTGGGTTTCAGAACGCTGGGCGCGCTGGCGGCCTCCGTTATCGTGCGCCAGCTGAGCAGCGAAATCGTTGACCCCGCCCTGCGCAAGCGCACCGACGCCCTGTGGCGCCACTCGGCCCACGTGGCGGCGCTGGCGCAGGTAATCGCACGCCGGGTCTCGTTTGTCGATCCGGAAACGGCAATGTTCGCCGGCATCGTGCATGAAGTCGGCGGTTTCTACATGCTGTCGCAGGCGCACTTGTATCCGGGCCTGCTCGACGGCGATGCCGACGAGTGGCTGGAACATGGCGAAGTCGCGGTCGGCCGCGGCGTGCTGCTGCGCCTGGGCGTGCCGGCGCCGGTAATGGGCGCGATCGAAGCCATGTGGAACGGCATGCGCGCCCTGCCGCCGGAAACCCTGGGCGACACTTTATTGCTGGCAAACGACCTGTCGCCGGTGGCCTCTCCCCTGCTCGAGCGGCCGGGAGCGACCACGGTGGCGGCCGCGGCATCGATCGATTTCGCGGTGGGCGACGGTACCCTCGCGCGCATCATGGAAGAGTCGGCGCACGAGGTGCAGAGTTTGACGTCGGCGTTGTTGTAAGCCCTGCTTACCGTTGGCGTCTGCAGCAAAACGTAAGGTGGGCGGATTCTCCGCCCACGCGTTCAATCAGTCCATGATCAGCCTATCCGGTATTTCATCCGATCGTTGAACGCGTGGGCGGAAGACCCGCCCACCTTACGTCCCTATGCTCATACCCACAAAAAAAATGCCCGCTCGGGAAGAGCGGGCAAAGTCCAAAACTAGGGATGTCCTGAAAGAGACAGGTCCATATTAGTTCCCGGTTCTCGCACACTCTGTGCGCCAGTTCACATTTGTGACATTTTGTTGACATATGTGTCGCAGGCTGGACGGGCAAAAAAAAACCCGCTCCGAGGGGGAGCGGGTGAAGTCCAAAACTAGGGATGTCCTGAAAGAGACAGTTTCACTATAAGGTTCGGCCCTCTTCGTTCTCTGTGCGATAACTCACACATGAGACTGAAATTCGTTATTCAGACAATTTCCCTTGTAAAAAATCGGGCTTGCGCCAGGCTTGGGCGGGGCCAGCCTGTCGAAAAAACACGCCAATAATAAAAAATGCCGCCCGATTGAAGCCGGGCGGCATTTTTTTTTAGAAGCTGGACGATCAGACGACGGCGCCGTCGGTCTCGTCCTTTTCCTTGACCGGCTTGATCAGGTCTTCACGCTTGACGCCGAACCACATCGCCAGCGCGGCGGCCACGAACACCGACGAATAGATACCGAAGCAGATACCGATCGTCAGCGCCAGGGCGAAATGGTGCAGTGACGGGCCGCCGAACAGCAGCATCGACAGCACCATCATCTGGGTCGAGGCGTGGGTGATGATGGTCCGCGAGATGGTGCTGGTGATCGCGTGGTCGATGACCTCGGTCACGCTCATCTTGCGTTGCTTGCGGAAGGTTTCGCGGATCCGGTCGAAGATGACGACCGATTCGTTGACCGAATAACCGAGCACCGCCAGGATGGCCGCCAGCACCGTCAGCGAGAATTCCCACTGGAAGAAGGCAAAGAAGCCGAGGATGATGACGACGTCGTGCAGGTTCGCCAGGATCGCGGCGACGGCGAATTTCCACTCGAAGCGCACTGCCAGGTAGATGACGACGCCGACCACGACCATGATCAGCGCGTTCAGGCCGTCAGTGGCCAGTTCGTCGCCGACCTGCGGGCCGACGAAGTCGACGCGCTGCAAGGTCACCAGTTCGGCGCCGGCTGCGTTGGCGCAGGTGGTACGCGCCACTTGCTGGCCCTTTTCGGTCACAGCGATCTGCTTCGGCGTACCGCCTTCGGATGCGCAGATGGCATTGAACGCTTCCGACGACACGGTGGCGCCGGCGGCGGTTTTCACCGGCGGCAGGCGCAGCATGATGTCCTGGGCGGTGCCGAAGCTGGCCACTTCCGGCGCCTCGTGACCGATGCTGCGCAGCGTGGCGCGGATCTTTTCCTGGTCGGCCGCATGCGGATACCGCAGTTCCATCACGGTGCCGCCGGTGAACTCGACCGAGAAGTGCAACTGCTTGGTGATCAGGAAGAACACCGCAGCCACAAACGTCAGCGCCGAGATCACGTTGAAGATCAACGCGTGGCGCATGAACGGGATGTCCCGCTTGATTTTGAAAAATTCCATGACGATTCCTAATTATTTCTTTTCAGCGGGCAGGCCCGGGGTCCAGACGGTACCCACCGACAGCTTGGTGAGCTTCTTGCCGCGGCGGCCGTACCAGAAGTTGGCGATGCCGCGCGAGACGAACACGGCCGAGAACATCGAGGTCAGGATGCCGAGCGTGTGCACCACGGCAAAGCCGCGCACCGCGCCCGAACCGAAGATCAACAATGCCAGGCCGACGATCAGGGTCGTCACGTTGGAGTCGAAAATCGTGTCCCAGGCGTGGCTGAAGCCGTTGGTGATCGCCATCTGCGGCGTGGCGCCGGCGCGCAGCTCTTCACGGATACGCTCGTTGATCAGCACGTTGGCGTCGATTGCCATACCGAGCGCCAGCGCGATGGCGGCGATACCCGGCAGGGTCAAGGTGGCTTGCAGCATCGACAGCAGGGCCAGCAGGAACATCACGTTGGCGGCCAGCGCCAGCGCGCTGAAGATACCGAACATGTGATAGTAGAGAATCATGAAGACGGCGATCGCGACGAAACCCCATACCGTCGAGTGCAGGCCGCGGCTGATGTTTTCGGCGCCCAGCTGCGGGCCGACCACGCGCTCTTCGATGAATTCCATCGGCGCCGACAGCGCGCCCGAGCGCAGCAGCAGCGCCAGTTCGTTGGCGTCTTCGATGCTGCCGATGCCGGTGATCTGGAAGGTCGAGCCGAGTTCGCCCTGAATGGTCGGGGCCGACGGCACCGTGTACTTGCCCTTCTCTTTCAGCAGGATCGCCATGCGCTTGCCGATGTTTTCGCGGGTGGCGAGACGGATCTTGCGGCCGCCGTCGCCGTTCAGGTCGAGCGACACGGCCGGCTGCTGGTTCTGGTCGAAGGTGGCGACGGCGCTCGAGATGTAGTCGCCGGTCAAAATAATGTCTTTCGACACCACGACCGGGGCGCCGCGGCCTTCGGTGAACAGTTCCGAATTGAGCGGAATGGCGGCCGACAGTTCGGTGCCCGGGGTGATGGTCGAATCGACCATGCGCATTTCGAGGGTTGCGGTGCGGCCGATGATGTCCTTGGCACGGGCCACGTCCTGTACGCCCGGCAACTGGACGACGATGCGGTCGGCGCCCTGGCGCTGGATGACCGGCTCGGTCACGCCAAGTTCGTTAATACGCTTGGACAGCGTGGTGATGTTCTGGTTCACGCCTTCTTCGACGGTGCGCTTGAGCGCTTCCGGCTTCAGGGTGACCATCAGTTTCAGGTCGGTACCGTCGGCGGCATCGGCAAAGGCCAGGTCTTGCACCTGGCTCGACAGTGCCGCGCGGGCGGCGCTGCGGGTGGCGGCATCGCGGAAGGTGACTTCCACGGTATTGCCGACGCGCTCGATACCGGCATGGCGCACGTTCTTGTCGCGCAGGATGCTGCGCACGCTCGCTTGCGTGCCTTTCATCTTGGTTTCCAGCACGGCCTTGGAATCGACTTGCAGCAGGAAGTGGACGCCGCCGCGCAGGTCGAGGCCGAGGTTCATCGGCAGCGCACGCATTTTCTGCATCCAGACCGGGGTATTCTTCACCAGGTTGACGGTGACGATGTAATCGGGGTCGGCCGGATCGCGGTTGATCTGGCGTTCGAGCGCGAGCTTGGCCTTGAACTGGGCGTCGGTGGTAGCGAAGCGCGCACGCACGGCCGTCGAATTGCCCTCGCCATCGAGGGTGACCTGGGTCGCTGGAACATTTTCGCGCTTGAGCGCGTCCGCGACCCGGGCAGTCGTCTCGCTCGTGATCTTGACCGTCGTCTTGCCGGTCGTAACCTGCAACGCTGGCGATTCGCCGAAGTAATTAGGCGCCGTGTACAGCGCGCCCAGCAGCAGCGCGACGGCGATCAGTATGTATTTCCAGACGGGATAGCGATTCATAGTGTTCCAGCGTTGGGTGTTGAGCGGCAGCGGCCCTGTTGATACGAGGGCCGCGGCGCGGGCTTACAGGGACTTGAGCGTACCCTTCGGCAGCAGCGTGGTGACTGCGTTTTTCTGCACGACCATCTCGGTGCCGGTCGCGATTTCGAGGGTGACGTAGGCGTCTTTCACCTGCACGACGCGGCCCAGGATGCCGCCGGCGGTGACGACTTCATCGCCCTTGGCCAGCGCTTCCATCATTGCTTTCATTTCTTTCTGGCGCTTTTGTTGCGGGCGGATCATCAGGAAATACATGACCACGAACATGATCAGCAGGGGCGCGAAAGTCGTCAGGTTGCCCATCAGGCCAGGATCGGCAGCGGTGGTGGTTTGCGCGTACGCGTTGGAAATGAACACAAGGACTCCGATTGTGAGATAAAAAAAACAGCGCTGTATTCTAGCACCGGCGAATCGCCAGCGGCCATTTGCGGTAGATGGGATTGACAAGAATGAATTGCAAGGTGGAAATTAGGGATATTGCGTAGGGTATGCACTCGTGCACACGCGGTCGTGCTGTGGCGGACCGCACGATATGATTGCGCTGTGCCTGATGTGCATCCGCTTCAGGCCTGCTGAACCTGTTCGACCATTACCCGCGGTACCGCATGGGCACAAGTTCCCACCCTACAAATTGGGCCCTCGGCAGCAAGCATTTCGGGCCTGTGCGAAAATCTACCCAGGCGAAACGCAGTACCGCATGCGCATGCGGCAGACCTTTCGCCCCAATTCCCTTCTTACCCGCCGCCCGGCGCGCACTTGCGCGCTGGCTGCTTATCTATCGAAAAAAGATTCCCATGTCAGCATTGTTTTCCCCGTTTACTTTAAAAGACGTTACCCTGCGCAACCGCATCGCGGTGCCGCCGATGTGCCAGTACAGCGCCACCGATGGCCTGACGAATGGGTGGCACCAGACCCACTACGAAAGCATCGCCCGCGGCGGCGCCGGCCTGGTGATCGTCGAAGCGACCGGCGTCTCGCCGGAAGGCCGCATCACCCCGGGCTGCCTCGGCCTGTGGGACGACGGGCAAGTCGCCGGCCTGGCGCGCATCGCCGCCAACATCAAGGCGGCCGGCGCCGTGCCCGGCATCCAGATCGGCCATGCCGGCCGCAAGGCCAGCGCCCAGCGTCCGTGGGAAGGCGACGACCACATTCCGACGTCCGACCCGCGCAGCTGGGAAACCCTCTCCCCGTCCGCCGTCGCCTTTGGCGCCAACCTGCCGCAAGTGCCGCGAGCGATGACGATCGCCGACATCGAGCGGGTCAAAGCCGACTTCGTGGCCGCCGCGCGCCGCGCGCTCGACGCCGGCTTCGAATGGCTCGAACTGCACTTCGCCCACGGCTACCTCGGCCAGAGCTTTTTTTCGGTGCACGCCAATCAGCGCGACGATCGCTATGGCGGCGACCTCGCCGGCCGCAGCCGCTTCCTGCTCGAAACGCTGGCGGCCGTGCGCGCCGTCTGGCCCGAGCGCTTTCCACTGACGGCGCGTTTCGGCGTGATCGAATTCGACGGGCGCGATGAAGAGACCTTATCCGAGTCGATCGAACTGACCAGGCAGTTCCGTGCGGGCGGCCTCGACATGCTCAACGTCAGCGTCGGCTTCTCGACGCCGGATGCGAGCATTCCATGGGGTTCCGGCTTCCTGGCGCCGATCGCCGAGCGCGTGAAGCGTGAGACCGGCTTGCCAGTGGCCTCGTCGTGGAACATCGATTCGCCAAAGGTGGCCGAGCAGGTCGTGCTTGATGGCCAGATGGACCTGGTGATGATCGGCCGCGCGCACCTGGGCAACCCGCATTACTCGTATGCGGCGGCCAAGGCGCTGGGCGTGGACAAGCCGTCGTGGACGCTGCCGGCGCCGTATGCGCACTGGCTGGAGCGCTATCGCTCGGCGGATTAAGAAATGAAAAGCGCGGCCGACTGGCCGCGCTTTTTTTGTGGTGGCATCATGAAGTGGTTCGACGACGAGAACGTGCGTTGAACGAATGTACAAAACGCGTGGAGTCAGGACTCCACGCGTCCAAGCGGCATCAGCGCTGCCGCGCCGCCATTTACACCCCGCGCGCCCGGTCCGCCGCGAACTTCAAACGAAACGCATTAAACCCATCCGCATCGATCGCATCGCGCATCTCCTGCATCAGGTTCAGGTAGTAGTGCAGGTTGTGAATCGTATTCAAACGCGCGCCCAAAATCTCGTTCGAGCGGTGCAGGTGGTGCAGGTACGCGCGCGAGAAATTCTTGCAGCAGTAGCAGTCGCAGGACTCGTCCAGCGGCCCCGTGTCTTCCTTGTAGCGCGCGTTCTTGATCTTGACGTCGCCAAAGCGCGTGAACAGCCAGCCGTTACGGGCGTTCCGGGTCGGCATCACGCAGTCGAACATGTCGACGCCGTTGGCCACACCGTCGACCAGGTCTTCCGGCGTACCGACGCCCATCAGGTAATGCGGCTTGTTTTCCGGCAGGCGCGGGCCGACGTGGGCCAGGATGCGCTGCATGTCTTCCTTCGGCTCGCCCACCGACAGGCCGCCGATCGCCAGGCCCGGGAAGTTGATGTCTTCCAGGCCGGCCAGCGATTCGTCGCGCAGGTGCTCGTACATGCCGCCCTGGACGATACCGAACAGCGCGTTCGGATTGCCGCCGCCGGTGAATTCATTCATCGAACGCTGGGCCCAGCGCAGCGACATGCGCATCGACTTCGCCGCTTCTTCGGCGGTCGCGGCGCGGCCGTCGATTTCATATGGCGTGCATTCGTCGAACTGCATCACGATGTCCGAGTTCAGCGCGCGCTGGATCTGCATCGACACTTCCGGCGACAGGAACTTGCGCGAACCGTCGATCGGCGACGCGAAGGTGACGCCCTCTTCCGTGATCTTGCGCATCGCGCCCAGCGAAAACACCTGGAAGCCGCCCGAGTCGGTCAAAATCGGCTTGTCCCAGCCCATGAAGCCGTGCAGGCCGCCGAACTTGTTGAACACCTCGATGCCCGGGCGCAGCCACAGGTGGAAGGTGTTACCGAGGATGATCTGCGAACCGACCGTTTTCAATTCGGTCGGGTCCATCGCCTTCACGGAACCGTAGGTTCCGACCGGCATGAAGATCGGCGTCTCGATGGTGCCGTGGTTCAGGGTGAGGCGGCCGCGGCGCGCATGCGACAGGCCGCTGGTGTCTTTTTTAAGGAGCGTAAATTCGAGCATCAGTGTTATTGGCGGGATTGGGTGGTCAACAGCATGGCGTCGCCATAACTGAAGAAACGGTATTCGTTGGCGATCGCATGGGCATAGGCCTTGCGGATCTCGGCGTAGCCGGCAAAGGCCGACACCAGCATCAGCAGCGTCGACTTCGGCAAATGGAAATTGGTGATCAGGCGCGTCACCGTCTTGAATCGGTAGCCGGGCGTGATGAACAGCGCGGTGTCGGCGCTGCCGGCCACCAGCTCGCCCGATTGGGACGCCGATTCCAGTGCGCGCAAACTGGTGGTGCCCACCGCAATCACGTCGCGTCCGGCCGCTTTGGCGGCGCGCACCGCATCGACCGTCTCCTGCGCGATCGTATACCACTCGGTATGCATGTTGTGCTGCGAAAGGTCTTCCACGCGCACGGGTTGAAACGTGCCGGCGCCGACGTGCAGGGTGACGTAGGCGAAGTTCACGCCCTTGGCTTTTAATTTGTCGAGCAGCGGCTGGTCGAAATGCAGGCCCGCGGTCGGCGCGGCGACGGCGCCCGGCTCTTTCGAGTACACGGTCTGGTAGCGCTGCTCGTCGAATTCGTCGGCGGTGTGCTCGATGTAGGGCGGCAGCGGCAGGCGGCCGTGCGCTTCGATCAGGTCGAACACGTCGCCCTCGAAGTGGAGAGTAAAAAACTCGCCGGCGCGTTCGCCGGTGGTGACCTCGAAAGCGTCGGCCAGGCGGATGCGGTTGCCGGGCTTCGGCGACTTCGAGGCGCGCACTTGCGCCAGCACCGTGCGGTTGTCCAGCACCCGTTCGACCAGCACCTCGACCTGGCCGCCGGTTTCCTTGACGCCGAAAAAGCGCGCTTTTAATACCCGCGTGTTGTTCATCACCAGCAGGTCGCCGGCTTGCAGCTGGTCGAGGATATCGGCGAAATGGCGGTCAGTGATCTGCTCGCCATCGAGCTGCAGCAGGCGCGAGGCGCTGCGGTCCGGCAGGGGCAATTGCGCGATGCGCTCGGGCGGCAAATCGAAATCGAAGTCGGAAAGCGAATACATTCTGGTCAATTCTGGGAAAATGGTACTGGCAGCCTTACAATATGGCCCCAAATGTGTACGGCGAACCCTCTATTTTACGCTGTTGCGCGCCAAACTGCTGCATCTATGCCCGCTCCCAAGACTCCCCCCGCCCCGAAAACGACACAAACGAAACTCGCCAAGCTCGGCCTGCGCAGCGACATGGACCTGATCCTGCACCTGCCGCTGCGCTACGAGGACGAGACGAAAATCGTGCCGATCCGCGAAGCCTGCCTGCGCGGCGGCCACGTGTCGCAGGTCGAGGGCATCGTCATCAAGAACGAGATCGCCCTCAAACCGCGGCGCCAGCTCCTGGTGACGATCGCCGACGACAGCGGCGAGCTGCTGCTGCGCTTCATGAACTTCTACGGCAGCCAGACCAAGCAGCTGGCCGAAGGCGTGCGCGTGCGTGCGCGGACCGAAATCAAGCACGGCTTCTTCGGCGCCGAGATGGTGCACCCGACCTATAAAGTCGTGAACGAGAATGCGCCGCTGCCGACTTCGCTCACGCCGGTGTATCCGTCGGGCGAAGGCCTCTCGCAGCCGATCCTGCGCCGCGCGATCGCCGAAGCGATGCGGCGCGTGGACTGGACCGACACGGTGCCGGCTGCGATCCGGCGCCAGATGGACCTGATGGATTTCCAGCCGGCGGTGAAGCTGCTGCACTATCCGCCGGTCGACGTCGACGAATACGCGCTGATGGAAAAATCGCACCCGGCCTGGACGCGCATGAAGTTCGACGAACTGCTGGCGCAGCAGCTGTCGCTGAAACGCGCCCAGCGCGCACGCCGCGACAAGGGCGCGCCGCACCTGCGCGCGGTCGGCAAACTGTCCGAGGGTTTTCTCGGCGCCCTGCCCTTTGCGCTTACCGGCGCCCAGCAGCGCGTGGTACAGGAAATCCGCGCCGACCTGCGCGAAGGCTATCCGATGCAGCGCCTGCTGCAGGGCGACGTCGGCAGCGGCAAGACCGTCGTTGCCGCGCTGGCCGCGGCGCAGGCAATCGACAGCGGTTACCAGGCGGCGCTGATGGCGCCGACCGAGATCCTGGCCGAGCAGCATTTCAGGAAGATCGCGGCGTGGATGGAACCGCTCGGCGTGAAAGTCGCCTGGCTGACCGGCAGCCTGAAAAAGAAGGACAAGGCGGCGGCCAACGAGATGGTCGAATCGGGCGAAGCGAGATTGGTGATCGGCACCCACGCGCTGATCCAGGACACGGTGCAGTTCGCCAACCTGGGCCTGGTGATCGTCGACGAACAGCATCGCTTCGGCGTCGGCCAGCGCCTGACCCTGCGCAACAAGGGCAGCGACGGCCTGGTGCCGCACCAGTTGATGATGTCGGCCACGCCGATCCCGCGCACGCTGGCGATGACCTACTACGCCGACCTGGAAGTGTCGGTGATCGACGAACTGCCGCCCGGGCGCACCCCGATCGTCACGCGCGCCATCGACCAGAACCGGAGAGATGAAGTCATCGAACGCGTGCATGCGGCCGTGCTCGAGGGACGGCAGGCGTACTGGGTCTGTCCGCTCATCGAAGAATCGGAAGCGCTGCAGCTGCAGACCGCCACCGAAACCTACGAGACCCTGGCCGAAGCCCTGCCCGATCTGCAGGTAGGACTGGTGCACGGGCGCATGAAGCCGGCCGAGAAACAGGCGGTGATGGATGCGTTCTCGGCGGGCGAAGTGCACGTGCTGGTGGCCACCACCGTGATCGAGGTCGGGGTCGACGTGCCGAATTCGTCGTTGATGGTGATCGAGCACGCCGAGCGTTTCGGCCTTTCGCAGCTGCACCAGCTGCGCGGGCGCGTCGGCCGCGGCTCGGCAGCCAGCGTCTGCCTGCTGCTGTATCAGAGCCCGCTCGGCCAGGTGGCCAAACAACGACTGCTGACGATGCGCGAGACTACCGACGGTTTCGAGATTGCGCGGCGAGATTTAGAGATTCGCGGACCGGGCGAGTTCCTGGGCGCGCGCCAGTCGGGTCAGGCGATGCTGCGCTTTGCCGACCTCGAGACCGACCAGTGGCTGGTCGAACATGCGCGCGACATCGCGGCCAGCCTGTTGGAGAGCGAGACCGGGCCGAACGTCGAGATCGTCGATGCGCACCTGGCGCGCTGGCTGGGTGGACGCGAGGAGTTCCTGAAGGTTTGACGCCGGCTGGCCCGTCGGGTGTGCACGGGGCGCCCACCCTACATTTGAAACACTGCGGGCATTAATCCACCCGCGTCAGCTCCACCCCATCCACCGTCATCTTCCACTTGCCGCCCACGCGGTGCGGCGGTTTGCTGACGACGAAGGTCGACCGTACCAGGAACACGCCGACATCGAAATTGTCGCCCTTAAAACCCTGCAGGTCGACGCTCAGGTTCATCTGCTTGCCCGGCTGGTCGCGCTTGTACTGGACTTTACCGTCCTTGGCGAGCTGGATGCGCATGTCCTTGCCCTGCCAGTCGCCGACATAGGCCATTTTCTCGGGTGGGACAGGAACCGGGTCGGCGTGGGCCGCCAGCGGCAGCAGGCAGGCGGCGAGGATGGCGGTGCGAAGGCTATGCATACGGGGCTCCGGAAGACGGTGGATTCAGAATATCCTGCCGAGTATTCGCGCATCGCAAATTGTTGTCAACATGCATACGCCCCGTGGCGTGGCAGGTTCAGCGTGCGTCGTCGGCCGCGTAGCGCAGGCCGATCTGGCGCCGGATCTCGTCCATCACCGCCATCAGCGCCAGCGTTTCGTCGTGCGTCATGACCGGGCTTTCGGTCAGCCCCGCCAGGAAGCAGCGCTGCGCCTCGATCGCTTCGTGCACGTAGCCGTTACCGAGATACGGCGTCTCGATGGTACGGGTGCTGCCGTCGTCGAGCGCCACCGTAATGGAACGGGCGCGGTGGAACATGGTGTTCATGCGGATGTGGCCGCGCGAACCCGACACCGTCAATTCGCCCGGCGTGCGCGCCAGGAACGAGCAGCTGCACACCGACATGGCGCCACCCGCGTGCTTCAATGTAAAACCGGTCTGGACGTCGACGCCGGTCGGCCCCATCCCGGCCTGCGCCTGCACCGCCACGACAGGCCCCAGCAGGCTGGCGGCGATCGACAGCGGATAGATGCCGAGATCGAGCAGCGCACCGCCGCCCAGGTCCGGATTGAAGACGCGGTGTTCCGGGCCGAAGTTCGCGCTGAAACCGAAGTCGGCCACGACCTGGTGCACGCTGCCGATCTCTCCCGCCGCGATCAGGCATTTGACTTCAGCGAGGGCCGGCAGGAAGCGCGTCCACATCGCCTCCATCAGGAACAGCTCCTTCGCACGGGCCAGCGCCACGATCTGTTCGGCTTCGCGCAGGTTCATCGTGAACGGTTTTTCGACCAGCACACCCTTGCCGGCGCCCAGCACCAGCAACGCATTCTCCGCATGCTGCGGGTGCGGTGTGGCGACATAGACCAGGTCGATGTCGCCGGCCGCCGCCAGTTCTTCATAGGCGCCATAGGCGGCGCCTGCGCCGAATTCGGCGGCGAACGATGCCGCCTTGTCGCGGCTGCGCGAGGCGACGCCGGCCAGCACCGCGCCGGGCACATCCCGCAGTGCGCTGGCAAAGGCATGGGCGATCTTGCCGGTGCCGAGGATGCCCCAGCGGACCGGTGCGGGCATGGCGCTGTCCATCACGCTGTCCGTTTCGGGCGGAAGACGCCCGTGTCGAGGTAAAAGTCCTGGTCCTGGCCGGACCACCAGCCCGGCACGCCGAGCACTGGCAGCGGCGTGAAGCTGGAGGTACGCAGGCCTTCGTCACGCAGCAACTGCGCCATGTGCGCGTCGAGCCAGGCGCGGCGGGCGGCGGCGTCCAGCTCGAAATACGCTGCGGGCGCGAACACGATGCGCACGTGCGCCGTGATCGCCTTGCGCGGTGCGACCAGTTTTTCCATCAGCGCGTGACCGAACAGCCACAACTCGGCATCGCGGCCGAACATCGCGCGCCTTTCGAACAGCGCCGCTTCCCAGCAATGGGCACGCAGCTCGTCGGCCAGCGCGCGGCCTTCGCTCGATGCGCGCACCACCAGCAGCGCCGCGTTCTCGTCGAAGATGGTGGCGGCGTCGCGCGCCGGCCCGCGTGCCCTGGTCACGCTGCCGGCCGCCGCGATCTGCGCCGCCTGCAAGGCGTTCAGTTCGCGCTTGATCAGCGGGAAGGTCTGCCATACCAGGCCGTTGAAGAAGTCGTGCAGGTTGTCGCGCGTCGGCACATTGCCGGTGGCGCTGATGAATTCTTCATAGGCCATCCCCTCGGGCAGCGATTCCTGCGGCACGAAGGTGATCGGCAAGCCGCGGTGGTTGCTTAAGGCGAGCAGCGCGGCGTGGCGGTTGAAGGCGGCGGTGAAATCGACACCGTCCAGGCCGAGCGCGGCATAGGCGGGGCGCACCGCGTCATACCAGGGCCGCGCCCAGTCGACCTGCAGCAGCTCCGCCGCCACTTAGACCATCTTCCAGTCGATGCGCTCGCCCGCGTTCAGCGGCACCAGTTCGTTGTCGCCCATCGGCACCGTGGCCGGCAGCGTCCACGATTCGCGCGTCAGCGTGATCGTGCCTTCGTTCCTCGGCATGCCGTAGAAGGCGGGTCCGTTGAAACTGGCAAAGGCTTCGAGTTTATCCAGCGCGCCGGCATCGGCAAAGGCTTGCGTGTACAGCTCCATCGCGTGCAGCGCCGTGTAGCAGCCGGCGCAGCCGCAGCTCGATTCCTTGGCGCCGATCGCATGCGGGGCCGAATCGGTGCCGAGGAAGAAGCGCTCGTCGCCGCTGGTCGCGGCCGTCACCAGCGCCAGGCGGTGTTCTTCGCGTTTTAACACCGGCAGGCAGTAATAGTGAGGGCGAATCCCGCCTTTGAAAATCTCGTTGCGGTTATACAGCAGGTGGTGCGCGGTGATCGTCGCGGCGATCGGGCCTTCGGCTTCGGCCACGTACTGGGCCGCGTCCTTGGTCGTGATGTGTTCGAACACGATGGACAGGGCCGGCAGGTCGCGCCGCAGCGGACGCATCACGCGTTCGATGAAGACGGCTTCGCGGTCGAACAGGTCGATGTCGTGGTCGGTGACTTCCCCATGTACCAGCAGCGGCATGCCGACTTCCTGCATCACTTCCAGCACCTTGTAGCAGTTGCGCAGGTCGGTCACGCCGGCATCCGAATTGGTGGTGGCGCCGGCCGGATAGAGTTTGACCGCGTGGATGAAACCGCTGTCCATCGCCCGGCGGATCTCGTCCGGGTCGGTGTTGTTGGTGAGATATAGCGTCATCAGCGGCTCAAAGGCCATACCCTCCGGCAGCGCCGCCAGGATGCGCTCGCGGTAGGCGGCGGCGGCGGCGGTCGTCGTGACCGGCGGCTTCAGGTTCGGCATCACGATCGCGCGCGCGAACTGGCGCGCGGTATGCGGAAGCACGCTGGCCAGCGCCGCGCCGTCGCGCAGGTGCAGGTGCCAGTCGTCTGGACGGGTGATGGTGATGGAATTCGGGATCTCGATGGTGGACATGGCGGCTCTCGGATTGCGGGACGGCGTCATTTTACCCCTTGCATGCGGACCGAGGTGCTTGCAGGCGCTCGACCATGCGCGACAACGCGTAACACATCACGAAATACACTACCGCCACGAACAGGTACATCTCCACCAGCCGTCCGTCGCGCTGCGCGACCTTGCTGGCGGCGCCGACGAAATCCGGGATCGACAGCACGTACACCAGCGACACGTCCTGGAACAGCACGATGGTCTGGGTCAGCAGCAGCGGGATCATGTTGCGAAACGCCTGCGGCAGCACCACGTGGCGCATGGTCTGGCGGTAATCCATGCCCAGCGCCTGCGCCGCCCATGCCTGTCCGCGCGGCACGGAAGCAATGCCGCTGCGCATGATCTCGCAATAGTAGGCCGCCTCGAACAGGGTAAACGTGACCAGCGCCGACCAGAACGCCCCCACCCGCACCGGCTCGTCGGCGCCGATCGCCCACGCCGCCATGTAGGGCACCAGGAAGTAAAACCAGAAGATCACCAGCACCAGCGGCACCGAGCGCACCAGGTTCACGTAGGCGCCGGCCGCGAGCGCCAGCGGCCGGATGCGCGAAGTGCGCATCAGCGCCAGCACCGTGCCCAGCACCACGCCGCCCAGCATGGCCAGCGCCGTCAGTTGCAGCGTGAAGACCATCCCGACCCGCAGCAGGTAGGGCCAGGAACGCGCGATGACGTCGACGTCGAAGCCGGCGAACATGTCAGGCAGTCCCGGCGCTGGGCAGCGCGGCGCGGCGCTCCAGCGCGCGCATCAGCGCCAGCGCCAGCAGGTTGACGACCACATAGATGAGGGTCGCGGCGCTGAAGGCTTCGAACACCTGGAACGAGAATTCCTGCATCGCGCGCGCACTGGCCGTCAGCTCGACCAGCCCGATGGTCAGCGCAACCGAGCTGTTCTTGATGATGTTCAGGAATTCGCTGGTCAGCGGCGGCAGGATGATGCGCAAGCCGAGCGGCAACAGGACCAGCCGGTACACCTGCCCCAGGCGCAGTCCCAGCGCGACGGCGGCCAGCCTTTGTCCGCCGGACAGGGCGTCGATGCCGGCCGCCACCTGCACCGCCACCCGCGCCGACGTGAAACAGCCCAGGCACACGACGGCGGTGACGAACGGCGCGTCGGGCAAGGCCTTGATCCAGTCGCCCAGCGGCGTCGGCAGCAGTTCCGGCAGCACGAAAAACCACAGGAACATCTGCACCAGCAAAGGAATGTTGCGAAACAGTTCCACCCAGGCCTTGCCGAGCGCGCGCAACGGGCGCTGCGGCAGGGTGCGGGCAACGCCGACCGCAATGCCGAAGATGAGCGCCATGGCCCAGGCCGACAGTGCGGTGGCGATCGTCCAGCCGAGGCCGGCGAGCAGCGTCTCGAGGTAGGTATGCGTACCGTCGGGCGACATCTGCCGGAAGATGTGCCAGTTCCAGTGGTAGTTCATCGGGCACCGATGAATGTGTCACTTCAGCGCGTACGCCGCCGGGTCGCCCGAATCAGTGGGCTTGGCGATCGCGGCCTTCAGCGCCGGCGGCATGGGGAAATTGAGGTTGATGCCCCGCGGCGGAATCGGACTCGTGAACCACCTGGCATAAGTGGCCGCCCACTGGCCGGACTGATAAAACTTGTGCAGCGCGCTGTCGACCGCCGCCTTGAACTGGGGGTCGCCGCGCCGCATCATGATCGCGTACGGCTCCACCGACAGCGCCTCGGCCGAGAGCTGGTAGTCGCCCGGCGTGCGCGCGCCGGCCACCTGCGCGGCAAGCAGGACATCGTCGTTGGCGAAGGCCTGGGCGCGTCCGGTGTCGAGCATTAGGAAGGATTCGGGATGGTCCTTGCCGACCACGATCTTCATGCCCAGCCGGCGCTGCGCGTTCAGGACCGTCATCAGCTTCTGGCCGGTGGTGCCGGCGGTGACGACCAGCGTCTTGCCCTTCATGTCGGCCAGGCTGCGGATGCCGGAGGATTTCTTCGACAGCAGGCGATTGGCAACGACGAACATGGTCGGCGCAAAGGCGGCCTGCTGCTGGCGCTCGCGGTTGTTGGTGGTCGAACCGCATTCGAGGTCGATGGTGCCGTTGGCGATGAGCGGGATGCGGTTGGCCGAAGTGACCGGGTTCATCTTGACCTTCAGCCCGGGCAGCGCCAGCTGCGCGCGCAGCGCATCGACCACCTTCAGGCACAGGTCGACCGAGTAGCCGATGTAGCGCTGGTGGTCGTCGAGGTAGGAAAAAGGCACGGAACCGTCGCGCACGCCAAGGGTGATGGTGCCGGTTCGCTTCAGCTTGGCGAGGGTGCCGCTCGCTTCCTGGGCGCCGGCATGGGGAAAAGCGGCCCCCAGCAGGGCCAGCAGTGCAGTGACAGCGATTCGTCGCATGATGTCCTCCGGTCCAGGGCAGCAAGAGCGGTTAGAACGTCCAAAGCAGTCGGCTCGATCATATCACTGGACTGAACAACCTACGGAAAACGACTCAATGAATAATTTTGGCCAGGAATTCGCGCGCCCGTTCCGAGCGCGGCGCGCTGAAGAATTCCGCGGTCGGGCTGTCTTCGACGATGCGGCCGTGGTCCATGAAGACGATCCGGTCCGCGACCTTGCGCGCAAACCCCATTTCGTGGGTCACGACCATCATCGTCATGCCGTCCTGGGCGAGCTTGACCATTACGTCGAGCACTTCGCCGATCATTTCCGGGTCGAGCGCGGAGGTCGGTTCGTCGAACAGCATCGCCACCGGGTCCATCGCCAGTGCGCGCGCGATCGCCACGCGCTGCTGCTGGCCGCCCGAGAGCTGGGCCGGAAACTTGTCCTGGTGCGCCAGCAGGCCGACCCGGTCCAGGTAGCGCAGGCCACGCTCGATCGCCTCGCTCTTCGTGCGCCCCAGCACTTTTACCTGCGCCAGCGTCAGGTTTTCCGTGACCGACAGGTGCGGGAACAATTCGAAATTCTGGAACACCATGCCGATCCTGGCGCGCAGCCTGGGCAGATCGGTCTTGCGGTCGGTGACCTCGATGCCGTCGACCCGGATCGTCCCCTCCTGCACGGGTTCGAGGCCGTTCACCGTCTTGATCAGGGTCGACTTGCCGGAACCCGAGGGGCCGCAGACCACCACCACGTCGCCCCGCGCCACATGGGTGCTGCATTCGGCCAGCACCTGGAAGTCGCCGTACCATTTACTGACATTGTCGATTTCGATCATTTTTTATCATCCCTGCCACATTTCCGAGCGTGCTTGACAGCACTAACAGCCCCTAGGATACTGCGGAACTTGCCAAGATAATCAGATCGAAATCCATTCGCGCAAGCCGACCACAGGAAGCAGTCAATGAACAATCGCAACCGCCTTACCACCTATATCCTGATCGGCCTCGCGCTGGGGATCGTCGTCGGCTACTTCGTCAATGCGAATGCCGAGAATCCTACCGGCTTCGCCGACACGATGGCGCTGGTGACGACGCTGTTCCTGCGCCTGATTAAAATGATCATCGCGCCGCTGGTCTTCTCGACCCTGGTGGTTGGTATTGCCAAGATGGGCGACGCCAAGGAAGTCGGCCGCATCGGCATCAAGGCGCTGGGCTGGTTCGTGATCGCCTCGGTCATCTCGCTGTCGCTGGGCCTGGTGCTGGTGAACCTGTTCCGTCCGGGCGACGCCATGGCCCTGGCCGGCAACCTGCCGCCGGTCGGCACGGCGTCGGGCATCGTCACCACCGGCCTAACCATGAAGGAATTCATCACCCACCTGGTGCCGTCCTCGATCGTCGACGGCATGGCCAAGAACGAGATCCTGCAGATCGTCGTGTTCTCGCTGTTCTTCGGCACCGCCGCCGCCGCCGTCGGCGCGCGCGCCACGCCGATGATCGATGCCATCGACGGCGTCGCCCACGTCATGCTCAAAGTGACCGCCTACGTGATGAACTTCGCGCCGATCGCCGTGTTCGCGGCGGTGGCCGGCATCATCGCCAAGAGCGGCCTCGGCGTGCTCTCGACCTACGGCATCTTCATGGCCGAGTTCTACCTCGGCATCCTTCTGCTGTGGGTGATCCTGATCCTGATCGGCATGGCCTTCCTCGGCCCGCGCGTGCTGCGCCTGATCGGCCTGCTGAAGGAACCGACCCTGATCGCCTTCTCGTGCGCGTCGTCGGAAGCGGCCTTCCCGAAAACCCTGGAGGGTCTCGAAAAATTCGGCGTCAAGAACCGCCTGGCCGCCTTTGTCCTGCCGATCGGTTATTCGTTCAACCTCGACGGCTCGATGATGTACTGCACCTTCGCCGCCGTCTTCATCGCGCAGGCCTACGGCATCGAGCTGCCGATGACGACCCAGATCATGATGATGCTGGTGCTGATGCTGACCTCGAAGGGCATGGCCGGCGTGCCGCGCGCTTCGCTGGTCGTGATCGCCGCCACGCTGGCCCAGTTCAACATCCCGGAGGCGGGCCTGCTGCTCCTGCTCGGCATCGACCACTTCCTCGACATGGCGCGTTCGGCCACCAACGTGATCGGCAACGGCATCGCCACCGCCGTCGTCGCCAAATGGGAAGGCGACCTGGAAGAACCGGTGCCGCACAAGGACGTGGCGACGTCGCCGCTGCGCTAAGCGCTACGCATCGCACACGAGGCCTTCCAGCGATGGGAGGCCTTTTTTTTATAATAAGCATGGAGACGACACGATGAAACAGCTGGCCGCGGCAGCGATGCTGCTCGTATTGAACGGCGCCCACGGCGCCACGCAAACCGTCGATTGCGGGCGCCTGCTCGACGTGAAAAGCGGCAGCTGGCGCGAGCGCGTCAGCATCGTGATCGAAGACGGTACAGTGAAATCGATCGGGCCGATGGCGCCCGGCGCCGGCCACGTCGACCTGTCGACGCAGTCCTGCCTGCCCGGCCTGATCGACATGCACGTGCACCTCACCAGCGAGACCCAGCCTGCCATCGATGCCTACCGCGACCGCCTGACCGCCGACCCGGCCGACATGGCTTACCGCTCGGTCAAGTACGCCGAACGCACGCTGCTGGCCGGTTTTACGACCGTGCGCGACCTCGGCGCCGAGCAGGCATTGAACGTGTCGCTGAAGCGCGCGATTGCCGCCGGCGCCATTCCCGGCCCGCGCATGTTCACGGCCGGGAAGTCGATCGCCACCACCGGCGGCCATGCCGATCCGACCAACAACCTGTCGCACTTCCTGGGCGAGGCGATCGGCACGCCGGGACCGAGCGAAGGCGTGATCGACAGCCCCGAAGGCGGGCGCCAGGCCGTGCGCGCGCGCTACAAGGAAGGCGCGGACCTGATCAAGATCACCGCCACCGGCGGCGTGCTGAGCCAGGCGGCGAATGGCCAGAATTCGCAGTACACCGAAGACGAACTGCGCGCCATCGTCAGCACGGCGAAAGATTACGGCTTTCGCGTGGCGGCGCACGCGCATGGCGCCGAAGGCATGAAGCGCGCGCTGCGCGCCGGCGTCGACTCGATCGAGCACGGCACCCTGATGGACGAGGAGACGGTGGCGCTGTTCAAGAAGACCGGCCACTGGTACGTGCCGACCATCTCGGCCGGCCGCTACGTCGCCGACAAGGCGAAAGATCCAAACTATTACTCGGCGCTGGTGCGCCCCAAGGCGGCCGCCATCGGCCCGCAATTGCAGGCGACCTTTGCGCGCGCCCACAAGGCCGGCGTGAAGATCGCCTTCGGCACCGATGCCGGCGTGTTCCCGCACGGAGAGAATGCGAAAGAGTTCGGCTACATGGTCGAAGCGGGCATGAGCCCGATCGAAGCGATCCGCGCCGCGACCGTCAACGCCGCCCTGCTGCTCGACCAGCCGCAGCGCCTGGGCATGGTGGCGCCGGGCTTCGCGGCCGACATCGTCGCCGTCGACGGCGACCCGCTGCACGACGTCAAACTGCTCGAACGCGTGACATTCGTGATGAAAGACGGCGTCGTCTACAAGAAGCCGTGACCGATTTTAGTTAAAGGAGATGTATATGCTGTTCCAGAAAACCGCCCGCTCGGCCACTGCGCTGTTCGGGTTTCTGATGTGCCTTGCCTTCGCCGCACAGGCGCAGACCCAGGCCGCCGCCGTCAAACTGCCGAACGTGACCATCCTCGCCACCGGCGGCACCATCGCCGGCACCGGCGCCACCAGCACCACCACCGTCGGCTACACGGCCGCCACCGTCGGCGTGCAGGCGCTGATCCAGGCGGTGCCCGAGATGACGAAGATCGCGAATGTCAGCGGCGAGCAGGTGTTCCAGATCGCCAGCGAAAACATGGGCAACGAGCACTGGCTGGCACTGGCCAAGCGTGTGAATACCCTGCTGGCGCAACCGACCGTGGACGGCATCGTCATCACCCACGGCACCGATACGCTGGAAGAAACCGCCTACTTCCTGAACCTGGTCGTGAAAAGTAAAAAGCCGGTCGTGGTGGTCGGTTCGATGCGGCCATCGACCGCGCTGTCGGCCGACGGCCCGATCAACCTGTACAACGCGGTGATGCTGGCCGGCTCGCAAGAGGCGGTCGGCCGCGGCGTGCTGGTCGCGATGAACGACCAGATCAACGGCGCGCGTGACGTCAGCAAGACCAACACCACCACGACCGACACCTTCAAGGCGTCGGAACTGGGCATGCTCGGCTACATCCAGGGCGGCAAGCCGTATTTCTATCGCACGGCGACGCGCAAGCACACGGTCGAGACGGAATTCGACGTGATGGGCCTGTCGATGCTGCCGCAGGTGGAGATCGCCTATGCGCACGCGAACGTCGGTCCGGTCGCCGTCGAGGCGCTGGTGGCGGCGGGCGCCAAGGGTTTGATTCATGCGGGTGTCGGTAACGGCTCGCTGCCGGCCAAGGTGCGCCCTGCCTTATCAAGCGCGCGCAAGAAGGGCGTCATCATCGTGCGTTCGGCGCGCGTCGGCCAGGGCATCGTGGCAAGGAATGGCGAGGCGAACGACGACGAGCTCGACTTCGTGGCGGGCGATAACCTGTCGCCGCAAAAGGCGCGCATCCTGCTGATGCTGGCCTTGACCAAGACGACCAATACGCGCGATATCCAGAAGATGTTTAGTACGTATTGATGTCATTCGCAACGGTGCGTGGCGCTGTTGCGTGACCGGTTCGTGGTGGGTTGAATCCGCGTGGGCGGAGCCCACCCTGCACGACACGCTACTTATCCGGGTTGCGTATGATCTCGTTGTTGGCGGTGATCCTAGGGTGGGCTCCGCCCACGCGGATCAAACGAACCGATAACGCCTCACGCAACAGCGTCACAGCCGTCAATCACTCCCCCTGCAACTCCAACGGCGGACTCGCCAACTCTTCATCCGGCCGCGCCTGCTGGCGCTCCCACATCTGCGCATACAGCCCTTGCGCCGCGAGCAGGCTGCCATGCGTGCCGCGCTCGACGATCCGGCCGTGGTCGAGCACGATGATCTGCTGCGCATCGGCGATCGTCGACAGGCGGTGCGCGATCACCAGCGTGGTGCGGTTCTTCGCGATCTCCTTCAACTGCGCCTGGATCGCCTGCTCCGACTTCGAATCGAGCGCCGAGGTCGCCTCGTCGAAGATCAGGATTGCCGGATTCTTCAGCAAGGTGCGTGCGATCGCCACCCGCTGCTTCTCCCCGCCCGACAGTTTCAAGCCCCGTTCGCCGACCATGGTCGCATACCCGTCCGGCAGGCTTTCAATGAAATCGTGGATCGAGGCGGCGCGCGCCGCGGCGACGATATCCGCGTGGCTGGCGCCCGGGCGGCCATAGGCGATGTTGTATTCGATGGTGTCGTTGAACAGCACCGTATCCTGCGGCACGATGCCGATCGACGCGCGCAGCGAGGCTTGGGTGACGTGGCGGATGTCCTGGCCATCGATGCTGATCGCGCCCTTGTTCACGTCATAAAACCGGAATAGCAGGCGCGACAGGGTCGACTTGCCGGAACCGCTGTGCCCCACCACAGCGGTGGTGGTCCCGGCGGGAATCGTAAAATCGACGTCGAACAGGATCTGGCGCTTGGCTTCGTAGCTGAACTCGACGTGCGAGAACGCCACGCTGGCGCCGCGCGTGGCCAGCGGCTGCGCATCGGTCGCATCGGCCACTTCGCGGTTCTGGTCGAGCAGGCCGAACAAGCGCTCCATGTCGGCCAGCGCCTGTTTTATTTCGCGATAGATCACGCCCAGGAAATTCAAGGGGATATACAGCTGGATCATGAACGAGTTCACCAGCACCAGGTCGCCCAGCGTCATCGTGCCGGCGATCACGCCCTCGGTGGCGCGCCACAGGATCAGAGTGACGGCGGTGGCGATGATCAGCGACTGGCCCGTGTTCAGCACCGACAGCGAAGTCTGCGAACGCACCGCGGCATTCTCGTAGCTTTGCAGCCCCTGGTCGTAGCGTTTGGCTTCGTAATCCTCGTTGCCGAAGTATTTGACGGTCTCGTAGTTGATCAGCGAGTCGATCGCCTTGGTGTTGGCTTTCGAGTCGAGGTCGTTCATCGTGCGGCGGAAGTGCGTTCTCCACTCCGTGACCACGACCGTAAACGTGATGTAGGTGACCAGCGCCACCGCGGTGATGATGCTGAACCACTTGTCGTAGTTGAACACCAGGTAGCCCAGCACCAGCGTGATCTCGACCAGGGTCGGCAGCACGTTGAACAGCGAGTACGAGATCAGCGAATTCACGCCGCGCGTGCCGCGTTCGATATCGCGCGTCATGCCGCCGGTCTGGCGGTTCAGGTGAAAGCGCAGCGAGAGCGCATGCAGGTGGCGGAACACGCGCAAGGCGATGGTGCGTACCGCGCGCTGCGTCACGCGGGCGAACAGGAATTCGCGCAGCTCGGTAAACACCGTGGTCGACAGGCGCAGCAAGCCGTAGGCCACCAATGCGCCCAGCGGCAGCACCAGCAGCGCCTGCGGGTGCGCAGGGTCGATCGCCAGCTGGTCGATCAGTTGTTTCAGCACCAGCGGCACGCCGACGTTGGCCATCTTGGCGCCGATCAGCGCGCCGAGCGCGGCGATCACGCGCCATTTGTACACCCACAGGTAAGGGAACAGGGTTTTCAGGGTGGCCCAGTCCGTACGCTGCCGCTTGAAACCGTCGGGCGGCGGAGGAGGACTGGTGGAAGAGCGTCGCATGGCAGGGATCCGGGATCTATGGTTCAATTCGGGACGATTGTAGCTTTTCACGAGAATTCAAGATGACCACGCCAGAAAACACCGCTCCCACCAACAGCGACATGATGACCAACCGCCTGCCGGAAGGAAAAATGCCGCAACTGCGTGTGATGCCGGGCCCGCCTGATGCGAACGTGTATGGCGACGTCTTCGGCGGCTGGATCATGGCCCAGGTCGACATCGCCGGTTCGCTGCCGGCCACGCGCCGCGCCAATGGCCGCGTCGCCACCATCGCGGTGAATTCCTTCCTGTTCAAGAACCCGGTGTTCGTCGGCGACCTGCTGTCGTTTTACGCCGATATCGTCAAGGTAGGCAATACCTCGATCACCGTGTATGTCGAGGTGTATGCCGAACGCAACCGCCTGCAGTCGAACATCGTCAAAGTCACCGAGGCGACGCTGACCTATGTCGCCACCGGCCCCGACCGCAAGCCGCGCCAGTTGCCGCCGATCGAATCGCTGATCTCGCATCAGTGAAGGAAACGCGCCGCAGCTTCCTGCTCGACGCGGCGCGCCTGGCGGCCGCGGCGACGGGCGGCGCTGCTTTCGGTGCCGCCGCCGCGGGCACGACGTATCCCTTCTCGCTCGGCGTCGCTTCCGGCTCGCCGCTGCCGCATTCGGTCATCCTCTGGACCCGCATCCTGCCCGATCCGCTCAACGCAGCATCGGTTTCCGCGATCGCCTTGAGCGTGCGCTGGGAAGTGGCCGAAGACGAGGCCTTCCGTAAAGTGGTGGCGCAGGGCAGCGCGGTGGCGTCGCCCGACCTGGCGCACAGCGTGCACGTCGATGCGACAGGATTGCGGCCCGCGCGCTGGTACTGGTACCGCTTCATGCTGGGCGACGCCGTCAGCCCAATCGGCCGCACGCGCACCGCGCCGGCCGCCGACACGCTGCCCGGATCGTTGAAACTGGCGGTCGCCTCCTGCCAGCACTGGGAATTCGGCCACTACGCCGCGCACCGCCACATTGCCGCCGCCGCGCCCGACCTGGTCGCCTTCCTGGGCGACTACATCTATGAGTGGGGACCCTATCAACTGCGCCATCCGCAACGCGCGATTCGCAGCGACGAGTCGTTCACGCTGGCGCAGTACCGCGCGCGCTATGCGCAATACAAGAGCGACCCGGACCTGCAAAGCGCGCACCGCGCCGCGCCCTGGATCGTGACCTGGGACGACCACGAAGTCGCCAATGATTACGCCGGCGACGTCGACGAGCGTTTATCAAACGACTTCGCCGCACGGCGCGCCGCGGCTTACCAGGCGTTTTATGAACACATGCCGCTGCGCCTGGTCGCGCCGCGCCCCGGCCGCTTCGGCGCCATGCGCATGTACCAGCGCCATGACTGGGGACGGCTGGCGCGCTTCCACGTGCTCGACAACCGCCAGTACCGCTCACCGCTGCCCTGTTCGAAACCGGGACGCGGCGGCTCGAACGTGGTGCTGGCGCGCGCCTGCGCCGAACTGCGCGACCCACGGCGCACGATGCTGGGCAGCGAACAGGAAGCCTGGCTGGCGCAGGGGCTGGCGTCCTCGCGCGCACAGTGGAACATCCTGGCCCAGCAGACGCCGCTGGCGCAGTCGAGCGGGGTGCCGGTGCGCGCGCCCGACGATGGCCGCTTCTGGACCGATGGCTGGGATGGCTATCCGGCGGCGCGCCGGCGTTTGCTCGATACGCTGGTGCGCAGCGGTGCGAACAATCCGCTGGTGCTGGCCGGCGACGTGCACACCTTTTATGCGAGCGAATTGCGGCGCGATTTCAACCGCCCGGTCTCGCGCGCGAATCCGGTCGTCGCCGCGGAGTTGTGCGGTACCTCGGTCACCTCGAGTTCGCGGCCGCAGGCGCGCACGCAGGAAAACGTCGAGCGCAATCCGCACATGCTGTACGGGCGCAGCGACCGGCGCGGCTACATGCTGGTCGAGCTGACGCCGCAAGCGGCGCAGGCGCGCTTCATGGCGCTCGACGACGTGCGCGATGCGCGCAGCGGCCAGTCGCAGGCGGCCGTCTTTGCCGTCGCGAACGGCTCGCCCCGGATCCGGCGCGGCTGAGCCGCAACCCGCCAGCCACGGCGCCGCTTGTTACTCACGGTACAACGATATTTTGACAATGTCGATAAATATTGCTGAGTTAGCATAGAATGTGCTGCTAATTTCCGTTATTTCTTTCAATTAAGTCTGCTTGCCATGTCCCCATTTCCCTCCTCACCGGCCGTAAACGACGACCTCGGCTGGCTTGCCGGCGGCGGTGAAATGGGGGCGCTGATCCGCGCGATGGACTGGTCGACAACGCCGCTCGGCCCGCTGCAGGACTGGCCGCAGAGCCTGCGCACCTCGGTCAGCCTGTGCCTGTCCTCGACCTTCCCGATCCTGGTTGCCTGGGGCCCGGACGACATCCAGATCTACAACGACGCCTACCGCCCGATCTGCGGCGACCTGCATCCGCAGGCGATGGGTGCGCCGTTCAAGGAGATCTGGGCCAGCGCGCTGCCGGTGGTGGGCGACGCCTTCGACCGCGCCCATAAGGGAGAGGGCGCCTACATCAAGGACCAGCGCATGTTCCTCGACCGCCTCGGCTATCTCGAGGAAGCCTTCATGACCTTCTCGTTTTCGCCGATCCGCGACGAGTCGGGTGAAGTCGGCGGCATCTTCCACCCGATCACCGAGTCGACCGCGACGGTACTGAATGCGCGCCGCACGCATGGTTTACGCGACCTGAGCGTCGACATCGCCGACGCCCGCACCCTGGACGAGATCGGGCGCGGCATCGCCGCCCAGCACGCCAACATGGCGCTGGACCTGCCCTTCCTGCTGGTCTACCGGATCGACGGCGATGGCAAGCTGGAACTGTGCAGCAGCGTCGGCCTCGATGCCCACCCGGCGCTGGCGCCGGCGAGTCTCGACCTGGACGACGCCTGCTGGCCTTTTGCACGCAGCGCGCAGTTTGGCACGGCGCAGCGCATCGATGGCCTGGCGCCGCGCTTCGGCGCCGTGCCTTGCGGCGGCTATGCGGCGGCGCCGGATTCCGCGCTGGTGCTGCCGATCGCCCTGCCCGGCGAGCAGGCCCTGTTCGGCTTCGCCGTCGCAGGCGTGAGCGCCGCGCGCGCGCTCGATGCCGACTACCTCGGCTACTACGACCTGCTCGGCGCCGCCCTGAACACCGCCGTCGGCAACGTCGTCGCCTACGAAAAGGAGCAGCGCCGCGCCGAGGAACTGGCGCAGATCGACCGCGCCAAGACCGCCTTCTTTTCCAACGTCTCGCACGAATTCCGCACGCCGTTGACGCTGATCCTGGGGCCGCTCGACGATGCCCTGGCCGACCTGAATGAACCGCTCGGGCCGGTGCAGCGCAAGCGCGTCGACCTCACCCACCGCAACGCGCTGCGCCTGCTGAAGCTGGTGAATTCGCTGCTCGATTTTTCGCGCATCGAAGCGGGCCGGGTACAGGCGACCTATGTCGCGACCGACCTGGCGCGCCTCACCGCCGATCTCGCCAGCGTGTTCGAATCGGCCATGGCCAAGGGCGGCCTGCGCTACGAGGTCGATTTGCAAGACCCGGGCGAGCCGGTCTGGGTCGACCGCGACATGTGGGAAAAGATCGTTTTTAATTTGCTGTCGAACGCCTTCAAGTTCACGCTTGAAGGCAGCGTTTCCATCGCCCTGCATCGGCACGCGGGCATGGCGCGCCTGTCGGTGGTTGACACCGGCAGCGGCATTCCGGCAGCCGAACTGCCGCGCGTGTTCGAGCGCTTTCACCGCATCGAAGGCACGCCCGGCCGCACCTACGAAGGCACCGGCATCGGCCTGGCGCTGATCCAGGAGCTGGTGCGCCTGCATGGCGGCAGCATCGCCGTGCACAGCGTCGAAGGACAAGGCACCCGCTTCGACGTCGACCTGCCCTTCGGCCACGCGCACCTGCCCGAAGAACGGATCGTCGACGCCGCCGCTGCCGAACCTGTACTGGCGCAGCGCATGGGCGCCGCCTTCGTCGAGGAAGCGCTGCGCTGGCTGCCCGACGAAGAAGCGTCTGCGAGCACACGTACGGCGCCGGCCGGCACCCTGCTGCTGCCGGCCGCCCCGCTGCCGCGCATCCTGATCGCCGACGACAACAACGACATGCGCGCCTATCTGAAAGCGCTGCTCGATCCGCATGCCGAGGTGACGGCCTGCGCCGATGGCGAAGCGGCGTTTGAACTGCTGCTGCGCGACCCGCCCGACCTGCTGCTGAGCGACGTGATGATGCCCAAGCTCGACGGCTTCGGCCTGATCGCCCAAATCCGTGCGCACGCCACGCTGCGTGACCTGCCGGTGATGCTGCTGTCGGCGCGCGCCGGCGAAGAAGCCAAGGTCGAAGGCCTGCAAGCCGGGGCCGACGACTACCTCGTCAAACCCTTCGCCGCCGCCGAATTGCTGGCGCGCGTGCAGCGCCAGGTGCAGCTGGGCCGCGAACGGCGCCAGCAGCTGCAGGCCTCGGCCATGCGCGAGTCCTACTTCCATACGCTGGTCGACGTGGCGCCGGTCATGCTGTGGACCACCGACGAAAACAACCTGTGCACCTACCTGAGCCGGCGCTGGTACGAATACACCGGGCGCAGCTGGGAGCAGGACCGCGGCCTGGGCTGGCTCGAGAACGTGCATCCGGACGACTTGCCGCGCACGCGCGATACCTTCCTGGACGCTGTTGCGGGAGGAACGCCGTTCAGTATCGACTACCGCCTGCGCCGCCATGACGGTGCCTACCGCTGGTTCATCGATGCCGGCACGCCGCGCTACGGCGACGATGGGAAATTGAACGGCTATGTCGGCACCGTCACCGACGTGCATGCGCGCACCGAAGCCGAGGAGGAACTGCAAAAGAAGAACCGCATGCAAAGCGAGTTCCTGTACACGCTCGCGCACGAATTGCGCAACCCGCTGGCGCCGATTCGCACCGGCCTGGAGCTGATGCGCGTGAATCCGTCGGCGGCGCAGTCGGGCAAGGTGCAGGGCATGATCAAGCGCCAGGTCGACCACATGGTGCACCTGGTCGACGACCTGCTCGACATGGCGCGCCTGTCCGAGGGCAAGGTCGAGCTGCGCCGCAGCCACGTGGCGCTGGCCGACGTGGTCAAGGACGCGGTCGAGATGAGCATGCCGCTGGTGACCGCCGGCGCGCACCGGCTCGCGCTCGCACTGCCGGACCAGCCGGTGCTGCTGCACGTCGACCGCCACCGTATCGCGCAAGTGCTCAACAACCTGGTCAACAATGCGGCGAAATACACGCCGGCCGGCGGCCAGATCACGGTGCGCGCGCAGCTGCTCGGCGGCGAGGCCGTGCTGAGCGTGCTGGATAACGGCATCGGCATCGCCCCCGAGATGCTGCCGCTGATCTTCGACATGTATGCGCAGGCGCAGGATGGCGCCGCCATGGCCCAGGGCGGCCTGGGCGTCGGCCTGAACCTGGTCAAGCGCCTGGTCGAGCTGCATGGCGGGCGCGTGAGCGCGCACAGCGCGGGCCTGAAGCAGGGCAGCTGTTTTACCGTGGTGCTGCCGTGCGGATCGCTGTCGGCCGCGGACAGCGCGGACAGTGCGCCCGCCGCAGCGGCTGCGGCGGCGGTCAGCCTGCCGGCCACGCCGGGACTGAACATCCTCGTGGTCGACGACAACGTCGACGCCGCGCACATGCTGTGCGCGCTGCTGGAAATGAACGGGCACGCGGTGGAGGTCGCGCACGACGGCGGCGCGGCGCTGGCGGCGGCGGCGCGGCTGCGCCCGGACGTGGTCTTCCTCGACATCGGCCTGCCCGACCAGAGCGGCCACGACGTCGCCCAGGCGCTGCGCCGCATCGACGGCATGGCGCAGGCGACCCTGGTCGCCCTCACCGGCTGGGGCGCGCGCGAAGACCGCGAGCGCTCGTCGGCCGCCGGCTTCGATGCGCACCTGACGAAACCGGCGAACCTGGAGCACGTGCATGCCGTGCTGCAGGAAGTGGCCGAGCGGCGCGGCGCGGCGGCGCTCGAATAGATCCTACCCGTCCTCGCCATCGGGCCGGCGATTGCCGCGCACCTCGAAGCGGCTGACGGCGACCGCCTTGCCGTCCTCCCCGACCAGTTCGAGCCGGTGTTCGCCCGCCAGCGGGCGCCAGGCGAGCGCCGCGTCCGCCGCGCCGGCATCGGCGCCGTCGATGCGCCAGCGCAGGCCAGTCCCGGCCTGCGCGCGCAGCACGATGCGCTCCTGCTGCGCCGGGATGTCCGGATCGAGCGCAATGATGCTGCCGTCGAGCGGATACACGATGCGCGGCGCGCGCCGCACGGCCGGCACCGCCTCCACCACCGCGCTCTCGGTCCCGGCCAGGAACCATTCGGGCCGCGGCGGCTCGTGCGCCGGAATAAAACGCACCTCGCGCCGCAGCAGCGCGCGCGGCGCCGCGCCCTGCCGGCCGGGCCGGTCGCGGTGCAGGTAATCCATCACGTCGCGCCAGACCGGGGCCGCGCCGGAGACGCCGGACACGTCCCACATCGGCTGTCCATCGAAATTGCCGACCCAGACGCCGACCGTGTAGCGGTCCGAATACCCCAGGCACCAGTTGTCGCGCATGTCCTTGCTGGTCCCGGTTTTGACGGCGCTCCAGTAGGCGGTGGCCAGCTCGCTGCGCAGGCCGAAGGTCGGGCTGCGCGCGCCGCGGTCGGACAAGATGTCGCCGACGATGAAGCTGGCGCCGGCATCTAACACGCGCTGCCCGGCCTGCGGCGCACGCGGGCGCAGGGTAACCGGTCCCATCAAGCCGCCGTTCGCCAGCGTCCGATACGCGTTGGCCAGTTCCAGCAGCGACACGTCGGCCGAGCCGAGCGCCAGCGAAGGGCCGTAGAATTGCGCGTCCTGCGTCAGCGAGTCCAGGCCGAGCGCCTGCAGGCGCTCGTAAAAGCGCTCCAGGCCCGTCAGCAGCAGCGTGCGCACGGCCGGAATGTTCAGCGAGCTGGCCAGGCTGGTGCGCACGCTGGCATAGCCCTTGAACTGGCGGTCGTAATTCTGCGGCACGTACATGCCGGCGCCGGCGGCGACGTCGACCGGGCTGTCGTCGAGCAGCGAAGCCGCCGTCAACAGACGCCGTTCCAGCGCCAGCTCGTACAGGAAGGGCTTCAGGGTCGAACCGGCCTGGCGCAGCGCCAGCACGCCGTCGACTTCGCTGTTGCCGGCATTGCCGACATAAGCCAGCAATTCTCCGCTGGCGTTGTCGATCACGATCACTGCGCCATCGCCGGCATTGCGCCCGGCCAGTGCGCGCAGGTGGCGGCGCAAGGATTCCAATGTAAAACGCTGCAGGCCGGCGTCGAGCGTACTGCGGCCGGACAGGCCGGCCTCGCCCAGCAGCCTGCGCGCGGCCTGGCGCGCCAGGGGCTGCTGCGGCTGCGCCAGCGGCCGGCCCAGGGCCACCTCGGTTTGCCATTCGATGCTGGCGCACGTCGCCTGCGATTTGAGTTCCAGCGCCAGCGCGCAGGCGCGCCGCGCCACTGCCCGCGGCGCGGCGCCGGGTGCGCGCAGGAGCGCGGCCAGGATATTTGATTCGGCCTGGTCCAGTCCAGATGGCAGCTTGCCGAACAGCGCGGTCGATGCTGCGCGCACGCCCTGCAGCTCGCCGCGAAAAGAGGCCAGGTTCAGGTAAGCCTCGAGGATTTGGCGCTTGCTCCAGCCGGCCTCGATCTCGCGCGCGGCCAGCGCCTGGTTCCACTTCTGTGTCCACGAGCGTCCGCCACCGCCGGCGCGCAGTTCGGCGTCGAGCAGGCCAGCCAGTTGCATCGTGATGGTCGACGCGCCGCGTGGACGTTCGCGAAACAGGTTGTCCCAGGCGGCCTGGCCGGCGGCGCGCAGGTCGACGCCGCCGTGCTGCATGAAGCGCTGGTCCTCGGCCTGCAGCACCGCCGCGCCCAGCGCCGGCGAGATCTCGGCCAGCGGCGTCCAGGCCAGGCGCCGTACGCGCATGTCGACGCGCACGGCATCGATCGGCACGCCGTGGCGGTCGAGCAGCCGGGCGTCGGATGTGCGCCAGGCGGCCTGCACCTGGGCCGGGGTCGGCACGGCGGCCCCGACGGCCGCGCTGGCCAAAACGCACGCCGCCAACAGCACAGGCCGCAGCAAGGTCGGCATCAGCGCCCCACCACGACCACCGCATTCGGCGCTTCGCCGAACATCTCGGGGCTGTACATCGCTTCGACCCGCGTCGGCGGCAAATTGAAACTGCCTTCGTTATTCAGGCGCACCGTGTATTCGATGCTCCACATCCCTTTCGGGACCCAGGAATAATAGGCGCGGAAGGCGCCCTGGGTCCGTTCTTCATAGTCCGGCTGCACCCAGCCGCGCCGTGCTTCCCCGCGCGTGGCGATCTGCGCGTCGCGTCCAAGACCGGTGCCGAGGATGCTGGCGCTGGCCGGAATCGGATCGTCGACCACGACCCAGCTCATGTCGGCCTGCGCCTCCAGGTCGAGTTTTACACGGTACACGTCGCCGCGCGCCCAGCTGCCCGCCCTGGCCTGCTCGACCGGGGTGACGCCGCGCGCGATGCGGTAACCCGAGGACAGCGGCGCCTTCAATGGCACGGCCGCCAGGCTCTGCACGGTGGCCCACGGCTTGCCGCCGCCTTCGTGACGCAGCGTCAGCTGGGCGCGGCCCTCGGGCCAGGCTTGCAGCACGCTGTTCGGTACCGTGCCAGTCCAGCTGGCGGGTTTGCCGGGTTTGGCGACGCTTGCCAGCACGGCGCTGCTGGTGCCGGTGACGGGCTGCGCTTCGAACTTCGCCGAGAATTTTTCCAGCGCCAGCGTGCCCCAGGCATTGGCCAGGGTCGTGCTCCAGTGGCCCTTCTGCTGGCGTCCCAGCGTGCCGCGCGCGAGGCGGCCCATGTCGCCCTGCCAGGCCGGATGGTCCAGCATGGCCAGCAGCAGGCGGTTGGCGTTCACGTCCGGCGAAGCCATCAGCCACCACCAGTCGTCGCTGCGCTCGGTAGAAAAGCCCATCGTCGTGCCTTGCAGGTTCAGGCGCGCGCGCAGGATCTGCTGCGCCTGGGCCAGCAGGCTGTCGCGCCGCTCCAGCGCGGGCGAACGTTGCAGCACCAGGTACCAGTCGATGACGGCGGACGTCGGCCACAGGGTCGGTTCGACCGTGAACGATTGCAGCCAGTCCTGGCGCACCGGTTCGATGCGGGACAGCGCTTCCAGCGCGGCCAGCTTGCGCACCGCCAGTTCGCCCGTGCGCAGGCCGCTGCCGCGCACGATTTTTCCTTCGACAAAGGCGATCAGCCCGGCCTGCATGCGTTCGCGCGCTTCCGGCGCCATGGCGAAGCCGGCTTCCGCCGTCACCGACAGGATGTAGGCCGTGAGGCTGTCGCTGCCCTCCAACATCGACGCAAAATATTTGACCATGCCGTCGCCGTCGAGGTGGGCCGGCAGGGTCGCCGCGACCTGGATCCACTCCTTCTCGTCGCGCAGCGCCACCGCGCGCGAAGTGCGCTGCTCGAAACAGGAATACGGATAGGCCGCCATGTAGTCGCGCACGCCGGCGAGGCTGCCGCCCAGGCGCGGGCTGAAGGTCGTACGCACGCCGCCGTAGCCGGGCAGCGCGTCAGGCGGCCGCTCGACCTGCATCGCCTTTGGCCCGTCCAATTGGAGCAGGGTCGCCTGCAGCGTACGCAACGGCACCGCGGCGCCGACCTTTTGCACGATGCGGATGCTGTCGCTCGCTGATCCGCTCTTCGCATCGACCTGCCAGCGCAGTGCTTGCGCCTGCGGCACTGTTAGGTCCCAGAACAGCTCGCGCGATGCGCCTGCATCGAGCGTGACCGTCTGCGCGGCGAGGGACCGCGGCGCACCCGCATCTGCCGTCAGCTGCGCCGCCAGTTGCACCTGCTGCGCGCGCTCGGAGGCGTTACGGACCGTAAAACCGGCGCGCAGGCGGTCGCCGGCGCGCACCAGCTGCGGCAGCCCGGACAGCAGCATCAGGTCCTGTGTGCTGCGCACGTCGAGCGACCCGGTGCCGAACAAGCCGGCGCCGGCGCTGGCCACGGCGACAATGCGGAAACCCGTCAGCGAATCGTTCAGCGGCACCGTTACCTGCGCTTCTCCCCTGGCATCGAGCCTGACTTTTCCCTGCCACAGCAGCAGGGTGTCGAACAGTTCGCGGCCGGCGCCCTGCCCGCCGCCGCCGCCATGCGCAACCGCCTTGCGGCCGAAGTGACGCTTGCCGACGACCTGCATTTGCGCGGTCGATGTTTCCACCTGCAGGCCGCGCTCGCTCATCATCGTCTCGAGCAGCTTCCAGCTGTCGTTCGGTTTCAGTTCCAAGAGGCCGACGTCGACGGCGGCCAGTGCGATCTCGGCGCCAGGGGGCAGCGGCTTGCCGTCGGCGCGCGTGACCTTTACACGCACCGCGGCGCGCTCGCGCACTTTATAGACCGGCTTGTCGCTGGCGACCTGCACCTGCAATTCGTGCGCCGCCCAGCCGACCCGCACCGGGGCGATGCCGAGTTTATAGGCGGGCTTGCCGAGGTCGACCAGCGCGCTCGGCTGCACGCCGACCACGCGTCCGCGCACCACCAGCGCCGAAACGAACACGTTCGGCGCATAGCTCGCCTTGATCGGCAGGGTGATGGTCGGGTCCTGCGCCGAGACGCGCCGTAGATACGTGTCGAGGATGCCTTCACGCTCGACCGTCACCAGCACCGTGGCGGCGCGGAAGGGCATGCGCAACTGGAAGCTGGCGCGCTCGCCCGGCTCGAAGCGCGGTTTTACGGGCAGCAGGTCGATGCGGTCGTTGTCGGACGCCTCGAACCACTGCGCACCGCGCCCGGCCACCCAGACATCGCTGCGCGCCAGGCTCGGGCGGCCATCAAGGTCGACGGCGCGGGCGCGCAGGATCAGGTTGCCCTCGGCCGGCGCCTTCAGTTCGCACAGCAGCAGGCCGCGGGCATCGCTGGTGCCGGCGCAGGCGGCGCCGATGCGCTTGATCTCGCTGCTGTTTTCGTAGGCATAAAAGCCGCCGACCAGGCGCCGCCGGTGCGACCAGGTCACGCGCTGGAACACGTCGACGTCAATCCGGGTTCCCGCCACCGGTTTGCTCTTCACGTCGAGCACGGCGACCTGAAATTTCATGGTATCCCCGCTCAACCAGCTGCCCTGCTTGATGCCGACGGCCAGGCGCGACGGCCACAGCGGCACGCGGGTGGAGGCCGTCAGCGTTTCGCCATTCGCGTCCTGGTAGGTCAGCTCGGCCAGCAGGGTGCGTGGCTGGTCCAGCTGCGGCAGGTCGGGCACGATCATGCGCGCGCCGCCGGCGCGGTCGAGCGTCAGGCTCTGGGTGCGCGCGGCCTCGCCGCTGGCACCCTGCGCTTCGTCTTCGGCGCCATCCTCTTCGAAACCCTCGTTGTCCTGCGCGCCTTCCTGTTCGACGCCTTCCTTGACGTCGCCGCCGGCAAAGGCGAACCCCTCGTAATCGGCGAAGCGCAGCGCGGCCGGTTCCGAGACCGTGCGCAATTTGACCGGCGCACCGCCGGCCGGGCCGCCCGCCAGGTAGTTCACCTGGGCGTCGAGCACGATGCTGCGCGGCGCCACCGCGGGTTCGGCCGGCCCCTTGAGCACCGCCTTCATGGTCGGCACGCGGAACTGTTCGACCCGGAAGCTGCCGGCCACCTGGCCACCGATGACGACGTCGTACTGGCCCAGCCTACTCTCCGGCGGAATCGTCCATTCGCCAAGCGCCTGGCCGGCCGCATCCCAGGTCAAGTCAAACGCGACCTTGTCGCCGCTGCCCTGGTGCACCAGCACGCCTTTCGACGGCCGCGGCGCTTTATCGGCAGCAGCGTCCTGGTCCAGCATCGAAGGCACGTTGCGTGGCGCCGGGTCGCGCGCGTTCACCAGCGCCAGGCCGCTGCCGACGCGGCGGCGCAGGAAATGCTTCATGTGGACCGTTTCGCCGGCGCGCAGCAGGGTGCGGTCGAACACGGTGGCGACGAGGCGGCTGTCCTTGTCCAGCGATTCCGTGTTCAGGTTGAAGCGCCATGGCTCGATCCCGCGCTGCCATTCAGACAGGGTGAACGTAAAATCGTCGCCGCTGCGCGCGCTGACGAAGTAGCCGCCTTCATTACGGCATTCGCTGCGCGCCAGCGGCCGGGCGATGCGCGCCACGCCGCTGGCATCGGTGACACCGCTCCACAGCAGCTTGCCGGCGCAGTTGCGCACGCCGACCTGGGCGCGCGCCACCGGCCGCCCCTTGTCGAGCGAGGTGACCCACACCAGCGAGGACTCGGCGCCGTGCTTGAAATGCGCCGTCAGGTTGGTCACCAGCGCCGTCGTGTGCACATACGCCGTGCGCCCCTTGTCGTTGATGGCGCGGCCCAGCTGCGGGCTGGCCAGCTCGACGACGTAGAAGCCCGGCTGGCGCAGCGGAATGCCGACGACCTCGAAGGCGCGCCGTCCGTTCGGCTTGGGCAGCGCGAAGCGTTCGATGGCGCCGCCGGCCTTTGGCCCCAATACCTGTCGTTGCAGCGCCGCGCCGGACTGTTCGGGCGGGGTCGATACAGCCCCGCCATAGCTGTTGAGCTTGCCGAGCCAGGCCATCACGTCCTGCTCTTGCGTGAGGCGCAGGCTGGCGCCGCTGCTGCGCACGCTTGTGGCCAGCCTGGCCTCGACGTTGCGCACCGTGACCGGCAGCAGGCGGTCGCCGCCCGCTTCGATGATGCCGAACGGCGCCGAGAATTTGACCAGCGGTGGCTGGCGGTCGACGCGCAGCGCCAGCGCGCCCGGTTTGCGAATCGTCAGCGCGCGGCCGGCGTCGTCCTGCAAGCCGGCGGGCAAGCGCAGCTGCAAGGTCGCCAGCTCGGGGAAGGGTCCGGGGAAGGTCAACGCGCTGACGAAGCCGCCCTTCCCCTCGTCGCCGATGGTCGCTGCGAAGCGCTTGCCGCCTGGTCCCTCGAGATGGATCTTGCGCGCTTCGGCCAGCGCCACCGGCGCCCTGAAGTCGACCGACACCGGCAGGAAGGGCACGCAGCCGGCTTTCGCATTGACGCGCTCGCAGCGCAGGCTCAGGTTGAAGTCGGGCCGCGTGCGGTAGGCCAGGGTCTGGTCGGTGTCGACGGCAACACCGTTCGGCGCGGCGATGCCCTTGCCCCAGACCAGGGCGAGGTCGACGTCGGCCGGCAGCGTGCGGCGGCATTGCAGGGCGACGATCGGGAAGCCGTCGTCCAGCTTGTTCTTGAGTGGCAGCGCGGCCTGCCAGGTGCGGCCGCGCGCGCGCCAGTACACGGTCAGGTGGCGGTCGACGAACTCGCGCCGCTGCGCCAGCACGCGCTCGCGCTCCTCCCCTGCCAGCACGCGCACGCCGATCTTTTCGTTGACGCCGTCGGCGCGGCACCAGGCATGGTGTTCGATGTCTTTCGTGCGGGCCGGCGCATCCAGCGCGAGCAGGAAGATCTGCTGCTCGTCGACTTGCTGGCTGCCCTCGTGCGGCAGCGCGCGCACGATCGAGGGTCCGCCGGTGTTGAAGGCAAAGGCGCGCTTGCCGGCGAGCGGCTGGCCGGCGAGGTCGCGCGCGTCGGGACGCAGTGTAAATGTGCAGGCGACGGCGCCGGGGACGTCGCGTTCGAAGTCATAGCTCCAGGTGGAGCCGTCGATCCAGCGTCCGGTTCCCTTCTCGGCGCAGTCGGCGCTGAAGGGATCGGCGGCGCGCGGGTCGCCGAAGGCGACCATCTGGCTCGAGAAGCGCGC
The DNA here is from genome assembly GCF_059685715.1 of Telluria sp. ZB2R32. NCBI lineage: Bacteria > Pseudomonadati > Pseudomonadota > Betaproteobacteria > Burkholderiales > Oxalobacteraceae > Telluria > Telluria sp. ZB2R32. The sequence goes on along the minus strand of NZ_JCASIG010000011.1, from coordinate 18,943 downwards.
CGTGACCTGGCGCACGCCTTTCACGGCGCCCTCGGGCGAGAACGCGGAGACGACCGTTTGCCCCGCGGCGCCGCAGGCGCACAGTGAGAGAGAGAGGAAGGACAACACTCGGTACCAGGCGCGCATCTTGGCTCCGCAAGAAGGGAAACTGCCAACCCATGGTGGCGCGCGGGAGGCGCGTCTGGCCCAAGTCGACAGCCAGTTGAGTGTTGCAAAAAGGTGTGGAAGAGTCAACGAGTTAACACATCGGATACCAGCCGTGAGACGTTAGTGGGGCTGTCCGCGGGAGCTGCGCGAACGGAAACCACGCCTGCGGCAGCGGCGCACCGTAGAGGTTGTTAAAAAATCGTCAGGGCAAGGCGCGCCGCCGAAGACAGTACGTGGGTACGGCAAGGCGGTGCAACGCAGGCATGGCGATTTTTTCACAACCTCGTAGGGTGGGCACTTGTGCCCACGCGGATCACCGGGTGATTCGTGGAAACGGAAGCCGCAAGAGATTGCGTTCGCCTGTGGGGCTGATGCCTGTGCCGTTATCGGTATGTTCAATCCGCGTGGACACAAGTGTCCACCCTACGGGAAGCGCCACAGGCCAGGCGCCGTCAGGCGCTTTGCTGCTCGTCGCGCAGTTCGCGGCGCAGGATCTTGCCGACATTGGTTTTAGGAAGCGTATCGCGGAACTCGATCATGCGCGGGCGTTTATAGCCGGTCAGCTCGTCCTTGCAGAAGGCCATCAGGGTGTCCACCGTCAGCGCCGGATCCTTCTTGACCACATACAGCTTCACGGCCTCGCCCGAATGTTTATCCGGCACGCCGACGCAAGCCACTTCCAGCACGCCCGGATGCGAGGCGACGACGTTCTCGACCTCGTTCGGGTAGACGTTGAAGCCCGAGACCAGGATCATGTCCTTCTTGCGGTCGACGATGCGCGTGTAGCCGCGTTCGTCCATGATGCCGATGTCGCCGGTCTTCATGAAGCCGTCGGCCGTCATGACCTTGGCCGTTTCGTCGTCGCGCTGCCAGTAGCCGGCCATCACCTGCGGGCCGCGCACGGCGATTTCTCCGGACTGGCCGAAGGGGACAGGTTTGTCCGTTTCGTCGACGATCAGAACTTCGGTCGACGGCAGCGGCAGGCCGATGGTCCCCGTAAAATCGGTGATGTCGCAGCGGTTGGCGGTGACCACCGGCGAGGTCTCGGACAGGCCATAGCCTTCGACGATCGGGGTGCCGGTCATGTGCAGCCATTTGTCGGCCACCGCCTGCTGCACCGCCATGCCGCCGCCCGGACACAGCAGATAGCTCGAGTGGTCCAGCTTGGCGAAGCCGGGCTGGTTCACCAGGCCGTTATACAAGGTATTCACGGCCGGGAACACGTTGATGCGGTACTTGCCCAGTTCCTTGATGAAGCCGTCCATGTCGCGCGGGTTCGGGATCAGCACGTTCATCGCGCCCATGCGCATGCCGAGCAAGGCGCAGACCGTCAGCGCATAGATGTGGTACAGCGGCAGCGCGCACATGAATTGCAGCTGCTGTCCGCCCGGTACGCCGGCCAGCGACGGCCCGAACCAGCCTTCGTTCTGCAGCACGTTGGCCAGCACGTTGCGGTGCAGGAGCACGGCGCCTTTCGAGACGCCCGTAGTGCCGCCGGTGTACTGCAAAAAGGCGATGTCGTCGTGGCCGAGTTTGACCGGCTTGAAGGTAAGGCGTGCACCCTCGGCCAGCATCTTGTTAAAACCGGTCGAACCGGGCAACGACCAGGCCGGCACCATCTTCTTGACCTTGCGGACGACGAAGTTGACGATGGTGCCCTTCAGGCCGCCGAGCAGATCGCCCATGCTGCCGACGACGACATGTTTCACGCCGGTGTTGGCGATCACCTGCTGCACCGTATGGGCAAAATTTTCCAGCACCACCAGCGCTTCGGCGCCCGAGTCCTTCAACTGGTGCTGCAGTTCACGCGGGGTGTACAGCGGGTTGACGTTGACGATGGTGTAGCCGCCGCGCAGCGCCGCCGCCATCGCCACCGGGTATTGCAGCACGTTCGGCAGCATGATCGCGATGCGCGCGCCCGGCTGCAGGCCGCGGCTCTGGAACCAGGCCGCCATGCGCGCCGACATGCGGTCGAGTTCGGCGTAGGTGATGGTCTTGTCCATGCAGGCGAACGCATTCTGGCCGGCGTACTTGCGGAACGACTCTTCCAGCAAATGGGTCAGGGAGCGGTACTGCGTCGGGTCGATTTCCGCCGGTACACCAGCCTGGTACGACTTGAGCCAAAACTTGTCCATCTATGCCTCGCCTTCTATAACTCTGTGTGTCCAATAAAAATGCAAAGCCGCCCATCACCTGGGCGGCTTTGCCAGCCGGACGCGTGCTGTGTAGCGCTACAGCGTCAGGCTGCTTGCTTTTGCTTCTGCTGCTGTTCGTCGCGCAGCGCGCGCCGCAGGATCTTGCCGACGTTCGTCTTCGGCAGTTCGTCGCGGAATTCGATGTACTTCGGTTTCTTGTAGCCGGTGAACTGCGCCTTGCAGTAGTCCATCAGCGCACTCTCCGTCAGCGCCGGGTCCTTGCGCACCACGAACACTTTCACCGCCTCGCCCGAGTGCTCGTCAGGCACGCCGACCACGGCGCATTCGAGCACGCCCGGATGGCCGGCGATCACGCCTTCGAGTTCGTTCGGATAGACGTTAAAGCCCGACACCAGGATCATGTCCTTCTTGCGGTCGACGATTTTCACGTAGCCGCGCTCGTCCATGATGCCGATGTCGCCCGACTTGAAGAAACCGTCGGCGGTCATGACCTTGGCCGTTTCGTCCGGACGGTTCCAGTAGCCCGCCATCACCTGCGGCCCGCGGATCGCAATTTCTCCGGGTTCGCCCAGCGCCACCGGATTGCCGTTGTCGTCCAGGATCGCAATGTCGGTCGACGGCACCGGCAAGCCGATGCTGCCGGTAAAACCGGTTTCGTCCGAGCGGTTGCAGGTGGCAACTGGCGAAGTTTCCGACAGGCCATAACCTTCGATGATACTCTTGCCGGTGACCTGTTTCCACTTGTCGTTGACGGCTTGCTGCACCGCCATGCCGCCGCCGTTCGCCGTTTTCAGCTGCGAGAAGTCGAGGCTGGCGAAGTCGGGGTGGTTCACCAGCGCGTTGTACAGCGTGTTCACCGCCGGCAGCATGTTGACTTTGTACTTGCCGAGTTCCTTGATGAAGCCGGGGATGTCGCGCGGGTTCGGGATCAGGATGTTCAGCGCGCCGGCGCGCATGCCCCACAGGGCGCAGGCCGTCAATGCGAAGATGTGGTACAGCGGCAGTGCGCAGACGATGGTCTGGAATTCGACGTGCGGCGGCTGCGAGTTCGCCGGTTCGGCCCAGGCTTCGGCCTGCAGCACGTTGGCGATCACGTTGCGGTGCGTGAGCGTGGCGCCTTTCGAGACGCCGGTGGTACCGCCGGTGTACTGCAGGAAGGCGATGTCGGACTGGGTGATCGTTGGCTTGGCGAAAGGCATCTTGCCGCCCTGCGCCAGCGCATCCTTGAAACGCACCATGTTCGGCAGCGAGAATTCGGGCACCATTTTTTTCACGCTGCGCACGACGAAGTTGACCAGCATGCCCTTGGCACCGCCGAGCATTTCGCCCATGCTGGCCACGACCACGTGGCGCACCGGCGTGTTTTTCAGGACTTGCTGCACCGTGTGCGCGAAGTTCTCGAGCACGATGATCGCTTCGCTGCCCGAATCTTTTAGTTGATGTTCGAGTTCGCGTGGGGTGTACAGCGGATTGACGTTGACGACGGTGTAGCCGGCGCGCAGGATGGCCGCGATCGCGATCGGGTACTGAAGAATGTTCGGCATCATGACGGCCACGCGCGCGCCCTTGGCCATGCCGCGGCTTTGCAGCCAGCCGGCCAGGCGCTGCGAGCACGCATCGAGTTCGGCATAGGTGAGGAACTTGTCCATGCACACGTACGCATTGTTCTGCGCGTACTTCTGGAAGGATTCTTCCAGCAGGTGCACCAGCGACGTGTACTGGTCGGGATTGATCTCGGCAGGGACGCCAGGGGGGTACGACTTCAGCCAAATTTTGTCCATCGGTGCCTCTGTCTCCAATAGGATTGTCATCGTCCATGGGCGCAACATGCACAAACGCGCACAACGCCCACAGCGTACATTATGCGTTTGCTATTGATGCTATCGGGCAGCGCCCACGTATGCAAGCGCTTTTGGCACGATTGGAACACGCACTCTACGGCACGCGCTATGGCATGGCTGCATTGGTGCGTTGCACCATGTAGGTAGCCGGCGGCGCCGTCACGTCGATCATCCGCAAGGCATGCTGGCGTTCGGTCTTGTCGAGCTTGGCCAGGCGGTTCACCTTGCGGTAAAAGGCGCCGAAATTCTTTTCCTCGCGCAGCATCGCGCGGAAGGCCGGCACGTAATCGTTGTAGGTGGCGATCGAGGCCAGGTGGGCGTTCGAAAGCGGCTCGGCAAAGAAGCGGTCGTAGCCGGCGTAGCCGCCCCAGTTGGCTTTCAGGACTTGATATTCTTCCTTCAGCGCGATGAACAGGCGCGCCTTGCCGATGCGTTTATCCTCGTCGGGAACGATGGCCGCATAGGTGCGTTCGAGTTCCTTGCGGTACTTCAGCAGCAGTGTCAGGAAATCCTTGCGCCGCGCCGAGTAGCGCGCATAGCCCTCGCGCATCGCCGGATTGCCGAAGCGCTCCAGCCACAGCTCGACGCCGGCCTCTTCCACCGCGCTGGCGAAGGATTCGTTGAAGCGCGAGTCGCCTTGCACGTAGCTCACCTGGTGCGCCAGTTCATGGAAAATCAGGCGCGCCAGTTCGGCATCGGGATAGTTGATAAACGTGGAAATCAGGGGATCGCTGAACCAGCCGAGGGTCGAATAGGCGCTGACGCCGCCGACTTCGACGTCACGCCCCTCGGCACGCAACTGCTTCGCATACGCCTGGGCGTCTTCCTTGCTGTAGTAACCGCGGTAATTCACGCAGCCGGCCACCGGGAAACACCATTGCAAGGGTTTTAATGACAACTCGGGCGTGGCGACGACGTTCCACAAGACGTACTGGCGCTTGAGGGCCGCGTAGTTTTTATAGCTGTCGTTGTCGGGCAGGCCCATTTGCTGGACTGCGAAGCGGCGGATCTGGCGCGCCGTTTCCAGGCGGTGGCGCAGCGAGGTGTTGGTGGCCGGGTCGGCCAGCCAGTCATCGATGGGGCGGGCATCGGAGAGGAGAGCGAGCTGGCCCTGGGCGGCCTGGCTGTAGTAATTCAGCGTAGAACAACTGGCAAGTAATGCGACGGCGCCGGCGGCTGCGCTCATGCTGAGCGCGCGCCGGAACAAACGGGAGAGTTTAGGGGTGGGAGTTTTCATGTCCGGGTCGCGGTGCGGCTTTTTCGACCTGCACCAGGGTGTCGTAGAAAGTGGGCGCCCGTCCCATGTCGGTCAGGCGCTGGCTGGTCACTTCGTTGGCGTTCTTGCCGTCTCTGGAAAGCTTCTTCCACCAGATCGACAGACCCACCACGAGGCCCGGTCGCGCTTTCTCGGTCACGCGCGCCTTGGCAATAAAAGAGCCGCGGTCGTTAAAAATACGTGCCATGTCACCGTGGGCGATGCCGCGGGCGGCGGCGTCGTTCGGGTGGATGTCGAGGTGCGGCTCGCCCTCGGTTGCACGTAGGCTCTGTACATTGACAAAGGTTGAGTTCAGGAAGTTCCGTGCCGGCGGAGAAATCATCCCCAACGGATATTTCTTTGCCAATTCAGGATTCGATGCCGCCGATTCGTAGGGAGGAATGTAAGCCGGCAGCGGATCGAGGCCATCGTTCGCCATCGTGCTCGAATAAAACTCGCATTTACCGGAAGGCGTCGGGAAGCCACCCTCGGCAAAGGGCGCATCCGGCATGTTCAGCTTTTGCCAGCCTTTCTGTTTCAGCGACTCCCAGTCGAAGTGAATCGCGCGCGTGTGGGTTTTATCGAAGGCTTGCGCGGCCAGCTCGTCGTCGGATTCGAGGAAGCATGGATCGGTCAGCCCCATGCGCGCGGCCAGCAGGCGGAAGATTTCACTGTTCGGCTTGGCCTCGCCCATCGGAGCAATCGCCGCGTTATTCGCCATCATGTACAGGTGGCCATACGCCAGGTGTGCGTCGACGTGTTCGAGCTGGGTCGTGGCCGGCAGCAGGATGTCGGCATAGTCGGCGCTGTCGGTCTGGAACTGTTCCAGCACCACGGTGAACAAATCCTCGCGCGCGAAGCCTTGTTCGACTTTCGCGGAGTCGGGCGCGATCGCCAACGGATTGGCGTTGTAGACGATCACTGCTTCCACTTGCGGCCCGAATGCGGGCGAGGCCGGTTTCAATAAATCGTCGCCGATGGTGGTCATGTTGATCGTGCGCGGGGTACGTCCGGCCAGCAGGTCAGGGCGCTGCAGCTTTGCCTTATTCGCCGGGAACGAGCCCGAGGTCGACAACTGGATGCCGCCGGCCGGGTGGCGCCAGGCGCCGACCAGCGCCGGCAGGCAGCTCATGTTGCGCACCGCCATGCCGCCGCCGCGCGCACGCTGCACGCCGTAGTTGCAGCGGATCGCGACCGGTTCGCCGCGTTGCGCCATGCCGCCGTACAAGCGTGCGAGGTCGATGATTTCCTGGGCGGCGACGCCGCAGGTGGTGGCGGTGCGCTCGGGTGTCCACTCCGCTGCGCGTTCCTTGAGCTCCTCGAAGCCGAGCGTGTAGTTGGCGACGTAATCGTGATCCAGTAAATCTTCCGCGATCAGCACATGCATCAGGCCGAGCGCGAAGGCGGCGTCGGTGCCCGGCAGCAGCGCGATGTGCTGGTGGCACTTTTCCGCCGTCAGCGAGCGGTAGGGATCGATCGCGATCAGTTTGGCGCCGCGGCGTTTGGCTTCCTGGGCGCGCATCCAGAAGTGCAGGTTCGAGGCGATCGGATTCCCGCCCCAGATGATGATCAGCTTGGCATCCTGGAACTGTTCCATGTCGGTGCCGATCGAGGCGCCGATCGTGTACTTGTAGCCGGTAAAGCCGGCGGTGGCGCAAATCGTGCGGTCGAGTAGCGAGGCGCCCAGCTTGTTGAAGAAGCGCATCGACATCGCTTCTCCCTGCACCAGGCCCATGGTGCCGCAATAGCTGTAGGGCAGGATCGCCTCCGGATCGCGCGCGGCAATCGGTTTCAGGCGAGATGCGATTTCATCGAGCGCGGCGTCCCAGCTGATGCGCTCGAACTTTCCTTCTCCCTTGTTGCCGACGCGGCGCATCGGGTACAGCACGCGGTCCGGGGAATAGGTGCGTTCGACGTAGCGCGACACCTTGGTGCACAGCACGCCGGCCGTGGTCGGATGCGCCGGATCGCCGCGCACTTCGGTCGCGACACCGTCTTCGACGGTGACGAGCAAGGCACAGGTATCGGGGCAATCGTGGGGGCAGGTAGCGCGAACTTGGGTGATGGACATCTGGATCAATTCTAGGGAAAAACGTCGACAAACCAATACTTTAGCTGATTCGGCCGGGGTCGGTGCCTCAGGCCGTTACCGGGAGTGGATTTCCGATGTTGAGGCGGGCTACAATCTGTGTATAGACCTTGCAATCATGTCCATGCAAACAGGGAGAACAAGATGAGACTCGTGGAACCTATCCTTGCATTCCAGACCGAACTGGAACAAATCCGCCGTGATTTACACGCCCATCCGGAACTCTGCTACGAAGAACAGCGTACCGCCGACGTCATCGCTGCGCGCCTGGAAGACTGGGGCATTCCCGTCGTGCGCGGACTGGGCGGCACCGGTGTGGTCGGCATGGTCAAGAACGGTACGTCCAGCCGCGCAATTGGCCTGCGCGCCGACATGGATGCGCTGCCGATGCAGGAGCTCAACACATTTGACCATGCGTCGCGCCATCCCGGCAAGATGCATGCATGCGGCCACGACGGCCATACCGCGATGTTGCTGGGTGCAGCGCACTATTTGTCGCGTCATCGCAACTTCGACGGTACCGTGTACCTGATTTTCCAGCCGGCCGAAGAAGGCGGCGCCGGCGCGCGCCGCATGATGGAAGATGGGCTGTTCGACCAGTTCCCGATGGAAGCGGTGTACGGCATGCACAACTGGCCCGGCCTGCCGGCGGGCAGCTTCGGCGTGATCCCGGGGCCGATGATGGCCTCGAGTAACGAGTTCCGCGTGATGGTGAAAGGCAAGGGTGCGCACGCGGCCCAGCCGCACCGCGGCATCGATCCGGTGATGGTGGCGGTGCAGATCGCCCAGGCCTGGCAGACGATCGTTTCGCGCGAAAAGAATCCGCTCGATACGGCAGTCTTGTCGATCACGCAAATTCACGCCGGCAGCGCCACCAACGTGATTCCGAACGAAGCGGAAATGATCGGCACTGTGCGCACCTTCTCGACCGAGGTGCTCGACCAGATCGAGCGCCGCATGGAGCAGATGGCGAACGGCATCGCTGCCGGTTTCAATGCGCAGATAGAGTTCGGCTTCAAGCGCAACTATCCGCCGCTGGTCAACCACCCCGAACAGACCGCGTTTGCCATCGAGGCGATGCGCGCGGTGGTGGGCGCGGCCAACGTGAATACCGCGGTCGAACCGACCATGGGCGCCGAGGATTTCGCCTTCATGCTGCAGGCGAAACCGGGCTGCTACGTTTTCATCGGCAACGGCGACGGCGAACACCGCGCCGGCGGGCATGGTCTGGGGCCGTGCCAGCTGCACAACGGGAGTTATGATTTCAATGACCAGCTGCTGCCGATCGGGGCGAGTTATTGGGTACGTTTAGTCGAGACGGGGTTGCCGACGGTTTGAGGTTTGCCGTGCGGTTGATCACACGGTGATCCGCGTGGGCACAAGTGCCACCCTACGTTACGCCACAGCTGCGGGCTTGTAGGGTGGACACTCGTGCCCACGCGGTCGTACCCATGCACACCGCAACGCCAATTATGGCAACACATCCGGCCCACTACCCACCCTGTGCCCTGGATTGATTCGTTCTAACGCCAATAACGCCGCGGCGTGATCCGCATTGCCCAACTCCCCTTCGATCGACTCGTAACTGCGCGCCGCCGCCGCCGTCAGCGGCAGCACCAGCCCCGCCTCCCCCGCCGCGGCCAGCACGTTGCGCATGTCCTTCAACTGGCTTTTCACCTGCCCGCCCGGAATAAAATTGCGCTCCAGCATGCGCTGGCCATGCAGTTCGAGGATGCGGCTGCCGGCAAAGCCGCCGCGGATCGCCTCCCGCACGGCGGCCGGGTCGGCGCCGGCTGCCTGCGCCAGCAGCAGCGCTTCGGCCACGATGTTGATGGTGGCGCCGACGATCAGTTGATTGCACAGCTTGGCGACCTGGCCGCTGCCGGCCGGCCCCACCAGCTGCGCCGTGCCGAGCACGCCGAACACGGGTGCAGCATCGTTGAAATCGTGCAGGCTGCCGCCGGCCATGATGGCCAGGGTGCCCGCCTCGGCGCCCGGCACGCCGCCCGACACCGGCGCGTCGAGAAAGCGCATGCCCTGCCCTGCCAGGCGCGCATGAAAGGCCAGCGCTTCGTCATGGCGTGTGGAACTCATGTCGATCCACAGCGTGCCCGGCGCCATGCCGGGCAAGGCCGCGTCGATCGCCGCACCGACGACCGGCCCCGCTTCCAGCATCGAGATCACGATGGCGGCGCCGGCCACGGCCTCGTCGATGGACGCGCAGGCAGTGGCGCCGGACTCTGTTAGAACCTGTACCTTGGCGGCGGTCCGGTTCCACGCGCGCAGCGTCAATCCCGCTTGGGCGAGACGGGCTGCCATCGGCCGGCCCATCAGGCCGATACCAAGAAATGCGACAACGAATTGGGCCATATGGTTCCTTTCTACGAGTTGATGAACGAGCACGTGCGTGCGCAGCGCGTTTTTGTTGGTACCAGTACAATTATTGAATGCGCCAGCGTGGACTGGCGTCTACTTATGAAAGCAATTATGTTCTCTAATAAAAAATTTGGGGCCATGCTCGGCATGGCCGCTGCCCTGCTGGTGGGCCAGGCCAGTGCTGCCGGTTATCAGGACGCAGCTGGCACGCAGTCTGCCGGCGGCAACGGCTGGATCGACTCGGCCTCGTTCGAATTCGGCACCGGACCGAAAGTGCGCCTGGCGCGCATCGCCGTGCAAAAGAACTGGGAACGCCAGTGGTTCGCCTCGAACGGGCGCCACCTGGGCGGTTACTGGGACCTGTCGGCCGCCTACTGGCGCGGCACTGCCTACCGCAACGTGCCCGGCCAGCACCAAAACCTGGCCGTGGTCGGCATCACGCCGGTGGCGCGCTACCAGCGCGACGACAAGCTCGGCTGGTATGTCGAGGGCGGCATCGGCGCCAACCTGTTCTCGGAGTTGTACAACAACGACGACAACCGGCTGTCGACCGCCTTCCAGTTCGGCGACCACGTCGGCGTCGGCTATGTCACGCCGACCGGATGGGATTTCGGTGCGAAGATCCAGCATTATTCGAACGCCAGCATCAAGCGTCCGAACAGCGGCGCCAATTTCCTGGTCTTCGGCGCGCGCTACAAGTTTTAATCATCAAGCGGGCGCCGTATGGACGGTCCTTACAGGCCGTGTCCTCTTGAAAATCGGCATCGCATGATTTATGTGACAATCCAGACAAGCACGCGCGCCGCGCGTGCCAGTGTCGGATGAGGCCCGTTTGGATAGTTCCACCGTCAAGACCTATTTGCCCTGGCTGGTCGCCACTGCCCTGTTCATGGAGCAGCTTGACGCCACGGTCGTCAATACCGCGATTCCGAGCATCGCAGCGAGCCTCGGGGTCACGCCGCTGAGCCTGAAATCGGTCGTCACCAGCTATATCCTGGGGCTGGCCGTCGGCATTCCCGTCAGCGGCTGGATGGCCGACCGCTTCGGCACGCGCCGCGTGTTTCTGATCGCGATCGGCATTTTTACACTGGCTTCGGTGCTGTGCGGCCTGGCGCCCAATGCCCAGCTGATGACGGCCGCGCGCCTGCTGCAGGGCCTGGGCGGCGCGATGATGATGCCGGTCGGGCGCCTGGCGATCGTGCGCACCTTTCCCAAGGCCGAACTGCTCGGCGCAATGAACTTCGTCATCATCCCGGCACTGATCGGCCCGCTACTGGGACCGACCGTCGGCGGCCTGATCGTGCACTGGGCCTCGTGGCGCGCGATTTTTTTCATCAACGTGCCCTTCGGCCTGATCGCGATGTACCTGGTCTGGCGCCACATGCCGGACTACCACGGCGACGCGCGCCGCCCGCTCGACGTGCTCGGCCTGATCCTGTTCAGTTCCGGCACGGCGATCCTGTCCTGGCTGCTGGAGATATTCGGCGAACATACCCTCGGCGCCACCACCATGGCCCTGATGCTCGCGCTGTCGATCGGCCTGCTCGCCGCCTATGCCTTGCACGCGAATCGTATCGAGTTCCCGCTGCTGCGCCTGGCCCTGCTGAAAGTGCGCACCTTCCGGATTTCCGTGGTCGGCGGTTTCGTCACGCGCCTCGGTATCGGCGGCCTGCCCTTCCTGTTGCCGCTGCTGTACCAGCTCGGGCTCGGATTGCCGGCCTGGCAGTCGGGTCTGCTGATGATGCCGTCGGCCGCCGCCGCCATGGGCATGAAGATGATCGCGCCCAAGGTGCTGGCGCGCTTCGGCTACCGGCAAGTGCTGGTGTTCAATACCCTGTGCATCGGGGTGACGATTGCCCTATACGGCATGGTCGGGCGCGAGACGCCGCTGGCGGTGATCGTCCTCATCAGCCTGATGCAGGGCTTTTTCAATTCGCTGCAGTTTTCCAGCATGAACACGCTGGCGTATGCCGACATCGAAGCCGGCGACACCAGCATGGCGAGCACGATCTCAAGTTCGTTCCAGCAACTGTCGATGAGTTTCGGGCTGGCCGCGGGGTCGCTGGTCACCGCCTGGTTCCTGGGCCGGGTGCCGCAAACGAACCAGGTGCTGGTGGCCGGCGCCCTGCATCACGCGTTCTGGGCGCTGGCCATCATGACGGTGCTGTCGGCCGGGATTTTCTGGAGACTGCGCAAGCAGGATGGCGACAGCATCAGCCGCGGCCGCGCCGTCGCCAAGGAAGCGGAGCCGGTCGCGCAATAGCGCGCACAATAACGTGCTTCAACCGGCGGCGGCCGCCGGCTCGGTCGTCAGACGCACCAGCAATTTCTGGCGGTTGTTCATGACAAAATTGACGAAGGTGTGTTCCTTGAGCGCCAGGCGCATCAGTCCGGGCAGCAGCGGATAGCAGAACACGGCGACCTTGCGCACGGCATCGTCATTCGCCAGCGCCGCACGCGCCGCCGCTTCGCTGCCGCCGAGCATCGGCATCAGCGCGGCACGGTGGCGGCAGACGATGGCATTGAAGGGGGCGGCGAGCTTGTCGGCCAGGCCGGCCGGGTCAACGCTGTCAGACATATGTTCAGACATAAGTATCTCCAAGGAAAGAGAACCGGGAAATCATGCGCGCTGCGCCTCCAGCCATGCTGCGCTAGCGCAATCAGCCTGCGTCTTCAAGCGCCTCGTAGGCAGGCGCCACTCCCATGCGCCGCCGCGGTTGCCACTGCACGGCGGCGACGATCGCCAGTACGACCGCACAGGCGAGCCAGATCGACCACAACGTATGGGTCAGGAAATGCGCGCCACGCAATTGCTGCATCCAGCCGACCAGGCCGCCGAACAGCATCGCGGCCAGCGCCACCTGGTGCGCCCGCCGCGGCCAGGCAGGCAGCCAGTAAACGCACAGCGACACCAGCCACAGCGCACTCGACGCATGTCCCGCCGGCAGGCAGTGGCCGGCCGCTATGCCCGGCGGCAAGGCCTCGAACAGGCGCAGGTAAGGTGCGGTGCCGCCATAGCGTGCCAGGTCCCAGGGACAGTGGGCGACGCTCGCCTGCTTGAGGGTACTGATCACCATGGGCACCAATACCGCCGAAAGCCCGACCACGCGCAAGCGCAGGCGGTCGAGGGCCGTCCGCCCTGCGCGCGGGCGCCATGCGTCGCGAGCGGCGGCAAGGGCGAACCAGGCCGCCGCCAGCGTCAGCACCCCTTTCAGGATGGTGTGATTAAAAGTATCGGCCAGCCAGGTATAGCGCCAGGGAAAGGCGTGGATGCTGCTGTCGTAGAAGGCGTCGGCCAGGGCCAGGTCGAGGTCGGTGGCGCGGCCGATCCAGAGGATGACAAGGGCGGTGACCGCCAGCCAGGCGCACAGGCGCAGGAGCTGAAGCGCGCTGAGCAGGCGCGCTGGCGTATCGACGAGGGTGCGCATCAGGAGGGAGTCCGGGTACAGGCGCGGAACAGGTCCAGCTTCGGATTGAGCACCGCCGTGTTCACGTCGAGCATGCCGAGCACCGAGTGAAACACGTTATCGTGCGACATCGGCTGGTCGCGGCGCGCCATCAGGCAGGTACGGTCGATGCCGAAGCGCTGGCTGAAACCGTCCGACATCCATAGCATCATCGGCACGTGGGTCTGCTCGCTGGGCGCGAACAGGTAGGGGGCGCCGTGCAGGTAGATGTTGTTCTCGCCCAGCGACTCGCCGTGGTCGGAAAAATACAGCATCGCCGTGTCGACGCCCTCCAGCGCGGCGCTTGCGCGCAGCAAGTCGATCGTCTTGCTCAGGAAATAATCCGTGTAGAGAATCGTGTTGTCGTAGGCGGCTTCGATCGATGCGCGCGAACACTGTTCGAATTCGTTGGTCGTGCACACCGGGCCGAAGCGGCCGAACCCACTCGGGTAGCGGCGCGCATAGGCCGGGCCATGGCTGCCCTTCTGGTGCAGCACGATGACCAGGTCGCGCGTACTGTTGCGAATCAGCTCCGGCAGGCCGGCGAGCAGGCGTTCGTCGTGGCATTCGTCGCCGTCGCAGAAGGGGTCGCCGGGCGTGGGCTGCGACAGGTCTTCGAACGCGACGCGGTCGCAGACGCCCTTGCAGCCCGAATTGTTGTCGCGCCAGAGCACCTGAAAGCCGGCGTGCGCCAGCACGTCCAACAAGCCTTCCTGGCTGGCGGCCCGGGTGTCCGAATACTGCGCACGGCCGAGCGCGGAAAATACGCAGGGGACCGAGACGGCGGTCGCGGTACCACAGGATGCGACCTGCGAAAAATTCATCAGGCCGGGTTGACGCGCCAGCAGCGGATTGGTCTGGCGCCGGTAACCGTTGAGCGAAAAGTTTTTGGCGCGTGCCGTCTCGCCGACCACCAGGATCGTCACCGTGCGCCGCTGGTTCCCGGTCCAGGCCCTCCCCCGTATCGCATCGCGGCCGAGCGGCGCCACCACCAGCGGCGTACGCCACTTGTTGCGCAGGTAGCCGTGCAGCGCCTGGATCGTGTTGGTCGGTGTGAGCAGGAAGCGCAACTCGCGGTGTTCGCGCACGGCAGGCGCCAGGCTTTTGAAGAGCAGCACCAGCAGCAGCAGCGCCAGCGCCAGCGATCCGCCGGCGATGCCCGCGCGCGTAAACAGGCCACGCAGGCCCTGCGGAAAGCCGATATCGGCGCGCGCGATCAGCCAGGCCGGCAGCAGCCCGAGCAGGCCGACGCTGAACACCATGTGCCAGTTGAGGAGTTCGCACGCTTCGCGCGTATCGGTCTCGAACACGTTCTGCATCATGGCCTTGTCGATCACCACGCCGTAGTTGGCGATGAAATAGCTGGCGCCCGCCGCACACAGGACGAGCACGATCAGGACCGGCTTGGCGACGAAACGGAAACTGGCCAGCGTCAGGAAGGCGTTGAAGAACAGGGCAACGATAGCAAAGGCGCCCAGCAGGGACGGCAGGTTCGCGGGGCGCAAGCCGCCGACGGCGCGCGCCAGGGCCGACCAGAAGGGTACGTTGCCGGCCGACGCGAGCAGCATGGCCACGGCCAGGGTAAGGAAAGGCGCGCTGATGCGCCGGGCAAGCAATTTGTTCAACGTCGATCCATCGATGCGGCGCGGCCGGGCTTGGCCACGCATGCAACGAGGATAGCGAGGGCCATCTCAAGCCCCGGTCAGCCCGGCGTTAAGCACGCGTGAAATCAGTCGTGGAATGCGATGCTGAAGCGGCTGCCGCCGCCTGGGCGCTCTTCATAGCGCAGCATGGCGCCCAGGTATTCGCAGATGCGCAGCACCAGCGACAAGCCAAGTCCGGTGCCGGCCGAGTCGCGCGACGGGATCGTACCCAGGGCGGCGCCGGGCTGGGCCAGGGTCGCGCGCACCGCGGCGGGCAGGCCGGGGCCGGTGTCCTCGACCACGACACGGCCGGGTTCGAGCGTGACGACGACGCTGCCCTGCTCGGTGTACTGGCAGGCGTTGCGCACCAGGTTGCCGATGGCGGCGGCGCACAGTTCGGCGGGCGCCTGGACCGCAAAGGCGGGGCCGCCGCGGTAGTCCAGCGTGACCGGTTTAGTCGCGACCAGCGGCCGATAGCGCTCGGCTTCGCGGGCGGCGATGGCGTCGACCGCGACCGGCGCCAGGCGTTTCAGTTCGGGTTCGCGCGCCAGCAGCAGCAATACCGTGACGCATTCGGCCGCCTCGTGCGCGGCGCGGTAGATGCGCTCGGCCGGCGCGCGTGTCGTTTCGTTGGCGGCATTCGTCATCAGGATCTCGGCCGCGCCCATGATCACGGTCAGCGGGCTGCGCAGTTCGTGGCTGACGTCACCCGTAAAAAAGCGTTCGCGGTCGAGGAAGGCGCGCAGTTCGGCTGTATGCGCTTCGAGCGCGCGTGCCAGGATGCCGAGTTCGTCCTTGCGCTCCTGCAGCGGCAAGGGAGAATGGCCGCGGGCGACGGCGTCGGCCAGTTCGCGTATCGGGTTGACCACGCGGCGGGCGATAAAACCGCCGAGGGTGGCCGCCAGGACCAGGAAGCCGATGAAAAAGGCGGCGAACATCGAGTACACGACCAGTTCGACCTGCTCGTAATCGCTTTCGTGGTCGACCACGACATAGGCGCCGTGGGCATCGGCGCCGGAGAGCACGTGCAGCCCAACGCCGTCGACTTCGATTTCGCTGACGCCTGGCGGCAAGCCGCGCAGCGACAGCGGGATGGCCTCGCCGCGATGAAAACGCAGGCCCGCGGGCAGGTCGACCACCAGGCCGGCCGCCTGGCGCGGCAGCGACCATTTCGCGACCTCGTTCAGGCGGTTGTCGACCAGGTGCACTTCGATGCCTTCGACCGCGACCGCGGCCAGCACCGCGAAGAACAGAGAAAGCACGACGCCAAAGGCGACAAAGGCGACGACGATGCGCCGGCGCAGCGAATCAGCCGGCTGCATCGGGAAGCACGAGCCGGTAGCCGACGCCGGGAACCGTCAGCAGCATGGGATAAGTAAAAGGCTTGTCGATGGCCTGGCGCAGCGCGTGGATGTGGGTGCGCAGCGCGTCGCTGTCGGGGCGGTCGTCGCCCCACACGGCTTGTTCGAGGATATCACGCGAGACGATGCGCGGCGCGGCTTTGAGTAAAGCGTGCAGCAGCACGTAGCCGGTGCGGGTCAGGTTGACCGGCTGATTCTCGCGGCTGGCTTGCTGGGTGTCGGGATCGAAGACGAGTTCTCCGAAGCGCAGCTTGCTGCTGCCGGCATGGCGCCCTTCCGAGCGGCGCACCAGCGCTTTCAGACGCACTTCGAGTTCGACCAGGGAGAAAGGCTTGACCAGGTAATCGTCGGCGCCGCTGTCGAAGCCGGCCACCTTGTCGCCCAGGCTGTCGCGTGCGGTCAGCATCAGCACCGGCGTCGGGATCGACAGCTCGGTGCGCAGCTTCTGGCACAATTCGAGGCCGTTCAGGCCGGGCAAGCCGATGTCGAGCACGATGACGTCGTAATCGTTTTCCGAGGCCAGGCCCAGGGCGGCATACCCGTTGCGGGCGGAATCGAGGACGTGCCCTTTCGGCTCGAGGAAGCCGTACAGGTTGGCCAGGATATCCGGATGGTCTTCGACGATGAGAATGCGCATGCAGCTATTGTAAAGCGGCCGGCCGCCTGGCGCCGGTCAGGCGTAATCGCGTCACTCCACCGATTCCGCCACCGCAACCGGTTTGACTTGCGGTGTGCGCCTCTGCTGACGCCGGCGCAGCGCGATCGCCACCGCCAGCAGCGCACCCGTACCGAGGCCGGCCACCGGCAGCGGGATCACGGAAGGGTCGCCCTCGGCCTTGAAACCATTGCCCTGGAATGCGGTGGGAAACGGGCGCTCGCCGACCGGGACGATCTTCCAATCGGCCTGGTCGGCCGGCACCCGTGCGCGGAACTCGTCGAACGAGAACACCGGGGCCGAGCCCATCACACGGCTCG
The DNA here is from genome assembly GCF_059685715.1 of Telluria sp. ZB2R32. NCBI lineage: Bacteria > Pseudomonadati > Pseudomonadota > Betaproteobacteria > Burkholderiales > Oxalobacteraceae > Telluria > Telluria sp. ZB2R32. Next base: position 1,654 of record NZ_JCASIG010000011.1, on the reverse strand, counting down.
AAGGGATTTGCGGGATGCGCACCAGCACGATGGCCTCGACGTCGTCGCGCAGTTGCTGCTCGTAGGCGGACAGGTCGCGCTGCGGCTTGCCGCTGACGATGTTCAGCAAGTCCTGGCCGATGGCGTCGAAGGCAACCGCAGGCAAGAGGCGGGTCTGCTCTTCGTTCAGGTAATCGTAGATCTTGCGGCCGCTGGTCAGACTTGCCTCGCTGGCCGAGACGTAGGCGTAGGCAGCGACGGACTTCAGGGGCGCAGTCGGTCCGCGCTCGGGGATGCCCCAACCGAGCGCCTTGAAGACGTCGACGCTGATGCCGGCGCAGTTCGCGGCGGCGTGACGGTAGCGGAAGTCGTGCCGATAAAAATGATTGAACACGCGCTGGACGCCACCCTGGTAGGCGGCCGCAGTGCGCGCGTGGTTGAGGACCGCGACCAGCATGTACGAGGGACGATAGTATTGCTGGCCGCTGTTCAGGTCCATCAAATAGTTATCCATCGGGACCGTGGCAGCGACGATGCCCTTCTCGCTGACCGAGTCCAGGTTATAAAAATTGTTGACGGCCCAGCCGGACCAGTCGCCCTTCTCTCCCAGGCGACCGGTAGCGATGGCGAAGTGGCCGCCGAGGGATTCGTCGTCGTCGCCCTGGGCGCCGTTCAGGACGACGCCGAGGACCGGCTTATCGGTCCAGGCGCGCGCCTGGCCCGGGTGGCGTTCCCACAGCAGGCGCGTCTCGATGCCCTGTTGCTCCTTGACCGGCGCGCGCACGAAATCGGTAAGTTCGGACGCCTTTTTCAGGGGTTCCATTTTCAGGCTGACGGTGTCGAGGCCGAAGTCGGCGGGCCAGATCGTGCGGGCGGTGAAGGTCGTGCGGCCATCCACCTCGTTCGCCGTGCCGCGCATGCGCAGCGCGCGCCCTTTGAAATAATTGGCACTGGCGCTGTTGAAGTAGGAGCGGTTGGTGGACAGCTGCGGCACGAGTCTGAAGCCGAGCTCCTCGCCGGCAGCGGTGCGCACGCCCTTCCCTCCCGGCAAGAGAGTGGCGTGTTCGAGGATGCTCGGCGCGCCGATCCAGGTGACCGATGGATGGGCCAGCCGCGCGGCATCGGACGTTGCGGCCCACTGCGCGACGTCGGTGTTGCGGTCGACGCCTTTGCTGAGGCCGGCTGCCGTGGCCGCGCTGGCCGGTACGGCGATTACCTCGTTTTCGAAGTACCACAGGTTTTGCCTGGCCACGGCACAGTCGGCGCATTTACCGGTACGTAAATGAAAGCTATCGGCGGGCAACAAGCCGATGTACTCGTCTTTCAGTGCACCTTTGAGACCTGCGGCAGAACTGATGGCATTGGCATTGCCCGCCAATGTGGCGATACTAACGACGGCAATACCCAGGAGATGTCGGCGCATGCTGCTTCCCATTTCGGCAAAGTTAAAAACTTAGCTTAATGATGCCGCAGAGAATTGATTTAAGCCATTAAAAACGTGCGTGCGCGCAACAAGAGACAAAACCACGAGACGAAAAAAAACCCGCTGACATTAATCAGCGGGTTTTTCTCTTATAACTAGCCTGACGATAACCTACTTTCACACTGGTTGCAGCACTATCATCGGCGCAAAGTCGTTTCACGGTCCTGTTCGGGATGGGAAGGGGTGGGACCG
>NZ_JCASIG010000010.1:0-152141 GCF_059685715.1 Telluria sp. ZB2R32 | reverse complement strand
GCACAGCGACCCGCTGGTGTTCGTGCAGCGTCCGATCAGCGCCGTCATGCTCGGCCTGGCCGCGCTGGCGATGGCGGTGGTGCTGTCGCCGTCGCTGCGCAGGAAGCGCGAGGAAGCCTTCCACGAGGAAGACTGATCCCGAACCGCGGGGCCGCCGGCCCCGCTGACGTACCGACGGGCAGCCGCGTTCGCGTGGCTGCCCGTTGTTTTTTTGTACATCTCGAACAGATGGGCGCGCCTACCCCTGTCATTGCCGCGCGTAATGGTGGATGATCTATCTCATCTTGAACAACAGTTCCTGTGCGAAATTGCACAAAGCCTTCGCATGCGGCATTAAGTCGTTGACAATATTGATCCAAGAAAATACAGTTTCATTATAGATGGCACAGTTCCACCAAGAGAAACGCCGCCGCTATACCCTGCAGCACTGCCATCCGGCCTCGTCGGGGCCGGAGCACACCGAAAACCAGGAGACCGCACTAATGAAGAAGACCATCCTTGCAATGGCCGCGCTCGCTGCTTGCATGTCGACCGCCTCGGCGCAAACCAGCGTCACCATCTACGGCATCGTCGATGCCGGCGTCACCCACCTTACCAACGACGGCACGACCGGCGACCGCACCACGGTGGAAGCCGGCCAGATGCAGGTCTCGCGCTGGGGCTTCAAGGGCACCGAAGACCTCGGTGGCGGCCTCAAGGCCCGCTTCACCCTCGAAGGCACGCTGCTCAACGACACCGGCGTCGCCGGCGTGAATACCGGTACGCCGGCCACGACCTCGCTGTTCGACCGCGAAGCCACCGTCGGCCTCAGCGGCGCCTTCGGCTCGATCGACATCGGCCGCCAGAACATCCTGGGTATCGGTTCGGTCGGACTGGCCGACCCGATGGGCCTGGCCTTCGCGGCCACCAGCCCGAACGTGCTGTTCGGCGCATTGAACTTCGGCGCGGTCTACGGCGGCTTCGGCGCCAACGGCGCCGGCAACAGCGCCCTGCGCCAGACCAATTCGATCAAGTACGTGTCGCCGACCTTCGCCGGCTTCGGTGTCGGCCTGATGCGCGCCTTCGGCGAGCAGGGCGACGGCATCCAGCGCAGCTCCTACCAGGGGGCCTCGCTGTTCTACAACGCCGGTCCGTTCGGCGCCGCCGGCGCCTATGCGCGCATGAAGAACAACCTCAACACCGACCTGCTGACCTCCTACGGCGTCGGCGCCAAGTACAGCCTGCCGATGGCCGTGATCAAGGGCACCTACATCCGCAACGAAGTCGACAGCACCAACCGCACGATCGCCGTGGCCGGCGTCGGCGTCGACGTGCCGGTGGCCCCTGCCCTGACGCTGACCGGCGCGGTCTACAACACCAAGCGCTACGGCGACCGCATCAACGAAGACTCGCAGCAGTACCACCTGATCGCGCGCTATGCGCTGAGCAAGCGCACCACCTTCTACACTGCGTACACCCGCGCCAACACCAGCAACGCCGTCGACCTGGCCTCGGGCACGGCGGCAGGCTTCGGCGCCGGCCTCATCAACCTGGCGCAGGGTATCGTGACGCCGGGCAGCGATTCGGCCAACCGCGCCACGGCCGGCATCATGCACATGTTCTGATGACGGGCTTCGGCCTGCCAAGGTAATATGCAACACGCACGGCGGCCTTCGGGCCGCCGTATCTTTTTCTGCAACACAAATTGAACATGACACCACAAGACAACGGCGGCAGCGTGCCGCAAGGATTCGAGCGCCTCAAGCGGGGCGGCCCCTACATGGCAAGCCTGGGCGACCTGTATTGCCGCCGTGACGGCGAGGCCATCACGATCGCCATGGGAATGACCGAGCGCCATGCCAACATGCGCGGCATCGTCCACGGCGGCATGCTGGCCAGCCTGGCCGATTCCGCCCTCGGCCTGGGCTTGCAGATGTCCTGCGAGGGGCGCAACTCGTTCGTGACGGTCAACCTGAGCACCGACTTCCTCGACGCCGCCCGGCCCGGCGATTGGCTCGAAGCGCGCGTGCGCATCGGCCGCATCGGCGCGCGCGTCGCCTTTGCCGAATGCGACCTGGTGGTGGGCGAGCGGCGCATCCTGCGCGCCAGCGGGGTGTTCGCGGTGATGAAAGCCTTGAACGCGGCCCAGCTCGACGCTGGCTACGAATAAGGCAGAGTTGATACGGCGAGAAATGGAACGTGAAACAACAGCCCAGCGCCATGACGCGCACCGAACATGGAGTTAATACGAAAAATTCGTGACAGTTACGCTTGGGCAATTTAATATTCCCAAAACTAACAAATTTGAGTACTGGTGCGCTGCCCTGGTGCACATCCCAATTAGTCATGGTCACTGTCAACGATTTCGCCGGCTGGCGCGAACGTACCTTTTCCTCCCTGCTGGTTGTCGTCCTGCTCGGCGGCACCGCCTCGACGCTGACAATCATCCCCTTCCTCCTCCAGGTGGGGATGTGGCCGGTGGTGCTTGCCGACACGGTCGCCCTGCTCTGGATTTTCGCCGTCTGGCGCGTGCGGCGCCTGTCGTACGAGGCACGGGTGTTCCATTTCCTTGCCGTGGTCTACCTGCTCGGGATCGTGCTGATGCTGTTCGTCGGACCGGCCAGCCTGAGCTACCTGCTGGGGCCGCCGCTGATCGCGGCAATCCTGCTCAACCTGCGTCCGGCGCTGCTGGCGCTGGCGCTGGGCGCGGTCTCGCTGGTCGCGCTCGGCACGGTGGGGCACGTGGGTCTGTACGTGCCCGGCTGGGAGCATGAACCGTTCAAGTCGGCGCTGGTCGCCGCGGTCAATTACACGACCATCGGCCTGTTGCTGACAATTACCTGCACCACGCTCCTGAAGGGACTGGCGCGCTCGCTCGGGGAACTCGAACTGACCTCGGCAGCGGTGTCGCGCCTGAACGACATGGTGTTGATCACGCGGGCCACCGATGACCCAGGGGCGGTGCAGCCGGTCACCTTCGTCAACGACGCTTTCCTGCGCCGCACCGGCTACGCGCGCGACCAGGTGGTCGGGCGCAGCCTGCACCTGCTGCGCGGGCCGGAGTCCGAGGGTGCGGTGCTGGAGCGTATCTTCGCGGCGATGGCCTCCGGCCAGCCCTGCAATGCCGAACTGATGATCTACACGTGCGCGGGCACTCCGTTCTGGGTGGAACTCGAGGCGGTGCCGTTCGCCCATGCCGGCGAGCAGGCCAGCCACTGGGTCATCGTCGGCCGCGACATCACCGAGCGGCGCACGGCGGCCGACGCGATCCACCGCCTCGCCTTCTACGACGTCCTGACCGGACTGCCGAACCGGCGTTACTTCATGGAGCGTCTCGACACCGTCCTTGCCAGTGCCGGGACAGGAGGCGCGCCCGGCGCCGTGCTCTACCTCGACCTCGACAATTTCAAGGACGTCAACGATGCGCGCGGCCATGCGGTCGGCGACGCCCTGCTCGGGCATGCCGCGGCGCGCCTGGCGCAGGCGGTGCGTCCGGGCGACACCGTGGCCCGCATCGGCGGCGACGAGTTCGTGGTCCTGCTCGAAGGACTCGATGCCGACCGGGCGCTTGCCGCCCGCAGCGCGCTCGACGTGGCGGGCCGGGTCAGCCGCGCGCTGGCCGCGCCGCTCGACCTGGAGGGCCAACCCTGCCGGATCACGGCCAGCATCGGCGTCGCCTTGCCGCCGCACCCGGGCGCGAGCGCGCCGGACCTGCTGCGCGCCGCGGATACGGCGATGTACCACGCCAAGGCGGCCGGACGCAACGGCGTCGTCCTGTACGAAAGCGCCATGCTGGCCGAGGCCCAGCACAAGCTGACGCTCGAGCGCGACCTGGCGCAGGCGCTGGAACGGGGCGAGCTGGCGATGCACCTGCAGTTGCAGGTCGACCGCCACGGCGCGCCGGTCGGCGCCGAGCTCTTGATGCGCTGGCAGCGCGCCGACGGCAGCTGGGTGCGGCCCGACGTCTTCATCCCGGTGGCGGAAGCGAGCGGCATGATCGTGGCGCTCGGCACCTGGGCCCTGCGCCAGGCCTGCGCCGCCGCGCACGCCCTGGAGCGCGCCGGCCACCCGCTGCCGCTGTCGATCAACGTCAGTCCGCTGCAGTTCCGCCAGCCCGACTTCGTGCGCCAGGTAGGCGCCATCCTGCGCGAAACCGGCGCCGCGCCGCAGGGGTTCATTTTCGAGGTGACCGAAGGCTTGCTGATCGAAGACATCGGCCAGACCATCGCGCGCATGCACGAACTGGCCGGCCTGGGCGTGCGCTTCTCGATCGACGACTTCGGCACCGGCTACTCGAACCTGGCTTACCTCAGCAAGATGCCGCTGCACGAACTGAAAATCGACAAGCGCTTCATGGACAACCTGCCCAACGACCGCAACGACACCGCGATCGTGCAGTCGATCCTGTCGATGGCGCGCCACCTGGGACTGCGCGTGGTCGCCGAAGGCATCGAAACCCAGGCGCAGGCGCGCTACCTGGCCGAACACGGCGACGCCTGCATGCAGGGTTTCCTGTACCATCGTCCGGTGCCGCTCGCGCAGCTGGTCGCTCAGCTGGACGCCGGGCGGACGGCGGCCGCCTGAGACCTTTGGTAACGATTCTTACAGGCCCGGCACTGGATGCGGCCGGGCTTTTCCATTGTAATGACGCGCTGGCCCACTTGTTCATGAACCTGCCGATGAAAACACGATCGCCCACGACCACACCGCCGGCCCGGGAACCTTCCAGTGCCCGCTAGCCCGTCCCATGACGCCCAGCAGCGCTATGCCCGCTGCGACGAGCGCACGTCGACGCTGGTCTACCGCGCGCAGTTGATTCGCGCCGTCTTCGGAGAGAGCGCCGCCAGGATGTTCATGCGCATCATGAAAGTGGACGCCGGGGTTGCCCAGCGCGTGCTGGCGGCGCCACTGGCCAGGCTGCGGCGGTAGGGTGGGCTCTGCCCACGCGTGACGGACGCATCCTTGCGCCCGACCTGTAGGGTGGGCGGCTATAGCGCTTCGGTCTGCTGACCGCCGGCGTGCGCGCCGCCCGCGCGTTCAAGCGACTGTCGATTCGTCGCGAGGTTTCACAGTGTGGTTGAACCCGTTGGCGGCAGTCCGGCAGTGGGCACGCACACGCTGGGGTATAGCGGCCCACCCTACGATGAGCTACGGCCGGCGCCTCGCCTTACGACTCCAGCCGCGCCGCAATCGCGATCAGCCGCGGCCTCACCTCGTCGAGCAGGAACTCCCGCGACACGCTCGACGACGGCCCGCCGCAGTTGATCGACATCAGCTGGTTGCCGCCGATCGGATAGAAGCCGGCGGCGATGCCGTTGACGTCCTTTTGCCACTCGCCGAAGGACGTGGTGCAGCCATATTGGGCGTAGTCGCGCGTGCCGCGCGCGATCGCCTCGACCAGCGCCTTATAGGCCATCTCGTCGAGTTCCTGGTAGCGCGCCAGGATGTCGCGCTTTTCCTGCTCGCTGGCGCGCACCAGGTAGGCGCGGCCGATGGCCGACACCGCCAGCGGCATGCGCGAGCCGACCTGCAGCGACAGCGCCAGCGCCGCCGTGCTGCGGCAGACTTCGACCGTGATCATCGAGAGCCGGTCGCGCACCGCGATCGACACCGTCGTGCCGGAGAAATCGGCCAGTTCCTGCATCATCGGACGCGCCATCTGGCGGATGTCGAGGCGCGCCAGCATCGCGCTGCCCAGGCCCAGCGTGGCGGTGCCGAGCACGAAGCGTCCGCCGCTTTCCTGCACCAGGTAGCCCAGACGCGTGAGCGTGAAGGTGAAGCGGGTGACGGTCGATTTCGGCAGGCCGCAGCGCTCGGCGATCTGCTGGTTGGTCAGGCCCTTGTCGGCCGAGCGGAAGCACGACAGCACCTCGAGCCCGCGCGCCAGGGCCGTGATGAAATAGCGTTCCTCGTTCTTGCGCGCCGGGTCGGGGTCAGGATTGAACGGGTCCGCGCCTTCAGGGTCGGACCCGGCCTGGTTGGTGTCGCTAGCTTGCATCGAGTGTCCTGGACGTTGTGAAGGAGACTTGCCTTCTAAAGAGGCTTTGCCGCGGCGGGCAAGGCATGGCACACTGCCCTTGCCTTGCTGGCAGATGAGTTGCGTCAAACCATGACGATTCGCTTTGTGATTGCCAGCGATTGTGTACAGACAACAAAACGTTGCTACTCACCTGAAATTATCGTATCCTTTTTTTGTTCCATTTTACACCCTGTAGTTTCGCGTAGCAAAACCAAAGTGGCTGAATCCACCGGGTGCGCCCAGCGCGCACCCATTGCCGAGGAGTCGCATGTTCACACATCATGTGTTGGCGAATACAAAAGCGGGCAAGCTTGTCCGTGCGTCTGCATCTCGCGGCGTCGCCTCCTCCCTCATCCGTTCCATGCCACGAGGTGCCCTCATGCGGTAACAACGCGCCTCGCCGGCAGCATCCAAATCAAAAAACGATCACACCAATAATGGAGACACGATTTTGGAGCTTTTCCTGCAACAAGTCCTCAACGGGCTGACCCTTGGCGGGGTCTACAGCCTGGTCGCACTCGGGCTCACGCTCGTCTACGGCATCCTGCACGTGCCGAATTTCGCCCACGGCGCCTTTTACATGGCGGGCGCGTACTCGGCCTTTTTCATCATGAACAAGCTGGGCCTCGGCTACTGGTGGGGCATGCTCGGCGCCGCCGTCGTGGTCGCCCTGATCTCGGTGCTGTCCGAGCGCCTGGTGTTCCATCCACTGCGCAAGGCGCCTTACCTGCACCACATGATCGCCTCGATCGGCATCCTGCTGTTCCTCGAAGCCGGCGCCCAGGCGATCTGGGGCGCGGACTTCCACCGCATGGAGACGCCCTACAACCAGCTGCTCGAATTCGGCGGCCTGACGTTACCGGCGCAGCGCCTCCTGATCATCGCCGCGGCCTTCCTGCTGGTGGCGCTGTTGCAGCTGTTCCTGAAGAAGACCGTCACCGGCGCGACCATCGTCGCCATGGCGCAGAACCGCGAAGGCGCGGCCCTGGTCGGCATCGACGCCACCCGCGTGGCGATGCTCACCTTCGCCATTGCCGGCGCGCTGGCCGGCGTGGCCGCGGTGCTGTATGCGCCGATCAACCTGGTCTATACCTCGATGGGCAACCTGGTGATCACCAAGGCCTTCGTCATCATCGTGCTGGGCGGGATGGGCAGCGTGCCGGGCGCGATCGTCGGCGGCCTGATCCTTGGCTTTGCCGAAGCCTTCGGCGCCTTTTACATCTCGACCGACTACAAGGACATCATCGCCTTCGCGATCCTGGTGCTGATCCTGTCGGTGCGTCCGCAGGGCCTGTTCGCCAAGGGAGCCCACTGATGAAACTCTTCAATCCAACCGTGGGCTGGGGCTTCCTGTTGCTGCTGGCCCTGCTGTTTCCCTTCCTGGCCGGGAACGACTACCACCTGACCGTGATGTCGACGGCGTACATCTACGCCATCGCCACCATCGGCCTGAACCTGATCACCGGCTATACCGGCCAGTACAACCTGGCGCACAGCGGCTTCATGGCCGTGGGCGCGTACACGGTCGGCATCCTGACGGTCGACCACGGGGTGCCGTTCTGGATCGCGTTCGCGCTCTCGGGCGTGTTCGCCGCATTCCTCGGCTTTTTTGTGGGCCTGGTGTCCTTGCGCTTGAAGACCCATTTTTTCTCGATCTTCACCCTGTGCGTCGGCTACATCATGTACCTCGTGATCGAGAAATGGGAAAGCCTGACCCACGGCACGGTCGGCATCATCGGCATTCCGGCGCCGGAATCCATCGCCGGCATCGATTTTTCCGCGCCGCGCCCGCAGTACTACCTGGTGCTGTTGTTCCTCGTATTAAGTCTCTGGATCATGCACCGCATCGTGCGCTCGCTGCTGGGGCGCACCTTCATGGCGATCCGCAACGGCGACGACCTGGCCCAGGCGCTCGGCATCAACCTGATGCGCAACAAGCTGCTCGCGTTCATGCTGTCGGTGTTCTTCTCGGGCCTGGCCGGCGGCCTGTACGCGGGCTTCGTGCGCTTCATCGGTCCCGGCGTGGCCAGCGTCGAGCATACCTTCGACATGACGATGTACATGCTGGTCGGCGGCATCGGCACCCTGCTCGGCCCACTGCTGGGCGCGATCGGCGTGCCCTGGCTGACCCAGTACCTGCAGGTGCTGCAGGATTACCGCTTCGTCGTCTTCGGACCGCTGCTGGTGCTGCTGGTGATCTTCCTGCCGTACGGGATCGTCGGCACGTACATGAACCGCAAGCGCCGGAAAGAGGCGCTGGCTGCGGCGCCTGTTGCGGCACCAACCGTGGCGCCGATCACCACCGCGAAAGGAGCGACCCATGCTTGAAATCGATTCGCTCACCAAGCGCTTCGGCGGCCTGGCCGCCGTCAACGACGTCAGCGTGAGTTTTGCGCGCGGGACCATCAACGCCATCATCGGGCCCAACGGCGCGGGTAAAACCACCTTCTTCAACCTGGTCAGCGGGGCGATTGCGCCGACGAGCGGCAAGGTGACCTTCGACGGCCGCGATGTGACCGGCCTGCGCGCCGACCAGGTGGCGCGCCTCGGCATGGCGCGCACCTTCCAGTCGACGACCCTGTTCGATACCGCGACCGTGCTCGACAACCTGATCGTCGGCCACCGCCTGCGCACGCAGTCCGGCCTGCTCGACGTCATCCTCGGCTCCAAACGCCTGAAGGAAGAGGAACGGATCTGCCGCGACAAGGCGCGCGCCGCGCTCGACTTCGTGGGCCTGTCCCACGTCGAGAACCGCCTCGCCGGCGACATCTCGCAGGAAGAAAGAAAACGCGTCGCCTTTGCGCTAGCGCTGTCGACCGACCCGACCCTGCTGCTGCTCGACGAACCGGCCGGCGGCGTCAATCCCGAAGAGACCGTGGGCCTGGCCAACCTGATCCGCAAGATGGCCGCCAGCGGGCTGACCGTCTGCCTGATCGAACACAAGATGGACATGATCATGAACCTCGCCGACAAGATCCTGGTACTGAATTACGGCGAGAAAATCGCCGAGGGTACGCCCGCCGAGATCCGCGCCAACCCGGTCGTGATCGAAGCCTACCTGGGGAGCGAACATGCTGCGGCTTGATAAAGTCTCCCTGTCGTATGGCAGTTTTCGCGCCCTGCACGACGTCTCGATCCATGCCGACGAAGGCGAACTGGTCGTGCTGCTCGGCTCCAACGGCGCCGGCAAAAGCTCGATCTTCCTCACCATGAGCGGCCTGCAGCGGGCCAGCACCGGCAGCATCCGCTTCGGCAACCACGAACTGGTCGGGCGCAAGCCTTCGCAGATCGTGGCCGACGGGCTGGTGCACTGCCCGGAGGGCCGCAAGCTATTCCCCGGCATGTCGGTGCTGAAGAATCTGACGCTGGGCGCCTACGTGCACCGGCGCGATTCGGCAGGAACCAAAAAGTCGCTCGAGGAAGTGTTCGGCCTGTTCCCGATCCTGCACGAGAAAAAGGACATGCCGGCCGGTTCGCTCTCGGGCGGCCAGCAGCAGATGGTGGCCATCGGCCGCGCGCTGATGGGCCGTCCCAAAGCGCTGCTGCTGGACGAACCTTCGCTGGGCCTGGCGCCGCTGGTGGTCAAGCAGATGTTCGAAGTGATCGCGCGCATCAACAAGGCCGGCACCACGGTGCTGCTGGCCGAGCAGAATGCGTATGCGGCGCTGAACATCGCCAGCCGCGCCTACGTGATTGAACAGGGCCACATCGTGATGGAAGGCGGCCGCGAGGAGTTACTGAATAACGCGCAGGTGCGCAAGGCATATATCGGAGCATAGACCCGCGGCGCGTAGACGCCAACCCACTAGAAGTACCAACAACAAGTAGAACTTAGGAGACGCAAACATGAACGTGCAAGCCAAATTCACCCGCCGTACCCTGCTGGCCGCTGCGGCTGCCACCCTGGCATTCGCCGCCGGCGCCGCCCAGGCGCAGGAAGTCATCAAGATCGGCTTCTCCGGTCCGCTCTCCGGCGGCGCCGCCCTCTACGGCAAGAACGTCCTGAGCGGCATGGAAATGGCCGCCGCCGAAATCAATGCCAAGCCGCTGCAAATCGGCGGCAAGAACTACAAGGTCGAGATCGTCGCCCTCGACGACAAGTACAACCCGGCCGAAACCGGCATCAACGTCCAGCGCCTGGTGCAGCAGCACAAGACCGCGGCCGTGCTGGTGCCGCATTCGGGCGGCGTGTTCGCGGTGCAGGGCATGAACGAGCGCTCGAACCTGCTGCTGCTGGCCTATACCAGCCTGCCGCAGGTGACCGAGCGCGGCAACAAGCTCACGATCCGCATCCCGCCCGACTTCACCGGCTACATCGCGCCGTTCACCAAGGCCATGATGTCGCGCTTCGGCAAGAACGTCGCCATGGTCCAGGCCGACCACGACTACGCCAAAGCCTGGTCCGCCGCCTTCAAGCCGGTGTGGGAAGGCGCCGGCGGCAAGATCGTCGCGGAAAATCCAATGTCGTACAACAAGGCGACCGACTTCTACAGCGGCGTCTCGCGGGCGATGCAGTCGAAGCCGGACGTCATGTTCATCGGCGGCGCCTCGGAGCCGACCGCGCTGGTCGCCAAGCAGGCGCGCGAACTGGGCTTCAAGGGCGGTTTCATCGTGCTCGACCAGGCCAAGCTCGATGAAATGGCGAAAGTGGTCGGCGGCATGGCCCCGCTGGAAGGCGCGATCGGCGTGATGCCGCTGGCGAACGACGAGCGTCCGGAAGCGGTCGCCTTCACCCAGCGCTACCGCAAGCTCAATCCCGGCAAGGACCCGAGCACCGAGATCAGCCTGAACTATTCGGCCGTGCACGCGACCGTGGCCGCCATGAAACTGGCCGGCACCACCACCGATGCCACCGCCATCCGCGGCCAGATGGAAAAAGCGTTTACTTCCCTGCCTGCCATGTACAACCCGAACGACATCGACGGCCTGGACAGCAAGGGCGGCACCATCGCCAACGTCATCCTCGGCACGGTCGAGGGCGGCAAGATCAAGGGGCAGTTCTTGCGCGCCCTTAATGCTGGAAAATGAGGCAGGTAAATAAGTAAAACGTCAGCGGATCACCGCCGGGGCGCGTGCGTCCTGGCGGTCGTGGCTGTTGAACTCGGTCCGCTCGGAATAGCGCGGATCGGGCAGCACATACACGCGCACCTCGTGGCCCAGCGCACCGCTTGGCGCTACCTGGTTCAGGTCGAACACCTGCACGATCGGGCTGACGTTGAAGCTCCAGCCGAACTCGCCGGAACCGTTCACGAAGCGGATGGTATCGCCGGCAACGACATTCACATGATGCGTATCCGCACCGAGATTGACAACGCGGGTAGCGGCGCTCGCCGGCACCGGCGTACCGAGCAGGTCGGCGCGCGGCTGCACCGCCGTGGCGGACATGCAGGCCGTCAACAGCGTGACGATGACGGCCGGAATAAACGGACGTGAAGACATGATACGGCTCCCATGAGCGGACGACGTCCATTCACTCTAGGCCGCGGCGCGCGGGAGTTAAAGCGCGACAGGAACAAATAATTTTGGGTGTTGGCGCGAGGAATGGGTGACGCTTCGACGGCGCATGCAACGCGAACGCGCATCGACACGAACCGGCGGGCATGCCCGCCCTACGTTACGCGACGGCCGACGATTTACGTAGGGCGGGCATGCCCGCCGTACACCGCCCGCACCGACGCGGCCCCACCTTAAACGACGCCGCGTTCCTTCAACCCCTGCAGGGTCTCTTCCGACAGCCCCAGCAACTCCGCCAGCACCTGCCCCGTCCCCTCCCCCAGCGTCGGCGGCGCGCTGCGCACCGGCAAGCGCTCGCCGTTGAAGCGATACGGCGAAGCCATCACGTCGACCGTGCCCGCGACCGGGTGCGCCATCTGCGTCACCAGTCCTGAGTCGACCGCGCGCTTTGAGGTCATCGCCTCGTGCAGGCCGGCCACTTCGCCGCAGGGAATGCCGACCTGGCTCATGCGCTCGAGCAGGTCACGGCGTTTGCGCGCCGCCACCGCCTCGCGTAGTTGCGGCACCAGTTCCTCGCGGTGCTTGGTGCGGTCGAGATTGGTCTTGAAGCGTTCGTCGCTGGCCAGGTCCGGACGTTCGATGACCTCGGTGCAAAAGCGCAGGTACTGGCTGTTGTTGCCGACCGCGATCACCAGCGGACCGTCCTCGGCCTCGTACACACCATACGGCATGATCGACGGGTGCGCATTGCCGTAGCGCGGCGGGTCGTTGCCGCGCAAGAGCGCTTCCAGGCCATAATAGGCCGTGATCATCAGGCCGCAATCGAACAGGGCCATGCCGACGTGGCGGCCAAGTCCCGTGCGTTCGCGGTCGAACAAGGCCGCCAGCACGCCCTGGGCCGCGTACATGCCGGTCATCATGTCGACCGCGGCGACGCCGAACTTCAGCGGCGGCTGGGTCGGCTCGCCGTTCAGGGCCATCAGGCCGGCCTCGCCCTGGATCACCAGGTCGTAGCCGGGACGCGCCGCTTCCGGTCCGGTGCGGTCATACCCCGTGATGGAACAGTAGATCAGGCCCGGCTGCTCTTCCACCAGCGCGTCGTAGCCGAGGCCGAGGCGTTCGATGTCGCCGAACTTGAAATTCTGGATGACGACGTCGCTCTTGCGGATCAGGTCGCGCGCGATCTGCTGGCCTTCCGGGGTCTTGAGGTCGAGGCAGACCGAGCGCTTGTTGCGGTTGACGCTGTTGAAATAGGCGGTCTCGGTATTCCCGACGCGCATGCCCCAGTCGCGCGTGTCGTCGCCGCGCTGCGGGTGCTCGACCTTGATCACCTCGGCGCCCATGTCGCCCAGCACCATGGCGCACCAGGGTCCGGCCAGCACCCGCGACAGGTCGAGGACGCGCACGCCGGCCAGCGGCAGGGAGGTTTTGTTTGTCACGATGTGTCTCCGTTCTGGCCGGGCGCCGTGGCGGCCCGGCCGTATTCTTATCTCTTGCCGCGCAGGGCGGCGAAGTCCGGCGCGCGTTTCTCGAAAAAGGCGGCGATGCCTTCCTGCGCCTCGTCGTCGCCCTGCGACTCGGCCATGAGCTGCGCTTCCAGGTCGAGTTGTTCATCCAGGCTGGCGTGGCCGGCATGGGCGCACAGGCGCTTGATGCGGGCGGCGGCATTCGCAGGCCCGCCGGCGATGCGTTCGGCCAGCTTGAATGCCTCGGCCAGCGCCGTGCCTTTCGCTACCAGCCGGTTGACGGCGCCCAGCGCATGCAGGCGCTCGGCGGGAATGCGCTCGCCCAGCAGGCACAGTTCCATCATCTGCTGGCGCGACAGGAACTCGGATAAAAACGCGGTAGCTCCGCCGTCCGGGCTCAGGCCAACTTTGACATAGGCCATCGTGAAGAAGGCATTCTCGGCCGCCACCACCATGTCGCACGCCAGCGCCAGCGACATGCCGGCGCCGGCCGCGCCGCCCTCCACCGCCGCAATTACCGGCTTCGGACAGGCCTGGATCGCGCGGATCTGCGCGTGCAGGCGCCCGATCTTGTCCAGCCGCTCCGGCACACTCAAGTCGCGCCGCGTGGCCAGCTGGCGCAGGTCGCCGCCGGCGCAGAAGAAGTCGCCGTCGCCCGCGAAGACAATGGCGCCGACCGCCGGATCGGCAGCGGCTTCTGCAAGCGCCGCCGGCAAGGCGTCGTACAGCGCCGGCGTGATCGCATTGCGCGCGGCCCGGTTGCTGTTGACCAGCACCCGCACCGCGCCCTCGGTACGCACCAGGAGGCTCATGCAGCCTGCCGTCCCAGCGCAATGTAGCGTTCCAGATGATGGTCTTCGTCGCCCAGTTGGTGGTCGATCATCACCAGGCGCTTGGCGTAGTGCGCCAGCGGCAATTCCCAGGTCATGCCGATGCCGCCGTGCAGCTGGATGCATTCCTCGGCCACCAGCGCGCCGATGCGGCCGATGCTCATCTTGGCGGCCGACAGCGCGCGCTCGCGCGTGAAGCGGTCCGCATCGAGCGCGGCGGCGGCGTTGATGACGGCCGAACGCGCCTGCTCGATTTCCAGCAGCAGGTCGGCCATGCGGTGCTGCAGCGCCTGGAAGCTGCCGATCGGGACGCCGAACTGCTTGCGGGTGCGCAGGTAGTCGAGCGTGGCCGCCTTGGCCGCTTCCATCGCGCCCAGCGCTTCGGCGCACAGGGCCAGGATACCGCGCCCGGTCGCGCGTTCGAGCGTCGCAAAACCCTCGCCCTCGGCGCCCAGCACCGCGCTGCCTTCCAGCAGCACGTCTTCGAAGCGGAGCTCGGCCACGTGGCCGCCGTCGATGGTCGGCGTGCCGCGCACCGTCACGCCGGCGGTACCGGCCGGGACCAGGAACAGCGAGATGCCCG
This sequence comes from Telluria sp. ZB2R32, assembly GCF_059685715.1. Classification (NCBI taxonomy): domain Bacteria; kingdom Pseudomonadati; phylum Pseudomonadota; class Betaproteobacteria; order Burkholderiales; family Oxalobacteraceae; genus Telluria; species Telluria sp. ZB2R32. The sequence goes on along the minus strand of NZ_JCASIG010000010.1, from coordinate 137,810 downwards.
CTTCGTCGTCGACCGCGCCGGCGGTGCGTGCCGAGACGACGAACACCGCGGCCTGCTCGCCCAGCGGCACCACCGACTTCACGCCGTTCAGCACCCAGCCATCGCCCTGGCGCGTGGCCATCAGGCCGACGCGCGCCAGCTCGTAATGCGTGTCCGGCTCGTCGTGGGCGAAGCTGGCGATGGTGCTGCCGTCGGCGATACCTTCCAACAGGCCGCGCTGCGCGTCGTTGCCGGCGGCAGCGATCGCTTCGCCCGCCAGCACGGCGGACGCCAGCAGCGGTTCGAGCACCAGGCCGCGGCCCAGGGCTTCGAAGACGACGGCGATGTCGAAGCCGTTGCCGCCGAAGCCGCCGTCTTCCTCGCGCATCAGCACGCCGATGGCGCCCAGTTCGGCAAAGTGGTTCCACATCTCGGGCGAGTAACCCTCGGTCGAGGCGGCGATCTTGTTGCGGGTCTCGAAGCCATAGCGCTCGGCGATGAAGCGGTTCAGGCTGTCGGCGAGCATGCGCCGTTCTTCGGTATGTTCGAAATTCATCGTGTCTTCCTTACAGGCCCAGGATCATCTTCGAGATGATATTCTTCTGGATCTCGTTGGAGCCGCCGAAGATCGACAGCTTGCGGTTGTTGAAGTACTGGGCCGAAGCAGCCGCGGCAAAGTCCGGGCCGAACTGCTCGCCCTGGTAGTCGGCGTCGAGCATGTCCTGGCTGAACGGACGCGCATGCACGCCCATCGCGCGCCGTGCCAGCGAGGTGATCTCCTGGCGGATCTCGGTGCCGCGGATCTTGAGCATCGAGCTTTCCGCACCGGGCACGCCACCGCCGGCGACCGCAGCGATCACGCGCAGGTTGGTCGTCTTCATGTTTTCCAGGTCGATCTCGACGCGCGCCAGGCGCGCAGCAAAACTTGGGTCTTCCAGCAGTGGCTTGCCGTTGCGCGTCTGGCGCGCCGCGATCTTTTTCAGGCGCGCCAGCGCCGCCACCGAGAAGCCGACGCCGGCGATGTTGGTGCGCTCGTAGGTCAGCAGGTACTTGGCGCAGGTCCAGCCGGCGTTTTCCTCGCCGACCAGGTTTTCCGCCGGCACGCGCACGTCGGTGAAGAACACCTCGTTGACTTCATGCTCGCCGTCGAGCGTGATGATCGGGCGCACCTCGATGCCGGGCGAGTTCATGTCGATCAGCAGGAAGCTGATGCCGGACTGCTTCTTCGCTTCGCGGTCGGTGCGCACCAGGCAAAAGATCATGTTGGCGTGCTGGCCGAGCGTGGTCCAGGTCTTCTGGCCGTTGACGATGTAGTGCTCGCCCTGTGCGTCGGTGCCGCGCACGGCGGTGGTTTTCACCGCGGCCAGGTCCGAACCGGCGCCCGGTTCCGAATAGCCCTGGCACCACCAGTCGTCGCCGTTCAGGATGCGCGGCAGCCAGTAGGCCTTCTGGGCGGCGTTGCCGTACTTGATCAGCACCGGCCCGAGCATGTTGACGCCGAAGGGCACGATGCGCGGCGCGTGGGCGATGGCGCTCTCGTTCTCGAAAATGAATTTTTCGACGGCGCTCCAGCCCGGGCCGCCGTATTCCTCGGGCCAGTGGTTGGCCAGCCAGCCGCGCTCGTTCAGCACGGCATGCCACTCTTCCATGTCGGCCTTGCTCAGGTGCTGGCCTTCGGCGACTTTATTGGACAGGCGTGCCGGCAGCTTCTCGGCCAGGAAGGCGCGCACTTCGGCGCGGAAGGCTTCTTCTTGCGGGGTGAAATTCAGGTCCATAGGTATGCTTTCAATGCGTTCCTGATTAAAAGATCTCGAACAAACCGGCCGCGCCCATGCCGCCGGCGATGCACATCGTGACGACGGCGTATTTTGCGCCACGGCGCCGGCCTTCCAGCAGGATGTGGCCCGCCAAACGTGCGCCGGTCATGCCGAACGGGTGGCCGATCGAGATCGCGCCGCCGTTCACGTTCAGGCGCTCATCCGGAATGCCGAGCGTTTGCTGGCAGTAGATCGCTTGCGACGCAAAGGCTTCGTTCAGTTCCCACAGGTCGATGTCTTCGACCTTCAGGCCAAACCGCGCCAGCAGTTTCGGCACCGCGAATACCGGGCCGATACCCATCTCGTCCGGCTCGCAGCCGGCCACCGCCATGCCGCGGAAGGCGCCCAGCGGGGTCAGGCCGAGACGCTCGGCTTCCTTCGCTTCCATCATGACGCAGGCAGAGGCGCCGTCCGAGAGCTGCGAGGCGTTACCGGCCGTGACGAATTTGCCTTCGCCCATGACCGGCGCCAGCTTGGCCAGGCCGTCGTAGGTGGTGCCGCGGCGGTTGCAGGTGTCTTCGCTGACCGTGACTTCGCGCCTGGTGACCGCCTTGGTTTCCTTGTCGGTCACCGCCATGGTGGTGGTGCAGGCGACGATTTCTTCCGCATAGCGGCCGGCCAGTTGCGCTTCTTCGGTCTTGCGCTGCGATTCGAACGAGAAGCGGTCCTGCGCTTCGCGCGAAATCCCGTAGCGGCTGGCGACGATGTCGGCGGTCTCGATCATCGGCATGTAGAGCTCAGGCTTGTTCTCCAGAATCCACGGGTCCATGCCCGAATCACCGGAATCACGGGTGCGGATCTGCGAGATCGACTCGACGCCGCCGGCGATCACGGCAGGTGCCCCGTCGACGATAATCCGGCCGGCGCCGATGGCGATCGCCTGCAGGCCGGAGGCGCAGAAGCGGTTCACGGTGGTGCCGGCGATCGTGATCGGCAGGCCGGCGCGGATGATGGTCTGGCGCGCCACGTTGCGGCCGGTGGTGCCTTCCGGGTAGCCGCAGCCGAGGATCGCGTCCTCGATCAGGGCCGGGTCGATGCCCGAGCGTTCGACGGCAGCGCGCACGGCGAATGCGGCCAGTTCCGGGCCGGAAGTGATGTTGAATTCGCCGCGGTGCGCCTTGGTCAGCGGCGTGCGGGCGGTTGAAACGATGACGGCTTCGCGCATGGCGAGTCTCCTGTGGGTTTTATGCAAGTTATTTATTCAGGCTGGCGAACTTCTCGCCGCGCGCGACCAGGTCGATCAGCAGCGGCGACGGCTGCCAGAACAGCGGATCTTCCTTGGCGAACTCCTGGATATCGGCCAGGATCTTGTCGAGGCCGACCGTGTCGGCGTAATGCATCGGACCGCCGCGGTAGCGCGGGAAGCCGTAGCCGTGGACGAAGGTGACGTCGACGTCGAGCGGGCGCAGCGCGATCTTCTGGTGCACGACGTTGGCGCCTTCGTTGATCATCGCGGCCAGGTAGCGGCGCACGATCTCTTCATCCGTGAAGCTGCGCGGCGTGATGCCGGCGCGCTGGCGTTCGGCGTCGATGATCGCTTCGACTTCCGGGTCCGGCGTGCCGATGCGCGCGCCTTCCGGGTACAGGTAGTAGCCGCGGCCGGTCTTCTGGCCGAACCAGCCGCGCTCGGCGATGCGGTCCGGGATCTGCACGTAGCGCGCCTTTGGATCGCGGGTGGCGGCGCGGCGCTTGCGCGTGGCCCAGCCGATGTCGCCGCCGGCCAGGTCCGAGACCTGGAACGGTCCCATCGGATAGCCGAAATCGCGCACCGCCTTGTCGATCTGGTAGGGCGAGGCGCCGTCTTCCATGATCGCCTGGGCGGCGGCGCCGTACACGGCCAGCACGCGGTTGCCGATGAAGCCGTCGCAGACGCCGGCGCGCACCGCGGTCTTTTTCAATTTTTTCGCCAGCTCGAAGGCGGTGGCGACGACGTCGGCCGCGACCTTGGCCGGCACCACGATCTCGAGCAGCTTCATGATGTTCGCCGGCGAGAAGAAGTGCAGGCCGATCACGTCCTGCGGGCGCGAGATCGATGCCGCGATCTGGTCGATGTCGAGGTAGGAGGTGTTCGTGGCCAGTACGGCGCCCGGCTTGCAGACGCGGTCGAGTTCCTTGAACACGGCCTGTTTCACGGCCATGTCTTCGAACACGGCTTCGATCACCAGGTCGACGCTACCGAGCGCATCGTAGCTGCTGCTGCCGTTGAAGCGCGCCATGATGGCGTCTTTCGCTTCCGGCTTGATACGTCCCTTGGCGATCAGGCCATCGTAGACTTTTTCGACATTCGCGCGGCCACGGGCCAGCGCTTCGTCGTCGCGCTCGATCATGGTCACGGGCAGTCCGGCGTCCAGCACCGCCACCGCGATGCCGGCGCCCATGGTGCCGCCGCCGACGATGCCGACGCTGGCAATCGCGCGCGGCTGCGCCGAACGCGTTTCCGGCGCCTTGGCCGCTTCGCGCTCGGCGAAGAAGGCGTGTACCAGGCCGGCGCGCTGCGGGCTGTCCAGGCATTCGAGGAACAGCTTGCGTTCGAGCGCCATGCCTTCCTCAAAACCTAGGTCGAGCGCGCCCTGCACGGCGTCGACGATTTTCAGGGGCGAGAACAGGCCGCGCGCTTTTTTCGTTGTCTCGGCGCGGGCGGCGTCGATCGCCGCCTGCGTGCTCGCACGGTCGCTCAGGGCGGTCGCCTCGCTGGTGCGGCGCACTGCAGCGCCGGCGTCGATCAATTCACGGGCGTACGCCAGGCCGGCAGCCGCCGCGTCTTCGCCTTCGACCAGCTTGTCGACCAGGCCGAGCTTGCCGGCTTCCCTGGCGCCGATGTGGCGCCCGCTCAGCATCAGTTCGAGCGCGGCCGGCGCGCCGATCAGGCGCGGCGTACGCTGGGTACCGCCGGCGCCCGGCAACAGGCCGAGCAGCACTTCCGGCAGGCCCAGTTTCGCCGTCCCGAGAGCGACGCGGTAATGCGCGCCCAGCGCCACTTCCAGGCCGCCACCCAGGGCCGCGCCGTGGATCGCCGCGACCACCGGCTTGCTGCAGGCTTCGATGCGGTTGCAGACGTCGGGCAGCGCGGGCGCTTGCGGCGGCTTGCCGAACTCGCGGATGTCGGCGCCGCCGAGGAAGTTGCGACCGGCGCCGACGATGACCACGGCCTTCACGGCCGGGTCGGCGTCGGCCGCTTCGATCGCCGCCATCAGGCCGCGCCGCACGTCGACGCCGAGCGCATTGACGGGCGGGTTGTCGATCGTGACCAGCAGGATGTCGTCGCGGCGGGTGTGTGCAACGCTGGCGGGTGCGGCGGAAGTGTTCAAGCCTGTCTCCTTGTGGGTTTTCGCAGCCAAGTCAGCTGCTGTGTTTCGCTGTGCGGAATTATGTTTTGCAGTTTTCAGCGAAATCAACGATACCGCATTTTCGGCGGCGCTGTAAATGCCCAGATTGATCCGGTGCGCCGAGTATGTACGCTGGATAAAAGATTGCTTTCCGGACGTTCTTGCACAACGCCTCATAGGAAGACACAAAAACTGTTTCGCTCTGCGAACGACGATTTCACGAAACAGTTGACACTCTTCTTTCGCTTATGTGAATATCCGCTCAGACCAGACCCGGCCAAAGATACCGGGCACCGAGACAATGAAGGAATCCATGCAAGACGAGATCGAGTCATTCGAAGACGATGCAGCCAAGGACCGCCAGTTCGTGACGGCCCTGGCGCGTGGCCTCGAAATCCTGCGCTGCTTCCGCCCCGGCGAGACCTGGCTCACCAACAGCGAGATGGCGCGCCGCACGGCCATGCCGAAGCCGACCATCTCGCGCCTGACCTATACGCTCACCAAGCTCGGTTACCTCACCTATTCCGCCGACCAGGGCCGCTACCAACTCGGCGCCGCCGTGCTGGCGCTCGGCTACACGCTGCTGGCGAACCTCGATGTGCGTAAACTCGCCCGCCCCGCCATGCAGGAACTGGCCGAATATGCCCAGTGCAGCGTGGCGATCGGCATCCGCGACCGCCTGTCGATGGTGTACGTGGAGGCTTGCCGCGGCAGTGCGGCCGTGACGCTGCGCCGCGACGCCGGTTCGCGCATCCCGCTGGCGACTACCGCGATGGGCAAGGCGTATTTATGCGGCCTGCCGCAGAACGACCGCGACTTCCTGATGGACCATATCCGCCTGCAGACCGAAACCGGCTGGCCGAAGATCAAGGCCGACCTCGAGCAGGGCTTCAAGGATTACCAGGACCGCGGCTTTTGCATGTCCTCGGGCCTGTGGGACGCCAACATCAGCGCCGTCGGGGTGCCGCTGGTCGACCCCGACCCGGCCAGGACCATGGCCTTCAATTGCGGCGGCCCCTCCTTCCTGCTACCGCAGGAAAAGCTGGTCGAGGACCTCGGCCCGCGCCTGGTGCAGCTGGTGCGCGGCGTCGAAATGAGCATGGGCCGCAACCTCGGCTGAGCAGTACCCGTTTTTGTGCCGGGCCGCAGGGCGGCCGGGCGACCGGCTTGCCGGAAGATTCAAAAAAAGGCAGTAAAGACCTTGCCGGTGCATGAAACACCGGCTGCAGCAAACCCCATGAACATTACTGAAAAGGTGGAGACATGAAAAAGGCATCAAGCATCGTCCTGGCAATCGTGGCGGCAACCGGCGCGGCGGCGGCACAGGCGGAAGAATTCAAGGTCGGCGTGCAGATTCCCCTGACCGGCCCGCTGGCGCGCGTCGGCATGGGCACCCAGGAAGGCATCCGCGTCGCCGCCGAAGTCTTCAACAAGACCAACGGCAAGCACACCATCAAGCTGGTGACGGTGGACGACGAATCGGCCCCGGCGAAAGCCGTGGCGGCCGTCGAAAAGCTGGCCAGCGAAGGCGTGGTCGCCGTCACCGGCGGCTACGGCTCGAACAACATCTCGCCTGCCTCGGATGCCGCCGGCAAGCTGAACCTGGCCTACATCACCTCGGGCGGCGTCGACGACGGCCTGGTGCAGGCCGGCCGCAAGAACTTCTTCCGCATTAATAACACCGCAGGCTACCAGAAGGCGCTGGTCGGCCTGATCTCCGACCTGGGCGTGAAGTCGGTCTCGATCATCTACTCGACCAAGGACGCCACCGAAGGCCTGGCCACCGACGTCCAGAAGACCCTGGGCGCCAAGGGCATCAAGGTCGGCATGCACGCCTTCGATCCGGCCATCACCGACTTCAAGCCGATCCTGAACAAGGTCAAGCTGCAGGACCGTTCGGAATTCATCGCGATGGTCGGCTACGAGAACGACTACGTCGGCATCCTGCGCGCCGCGCGCGTGCTGAAACCAACCTCGGTGAAAGCGATCGCCGGCGTCTGGTCGCTGGCCACGCCGAAGATGGCGGCCGACTTCCCCGACCTGATGCCGAAGGTGTACGGCACCGCCGTGCTGCCCTTCCCGGTGAACTTCACCACGCCTGAAGGCAAGGCCTTCGGCGAAGGCTACAAGAAACTGCACAACAAGGAGCCGGATTACCTCGGCCAGTTCGGCTACGTGCAATCGATGCTGCTGTTCCAGGCGATCGCACGCGCGGCCGACAAGGGCACGATCAAGAACGGCGGCGTGATCGAAGAGATGCGCAAGACCGACGCCCAGACCCTGATCGGCCGCGTGCAGTTCAACGCCGGCGGCGACAACCCGAACTTCGTGCAGCGCATGGGCCAGCACCAGGGCAAGCAGGTCGTGCTGGTGTGGCCAAAAGATGCCGCCAACGGCAAGCCGCAGTTCCCCGGCGTCCCTTGGTGATGGAACCTCGATAAACCTACTGCGCGTTGTCCTGGCGGCCTGCGATGCTCGCCGTACTATTCGTACGGCTGCGCTTCTCGGCCACCAGGCCTGCCGCTCGCTACGGTTTCTCGAGGTCCCGTGACGTCCGTAGGTAATTATCATGAAACTGAATGGAATGCAGACATGACGGAATTAATATTGCAGTCCGTGTACTCCGGGCTGCTGCAGGGCGGTTCCTACGCCCTGATCGCCCTGGGCCTGGCGCTGGTGTTCGGCGCCATGAAGGTGATCAACCTGGCGCACGGCGAGCTGGTACTGCTGGCGGCCTACATCGCCTACACGGTCGAAACGAAACTGGGCTGGAACCCGGCCATGGCGATCCCTGTCGCCGTGCTGGTCGTGTGCCTCACCTCCGCCCTCCTCTACTTCGTGGTCGGCAAGATCAAGACCAACCGCGAAATCAATTCGCTCACCCTCACCTACGGCGTGGGCGTGATCCTCACTAATCTCGTCCTGATGATCTGGAGCGCCGACGTGCGCGCCACCAGTTCGTCGTGGATGCAGGAAGCATTCATCGTCGGCGACCTGTACAGCATGCGCAGCGAAGTGCTGTTCTTCGGCGTGTCGATCGTGCTGATCGTCGGCCTGTGGTGGTGGCTGTCGCGCAGCTGGTATGGCCGCGCGGTGCGCGCCGTCTCGAGCAACCGCGACGCCGCCAAGCTCATGGGCATCAACCCGGGCCGCACCGAACTGGTGTCGTTCCTGGTTGCCGGCCTGCTGGCGGCATTTGCCGGCGTGGCCCTGTTCAGCTACGGCGTGATCAGCCCCGCCACCGGCAGCGTGCTGACCGTGAAAGCCTTCATCATCACCGTGCTGGCCGGTATCGGCTCGATCCCGGGCGTGCTGATCGGCGCGGTCCTGCTGGGCATTGCCGAGTCGCTGACGGTGACCCTGGCCAGCTCGGCGCTGCAGGAACTGGCCGGCATGGGACTCTTCCTGCTGGTTCTCTTTGTCATGCCTAACGGCTTGTTCGGTGCGGCCGGGAGGCGCGGATGAAAATCAATAAAATCCTGATTCTGGTCCTGGCGGCCGCCTACGTCGGCGTGCCGGTCCTGCTGGGCGGGAACGCCTACGTGATGAGCCTGGTGATCGCTTCGCTCGTCATCGGCGGCATCGCGCTGTCGTGGGCGCTGCTCGGTAACCTGGGCGGCATGGTGAGCTTCGGCCATGCCGCCTTCTTCGGCGTCGGCGCCTACACTTCGGCGGTGCTGTCGATGCAGCACGGGGTACCGGTGTTCATCGGCCTGATCATGGGCGGCCTCGGCGCCGTGGTGGCGGCAATCACCATGCTGCCGGTGCTGCGCCTGCGCGGCCCCTACTTCGCACTCGCGATCCTGGCCTATGCGCACATCTTCCGCATCCTGGCCACCGAGTGGCAGTCGGTCACCGGCGGTTCGGGCGGCATCGCCAGCATCCCGCGCCTGCCCGAACTGTTCGGCTACGACTTCAGTGGCAAGACCGGCAACTACCTGGTGATCCTCACCATCGTGCTGCTGTTCGCCTGGATCTACGACATGATCCGCCGCAGCCCGCACGGCCTGGCCCTGCGCGCGATGCACGACAGCGAAGACGCCACCCGCGTGGTCGGCGTCAACAATACCCTGCTGAAGGGCCTGATGCTGATCGTCTCCGCCTTCATGTGCGGCGTGGTCGGGGCGTTCAACGCCCACTACATCAACTTCCTGGAACCGGATTACGCGTTTTCCGCCGGCTGGGTGACGATCCCGATCGTCGCGGCGATCTTCGGCGGCTACCGCACGATCACCGGTCCGCTGGTGGGCGCGGTCGTGGTCTACCTGGTCGACCAGCTGTTCGTGAAGAACATCATGCCGACCGGTCACCAGCTGGTGCTGGGCGTGGTGCTGGTGGCGATGATCATTGCCAGCCCGGACGGCCTGTTCGGCCTGGTGAAGAAATTCATGAGGAAAAAAGATGCTACAGCTTGAAAACGTGACCGTGCGCTTCGGCGGCCTGACCGCCGTGAATGACGTGTCGCTCAACATCGGCACCGGCGACGTCGTCGGCCTGGTCGGCGCCAACGGCGCCGGCAAGACCACGCTGTTCAATGCGATCTCGGGCCTGGTGCGCCCGACCGCCGGCCGCATCGTCTTCAACGGCGTCGACGTGTTGAAGGCGCCGATGTACCAGCGCGCGCGCATGGGCATCGGCCGTACCTTCCAGATTCCGCAGCCGATGCACGAGCTCACCGTGCGCCAGAATCTGCAGGTATCGCAGCGCTTCGGCACCGGCCGCGTCGACGAGCGCCGCATCGCCGAAGTGCTGGAATTCACCGGCCTGTCCGCCAAGGCCGACCGCGACGCCTCGACCGGCCTGGCGCTGACCGAACTGAAGGCACTGGAAGTGGCCAAGGCGCTGGCCACCGACCCCAAGCTGCTGCTGCTCGACGAAGTGCTGGCCGGTTTGGAAACCAACGGCAAGCGCGCCTTCATGCAGATGCTGAAGGGGCTGCACGAGAAATTCGCGGTCGGGATCTGCATCATCGAGCACGACATCGAAACCATCAGCAACCTGTGCCAGCGGGTGGCGGTGCTGAACTTCGGCCAGCTGATCGCCGAGGGCACGCCGACGGAAGTGTTCAACAATCCGCTGGTGGTGAAAAGCTATACGGGGGCCGACCATGCTTGAAGTAACCAACCTGCGCGCCGGCTACGGCGCCATCAACGTGCTGTGGGACCTGTCGCTGACCATCGCACCGGGCAAGCTGACCACCATCATCGGCCCCAATGGCGCCGGCAAGACCACGCTGCTGCGCGCCATCATGGGCCTGGTGCCGGTCAAGCAGGGATCGATCAGCCTGAACGGCAAGCCGCTGAACGGCACGCCGACCTGGGAAATGAACGGCGTCTCGCTGGCGATGATCCCCGAGGGGCGTATGGTGTTTCGCGACATGACGGTCGAGGAAAACCTGATGATGGGCGCCTTCGCGCCCCAGCACCGGGCCAGCGCACCGGCCAACCTGGAAAAATCGTACGTGATGTTCCCGCGCCTGCGCGAACGCCGCAAGCAACTGGCCGGTTCGCTCTCGGGCGGCGAAGCACAGATGCTGGCGATGGCGCGCGGCCTGATGAGCGACCCGAAACTGCTGATCATCGACGAACCCTCGCTCGGTCTGGCGCCGGTGATGGTCAACGAATTGTTCGAGATCCTCGCGCGTTTGAAAGGCGACGGGCGTACCATCGTGCTGGTGGAACAGAACACCCAGCGCGCGGTCGGTGTCGCGGACCACGTCTACCTGATGCAGAGCGGGAAAGTCGTGCTGTCGCAGGCGGCATCCGAGGTCAGTCTCGACCACCTGCACGACCTTTACTTCGCCCGCTAATCATTCAACCATACATAGAGACCATCATGACCAAAACCGCATTCCACTGGGACGATCCGCTTCTGCTCAACAGCCAGCTAACCGACGATGAACGCATGATCCGCGACGCCGCCAATTCCTACTGCCAGGACAAGCTGCAGCCGCGCATCCTCGAAGCTTTCCGTCATGAGCAGATGGACACGAGCATCTTCCGCGAGATGGGCGAACTCGGCCTGCTCGGTCCGACCATCCCCGAACAATACGGCGGCCCCGGCCTGAACTACGTCGCCTATGGCCTGATCGCACGCGAAATCGAACGCGTCGACTCCGGCTACCGCTCGATGGCCAGCGTCCAGTCGTCCCTCGTCATGGTGCCGATCTACGAGTTCGGCAACGAAGAAACCAGGCAGAAGTACCTGCCCAAGCTCGCCACCGGCGAGTACATCGGCTGCTTCGGCCTGACCGAACCGAACCACGGCTCCGACCCCGGTTCGATGGTCACGCGTGCGCGCAAGGTCGAGGGCGGTTACTCGCTCACCGGCTCGAAGATGTGGATTACCAATTCGCCGGTGGCCGACGTGTTCGTGGTCTGGGCGAAAGACGATGAAGGCGCGATCCGCGGCTTCGTGCTCGAGAAAGACTGGAAGGGGCTGACGGCGCCGGCGATCCACGGCAAGTTCGGCCTGCGCGCTTCCGTGACCGGCGAAATCGTGATGGACAACGTATTCTGCCCGGAAGAAAACGCCTTCCCCGACGTGCGCGGCCTGAAGGGCCCGTTCACCTGCCTGAATTCGGCCCGCTACGGCATCGCCTGGGGCGCGCTCGGCGCTGCCGAAGCCTGCTGGCAGACCGCGCGCCAGTACACGATGGACCGCCACCAGTTCGGCAAACCGCTGGCGGCGAACCAGCTGGTGCAAAAGAAACTGGCCGACATGCAGACCGAAATCACCCTCGGCCTGCAAGGCTGCCTGCGCCTGGGCCGCATGAAGGACGAGGGCACCGCGGCGGTGGAAATCACCTCGATGATGAAGCGTAACTCGTGCGGCAAGGCGCTCGACGTGGCGCGCGTCGCCCGTGACATGCTGGGCGGGAATGGCATTTCGGACGAGTTCGGCATCATCCGCCACATGGTCAACCTGGAGGTCGTGAACACGTATGAAGGGACGCACGACATCCACGCGCTGATCCTGGGCCGGGCGCAGACCGGTATCGCGGCGTTTTAAAAGACGGCGACGCGTTTTTTAGGGGGTGGGCGCCCCGTGCCCCACCCTACGAACCCTGCGCTCGCGTTTCTTGAAACCCTCCACAATGGTGCCATATCGACCATTCAAGCAACGTGGAGGATGACCCATGAGTCCGCAAGATACCCAGCTGTTGGAAAATTTCCTGAACCAGCTCATCCAGGCGCGCGGCCTGCCCAAGGATCCCGAGGCTGATGCCATGATCCAGAAGGCCGTCTCTTACCAGCCCGACGCCGCCTACCTGCTGGTGCAACGCGCGCTGCTGCAACAGCAGGCGCTCGACAATGCCAAGGCCGAGATCGCGAATCTGCAGCGCCAGTTGCAAGGCAACGGGCAAGGCGGCGGTTTCCTCGACCCGAATGCCTGGGGCAACAGCAGCGGCCAGCGCCAGCCGACGCAAGCCTATGACAGCCGCCTGGTGCCGCAGGCGCATCCGCAACACGTCGAACAGCCGTACCAGCCTCCGTACCAGCAACCTTCGCTCTCGAGCCGCGCGAGTAACTTCTTCCGCGGCGGCATGGGTGGCGGAATGGGCGGCGGCGGCATGGGCGGCGCCCTGGGCAGCATCGCCTCGACCGCGGCCGGCGTCGCGGCCGGCGCCTTCCTGTTCCAGGGACTGGGCCACCTGCTGGGCCAGCACAACCACGACGGCAACGGCTTCCTCGGCAACAACGACAGCTTCTCCTCACTGACCTCGCCGCCCGACGATGTCAACAACAGCGGCGCGGACGAACAGTCGAGCAGCCTGCTAGGTGACAACAGTTCCGACGGCGGCAATTCCATGCTCGACGACCTGGGCATGGGCAGCGACAACTTCGCCGGCGATAACTACGACGGCGGCGCGGACGACAGCTCGTTCAGTTAAACGCATCACGGCCAGACTGCGTTGCCAACCCCGCCGTGTTAACATGGCAGGCTGCGGGAGGGCATGCGCCCTCTCCTGTTGCCACTCTCTTTTCGCAGAATGTATGCCGCTTCACATCTCCCGGATCCTCCACGCCGGCTACGTCTTCGAATGCGAAGGCACGCGGATCGCGTTTGACACGATCTTCGAAAATCCCTTCAGCCGCAACTGCCACGCCTTCCCGCCGGTGCGTTTCGACCACGACAAGATCCGCCGGCTGCGCTTCGACGCCGTCTTCATCTCGCACTTCCACGACGACCACTGCTCGCTCGAGAGCCTCGACCTGCTCGATCGCGCGACGCCGATCCACATCTACTGCCTGTTCGACGAGTTGTTCGACATGGTGCGCGCGCTCGGCTTCGTCAACGTCCATGCGCTGGCGATCGATGCGCCGGTGCGGGTCGGCCCGTTGACGGTCACGCCGCGCATCGCCATGGACCCGGACGTCGACTCGATGTTCCAGGTCGAGGCGGCCGGGCTGAAGGTGCTGAACGTGGTCGACTCGTGGATCGATCCGGACACGCTGCCGGCGCTCGCCGCGCACGGTCCGTGGGACATGGTGCTCTGGCCCTTCCAGACCATGCGCGAGATCGAGGTGCTGTCGCCTTCACGCGCGACGCCGGCGCCGGCGACGCTGCCGGAAGAATGGATCGACCAGCTGCAGGCCCTGAACCCGCGCTACGTCGTGCCGAGCTCCTGCCAGTTCCTGCAGGAAGACTGGTCCTGGTACAACCGCAGCTTCTTCCCGATCAGCTACCGCCAGTTCGCAGAGGAGATCGGCGCGGCGCTGCCGGATGCGCGCGTGCTGCGCCTGGACCCGTCGGTGTCGGTGCGGCTCGACCGCGATGGCTTGACGCCGGCCGCGCCGCTGGACTGGGTGCTGCCGACGGGCGCACAGGACGTGGATTACGAATACGATCCGCGAGCGGTACCGCCGCCCACCGGCGAGATCGCGCGCCACTTCCCGGCCCTGAACGACGAACAGGCCGCCCACGTGGACGCATACTGCCGCAGCGGCCTGCTCGCCAGATACCGCGCCATGGAACTTCCCGAGGACAGCTACTTCGAACAGCCACGCTTGTGGCGTCTCTCGGTCTTCGACCATGAGGGCGCGGCGACGCAGTACCACTACCGCGTGCAGGGCGACAACATCGAGCCCGCCGCTGCCGGACCCTTGTCCTGGACCACCGAGATCCCGGCCGCCAAGCTGTACGCGGCGCTGGCGCTGGGCGAATCGCTCACCTCGATGTACATGCGCATCAACGGCATGCGTTTCGACGACGCCACCGAGGCCGACCTCGCCGACAGCGAACTGGTCGACGACCCCTTGATCCGCTGCCTCTTCAACGACGCCTTTGGCGCCTATCAGGCCGCGCAGCTGCGCCGGCTGAAAGATTTGGAATGACCATCACCATCCTGCCCTACCGCGCCACCCTCGAACAAGCCTGCGACTGGCTGGAAGCGCAAACCGGATCGCCCTGGGCCCTGGCGCGCCTGATCGAACACGGCGTCACGCCCTATGTCTGGCTCGATTACGACGCCGCCTGGCCGGACCTGTTCGGCGACGCCAACGGCGGCTATGCCGCGCCGATCTTCTACGAGGGCGACACTGCGCGCCTGGCGGCCGGTAGCGAGGACGTGCTGATCACGATGACGAAGGACGCCTACAAGATCGTCACGCGCCTGCCCGCGCCCGGCTTCCGGCGCGAACTGCACGAGCTGCGCTTCCTGAAGAAGGAACTGGAAAAGCTGGTCAAGACCCTGAAACGCGCGGCCGAGCCACCGCCGGCGCCGAAAGCGGCGGCCGAGACCACGGCGGGCATCTACAAGGAACAGGCAGTTGCCGCCTTTGGTGGTCTCGCAAAACTCGACCTCGACAAGGCGCTGACGGGCGGCGGCGGCATTTTCGGCGACGACGGCGCCCGCATCAAGGCCAGCACGAAAAAGGCGAAGTCGAAGATCGTCTGGAACCCGGTGGTGCTGGCGCTCGGCCTGCACGACGTGTATGGCGTGCCGCTGCGCGGCCTGAAGCGTGCATTCCAGGCGCATGATTTCCTCGACCCCTGGCACGACGAATGGGAGCGCAGCCTGCGCTTGCTCGGACATTGACCTGACCCCAGTCTTGCAGTCTTGCGGTCTTGCCGCGCAAACTCAGCAGCCGCTCTGTTTGACGCGTTCGACTTCCAGCCCGAAGAACGGGCGCAAACGCGTACCGATCACATTGCCGGCGAACGCGAACACCAGCCACAGCCAGCCGTGCAGGCTGCCCGAGACGATGCCGCTGAAGTAGGCGCCGATGTTGCAGCCATAGGCCAGGCGCGCGCCATAGCCGAGCAGCAGGCCGCCGACCACCGCCGCGACGAACGAGCGCAGCGGCAGGCGCCACACCGGCGCATAACGGCCGGCCAGCGCCGCCGCCAGCATCGCGCCGAGCACGATGCCGATGTCCATCACCGTGGTCACGTCCTGCGACAGCGGCGCGGCCAGCGCCGCGGCGTTGGCTTTGGTCGACCAGTAGGCCCAGCTGGCGACGTCGATGCCCATCGCCGACGCCGCCTTGGCGCCCCACAGCGCAAAGGCCGAGGTCACGCCCCACGGCCGGCCCGCCAGCGCGAGCGTGGCGAAGTTCAGCACGACCAGCGCCAGCGCGCCGGCCACCAGCGGCCACGGGCCATGCAGCCAGGGCAAGCGGTCCGCCTTGCGCAGGGTCGGATCGACCAGGCGGCCATGGCGGCGCTTTTCGACGACGACGGTGATGCCCGCGATCGCGGCGAACACGATCCAGTTCAACGCCAGCGCCGGCGCCAGGCCGAGCGACTTGACGAGCGAGATCGGCGCCAGCTGCGGCAGCGAGGTCCAGTACGGCATGTGGGCGGTGGCGATCACCGAGCCGGCAACGAACGCGATCAGCGTGACGATCATGCGCGTGCTGCCGCCGCCGACCGTGTACAGCGTGCCGGACGCGCAGCCGCCGCCCAGCTGCATGCCGATGCCGAAGATGAATGCGCCGACCACCACCGAGGTGCCGGCGGGCGACACCAGGCCGGCGACCGGATTACCGAACAGCGACCCGTTGGCCAGCGCCGGAAAGAACAGCGCCACGCCGACGGCCAGCATCAGCATCTGCGCGCGCAGGCCGGCGCCGCGGCCGTCGGCGATGAAGACGCGCCAGGCCGAGGTGAAGCCGAAGGCGGCGTGGTACAGGGCCAGGCCGAGCAGCGCGCCGATGACGAACAGCGCGGCCTGCTTCGGGCCGACATTCGCCGTCAGGTACCAGGCGCCGAGGGCGACCAGGACCAGCGACACACCGAGCGGCGTCGGGTTGATCTCGGCGCGCGGCCGAGCGATCGAAGATGCGGTATTGGACATGGCGGAAGCGAGAAAATAAACAGCGAAGCCGACTATTTTCGCGCATTTTGCGCGTTCTTGCAGAGCGCGCGCGGTTTTGCGTAGGGCGATTGCGGAGTGAGCGAGGGCCGCAATCCTGGGCTGAAGCCAGGGATTACCATCCCGCTCAGCTACCCGAGAAACCAGCCTGCCGGTCAATGCGCCTGGCCGTGCTGGTCGTCCGGGCCATCGCGTCCTGACCGCCCCGCCGCCGATTGCCTGCGCCCGCTCGCCGCTTCCAGCTTGCCGGCACGGCCCAGGCCGAACGACGGCATGTTGACGTACACGCTCTCGTACGCGCCGGCTTTCACCGCAAAGGTTTCGTGCCAGATCCCGACCGAACCGTCGGTGCCGATCGCCTGGTTGAACGCCTTCCATGCCGGCAGATGGGCCGCCTCCTTGTCGGTCGCGTAGGCCATCAGCTGCTCCATCGAACGCCAGTACTGGATGACGACGGGCGTGCGCGAGAACCACATCTCGGCGTGCAGCAGGCCGAGTTCGGGCTGGCGCCGCAGTTCGCCGATCATGCGCGGCATGGCGGAGGCGACCGGCCACCACTTGTGTACCTTCCAGGGCTGGTTCAGGCGCATGCCGATCAGGAACACCACGAAATCCCCGTCGATCGTCGCCGTGAGGCGTTCATGGTGAATCATGATGTGGCTCCGTGATTGAACAGATCAAAAGACCGCTACCTGCAATGTACGGCATCGGTGGTGAGCTGCTCAAGCAAAACCAGCGGACAGCTGTTACCAGGAGTACCCGGCGTGCAGGTAGAAGTAGCGCGTGGTGCTTGCAGCTCATGGGTTCTTCGCGCTGTTCTCCTGGATTACGGCCGGCAGACGCTGAAAATCCACAATGGGTGGCCCGGCATCGGACTCACGCCAGGTGCTTCAATAACGCCAACTATTATGCAATAATGAGAAATCATTATCATCCGTGCATGGACAGGCGCCGGCATTGCGCATGACGCGGGCGCGGGCAAAAATCGCCGCCCTGCAGGTGCGGTGATACACCCTCTTTTCTCGAAGCCACCCACACCCTGGAGTAGACATCTTGCCATCCACCGCCCTCAGCAACCCGTGCGCCCCCGTCCTGAGGACGATTCCGCACGCCGCCCTGCTCACCTGCGCGCTCGCCGGCCATGCCATGGCGCAGGAAGGCCCCGCCCCGCTCGACATGCAAGCCCAGGTCGTGGAAGTCACAGGCCGCCGCAGCGAGGACACGCGCCTGTCCCCAGGAACCGGCGCCGGGTCCCTGCCCGGCAGCGTCACCACGGTCACCTCGGAGGACATCGCCACGCTCGACATCGGGCGCGACATCTCGAACGTGTTTCGCCGCGTACCGGGCGTCGTGGCCCACAATATCGACCAGGGCGATACCGGAAACGGCTTCCGCATGCGCGGCTTCGCGACCCAGGGCACCCATGGCGCCGACACGGCGATCTACATCGACGGCGTTCCGCAAAATATTCCGTCCAGCCAGGGCGGCGCGGGCCACGGCCCGGCCTTCCTCGAGTGGATGACCGGCGACATGATCGACACGGTCGACGTGGTCAAGGGTCCGGTCTCGGCCCTGTTCGGGGACCAGAACCGCGCCGGCTCGGTCGCCATCACGACGCGCGAGGGCGGCGCCGCCACGCCGTCGAGCGCAGCGCTCACGCTGGAAAGCTACGGCGGGCGGCGCGGATCGCTGGTGCTATCGACCGAACACGGCGCCGTACGCTCGCTGCTGGTGGCCGACCGCTACCGCATGGGTGGCTTCCGCCACGGCAGCAGCAACGACCGCAGCAACCTTTTCTGGAAACTGTCCACGACGATCGGCGACGGGATCTACAGCCTGCGTGCGAGTTACTACGAGTCGGATTTCGCCGGCGCCGGCTACCTGTCACTGCCGGCGATGGAGGCGGGCCTCGACCCGCACGCGACCATGTACGGGTTGCCGGGCTTCGGCGACGCCCGGCGCAAGACCGTCGTGTTCAATCGCCGCCCCGTATCCGGCGAAGCCGGCTGGTTCGCCACAGCCTATGCCGAGGACTTCGAGCGTAGCCGCGCGATCCAGACCAGCACGACCCAGCATACCTACGGCTACGACGACCGCGCGATCGCGGGTGCGCGGGCCGGCCAGTCATGGACCTTCGGCGACACCGCCATCCTGACGGCGGGCGCCGAACTGCGCTCGGACAAGGGCGATGCGTTGCGCCGGCAGTACCGCAATTTCCAGCCGACGGCCAATTACATCAACAACCAGGACCTGGACCTGCTGACCTACGGCGTCTTCCTCCAGGCCCAGTACCGTGTGCTTCCGGACCTGAAACTGCATGGCGGCATGCGCTACGACCGCTTCGACTACGAACTGGTCAACCGCAAGCTGCCCGCCGCCTCGACTCCCTACGACGGCAAGGCGGCGACGCCCAAGTACGGCGCCATCTGGAGCGTGCGCCCGGACCTCGAACTCTACGCCAACGTCGCGCAGGGTTTCCGTTCACCCGCAGCCGAGCAGATCAGCTCGAGCGGCAGCCTCGGGCCGCTGGGCGCGGCCGGCGGCCGGATCAATGCGAACATCGATCCGAGCCGCGTGCGCTCCCACGACCTCGGGTTCAACCTGCGCGCCTTCGACGGCCTCGACCTGTCGGGCGCCGTGTATTACATCCAGAACGACGACGAGATCATCAATACGGCGCCCGACGTCTTCGTGGCCTCGGGCCAAACCACGCGCAAGGGCTTCGAGCTCGACCTGCGTTACCAGCCCGCCAGGGCGTTCAGCACCTACCTGAGCTACGGGCGCATCCTGCGCGCCCGGCTGGACAATCCGGCACCGGGCGCGGGCGCCCTGCTGTCGGTGCCGGCCCATACGTGGAAAGCCGGCGTCCAGTACCGCGGCGCCTACGGGCCGGGCAGGCTCACCCTCAACGGCGACGTCTACGTCACCGCGCGCAACCCCTATTACATGGGCACACCCCTGGTGCAGCGCGACATGCCGACCTATGTCCGTTACGACCTGAAGGCGAGCTACGACATCGGCCGCTTCCAGGGCTCGCTGTTCGCAGCGCTTCAGCCGCACAGGTTTGCCAGCGACATCGCTTACGGAACAGCGGCCGGATTGCTCGTGTCCACCGTACCGCAGGCGACGGGCGGGGCTTCGCTGCGCTACTTCTTCTGACGGCGGATCCTTGTCTTCGGCCGATCCGCGCACTGGACGACGGGCACCCATGGCCCCGCTGCCGCCGGTTCTGGAGCAGCAGGCGGACGCGCTCCTGGGCGGCACCGGCGCACGCCGCTCGGGACCGCGCAGGCGCGTGCTGATGTACCTGCTCGAACAGGGCCGTGGGGCCGAGCTCCTCGTCAACGGCACCTGCGCGTGCCGCAGGAGCAAGGCCAGGGCATGACAGCGCCCGAGCGGTCGGTCATGAAATGTCGACCGCGTCGATTGCCCCAACTTCGTCAGGTGGCCGGGCGGATTCGACGCGGGACTGAAGAAGCAAGCGGCGGCTCCGCGGGAAAAGCCTAGAACTTGTAATGCAGGTTGAGCGTCGCCGTCCGCTCGGCGCCGGGGTTGACCCAGACCTGGCTGTACGCGCTGGCGTAATACGTCTTGTCGAACAGGTTGTCGATGTTCAGCGAAATACGAACCCGCTGGTTCGGCGCGTACGAGGAGATCAGCCTGGCCGTGGTGTAGGACGGCAGGGTGAAGCTGCTCGATGCCGCGACATTGCCGAAGCGCTCGCCGACGTAGTTGAGGCCCCCGCCCAGGGTGGCCACGCCCTCGCCCAGGGCGAAGCGGCGCGTGAGGATCAGGTTCGCACTCTGCCGCGGCACGTTGGGGAAGCGGCTGCCGGTCACGATGGTATTGTCGCCCTTGGTGACGGTGGCATCGGTGTAGGCGTAGGCTGCCGACAGGCGCAGGTTGGCCACGATCTCGCCCGACACGTCGAGTTCCACGCCCTTGCTGCCCACCTCGCCCGCCGAGATCGCATAGTCGGTGTTGACGGGATTGGTCGTCAGCACATTGGTCTTGTCGATCTTGTACAGCGCCAGCGTGCTGCTCATCCTGCCGCTCGCGCTGTCGTACTTTGCGCCGACTTCATAGGAACGGCTGCTTTCGGCGGGGAATGCGGTGTTTTCCAGACTGATGCCGCTGTTGGGCCGGAAGCCGCGCGCGGCATTGGCATACAGGGCCAGGCCGGGCATCGGCTGGTACACCATGCCCACACGCGGACTCGTTTCCGACAGCGACTGCGTATTCGACAAGGCGGTGCGCCGGTTTTCGACCGTCTGGTCGTAGCTGTCATGGCGCAGGCCGAGCAGCGCCTTCCAGTGTGCCGACAGGTCGATCTGGTCCTGCACGTACAGGCCGCGCGCACTCTGCCTTTCCCGGGTCGAGGTCGACAGCGCGAGCGGATCGGCCACGCCGCCGTAGACCGGATCGAAGACGTCGATGAGGTAGCCGTTCGTCGCCGTCGGATTGCGGCGCAGGAGGATGCGCGCGTCGTTGAAGCGGTAGTAGTCCGCCCCGGCCAGCACGTGATGGACCACCGGCCCCGTACGCAGCTTGCCCACGATTTCGACCCGGCCCGAGGCGTCGGTGGCCGCCCAGTCGCGATGGCGATGCTGGCGGCGCGCCGTGCGGCCGTCGGCCAGGATATTGTTGACTTCGCTGGAGAACCCGCGCAGCGAACTGTCGCGATAGGACAGCCCCGTCTGCAGCGACCAGTCCTGGCTGAATTCATGGCGCAGGAACAGCTGCTGGCCTACCGACTTGACCGTGATCTTGCCGTCCCCCGGCTCGCCGAGGAAGCGCGTGCGCGGCACCACGCCGAGCACGCCGTCGATGGCCGGGATGCCGCGGTCGAACGGTGTCTTCTTCTCGGACGCTTCGATTTCGTAGGACAGCGTGGTGGCGTCGCCGATCAGCCAGATGAACGACGGCGAAACCAGGGTACGCTCGCTGGTGATGACATCGCGGAAGCTGTCGCCTTTTTCGTAGGCCGCGTTCAGGCGGTAAGCCAGGTTGTCGCTCAGCGGACCGGTCAGGTCGACGGCGCCGCGATAGGTGTGGTAGCTGCCCACCGACAGGTCCGCCGAATAGCCGGGCGTGAAGCGTGGCTTCTTGCTGACGATGTTGACCGTGCCACCCGGTTCGCCTCGCCCGTACAGCGCCGAGGCCGGCCCCTTGAGCACCTCTATGCTGTCGGTATTGGCGTTGTCGCGCATGCCGTTGTACCCGCGGCTGGAACTGAAACCGTTGACCAGGTAATCGGAGCCGAAATTCGGGTCGCCGGTAAATCCGCGCATCGCATAACTGTCCCATAAGCCACCCAGGTTGCTCTGGCGCGCCACGCCGCTGGTCAGGTCGAGCGCCCCTGCGAGGGTTCGCACGCCCGCGTCCGCGAGCAGGTCGGAAGTCAGGACCCGTACGCTTTGCGGCAGGTCGATCAGCAACGCGTCCGTCTTGGTGGCGCCGGTCGCCGACAGGCTGCGGTAGTTCTGGCGTTTGCCTTCGACCCGGACCGTGGCCTGCGCCGGCGGCTGCGTCTGCGCACTATCGGGCGTCGTCGCCGCGCCGCCGTCGACCGTCGGCGCGGCGACCTGTGTGCTGTCCTGCGCGCGGCTGTCGGCAGCATAGGGCAAGGTGGCGAGCAGCACGGCGAGCGTGATCCCGCTGGGTACTGGCATGGTCATGGTCATTCCTGAGATGGATAGCGAAAAATCGGATACGGGGTCTTTCCCGCCGAGCTCAATCGCGCTCGACAAGCACTGGATAGGTCCAGCGGGAACGTTCGAAATAAGGTGAACGGGCAAACACCCAGGACAAGCGCGCCTGCGGGTCCGCGGCCAGCGCGGCGTCGGTTGCCAGCGCCGTGTCGAACTGCGTGCGCAAGGCGGCGTCATTGGCCAGCAGCTTGTCGGCCAGCGGCGCCAGCAGGTGACGCGGGAGCGCCGTTTCCGCAGCCAGCGCCTGGGCAAACTGTCCATGGGCGAAGAACGAATCGTCGCTCTCGGGTTCGAGCAGTGCCGCAGCCAGGAGGTGGAACGGCTGGCCGGCCGGAATGCGCACGGCGCCGGCGGGAAGCGTCACGGCGACACGGGAGCGCAGCAGCTTGCCGTCGGGTTTTCCCGATGCCGCCTGCGCCGCTTCCAGCGTCATGGTACGGGCCTGTTCCAGGACCTCCATCCGGATGCCATGGGCGCGCAGCGACGCAATCATCTGCTGGTGTTGCGGCATGATCCACCACGCGCGCGGGATGGCCACTTCCCTGGTCGAGGTGACACCGAAGACCGGTAATTTCATGTCCTCGGCCTGCCCGGTCCAGAGCAGTTCGCGCGTTCCCGATGCGGGCGAAGGATACGACTCGTAGCGGTAGCCCTTGAAGTTCTTCGTGTAGGAGGGAATGCTGTCGCGTTCCCATTTCACCATCAGCGTACGCGGGCGCGCCGTCCGGTCCGAGGACTTCGCGCGTGCGATCCGCTCCTGTGCGCGGCCCACGGTCGCCAGGGATTGCTCGAGCAGTACGTAGGTGCCAAGCACCCGTTGCCGGTAAGGCTTCATCCTGTGGTTTTCCACCAGCACCGTCGGAATGCCGGTGAAGTCGCCGTAGCCGGTCGAATAGCGCGGGGCTTCGGCACTGATGCGCAAGCCCTGCCAGGGCGCGTTCTCGTTGATCCAGCTGGGATACACATCCGGGATATGCCCCGCTGCCGCAAGCGCGCGATTCACGTCGGTACTGTACTCGCCCATCAGCCAGCGCGCAGTTGCCGGCGAACGCGCGTACGTGCCCCATCCTGCGAAGGTATAGGTCACGTCGTACTGGTAGTCAGGCCCGTCGCTCACGTGGACGTCGATGTAAAGCGCCGGGTCGAACTGCTGCAGCAGGCGCACGACGGCCGCGATTTCCGGCGACTGGAGGCGGGCATAGTCGCGGTTCAAATCCAGGCCCTGGGCATTGGTACGGGCGCCCTTGCGGCCGGGACCGCGCTGACCCGGCCGTCCCAGCTCGGCGGCATGTTCATGGCCGTCCGCGTTCAGGACCGGGACGAATACCAGGTCGACATGGTCGAGCAGGTCGGCGCGGCCACGAAACGCGATGTCGCGCAACAGCATCAAACCCGCATCCTTGCCGTCGATTTCTCCCGCGTGGATTCCGCCCTGGACGACGACGACCGGCCTGCCCGCCCCCGGCTTCTTTGCGAGCACGTAATACAGATCGCGCCCCTGATAGCTCTTGCCGAATGCATGCAGCGAAATCAGGTCCGACGCCGCGTCGATGGAACGAAGGAACGCGATCGTCTCGGCATAACCGGGCGAATCGGCAAAGCCGGCTCGTTCTGCCGGCGTGATCCAGCGGTCGTTCGCCGCAGCGATGTGTTTTTCGCTGCCGCCTTGCCAGGAGGACGCGGGAGGCAGGACGTCTGCCGGTGCGCCGGCCACGGCGCTTCCGATTGCGAACAGGAGAGCCGATACGGTGGCCGGTCGTGCGATTACCTTGAACAAATTTAATCCTTCATCAGTGACGAGATGGTGAGGGGCCGCGGCAAAGCCGATATGCGCGACGACAGCGGCGCGGGCGATATGCCCGCCAACCGGGCAAAGCGGCGCCGGAACCACGCACGGGCGTCCTTGCGTTAACGATAATGAGATATCATTATAGAGAAGGAGCGAGTTGTTGGCAATTGATCAAACGCTCGGCATGGTCGATCGGCGTCGCGTGTCCAGCCTGCCTGTCTCCAGCCTGCCTATCTTTTCTTGCGCCTGCCGGCCGCACGCCCCGTGGCTCGCCTGCCCTGCGCTCCCCGCCGCTTCCGGAACCGGCGCGATGCGATTGCGACGAGCAGGAAGATGGCGATGTAGGCGCATGCGCTCCACCCGATTGCCGCCATCTGCGCGTCGGATAGCGTGTGGCGATGGTGGTGTTGGTGAGGCTGCTCGTCATGCCCAGCGTCGTGGATCGGGGTGGGCATCGCCACGACCGCTTTTGTGCCAGATTCCATTGCTCCTCGCGTATCGACCACGTTTCGATGAACAAAAAGCATACCTGTTTCTTGAGGAATGAGTGAGAATAACTTATCATTACCATCTAGCCATGCCATTCACGCACCGGCATCAACCAATCTTTCGTTCACTCGCACCCAAAAAAGGAAGCTGTTCCATGCACCTACTTCCCTACCAACGCAGCCGCCTCGCCGTGGCAATTCTGTGCGCCTTCGCCGCGCCGCTGGCGTGCGCCCAGACCGCCTCGACGCGCACCCAGTCCGATCCGGACAGCGTGCCGACCGTGTTCATTTCGGCCAGCGCGCTCGGCCTGGTGAGCGACGACATGATCACGCCAGTGACCTCGCTCGCGGGTGGCGAGCTTGTGCGGGCACGCGAATCCACGCTGGGCGAAACGCTGGCCAACCAGCCGGGCATCACGTCGAGCCATTTCGGCGCCGGCGCCAGCCGCCCGGTCATTCGCGGCATGGACGGACCGCGCGTGAAGATCCTGTCGGATGGTTCGGAAGTGCAGGATGCCTCGACCATCAGCCCCGATCATGCCGTGGCCTTCGAGCCGGTGCTGGCCGAGCGCATCGAGGTGCTGCGCGGTCCATCGGCGCTCGCCTATGGCGGCGGCGCGGTGGGCGGGGTCGTGAATATCCTGGACCGCAAGATTCCGACCCAGATGCCGTCGAAGTCGATCGAAGGCAGCGCCGAGTTGCGCGCCAATTCGGTGGCGCGCGAAAAGACCGGCGCTTTTGAAGTCACCGGTGGATCCGGCAACATCGCAGTGCATGCGGAAGGCGTCAAGCGCGACGCCGGCGAATACCGTGTCGGCAAAGGCTGGGACGAGGGCAGGCGCGTGCATGGCAGCTACAAGGACACCGAAACCGGTACGGTCGGCCTGTCCTGGATCGGCGAGCGCGGCTACCTGGGCGCAGCCTACACCAAGGAACGCACCGAATACGGCATTCCCGGCCATAACCACGAGTTCGAGAGTTGCCATCCGCACGGCACCGAGCTGCACTGCGGCGGCCATGGCCACGAAGGCGAGGACGAAGAAGGGCACGACCACGAGCACGAACATGAGCACGGCGCCGAGGAAGTGCCCGTCGTAAAGCTCGACAGCAGCCGTTGGGACGTGCGCGGCGAGTATCGCAATCCGGTCGCCGGCATCACCAGGGCGCGCCTGCGTGCATCCTTCACCGACTACCGTCACGACGAACTGGAAGAAGGCGCCATCGCGACCAGCTTCATGAACAAGGCGCACGATGCACGCCTCGAGTTCGAGCATGCGCCGCTGGGTGGCTGGCGCGGTGTCTTCGGCATGCAGACCACGCGCCGCGATTTCACGACCGAGGGCGAAGAAGCCTACGTGCCGCCGACGGTCACCAAGCGCCATGCCGCGTTCATCACTGAAGAATACAAGCTCGACAACTGGCGCTTCGAAGCGGCCGCCCGCCACGAATGGCAGGACATCAAGGTCGACAATGCGCGTTTCACCAACGCACGCGACTCCGACGCTCGCGGCACCTCGGTGGCGCTGGGCGCGGTCTGGAAATTCCAGCCCCAGTACTCGCTGCGCGCGGGCGCTTCGCGCACCCACCGCCTTGCGACCGCCGAAGAGCTGTACGCCGACGGCGTGCACCTGGCCACCGCGACCTACGAGATCGGCAACCAGAACCTGGACAAGGAGACCTCCAGCAATGTCGACCTGACCCTGCGCAAGTTCGAAGGCGATACCACCTTCTCGCTGAGCGCCTTCCACAACCGGGTCGGCAACTACATCTACGCCCACACGCTGGACGAACACGAAGGCTTCCAGCTGGTGGAATATGCGCAGCGTGACGCCACCTTCACCGGCCTCGAAGGCGAAGTGCGGCACAAGTTCTCGAACGTCATCGAAGGCACCCTGTTCGGCGACTACGTCCGCGCACGCTTCGACGACGCCGAAGGCAGCCGCAACATCCCGCGCATTCCGGCGAGCCGCATCGGCGCGCGCGTCAATGCCCATTGGAACGCCTGGCACGGCATGGTCGAGGCATACCGCGTCGGCACCCAGGACAAGGTTGCGGAATTCGAGAACCGGACCGCAGGGTATAACGTGCTCAACATCGGCACCCACTACACGACGCGCATCGGCGGCGTTCCCGCGCAGATCTACGCCCGGATCAACAACCTCACGGACGAGCTGGCGTTCAGCCACACCTCCTTCATCAAGGAAGCCGCCCCCCTCCCGGGCCGCAACCTGACGGCGGGCGTGCGTTTCCTCTTCTGATGAAGAAGCTGGTCAGGTTTGCCGACTACGCCGGCATGGCGGCGTCGGCCCTGTGTCTGGTGCACTGCCTGGCAATGCCGCTGCTGCTGGCGGCATTTCCCCTGCTGGGCCTGGGCAGCGACCATCACGCCCTGCACGATGCGCTGTTGGTGGCTGCGACCGTACCGGTTTTGCTGGCGCTGGCACCGGGTTATCTGCGCCACCGGGACCCCATCGCGCCGGCGCTCGGCATCGCCGGGCTGGCGCTGTTCCTGGCGGCGGTCTTGGTCATCGGACCGCGTGCCGGCCATGGCGCCGAGACGGCGGCGGCCGTCGTCAGCAGCCTGCTGCTATTGTCCGCCCACGTACGCAACCATCGCCACTGCGGGCAGTGCGCAGCGAACGGAGGCCACTAGCGGCAGTCTCCGCACAGGCCGTAGAGCGTCAGTTCATGCGACTCCAGCACGAAGCCTTTCGGGGCCAGCTTGCGCATGTCGCCGGGACAGGCATCGACTTCGTACATGCGGTCGCACAGCCGGCAATGGAAATGATGGTGGTGGCCATGGCCGGCGATCTCGTAGCGGTCGCCACCGCCGGGCAGGGACACGGCCGTGATCTCTCCGGACTCGAGCATCGATTTGATATTGCGATAGATCGTCGCCATGCCGATACCGGGCACGACACCTTGTGCCTGCTCGAGAATTTCCTGTGGGCCCAGGGGCCGACCAGCGTCGGCGATGCACTGCTGGATCGCCCTGCGCTGGCGTGTGTTTCGTTCCATATGTCTGATCTGGATGTGTGAGCTGGCTGCCCAGCGTAGCGAACCCGGCACCGAACCGGCGATGTCGACGGGGGGCGGCAACCGTGCCCGCTTCGTAAAACGCCTATTGTAGTACCTTGTCCCGCCTCCGGCCGGATTACCCCCATGTGGCGACGGCGCGCATCGGTTCAAGTGCAAGGACCAGGCAGCTGGGTCTTGCGGCCGCTATCGATAACGATATATCATTATCTAGCAGAAAAAATTCCTTGTGCCGATCGTTCATCTGCCCGTCGGTACTGCGCACTACATGACCGGACCCCGAAGGCCCGGTCGCCCCAAGAAAGGACGAACATGCATTCCTCTACCCTTGCGCTCGAAGCGAGCGGCGTCTCGGTTGCCTATCACGGCAATCCGGTCCTGCTCGACCTGAGCCTGCAGGTGCGCCGCGGCGAGATCTATGCCCTCCTCGGCGGGAACGGCGCCGGCAAATCGACGACCCTGAACACCTTCCTCGGCTTTACCCGGCCGGATGCGGGAACCGTGCGTGTCTGCGGTATCGACGTCGGCGCCGACCTGCTGGCGGCGCGCGCCCAGCTGGCCTATGTACCCGAAAACGTGGCGCTGTACGAACACCTGGATGCGCGCGAGAACATCGAGTACTTCCTGCGCCTGGCCGGCAGCGCCTGGACCGATCGCCAGATCGCCGACGCCCTGCGCGCAGTACGACTCGACGAAGGCGCCTGGACACGCCGCCTGGGAGGCTACTCGAAAGGCATGCGCCAGAAAGTGGCGATCGCGCTGGCGGTGGCGCGGGCAGTGCCGGTCCTGCTGCTCGACGAGCCCACCAGCGGCCTGGATCCGCAGGCGACGGCCGAATTCAACGTCCTGCTGCAAAACCTGCGCGCCCAGGGCGCCGCGATCTTCATGGTGACCCACGACCTGCTCGGCGCGGCTGAAGTCGCCGACCGCATCGGCTTCCTCGACCACGGCCGCATCACCCACCATTTCAGCGCGAGCGGCGAAGAACGTTTCGACGTGCGCGAGCTGTACCGCCGGTACGCCGGCGCCCACGAAGCCGCAGGGGTAGCCGCATGAGCGGGCGCTTCACCGCCACCGTGACGGCCGTCGTCGGGACCGAATGGCGCGCCCTGCTGCGCAACCAGGTGGCGGTTGCGGCCGCCGCCCTGATGCTGGCCCTGACGCTCGCTGCGATCCTCGTCAGCCACGAGCGCGTGCGCGCCGTGAACGCCGAGCGCGCGCAGTTCCAGGCCAGCGCCGACGCGCAGTGGCATGACCAGCCTGACCGCCATCCGCACCGCGTCGTCCACTACGGCCACTACGTGTTCCGCCCACTCAGTCCGCTGGCCTTCTTCGACTTCGGCGTCGATCCCTTCACCGGCCACACCCTGTTCCTCGAAGGGCACCGCCAGAACAGCGCCAATTTCAGCGACGCCGGTCAATCCTCGGTGCTGCTGCGCTTCGGCCAGCTGACACCCGCTTTCGTGCTCCAGGTGCTCACTCCGCTGTTGATCGTGTTCCTGGCATTCGGCAGCGTCGCGCGCGAACGCGAACGCGGACAGCTGCGCCTGCAGCTTACACAAGGCGTCAAGGGCGGCACCCTGCTGGCCGGCAAACTGGCGGCGCATGCCGCCATCGCCATGCTGGTGGCGGCGCCCGCATTCGTCGCCCTGGCGGCGATCGCGGCGCTGCATGGCGCGGTCGCGGCCGAAGCGCTGACGATCCTGGCCGCCTATGCGCTCTACCTGCTGCTGTGGGCGGCGGGCGCGGTACTGGTGTCGGCGATGCTGCCGCGTGCCCGCGACGCCCTGCTGGTGCTGGTGGGCGCCTGGATCGTCACCACCATCCTGCTGCCGCGCATCATGCCGGACGTGGCCATGGGCGGCACTGCGCGTCCCACCAGAATCGAGACGGAAGTGGCGATCCACACGCGTCTGAAGGCGCTGGGCGACAGCCATAATCCGGAGGATCCCTACTTCAACCGCTTCAAGCAACGCGTCCTGGCGCAGTACGGCGTGAGCCGCATCGAAGACCTGCCGGTCAATTATGGCGGTTTGGTGATGCAGGAAGGCGAGCGCCTGACCAGCGAGCTGTTCGACGAATTCATGCGCGCCGACTACGCGCGCCAGAGCGCCGAGAGTGCGGTCGTCCAGCGCGCCGCGCTAGCCAGCCCCGTGATCGCGCTGCGCCGCCTGTCGACCGCGCTCGCCGGCACCAACCTCGACAGCCACACCCGCTTCCTGTTCGAAGGCGAAAAATACCGCTATGCGTTCGTGCAGTCGCTCAACCGCCTGCACGCGACGGAAGTCAAATACGACAACGACCGCGAACAGCGCGTCGACCGCGCTCACTGGGACGAGACCCCGCGCTTCGGTTATGCGCCCGAGCCTTTCGGTGCGGTGGCGGCGCACCACGCGTGGCCTGCGTTTGCCCTGCTGTGCGGCTGGCTGCTGGCGCTGTGCGCCGCCGCCGCCGTCATCGCCCGACGATTGGAAAGGACTGGAAAATAATGAAGACCCTGATGTTCGAGCTGCGCCTCGTGCTGCAGTCGCGCCTTGCACTCGGTGCGCTTGGCTTGCTGCTGGCGCTGTCGGCGCTGGCAGCATGGAGCGGCCTCCAGGCCGTCGCCGCCCAGCGTGAAGCCCTGGCCCGGGTCGAGGCCAGCCATCGCGCCGAAATCCAGGCCATGGGCAGGCAATACGCCAGCGGCGCCGATCCCGGTTCGGTGGCTTACTACACGCCGCACCTGACGGTCAATCCGCCCGCGCCGCTCGCATTTGCGGCGATCGGCCAGCGCGACCTGCAGCCCGCGGCATTGCGCGTGCGCCTGCTGGGCCTGCATTCGCAGTTGTACGAGTCCGAAACCATCAATCCGGAGCTGGCCATGGCGGGCCGCTTCGATTTTTCGTTCCTGCTCGTGTACCTGGCGCCGCTGTTCGTCATCGCCCTGATGCACGACCTCGTAACGGGCGAACGCGAAGCCGGCCGCCTGCGGCTCCTGTCTTCGCTCCCCGGCCGCACCATCGGCCTGTGGCGGCGGCGCATCGGTCTGCGTTACCTGCTGGTGTGGCTGGCGCTGATCCTGCCGTTTGCCGCCGGCGTCGCAGCGGCAGGCGCCGGCGTGCTCGCTTTCGGCCAGGTCGCGCTGGTTGCGTCGCTTTACCTGATGTTCTGGTTCGGCCTGGCCGCCTGGGTCGGGGGCCGGGCACTGACCTCGAGCAGCAGCGCCGCGGTGCTGCTGGCCTGCCTGGTCGGACTGACCATGATCCTGCCGACCGCGATCGACGCCGCGATCACCCGCAGCCTTCCCGTGTCGAAAGGCGTCGAGCTGTCGCTGGCCCAGCGCCAGGCGGTGCATGGCGCCTGGGACATGCCCAGGGCGGACACCCTCGAGAAGTTTTTCCGAACCCACCCCGAATGGAAGGACACGCCGCCCGTGACCGGCCGCTTCCACTGGAAATGGTATTACGCGATGCACCAGGTAGGCGACGAAGCTGTGGCCGGACAGGTCGCGCAGTACCGCGCCAGCATGCTCGCGCGCGAAGACTGGACCGCGCGCGCGGGCCTCCTGCTGGCCCCGGTCAGCGTGCAGGTGCTGCTGCATCGCCTGGCCGACACCGACCTGCGGGCGCAGCTGGCCTATCAGGAACGCATTGGCGGCTTCCACACCGCCCTGCGCCGTTTCTTTTACCCCTACTTCTTCAACGAGCAGAAGTTCGGCAAGGAAGATTTCGCCCGCATGCCGGCGTATGTGCCGGCCGCGACAGCCGGCCACCTGCCCGCAGCCTCGCTTGCCGCCCTCGCGCTGCTGGCCATCGCGGCGGCCATGCTCGGCCTGCGCCAGCTGGCGCGGCTGCGCTGATACGTGCTCGAACACCATTGACCTGCCAGGGCTGGTCCAGGCGCATGCCGATCGGGAATACCACGAAATCCCCGTCGATCGTCGCCGTCAGGCGCTCATGGTGAACCATGCTATGTCTCCGTGAACGAGCAGTTCAAAAGGCGGCTTGACTGCAATGTAAAGCATCGACGCTGAACTGCTCACGCAAACCAGCCGTGGCCTTTACCAGGAGTAGCCGGCCTTCAGGTAGAAGTAGCGGCCGTTGAACCCGTTCGGCGCCCACACGCTGTACGGCTGGGTGCCGTTCACGTTCAAGTTGGCGAGCGAGGTCACTTGCGCCGGATAGCGGTTGGTGACGTTGTCGATGCCGGCGCTCAGGCGCCAGCGGTCTCCGACGCGCACGCTGGCGGCCAGGTCGAGCACCCATTGCGGATCGTAAGTCTGGTCCAGCGCCGCATCGTTCTGGGGCACGGTGAACTTGCCGTAGCGGGTCACCGCGGCGCGGGCGTTCCAGGCGCCCTGCGTCAGGTCGCCGCTCAGGCTCAGCTTGTCCTTCGGCGAACCGACGGTCAGGCGGTTGACGCTCTGGCGGTCCACCAGCAACAGGTTTTGCGCCGCCAGCACCGCCGGCGTGTCGGCCACGTGCTTCACTTCGTTGTCGTTGTGGTTGTAGGCCAGCGTCAGGTCGGCGCGCGTGCCCGGGCGTAGGCTCAGGCGGTAAGTGCTGACGATGTCCACGCCCTTGGTGCGGGTGTCGACCGCGTTGGTGAAATAGCGCGCGGCGCCGACGTACACGCCTTGCGCGGCCAAAGCACTCCCCAGCGCCGGGGCGTTCGCCAGTTGCAGGTTCGACGAGAAGACGATGCGGTCGTCGATGTCGATGCGGTACAGGTCGACGGTCGTGGTCCAGTTGCGCGTCGGCTGCCACTGCGCGCCGATGCTCAGGTTGCGCGCCTTTTCCGCTTCGAGCGGACGGGCGCCGAGCGCCCTGGCGGCGGCGCTGCCGACCGGGAAGGTGCCGGTTTCGACCAGGGCGCTGGCGCCGTTCACGAGCAGCGAGTTGGTGGTCGTGATGGTGTAGAACGATTGCGCCAGCGACGGTGCGCGGAAGCCATTCGACGCCGTGCCGCGCAGCGCGAAGCTTGGGGTGAACGCGTAGCGGGCCGAGGCCTTGGCCGAGTTGGTGGTGCCGAAATCGCTGTAGCGTTCGTGGCGCAGCGCGAGCGCGCCCGACAGCTCCTGCGTGATCTCGCCTTCCAGGTTCAGGTACAGCGACTTGTTGTTGCGGCCGTTCTCCCCGGCGTTCTCGCTGCGGAAGCCCGAATAGCCCTGGGCGCCGGAACCGAAGTACGAATTAGCTTCGCCCGCGCCGATCTCATACGATTCGAAGCGCGCTTCGGCGCCAAGCGCCACCGTAAGCGGACCGCTCATGAACGATACCGGGATCTCGCGCGCGACATCCAGGTTGGCCAGGCTTTGCGTCGAGGTCAGTTCGCCCGCATGTAAACGGGTCGGGCTGGTGCTGCCCAGGCTGTAGTTGACCGTATCGGCGACGTCCAGCGAAAAGCGGTTGCGGCCATGGTTCAGGCTCGCGTCCCAGCGCCAGCCGGCCAGGTCGCCGCGCAGGCCGGTGACGATCGACGCATCCACCGATTTACTGTCGAGCAGCGGCTGGAAGCCTTCCGGATACAGGGGCGAGCGCAGCGTCGCGCGGGTGTTGTCGGTATAGGCGGTGCGGAAGGTCGCCGCCGACGAGGTCTTGCGTTCGCCGTAGTTGGCGAAGGCGTACCAGTCGATCGCATCGTTGACGCGCACCTGGCTGTTGACGAACAGCGCGCGCGGGCGGCTGTCCGGATCGCCGTAGCGCTGGGTCACGGTGCCCTGGCGCGCACCGGCCGAAGGACGCGGATCGGCGAACGACCGGTTGGTCGCATTGCGGTCGGCCGCCTCAATCGCCACGCGCACCCAGCCGTCGTTGCCGAGATCGAAACCGCTCGATGCGCGCACGGTGGCCTGCTCGCCGTCGCCCTTGTCATATTGGCCGTAGACGACTTTGGCTTCGCCGCCCTTCGCACCCTTTTTCAGGATGATGTTGACCACGCCGGCGATCGCATCCGAGCCATACTGCGCCGCGGCGCCGTCGCGCAGCACTTCGATGTGGTCGATGGCGGCCAGCGGGATCGCATTCAGGTCGACCGGGGCCGAGCCGCGGCCGAGCGTGCCGTTGACGTTGACGACGCTCGAGGCGTGGCGGCGCTTGCCGTTCACCAGCACCAGGGTCTGGTCGGGCGACAGGCCGCGCAGCTGCGCCGGACGCACGGCGTCGCTGGCATCGGCGCCGCTCGGGCGCGGGAAGTTCATCGACGGCAGCAGGCGCGACAGCACGGTGGCCAGTTCGCCGGAACCGGTGCTCAACAACTCCTTGCTGCCGATGACGTCGACCGGCGACTCCGAATCGAGGGTGCGGCGGTTGAGCGAACGGGTGCCGGTGACGACGACGGTCTGCGGCTGTTCGGCGGCGGCGCCTTCTTGTGGCTGCGCCTGCTGGGCGAGCGCAACTGGCGGCGCCAGCGCGGCGATCAAGCCGAGAATGAGGACGGCGCGGGCCGGATCGGCGTGGGTGTGTTTGCAGCTCATGGGTTTTTCCTGTTGTTCTTGCTTGGGTGGCGGCGGCGCTACGGCTGCCGGGGGGGGCGCAAGCTTAACAGGGGCTGCGTTGCGATACCAATACCGAATACGACTATGCTTATGCGCGGCCGTCAGCAGTTTTTGTCGTTACTCAGCAACAACGCTATCGCGCGTCTTGCCCAGTTTTTACTTGTCGAATACTATTGCCCTTCTTTCAACCGACCCTACAGGAGGCACCCATGCGTTACCCAAAAAGCCCAGCAGCCTCCAATCTCTGGGTCGGTGTCGTCGCGTAGGCATTTAACAACCAACAACCAGCCTCGCTGCGTCCCGCTCCCGGAATTCCAAAAAAAAATGAATACGGGAATTAAATGGGAAATTTTATTTCTCCGGTCGCCAATCGCGCGACCCTCGTTGCCGCCCCACGCCTGTGGATCGAGGGTGCGGCGATCCAGCAATTAGCAAAAACGGTTCAACTGCCGGGCATGGTCCGTGCTGTCGGCATGCCCGACCTTCACCCGGGCCGCGGCTACCCAATCGGCGCGACCTTCTTCACCCAAGGATGCTTCTACCCTGCACTCGTGGGCGGCGACATCGGCTGCGGGGTCTCCGTATGGACGACGGACCTGGCGGCCGCGAAAGTCAGGCTCGACAAGCTCGACCGGCTCATCGGCAATATCGACAGCGCGCTCGACGGCCACGAACTCGCACGCGTGGCCGCCGCCTTCCCGGAAGTCGAGACCAGGATGGCGCAGGTCGAACTGACGCTGGCGAACGCCGGACTGGATGTGGGCTTCATGCGCACCCTGGGCACCCAGGGTTCCGGCAATCATTTCTGCGAGTTGCAACGCTTGGAACGGATCATCGGCGCCACCGATGAAGCGCCGGATTTACTCGACCGGAAACGCCTGAACCTGGTCGTGCACAGCGGCTCGCGGGGCCTGGGCTCGGCGATCCTGCGCGAACACGTCGACCGCTTCGGGCACCAGGGCCTCGACGAAGCGACGCCGCAGGCCGTGGACTACCGGCGGCGCCACGATGCCGCAGTCGGGTTTGCCGAACTGAATCGTTGGCTGATCGCGGTGCGCATCCTGGTCCGCCTGGGTGCGCAGGGCATGGTGCGCCTGGATGTGAACCACAATACCGTCACCCGCGCGCGCTTCGACGATATCGATGGCTGGGTGCATCGCAAGGGGGCGACGCCGATGGCCAGCGAACTGGTCCTGATCCCCGGCTCGCGCGACCACCTGAGCTTCCTGGTCAAGCCGCTGGACGCTGCGGTGCAGGCAAGCCTCGGCTCGCTTGCACATGGCGCCGGACGCAAGTGGATGCGCTCCGACTGCAAGGCCCGCCTTGGCCGCAGCATCGACGGCCGCGACGTCTCGAAAGGCGTCCTGGGAAGCAGGATCATCTGCAACGACAAGGCGCTGGCCTATGAGGAAGCCGGCGCTGCCTACAAGCCGATCGATACCGTGATCGATAGCCTGGTCGGTGCCGGCCTGGTCGACGTGGTGGCGACGTTCCGGCCGGTCCTGACCTACAAGACGCGTGGGGAGTGCTGCTGATGACAACCTTGATCCAGATCTCCGCCAACACTGGTCCGGCCGAATGTTGCCTGGGTGTCGCCAAGCTGCTCGCGCACCTGGAAGCAAAGGCCGGCGCCGGCAAGCTCGGCATCACATTGGTCGAGGAGGTACGGGCCGGGGGGAACGGCCTGTTGCAGTCGGTCCTGCTGGCGCTCGAAGGCGACGATGAGGCTTGCCGGCGCTTCGCCGCGCCGTATGCCGGCACGATCCTGTGGGTTTGTCCGAGTCCCCTGCGCCCGCAGCACCGGCGCAGGAACTGGTATCTGGACGTGACGCTGTTCGCCGAACCGCCACGCGATTTCGGTAGTGGAATCAGGCTGGAGACCATGCGCTCTTCCGGACCCGGCGGCCAGCATGCCAACAAAACCGAAACCGCCGTGCGCGCAACGCATGTCGCCACGGGCCTGTCGGTAAAGGTCGGCGGATCGCGCAGCCAGAGTGCGAACAAGGCGGCCGCGCTTGCCCTGCTCGGTGCGAAGGTACAGGACCACATCGACCGCGCAAGCGATGCCGACAGGGCTCAGCGCCGGCTGCGGCACTGCGCGAGGGCGAACGGCGCCGTGGCCAAACGCTTTGTCGGCAACGACTTCAGGGAAGCTTGATCAGCGCGACATCAGTTGTGAATATACTTCGCAAACACGTCGCTGAAATCGCGCTTGGTATGCGTCTCGAACATCGCCTTGTTCAAACCCGCGAGCAATTCCTCGAACTGGCTGGTCAGGCTGCCCGTGCCCGGTGCAATGTTCAGCTTGTGCACCGAAGCCGTCGCATCGAGCGTGCGCAGCGCGTTTTCGCGCGATACCGCATCGCGCTGCTGCTGCTTGCCGATCGTGATCAGGGCTTTATAGATGTCCTTCAGCTGTTCGATGAAGGTCTTCTTGACGTCGATCGAAAACGCCGTGCCGTCGAGCTTGAACTTGAGTTCGATGTCCATGTCGAGCGTGCCGGCGGTTTCGATGCTGACGCCCGACACCTGGTAGGACGCATAATCGTAGCGCTTGATGGTGCGTTTCGAAGAAACGGCGGAGTCGCCGTCGACGTGGATCAGGGCGAGGTTGGTGAAGCAGTATTCGTCTTTCTTGCTCTTGATGAGGAAGAAGATCTGTTCGCCGTCTTCGCTGAACAGGTAATCGTCGGCGTCGACCTTGCTGTAGTCGGCAGGGCCGACGATGATGCCGATATCGCTGATGCCCAGTGCTTCCGCCGCCAGTTTCTTGAACATGATCGCCTCAGGTAGTGAAAGCGATCACATTACCACTGTTTATTCACGATGTGGCCGCCTCGAATGCCGCTCGCGCCGCCAGGTAACGACGGAGCGCCGTTTCGGGATCGAGCCCGGCCATCACCAGGTTGACGACTTCGCGCTTGTCGCCCGAGGCGATGCCCTTGCAGGCCTCGCGGTGCGCGCTGAACCAGGCATACCAGGACACTTCGGCGGGACGTTCCTTGCGCGGCTTGAAGCGTACCGGGACGGTCGCCTGCGTCGTTCGCACATAGGCACGCAACTGCTCGGCCAACTGCGCTTGCGCCGCCGTCCAGTCGTAGGCGGCGACGGCGGCGAGGTTGCCCTCGGCAGCCGGCCGCAGCGTGGCCGGATGCACGGCCAGCACGGCCAGGTCCGGGCAGCCATGCGCCGTGCAGAACTGGGTCACGAAGCGCAGCTTCAGCGCGATGCCCAGCACCTCGGCGCGCGCCATGGCCGCGTCGTGCGGGTCGAGGAAGCGGCCCAGTTCCAGCAGTTCGGCATAGGCGATCGGCACCGCGCCGTTCTTCTTCACGTGGTGCAGCAGCGCCTCGACCAGGCGCGCGCCGATCTCGATATCGTTCAGGGTGAGTTGGGTCGTGGGGTCGAAAGGGTCTGCCATTAGCTATCCATCAAATCAAAAATCTCAGAACCAGGCGTCCTGCATGTCGAGCGTGGTGGTGTCGACAGTGGCCAGCAGGTCCAACTGCTGCGCCGCCTTCGGCAACTCCCAGTGGAAGAAGTAGCGGCAGGCCTGCAGCTTGCCGCGATAGAAGTCATCTTCGCCTTTCGTCGCCACCATGGCCTGCTCCAGCCACATCCACGCGATCACCACGTGTCCCACTGCTTCCAGGTAGAGGCTGGCGTTGGCCAGGGTCTTGTTCATGTCGCCGGCGCCGTAGAGCGTGGCGGTGACGGCGCCGATGCGCTGCCACAGCGCGTCCAGCTGGCCGGCATGGGCGTGCAGGTCGGCGTCCTCGGTTGCGCGCGCTTTGGCGATGCTGGCGCCCACCTCCTCGCTCACCGCCTTGAACAGCGCGCCCTGCCCGATCGACACCTTGCGGCCCAGCAGGTCGAGCCCGTGGATGCCGTGCGTGCCTTCGTGGATCGGATTGAGGCGGTTGTCACGGTAAAACTGCTCGACATTGTATTCGCGCGTGTAACCGTAGCCGCCGTGGACCTGGATGGCGAGACTGTTCGCTTCCGTACACCACTGCGATGGCCAGGACTTGGCGATCGGCGTGAGGAAATCGAGCAGCATGCCGGCGCGGCTTTGCGCCTCGGGCGAATCTCCGGTGCGCTGTTCGTCGACCAGGCGCGCGCAATACAGGATCAGGGACAAGGCGCCTTCGGTGTACGCCTTTTGCGCCAGCAGCATGCGGCGCACGTCGGTGTGCTCGATGATGGCGACCTGCGGTTTGGCCGGGTCCTTTTCGGCCGGATGGCGCCCCTGCGGGCGGTTGCGCGCGTAGTCGAGCGCGTGCAGGTAGCCGGTCACGCCAAGGACGGTGGCGCCCAGGCCGACGCCGATGCGCGCCTCGTTCATCATGTGGAACATGTTGGCCAGGCCCTTGTGCGGTTCGCCGACCAGGTAGCCGATGGCGCCGGCCTTCCCTGCCGGCTTGAACTTGCCTTCGCCGAAATTGAGCAGGCAGTTGGTGGTGCCGCGGTTGCCCATCTTGTGATTCAGGCCCGCCAACGCGATGTCGTTGCGCGCGCCGATGGCGCCGTCTTCACCGACCAGGTACTTCGGCACGATGAACAGCGAAATACCCTTTACGCCCGGGATCAGCTTGCCGTCGGGACCGGGAATCTTGGCCAGCACCAGGTGCACGATGTTTTCGGCCAGTTCGTGTTCGCCGGCCGAGATCCACATCTTGTTGCCGGTGAGGCGGTACTGGCGCTCGCCCTCGGGGCCGGCGACCGGGTCCGGCTCGGCACGGGTGGTGATGTCGGACAGGCTGGAACCGGCCTGCGGTTCCGACAGGCACATGGTGCCGAAATAGCGCCCCGCCAGCTGCGGCCGCACGAAGCGCTCGACCTGGCGCGGCGTGGCGGTTTTCAGCAACGTGTTGGCGTTGCCCATCGTGAGGAAGGTATAGGCCGAGGTGGCGACGTTGGCGGCCGTGAAGTACGCGGCGATCGCGCGGTCGACCACATAGGGCAGCTGCATGCCTTCGTAGTCGTAGTCCTGGCCGGCCGCCATGAAGCCGGCCGCGCAGAACGCGTCCAGTGCGGTCTTGACCTCCGGGATGATCGTCACCCGCGCGCCATCGAAGTGCGGCTCGTTGGCGTCGCTCTTCTTGTTATGCGTCGCGAACAGGTCGGTCGCGATCTGCTCGGCCGTGTCCAGCGCCGCATTGAAGGTTTCGCGGCTATGGTCCTGGTAGCGATCGCGTGCCACCAGCGATTCGACGTTCAACCATTCGTAGAGCAGGAAGTCGATGTCGCGGCGGTTCAGGATGGTGGATTGCATGGTGTCCCTTGATGAGGTCAGTCGGCTCGACCAAGGATAACGCATGCGTCATTGCAAACCAAGCATCAC
Organism: Telluria sp. ZB2R32; assembly: GCF_059685715.1. Lineage (NCBI taxonomy): Bacteria > Pseudomonadati > Pseudomonadota > Betaproteobacteria > Burkholderiales > Oxalobacteraceae > Telluria > Telluria sp. ZB2R32. The sequence goes on along the minus strand of NZ_JCASIG010000010.1, from coordinate 98,522 downwards.
ATTTTGGCTAGCACTGGGCCGGGCTGGCGTTCGGCTTCCGTTTGACCGAACCAGCGACGTAACAGCGCGTCCGGGTCCGGCAGTGGCACGCGCAGGAATTCAACGACGGGTTGCTCCCAGTAGCACTCCACATCTGATGCACCGGCCGCCATCGCGCCGACCACCTCGGGCGGCAGCGGTATATTTTCCACGGCCTTTTGTTCACAATGCGAAATCGTGATGAACGACTCCGGTCCCGCACAGACAAACAGGGTCACGCGCGTGTGGCTTCCAACTGCGTCTTTCGCGCGCGGCACCAGCATGGACGCAAAGCGGCCCGGTTCGGCTTCGAGCAGCCGCTGCGCCGCCTCGGGGTCCGCGAACGGCTCAAAGTCGGCCTCCACCTCGATTTCCTTCGCCCACTCGTTACTTACCTCGCAGAACGGCGTCCCCGCCCGGTTGCGTCCCGATAGCAGCGGCGGCACGACATGAACGCAGAACTCGACGAGCCAACACAAGACCAGGCCGCATTGCGTGAACACCGACTTGTCGATCAAGGGAATCGTATAAGCCCAGTCGAACATCGCGACCGGACGCAGGCACAGGCGTGCGATGAATTCAAGCGCCGAGAAACCGAGTCCATCGCCGCTGGCGCGTATTCCCTCCATCACGATATAGGCAGCCCACTGTACGTACCAGGCCAACAGGCCAAGGACGGCGCCGGCGCGTCCCATCCAGGCCGGGTTACGGATCTTGCCGGCAGTTGCGGCACGGTGCGCGAACACATACATCGATATGCCGACGCCCAGCAGCGCGACGAGGGTCAGGAGAGGCCCCGCGTCGGCCCCCACGGCTGGCCGGGCATACGCCATCAGCCAGGCGTACACCAGGGCCGAGCCAACGACGGCCAGCCCGGCCATGCCGAGTGAATGGAGTCCCGCGCGCGGGACGCGGCCTGACGGGTGGTAGGTCGATGCTGTCATGGGTATCCGATCGAATGAAAGAGACGCCTGCCCGCCTCGACCGCCCACTCTAACGTCACTGCACCATCAGAAAATTACGGTATCGCAACTTAAACGATCCGTGCAGCGTATCCCGCTCATGGCACCACGCCCATCGCTCCTTGCGATCTAGGCTATAGTATTCGGCACGACCACCCGTCGGCGCCCTGCCCGCAGGACGCCGGCACGACTTTTTGAGCCACGAACATGACACAACCGACCGCGCCCACCGCGCCCAACAGCGCCCTCCCCCTCGACATGACCATCTTCGGCGGCATGGGCGACCTGGCCATGCGCAAGCTGCTGCCGGCGCTGTACATGGCTTACCTGCACGGCAACCTGCCGTCCTCGACCCGCATCCTGTCGACCGGCCGCCAGCACATCGGGCGCGACGCCTACCTGGCCCACGTGGAAGCGCATTCGCGCAACTTCATCGCCGCCGAGAACTTCAACGACAAGACCTGGGACGGCTTCCTGCAGCTGCTGCAGTATGTCGAGCTCGACGTGCAGGCCGCGCCCGACTTCTCGGCATTGGCCGAGGCCTCGCGTCCGGACGCCGAGCGCGTGTTCTACCTGTCGACTGCGCCCGCCCTGTTCACCACTATCTGCGACAAGCTGGCTGCCTCCGGCCTGGTCGACGCCAACGCGCGCGTGGTGCTGGAAAAGCCGCTGGGCACCGACCTCGCCTCGGCGATCGAGATCAACGAAGCCGTCGGCAAGCACTTCGCCGAGTCGCAGATCTACCGCATCGACCATTATCTCGGCAAGGAAACCGTGCAGAACCTGATGGTGCTGCGCTTCGGGAATTCGATCCTGGAACCGATCTGGCGCGCGCCGAACATCTCGAGCGTGCAGATCACGGTGGCCGAGGAAGTCGGCGTCGGCAGCCGCGCCGGCTTCTACGACAGCACCGGCGCCATGCGCGACATGGTCCAGAACCACCTGTTGCAGCTGCTGTGCATCGTGGCAATGGAGCCGCCGACCTCGCTCTCGCCGGACGCCGTGCGCGACGAAAAACTGAAGGTGCTGCGCTCGCTGCGCCGCTTTGGCCTGGCCGACATCGCGCGCGACACGGTGCGCGGGCAGTACGGCCATGGCGTGTCCGGCAACCAGGAAGTCGACGGTTACCTGGAAGAGCGCAACGTCCCGCCCGACTCCGGTACCGAGACCTTCGTCGCGCTGCGCGCCCACATCGATACCTGGCGTTGGTCGAAAGTGCCGTTCTACCTGCGCACCGGCAAGCGCATGGCGCGCCGCTCCTCGAAGATCGTCATCGAATTCGCCAATCCGCCGTTCCCGCTGTTCCCCGGGGCGCAGGGCGGCGTCGCCAACCGCCTGGTGATCGAGCTGCAGCCGGAAGAAGCGATCAAGCTGCAGATCATGGCCAAGGAGCCGGGCAGCGGCATGCACATGCAGCAGGTCGCGCTCAACCTCGACTTGCAATCGGCCTTCCAGCAGCGCCGCGCCGAAGCCTACGAGCGCCTGCTGATCGACGTCGTGCGCGGGCGCCTGACCCACTTCATGCGCCGCGACGAACTGGAAGCCGCATGGGCCTGGGCCGATCCGATCATCGACGGCTGGGGCACGCTGGGCGAAAAGCCGCATGCCTACGCCGCCGGCTCCTGGGGCCCGCCTGAATCGTTCGCGCTGCTGGCGCGCGACGGGTTCAGCTGGGTCGAATAAAGCCGGACCGTCTACACCATGCTCGTGACGTGCGCATCGCGCCGCGCCGTCCAGCCCAGCTGCCGGGCGATCGCGCGCCGATAAGGCGTGTCGATGTGCGCCGGCGTGCGGCGCACGTATTCCTCGGCCTGCGCGCGCTGTTCCGGCGCCAGGCCATCGAGCCGGGCCACGATCTCGCCGGCCGTCGCCAGGCGGCCTTCGCGGCCGTCGAACTTGGCCGGCACGGCGGTCCATACCGCCGCATCGATGCCGCGTTCGCGCATCCAGGCGCGCACGCGCGCATCTTCCAGCGCCCCTTCCCTTGACGGAATGCTGCCGATCCAGTCCGGCCGCGCGGCCGTGATCTTTTCGCGCGCGCCCAGCATGGCGCGGGCGGCCTCGATGCTGTCGGCCGCCAGGTACGCCCAATAGGTCGGCATGAGCGGCGCGGCCTCGCACAGCACCAGGGCCACTTCGGCACTGTCGTCGCTGTCGCGCGCGAATTCGAGCGGCAGGCGCGGCCCGCCCGGATGCCAGCCCGACGCCAGCTTCAACGGACCCGGCTTCCACAGCAGCGAACCCCAGGCGATACAAACGATATTCATGGTGACGACCTCGACTGTAAAAGGGACAGTCTAGTGTGCATCAGGAACACGCCGTGCACGCTTGCCGGACCACGCTTTGTCCACCGTTTTTCCTGCACCGGGACGGTGCGGCCGCCCCGTTCCCGACCACAAAGCGCACCGTCACCGACAATTTGTCTACACGAATTACAAAAAGAAATAATTTGCTTGCGCTAAATATAATTTCAGCAATATTATCGGGACAGCGACGTTGCATGGATTGCATCGGAGCCGCAGCCTCCCACGGGGCGCATCGCCAAACAGGAAAGAAAAGCACAACAACGCACCACATCCCAAATAGTCGCGAAAGGACATTGCATGAGCAAGAAAGCCTCACACCTGCCCGTCAACGGCAGGCTGCAACAGATGCGCACTTCCCCCCGCAAGCCAAGCTTGCTGGCCCTCTGCATTGTCCTCGCCTTCTCGGCCGGAGCGCCTCTCGCGCAAGCGGCCGTGGCCGATGTGCCGGGCGCGTCGGTCCAGCGCGCCGCGTCTTTCTGGCAAGACGCGGCCGCACCCGCCGAAGCCGCGACCAACAAGGCGATGATGGGTACCCAGAACGCCACCGCCGGCAAGGTCCCCGCCCTGCAACTCAAGCGCGTGCGCGCCGCCACTCTGGACATGGGCGGCATGCAGGCGCTGGCCGCCGGCGCCCCGAGCGAGAGCGTCCAGCGCGCCATCGCCAGCCCGCTGACGATCTCGCTGCCGCATCCGGACGGCGGCTACCAGCGCTTCACGCTGGTCGAGTCGTCGATCATGGAACCGGGCCTGGCCGCCAAGCATCCCGACATCAAGACCTACCGCGGCCAGGGCATCGACGACCCCAACGCCACGCTGCGCATGGACATCACCCCGCTCGGCCTGCACGCCTCGGTGCGCTCGCCGAACGGCGGCTACTATGTCGATCCGTACTACCGCAACGACACCAGCGTCTACGTCAGCTACACCCGCGCCGACCTGATCAACACGCGCGGCCCGCTGATCGAAGGCGACCTGCATGAAGCGCAACTGAGCCTGTCGCGCTCGTTCTACAAGGAAGGCGACACGGTCGAGGTGCGTGGCGCCGGCTTCGCGCCGGGCGCCCGCGTCAGCGTGAGCGTGCGCGGCCAGGAAGACGCGGTCGTCGTGGCCAACGCCAGCGCCACCGCCGACAAGAACGGCGCGATCACCGTCAAGCTGCCGGCAGGCGCGGCGCGCATTGGCGCCTACGAACTGGTCGCCACGGCCGGCGCCCAGACCACCTCGGCGCCGTTCCAGGTGATGGACGCCACCATGTCGGCCGATGTGGCGGTCGGCGGCGCCCTGCGCACCTACCGCCTGGCGCTGGTCACCGACCCGAGCTATGCCAACTACTTCGGCGCGGCCAACGTTACCGCGGCCAAGACCACGCTGATCAACCGCGTCACGCAGATCTACGAAGACGAAACCGCGATCCGCCTGGTGCTGATCGAAGGCAACGATGCGCTGAACCTGAACACCCAGGCCGAGATGACCGGCGCCAACGGTCCTTGCGGCGGCGCCGCCTGCTTCACCCCGACCCAGGCATCGACCTGCGGCAGCTCCACGCTGCAACGCAACCGCATCGTCGCCGGCCTGCTGGTGGGCGCCAGCAACTTCGACGTCGGCCACATCGCCCTCGGCGTGGACGGCGGCGGCATTGCCAGCCTGGGCGTCGTCGGCGGCAGCGCCAAGGCGCAGGGTTGCACCGGCCTGCCGCAGCCGACCGGCGACTTCTTCGCCGTCGACTACGTCGCGCACGAACTGGGCCACCAGTTCGCCGGCAATCACACCTTCAATGGCGTGAACGGCAGCTGCGCCGGCGGCAACCGCAATCCGGGCACCTCGGTCGAACCGGGCAGCGGCTCGTCGATCATGGCCTACGCCGGCATCTGCAGCACCGACAACCTGCAGAACCACAGCGATCCGTACTGGTCGCAGCGCAGCTTCGACGAGATCGTCGCCCTCACCTCGAGCGCCGAGTCGACCCTGAGCGAAATCCAGATGGCCGCGCTGACCAACTTCACCGCCAACGGCCAGCAGTTCCGCATCCGCTTCAACGGCGGCCTGTCGGCGCCGATCGTGCGCGGCACCAACTTCACCGCAGCCGGCATCCAGGCCGCGATCCAGGGCATCGCCGGCTTCCCGGCGGGCGGTGTCGTGAGCGTCACTTCGGTACTCGATACCGGGTTCCAGGTGAGCTTCGGCGGCACCCTCGCGGGCACCAACGTGGCCAACCTGCAGCTGGAAAGCTGCACCGGCGGCTGCAGCGGCTACTTCGGCGAAATCACCGCCGGCGGCCTGACCAACCGCCGCGGCGCCGTCTCGGATCTCGCCAATACGCCGCCGGTCGTGAACGTCCCGAGCACCTACACGATCCCGGTGCGCACGCCATTCGCCCTGACCGGCAGCGCGACCGACGCCGACAGTGACGCGCTCACCTACATGTGGGAGCAGAACGACCGCGGCGCCGCCAGCGGCACGGCCCTGACCAGCAACGTCAAGACCAACGGCCCGCTGTTCCGCCAGTTCGGCACCCGCGCCATCGTCTCGAATGCGGCAGCGCTCGAGTACAACTCGCCGGGCCAGAACCAGGTGACGCCGAATCCGACCCGCGTGTTCCCGGACATGGCGCAGATCCTGGCCAACAACACCAACGCCGAGACCGGCGCCTGCCCGGCAGCGTCGACGCCGCTCACCGCCGACCAGATCGAGTGCTACTCGGAGTTCCTGCCGACCCCGGCCTACGTCGGCTTCAGCGGCGTGAATGCTTCGCCGGCGTCCCTGAACTTCAAGATGACGGCGCGTGACGGCCGCGGCGGCGTCAACAGCGCCACCACGACCCTGGTGCTGGCACAAGGCGCAGGTCCATTCCTGGTGACCTCGCAGAACACGGCGGCGACCGTGGAAGCGGGCACCAACCAGACCGTGACCTGGAGCGTGGCCAACACCAACGCGGCGCCGGTCAATACCGCCAACGTGCGCATCACGATGTCGAGCGATGGCGGCCAGACCTTCCCGTACGTGCTGGCCGCATCGGTCCCGAACAACGGCAGCGCCAGCGTCCGCCTGCCGTCGCTCGCCACCCAGGCTGCGCGCATCAAGGTCGAAGCCATCGGCAACGTCTTCTTCGACGTCTCGAACGCCAACTTCACCACCGTCGTGCGCGGCGATGCGAACGGCGACGGCACCCTCGATTGCGCCGACCTGGCAGTGGTCAAGGCTTCGCTCGGCAAGCGCGTCGGCCAGCCAGGCTTCGATCCACGCGCCGACCTCACCGGCGACGGCGTGGTCGACCTGCGCGACGTCGTCTTCGTGACCCAGCGCCTGCCGAAAGATTCGGCCTGCAACTGACAGGGCGCCCTCGCGGGCACTAGTGAAACCCGGCCGGCCGGATCTTCATCCGGCCGGCATTCGAACCGAACATCCGATTTTCAAGGAATAACAGATGACCAAGTGGAAAAACCTCCTGGCTGCCGCCCTGCTGGCCGCCACCTCGCAAGCCTGGGCCGTGCCGACCCTGTCCGCCAGCACCACCCCTAACCCGACCACGCCGGGTTCGTCCGTCAACGTCGACGTGCGCATCAACGATATCGTCGACCTGTATGCCTACCAGTTCACGCTGAACTACAACGCCAGCCTGCTGCAGGCCACCGGCGTCACCGAAGGCGGCTTCCTGGGCAGCGGCGGCTCGACTGACTGGTATGTCAGCGATTTCGACAATACGACGGGCACCATTTCGCTGATCCTCGGCAGCCTGTATGGCGACAGCGCCGGCGTATCGGGCAGCGGCAGCCTGGCCAGCATCATGTTCCAGACCACCGGCACCGGCAACGCGTCGGTCTCGTTCTCGGACCTGCTCTTCCTCGACAGCGCCCTCGGCGACATCGGCGTGACCGCCACCTCGCTGCAGATCGGTATCGAAACGCCGACCGGCCCGGTCGATCCGACCGACCCGGGCGAAGTGCCGGAACCAGCCAGCCTGGCGCTGTTCGCGATCGGCCTGGCCGGCGCATCCGCCCTGCGCCGCCGTTCGCAGGCACGCGCCTGATGGCCGAGGCGGGCTGACACACAGCCCGCCGTAGTATCCGACAGGGCCGCCGCGCCCTGTCGTCATCTCTGCAGCATCCCTCCCCCCAAGCATGTCACCCATTCCCCGCACTCGCCCGCCGGTCTCAGCCGCGTGTTTTAAGGCAATACTACATCCCTGAAAGATTCAGTAGTAAAATATAGGGATGTAACCGGATTACACCGTTATCCAGCCGCGTCTTCCAGTTTTTCAGTGCCTTTGTAATACCAGTCCAAGATTCGGAAATATCCCATGCGTAAATTGCTACCTGTTGTACTCTCCTGTTCGCTCGTCGCCGCCTGCGACAAGGCGCCGCCCGCATCGAACGACAAGCCGGTCGACGTGGTCCTGGTCGGCGCCGGCGTGATGAGCGCCACCCTCGGCACCATGCTCACCGAACTGCAGCCCGACCTGAAGGTCGAGATGTTCGAGCGCCTCGATTCGGTCGCTGCCGAAAGTTCCGACGCGATGAACAATGCCGGCACCGGCCACTCGGCGTTCATGGAGTTGAACTACACGCCCGACCTGCCGGACGGCAGCATCGAGACCAAAAAGGCGGTCGACATCAACGAACAGTTCGAAGTGTCGAAACAGTTCTGGGCCTACCAGGTCAAGCAGGGCTACATTCCCGACGCGCGCACCTTCATCAACAACGTGCCGCACATGAGCTTTGTCTGGGGCGACGACAACATCAACTTCCTGCGCAAGCGCTACGCCGCCCTGCAGCAGGAAAACCTGTTCAAGGGCATGCTCTACAGCGAAGACCATGCGCAGATCGCCAAGTGGGCGCCGCTGGTCATGAACGGCCGCGACCGGAACCAGAAAGTCGCCGCGACGCGCATGGACATCGGTACCGACGTCAACTACGGCACCCTGACCCGCACCATGGTCAGGAACCTGACCGAGAACAAGCACATGGGCCTGCACCTGCGCAATGAGGTGCGCGACATCAAGCGCGGCGCCGACGGCATCTGGAACGTCACCGTCAAGGACCTCGCCAGCGACAAGCTCTCGACCGTGCGCGCGAAGTTCGTGTTCGTCGGCGCCGGCGGCGGCGCGCTGCCGTTGCTCGAGAAATCGGGCATCCCGGAAGCCAAGGGCTTCGGCGGCGTGCCGGTCGGCGGCCAGTTCCTGGTGACGAACAATCCCGAACTGGTCAACCAGCACCATGCCAAGGTCTACGGCAAGGCATCGGTCGGTTCGCCGCCGATGTCGGTGCCGCACCTCGACACCCGCATCATCGACGGCAAGAAGACCCTGCTGTTCGGCCCGTTCGCGACCTTCTCGACCAAGTTCCTGAAAAACGGTTCGTGGATCGACCTGCCGGCCTCGATGGGTAGCGGTAATGTACGTCCGATGCTGCAGGCGGGTTACGACAACATCCCGCTGACCAAGTACCTGGTCGAGCAGGTGATGCTGAACCCGGAAGACCGTTTGGCGACGCTGAAGGAATACCTGCCGAACGCCAAGCTGGAAGACTGGACCCTGGCCACCGCCGGCCAGCGCGTGCAGATCGTCAAGGATTCGCCGAAGGGCGGCCTGCTGCAGTTCGGTACCGAAGTCGTCGGCGCCGCCGACGGCAGCATCGTCGCCCTGCTGGGCGCCTCGCCGGGCGCCTCGACCGCCGCGCCGATCATGCTCAAGGTGCTCAAGCAATCGTCGTTCAAGGGCCAGCTGGAGACCCCGGCCTGGCAGGCGAAGATGAAGGAAATGATCCCTTCGTACGGCCTGAAGCTCAACAACGATCCGGCGCTGGCCAACCGTGTGCGCCGCGCCAGCAGCGAAGCGCTGGGATTGAAGGCGATCACGCTGGACGAGCCGGCGGTCGTAGCGCAGCAATAAGACGTAGGATGGGCTCTCGAGCCCACGCGGTCGTCCCTTCGCGTTTCGACATGCGTGCGTTGTACCGCGTGGGCACAAGTGCCCACCCTGCAAAACCGGTACCGCGCATGCATGTCGAGAAACCAGGCCCCTGTTCGCAGGGGCTTTTTTTATGCGCTTCTCAACCCCTGTACAGACGCGCTATCATGGCGGGTTCCGCCGCAATCCCACAGCAAAGGTAGTCACAGTGTTCGATGTTCTCTCGCTCGACATGGGCGCCGCCATGAAGACCCTCGTGCTCACGCTCGACCTGGTCGGCACCTTCGTCTTCGCCCTGTCCGGCGCCACTGCCGGCGCGCGCCGCCGCCTCGACATCTTCGGGGTGCTGGTGCTCTCCTTTGTCGCGGCCAATTCGGGCGGCATCGTGCGCGACCTCCTGATCGGCGCCGCGCCGCCGGCCGCGATCAGCGACTGGCGCTACCTGGCCGTCTCGCTGCTGGCCGGCGTCGTCATCTTCTTCTGGTATCCGCTCATCAACCGCCTGCGCTCGCCGGTGCTGTTCTTCGACGCCGTCGGCCTGGCGCTGTTCTGCGTGGCCGGCGCGCAAAAGGCGCTGGTCTACGGGTTGGAACCGATGATGGCGGCCCTGCTCGGCATGCTGACGGGGATCGGCGGCGGCATCGCGCGCGACGTGCTGCTGTCGAACGTGCCGGCCGTGTTCCGGTCCGACATCTACGCCGTGGCCGCGCTCGCGGGCGCCGCCGTGGTGGTGGTCGGCGACGCGCTGCAGCTGCCGACGACCGCCACCGCGGTGGCCGGCGCGGCGCTGTGCTTCGCCCTGCGCATGCTGGCGGTGAAATACGACTGGCACCTGCCGCATGCGCGGGTGCCGGAACAGGCGAGCAGCCAGCGCGAAGTCGACGAGCGCGACGATAACCGCTAGACCAGCACCGCCGGCATGGTGCGCGACCAGCGGTTCGACGACAGCGAAAAACTCAGCGAGCGCACCTGGTGATACCACCCGGCCGGCACGTACAGCAGGTCGCCCGGTTCGACCACGAGTTCCAGCAGCGCCGCCTGGCGCGCCAGCGGGAACCGCTCGTAGTCCGGCGCTTCCGGATCGAAGGGCGAGCCGAACAGCAGCGCATTCGCTTCCACCGGATACAGGAATGCGTCGTGGTGCGGCGGCGCCAGGAAGATCCGTTTCGATCCCCACAGCTGCACGAAGATGTTGTCGTCGTAATCGGCATGCAGCGGCGTGACCGTGCCGGCCGGTCCCAGCCAGAAGCGCGGCGGGCCGGGCTTGTCGAACCAGGCGGGCCAGTGGCAGAAGCGGTTCAGTTCGCGCAGTTCGAGGTTGCCGAGGTAGGGCGGCAGGCCGGCGGCGTCGCGCGCCGCCAGGTCCAGGTATTCCAGCATCGACATGTCCTGCATCGCGCGGTCGGCCGCGAAGGCCGTGCCGACATAGTCGCCGACGCGGGCGCGCACGGGAATCGTGCTGAACCGCTCGCGCAGGGTCTGCGGAGTGAGGCTTGCCAGCGGCCAGTGTGCGGCCAGGCCCGGCACCAGGAATGGCAGGCCCTCGGCGGCCCGTGCGCGGAAGGCCGCGGCGTCGAGTTTACCGAGGCGCGGCACCTGCGCAATGTGCGGCAGCGTGCGCGCCACTTCCTTGATCGCGGCGCGCATGGCGTCGATCGAGGTCACGCCGCGCATGTCGGCATCGCGCCGTTCGCGCGCTTCCTTGCGTGCCCTGGCGGCCTCGGGCGAGAGGCGCGGCGGCAGGCGCCGTTGTGGCGACTGCCCTTCTGCGGATGAGGCTTGGGTCTTCACCATCATGAAACGGCTCCCGTCCGACTTTCCATCGCTCCCATCGCTTTCCTTGCTCACTCACACGTTCAACAGAATCACACGCTATTGTACGCGGCGCGTCTGCGGTCTCTTCACTGGCGTGCCGCAGCGCTGTAGACCAGGGTTTTCTTCCTGTTCGTCTCTTCTTGTTGGTTAGTTACCTATTTTGGTGGAACGCCGAAGCGATTTTCTGCGTGCGCACCGCGGTGGCGGTACGCGCCCTTCTTCAGTACAAGCGCAACGCCGTCAATCGGCCAGCAGGTGCGGCCCGATCTCGCGCACCGACTTCACGCCGGTCAGCACCATGTTCGTGCGCAGGTCCTTTTCCATGATGGCGAGCAGGCGTTCGACCCCGGCCTGGCCGCCGCTGGCCAGCGCATAGATATACGCGCGCCCGAGCAGGACACCGTCGGCGCCGAGCGCCAGCATGCGGAACACGTCGGTCCCGGTGCGCACGCCGCCATCGGCGAAGATCGTCAGCTCCCCCTTCACTGCCGCGGCGATCGCCGGCAGCACGCGGGCCGAGGACAAGGTGCCGTCGAGCTGGCGCCCGCCGTGGTTGGAGACGACGATGCCGTCGGCGCCAAAGGCGAGCGCGTCGCGCGCATCGTCCGGATCGAGGATGCCCTTCAAAATCAGCTTGCCCTTCCATTCGTCGCGGATCCATTGCAGGTCTTGCCAGGCGATGTCCGGGTCGAAGTTGGCGCCGAGCCAGCCGATGTAGTCGGTCAGCCCGGTGGCGTGGCCGCGGTAGGCGGTGATGTTGCCGAGGTCGTGCGGGCGCCCGTGCACGCCGACGTCCCAGGCCCAGCGCGGATGCAGCATGGCCTGCAGCACGCGCCGCAGCGGGCCGTTGTCGCCGCTCATGCCGCTGTGGGCATCGCGGTAGCGGTTGCCCGGCACCGGCATGTCGACCGTGAAGACGAGCGTGCGCGCACCCAGTTCCCAGGCGCGCCGCATCACGTCGCGCATGAAGGCGCGGTCCTTCAGCACGTACAGCTGGAACCAGATCGGCCTCGACGCCTGCGCCGCCACCTCGGCCAGCGAACACACGGACACGGTCGACTGGACGAAGGGAATGGCGCGCGCGCAGGCCGCGCGCACCGCCTGCACCTCGCCGCGACGCGCATACATGCCGGCCAGTCCGATCGGCGCCAGCGCGACCGGCAGTGCATATTGCTCGCCGAAGTAATCGACGCCGAGTTCGAGCTGCTCGGAACCGCGCAGCACGCGCTGGCGCAACCGGACTGCCTGCAAGTCGTCGACGTTGCTGCGCAGGGTCTGCTCGGCGCCGGCGCCGCCGTCAAGGTAGTGGAACAGGAACGGCGGCAGCTTGCGCCGCGCGGCTTCGCGGAAATCGGTTGCGGACGAAATGATCATGGCGGTAAGCGAATCGGATGAGGCTTCAGCTTACGGTAACACGTGACCGTCTGGCAACAAAAATCCGGCTATCGTAGTACGGCGGATGCACACTGATGACGTTCGCAAACGACGGGTGAACACGCATTGCGGCTTATGTCCAGGGGCGCGTCGTATCAATGGGTGATCCGCGCGGGCACAAGTGCCTTTCGTGGCCCGGCCCACCCTACGGTGCTCGACGGTTCACCTTATTCCAGCGCCCGGTTGCGCGACTCGACGTCGACGCAGGCGATCGCCAGCGCGCCCACGGCCAGGAATGCGGCCAGCATCGCCAGCGACAGCGTGAAACGGGTCGCCATCACCGGCGCCACGATGGTCGGCGCGAACAGGCCGCCGAAGCGCGCCACGGCGCCGGCCATGCCCATGCCGCTGGCACGCAGTTCGGTCGGATACACCTCGGGCGTAAACGCGTACAGCGCGCCCCAGGTGCCGAGCAGCGCAAAACTCATCAGCAAGGTCGAGCCGACCACCACCGCCGTGGCGCTGCCCAGGCTGTAGAACATGCAGCCGGCGGCGCTCAGCAACAGGAAGCCGATCAGCGTCGGCTTCCTGCCCCAGCGCTCGACGCCATAGGCCGACAGGGCGAAGCCGGGCAGCTGCACCACGGCCAGCAGGATCAGGAATTCCTGGCCGCGCATGAAGCCGAAGCCCTCCCCGCTCAGCTTCACCGGCAGGTAGACGAAGATGCCGTAATAGGCGATCGAGATCAGCGCCCAGGCCGCACCCAGGGCCAGGCTGCGCCGCCGCAGCGTGCCGGAAAACAGCGCGCCGAGCGAGCGCTTGAGCGGGATCTCGGGCTTGAGCGCAGGGATCGTCACGTGGCGGCGATTGGTCGCGGCGACGCGCGCCAGCACCGCGCGCGCCGCTTCCGGCTTGCCGCTGCGGTTGAGGTACATCGGCGACTCCGGCACGAACAGGCGCAGCACCACGCCGACCAGCGCCGGCAGGCCGGTGACGAAAAAGATCACGCGCCAGGCGTCGTCGCCCCAGCCGAGGGCCACCAAGGCCAGCACCGCCAGCAGGATGGTGCCGACCGCCCAGAACGATTCGAGCAGTACCAGCCAGCGCCCGCGCCGGTCGCTGGGCAGGAATTCGGCCATCATCGTGTAGTCCACCGGCAGCGTGCCGCCGACGCCGATGCCGGTCAGGAAGCGCAGCACCAGCAGCCAGGTGAAGTCCGGCGCGAAGGCGGAGGCGACGCCGAAGCAGGCGTCGATCACGACCGCCATCATCAGCACCGGGCGCCGCCCGATGCGGTCGGCCAGCCGGCCGAAGACGAAGGCGCCGACCAGCATGCCGATGAAGAACAGCGTCCCGGTCTGCAGCGCCTCGGGCACGGGGATGCCGAAAGTCCTGGCGATCGAAGGCGCGCTGAAGCCGATCGAGAGCACCTGCATGGCGTCGGCCATCCACACCAGGCCGAAGATCGCGAACAGGCGGTACTGGAACCTGCCGACGCCTGCGGTTTGTATGCCCTGCTCTACCGTGATCGGCGATGTCGACATCCTGTGTTCTTTCTGATTAAGTTTTTTTGATGGTTTGGTGGGTTCGTTAAGCGTAGCTTCATCGGTGCATACCTGGAACCGGGCGTTGCACTGATTGTGCATAAAAACTTGGCTGAGAACAGTGTAATAGGAAACAGAGAGACAACGAAAATGCTGGGAACGCAGGTATTTTCATGCACTGTGTTGACAGGCGGAGGTGCGGATGCGCGAACGGTGAACCGCGTGGGCTCGAGAGCCCACCCTACGGTGCACTACGTTCTCGGGCTACGGAACAATTGACCGATACGCGAACGTGATCGCGTGGACATGTCCACCGTTCGTGCCCATGCACACCGCAACGCCGGCAGCATGGCCGCACATGCCTACCCTGGATCGGCGGCGGGCCCGCCCTCACCCGCCGATATTCCTGAACGGGTCCAGCGCCAGGTCGATCAACCTCCGCTCCCTCACCACGATCTCGGCCACCGCGGTCATCCCGTAGCGCAGCGGATAGGTGGTCTCGCCCACCGTGTACTCGGTCCGGTCGAGCGAAACGCGGCCCTCGTACACCGGCTGTCTGGTCGCCAGCGACGGCCGCGTGGATGGCGAGATGAATTGCAGGGTGCCGCGGATCAGGCCATAGCGCTGGTAGGGAAAGGCATTGAATTTCATCTGCACGGCCTGGCCCTCGCGCAGGAAGCCGCGGTCGTGTTCGGCGATCTCGATCTTCAGGATTGGTTTGGCGTTGCGCGGGGCGATGCCGCCCAGCGGCGCGTTGGCCTGGATCTTGTCGCCGGGCTGGGTCGAGGTCACTTCGGTGATCACGCCGTCGACCGGCGCGACGATGCGCAGGAAGTTTTCCTTGTCGATGTTTTCGAACTTGATGCGCGCCGCCGCGTCAGCCACCAGGCGCGCGGTCTGCACCTGCAGGCGCAGCTTGTCCTCGGCATTCGCCACCTCGCGGTTGGCCGACTCCGATTGCAGGCGCAGCTTGTCCAGTTCCTGGCCGCTGGTTTCGAGTTCCGAGCGCGCCTGGGTCGATTCCAGGCCCTGGCGCGCGGCCAGTTCGGCGATGCGCGCGTCGGCCACGCGCACGGCGTTTTCCGCCGCCAAGAAGGCGTTCTTCTTGCTCTCGACCTGCAGCTGCGAGACCCCGCCGCCGCCCGGCAGCGCGAACAGGCGCGCGAACTTGTCGGCTTCCAGCCGGGCCGCGTCGCGCGCGCGGCGCGCGTCTTCCAGGTTGGTGCGCGCTTCCTGCTGCTGGGCGCCCTGGCCCTGCGCCAGGCGGCTGGTGCCCTCGGCCAGGCGGCGCCGGTGCTGGCGCTCCTCGATCTCGGTCGCTTCGCGCAGCGCGGCGGCGTTCCGCTCCAGCAGCGCTTTCTTTTCGGGGAACTCCTTCCACTCGCGCTCGGCGTCCTCGAGTTTCAAGCGTGCTTCCAGCGCATTGCGCGCCGCTTCGATGGCGCCTCTAGCGTAGATGCGCGCCACCACGTCGCCCGCCTTGACCGGCTGGCCGGCGGCGATATAGATGTTGCTCAGTTCACCGTCGATGGGCGCGTACAGGCGCCGCACCTCGGACGCCGGCGCCAGCGTGCCGTTGGCCGTCACCAGCACGTCGGCATGGCCGAAGAAGGACCAGACCAGCGCGGCCAGCACCAGCGCCACCATCGCATACACCAGTGCGCGCGTGTAGCGCCAGGGGTTGGCGGTCAGGATCGAGATCCCTTCCGCGCTGTGCTCTTCCAGCGCCTCGGCCAGCGGCGTCAGGCCTTGCGGCTTGATCCAGTCGCGTTTCATCGCTCACTCCCTGCTGCAGGTTCCTCATCGTTCGGTTGCGCCGGCTGGCTGCGCGCCAGCGCCAGAGCGCGCACGTTGCTGAGCGCGTCGGCGTAGGCGTCGCGGTAGGCCGGCACGTGGGCCGCCATGGTTTCAAAAGCGCGCTGATACGCCTCGTTGCGCGCTTCCCAGCCATCGAGGAATTGCGCGATGCGCGCGCCATCCTGCGCATCGCGGCTCGGCGCCTGCGCCCCGCCGCGGCCCGCCACGAAGGCTTGCAGGGCGACGATCCAGTCGAGCTGGTCGAGCAAGGGGCCGAGCTCGGGATTGCTGCGCGCACGACCGCGCATGGCCGCCACCTGGCGCGCCGCGGCGTCGAACTGCCCTGCCTTCAGCGCCGCCATCCAGGCCGGCAGGTTCGCCTTCAACAGCGCCTCGGTGGCCAGCGCGCGCAGCCGGCCGTCGCCCGGATCGGCCGCCAATGCATCGCTTGCCCGTGCCGCCGCCTGCGCATAGGCGCGCTCGGCCAGTAGGCCCTCGACTTCGCGCGCGGCGCCGCCGATGCCCAGCGCCGCCCATACCAGTACCGCGGCTGCCGCCAGCGCGCCCAGGCCAACCAGGCGCAGGCGGCGCAGGTCGAGCGGCCCCTTGCCGCCGAGTGCGGCGTGCAGGCCGGCCAGCATGACGGCGGCCTTGCCCTGTGCAGGCCGGCCGACGGCATCCGGCGACTCCGCCGGCGGCGCGTCGGCCTTCGGCGTATCCTCGGCAAGCGGCGCGGCGTCGACACAAAAGATGTCGAGAAAGGAGTCGGCCGCGGCGACAAAGGTGGTGCGGTCGGCATCCAGTACCGGCTGGGCGAAGACCCCGATGCGCGTGAGCGTCGGGTCGCGCGCGCTCGCATCCCAGGCCAGCGCGATGCGGTAGACGAAATGGCGTCCGCCAAAGGCGAGCACGTCGCCCTCGTGCAGTGCGGGCGCATGTTCGTCGAGGCGCACGCCGTTGACAAAGGTGCCGTTGGTGCTGCCCAGGTCTTCGATGTGGGGCTGGCCGCCGCGCAGGAAAATATGCGCGTGGCGACGCGACAGGTAGTTCACCTGGGCCGGGTCGACGTCCTTGTAGCGCGCAAAGGTGTCGTCGGCCTTGCTGACCATGAAGGGGAATTCGGTGACGACGATCGGCTGCAGGCTGGCGGCCGGGTCTTCAGGAGTGAGCGTCAGGCTGGCTAGCCGCGCCGAGGCCTCGGACACGCGCGCGGCGGAGTCGAACTGCACGCGAAAGCTCAGCGTCTTGCCCAGTCCCAGCAGGTCACCATCCTGCAGCGTGACGATCGCCTGGCGCACCGCCACGCCGTTGACGGTGCAGCCGTTCTTGCTGCCCAACTCGGCGAAATAGACGGCGCCGTGTTCGCAGAAAATGCGCGCATGGCGGCGCGACAGGTCGGCGGCCAGCATCGCCGGGTAGGCGTCGAACGGCGCTTCGGTGCGGCCGATGGCAAACAGCGACTCCTGGATCTGGATCGGCGCCAGCTCGGGATGCGCCACCGGGACCAGCACGATTTTGAAGCGCCCGGCCGGCGCCGCGCGTGCGGCGGCCGGCATCGCGTCCGACGCCGTCATGGCGCGCTCCGTTCAACGTATGGCGGACGCATTACGGACATCCACCGGCGGCCAGCCCCCGCCCAGCGCCTTGTACAGCGTCACCGTATCGGACAGGATCTGCTGGTGGTTCGCCAGCAGCGCCAGCTGCGCGGCCAGCAGCGTGCGCTCGGACTCGAACACTTCCAGTTGCGACACCATCCCTTCCTTCATCTGCGCCTGCACCTGGGCCGCGACCACGCCGAGGCGCTCGGACTGTTGCTGCAGTTCGACGCGCTGGCGGCGGTGGGCGTCGAGATTGACCAGTGCGTTCTCGACTTCCTCGAAGGCGGACATGACCACGCGCCGGTATTCGTTCTCGGCGACCTCGGTGCGCGCCTCGCTGGTTTTCAGGCGCGCCTTGACGCTGGGGTCGAAGATCGGGAAGTTAATGCTGGGCAGGAGGCCGAAGGTGAACGATTTTAATAGCGACCCGAGCGCGAAACTCGACGAGCCGCCGCGCCCGGTCAGGCTGATCGAAGGCAGCTGCGCCAGCTTGGCCTGCCCGACCAGGTCGTAGGCCACCAGCACCCGGTACTCGGCGGCGACCACGTCCGGCCGGCGCTTGAGCAGTTGCGAGGGCAAGCCCTCGGGCACGGTCGGCAACTGCACCCGCCCCTGCAGCGCGCCCGGCGGCACCGTGAATTCGCCGGCCGGGGTGCCGAGCAGGGTCGCCAGCGCATTGCCGGCCAACGCGCGCAGGCGTCCCAGCTCGATCAGGTCGCGGCTCAACTGGTTGATCTCGGCGCGCTGCTGCAGCACGCGCGTCTGCGGCAGCAGGCCCTGCTCCATCATCGCCTCCAACGTGGTCAGGATCGCGCGGTTCTTTTCCAGCGTCTCCTGCTGCTGGCGCATCTGCTCGTCGAACTGCATGATCTGGAAATAGGTCGTCGAGACGTCCGACACCAGCGACAGGTAGCCGGCGCGCCAGTCGGCCTCGGTCGCGTTGAACGCCGCGGTCTGGGCCTCGACGCCCTTGGCCACGCGGCCCCAGACGTCGATCTCCCAGTTGACCTGGGTGCCGAGGTTGAACTGCTTGCTGAACGGTTGCCCGGTGCTCTTTTCGAAACTGGCGCCGGCGCCGGCGTCCAGGGTCGGCAAGGCGCCGGCGCGCGCTTCGCCGATTTCCGCGCCGGCCACGCGGATGCGCGCGGCCAGCACCTTCAGGTCGAAATTGGAACCAAGCGCGCGCTCGACCAGGCCGTCCAGGTAGGGATCGCGGAACTGCTTCCACCAGTCGGGTGCGATCATTTCAGCCGGGGCCACCGGCAAGTCCTGCTGGCTCGACCAGGCCGATTTACCGGGGCTGTCGGGCGTGCGGTAGGGTTTCATGCTGACGTCGGCGCAGGCTGCCAGCAGCAGGGTCAGTGTAACGGCCAGCGTAGCCTTGCCTCTCGATTCGATATGTGAATTCATGATGCCACCTCGTCGGCCAGCCCCTCATGCGTGGGTGCGCGCCTCCCATCCCCGCGCATCGACAAACACCTTGAACAGGCGCGCATCCAGGTGGCCGGCGCGGCATTCCTCGGCGATCAGGTCGAGCGCGCGTTCGACCGGCACCGCTTCCTTGTAGGGACGGTCGCGCGCGGTCAGCGCGTCGAAAATGTCGCTGATGGTCAGGATCCGCGTCTGCAGGCTGATTTCGCTGCCCTTGAGGCCCATCGGATAGCCCGAGCCGTCGAGCTTTTCGTGGTGGCCGTGGGCGATCGCCGGCACGCCGGCCAGTTCGCGCGTCCAGGGAATCAGGATCAGGAAGGAATAGGAATCGGCCACGTGCGCCTCGATCTGGCGCCGTTCTTCGGGCGTCAGGCATCCTTTGCCGATGCTGAGCGCCGCGAATTCGTCGTCGCTCAACAGGTGGAAGCTCGTATCGTCGTGCCCGGCGCAGGCGTGGCCGCGGATCGCCTCGAGTTCATGCAGCGGATCGGTGTGCGACACCGAGGGCTCGTTGGCACGCACGATCGTGGCGTAGAAAGCATCGAGACGCGCGCCCTCTGCGCGCAGCTCGTCCTCGATGCGCTCGCAGGCATGGCGGAAGGCGCCCATGCCGAGTTCGCCCTCGAGGTGCTGCTGCGCCAGGTTGCGCCAGGCTTGCCGTTCGAGGCAGGCGCGCGCGTAGCGGAAGCGCTGCTCGAGCAGGCGCATGTCGGCATGGTGCAGCTTCTTTTCCTTGCGCAGCACGTGTTCGCGCACGCCGACCTTGCCGAAGTCGTGCAGCAGCGCCGCATAGCGGATCTCGCGCAGCTGGGCCGGCGTGAAGGCGGCGCGGCGCAGCGAGGCGTCGTCGGCGCGCTCGATGGCGATCGCCAGGCTTTCGGCGTAATCGGCGACCCGGAACGAGTGGCCCGCCGTGACCGGGTCGCGTTCCTCGATCGCCTGCACCGAGGCGCAGACGAAACCATCCAGCAGTCCCTTGATGTCGGAATACAGTTGGAAGTTCTTCAGCGCGACCGCGGTTTCGGCGCAGACGCCGCTGAGGATCTCGAGGTCGGCTTCCTGGAAGGCGTGCGGATCGGACGAGGTATCGACCTGGATCAGGCCGAGCACGTCGTCGCCCAGGATCAGCGGCACGCACATGACCGAGAGGATGGCCTGGGCCACGATCGATTCGTGCGCGGCGTAATTGCGGTCGGCCAGGGTATCGACCGAGAGGATGGCGCGCTTTTTCACCAGTACCTGCTCGACGATGGTGCGCGAAACCCGTACCTGCGCCAGGTCTTCGGCGCCGCCGCCGCGCCGGCGCGCGGCCACGGGACGCGGCGGGTCATGCTCGTTGCCGAGCATGATGAAGGCGCGCTCGGCCGGGGGGAACAGGTCGAAGATGAAGTTCATGATCTTTTCGACCAGCGTGGCCTGGTCGGTGACGGCGCCGAGCGCGATGCTGACCTGGGCCATGGCGTGCAGCCGGTGCACGGTTTTCTCGAGGTCGGTGCGGGCGGCATGCCTGGCGTCGACCACCGGCGCGAAACAGGTGGCGTCGACCGAACCGGTGATGACGGTCGGCGCATGGCCGTGCTCGGGCAGCATCAGCGAATGGAACACCAGCTGCGCCGAGGCCAGCGCCAGCGCGTCGCCGTCGCGCAGCAGGTGCCAGGCGCCAGGCGCGAGGCGCTCGCCGCCGACAAAAGTGCCGTTGCGCGAGTGCAGGTCCTCGATAAAATAATTCGCGCCGCGGCGGCGGATGCGCGCGTGGCGGCGGCTGATGGTCGCTTCGGGAATGCAGATGTATTTGTCGGAAGCGAGCGCATCCTGGCGGTCGCGCCCCAGCACTGCTTCGTCGTGCAGCGGAAACACGCCCGGCCCCGGCGTTTGCGCGTCCAGCCATTCGAGGTAGGCGCTGACCGGATCGCTGGCGTCGGACGCTGCTGCGGACAATGCGGGATGCGCTTCCATGCCGGCTCACTTGACGGTGATCGTGATTTTTTTCGAGGTCACGGGCGGCGTGTGCGGCACGTGGTTTTCGTCGCCCATCAGCAGTTGCAGCGTGTGCCTGCCGGGCGCGAGTTCGATGGTGGTTTCGGTCTCGCCGGCGCCGTAGTGCAGGTGGTTGCGGTCGTTCGGGATCGGCTGGCCGGCCGGCGGCAGTTCGGTATCGATCAGCAGGTGGTGGTGGCCGGTATTGGCAATGGCGACGCCTTTGGGCGCCACGCCCATGTGGCGCAGGCCGAACCACACGCGGAAGGGTTTGCCGGCTTCCAGTACCTGGCCGTCGTTGGGCCAGCCGATGTAGCAGTAGGCGTTCGCCGGGGCGTTGGCGGCGCCCGTCGGTGCGGCGGCAAGCAACGCGCTCAGGAAACCGGCGGCGACGATGGCGAGGAGTGTGCGCATGATTGTTCCAATGAGGTCTCCATGGATTCCATTGAGCGCAGTCTAGCGGACCGTGATCGTGATCTTTTTCGACACCACGGGTGGCTTGTGCGGCACATGGTCCTTGTCCCCCAACAGCAGTTGCAGCGTGTGGGTTCCGGGCGGTAGCTCGATGCGCGCCTCGGTTTCGCCGGCGCCGAAGTGCAGGTGGTTGCGGTCGTTCGGGATCGGTTCGGTCATCGACGGCAACCCGGTGTCGATCAGCACGTGGTGGTGGCCGGTGTTCGGTATGTCGACGCCTTTTGGCGCGACGCCCATGTTGCGCAGCCCCATGCGCAGCCAGAACTTGCCGCCCGTGATGACGGTGCCGTCGTAGGGCCAGATGAAGTAGACCTGGGGAGCGGCAGCGTTTGCAGCGGGCTTCGCGGCAGGCGCGGGCGCAGGCGTCAGAGCCGGCGCTGCCGCTTGCGGTGTCGCGGTCGCGCCGCCGGTGTGCAGGACTGCCGCTAGCAACGCGAACATGGAGGCAATGTGGCGCATGATCGAAAACTCCAGCCGAGGTCGTATGGATGTGCGCATCGAACCATCTCAATCTGTCACACTCTGACTCAGATCGCAAGTCAAATCCTGTCGAAGTCAGTACGGACGAGGAGCCGGTCATGTGGCACGAGCGCTTGGTGGTGGGTGTACTGGCTGGGCCTGCTTTTGCATGCGGCGCGCTTGCGGCCGCGCCTGCCGACCGGCCTGCGCCGGACATGCAGGCGCCGGGCATTGTTCCCCGCGCAAGCCCGGAACAGTTCGAGCTGGCGTTCTGGAATTCGATCAAGGACAGCCCGCACGCGAGCGATTACGAGGCCTACCTGAAGGCTTATCCGAAGGGGCGTTTCGCCGCGCTGGCGCAGGCGCGGATGGCGCGCCTGCGCGCACCGCCCGCCGCCACGTCACCTGCCGCCGCCACGCCACCTGCCGCCGCCACGCAGGCGCCCGCGGCAACGCAGAGTGCGCCTCCTTCGAAGCCGAAGACCGCGCCGCCGAAGCCGGTCGCCCCGGCCCCGAGGGCGCCCGTGGTCGTGGCGCGCAACGGCGGCGAAATCCGCGATTGCCAGTCCTGCCCGGCGCTGGTCGCCCTGCCCACCGGATCGTTCACGATGGGGAACAATGCGAGCGACCCCAGCGAACGGCCGGCGCACCAGGTCACGATCGGGGCGCCGTATGCGATCGGTAAATTCGAGGTCACGGTGCAGCAGTGGAATGCCTGCGTCACCGCCAACGGCTGCCCGCGGGTGCCGCTGCCGCCCAACACCAGCCCGAGCGCACCGATGCGCGACCTCAGCTGGGACGATGCGCAGCAGTACGTCAAATGGCTGGGCATGATCAGCGGCCAGCCCTACCGCCTGCCGACCGAGGCCGAATGGGAATTCGCCGCCCGCGGCGGCGCCGCGACGCCCTATTGGTGGGGCGCGCAGATGGCGCAGGGCAAAGCCAACTGCAAGGAGTGCGGCCAGCCCTGGAGCAGCGAGCGGCCGGCGAATGCGGGTTCGTTCCCGCCCAACGGCTACGGCATCCACGACACCAGCGGCAGCGTATGGGAATGGGTGGCCGACTGCTGGCACAACAATTTCAAGGACGCGCCATCCGACGCGCGCGTCTGGGACGAACCGAATTGCCGGGTGCGCGTGATCCGCGGCGGCTCCTGGCGCGAAGGCGCCGCCTACATGGTGACCTCGACACGCTTTCGCTACGACGCCAGCGTGCGCCAGCCGCAGAACGGCTTCAGGGTGGCGCGCAATATCAAATGAAGCGACCTGACTAGCGCCGCGCGCGGATGTCGACCGCCAGGAACTCGACCCCGATCGCGCCGGCGCCGCTGCGCGCACGGATCTGGCGCAAGTTGTCGGCCACGCTCGCCAGGTAGTCCGCGCTCGGCTCGGCTTCGCGGCGCAGCGTTCCGAACAGCGGCGCCGGCGTCGTCACCAGCACCACCACCAGGCCCGAACCGGACGACTTGCCGATGCGCCAGTCGCCCGGCCGGCCGACGGTCGCGCTGTGGTTCGGCGGCGCTCGGTTGTCGAGCGCCAGCGCATTCGGCAGCAGGTGGATCACGCTGGCGTCGGGCGAATAGGCGTCCACCGTCATGAATGAAGCGGCGGACGGGGTTTTGACCTCGACCATCAGCGAATCGCCCTCGCGCCTGGCCGGGACGCCGGCCCCGGCGCCGGCCAGGCGCAGCGCCGCGCCGCCGCCGGCCTGGCGGTGCGCGCTCCAGTAGGGAGCATAGGTCGCGAGCACCGGGCAGGTGGCGGGATCGACCTCGCGCACGTCGAGCTCGACCGCCGCCACGCCGGGCAGCGCCAGCAGCGGCTGCCTGACGGCGGCGGCGCCGCCCGTGCGCGACACCAGCCCCTGCACCGCCACGGTGTTGGCGTTCACCCTGCCGGCCAGCGCCGAGCAAGGAATGCGCGCGAGGACGGCGGCGACGGCCGCCGCCGTGGGCGCGGCGACAGGTGGTGCGGCGGGCGCATCCTGCACGGGAACGGGCGCCGGCTGGGTAGCGGCCTGCTGCTGGACGGGATCGGGGGCCGCAGGCGAGCGCCCCATCCAGTACCAGCCCGCCAGCACCAGCGCACCGAGCGCGGCGCCCCCGGCGCACGACGCCGCCAAGAGGGCCGGACGCGACATCAGTCCGCCGGCGCTGAAACCGGCAAGGAAGCGCGCCACCGTCGGCGTGCGCGCATCGCGCTCGAGCGCCAGCCCGCATTTGAGCGCCTGCCACTGGCTGCGCCCCAGATTCGGTGGGCGCAGCGGCTTCATGCCGGTGCCGCGCGCCTGCGCCGACGACAGGCGGTTGAACGGATGGTGGCCGGTCAGCAGCTCATACGTGATGCAGGCCAGCGCATAGATGTCGTCGCGTGGGTCGGGATCGCGCTGCTCCAGCATTTCGGGGCTGGCGTAGGCGGGCGTGAGCGCGCCCAGGCTGCCCGGGTCGAACACGGTGACGTCGACGTCGGTCTCGGTCTTGTGGAACACGCGCGCGATGCCGAAATCGATGACCTTGGCGACGCCGGCATTGGTGACGATCACGTTGCCGGGCTTGAAGTCGCAATGGACGAAGCCGCGCCCGTGCGCATACGACAGCGCATTGCCCATGCCGATCACGATCGGCAGCACCTGGGCATACGGCATGCCGTTGAAACCGGGCGCGCGCAGCACCTGGCTCAGCGGTTTGCCCTGCAGGTATTCCATGGTGAGGTAGACCATCGGCCCGTCGCGGTCGAAGTCGTAGACCGAGACGATGTTCGGGTGCGCCAGCGCCTGCGCCTTGCGCGCTTCGCGCTGCAGCGCAATGAGCGACTTCGGATGCCCGCGGAACTGCACGTTGAGCACCTTGATGGCGATATACGGATTGCGGTCGGACGCCTCGAGCTTGCGCAGGTCGAGCGCCTTGTAGACGGTGCCCATGCCGCCGAAGCCGACGCACTCTTCCAGCACGAAGCGGCCGTTCAGGGTTTCGCCGACGCCTTTCATGCGCTCGGGCTCGCCGCCTGCCTGGCTTGCCTGTGCGGCCTGGTCGGCCTGGCGCCGCGCGGGCGGGACCGATGCTGCGTTCGCGCCGGCGTTGGGGCTGGCGTGCGCGCCGGGCCGGGTCTGGACAAAGGTATCGTCGCCGCCCAGGCGCTGGCGCGCCGCGATCAGGCGCCCGATGCGCACCTGCACCTCGCGGTAGACGTCGCCCGGCAGCGGATGGCGCGCGTGCTCTTCGCTCAGCAGCTCGAGCAGGCGGCCGGGGCTCTCGGGCGCGCTTTCCAGCACCCGGTCGAGCTGTGCCAGAAACGCGGACTGCTGCAAGGCGCCGCTCTGCAACTGCTGGAGCGCATGCGCGAAACTGTCCATGGTGTGATTGTGTGAATCCCGGGCTTCTTATGAGATTAGCATGAAGCGGCCGCCGATCAAGCGTTTGCGGCATCTCAATCCGGCCGGGCAACAGCGACTGTCCGGTGCGGCCCAACACCTGGCGTCGGAGTGGTTGGTGCGGCCGTTCACCCGGCATCCCGCGCGCGCTGGCGGACCCATCGCACCCAGCCCGGCAACAATGGTATAAACCGTTTCTTTTCAAGGACTTGGCGCCGGATCGCTGGCATGCACTCGGACCTGGCACGCCTCTCGCTATATGTCCATCGAGCGCAAACCACATGCCTCGACCAACCAAACCACACTTCAGGAGAATCACCATGAAAAGCTTGATCATCACCGACCTGGCCCGCACCGAAGAACTCGATTCCGCAGCGATGGCAAGCGTGCGCGGCGGCTTCAAGATGGGTCCCGGCCATTCGCTCGGTGACGTGACCTACGCCCCTTCGTTCGACTCGTCGATCAAGGCGACCCAGAACCTGGTGCAGATGCAGGAGGTGCTGACCGCCACCGCCAACGGCTCGGCCTTCATCGACGGCGTGCACGTCAACAGCAAGGTCGACCAGGATGGCGAAAACAAGATCATCCGCCGCTGATCCGTCCAGACACGATTTACACATTCATTCTTATTCTCGAGGAGCATCACCATGAAAACCCTGACCATCAAGGACCTGGCCCGCACCGAAGCACTGGACGGCCGCGCCATGGGCGCCGTACGTGGCGGCTACAGCATGTACTCGCCGGCTTACCTGGCCGCGTACTCGCCCGGCTACAAGGCGGGCAACCTGAGCTACACGCCTTCGTTCGACTCGTCGATCGATGCAACCCAGAGCCTGCTCCAGCAGCAAAGCGTGGCGACGGCCACCGCCAACGGTTCGGCTTTCGTCGGCGGCGTGCACGTCAGCAGCGACGTGAACCAGCGCGGCGAAAACAAAGTCATCGGCTAAGCCAGGGAACCACGACCATGTCTTCCATCGCCATCTCCGACCTGGCACACAATGCCGAACTGGACACCCGCGCAATGTCGGCGGTACGAGGCGGCAGCGCCTTTGGCCAGGACGTCAACGTGAACGTGGAACTGAACCAGCAGATCGGCCAGTTCCAGCAGATCGGCATCAACGTCCTCAACAACAACGGCGTGATCGGCGCCGGCTTCAAGGGCCCGGACATCGATGTCGCCGCCGCGCTGCGGGCACAGAACAAGGTGATATTCTGACCTTGGCCCGCCTTGCAGCTTTACTCCATCCCGGAAACGGGATGGACTCCGTTAACGTTTCTTTTCCAGGAGGTTCCATGGCTACCATCGTGATCCATGATTTACCGGAAAGCAGCGAACTCGATCGGCAGGCGATGCACGCCATTGCCGGCGGTTCGCGCTTTCGTTCGGGTGGCGCCGGCGCCGCCCTCGCCCGCGTCAGCCAGCGGCGGGTGCGCCTGTTCGACCTTGCGCCGGGCAGCACCGCGGCGCCGCCGGCGTCGCATCCGCAGCAGCGCTGACGAACGCGCGCCGCACGGCAAACCGTCCAGTCCGCAGCTGGACGGTTTTTTTTCGTCCATTGCCGTTCGAGACAGGTGTTGGACCGGAAGCGACAGCTCGGCGCAGCTTGTTGGGCGCGTGCCGACGATCTTGCCGCCTTCCCCCTTGTCATTCCCTTTTCCAGGGCTGGCACGCCGCATGCTCCATCGGAGTCGTGGGCGACACGCGCTCGCATCTTTCGATACCAGCCAATCAAGGGGAACATCATGAACATGCACAAGCACATGGAAGCCATCTTCGTCGTCACGCTTGCCGTCGTCGGCGTCGGGACGTTCGCGCTCGACAGCCTGCCGGAGGCGCAGGCAGAAGCCGGCAAGTCGGCGGCGGTGACGCGCGATGCCGTGCCCGACGCGCGGGCGATCGTCGTGCGCGCGCCCACGCTGCCGCGGCGTGCTTGAGCGCGGACAGGCAGCCGCGTGCAATGCGCGGCTGCCTGTGGTTGTGAGTAGATGCGATTCCTGAGCTGGACCCTCCCCGTTTTTCTCGTTGTTCTTGCCCCATCGCGGGCGCCCTCCTATCCAATGACCTGAGGCGGTGCCGTGTGGCGCGCATCGCGTTCCGACGACGCGACGCTGCCTAACGGTGGGCATGCCCACCCTACGACCGACGTGTACGCCGCCCTCTGTTGTCGGTGCCATACAGCTGCAAAAAACTGTTGGATTTTTCCCGCCATCGCTGGCTGTCCCCGATCGCCGGGATCTTCCCGTAACTGCTGGGAATTAGGAATACAAACCGTTTATATTCAATGACTTAAGCTGCGGCACCGATCTCCACGAACTACCTGGCACGCCTCTCGCTATATGTCCATCGAGCGCAAACCAAATGCCTCGACCAACCAAACCACCACTTCAGGAGAATCACCATGAAAAGCTTGATCATCACCGACCTGGCCCGCACCGAACAACTCGATTCCGCAGCGATGGCAGCCGTGCGCGGCGGCTTCAAGATGGGTCCCGGCTACTCGCTTGGCGACGTGACCTACGCCCCTTCGTTCGACTCGTCGATCAAGGCGACCCAGAACCTGGTGCAAATGCAGGAGGTGCTGACCGCCACCGCCAACGGCTCGGCCTTCATCGACGGCGTGCACGTCGACAGCAATGTCGACCAGGACGGCGAAAACAAGATCATCCGCCGCTGATCCGTCCAGACACGATTTACACATTCATTCTTATTCTCGAGGAGCATCACCATGAAAACCCTGACCATCAAGGACCTGGCCCGTACCGAACAACTCGACAGCGGCGCCATGGCGCAAGTGCGCGGCGGCTGGAGCATGCTGGCACCGTCCTACAAACTGGGCGACGTAACCTACGCGCCGCGCCACGACTCGTCGATCGACGCCGTACAGAACCTGGTGCAGCAGCAAAGCGTGGCGACCGCCACCGCCAACGGCTCGGCCTTCGTCAAGGGCGTGCACGTCAACAGCGACGTCGACCAGCGCGGCGAGAACAAGGTTGTCGGTTAATTCATCGACACATGCCGCGGTTGCGCGGCGGCCCGCCCGCCGCGCAGCACCCACTTTCATCAAGGAGAAACCCATGTCTTCCATCGTCATCCGCGACCTGGCCCGTAACGCCGCACTCGACAAGGGCGCCATGGCGCTGGTCCGCGGCGGCAACGCCTTCCCCAAAGTCAACGTCAATGTCGACGTCAACCAGCAGATCGCCCAGTTCCAGCAAATCGGCATCAACGTCCTCAACAACAACGGCGTGATCGGCGCCGGCTTCAAGGGCCCGGACATTAATGTCGCCGCCGCGCTGTGGGCCGAGAACAAGGCCGTGTTCTGACGGCGTCGTCATCCATACATTCGAATCATTCATTTCAGGAGAATCACATGCACACCTTGACCATCACCGACCTGGCCCGCAGCGAACAGCTCGACCGTCCGACCATGGCCGCCGTGCGCGGCGGCTGGAAAATGGGGTCGCCCGGCTATGCGTTCGGCGACGTGAAGCTGGGCGGCACCTTCGACGCGTCGATCGACGCCGCCCAGAGCCTGGTGCAGATGCAGGAAGTCGTGACCGCCACCGCCAACGGCTCGGCCTTCGTCGACGGCGTGCGCGTCGACAGCAAGGTCGACCAGCATGGCGACAACACGATCGTGCGGCGCTGACCTGCCAAGTGCGCAAACTTGATCTACACTGGAGAGAGGAGCCCCTGTCTCTCCAGTGCGGATCTTCCCCTCGTTTTTTTCCTGACTACGGAGACGCATCATGGCCAGCATTACCATCGGCGACCTGCCGACCAGCGCCGTGCTCGACCGCAAGGCGATGTCCGCGATCCGCGGCGCCGGCGCGCCCTGGGTATTCGGCTGGATCCGGCCTTTCGTCGCCGCTTCGCCCAGCCAGGTCCCGGTCATTAATTTTTACCAGATCAATAATTTCGCCGACCAGCTGATCAACCAGTTCCAGACGGTCTCGGTGAACAATGCCGGCAACGGCGCAACGCTGAATGTGGTCGTGGACGAGAGCAGCGTGAACAATGCGCTGCTGCGCTAGCAGCAAGGAGTCGAGCAGCAACCAGCCCGGACGATGCGATGGACTTCGACAGTCAATTGCTTTGGACTTCCGTTGGGCGCACCGACGTCGGCCTGGTGCGCAAGCGCAACGAGGATGCGCACCTGGTGCATCCGCGCTACGACCTGTGGGCGGTGGCCGACGGCATGGGCGGCCATGCCTTCGGCGACTTCGCCAGCAGCGCCGTGGTCGACGCGCTCGCCGCCCTGCCGGCGCCGGCCAACCTGGCCGATTTCATCGCGCTGGCACGCGACCGGCTCGAGCGCGTGAACGAAGCGCTGCGCCTGGAAGCGCGCACGCGCCTGGTGCCCGTGATCGGCAGTACCGTCGTTGCCCTGTACGCCTGCGGGGGCGAGGCCGCCTGCCTGTGGGCCGGCGACAGCCGCATCTACCTGTTCCGCCAGGGCCGCCTGCAGCAACTCACGCGCGACCACAGCCAGCTCGAAGCCCTGAAGGAGAGCGGCGCCGACCTGACCGTCACAGCGGCCAGCCCCAACATGATCACACGCGCGGTCGGCGCCGCGGACAGCATCGAGTTCGACGTGACGACCCTCCCCGTGCGCGACGGCGACGTGTTCCTCCTCTGCAGCGACGGTCTCAGCACCCCGGTCGACGAAGCGGCGATCGCCGCCACGCTCGCGCCGGGCGACTGCGCGCGGGCCGCGAGCGAACTGATCGCGCTGGCGCTGGCGAATGGCGGGCGCGACAATATCACGGTAGTGGTGGCGCGGGCGGACGACCAGTCGGGCGACAAGACGGTGGTGAATCCAGCGCTGTGAGGTGGCCAGGCGAATGTTGGCTCGTCGCTCTCACTCGTCGCTCTCACTCGTCGCTCTCGCTCGTCGCTCTCGTTAACCGCCGCGTACCGTAGGGTGGACTCCTGAGTCCACGCGTTACGTGCACATCCTTTCGTCGGCCCGGCTGAATCTCCACGAGCACAGTATCCGACTACGATATCTCTGTTGCTTGTCACCATGGTTTCGTACCACGCACGATCACCGCTGCGTCGGTATGAGGCGCACGTAACGCGTGGACTCAGGAGTCCACCCTACGTTACTCATGTTCATCGTCACCTATACAAGAGACGTCCGTAACGCGTGGGCATGCCCACCCTACGGTGTATCTGACATTACTTGGTCAGTGCTCCTTGCGAAAGTCTTTTGAGTGCAAGCCGTGCTTCTTGAGCAGGATCTGCAGATGCGATCGGTTCATGTCCCAGCGCCGCGCCAGCTCGGCCACGGTCCCCCCGACTTCCTGCAGGCCGCGTTCCAGGCAGCTGCGTTCGGCTTCGTCGCTGGCAACCCGCTTTGCCTCGGCCATGGAAATGCCCGCCGCTGCATCGGGCGCTGCGATCGCCCCGGGCGCCGCCGGCCGGATATCTTCCGGCAGGTGCGCCAGGTCCGCCGTGTCGCCGGCCAGGCAGGAGATGCGGTACATGATGTTGCGCAGTTCGCGGATGTTGCCCGGGTAGGCGTACCCGAGCAGGAAGGTGCGCAGGCGCGGCGTTAGCGCGACCGGGCGCCGTTTCAGGGCTTCGGCCGATTCGTCGCCGTACCAGGCGATCAGGAGCGGGATCTCGTCGCGCCGCTCGCGCAGCGGCGGCAGCGTCACGTGGATCACGCTGAGGCGGTAGAACAGGTCTTCGCGAAAGGTGCCCGTCTCGATCAGCTTGCGCAGGTTCTTGTTGGTGGCGGCGACGATGCGCGCATCGACCGAGATCGTTTCGTCGGAGCCGACGCGCTGGATTTCGTGCGACTGCAGCACGCGCAGCAATTTCACTTGTCCGATCAGCGGGAGCTCGCCGATCTCGTCGAGGAAGATTGTCCCCTTGTGCGCGCTTTCGAACTTGCCCTTGCGGTCCTTGTCCGCGCCGGTGAAGGCGCCGCGCTTGTGGCCGAACAGTTCCGATTCGAGCAGGTTGTCGGGAATCGCGCCGCAGTTGACCGAGATGTAGGGCTTGTCGGCGCGCGTGCCGTTGGCGTGGATGACCTTGGCCATCAACTCCTTGCCGGTGCCGCTCTCGCCGTCGACCAGCACCGGCAAATCGGTCGGCGCCGCCTTTTCCGCGATTTCGAGGGCGTCGAGCAGCTTCGGGTTGTCGCCGAAGGTGCCCTCGAACACGAAGCTGCGCGCCAGCAGCGCCTGGCGCCGTTCCCCCGTCGAGAGGTCGACCGGCGCCGGTTCGGCGGCCGTCTCCGTGCGTCGTTCCGCGCCGATGGCTTGCACGAAGCGCTCCTTGTGCGACAGCCCCATCACTTCGTCGCGCAGCGCATTCGCCTGGCGCAGCAGCTTGTCGATGTCCGGCCGCTCGATGCGCGTCGCCCAGCGCAAGGTCGAGCGCATGATCTCGATCTTTTCCAGCAGTACCGCGTACGACATCGCGGAACCGCGCTCGCCGCCAGGATTGTAGAGCTTCATGTTGAACCCAGCTGTTTCTGCACCAGTTCGTAATACATGCCGCGCCGCGCCAGCAATTCCTCGTGGCGCCCCTGCTCGACGATCTTGCCCTCGTACAGCACGACGATCTTATCGGCGCGCATGATCGTGCTCAGGCGGTGCGCGATGATCACGGCGGTGCGCCCGGCCAGGATCGCCTCCATGTTGGTCATGATGTTGCTCTCGGACTGGGTGTCGAGCGCGGACGTCGCCTCGTCGAACACCAGCAGGCGCGGATCGTGGTAGAGCGCGCGCGCGATGCACAGGCGCTGCACCTGGCCGCCGGACAGCCCGACGCCGCGCTCGCCCACCACCTGCTCGTACCCGAGCGGCATCTTGGAGATAAAGGCGTGGGCATCGGCCATTTTTGCGACTTCCTCGATGCGGCGCCGGTCCGGGCTGTCGTCGCCGCTGGCGATGTTCTCGGCGATCGTCCCGGAAAACAGCAGGTTGCTCTGCATGACATAGCCGACCTGGGCGCGATAGTAATCCTTGTCGATCGTGCCCATCTCGTAGCCGTCGACGATGATCTTGCCCTCAACCGGCGGATAGAAACCCACCAGCAGCTTGGCCAGCGTGGTCTTGCCCGAGCCGCTGCGCCCGACGATCGCCACCAGTTCGCCCGGCTTGATGTCGATGCTGACGTCTTCCAGCACCCAGGGCGTGTCTTCGCCGCCGTAGCGGAAGTACATGCGCTCGAGCTTCAGCTCGCCCTGCAGGTCGGGCAGCACCACGCGCGCGGCCAGGTCGCCCGGCTTTTGCTCGGGCTCGATGTCGAGCACGTCGCCGAGGCGTTCCATGGCGACGGTGGCGTCGGCCATGCGGCTCCACAGGCCGACCAGGCCCATCAGCGGCCCCAGCACGCTGCCCATCAGGGCATTGAAGGCCATCAGCTGGCCGATGGTCAGTTCGCGCGCCAGCACCAGGGTGGCGCCGGCCCACAGGATCACGATGGTGGTCGCCGAGTTCAGCACCTGGCTGGCCAGGCCGACCAGGATGTTGAACTGTTGCGAGCGGTACTGCACTTCCAGCGCCTTGACGTATTTCTTTTCCCATTTCAGGCGCACCGGCCGCTCGCTGCCCATCCCTTTCACCGTCTCGATGCCGCCCAGCGCTTCCATCAGGAAGGATTGGGCATCGGTCGAGGCATTGAAGACTTCGCGTGCGTAATCCTTGATCTTCGGCGTCACCAGCACCGTGAGCGCGATGATCGGGATGACGAAGCCGATCAGCAGCAGCGTCAACTTGACGTTGTAGAGGAACAGGATGGTGAAGTAGATGAACACCATCAGCAGGTTGAGCAAGGTGGTGACGGTCGATTCGGTGAGAAACGCGCGAATGGTCTGGTTCTCGGAAAAGCGCGCCAGGATGTCGCCCGTCTTGCGCTTGGCGAAGAAGGAATACGGCAGCGACATCGTGTGCTTGAAGAATTGCGCCATCATCGAAAAATCGAGGTTGCGCACCATATAGTTCGACAGGTAGGCGCGCAGCGTCGACATCACCTGGCTGAACACGGTCGAGATCACCAGCCCCAGGATCAGCAGGTGCAGCAAGCCCAGGTTCTGGTGCACCAGAACGCCGTCGAGGATGTTCTGGATGATCATCGGCGGCACGATGCCGAGCATCTGGATGACGAAGGTCGCCAGGAACAGCTGCAGCAGGATTTTTTTATAGGGCCGCAGGTAGCTGACGAACCGCAGCCAGGGCGAGCGCGCCGCTTCCAGGTGCACCAGTTGCTGGCCCGGCGTGAACACCAGGCAGGTGCCGCTCCAGCCGCGTTCGAACTCTTCCACACTCATTTTCCTGAAACCCACCGCCGGGTCGGCCATCCACACCTGGCTGGCCGAGACGCCGTAGACGATCACGTAGTGATAACCCTCCCAGTGCACGATGAAGGGCAGCTCGAAGCCGAGCAGCGCGTCGAAGGTGCATTGCACGCCGCGCGCGCCGAAACCGAGCGCCTCGCCGGCGCGCGCCAGGCTGTCGAGCGTGGCGCCTTGGGTGGTGACGTTGGCCAGTTCGCGCAGCTTACCGAGCGTCATGTTGATGCCGTAGTGACGGCACAGCATCGCCAGGCAGGCCGCGCCGCAATCCATCTCCTCGGCCTGTTCGACCAGGGCAAAGCGCTTGATGATCTTTTCGCCGGCTTTCGGTGTCGACGCAAGGTCGAGCACGACCGGGCGCTTGCGCCGTTCGGCCAGGCGCTTCTGGCGGTGCAGTTCGCGCTCGAAAAAGCGCACCCGTTCCTCGATCACTTCGCGGAACTTCGCGTTGCGCTCGAGGATGAAGTGCGCCGACTTTTCCGGGATCACCAGCAGCACCGCTTCGCCGGCCGCGACCACGCTGGCCGGCTGTTCCTGGCGCATCAAACACGCCTTTTCGCCGAAGATCTCGCCGGGGCCGAGCGTGGCCAGCACATACTCGTCGCTGCCGTCATGCACCACCACCCGCACCTGGCCCTGGCGCACCACATACAGGCGGCGATCGTCGCGCGCGTTCTGGCGCAGGATTTCCTTGTCCGGCCCGACCCGTTTGACGCCCACGCTGCGCACGAATTCTTCGAGCTCGGGTTTATCCACCTTGCCGCGCAGGTCGAACAGGCGCGCCACCAGGCCGCCGGCCGAGCTGATCGCCACGTAGTTGTTGATGAAGTCGAGCGCCGCGCCGTTGCGCGCGACCAGCGGCTCGATCGCCGCGCGCGGAATGAGCCAGAGTTCTGTCTTCAGCGCCGCGCGCGCCGACAGCTCGTGCCGGTACGGGCGCAGCATGGCGATCTCGGCAAACACCTCGCCGCTCTTGCGCACGCCCATGCTGATTTCCTTGCCGTGCTCTTCGCCGAACACGCGCACCGAACCGGACTTGATGACGTACAGCCCGTCGGCCGCGTCGCCGGCGCTGCAGATGGTATCGCCAAAGGCATAGGCGCGCATTTCGATGGCCTCGGCCAGCCCGTCCAGCTCCTCGGGCGTGAAGACCGAGAGGATTTCGACCGAGGACAGGAATTCGGTCGAGGCGTGGCGTTGTTGCGCGGATGATTCCATGATGGCGGCTGCATTCCTTTTAGGGAAGTGCCGATCACCGAGAGCTCTCTCAGCGCGGCGGGCAGGCTTCGATGATGTGCTCTTGCGCCCGCGCCGCCAGCCATTCCTCGCGCAGCAGGCGGCGCACCTCGACCGCGGTCTCCTCATCGAGCGCGGCGGGATGCCTGGCGTTGACCATGAAAATCTCGAACAGCGCCCGGTCGCCCGATGGAAACGGTCCGAGCAGGTCGCCGGCCGCGGCATTGAAGACGCGCGCCTCGAGGTCGGGTTTCAGGGAACCGCGCAATACCTTGCCGATCACCCCGCCGTTCTCGCGCGCCTCGCCGACCGAATACTCGCTCACCATCTCGGCGAAACTGTCGGGATCGTCGTCCAGCGCCGACATCATCTCCTTGGCCTTGCCTTCCGAATCGAGCACGATATGGCTGATCTCGACGCTGTCGAAGCGCGGCGAATTGAGCTTGAAATACTGTTCGACCGCTTTCTCGCTGCAGACCTGTTCCATCATCCTTTCGTGGTACAGGCCGTCGGTGACGAACTCTTCGAATTCGTCCAGGCTGACGCCGAGCGCGTCGAGATAATGGTTCATGTCGGCGGCCCGGTGCAAGCCCTGGGCGCGGCGGAACTGGTCGGCGCGCTCCTGGATATCCGCGGGCGCGATCGGCAAGCCGGCCTTTTTCGCGGAATGCACGGCCAGCTTCTCGCGCACCAGCTGCTCGACAAGTCCCTCGAACTGTCCGGTGAGCTTCAGTGTTCGGATGAAGACATCGGTATCGATGACTTCATCGTCGATGCGCACGATCGCGGCCATACGGTCTCCTCGGCATGTGGCTCCATAAGCTTCGGACTCTCGTAAGCGCGATTTGTTCCTCCGATGACGCTAGGTCCGCTTCGTAAACCCGTCCGCGCTCCACGCCTCGCTGCCGACGCCGTGGTGTACGAAGAACAGCCCGCCAGGGTCGATCGCCTGCTTGACCCGCGCCAGGCGCGCGTAGTTGGCGCCCCAGTAGGCATCCTGCCAGCGCGCCTGGAAATAATCGCTTTCCGAGACATAGGTGCCTGCGTTGGGCGCGACCGTGCGCAAGGCGTCGATCGCACTGCCGATGCGCGCGGCCGCGCGGCGTGCGCGCTCGGCGTCCACTTGCGCGCCCGGCATGCCGGGAAAATCCGGGCCGCCGCCGCCCGCGACGATGGCCAGCGCAAAGGCATCGAGCACGGCCGGGTTCATCGCAGTGTCGCGCGTGGACTCCAGCGCCGCCGCCGGCGCACCCGCCAGGCCCTTGTTGAAGTGCAGTTCCACATCCCACTGCGCGGCGGCGGCGCAGAGCGCATCGACCAGCGCCCCTTGCCGCTGCGGCGCCAGCAGCCCGGCCGGCAGCCAGGTCGACTGGTAGGCGTGGATGAACCAGCCGGCCTGTTCGCCGTCGCCGGTCCAGAAATGGTGGTCGGGCGACGCGCCGGCCCGCCCATCCATCGTCGTCAGGCCGGGCGCGTGTTTCTGGAAGAAGCGCGGATCCCAGAAATGGCGCGCCGGGATCGCCATGACCGTCGGCTCGGCGAAACTGTACTCCGCCCGCTCGCGCACCCAGGCGAAGAACGGCGCCCACGTGGCACGTGCCTGCGCTTCGTCCAGGCCCTGGAACACCATCGACAGCTTCAGCTTCTTGCCATCGCGCAGCGAGACCGTTTCGCCCCAGTGCTCGTTGAACAGGCTGGCGCGGTAGAAGTCGACGAAGCGCGCCAGCAGCGCGCGCAAGGCCTCGTTCGAGCTGGCCGTGATCTCGCCGAACACGCCACCGAAGAAGGCCGGCAGCGCATGCGTGCGCAGCGTCAGGCGCGTGACGACGCCGAAGCTGCCGCCACCGCCGCCTTTCAAGGCCCAGAACAGGTCCGGATCGGTGCAGGCATTCGCGATGCGGATTGCGCCGTCGGCAGTAACGACTTCGGCTTCGATCAGGCCGGCAGCTGCCGTGCCGAACCCTTTCGAGAAGTTGCCGAAGCCGCCGCCCTGCACCAGCCCGGCCACCCCGACCGTGGTGCAGCCGCCGCCCTGCACGTAGCGCCCGCCGCGGGTGGTCACCTCGGCATAGGCATCGGCCCACATGGCGCCGGCGCCGACGTGCACGGCCGGCTGGGTCGATTCCTTCGGACAGCCCTGGGCGACGAAGGCGTCGACCATCGTGACCCGGTTCATCGCGCGCGTCCACACCAGCAGCGAATCGGGCGCATTCGAGGCGCCGAAGTAGCTGTGGCCGCCGCCCTTGACCACCAGGCGCAGGTTGTGGCGCCGTGCAAACCTGACGGCGGCCGCGACGTCGGCGGCATCGCGCGCAGCCACCGCATAGGTGCTGGCGCGCGAGGTCCAGGCCTCCTGCTAGCCGCTGGTCTGGGTCAGCGCCGGGTGGTCGCCGACGTAATACGGGTTCTTGAGGCCGGCCAGCGCTTCGTTACGCACGGCTTCGCTCTGACCGCGGGCGAAGGGCGAACTGAGGCCCAGCAGGCGGCCACCGGTCCGGGTGCGCAAGGCTTGCCACTGCTGCGCGCTCGGCCATGCGGGCGTGCCGGGACGGGCGCGGCTGCGGCCTGTACTCTTGGCGATCGCCGCACCCGGCAGCACGCCTTGCAGCAGCGCCGCCGACATCGTCATGCCCAACAGATCCCGTCGTTTCATCGCGTCTCCTGTTTTTGTGAGCGGCCCATCAGCGCCGAGTTTCTTTGAGGATAGCAATTTCGCAAGCCGCGGACAAAGGATTTCTGGTACCGGCCGGCATGGTCCGCCGTTGCAGTATCTGCCACAATTCGCCCGCCCCTTCCTCTACCGAACACCACCACGCCTGGAACGCATGGTCGATTTCCGGTGCTCGGTGATGCTGGCCAGCGGCGAGTTCAAGGGGAATGTCTATGGCAAGCACATGCAGATCCAGGGCGTCGAGGTCGCACACTTCCGGCGCTGGCTGGGGCGGTTCGAAACGCATGCGCGGCGCTTGTTTCAGCCGGAAGTGGCGGACGAGTTCATGGTGGTGGCGCGGCGGATTGCGGCGAGCTTGCAGTATGGGTATTTTGGGCGGGCCGAGGTGGTTTGAAGCCGCTGCGCCTGCTGAAGTCCTTTAACACCTCCCGCGCCGCATTGTGCCCGGGCGCCCCGGTCACGCCGCCACCCGGATGCGTCCCCGCGCCGCAGGTGTACAGCCCCGCCACCGGCCCGCGGTAGTCCGCATGCCCGAGCATCGGCCGCGCCGCGAACAGCTGGTCGAGCCCGAGTGCGCCGTGGAAGATGTCGCCGCCGACCAGGCCGAAGGTGCGTTCCAGGTCGAGCGGGCTCATGATCTGGCGGCCGAGCACCGAGCGCTTGAAGTTCGGTGCATGGCGGTCGACGGTATCGATCATCAGGTCGGCGACGTGTTCGCGGTGGGTATCCCAGCTCGCGCCGTCGGGCAGCCGGGGCGCGACGTGCTGGCAGAACAGGCTGGCCACGTGCTGATGCGGCGGCGCCAGCGCCGGGTCGAGCGTGGATGGAATCAGCATCTCGACGATCGGTTCGCGCGACCAGCCGAACGCGCGCGCGTCGTGGTAGGCGCGCTCCATGTACCCCAGGCTGGGCGCGATGACGATGCCGCTGCCGTGGTGCTCGGCCGCCTCCCTGCCGGGCAGGCAACTGAAACTCGGCAGCTCCGCCAGCGCCACGTTCATGCGGAAGGTGCCGGACCCGCAGCGCCAGGCCCCCATGCGGCGCCGGAAATCGTCGGGCAGCGCGGCGGGGTCGACCAGCTTCGTGTACAGCAGGCGCGGGTTCAGGTTCGAGACGACCGCGCGCGCATCGAGGCGTTCTCCCTTGGCAGTGACGACGCCGGTTGCCCGCCCCTGCGCCAGCAGCACCTCCCGCACGGCGCAACCGGTGCGGATCTCGGCGCCCAGGCCTTCGGCCGCGCGCGCCATCGCCTGCGTGATCGCGCCCATGCCGCCGACAGCGTGGCCCCAGGCGCCCTTCTTGCCGTTGACCTCGCCGAACACGTGGTGCAGCAGCACGTAGGCCGAACCGGGCGAGTACGGGCTGGCGTAGTTGCCGACGATGCTGTCGAAGCCATAGGCCGCCTTGATGGGCGCGCTCTCGAACCAGCCGTCGAGGTAGTCGCCGGCCGATTTGGTGAACAGGTCGAGCAGTTCGCGCTGGCTCGCGAGCGGCAGCTTGCGCATGCGGTTGCCCAGCTTGCCGGCCTTGATCAGCTCGGGCAGCGCGCTGAGCCAGCCGCCGTCGGTCCGGTTCGGCGGCGTCTGCAGCACCAGGTCGCGCAGCAGGTCGGCGGCGCTGTCGAGGTGGCTGGCGTAGGCGTCGAGCCGGGTGGCGTCGCGCGCCGAAAACTTCGCGACTTCGGCGGCCGTCTTGCCGGCGCCGACCTTCAGGTAGCCGCCGTCGCCCAGCGGCAAAAAATTCGACAGCGGCCGCTCGACGATGCGCAAGCCGTGCGCGGCCAGGCGCATGTCGGCGATCACCTTCGGGTTGAGTAGCGAGACCGTGTAGGCCGCGACCGAATTGCGAAAGCCTGGATGGAACTCCTCGGTCACCGCCGCGCCGCCGACGACGCCGCGCGCTTCCAGCACGGTGACTTTCAGGCCGGCGCGGGCCAGGTAAAAGGCGCACACCAGGCCGTTGTGGCCGGCGCCGATGATGACGACGTCGCGCATCCGTTTCTCCTCCGTTTGACAGGCGCATTGTGCGCCGCGCGCCGGACGGCCGCCAGCTGGCAGGACCGTCAGGTCGCCCTGGGTTCGCGCAGCCGCGCCAGCGCAGCCACGTAGCGCTGCATGCGCGCGGCGTCCTTGTCGTCGAAGGTCGTCAGCCGCGAACAATCCATGTTGTCCAGCAGGTCCAGCGTCTTCACGCGCCGCGCCAGGGGATTGGGCATGAGGCGGCCGATGAAGTCGGCGTAATGCTCTCCCTCGGCTTTGGTCAGGCAGCGCAAGGCCGCGATGACCTCGTCGCCGAAGCCCGCCTGGCGCAGGTCCGCCTCGGTCACCTCGGTGTCTTCCAGCACGTCGTGCAGGATCGCGACGATCCGTTCGTCGTCGCTCGCACAGCCGTGCATGACGCGCAGCGGATGCAGGATATACGGCCGCCCGGCCTTGTCGCGCTGGCCGGCATGCGCGCCGACGGCGACGGCGATGGCTTTTTCGAGGATGCTCATTCTTTTTCGGCTTTCTGTGCGTTCATGTACGTCGCCCCGGATCTCTTTCCGCACCGGTTACGGATCCTCCGGACGATGACTTGCACTGGCGCGGCCTTTGTCCGTAGCGCGAGGATAGTGCGTCGAAACGACCAGTTCAACCGTCTCGTCAGGGTAGATATGCATGGAGAGATAGCGCGTTTCTCGTGGAACATTGTCCAGTCGCGGCGAGTTCCTTGCGTGTTCGGTCTCTCCGTTACGCGGGGTTCCAGGCGGCCCATCGAGCCGCCACGATATTTTTTTAGGACCTGAAGTCAAGCCGACGCCTGCGATGGTGCCGCCCCCGGTAGCGGGATAGGGATCCGAGCTGTCTCCGGCTTTACCATCGATATAGACGTCGAATATTGGCCGGTCAAGGTAATTGAACAATACGACATCGAGTGTCACGCCCATTGGTGGTGCTCCGCTTCCCGTCAGCGTAAAAACACTGCACGCGGCAAGTAACAATAGGCTTCGGTGGATATTCATCGTACCGGAACTCTCATGAGCTTCGAAGCCATTCATGGTTTCCCCTCAGCTTGACGCTTCCGCGGCCTTCGACGGCAGGTTGTTGACGCCGACGCTGGTCACGCGCAGCACGGTGTAGCCGGCCGCTTCTCCGAGGGCGCCGCTCTCGACTTTGACAACCTGATGCTGACGCGCTCGCGCGCGGTATCCTGTGTCGTGTTCGTCGAACCAGCCTGTTGTCGACTATTGATCGTCGCAGCATTATGTCGTTTCATGCGACGGGTGATCCGTATCCCGGCCTTGTGGATGATCGGCACTTGCGACTACCGGCGTATGACGGGATTGTGGAGGTTGCCAGTTCGACAGCAAGACGGTATCCGAGCCACCATAGATTTTGCGAAAACGGAAATAGCCAGCGCTCCCGAACCGGTATGGTTCACGTCCGGCCGTCATATAGCGCGGAACCGTGCCTGTTTTATCGTAGTCCTCGGCTGCCATGCGTTCATTCGTTCCCATGCCGTAGTCTGGTGGCCCGGGGATCGTTGCGCCGTCGCCGTAATAGGCGCTGCTTTCGTAGCGACGCTTGGCATCTCTTAGTCGGCGTGACCATTTTCCGAGCGTGACGAGCGCTTTGGCCTCGCTATCGTCTCCGGTCAATTTGAACCCTGACCTCGAGTCGTGAACGTATTCATCGAAGAAATGTGCTACGACCGGGTCCGGTTGGGCCAGGGGCCAGTAGGTCGCAATCTCTTCCCATTCGTTCTCTACCTTGTTGTCAAAGCCGGCATTCTGCCGCCGAGCTAGGCGCTCGCGTTTCGCCATGGCTTTTTCGAAATCGTGGAGTTCACCGTTGAACTCCTTGTTTGCCGATTCGAGATCGTTCTTGTCGAAGTTGGTCGCTCGCAAAAAACTGGGTATGCCGTGCAGCGGTGCCGGTCCGCGGTCACGGCGCGCGTAGCGCCATGACATCTGCAGGATTGCTTGTTCCCTCACGATGTCGGTAAGTGAACCGGACGTTTTGGTACACCTCGAAAGATAAGCATTGAAGTCAGCAATGGTTTTCGATGCTATCGAAAATTTGCTCTGCACGGCTCCACTGGCCAGTTCAAGTTTGAGCGGCACACCCGCGAGCCGCGCTTGCTTGTACATGTAGAGCAAAGGCACCCGCGACAACATATCCGCGCCGGAGGCGTCAAGGCCTTTGCCTTGCTGCATTGGCCCATAGCCGCCACCAACGTCGGAATGAACTCCGGGAAAGACAATCTCTTGCGTGCGCTCAGGAAGCGTAAAACCCACGGCAATGGAATCGCACGGGAAGCTGCGCCGCAATTCGTGACCAGCAACGAGATGCACGCATGAATTGATGCAACTCGGAATTCGCAAACTATCTTCGGCATCTGCCCAAGCGCCATGACCGTCCGCCGCACGCAACAAGGGAAAATTACCCAGTGTGTTGCCTAGCCCAACCGAAGCGACAGTATCGAAAAGACCGAGAAAATCGAATTCGACCGGAAATCCACCGAGGCTGCTGCTACCTTCGCCTCGTATGCGCGCATCGAGCCGGCAAAGCGAGTCGAGCCAATTGGCAAAGGCACGTGCCTGAGTCGCGCCGCGGGAAAAGCCAAACGTAGAGATATAGATCTTCTCGACGATTCCTGGCTCAATCTTGGCGAGCCGGGCGCCATTTTTCGACCAGTGTTGCGCTACATTCGCGTGCAGGCGCCTCAACAATTTCTCGAACTCGATGCGCGGGACGCTCCAGCTACCGGCGCCATAATGCTGGGCGGCGCCCGGTTGCGTCATAATCCGCCGGGCTTCCCGCGACAGGTCGATTCGCTCGCTTAGTGCCGTCGCTTCGCTCGAAGAGATCAGCGGTTGCTGATGGAAATACCGGTTCACATTGTTGATGGCCTGGATGAGCGCCCAGACAATCCGTTCGCAGCCTTTCTTGCCTGCGGCGGCGCCGAACGTCTCGTCCCATCCGGCACCGCTGTCGTTTACTTCCTTGAAGGTTGACGCTACACCAGGAATATATACGCGGAAGAAATGTGTAAAACGTCCCGGGTTGTACTTCCAGTCTGTCTCGACAGGCAGCACACCGGGCACCGCCTGCCCCGGAAAAAGATCGTAAAGACGGGCTACATTCGATTGTTCGCCTGTTTTCGCTGCTTTTTCGTAATTGTTACGAGTGCCGTCGAAAAAAAATCCGAAGAATAGATTCGTTTTACATGAATCGCCAGGAATACCGACACGTGGTTGCTCACGTAGTTCTAATGTTTCAATCCGGGCCTGATCTTCTCGGCGATCAAAGAACTTATCAAGAGTCACCGCCTGCTCGAACGAAGCCGGCAGTGTCGGGCATAAGACAGTACTCAAGGCTTCTCCTTTATTAATCGATCGAGCTTCGCTTGCGAACGTTTCAACCCGTCGGTATATCGCGCTTTTAAGTAATTCGCGTAAGCAGGGTCGTCTGCGCCTGTAAACCTTCGAACTTCATCGCGACTATATTTTTTATCGTATTCCCAAGCCGACATCAGGCGCTTCTTTGGATCCTCGTTCAGCTCGCTTAACAGTACCTGGTATGTCTCAACATTCCCTTTCGCCAGCTTCCGATACAACTCCCACCGCTCACGCTGATATGCCAACGACGGCACAGGCCAACCTTTCACTTTGCCCGGCCATTGCGGGTGATTCGGTTGCAGGTCGCTCGATACAAGATCGATCCCGCCTTCAGCGGTACGCAATACCCACAACTCTCCGGCTTTGCCGTCCGGATACGGAGGCACATCGACCGTGTGTACTTTTTTCACTTCGGTCAGCTGGCCAGCAGGATCCTCGGGTAGCCAATGTGTGGAGCGAATCTCCACTTTCATTCCTGGAGACCATTTTTTTGGCAGTGTAAAACAGCACATGATGCCGCCCGCGGCAAATGGCTCGATGTGCTCGCCACCAGCCTCGTTGGTCGGGTCTTTCGGGTCCACGATCGCATACCGGAACGGCTCGGCGGTATAGTTGACGCCGTGGACGT
This sequence comes from Telluria sp. ZB2R32, assembly GCF_059685715.1. Lineage (NCBI taxonomy): Bacteria > Pseudomonadati > Pseudomonadota > Betaproteobacteria > Burkholderiales > Oxalobacteraceae > Telluria > Telluria sp. ZB2R32. Next base: position 55,266 of record NZ_JCASIG010000010.1, on the reverse strand, counting down.
TGACCGAAACACCGTTTTTCGACGGCGATGCCACCGTGTCGGTCCAGATCGAGCATCCGGTGAGAAAAACAGCCGACGCGCTAAGCAGTCCGAGGTAACGCTTCATTATCTTTCCTCATTTTTTCTTGAGTCCATGCAACCAACCGCTCTTGCAACGTTTGCGCATCGCGGGCATCCGGCGCCCTGATGCAATCGCTGCACCAGCGCAGTTTCAGCATTTCATCCAGCCCTTCCGCCTCGGCCGACAGCAACGCGTTCGCAAGCAGGGTGTGCCGCTGTGAAGGTAACAGCGGCGATACCAGTCCTCTATCCTGCAGCCGCAGCCAGATCCCATCGGCTTCGCTGTCAGCGACGAGCCGACCGAATTGGTCGTCGTCGAGCGCGGCTTTTTCGCTGACCGGAACATCTGCCGCGCCTCCTTCGAGCGGCAAGCGATACCATGCTCCGTCGCGCCCGATGTACTGCCATTCAAGCGCCCCGCCGGCGAACTCAGCGCGCTGTTGCCGCGTCAGCGCATCGAAGATTCCGGGCAGCCGGCGCGTATCTGGAAACCGGAAATTGAAGCGCTGCCCGTCCACCTCGACGATGCACCAGGCCGCCAGCCGGGCCGCAAACTGCGCGGTACTTTCAAACGTCGTGACCGCACTCACCATCGGCCAGCCGTTGCAGGCATCGAGTACCCGCATGAGCGCGCGATTGTCCGGATCGAACGCGACGACAAAGGGCGAGACGTCGCGCGTGGCTTCGGAACAGCCGGGGAGCGATTCGAACAGCAGTACCGGCGGGCAGGTGCCGGCGAGCTTGCGAAACAGTCCCGGCACGAAGGCGCCGTCGATCAGCAGCAAGCGCTGCGCATCCGGCGGTAAATCCGCATGGCTGCGGGTCAGCTCATGCAGCCAGCCGGGGTGGAATGGATCGATCAGCATGCGCTACTCCACGGAAGTAAAAGCCGGCGCCGCTTCCAGCGACTTCTTCAGGCAGGCGACGCAAATCGTGCGCGGCAGCGCCGGCAGCGGATAGCTCAGCCGCTCGCGCGGCAGGAAACTCTTCTTCCCCGCATGAATCGTGATCTTCCCCGGACACTGGACCGTGATGTTCCCGCCCTCGATGGTGATGTTCGCCCCGTCCGCCGTCGACAGGCTGATGCTTTTGGCCGCCGCCCAGTCCACGTGGGCGCTGGCGCTGACCACGTCCACCGCGTCGCGCGCCTGCACGGCCAGGATATCGGCCTGCGCCTGCACGTCGATCGCATCCTTCGCCGCGATCGCCTGCATGCCGATGCCGCCCGCGCCCGCCGCCACCGCGCCGGCCAGCATGCCGATTGCCTGGCCGCTGTGCACGCGCAGCTGGCCGCCGGTGACGAACTGGCTGTCCTGGCCGCTCATCAGGGTGACGGTTTCGCCGTTCGACAGCTGCATGGCCTGCGCGGCCGTGACCGCGAGGCCGGCCTTCGCCGCGATGGCGATCACCGGGTCGGTCGTGTGCGGCAGCTTGCCGTCCTGCGGCGCGGTCTGTTTGTCCGCCGCGTCGGCGCGAGCGGCATCGACGCTGTCGGCGCCGACCATGCCCGAGACGGCCGTCAGCATCGCCTGCAGCGGCGCGGCCTTGTCGTCGAGGACGCTGGCGTTTGGTTTTGCTGCGCCCAGGTGCGCGGCCAGGCCCACGGTCCGGTGCGCGACAGCGGCGTCGCTGAAGCTTTCGCCCAGCTTGACCGCCTGCTTCAGGAGTGCGATGCCGGCCGCGTTGTCGCCGGCCGGGTCGCGCGCGCCCGCGTCGTGCGCCAGGGCGTAGCTCGACACCAGCAGGCCGGCGCCGGCGCGCACGGCGCCGTAGGCATCGGTGCGCAGTTCGACGCCCTGGCCGCGCAGGCTGCCGCGGAAGTTGTCGGCGCCGTGCACCAGGTGGCCGAGATTGAGTTCGGTCGCCGCGTACGTAGTGCGCAGCTGCACGCGCCCCTGGGCGTCGGTGTCGTCGAACAGCAGCTGGCTGTAGCCGGCGCCGCCGAATTCCTTGCTGCGCACGCCCCACTGGGCGGCGCCGTTGCAGTGGCCGGCACTGTCGGCCGAAGCCCCATGCCATACGGGGCTGTGGCCGCCGGCCAGGTTGCCCTGGGCCGAGGGCGCATGGTCGTGCGCGGGTGCGAACGGCGCTTGCTTGCCTGCGTCGTGCGCCTGGCCGCCCGGGGTCGGCGCCACGCCGCCTTCGCCCTGGCCGTTGTAGAGCGCGCCGATCACGATCGGGCGGTCGATGTCGTTTTCGATGAACTGGACGACGACTTCCTGGCCGATGCGCGGCAGGAACTGGCTGCCGCTGCCACCGCCGGCCAGGCGCTGGGCCACGCGTACCCAGCAGGTGGCGTCGCCGCTGTCCTGCCAGTGGTAGCGGATGCGCACCCGGCCGAGCGCGTCGCAATACAGTTCGTCGGCGCCGTTCGGCACGTCGGCGCCGTCGGGGCCGATCACGATCGCACTCTGGGCGCCGTGCGCGGTCGGCTTCGGATGCGCACTGTCGTTGCCGCCGTCGCTGCCGGCCAGTTGCGGGCGCCACACCACCTCGCTGGCGACGGCCTCGAAGCAGTTCGCGTAACCGCCCTTCCTGGCCTGCTCGACGGCGAGGGCGAAGTCCGCCGGCAAGGCAACCCGCACCACTTCCCGTAACAATTCGGGAATCGGGCCGAACAGTTCGGCCAGCGCTTCCGCAGCTTTCGACGGCAGGTTGTTGACGCCGACGCTGGTCACGCGCAGCACCGTGTAGCCGGCTGCCTCGCCCAGGCGCTGCAGCGGCGCGCCGCTGATCGTCAGGCGCGTGCCGGCGCGCAGCGTGCGTACGGTGGAGCGCCCGCGCCACAACTGGCTGCGCGCCTCGCGCGCTTCCATCCGCAGGTCGGCCTGGCGCTGCGCCTGGGCGCTGTCGGCAAACGCATACTGGCCGGGCGCGTCGTAGGATTCGAGCGGCGGCAGCCTGGCGCCATTCGACAGGCGCGCCGGCGACGTGGCGGCCACCGCCTTTTTCGCCTTGTAGTCGTAGCTGAGCAGCGTGCTGCTGGAAGAAACGACGCTGCGCGTCGCCGCCAGCGCCTGCACCGTATCGCTCTGCTCGCGCGCGTGGGCGCGGTGGAAGCGTACGGCGCCGCCGGCACTGCCGGCATCCTCGGGTACGCCGGACAGGCTGCTGCTGTCGGCGAACAACACCATCGCCGGACCGTCGTCCAGTTGCTCGAAGCGCCAGGCCAGGCCCTCCTCGGCCAACAGGCGCAGCACGAAATCGAGGTCGCTCTCGCGGTACTGGCAGCAGTAGCTGCGCGCCGGCGCCTCGTTCATGAAGGGCATGACTTCGTCGCTCCAGCGCCAGCGCGCCACCGGGGCGTAGGCGCCGAAGACGGCGTCGACGATGTCGGTCACGCCCTGGTCTTGCCACACGCGGCTGTTGCGCACGTGGGCCAGGCGCCAGATCCAGTGTGAGATACGCACCCGGTAGCGCGCCAGGCCGCCTTCGCTGCCGAGCAGCGCCGCTTCGCTGATCTCGCCGGCGAAATGCGTGCGCGTGCCGTCGGCCAGACTGACCGCGAGGCTGGCCGGCTGACCCAGCAAGGCTGCCAGGTCGACGTGGGCGCTGGTCGACACGGCAATCACGTCGCGCGCGCCCACGCCCTGCACGCGGTCGTCGGCGACAAAGGCTTCGACCAGCAGGCCGCCGGAACCGAGGTCGGCGCTGCCGTCGCCTAGATCCAGTGCATACAGGCGGGTCGCGCTGGCGAACTGCGCCAGCGCATGACTTGCGGCAGCGACCAGGTCATCCATGCTCAATCCGACGCCTTGGCCACCCGCGGTGGCTTGCATTCGGGCGCGGCCTTGGCCTCGCCGCCACAGACGCGCGCGCGGCATTGATCCACTTCGGCGGCATTGCCCAGCGCGGCGCAGCGTTTCAGTTCGCGCGCCGCCTTGCCGCTGACGGGCGCCGGGGCTTTCTTGTTATGAGCCAGCAAGGCGGCCAGCAGCGCCACGTCGGTATCGACCGGAGGTGCAGCCTTCGCGGGCGGCTTCTTGGCGGCGGCGGCGCGTGCCTTTTCCTTGTCCTTGGCCGGCAGCTTGTCCTTGCGTGCCGGTTTGTCAGCTTGCGCCAGCTTGACTTTCTCGCGCGCGGGTTTTTCGGCCCCTTTCGCAGCGGTTTTTGGTGGCGTATCGAGCAAGGTGAGCAGTTCGTCCTTGTCGCCCCTGCCTGGAGCGCGTGCAGGTTCGGATAGATGCGGCGTGTCTTCGAGGATGGCGGCGACGCTCGCATGCGCTTCGGGCGCCGGTGCAGGGACGGATACCGGGACAGCCACAGGAGCGGAAACAGGTACCGGCTGTGCAGGTGCGGGTACGGCAGCGGCGACGGTTGCAGGCGGTTCCGGGGCCAGGTCGCCATCGGCCGCCATCCAGGCCAGGCCAGCGCCGGCCACGAGCAGCAGCGCGACCAGGCCGGCGGCGCGGCGCGGCCGGCGCCGTGCGGGCACAGGACGGGGTCCGCCCGCGGCCGGCCGGCCGTCAAGTTTGCTCAGGATGCCATGGCTGCCGCCCGGCGGCGGCTGCTCCGACAGCAGACTGGGCCGGCCGGCGCGGCGGGGCTGATCGCTTTCCTGCAAGATGGGCTCCCTGTTGTTCCTAGCATAACTTTACGTCATTTATAAAAGGTCCGCAGGGAAATTGTTGCAACCGTGCGCGGCCGTACAGAGACGCTTTCAATCGTGCGGACGCATTAACATTAGATTAAGTTATACTTTGAAGCAATGCTTCTTACGAGCCATTGTTTTCCGCAAGGACGATCCTACCGTGCTGTTCGCCGCCGTCGCCCTGTACTTCCTGCTCGCTTGCCTGGTCAGCTGGCTGGTGCTGTTTCCGGCCGGGCGCTCGCTGGTACTGGCACTGCTCGCCGGCACCGGCGAGCGGGTGCGGCGCGGCTGGCGCGCCGCCGCCCAGCGCGAAAGCCTGCGCCTGGCCGGCATCGGCAGCGCGAGCGGCGCATCGCTGCGCGAAGCGGGCAGTTTCGTCCGGCGTCACGCCCTGCTCTGCATCGGCGGCGTGCTGCTGCTCGGGACGCCGCCGCTGCTGGCGTTGTTCGGCAGCGACGGGACCAGCCTGAACGGGTTCGAGGAGTCGCAGCGCGAAGTCAACGTGCAGGTGGCGTCCCTGCTCGAGGGCGAACAGCTGGTGCCGCCGCCGGCGCTGCCGCCGCCGGCCTTTGCCAGCGAAGAGGTGCGGAAGGAACGGCCGATGATCGCCAGCGCCAGCCGCAACTGGGACCTGCTCGATCCGGCCTACCGCCAGCGCCTGCTGCACGCGTTTCGCATCATGAAGGAAAAGTACGGCTACGAGATGGCGATCCTGGAGGGCTACCGCAGCCCGCAGCGCCAGAACATGCTGGCCGCAATGGGGCCGAACGTGACGAATGCCGCCGCCTTCCAGAGCTGGCACCAGTACGGGCTGGCCGCCGACTGCGCCTTCGTGCGCAACGGCCGCATCGTGATCTCGGAAAAGGATCCATGGGCGATGCGCGGCTACGAATTGTATGGCGAGGTTGCCGAATCGCTCGGCCTGACCTGGGGCGGGCGCTGGAAGATGATGGATTTCGGGCACACCGAACTGCGCCTGCGCGGCGTGATGAAGCGGCAGTAGCGGTAGCGGCAACCGGCGCTGCCGCAACGACTGGGAGAACGGAGATGGCGGGACCTGTAATCAGGCTGGGCGACAAGACCTCGCACGGCGGCACCGTGGTCGAGGCCTCGGCCATGAGCGACAGCGGCGGAATCGGCATCGCCCGCCTCGGCGACATGACTGCGTGCCCGCTGCACGGCGCCGTGCCGATCGTCACCGGCGACATGAGCTGGATCGTCGACGGCAAACCGGTGGCGCGCCATGGCGACAAGACCGGCTGCGGCGCGACGCTGGTCGCCGGCCAGCAAGCAACGATCGACCGGGTTTGACATGGTCTATTTCCGTCCACGCTCGCGAGGAGAAAGCTGATGCGCCTGTGGCTCAAGGGCATCCTGCTGGCGCTGGCCGCCTTCGGCCTGTGCTGGGCCGGCGCGGTCGGCTACTGGCAGGCGACCAACCGCATGCCCTCGATCTCGGATTTGCTGGTCTGGCTGCTGGCAGTGCCGCTGGCCCTGCTGGCTCTCATCCAGTTCGGGCGCAGGCTGCTGGCAAAACGCGCCGCCACCGCGGCAGCCGCGCCGGCAGTCGCCGTTGCCGCCGGCGCGCCCGCGGCGCCCGCAGCCGGCCCGGCGCTGGCCATCCTGGCCGCATCGGTGCAGACGCCGCACGGGCGCTCGCCGCAGGAACTGGCCGCGGCGCTGGCGGCAGGGCCGCTACGCGCCGGCCTCGATCCGGAATTGCTGGACGACGAAGGCTACCCGGTGATGAGCGCACGCGTGTCCGGCGCCGGCGACGCGCTGCTGCGTGACGAGTTCACGCAGTGGCTGCAAGTGCAGGCGCAAACACAATCGCTGGCCGACCCGCAATTCGCCGACGAACACTGGCGCGCGCTCGACCTGGGCGCGGCTGTGGTGGCCGAGCTGGCGCATGTGGCCGCTGGACATCCGCATGCGCACCACGTCGAAGATGCGCTGTCGGCGCAGCCGCTTGCGCCACCCCTGCGCCTGATCCTGCTGGCGGGAACGGCGTGGAGCGAGACCCGGCGCGCCGCCGCTGCCGCCTGGCTGGCGCAGATCGCCGCCGGCGCCGGCTGGCCGCGCGAGCGCATCGCCGCCAGCGCCGTTTCGGCCGAGGGCGCTGCCGTCTCGACACTGGCCGCCTTGAACCGCGAAGCCGGCCCCCTGCTGGCCATCGTACTTGCCTTTGACTCGGCCATCGGCACGGACAGCGTCGAGCGCATGGCCGCCGATGGCAGCCTGTTCGGCGCCGCCCGGCCGCAAGGCAGCATTCCCGGCGAGGGTGCGGCCGGCCTGCTGCTGGCCGATCCGGCCACCGCGCAGCCGATGCAGTCCGATGCGCCCCTGCTGCATGCCTTGCACGCCGCGCGCGAAGGCAGCGCCGATGCCGCGCGCCGGCCCGATGCCGCCACGCTGCGCACGCTCGCCGAGGCGGTGCTGGCGCGCGGCGCGCTCGAGGCGCCGGCCGTGGCGATGGTGCTCGCCGATGCCGACCACCGCACCAGCCGGGTCATGGAGCTGATGGCGCTGGCCGGCAGCCTGCCGCACCTCGACGCCGGCCTGGACGTCAAGGCAACCGGCGGCGCCTGCGGCAACTGCGGCGCCGTGCCCTTCATCACCGCGCTGGCGCTGGCGGCGCACCACACGCAGGAGCTCCGCGCAGCGACCCTCTGCGTCGGGCTGGACGATCCCCTTCACCGCGGCGCCGTGCTGGTTCGTCCGGCCGCCGCACACAACTGACACCGTCACCGAGCTCCCTCATGATCGACACACTCCGTCAATTCCTCACCAAGCGCAGCACCCTGGCCGCGATCGGCTTTCTCGCCCTGGCCGCGCTGCTGTGGATCGCCACCCGGCTGCTCGGCCTCCACGTGCCCTGGGCCTGGGGCCTGTTCGCCGCGGCGCTGCTGGCCGGCGCCGGGTTCTGGCTGTGGCGCCGCCGGCACGGGCGCCAGGCGGCCGCCCAGCTGGGCGACATGCTCGAGCGCCAGGCCGCCGCCACGCCGAAAGCCAGCCCGGCCCACCAGCAGGAGCAGGAAGCGATCAAGAAGCGCATGCTCGACGCGATCGCCACCATCAAGGGTTCCAAGCTGGGCCACGCCTCGGGCGACGCCGCCCTCTACGAGCTGCCCTGGTACATGGTCATCGGGAATCCGGCCGCCGGCAAGAGCACGGCGATCGCCAGTTCCGGCCTGCAGTTCCCCTTCGCCGACAGCAAGATCGTGCAGGGCGTCGGCGGTACCCGCAACTGCGACTGGTTCTTCACCACCGACGGCATCCTGATCGACACCGCGGGCCGCTATTCGGTCGCCGACGAAGACCGCGCCGAATGGTTCGGCTTCCTGTCGCTGCTGAAGAAATACCGCAAGAAGGCGCCGATCAACGGCGTGATCATTGCCGCCAGCGTGGCCGAGCTGACCGGCAACCGGCCCGAATTCGCCATCAACCTGGCCAAGAACCTGCGCCAGCGCGTGCAGGAACTGACCGAGAAGCTGGAAGTGCATGCGCCGGTCTACGTGGTCTTCACCAAGGCCGACCTGATCACCGGCTTCAGCGAATTCTTCGAGAGCGCCGACAGCCACGAGCGCGACCGCGTCTGGGGCGCCACCCTGCCCTACGGCCAGAACGTCAGCGGCAACCAGGTGCTCGACCAGTTCGACGCCCGCTTCGACGAACTCTACGAAGGCTTGAAGGACATGAGCGCGGCCAACATGGCGCTGGCGACCAACAAGCGCATGCCGCCCGGCGTGTTCACCTTCCCGCTCGAGTTCTCGAACATCCGCGCGCCGCTGCGCTCCTTCATCGCCACCCTGTTCGAGGAAAACCCGTTCCAGTTCAAGCCGGTCTTCCGCGGCTTTTACTTTACCAGCGCCCTGCAGGAAGGCGAACCGGTATCGGCCTCCTCGCGCCGGGTCGCGCAGCGCTTCGACATCAAGCTGCAGCCCGGCCAGCACGAGGAAGCGCACCAGCAGCAGGGTTACTTCCTGCTCAACCTGTTCCGCAACGTGATCTTCGCCGACAAGGACCTGGTCGCCCAGTACGCCAGCCCGGCCAAGACGCGCATGCGCTACGCCGCCTTCCTGGCGGCCACCGCGATCGCCGGCCTGGCGCTGGGCGGCTGGAGCTGGTCGTACGTGAACAACCGCCAGCTGGTCGCCAACGTCGAGGCCGACCTGGCGCAGGCGGTGCGCCTGCAGGACAAGCGGCTCGACCTGCAATCGCGCTTCGAGGCGCTGCAGATCCTGCAGGACCGCATCGAACAGCTGGAAAGCTACCGCGACGACCGTCCGCTGGCGCTCGGCCTGGGGCTGTACCAGGGCGCCTACCTGGAGCGCAAGCTGCGCGAGGAATACTTCAGCGGCGTGCGCGAAGTGATGCTCAAGCCGGTCGGCGAATCGCTGGAAGGCTTTCTCACCGAGGTCAACCGCAACGCGGCGCAACTGCAGCCGGCGGCGCGCACGCCCGCCGTGGCAGGTGCGGACGTGCAGGCGAGCGCGCAGCAGTTCAAGGATTCGTCGCCGACCAGCAGCGAGGACGCCTACAACGCCCTGAAAACCTACCTGATGCTGGCCGACCCGGCACGTGCCGAGGGCGCGCACCTGAACGACCAGCTGACCCGCTTCTGGCGCGGCTGGCTCGACGCCAACCGCGGCGCCATGCCGCGCGAGCAGATGATCCGCGGCGCCGAGCGCATCATCACCTTCTACCTGTCGCAGATCCAGGACACCTCCTGGCCGCGCCTGGAGCCGAAGCTGGCGCTGGTCGACCAGACGCGCGACAACCTGCGCCGCGTGGTGCGCGGCATGCCGGCGCGCGAACGGGTGTATGCCGACGTCAAGGCGCGCGCCGCGACGCGCTTCCCGACCATGACGGTGGCGCGCATCGTCGGAGAACAGGACAAGGAACTGGTGCTGGGCAGCTATGCCATCCCCGGCACCTTCACCCGCCAGGCCTGGGAAGGTTTTGTCCGCGACGCCTTCCGCGACGCCGCCAACCGCGAACTGCAAAGCGCCGACTGGGTGCTGAAAACCGCGTCCAAGGACGACCTCACGCTCGAGGGCAGCCCCGAACAGATCCAGAAGGCCCTGGTCGAACTCTACAAGAACGACTACGCCAAAGAGTGGCAGAAGTTCCTGCAGGGCGTGACGATCCGCGACCTGGGCAGTTTCGACGCCGCCGCGACCGCCATGAACCGCCTCGGCGACCCGCAGATCTCGCCGATCGGCAAGCTGGTGACCACGGTCTACGAACAGACCTCGTGGGACAACCCGACCCTGGTCGACGCCGGCATGCAGCGCGCCCAGCACGGCCTGTCGGCCTGGTTCCGCGAAACGGTCATGCGCCAGAAGCCGTCGCAGGTGAACATCAACATGCCGGCCCAGGGGGGCGTCCAGAACGCCGCCCTGCCGCTCGGGCCGGTGGGGCGCGAATTCGCCGGCGTAGCGCGCATGGTGGTCGCCAAGGACAACGACGCTTCGCTGATGCGCGGCTACATGACGCAACTGTCGAAGCTGCGCGGGCGCTTCAACACCATCAAGAACCAGGGCGACCCGGGTCCGGGCGCCAAGCAGCTGATGCAGCAAACCCTGGACGGCAACGGCTCCGAACTGGCCGAGGCGCTGAAATACGTCGACGAGCAGATGCTGACCGGGATGAGCGACGCCCAGAAGGCGGCCCTGCGCCCGCTGCTGGTGCGCCCGCTGATGCAGAGCTTTGCCGTCATCGTCAAGCCGACCGAGGCCGAGATCGACAAGGTGTGGGCGGCGCAGGTATTGACGCCCTTCCGCCAGACCCTGCTGCCGAAGTATCCGTTCTCGACTGAATCGCGCCAGGAAGCGAGCGACGCCGAGATCGGCCAGGTGTTCGGCCCGCAAGGCGCGATCGCCAAGTTCTTCGACACCACCATCGGCCCGCTGGTGGTGCGCCGCGGCGACGCCCTCGCCGCCAGGACCTGGGCCAACATGGGCGTCAACCTGGCGCCGCAGGTGGTTGCCAGCTTCCCCGGCTGGGTGGCGCCGCTGGCCGCGAACGGCGTGGCCAATACGGCCGCCGCCAGCGGCGGAGAAGCGCAAACCCGCTTCGACCTGCAGGCGCTGGGCGCGACCGGCGCCAGCGAATTCACGATCGAGATCGACGGCCAGGCGCTGCGCTGGCGCGGCCAGCCGCAGCCCTGGGTGCAGATGGTCTGGCCCAACCCGCAGGGCACGCCGGGCGCGCGCGTCACCGCGATTACGGCGCAGGGCAACAGCGTGGTGCTGCTCAACGAAGCCGGCCACTTCGGCTTGAAGAAGATGGTGGAATCGGCGCGCCGCAAACGCAAGGACGGCGGCGTGTTCGAACTCAGTTGGGACAATGGCGGCGTCACCGTCACCGCCAACCTGAAGATTGTCGGCACCACCCAGCCGGCGGCGCGTCCGGCCGCGGCCGCGGCGCCGGGCCAGGGCTTCAAGCGCCTGCGCCTGCCGGAGTCGATCGTTGCCCCTGGCGCCTCCGTGGTGGCAGCGGCGGGAGCGGCCCAATGAGCCGCGCCATGAGTGCGCCGACCGCCGCGACGGTGGGCTATTTCGGCAAGATCCCGAGCCGCGCCGACTTCGTCAAGGGCAGCGACAACCCGGCCCTGATCAAGCTGCTCGACGACTGGCTGGCCGAGGCGATGGAGCTGATGAGCGGCGACGCGCGCTGGAAGCTCAGCTACGATGCCGCCGCTCCGCTCAACTTCGCCATCGTCGGCCCGCGCCGGCGCAACGCGGTGGCCGGCCACATCGTCGCCAGCGCCGACCAGTCGAACCGGCGCTATCCCTTCTTGATGATGAGCGCGCTGGAGGTGGCCGAGCCGGCCGCCTTCGTGCAGGACGCGCCGCTGGTGCTGAACCGCCTGTGGAGCCGCCTCGAATCGCTCAGCAGCGGCGTGCTCGGCGCCGGCGACGCCGGTGCGCAGTTGCAGGCGGCCGCCGGCCAGGTGGTGGAACTCGACCTGCGCAGCGCCGCCTATGGCGCCGCCTTCGCCGACTTCCTCGACCTGCAGGACATCGGCTCGCTGCAGGCGCAGCTGGCCCAGGGCGGCTTTCACGGCTCGGTGCGGCAAGTGCTGCTGGCGATCGGCATGCTGATGCAGCCGGTGCTGGCCAGCAGTTCGAGCCGGCTCGATAAAAGCCTGCTGCTGCCGCTGCCGCGCGACCCGATGTACCGCAACCTGGTGGCGGCGTTCTGGATGCACCTGATCACGCCGTTTCTCGCGCGCGCCGACTTCGAGCTGGCGCTGTTCATCACCCGCATCGACGAACGCCCGGCGCTGGTGCTCGGCTTTTCGGGGGCGTCGGCGCACACGCTGCAGGCGATCATCGACCCGCGCGCGGCGGCGGAGCGCCACATCACCTTCGACGAACTCGACTGGGTGGAAGACCAGGTCGACGACGACTATGCCGTCAAGAAGCTCTCCGCCTACCTGGCGCAACCAGGCCTGTCACTCAAGTCCGCGCTCGATTCGCTGTGCACGGCATTTATTGGAAGCTGATGATGCAACGACTGCTCTCCCTCACCTTTCTGCTTGCGCTGGCCGGCAGCGCCCAGGCCCAGACCGCGGCGCCCGAACCCGGCCAGGTGCTGGCCGCCGGCACCGTGCCCGACGAAGCGACCAAGGCCGCCGTGCTGGCGCGCCTGCGCGATATCTACGGTGCCGAGCGCGTGGTCGACCAGATCGCCATCGGCCAGGTGGCCATGCCGGCCAACTGGAACACCTATGTGCAAAAAATCCTGACGCCCGACCTGAAACAGGTCACGCGCGGCCAATTGAAGATCGACGGCACCACCGTCAGCCTGCGCGGCGAAGTGGCGAACGAGGCGCAGCGCCAGAAGATCGCGAGCGACGTCGCCACCAGCCTCAATCCCACTTACACGGTGAACAACGGCCTGCGCGTCTCCAGCAGCGACCAGAGCGTGCTCGACAACACGCTGGCGAACCGCACGGTGGAGTTCGAGAGCGGCAAGGCCGCGCTGACGCCGGCCGGCCGGGCGATCCTCGACGAGATGATCGCGGCCATGAAAAAGATCAGCCAGCGCAAGGTCGAAATCATCGGCCACACCGATAACCAGGGCCTGCGCGCCACCAACCAGGGCCTGAGCCAGGCGCGCGCGGAAGCGGTCAAGGCCTACATGTCCTCGCGCGGCATCGACGGCGACCTGCTTACCGCCTCCGGCCAGGGTGCCGACCGGCCGGTGGCCAGCAACGACACCCCGGCCGGGCGCGCGCGCAACCGGCGCATCGAATTCCGGATCGCGCAGTAAGTTCGCAGTAAGTTCGCAGTAAGTTCGTTTATCAGGAACCGCCATGTTTTCAGCCGAACAGCTACTCAACCCGATCAGCCCCGAACACCCGTCCGGCGCCGACCTCGCCTTTTCGCCCGAACTCGACGCCATCGCCCGCGCCCGCACCTTCGACGACCCTTCGCTGGCCCAGGGCGAATGGATCACCGAGCTGAAGGAAGCCGACTGGGACTTCGTCGTGCGCCGCTGCGCCGCCCTGCTGGAAACGACCAGCAAGGACTTGCGCCTGGCCGCCTGGCTTTCCGAGGCGGCCGCGCGCGAACACGGCCTGCGCGGGCTGGCCGAAGGATTGCGCGTGCTGGCCGGCCTGTTCGAGCGCTTCTGGGACGACGGCCTGTATCCGGAAGCGGACGACGGCGACCAGGAACAGCGCATCGGCAACCTCGGCTGGCTGCTGTCGCGCATCCCGGCGCTGCTGCGCGAAGTGCCGGTCACCGACGGCAACGGCAGCGCCTGGTCCTCGCTCGACTTCGACGTGGCGCGCAAGGCCGGCGACGAGCGCCGCCTGGCCGACATGGACGCGGCGCGGCGGGCAAACAGCGGCGCCTTCCGCAGCGCCTTTGCCGCCGACGCCCAGGCCTGCCTGGAAGCGCTGGCGGCGCTGGAACGGGCGGCCGACGCGCGCCTGGGCAACGACGCGCCGGGCTTCGTCGGCGCACGCGACGCCGTCGAGAACATGCTGCGCCTGATGCCTGCACCAGCCACCGATGCCGAGGCGGCGGCGCCGCAGTCCATCGATCCAGGCCAGGCGCTGGCGCCGCCGGCGCACGACAGCCTGGCGCCGGCACCGGCACCCGGCGCGACGGGACAGATCGCCTCGCGCGCCCAGGCGATCGCGCAACTGCGCACGATCGCCGAGTTCTTCCGCCGAACCGAGCCGCACAGTCCGGTATCGTATTTCGCCGAAAAGGCGGCCGCCGCCGGCGAACAGGATCTGCATACCTGGCTGCGCTCGGTGATCAAGGATTCCGGTTCGCTGGCGCATATCGAGGAAATGCTGGGTGTCCAGCAGGGGCAAGACTAGATCCGCGCGATAATTGCTTGGCAGAAATGGGCTTGTTTAGAATCATTAACTACGGTGTAATATCGGCTGATTCCTGATCAGGTCGGCATCTTCATCGCTTCATCGTTACGTGGGAATGCAGAACGCATGGTTGCACCGGTCGATACGCCCTCCGTCCAGTCCTTGTGGTCGTCGCTGCAGCGGTTTTCGCAGGACAGCCGCATGCTGCGCCTGCATACGCCGCTCGGGCGCGACGTGCTGCTGGCCGAGTCGCTGCATGGCGAGGAAGGCATCGACAGCGGCTTCCGGCTGCAGGTGTCGGCGCTGTCGCCCGACGCTTCGCTGCCGCTCAAATCGCTGCTCGGCCAGCCGGTGCTGCTCGAACTGCTGGCCGATGCGCGCGGCAACTTGCGTCCCTTCCACGGCCATGTGACGGCGGCCGAACTGTGCGGCGCGGACGGCGGCCTGGCGCGCTACCGCCTGACGATCTCGCCCTGGAGCGACTTCCTGGCGCTGGGGCGCGACAGCCGCGTGTTCCAGGGCATGTCGGTACCCGACATCATCGACGCCGTGTTTGCGGCCTGGGACGGCAAGGGGAAATTGGCGCCGCTGTGGCGCATCGACGCCGACCGGTCGCTGTATCCCGTGCGCAGCCTTACCACCCAATACCAGGAAAGCGACCTCGCTTTTGTACAGCGCCTGATGAGCGAAGAAGGCCTGTTCGGCTTTTTCGAGCACCGCGGCGACGCCGGCGGTGCGCAGCTGGGCAGCCATACCTTCGTCATCGCCGACAGCAACGACGCCTTCCGGCCCAATCCCCACGCCACGGTGCGTTTCACCCAGCCGGGCGCGGTGATGACGGCCGACAGCATCGACCGCTGGCGCACCGAGACGCGGCTGCACACCAATGCACTTGATCTGCGCAGCTGGGATTACCGCAGCCGCGACCTGCGCACAGTTAGCGCCTCGGCAGCCGGCGAGGTCGAACTGCGCAGCAGCGACATCCCCGGCGTCTACGCGTACACCACGCGCGAGCACGGCGAACGGCTGGCCGAACGCCAGCTGCAGGCGCTGGAAGCGGACAAGGTCGTCCACATCGGCGCCGGCACCGTGCGCAGCTTCGCGCCCGGCACCACCTTCTCGCTGCGCGAACACAGCAAATACGATGGCGCCGACAGCAACTTCCTGATCGTGCGCGTGCGCCACTTGGCGCACAACAACCTCGACGCCAATACCGTCTCCGCACTGGCCCAGCGCCTGGGCGACGATCCGGTCGGCGCGCTCAACCTGCGCGAACTGGAACACAGCCTGCACGCCAGCGGCAAGCGCATCGCCGAGCGCCCGGTGTACCGCAACAGCATCGAGGCGATCGACGCCGCGCTGCCCTACCGTAGCAGTACGCAAGACGGCCATGGCCGCCTGCTGCATCCGCGTCCGACCGTGCAGGGGCAGCAGACCGCGATCGTGGTCGGACCGCCCGGCGCCCCGGTCCACACCGACCGCGACCACCGCATCAAGGTGCAGTTCCACTGGCAGCGCGGCAGCGCCAGCCACAGCCGCCTGGAACATCCGGCGCCCGATGGCCACAGCGGCGCGCCGGCCGACGACGGCGCCGGCACCTGGGTGCGCGTGGCGACGCCGCTCGCGCCAACCGCCGGCGCCAACTGGGGCAGCCACGCCCTGCCCCGCATCGGCCAGGAAGTGCTGGTCGATTTCCTGGACGGGAACATCGACCGCCCGGTGGTGATCGGCGCCGTCTACAACGGCCAGGGCCAGGCCGACGCCCAGGGCAATGCCGTCGGCGCTGGCGCCGGCGCCGCCACCGGCAACGCGGCGGCCTGGTTCCCCGGCGCGAGCGGCGCCCACGCCCACCCGGCGGTCCTGGCGGGCATCAAGAGCCAGGCCATGCGCGACAGCGCCGACGGCGCCGGCGCCTACAGCCAGCTGGTGTTCGACGACAGCGCGGGCGAGGCGCGCATCGCCCTGCAGCAGCATGCCAGGGCGCATGGCGGCACTGCGGAACTGAACCTCGGGCACCTGCGCCACCAGAGCGACAACGAGCTCCTGGGTATGGCCGGCTTCGGCGCCGAACTGAAGACCGAACACGCGCTCGCGCTGCGCGCCGGCAGCGGCCTGCTGGTCACGACCGACCCGGCTTCAACCGGCGCCGGCGCCCTCGAGGCCGGTCCGGCGCAGAGGCAGGTGGAGGCCAGCCATGCGCTGCACCTGTCGCTGGCCGAGACGGCGCAGAAGCACAACGCGCGCCTGCTGGAAGAAGCCGCCCCGGACAAGCTGGCGGCGATCGCCGCCGTCGCCCATGCGGCGGAGGTGATTGGCGCCTCCACACACGGCAACGGCGGCAGCGCGGGCGGCGATGGCGCCACGGCCGCCTTCAGCGAAGCCCAGCTGCAACTGTCGACGCCGTCGGGCATCGCCGCCCTCACCCCGACCAGCGCCGTGGTAACCGCCGGCGCCAGCACCGCCATCGGCGCCGGCCAGGACATCAACTTCAGCGCCCAGGGCAGCGCGTACCACACGGTAAAGGGCGGCATCAGCCTGTTCACCTACGGCAAAGCCAGCGCGCCGGACAAGCCGAACGGGGAAACCGGCATCCGCCTGCACGCCGCCAGCGGCAAGTTCAGCAGCCAGAGCCAGAGCGGGCCGACGCGTCTGACGGCCGACAAGGGAATCACTGTTGCCAGCGTGACCAGCAGCGTGACGGTGGCGGCGAAGGAGCATGTGCTGCTGACGGCGCAGGGGGCCTATATCAGGCTCGAGGGCGGAAATATCGCGGTGCATGGGCCGGGGACGATGCGCTTCAAGGCGTCGATGAAGGAGCTCACCGGGCCAGAGAGCGTTGCGCCCGAACTACCGGCCCTGCCCCATCCGGCCAACGTCGGCAACGACATCGAACTGAACTTCCAGTACGACGACCTCGATGCCGTACCCAACGCTCCCTACATCGTCACCTTCGCCAACGGCGCGGTACGCAAAGGTACGCTCGACAACAAAGGGCATGCGGTACTGACCAATGTGCCGCCGGGCGAATACGCCGTCGAATTCGGGGAAGACCCGCGCGACTGGTCGCCACCGCCGGAACCCGAGCCGGAGTACAAGAAGCCCGAAATACGGGAACAGGCCGAGCGGGCCATTCGAGAGGCGCGCGCAGCCTATGAACGGGGACAAGCATGAGTATCGTCGACGACGGTGTGAAATTCCTGGAAGACCTGATCCTCGGCGATTTCAACGAACAGCAGATGGTGTCGGCGCAAGTCGTCGCCGGGCTGGTCTCGCTGATTCCAGGCATCGACCAGGTCATGGACTTGCGTGACGTATCCGGTTGCCTCTACCGCATCAACAAACACGGCGGTTTGGCAAAGGCGACGCTGGAACAGAAGATCGATCTCGGTTTCGCCGCCTTTGGCGTCGTCCCGAGCGTTGGCAGTGCCTTCAAGACCGTTTTCAAGCCGCTGTACAAGCAGCGCAAGGCAGCCCGTGGACTCGTCAATGGCGGCGTCGCCATGATCGAACGCATGCTGGGCCACAAGAAAGGCGGCGCGGTGCGCTGGGTACGCTCGTTGAACTGGGCGGGGGAAACCCAGGCCGCCATCCTCAAGGCGAACCTGGCGCTGGATAGCTGTATTGCGATGCTCGATTATCTGGGACAGTCGCGCTGGTGGTGCCCGAACCGCATCGAGCAGCTCGCGCGCGACGTCGCGCCAGCGTTGAAGTCGATGCGCGGCAAACTGGCGGCGCCTATTCGCGAGGCTGCCACGGAGATCCGGCAATTCCTCGAAGAGCTGCTGGGGGAGCATGCGGCCGCAGTGGCGCTCGCTGTCGCAACGTCAGGTCCCATGGTCCGACGCTCGCCTCAGACGGCGCGGCCATCGCGCACGGCGCGCGCGGCCGCAGGCCCGGCACACAAAACGGTCGGGAGCACACCGCGTACCCAGGCGCGCGGTGCGCAGGGAAGAACGACCAACGTCGTGCAGCAGACCGCTTTCGACATTTATGCCGGGCTCGACTTCGCAGCAAAAGGCTTGATGGGCGAGCATATCGTTGAACATTATGTGATCGAGAAAAAGAATTGGGGCTTGCAGTGGAACCGGCATGATATGAGTGGGCCTGCACGAGGAGGCAAACGAGCCGGATGGCAGACCGAATACAAGAAGATCAATGACGGGACTATCCCTACTTATCTATGCACACCAAAAACGAACGTATTAACTAATGGTATCGACTCGCTTTGGCATACAAACCGCGCACGGCCCAACCAATATGCGGTTGTCGAAGCTAAGGCCAGTATGAATCCAAAGGCGGAACTCTACCAATTACTAGGTGAGGCGCAAAGCCGAGCGGGCGGTCCTGGAGGGAATCGTAGCGCGGGTCGCCGCCGCGCTGCAAACCAAGGTAGAACAGCGACTAACAACACACGCCGCATGTCGACAACAATGGTTATGCAGATGAGCGACCGATGGATTCAGGATCGAATAGAGGCCAGCTTCGGCACTATCAGCCATCTCATCATCAATAATTATTCAAGGCACGTATTTTTGGTGTCGCCACTTCAGGCGTCTGAACACGTTCATGCGATGTCTGAAATTATTCAAAAGAGTTACGTTAACAAGCCAGCGGAGGCTCAAGAATTTGCCGACAAGCATGCTAAACACGACATCGAAATTGAGTTCCGCGAAGCGCATCTTGATATCGCTGAAAAGAAATATGAAGCAACCGGAAAATATAGGCGGCCGCAGAACAGGCGCCGTTAAGGAGCAGAACAACCATGGATAGTTTTAACAGCAAACGCCGTCAAATATTTCTCGGAGCCGTTGCTTTTCAGAACACGATTGCTCATTATGCGCAAGTCGAGGAAGAATTCGCAGAGCTCTTGCGCATGCCTGAAAACCAACGAGGGAGCCATGCGGCGCTCCTCAGGATCAAGGCGTCGAACCTTTGGTCGACCCTGCAAATTCGTTATACGGGCGGCGAAGATCCGGCCCAACTCGCACCTTTGCTAGGAGAAGTAGTCGAGAGATATCAACAGTACGTCGATAAAAATAACGAGGCTTTGGACGAAGACTACGTTCCACCGTTCCGCATGCTGGACATGATGGACACCTATATTACGTATCTCCATCTCATCTGCGCTTGCATCCTGCTTCACCGCGAGGACTTGTTACCGACTATTTTCGCATGGAACGAAGGAACGGATTACGAAGGTGTGGACGCTGTCTTGGAAGAGCTGTTCAAGTTCTATATTCCAGATCGACCCGAGCTGGACGAATGGTTGTGGGAGCAGCCATATCGGTTGCTTCTCGACGCAATCGACGAACCAGCCCCCGTAGAGCAAGCGAAGTTGATGAAGAAGTATGTCAAGAAGTGGTATCCGGCAATGAAAGGCAAAGCAAGTTTCTGGGGTAGGCATGAAGGGATCGAACCATACGCTTCCCCCTATGTGGGTTACTGGGCTATGTGTGCCGCTGCGTTTACATATCTTTACGATATCGATGACAGATCTTATCGTGATGAGCTGGTGTACCCCAAAGACCTGGTCGACTACGCCCGCAGCATCCCTCGTCGGCCAGTATCGATGGAAAACGGCGAAACCGTACTTCGCGTCCTGGGCGGCCAAACATGTCCTCGGGACGGAAACTGGTTCAGCCCTGCACAAGCAGATAGCCTCAAGCGCTTCCAAGCCGGGGAGATCATGCCGACATTCGACTTCTCTGAATATGGAACGACCATATGGCAATGGGCTCCATAACGTTAAATCGTCAAGCCTGCCTGATGCGTTTACGTGTCTCCCTGGTGCCGGGAACAGCCTGTCCTCTTTCATATTTCCGGACGTTTGGAAGAACGGACAATACAACTGCTCTTCATCAAACGGACGTCGACCAAAAAGAAAATGAGTATGCAGAAATTCGACAAGCAGCGTCGTCAAAAATTCATTTCGGAAGAGGCTTACCGAAGCACGCTTGATCACTACGCAACCGTCGAATCGGAGTACCCTGCTCTATTGGAAATACCTGAAAGCATTCCTGGAACACATGTCGGTTTACTGCTTTTTAGAGCAGACGACCTTTGGCGGACGTTTCAACTGCGATACACTTCTGGTGAAGATTTGTCGGAACTTGCAAAGTTGCTTGGCGAAGTAGTCGATCGTTACCAGCACTACGTGGACAGAAACAATGCGGCGGTAGACGAGGAATACGTGCCGCCGTTTCGCATGCTGGACATGATCGACACGTACGCCGACTATCTTCATCTTGTGAGCGCCTGTATCTTGCTCCACCGCGAGGACTTGTTACCGATCATACTTGCATGGAACGACGGGACCGATTACGAAGGCGTCGATGCTGTTCTGGAAGAGTTATTCAAGTTTTATTTTCCAGACCGTCCAGAACTGGATGAATGGCTGTGGGAGCACCCCTACCGGTTGCTGCTGGACGCTATTGATGAACCCGACTCCGCAGAACAAGCGAAGTTGATGAAGAAGTACGTAAAAAAGTGGTATCCGGCGATGAAGGGCACGGCAAGCTTTTACGGCAAGCATGAAGAAATTGCGACGAACTTCTCGCCATATGTCGGTTATTGGGCGATGTGCGCCGCTGCATTTACATATCTCTACGATATCGACGACAGCTCCTATCGGGACGAGTTGGTGTATCCCAAAGACCTGGTGGACTACGCCCGCGGCATTCCCCGTCGGCCAGTGTCGTTGAATAATGGCGAAACCGTACTTCGAGTCCTGGGCGGCCAAACATGTCCTCGGGACGGAAACTGGTTCAGTCCTGCAAAAGCAGATAGCTCCAAGAGCTTCAAAGCCGGGGACATCATGCCGTCGTTTGACTTCTCTGAGTATGGAACAACCATATGGCAGTGGGCTCCATAAGTCGTAAAGGCTGTCTGATGCGTTTACGTGTCCCATGCCGGCGGAACAGCCTGTCCTCTTTGGTATTTTTGGACGTTAAATGATTACGCTGCTTTCAGAAGCCGCATTCGCCCGCACACGCGACCGCCTGCTCGACTATCAGGCCTATTACGACGAAGCTGAAGACCTGATCAGGCGACTGCCGAACGCGGCGAAAAAGCTTGGTGATCCAGTCTGGCTCGACGGTCGGGACGAAGCTGCGCTGGGACGCCTCACCTATGCACGGGCCGAATATGCGATTGATCTGCTGTCGCTAAGTTACTCAGCCGGCACTGATGTCAAATTGTTACGCGAATTTTTCGCCGCGCTGCTTGCCTATTTCGAGGAGTACGCCTTGTATTCCGAAGCGTTCAATCGGACGCCTGAGGGAGTGATCACGCAAGGGTCCCATATTGCCCTGCACGACCTTGCTTTTCAGGAAGCCAACCGTCTGCTGTCTTTCGCTATCCTGCTCGGCTGGCCAGAATATGTCCCACGGATAATGGCAATCATCGACTACAACAATCGCGCGACGGCATGATCGAGCGACTCGCAGCAATGTATATGGAGCGGCCGCAACCCTTGCCGTCGGAGTGCCTGCGCCACCTTCCCTACCACAAGACGCTGGCGATCTTCGATGCACCTGCCGCTGAGCGTCCAGGCCTGATGCAGGACTATCTCGACGACTGGTACCAGGCCAGCCGCCGCGAGCCGTACTACGACTCTCACTCAAAGGGTAATCAGTTCCTGGGCTACTGGTCGCGGGAAGCGGCTGCAATTACCACAGCGCTCGGGATCGACGACGCTCTTTATCGCGATCACGAGTTTTACCCACGCGACATGGCCGATCTCGGCAAGCAGAAAGGCGGCGCGGGCATTCCAGGTAGCGCACTTACGCTCGGAACCCGCGCGAAAGCTGGAGACGCTTGCCCCGTTGCGGGAACGTGGGAGTCGATTGGCATTCCGACCCAGCATGCGGAGTATGCAAAAGACGCGAAAATGCAGGATCTCGGTTCGCCGTATGGCTTGACGGTATGGCGGCTTCTTCAGAACTGATCGGGGCGGCCGGTGGCGCTGTCCATGAGCACGGAATGAACATCCTGATTCCAGAGGCCGAATTCAAACGCCGCAAACGCGACCGCCTCCTCGACTACCAGGCGTACCGGACCAGGGCTGAAGACCTGATCAGGCGCATTCCGAACGCCGGGATTTGCCAGGCGCATCAGTGCGACAACACCACCATGGATTTGCTGTTCGATCCAGCGCACAAGCGCATGGTCGGACAACTGCTCGACAGCTGTACCAAGCGGAGGTTGGGCAGGCCCAATGCAGAAGAAATGGCGGCGCTCGAACAGCGCCACCGCGAACGCTTTCCCGCCACCGAAACGGCATGCAAGGACGGGCAGGCGCCGGCGCCTGGTTCGCGTCAGGGCATGCACCGCAGCGAACCGGATTGAGGACAATGCAATGCTTGAACTGATGCCGGAAACAGAATTCGCGGCAGCCAGGCGCGATCCACTGCTGGGCTACCGCGAATACCAAACAGAAGCTGCGGACCTGATCGCCCGCATTCCGCGCGCCGCAATGAAACTTGGCGACCCGGCTTGGCGCGCAGGCAGGGATGAAGCAGCCCTCATGCGGCTCACTTGTGCGCGCCTTTTACGCGCTCGATCTCCTCGCATTGAGTTATTCGGCCGGAACGCCCGTAGCTGCCTTGCGGGACTTTTATCCGGCATTACTCGGCTATTACGAAGAATACGCGCTGTATTCCGAGGCCTACAATGCCACGCCGCAGGGCGCCCGCCGGCCCGGCGCTCACCTTCCGCTGGGCGACGCCGGATTTAACCGCGCAAATCGCCTGCTTTGTTTCGCCATCCTTCTCGGCTAAGCGCGATATTCCCAGAGTAATGGCCGTTATCGATTACAACAATCCGGTACGGGATGGCATGCTGGAGCGGATCGCCGCGATCCATATGCAGCGTCCAGCCCCGCTACCGAGCGACTGCACCCGCCACCTGCCTTACTGTAAGACGCTCGCGATTGTCGATGCGTCCCCAGCCGATCGGCCGGAACGGATGCGCGAATACCTCGACCATTGGTACGAGGCAGGTACGGCCCGGCGACCATGCGCAATTCATGGAGAATCGTGCATCCGACCTCTGGCGCACGCTTCAGCTCAGATATACGGGCGGTGAAGAACCGGCTGTTCTGGCAGTACTGCTGGACAGGGTTGTGGAAGCGTACCAGGAATATGTAGACAAGAAAAACGAAGCCGACCGGCTCTACACGCCAACTTTCCTGATGTCACAGTTCGTGGATGTCTACGTAAATTACCTGCACCTGGTATGTGCAGCGATCCTGTTACGCCGCGAAGATCTCCTGCCGACCATCCTCGACTGGAACACAGGCACCGACTTCGATGGCGCCGACGCAGTCCTGGAAGAACTGTTCACATTTTATTTCGCCGACCGCCCGGAATTGGACGAATGGTTTTGGGACAGGCCATACCGGCTGCTTCTGGCTGTGGTGGATGCGGAAGATCCGGCCGAACGGCCCGGCTTGATGAAAAAATATTTGAAGAACTGGTATTCCGCCTTCAAGGGGCAGGCACATTTCTGGGGCATGCACGAAGAAATCAAGCCGGAATTTTCCTCTTATGTCGGCTATTGGGCGATGTGCGCCGCAGCATTCACTTACCTCTACGATATCGATGACAGCAGCTATCGCGACGAACTGGTGTACCCGAAGGACCTGGTCGATTATGAGCGCAGCAAAACGCGCCTCGATGCGGCCCATTCTACCGCTGGTTCTCATGCAGACGGCACGACAACGGAACAGCCGCAATGTCGGCGCTAAACGCAAAATCGCCCCATCAGGAACCGGAAATTGCAGCGCCGCTGCGCTGTCTTGTACCCTTGCTGCTCGCCGGCGCCCTGGCCGTACCAGGTAGCGCGATGGCGCAGGCGCGCTCGGCGGCCGATGAGGTTTTCGACAACCCTTTCGTGGCCATCGGCGTCAATCCAGCCAGCGGCATCGTGACCGGCTACCTGTCAGCCTTGTACACCGCGCCCGGCAGGACGGAGGTATGCAAGTTCGTCTTTCATGGGCACGTGACGCCCGCAAGCACGGCCAAGCTGGCGATCCAGGATGCGGTCAGCGACAACGACAACTGGCCGCCCAGCGCGGGACGCGCGTTCACGCTATTGACGTCCGCAAAAGGCAAGCTCAGGATCGACCTGCCGGCCGCGCTGGCGCCCGGCGAGTGCGAATGGATCATCGGGATGCTGGCGGGACCGAACGTCGCCCCGGTAAAGGATGCTTACGTGGTGACGGTCGACACGGGGCCGCCGGGCGACTGGATCGCGGTCGCCACGATCGCTGTAAAACGCGCTTTCTTCCACGATGCGCCGGACGCGAACCGAGTGCGCAAGGCCTACCTCGTCGCGGGCGACGTCGCCTACGTGCTGGAGGAACGGCCCGGCTGGTACCGGGTCAGGTACACCCACGCAAAGCGGGAGAGCACCGGATGGATCAGGCGCGCCGATACCTTCCAGTGGCGGCAGGATCTTATTCGATCACATAACTGAACTGCCCCTCCTCGCTCGCCGACACCGCAATCGACGCGATCGCCGCCCCTTCCGCCATCTTCGCCAGCACCGACTGCGCCACCTCCGGCAGCAGCGTGCCGTTCAGGATGTTGTCGACGTTGCGTGCGCCCGAGTCGACCTCGGTGCAGCGCGCCAGCACTGCTTCGACCAGCGCTTCGTCGTAGTGGAAGGCGGCCTTGTGGTTGACGGCGATGCGCTGGGCGATCTTGCGCAGTTTCAGTTCGATGATGTTGACCAGCACGTCGTCCGACAGCGGGTAATACGGCACCACCTTCAGGCGGCCGAGGAAGGCCGGCTTGAACTGCTTCATCAGTTGTGGGCGGATCAGCGATTCGAGTTCGTCCGGCGCCGGCAGCTCTTGCTCCGGTTTGTTCAGGCAAGCACCCATCAGCGTCGACGAGGCCACGTTCGAGGTCAGGATGATGATCGTGTTCTTGAAGTCGATCTCGCGGCCTTCGGCGTCGTCCATCACGCCCTTGTCGAAGACCTGGAAAAACAGTTCGAGCACGTCCGGGTGGGCCTTTTCGACCTCGTCGAGCAGCACCACGCTGTACGGGTTCCTGCGCACCGCCTCGGTCAGCACGCCACCCTCGCCATAGCCGACGTAACCGGGCGGCGAGCCTTTCAGGCCCGAAACGCTGTGCGCTTCCTGGTATTCGCTCATGTTGATGGTGACCAGCTTGCGCTCGCCACCATACAGCACGTCGGCCAGCGCCAGCGCCGTCTCGGTCTTGCCGATGCCGGACGGGCCGACGAACAGGAACACGCCCTTCGGCTTGTTCGGGTCGTCCAGGTTGGCGCGCGCCGTGCGCACGCGCTGCGCGACGGCTTCGATCGCGTGCGGCTGGCCCAGCACCCGCTCTTCCAGCAAGTCCTTCAGGTTGAGCACCGTCCTGATTTCGTCCTTGACCATCTTCCCGAGCGGGATGCCGGTCCAGCCGGCGACGATCTCGGCCACCACGTGGCCATCGACCTGCACCGGCACCATCGGCGTTTCGCCCTGCAGCGCGCGCAGCTCGATCATCAGCGCCTGCACGTCGCGGCTGCCGGTACCGTCACCTGCGTCACCACCCTCCTCCAATGCGCGCCGCCCTTCCATGATCTGCTCGGTCAGCGCCTTTTCCTGTTCCCAGCGCGCGCTCAAGCCGCTTTGTTCTTCCTCGGCGGCGCCGCGCGCCGTTTCCAGTTCGGCGATGCGCGCCGCGTGCGACGAGCCGGCGCTCTGCTCGCGCTGCAAGGACGCCAGCTCGGCCTCGATGCGTTCGCGCTTGCGCGCCAGGCTCTCGATCAGCGCCGGCGTCGCGTTCTGGCCCAGCGCGACCTTGGCGCAGGCGGTGTCGAGCACGCTGATGGCTTTATCCGGCAGCTGGCGGCCGGCGATGTAGCGGTGCGACAGGCGCACCGCCTCGGTGATCGCTTCGTCGTAGACGCGCACGCCGAAATGCTGTTCCATCAGCGGCGCCATCCCGCGCAGCATGGCGCAGGCCAGTTCCTCGCTCGGCTCCTCGACCTTGATCACCTGGAAGCGCCGCGCCAGCGCCGCATCCTTCTCGAAATATTTTTTATATTCGCTCCAGGTGGTGGCGGCGATGGTGCGCAGTTCGCCGCGCGCCAGCGCGGGTTTCAACAGGTTCGCCGCATCGTTCTGGCCGGCCTGGCCACCGGCGCCGATCATGGTGTGCGCTTCGTCGATGAAGAGGATGATCGCATGCGGGCTTTTTTTCACCTCGTCGATCACGTTTTTCAGGCGGTTCTCGAACTCGCCTTTCACCGAGGCGCCGGCCTGCAGCAAGCCCATGTCGAGCGTATGGATTTCGACGCCTTTCAGCACGTCGGGCACGTCGCCACCCGCCACGCGCAGGGCCAGTCCTTCGACCACGGCGGTCTTGCCGACGCCGGCCTCGCCGGTCAGGATGGGGTTGTTCTGACGCCGGCGCATGAGGATGTCGATGGCCTGGCGGATCTCGACGTCGCGCCCGATCACCGGGTCGACCTTGCCGTCGCGCGCGCGCGCCGTCAGGTTGGTGGTGAACTGGTCGAGCGCCGGCGTCTTCGACTGCGCGGACTGCGCCAGCTCGCCCACCGGATCGCTGCCGCCCTGCTGTACCGGTGCGGCCGCCTGCACGGCTTCCTGCGAGCCGGCGGCGATCTTGTCGAGGTTATGCTTGATCTGGTCGACGTCGAACTTGTCGAACAGTTTGGAGCCGCGGTAGGCCAGTTGCGACAGCTCGGGGTCGGTCAGCAGTGACTGCAGCAGGTGGCCGCTGCGGATCTCGGCCGGGCGCCCGTCGGGGATGTCGAGCGAGGCGATCAGCCAGGCGTGCTCGAACAGTTTCGGCAGGCGCGCCGAGAACACCGGCGTGCGCGCATTGCCGGTCTTGAAGCGCCCCACCTCGGCCTGCAGGTCGGCCTCGAGCATGCCCGGGCTGATGCCGCTCTGGCGCGCGATGACGGCGAAGTCGCTTTTCGGCTGCTCCAGCAGCGCCAGGAACAGGTGTTCGAGATCGACTTCGAACTGGCCCAGCGACACGCACAAACCCGCCGCGCGGGTGGCTGCGGTGCGGCAGGTGTCGTTCAACTTGCCGATCAGGGTCTTGAGGTTGAGGCTCATGCAGGTTTCCCTAGTAAGGTTGAAGAAGTCGATCTCATGGCGAATGAAGCTTTACTGCCGCCTTACTGCAGCGCGTGGATGGCGTAACGGACGTCGCCGCGGTCCCGCGCCTCGCCGCCGGTGACGAGGAAACTGTCCCAGCCCAGCCGCCCGCCGCTACGCTCTTCGATCAGGGACAGTCCCGCCACGTCCTGCGCGCACAGCACCAGCTGCACCTCGTATTCGAGCGTGACGCCGGTCATCATCGACAGCATGCTGGCCAGCGCGCGCGCCGCTTTCCCGCCGGGGAGAAACGCATCGAAGCGCTCGCGCCGCAAGGGGCCGATGACGATGCGCAGGCGCAGGTCGCGCTGCCATACGCGCGCGCCGGCCATGGCGCCCGCGCCCAACATGGCGTTCGCATGGCCGAGCCGGCTTTGCTGCACCACCGGCACGTCGTACCACTGGCCGACGAACTGCTCGGTCCTGACCTCGGCCGCGAAATACTCGGACAGCACGCGCGCGATCTGCACCGCCGATGCCGGCCGGTGGCGCATGGCGGTGGCGAAATAGGCCACCGATTCGTCCAGCAGTTCGCCGTGGGTGTCGTCGGCGAAGCGGCGCCGCAGCGACGGCTGGCCGACGCCGGCCAGCGACAGCAGCAGCGGCAGGAAGCTGTCGCGGCCATGCAGTTCATAGCGGAGCTCGAGACGGTATTTGCGCCAGGCGTCGTAGAACAGCGCCAGCGAGCGGTTCGAAAACAGGTCGAGAAAGGCGCGCGGCCCCTCGTCGCGCGTCTGCAGCGCATGCGCGGCGATGCGTTCGGTGTCGTGCGCCGGCAGCGCGCCGGCCCCGCCCAACAGGCCCATGAAAGCCGGCGTGATGCGCACGTAGCGCAGCGTCCCTTCTCGCAGCGCAGCGTGCAGCGCATCGCGATCGGTGCCGATCTCGCGCGGCTCAAGACCCATCGCCTCGAGTTCGCTGGCCGGAAAGCCGAGCGAGGTCGAGTTCTGGAAGCGCAGGAAGTTGGCGACCGCGCCGTCCTGCGCGCGCCCGTGGCGCTTGAGCCATAGCTCGAGCAGCCGCACCGCCTGGAAGTAGGCGAAGCGGTGCGGCTGCGCGAACAGGCGCTCGATTACAGCAGGCTCAAATCGCCGCTGCGTGGCTTGCATTTGAATAGCTCTTCTCCGGTTTTGGTCGACACGATCACCAGCTGGGCGAAACTGTTGGCGTGCACGTAGAGGCCCAGGAAGCGTTCGATCACGTGGGCGAAGGCGTGGATGCCGCTGCCGACAAAGGCTTCTTCGTCGATGGTGAGGCGCACTTCCATGCCGCGCACCAGGCAGGCGAACGGGTTACCGGGCAGCCAGGCGTTGGCCGCCTTGTGCGCCACCGCGGCAATGCCGCCGATCTGGCGCTGCGAAGCGGGCGAGCGCGGCAGGTCGTACATGGCCAGCATCTCGCGGAAGGCTTCGACGCCGCCATCCGACAGCGACAGGTGGTTCAGCGACAGGTGCGAAATCAGGCGCCAGTGGGCGCCGGCGCCGCGCTCGAAGTGCTGCGACGGCGTCGGTTTGCGTAGAAAAGCGATCGCATCCACGCGCGAGCCGCCGGTCATGAACAGGTCGCCGCCACGCTGGCTGTAGGTGAGCGCGGCCGGCAGGTCGCGGTTGGTGCAGGTCAGTTCCAGGCTCAGGGTGTCGGTTTCGATCTCGGCCGGATCGAAGTCGATGTCGACGATCGAGATCTGGGTCTCGAAGCCGGGACTCTTCTCGGCCAGCAGCGCATCGCGCCGCATGACCCAGTAATGGCCGTTCCTTTCCGGCGTCTGCCCGTGGCGCAGCGAATAAAAGGCGCGGAACTCGGTCACCGATTCGCCCTGCGGCGTCTGCCGCACCAGCTTGACCGAATCGATGCCGTAGACCTCGTAGGCGAAGGCGCGCCGTACGTCGGCCAGCACCGGATAGCTGGCCTTGGTCTGGGTCAGGCGGATCGGCTCGCCGCGCTTGGCGAACAGGTTGACCACCGGCGTGCAGCCCAGCAGCAGGTTGGTATTCGACAGCGTGCCGAGCATGCGCGCCGTGTTCGAGTCGCTGCGCAGGTTCGACAGCGCCAGGTGCAGCTTGACCGAACGGGCGCCATGCGGCAGCACCGCACCGATGGCATCGAGGTCGATGTCGACGAAATTGAATTTTTCGGGGAAGCAGAAGTATTCGGTGAGCAGGCGATAGGCCGAGTGCGAGCGCGCCGGGAAGGCGATCAGGGCGTCTTCCTCGTCGAAGCCGGCGGGCGCCAGCGGCACGGCGGGCAGCAAGGTCCAGCGCCCGCTCGCTCCCTCTTCCACGTAAGCGGCCAGGGTGCGCATGAACAGGGCGTCGCGCAGCGCGGCGCAGAAGGACGGCTCGCCGTCGATGAAGACGCGCAGCTTGCCCAGTTTGAGCTGGCCGAGCGTGACCTGGGCCGCCGTGCCGGCAATCGTGATGCTGATGCTGGAGGTGACCCCGGCCGGCAGGCGCACCGCGTCGGGGGCGTCGATGATCGGCGCGAAGTGGGCGCTGGTGAGGGCCACCGGTGCGATCGTCACCGGATACACGGTGCGGAAGGTGCAGGCCACGCCGCGCACCTTGCGCGTGGTGAGCGCGGTGCCGCGTGCGATCTCGGACACCGTGGTCAGCTGCGAGGCGCCGGACGAATAATCCATGCGCGCGATCGAACACGAGGGGAACGGGCGCAGGTAGTGCGGATACAGCACCTCGAACAGCGCCTCGGTGAACTGCGGGTAGTCGTCGTCGAGGCGCTTGGCGATGCGCGAATTGAGCAGCGCAAACGCCTGGATCATGCGCTCGATGTGCGGGTCTTCGCAGACCTCGCCGCCGACCAGCAGGCGGCCGGCGATCTTCGGATAGCGTTCGGAGAATTCGCGCGAATAGCGGCGCAGGAAACCCAGTTCGCGTTCGTAATACGGTAATAACTGTTCCAACTCAGGCTCCTGCCGGCGCGGCGCGGCGTGACTTGCTGATCGTGTACTGCTGGCTGGTCGGCTGCAGGATGGCGTCGAAATTGACCGGTTCCTGGGCCGCGTCGACGACCAGCAAGGCGGTGATGGCGAAATTGAGACAGTTGATCGCGCCTTCGCGCAGTTCCAGCGAAGCGCGCACGTTGCGCAGGCGCGGTTCGTGGCGCGCGATGGCCTGTTCGAGGCAGGCGCAGATGTGCGCGCGGTCGTCGAAGCTCGACAGCGAACGGCCGGCGAAATCCTGCAGGCCGTAGGTGGCCAGCGAACGCCGGCATTCGGGAAAGCCGCCCAACAGCGGATCGGTCGGCCCGATGCGCGTGTTGAGCAGCGACTCGAGGTCGCGCGCGACGGTTTCCTTGAGCTCGTCGATCGAGAGCCGGGTCACCGTCGCGCTCGAAGCGCCATGGACCGGCACGTCCATCAGCCGGTCGAACAATCCTGGGATATAACCTTGCATGGGCGCCCGTGGCTAACTGTATCGAGCGATCAGGCGGTCTTGTTGGCCGACAGGTCCCAGCCGCCCGAGGTGTTGCCGCCGCTGCCGCCGCCGACTTTCTGCTGGGTGTATTTCCATTTCACCTTCGAATACTTGAGCTTGACGTCCTCGGTCAGGATGTCGCCCGGTTCGACCGATGGCGCGACGCTGCTGATCAGGACGTTCTCGAGTTCGATCTCGAAGTACTTGACGCGCTCGCCCTGGCCGTCGGCGCGCAGGAATTCGAGCTTGGCCTTGGGCAGGGTCTTGCCCGACGAGCAGTTTTGCAGCAGCAGCGGCGTCGACAGGTCGGCCAGCTTGGAGAGCACGATGTCGCGGTGTTCGGTGCGCTCGGCGGTATGGCCGCCGCCGGTGGAAGCGGTCGCCGATTTCGGCTGCAGCACTTCCCAGTTGACGGATTTCACCTCGATCCAGTCCTTGTGGCTGGAGTCGGCAGATTCGCCTTTGATGCCGTCGATTTGGAGGTAGACGTCGATTGCCATATTGTTCCTTTCGATTGGTTATGGTTACGATTTGGTCGATGGAAGCTCCGCGACCAGTCGGAGTGAGACGGAAAGTTCGTCGAGCTGGAAGTGCGGGCGCAGGAACGACACCGCGCGATACACTCCGGGGCGGCCGGGAACTTCCGATACCTGCACCGACGCTTCGCGCAGCGGGAACTGGGCCTTCTGTTCCTGACTGGCGTTGTCATCGAGCAAAACGTATTGGGACAGCCAACGATTGAGGAAATCCTCGACGTTGGAGGCGGCGGCAAAGCTGCCGATCTTGTCGCGCATCATCGCCTTCATGTAATGGGCGATGCGCGAGACGGCGAAGATGTACTGCAGCTGCGAGGACAGCACGCTGTTGGCATTGGCCGCATCCGACGAGTACTTGCGCGCCTTCTGGGTCGACTGGGCGCCGAAGAAGGCGGCGTAGTCGGTGTTCTTGCAATGCACCAGCGAGATGAAGCCGAGGTCCGACAGCTCTTTTTCGCGGCGGTCGGTGATGGCGATCTCGGTCGGGCACTTGAGCGCGACTTCGCCTTCGTCGGTCTTGAAGGTATGGGTCGGCAGGTCTTCGACCAGGCCGCCGCCCTCGACGCCGCGGATCGCCGCGCACCAGCCGTAGTTTTCGAAAGCGCCGGTCAGCTTGCTGGCGAAAGCGTAGGCGGCGTTGCACCACAGGTACTTGTGGTGGTCGGTGCCGTCGACGTCCTCGACATAATTGAAACCTTCGGTGGTGGCGCCGTCGGCCGGGTTGTACGGCAGGCGCCCCAGGAAGCGCGGCAGCGTCAGGCCGACGTAGCGGGCGTCATCCGATTCGCGGAACGATTTCCACTTGGCGTATTCGACCGTGTCGAACACCTTGGCCAGGTCGCGCGGTTTACCGAGGTCGCTGTAGCTCTCGAGGCCGAACAGTTCGGGCGAGGCGGCGCTGATGAAGGGCGCGTGCGCGGCGGCCGCCACGTGCGACATCTGCTCGACGAAATACATGTCTTCGGGCTGGCGCGTGATTTCGTAGTCGCCGATCAGGGCGCCGAAGGGCGCGCCGCCGAAGGTGCCGAATTCTTCTTCGTAGACCTTCTTGAACATCGTGCTCTGGTCGAATTCGAGCGCGCTCTGGAAGTCTTTCACGAGCTCCCTGCGGGTGGCGTTGAGCATCTTGATCTTGATGTTCTGGCCGGTGGCGCTGTTTTTCACCAGGTAGTTCAGGCCGGTCCAGCTGGACTCGATCTTCTGGAACTGCGGCGCGTGCATCACGGCCGAGAGCTGTTCCGAGATCATGGCGTCGAGCTCGGCCACGCGCGCGTCGATGGTGGCGGCCAGGTTGTCCGACACCACCACGGTGCCGTCCATGACCTGGTTCACCAGTTCGGAAATCAGGTCCTTGGCGCGGGCGTGCTCGGTGCTCGACTTGGCGACCTTGCTCTGCTCGACGATCTGGTCGAGCAGCGCGGCATCATGGGACACGGAAGGGTTGGCAACGTCGGCGCCGCCTGCGTTCATTTGAGCGGACATGGTCACTCTTTCCTGGCGTTGGTTTCCTGGCCCAGTTCGGCCAGCTTCTCGGTGCTGTTCAACACGTCGTTGAGCAGGTCTTCCAGCTTGTCGTTGCCGGCCAGCTTGTTGCGCAGGTCGGCCAGCTTGGTGCGCGCTTCGAGCAGCTTGCGCAGCGGTTCGACCTGCTGCACCACCGCCTCGGGACGGAAGTCGTCCATCGACCTGAACTTCAGGTCCACCGCGAAGCTGCTGGCGTCGCCGGCCAGCGTGTTGGGCACCTGGTAGGTGGCGCGCGGCTCGACACCCTTCATGACCTCGTCGAAATTGTCGCGGTCGACGCTGACGAACTTGCGTTCCTTCAGGCGCTTCTGCTCGACTTCCGAATTGCCGCCGAAGTCGCCGACCACACCCATGACGAACGGCAGTTCCTTGCTTTCGATCGCATCGCCGATTTCGACGTCATAGGTCATCTGCACCCGCGGTGCCCGCACCTTTTGCAGGCGCTTTTGTACGCTTTCCGATTTGGACATGAAGGTTCCTCTGGTTGGTGAAGTCTGGTACAAGCGAGATTTACTGGAGCGCCTGGAAAGGATTGGCGTTCGAGCTTTCCGTTTTCGCCGCACCCTGCTTGCGCGTAGTGCGCGCCGGCGCTTTCTCACGTTCGCGCTCGCGCTCGCGCGCCGCCACTGCGGGCGGCGGTACCAGCACCGTTTCGCCCAGGCTCTCGCGCAACAGCTTGGCCAGGTCCTGCGATTCGGTCCGGATCGAGCCCGACAGGTTGTTCTGGCGGCTCAGGTCGCCCAGCGCGCGGGTCGACAGGCGCAGGCCGCTGATCGCGACGATGCTGTTGGCGAGCTTGTCGTTGGGGTCGCGCACCAGCACCTCGAGCGCGGCCTGGATGGCGTCGCCGTACTGGCCGGCCTCGTAGCGCGTCTGGGCGATGTGGCTCCATGGCGTCTTGTCGGCCGGATAAATGGCGGCGCCCTGGCGCCACAGCGCGACGGCGCCTTCCTTGTTGCCGCCGGCGGCGGCCTGGCTGGCCTGCGCCAGCAAGTCCTGCAGCGGCGGTTTGGCCGGCACCGGCGGCGTGCTGGCGCAGGCCGCGAGCACGGCCGCCATGGTGGCGGCGCTGGCGATACGCGTCAGTTGGTGACTGATGGTCATGCTATACCTCAACGATGTAACTAAAAGTAATTGTGCAAAGTTTAACGTGGTGCTGTTTTTTTGAACGATATCAGAAAACAATAAATGGCAAAATTCAATTGAATGTCACACATTCTCACTTTCTGCTACGCCTGCACGATTGAAATAGCAGGCGAACCCGACTGGGGCTAGAATCTTGGTAGACCGTTAATTTAATGATCTGCATCAATACGCCAAAATCTACCTTGACTGGATGACGACAGGATGACGAGCAAAGTCTTATGGGGCGAAGGACTGTTTCTGCGTCCGCAGCATTTCCAGCAGCAGGACCAGTACCATGAGCAGCGCCTGCACCACAGCCTGCGCGCCGTCCACCCGTATGCCTGGGGCGTGCATGCCCTGCGCATCGATACCGATGCGCTGGCCAACAATGTGCTGCGCGTACTCGAACTGTCGCTGCGTTTCCAGGACGGCGAGCTGGTCGAGGCGCCGAACGCCGACGCCCTGCCACCCAGCATCGACCTCTCGACCCTGCTGCAGAACCAGCAGGGCGTGACCTTTTATGCCGCCCTGCCCGCCTTTAAACCGTTCGGCGGCAATTTCACGCCGCCGGGCGGGGGGCCCGACAGCGTGCGCTACGTGCAGGACAACCGCGACACGCCCGACCTGTACACGCAGGCGGCACAGGCCCAGCTCACTTACCTGAAGAAATCGGTGCGGCTGGTGTCCGAATTCGAGCCGCGCGACTCCTACACCAGCTTCCCGCTGCTGCGCCTGCGCCGCCTGGCCACCGGCGGCTTCGAGCTCGACCCGGACTTCGTGCCGCCCAGCCTGTCGGTGCATAGCGCGCCGCCGCTGGCGCAGCAGTTGCGGCGCCTGCTCGACGCGCTGCAAGCCAAGGTGAGCGCCTTGTATGGCCACCACCGCGAACCGAGCCGCAACGTGATCGAATACCGCTCGGGCGACATGTCCTCGTTCTGGCTGCTGCACACGGCCAGTTCCGCCTATGCTTCGCTGACCCACTACTTCCACCACCCCGCGCTGCATCCGGAGCGGCTGTTCGAGCAGTTGCTGGGGCTGGCCGGGGCGCTGATGACCTTCTCGCGCAACTGGACACTGGCCGACCTGCCGGCCTACCAGCACCACGAGCCGGGGCCGGGCTTTGCGAAACTGCACACGATCATCCGCGAGCTGATCGACACCGTGATCTCGTCCAAATACTTCGCCATCGCGCTGGCCGAGGAACGCCCGTCGTATTACATGGGCAAGCTCGACTCGGGCAAGATCGACGACAAGACCGCGTTCTACCTGGCGGCATCGGCGGCGATGCCGATGGTCGAACTGATCGATGCGGTGCCGCTGCGCTTCAAGGTCGGCGCGCCGGACGACGTCGACAAGTTCGTGCTGTCGGCGATGCCGGGCGTGCGCCTGCAGCATGCGCCGCAGGTGCCGGCCGCGATTCCGGTGCGTCCCGACACGGCCTACTTTTCGCTCGAGGCCAAGGGACAGCTGTACGAACGCATGCTCAAGGCGCAGTCGATCTCGATCTACGTCCCGATCGGCATGCACGAACTGCGGCTGGAACTGGTGGCCGTGACTTCCTGAACCGAATGGACCGAATGGACCCTAAATGACGACGATGACTGCTCCCTCCCTGATCGGCGCCGCCCCCATCCAGGCGAATGCCGCCACCGGCCCGCAAAGCCTGCTCGACCTGATGTACGACGGCTTCTACGCGCTGTTCATGCTCAAGAATGGCAACGCGCCGCAGAACGACGCCGATTTCGCCGCGCGCATGGTCCAGTTCCTCGACGAGTTCGGGCGCAACGCGAAGAAACAGGGCGCTTCCGCCGACGACATCGACGCCGCCAAATACGCCTTTTGCGCGGCGGTCGACGAAATCATCCTGCGCAGCAGCTTTTCGATCCGCGACAACTGGGCCAGGAAGCCGCTGCAGCTGGTGCTGTTCGGCGACCAGCTGGCCGGCGAGAATTTCTACAACCGCCTGGAAACCCTGCGCACGCGCGGCAGCGCCCACATCGAGGCGCTCGAAGTGTTCCACATGTGCCTGCTGCTGGGCTTCCAGGGCCGCTACATCCTCGAAGGCACGGAAAAGCTGAATTACTTCACCTCGCGCCTGGGCGACGAAATCGCGCACATGAAGGGCAAGCGCGGCGGCTTCGCGCCGCATGCCGAGCGGCCGGACAGCATTGTCCACAAACTGCGCAGCGACCTGCCGCTGTGGGTATTGGCGAGCATGTTTGCGCTGATCTGCGCGCTCGGCTACATCGCCCTGCGCACCTCGCTCGGCAGCAGCACCGAGGAACGCATGACGGCGTACAACGACGTCGTCAAGATGGCGCCGCGCGCCGCCAACCTCACCATCACCCTGCCCTGATGGAGCCGCTGCCGGCACTGGCGTCCCTCGGCCGCTTTGGCACCGGACTGGCGCAGCGCGCGCGCCTGGTCACGCTCGCCAGCGCCCAGGACGGCACCCTGCCGGAAGCGCTGATGGCCGAACGCCTGTACGGGCGCGAAGCGGTCAACGAAGCCTATCTGTTCGAGGTCGACGCGCTCAGCACCTCGACCGACATCGATCTCGACCTGTTCATCGGCGAAGAGCTGACCGTGACCCTGCTGCAGCCGGACGACAGCCGCCGCGCCTGGCACGGCATCTGCACGGCGGCCGAATGGCTGGGCGCCGACGGCGGCGTGGCGCGCTACCGCCTGCGCCTGGAACCGGCGCTGGCCCTGCTGCGCCTGCGCCGCGACAGCTATATTTTCCAGGACAAGCACGCGCTCGAGATCGCCGCCGAACTGTTCGCCGACTACCCGCAGCTGCGTTTCGAATTCGACGTGACGCAGGACCTGGCCCCACGACCGATCTGCACCCAGTACCGCGAGAGCGATTACGATTTTTTCGTGCGCCTGATGGCTTCCGAGGGCTTGTCCTGGCGTTTCGAACACGACCAGGCCGACGAAGGCGAAGACGGGCAGGCGCGCCACAAGTTGGTGATCTTCGACAGCCAGGCCGCCGCGCCCGCCACGCCGGGCAACGCCACGATCCGCTTTCACGGCGTGCGCGCCAGCGACGTCGATGACGCCATCGACCAGTTCGGTGCGCGGCGTCGGGTGGCGGCGAACGCGGTGTCGATCAGCAGCTGGGACCCGGCGCAGTTGCTGGCCCCGGCCGCCGAACAGCAATCCGCGCTCGATGCCGGCGAGTTGCCGCCGCTGCCGATCTACGACGGCAGCGGCGAACGCATCGCCAGCGATGCGGCCGAAACCCACAGCCGCCTGATGCTGCAGGCGCTCGAACTCGACAACAAGCTGTTCGAAGGCCAGGGCGCGGTGCGGCGCCTGGCGCCCGGTCACGCCTTCGACCTGGCCGGGCACGCGCGCTTTTCCAGTGGCGAAAACGCCTTCAAGGTGCTGTGGGTCGAGCACGAAGCACGCAACAACTTCGACGCCCGGATCGCCGCCGGCGCGGGCGGCGTCGAGCGTGGTACCTATCGCAACCGCTTCGCCTGCGTGCGCGAGACGGTCGCCATCGTGCCGCGCGCGAGCGCCCTGCCCCACGCCCACACGGCGCTCGGGCCGCAGACGGCGATCGTCGTCGGTGTGCCGGACGCCGTGGCGACGACCCGGCGCGACCACCAGGTGCGGGTGCAGTTCGCCTGGCAGCGCGGCGCCAACGCCAATCCGGGCGGCCTGGCACACGACCTCGACCCCGAAGGCAATGCGCCGGGCGACGACCGCTCGGGCACCTGGGTGCGCGTGGCAGAAGCGCTGGCCGGCCCCAACTGGGGCACGCAATTCACGCCGCGCATCGGCACCGAGGTGCTGGTCGACTTCATCGACAACGACGTCGACCGCCCGCTGGTCGTGGCCCAACTCTACACCGGCATCGATGCGCCGCCTTTCGCCGCCGGCGTCGATTCAAACGTGAACCATGGCGGCGCCATCTCCGGCATCCACACGCGCAGCTTCGACGGCGGCGGCTTCAACCAGTGGCAACTGGACGACACGCAGGGTCAACTGCGCATGCGCCTGGCCACCAGCAGCGCGGCGACACAGCTGAACCTGGGCTACCTGGTGGCGCAATCGCCCGGCTCGGCCCAGCGCGGCAACTACCGCGGCAGCGGCTTCGAACTGCGCACCGACGCCTGGGGCGTGGTGCGCGGCGGCGAAGGCGTGTTCCTGACCACCTGCCTGCGCGCCGGCCAGGGTGCGAGCGTTGCTTCGACCCAGATGGATACAGCCGAATCGGTCGCGTTGCTGAAAGCGGCGCAGGCGCTCGACAAGCGCTTGCTGGAAGCCGCAAAGGCGCAGCAGGCGCTGACCAGCCAGGCTTCGGTGCTGGCCCAGAAAGAGGCGCTGGCGCAGATCGATCCGCAAGACAAGGGCAAGTTCGCCGGCCCCCTCAATGGCCAGGACGCGTTCAAGGCCAAACCCGGCACGCGCGATCTCGACAGCGGCGCGCCGGTCGAACGGTTCGCCTCGCCCCTGGTGCTGATGGATGCGCAGGCCGGCATCAACTGGGCCACGCCGGCGTCGACCATCCTGTTCGCGGGCCAGCAGCTGCACTGGACCACGCAGTCGGACCTGCACATGACGGCTGCGCACACCGTGTCGTCGGTGGCCGCCAATGCCACCGCCCTGTACGCGCACGAGGGCGGCATCCAGGCCTTTGCCGGCAACGGGCCGGTGTCGCTGGGGGCGCATACCGACGCGCTGGAGATTTTGGCGGACAAGGAAGTCGTCGTGGTGTCGGTCAACGACAGCATCGAGGTCAAGGCGAAGCAGAAGATCGTGCTGCAGGCGGGGCAGTCGTCGATCACGCTGGAGGGCGGGAATATCACGTTTGCCTGTCCGGGGGAGTTTACGGTGAAGGGTGGGCAGCATGTGTTCGAGGGCGGAAGCAGCGCGGCCCCGCTGCTGGACGACCTGCCCGACGCTTTGCAGGCGGTACCGGCGGCGTTCATGGCCGATATGGGCCCGCACAGCCTGCGCTTTGCCTGGGCGGGGTCGGACGCACTTGCGGCACGCTCCGGACTGGCCGACCAGCCTTTCAAGATCATCGACAGCAGCGGCAAAACGCAGGCCGAGGGCGTGGTTCCGGAAAGCGGCCGGCTGCCGCGGATCGACCTGCCGCAAGCGGATGCGCTCACGCTGGTGATCGGCAAGGACGAATGGCTGCCCGTCGTGAGTACGCCCGACAGCCCGCCCGATAGCGCAGCCGCGCCCGATGAAGAAGAAGAAGCGCAAATCGCCGCGGTGGACGCCATCGACAAGCTGCCGTATCGGGTTGGCGAGGACGAAGCCGACTTCCTGAGTGCCGACACGATCGCGCTCCTGATGGATATTCCAACACAGCAAGAGGATTGACATGCCCTTTGTCAGATTATGTATCCGGATCCTGTTTCTCAGCCTGCTCAGCACGCCGCTATGGGCCGCCGAAAAGTTCCCGTTGAAGCAAGGGCTGCACGAATGGCCGGCGCTGGGTGGAAAACTGTTCCTGGTGGTGGGTACCTACCAGGACACCGTCAGCTACAGGCGCACCTATAACTTCTTTTTCAAGGAAGCGAAAGCCGAGGAATGGAACCAGGTGCCGGTACTGGGCAGCAAGGGCAACCAGCAATTCACCTGGCAAAGCGCCGTTGGTGGCGAGGTGACGATTGCCGATGGCACCATCGTGGCGCGCCAGGACGGTGCGGTGTATTTCGTCGTCGCCGACAAGCGCATCGGGCATAGCTACTACGATAAGGGGACGATTACGACCACCTGGTACAAGTTGACGGAGTCCGGCGACGACCAGCCCGACGCGCCGGCTTACCAGCTCAAGCCGGTGTTCAGCCGTGATTATCCGAACTCGAAGCGCACCGTGGAAGACATCCTGGCGCAGGAAGTCGTCCTGCAACCCAGGAAGCAATAAGCCGGCCGGTTCGTATGGAATACCTGAGCGCGAAGTACAACGCCGATCTCCTGACCGTCGATTATCTTGCCGGCGACGGCAGCCATTTGCTGCGCACCGGCGGCACCGCTGCGTGGCGCTTCAATAACCCAGGCAATTTGCGGCCCGGCCGGGGCGGGAAAATCCTGTACGGCGCCATCGGCATCGCGAAAACGAAAACCAACAACAGTTTCCTGATTTTCTCCAGCTACGAGGAAGGACGAAAACAGAAAAAATTGCTGCTGCGCCGGAAATATAACGGCCGCACCATTTACACGATGCTTGCCGGTATCGAAGACGACGACGGCAACCTGCACGACGGCTATGCACCGCAGAGCGACAACAACGATCCGGGCGCATATGCCGCCGCCATCGCCACGCATATCGGCAAACCGGTCGAGACCCGGCTGTCCGATCTGACGGACGCCGAGCTTGACAGCATGATGGATGCGATGGAAAAGAAGGAGGGATACCACGGCAAGCGCGATACGCGCCAGGAGCGCGTGGTGCCCAGCACTGCCATCACGCTGTCGGACGGGGCACGCCCCCAGGCCGACGTGCCGGCCCGGCTCAAGGTCGGCGACAAGGAAACCATCGCGCGCACGGACAAGGAAGGCAGGCTGCCTCCGGTTCCCCATGTTTCTTCCGGCAGCGTCCTGAGTGTATCGGTGCCCGACCTCGAGGGTCAGTGGAAGACAATCTACGAAGGCGTGCTCGGCGCGAAGTCGCAGGTATTGGCATTATTTAATACGCTCGATGTCTTCAGCGCCCCGACCGCGCCGCGCAAGCCGCCAGCGGCAGCGCGGAAACCGAAGCGCGTGCCGGTGCGCTACGTCGTCGAACTGGACGACACGCTCGGGAAAATCGCCGAGCGCTTCACGACGACGGTGGCCGAGATCAAGCGCGACAATCCACAGATCAAGGACGTTGCGAAGATTTACCCGGGTCAGGTCCTGTCGATCTACGGCCAGGGCGCTGCCGCTGCGCCGAGGAAAAAACCGCCGGCAGCACCTGCGCGCGCCCCAGCCAAGGCACGGCCCGCCGCCCCGCCCCCGGCAGCGCGTCCGGCCGCGCCTGCCCGCAGCAAGGAAGGAAGCGGCGCCCCGCTCGCCATCGTCGCGCCCGACCAGAAACTGGCCCCGTGGATGCTGGTCGCCGTGGCCGAGGCCAAGAAATGGGGCGGCAAGACCGAGGGCGATATCACCAAGACCAGCAATTATCACAAGCTGAACGGGACGACCTTCCTTCCCTCGCTGGTCGGAACGAGCAACGCCTGGTGCGCGTCGTTCGTCAATTACTGTTTGCGGACCGCCGCCACGCCCTACAAGACCTGGAAAAATTCGTTCCGGGCGCGCGCCGTCGCGCTCGATGCCAACTTTATCGAGATCGAGAAACCTGTTTTCGGCGCCGTCATGCTCGTTGGCACCCACCACGTCGCATTGGTCTATGCGAAGAGCGGCAGCGGCGTCGTTTCCCTCGGCGGCAATCAATCGGACCAGATCAATTTTTCGCCATTTTCGAAGAACCTGCGCTTTTTTGTTCCCCTTGCCTACCATCGCTTCGCCGAGCAGGAAATCGCACGCGGCGCGGTCTTGCCAACACATACAGCCGACGAATTGAATGCGGCGTTTGGCATCAACGTGAAAAAGAAGAAAGGCAATGCAACCCGATGAGTACCCGTGTTCAACAGATTTTCAATGTCGGTATCGCGGCCTGCATGCTGCTGAGCATGTCGGGATGCCAGGGCGCGACGGCCATCGGCAAACCGGCGCCCCTCGACGCGCGCCAGCTTGCCGCCGAGGCGATCGGCTTCGACGGCAAGCTGGTGGCGGCGTACCGCATCGGCGACGCCGGCGGCGAGCACATCCTGGTGCTCAGCCGCAAGGCCGGCGCCTCGCCTGCGCAACCGCGCTCCGGCCGCATCGAACGCATCGATCTCTTCGCCACCTACCACAAGCGTATCGGGACGAAACAATGGCAGCAGGAGTGGTCGATCCGCGATCTGACCGATTGCCCGGGCCTCGACGCCGACGCCGATTTCTTTGCAACGAGCGTCAGCTTCAGCGACGTGAACAAGGACGGCAAGGCCGAGGTGACCGTGCCCTACCGCCTCTTTTGCGGCGGCGGCGTCGATCCCTCCACCATCAAGATCATCCTGCGCGAGGGATCGACGAAGCTGGCGATCCGCGGCGAATCGCTGGTCCGCTATCCGGGCCAGGAACCTTTCGGTGGCGAGCACCAGTACGACAAGGCGCTGCTGGCGCCGGAACGCGCCGCCTACAAGCAGCACCTCGACGCGGTATGGAAGAAGGTTTCCGTCGATATTCGCAAGTAGTGCGCAGACGCCGGTTCAGGCCTTCGGCGCCGCCTGCCGCTCGCTGCTCGGCCCAGCCGTCACCGGACGCCCCTCTCGCCACTCCAGCCGGTCGATGCACATGCGCCGCGCGGTCTGCGCCACGTCCCAGGCGTGGTACACGATCCAGGTCTCGCTGCCGTCCGGCGAGGTGGTGAACGAATTGTGGCCGGGGCCGATGACCACGCCCGGACGGCTGCGCATGAGCAGCGCTTCGTGTCCGCCTTCCGGGAGGAAGTACGGGCCCAGCGGATGCTCGCCCACTACATAGCTCACGCCATAGTTCTCGCGCTCCCAGGCGCCGCCGCTGTAGAAACAGTAGACCTTCCCCTCGTGCACCTGCACGAAGGCGCCTTCCACCGTGTGCCAGTCGAAAACGCGCCCGTACATCGGACGCTCCTTGCGGAACACGTGCCAGTCCTGGTGCGGACGCACCACCACGCGCGGCTCGCCTGCCAGCGTGCGCATGTCGAGCAGGCGGTCGACCACGATGCCGGTGCCGACGCGGTGCTCGCCCTCGGCCTCGAGGAAGTCGACGCAGTAGAACAGGTACCACTGGCCATCCGTGTGCCGGTACGGATGGGCGTCGATCGAGAACGGTTGATCGGGCACCAGGATGCCGCCGCTGTCGGCGAAGGGGCCGGCGGGATCGTCGCTGACGGCCACGCGCAATTGCTGGTCGGTGCCTTCCGGCGCCGAGCCGGACGAGTAGTACATGTAGAAGCGGCCCTCGTGGAAGGCCACTTCGGGCGCCCAGTAGTGTTCGGCGCCGTTCGGCAGCAGCGCGTGGCCGAGCGGTTCCCAGTCGACCAGGTCGGTCGAGCGCAGCACCGGGATCTGGCGGCCGTCGGCGCCGCCCGGCGCGGTGCCGTAGGCGTAATAGGCGCCCTCGTGTTTCAGCACG
The DNA here is from genome assembly GCF_059685715.1 of Telluria sp. ZB2R32. Taxonomy (NCBI): domain Bacteria; kingdom Pseudomonadati; phylum Pseudomonadota; class Betaproteobacteria; order Burkholderiales; family Oxalobacteraceae; genus Telluria; species Telluria sp. ZB2R32. The sequence continues at coordinate 12,335 of NZ_JCASIG010000010.1, read as the reverse complement.
AAGGGATCGGCCATGGTGTCCGGGTAGACCGGGTTCTGGTAGGTGCGCTGCATTGTCTCTCCTGAAAAACGAAAACCGCCCGCGCGTGCGGGCGGCCGGGTCAAGCACCTGCCTTACATTTTATAGCGCAGGCTCAGACCGTAGGTGCTCTGGTTGTAGCGGATATCGCGCGGCTGGTATGGTCCCAGCGCGCTTTCGAACCGCTCGCGCGTCAGGTTGATCCCGTCGAAGTGGATCGACAGCTGCGGCGTGATCTCGTAGCCGATCGACAGGTCGACGAAGGTCGCGGCCTTGACCACGCGGTCTTGCGCGAACGGCGGTTCCAGGATCTCTTCGACGAAGTCGCCGCGGCGGGTCGCCGCCAGGCGGCCGGTGATGCCATGGCCTTCGTAGAGCAGCGCCAGGTTGACGTTTTGCTTTGCCACGTTGATCAGCGCCGTGTCGGTATAGGTATCGCCGCCGAAGGTCGTCTTGCTCTGGTTCTTGCCGTCGATCCAGGTGTAATTGAACTGGGCGCCGAAATTGCTCCACGGGCCAGGCAGGAAGTCGAAGAACTTCTGGATGCTGAATTCGGCGCCTTTCAGCGAGCCCTTGCCCGAGTTCTGCGGACGGTTCACACGGTAGACCTGGCCGCCGATGCTTTCGTCCTGGGTGAAGTTCTGCAGGTAGCCGTCGATGTCGCGGTGGAACAGCGCCAGCTGGGCGTAGCCATTTTTCGGGAAGTAGTATTCCAGCGTGGCGTCGAGGTTGGTCGACTTGGTCGGCTCCAGGTTCGGATTGCCGGCGCCGCCGCTGCCGGGCGCATTGACGGTCGGAGGGACCAGCGACAGCGCCGGGTTCAGCATGCCGAACTCGGGACGGGTAATGGTCTTGCCGGCGCTGAAGTGCGATTGCCACTGTTCTGTCCAGCCAACCACCGCCGAGGCGCTCGGCAGGACGTTGGTTTCCGAGGTCGACAGGTCGACGTTCGTGACGACGTCGCCGATGCGGTTCTGGCCGCGCAGCTTGCGGTTGACGCGGATGACGCGCGCGCCGGCGTCGCCGCTGACGTCGACGCCGGCGATCTTCGTGCTCCAGCGGCCCGACAGGTAGAACGTTGCGCTGCGTTCGCGCTGGTCGAACAGGCGCGTCGGATCGTCCGGCACGCGGCCGCTCGGGGCGCCATAGGCATTGCGCACCTGGTCGGCGTTATCGATCAGGAAGTCGGCCGAGGGCGTGGCCCAGGGGCCGCCGAGGCGGTCCAGGCCCGGCACGATCTGCTCGAACGCGGGGCCGAACAGGCCGACCGGCGTCGGCCGCGTGCCGCTGAAGTCGGAATGGCCTTCGGCGCTGTGATAGCCCGCCTTGCGCGCCGACAGGCGCACGCCGGCCAGCAGCGTCGTGAACAGGCCGTCGCCGCCCAGGCGGTAGATGCCGTCCGAGCGCCACTGGAACTGGTTGCCGCTGTCCTCGCGCCAGTTCTGCACCAGGCCGCGCAGCACGAACTGGCTCGGGTCGCGCAAGGCATTCGGGCTGGTCGGCGTGCTGACCGACGAATAGCCGCCATGGCCGTCGCTGCCGTAGGCATACACGTGCGAGCTGGCGCCCGGGATCTGCTGGTCGACGATGATGGTGTCGTTGACGAACTTGGAGCGGGTGTAGCCCAGCTGCGAGTTGACGGTCAGCGGGCCGTTGACGTATTTCAGGCCGAGGCTGAGGTAATGGGTGGTGGTGCGCTCGTTCTGGCCCCAGGTACTGGTTGCAGTGTAAGGGTCGTAGTCGTAGGGGCCGACGTCGAACTTGGCGGCCGGCGCGTAGGCCGACAGGATCGGGCAGATCGCCCCCATCGGCGTGTTGCAGTGGTTGCCCTGGGGCGCCAGCACGACGTTGGTCAGGCGCGGCGCCCAGGTGACGATGTCGAGGATGTAGTTGACCGCGTTGCGTCCCTGGTAGCCCATGCCGACGTACTGGGCGGTCGCCTCGAGGTTGCGGTTGACCTTCCAGGCAAAGGCGCCGTGTACGCTCTGGCGTTCGCGTTCGCCGCTGTTGTAGATGCCGCCGATATTGGGCAGCTGGCCCAGCACCTCGCCGGGAGCGGTGGTGAACGGCGCCCTGTCGCCCAGGCGGGTCGCGGTGCCGTCGGGGCGTACCGCGAACACGTTGGTCGGGCGGTCGACCCACTGCACCGGGAACGACCAGTTCTCGCGGTTGACGTTGACGTCGAACAGCGCGCCCATTTCGCCCATGCCGGTGTTCCAGCGGTTGCTGACGGAGAAGCCGCCACCGGGGTTGTGCTTGTCCTTGGTGGCGCTGCTGCCGTTTGCCTTGTTGAGGCGGTCCTCGATATAGCCGCTGGCGGCAAAGCCTTTCGCATCGAAGGGCGAACGCAGGCGGATGTTCACCGCACCGGCCATGCCGCCCTCGAACTGGTTGGCGCTGGCCGACTTGTAGACTTCCATGCCGGCGATCGACTGCACGGGCATGTCCTGATAGGCCAGGCGGCGCCCGGCGGCGGTGAAGATCTCGTTGCCGTCGAAGGTGGTGGCGACGTCGGGCAAGCCGCGGATGATGACGGTGCTGGTCTGGCCGCGGTCGCGCTGGACCTGCACGCCGGCCACGCGCTGGAGGGCGTCGCCGGCCTGGCGGTCGGGGAATTTGCCGATGTCCTCGGCATTGATGGCGTCGACCACCTGCAGCGCATCGCGCTTGATCTGCTCGGCCGAACGCAGGGCCTGGCGTATGCCGGTGACCTGCACCACGGCGGGCGCCTGGGCGGCGTCGGCAGCGGTCGCTGTCGCTGTCGCTGCGTCGGTCGTGGTCTGGGCGAACGCCGGCGCCCCGTAGGCCGTCATCAGCATGATGGCGGCGCAGATCGGCTTGACTTTCAGTCGTGTCATGCATGTCTCCTGGGTTTTATATGAAGGTGGTCACCCGCCTGCCGGTCAATGCCGGCTTGGGCCGTTACACATATTAAGAGAGCAACAGATCCGTCACCAATAACGAAATGCGCAAGAGCTATCCGAAATCGTCATGGCATCGGGGATCACACTTGCGAGAGCGGCGTCGCCGTGCTCTCGACCCAACCCGGCGCGAATACCTGTCCCTCCGCGTCGAACAGGAAGGCGCGCGTGGCCGGGAACACCAGCTCGACCCGGCTGCCCGGACGCGGCGGCGCAGTATCGGCGTCGCATTTCACCGCCACCATCTCGCCGGCTTCGGCGCCCGCTTGGGCACCATCGACGTGGGCATACACCAGGGTCACGTCGCCCAGGTATTCGACCAGGGCGACGGTCGCGCCGATGGCGCCATCGTGGCCGCCGGCGCGGCCGATCTGCAGGTGTTCGGGCCGGATCCCGAGGGTGACGCGCGCACCGGCCTGGGCGCGCGCGACGTCGGCCGCCACTTGCACGCGCGCGCCGCCGGCCAGCTGCACGGCCGCACTGCGCCCCGCCGGCCCGGCCATCGTGGCTTCGAAAAAGTTCATGCGCGGCGAACCGAGGAAGCCGGCGACGAACTTGTTGGCCGGGCGTTCGTACAGGTCGAAGGGTGTGCCGACCTGCTCGATGCGCCCGCCATTCAGGACCACGATCCTCGTACCCAGGGTCATCGCCTCGACCTGGTCGTGGGTCACGTAGATCATGGTGCTTTTCAGTTCGCGGTGCAGGCGCGCCAGCTCGACGCGGGTCTGGCCGCGCAGGGCGGCGTCCAGGTTCGACAGGGGCTCGTCGAACAGGAAGACTTCGGGTTTACGCACGATGGCGCGCCCGATCGCCACGCGCTGGCGCTGGCCGCCGGACAGCGCCTTTGGTTTGCGGTCGAGCAGGTGCCCGATCTGCAGGATCCCGGCCGCGCGCTCGACGCGCTCGGCGATTTCCGCTTTCGGCACCTTGGCCAGCTTCAGCGCGAAACCCATGTTCTCGGCGACGCTCATGTGCGGATACAGCGCATAGCTCTGGAACACCATGGCGATGCCGCGCCGCGCCGGTTCGATCGTGTTGCTGACACGGCCGCCGATTTCGAGCGTGCCGTCGGTGATGTCTTCGAGGCCGGCGATGATGCGCAGCAGGGTCGACTTGCCGCAGCCCGAGGGGCCGACGAAGACCACGAATTCGCCGTCGGCGATGTCGAGGTCGATGCCCTTGAGGACGCTGTTGTTTTCGTACTGCTTCTTGATGCCGCGAAGGCTGACCGATGCCATGTATCTTGCTCCTGAATAGTTAGCCTTTAAGTCCGCTCGCGGCGAGGAAACCTTGCGTCACGCGGCGCTGGAACACCACGTAGGCCAGGCCCACCGGCAGCGCGCCGATCAGCGCCGCCGCCATCAGCTGGGCATAGCGCACGCCAAAGGCGTCGTAGGTTTGCGTGAGACCGAGCGGGATCGTCATCATGTCGTTCGAGGTGACGATGATGAAGGGCCAGAGGAAGTTGTTCCAGGCCCCGATGAAAGTCACGATCGCCATCGCCCACACGATGTTGCCCGACAAGGGCAGGTAGACGCTCCACAGCACCCGCAGCGGATTGGCGCCGTCCATCACCGCCGCTTCGCGGAAGTCGGCCGGGACCTGGTCGAAGAACTGCTTGAAGACGTAGATCACGACCGGCGACACCACCTGCGGCAGCACCAGCCCGGCGTAGCTGTTGATCATGCCGAGTTGGTGCATGGTGCGAAACAGCGGCACCAGCAAGGCCTCGAACGGCAGCAGGAAGGCGAGCATGGCGATGGCGAACAGCACGCCGCGCCCGCGAAAGCGCAGCTGCGAAAACGCATAGGCCGCGCCCAGGCTGATCGCCATCGTCACCACGGTCACCAGCAGCGACACCAGCGCACTGTTGAGCAGCCAGCGCGGCAGGTTGCCGGCGCTGAGCGTCTTGCGAAAGGCATCCAGGGTCCAGACCTGGGGCAGCCAGTGGAAGGTGGCCGACACGGTCTCGTGTTCCGGCCGCAGTGCGGTCGACACCGCCCACAGCAGCGGGAAGGCCCACAGGGCCGCCAGCAGCACGGCGCAGGAGATGGCGGCGATGCTCCACCAGAGTTGAGAACGATTCTTCATGCGGACCTCTTTGCCACCAGGCGCGCCAGCAAGGTCAGTGCAATGACGACGAACATGAAGGCCATCGCGACCGCGGCCGCGTAGCCGGCGTCGCTCTGGGTGAACGCGGTTTCGTACATGTAGTGCAGCGTGACGCGGCTGGTGTTATACGGGCCGCCGCTGGTGAGGATATAGGTCTGCCCGAACACCTTCAGGGAGGCGATCAGCTGCAGCAGCAGCGCGGTGCCGAACACCGGTTTCAGGGCCGGCCAGGTGATCGCGCGGAACAGCGTGAAGCCGCGCGCGCCGTCGAGCGCCGCCGCCTCGTACTGTTCGGCCGGGATGTTGCGCAGCCCGGCCAGCAGCATCAGCATGTTGAAGCCGACGGTCCACCATACGGTGCCGATGGCGACCACCGGCAGCGCCCAGTGCACGTCGGACAGCCAGGCCCGCTGGCCGCCGACCAGGTGGTTGATGACGCCCGACGACGGCTGCAGCATCCAGTCGGCGATCAGGGTCATGACGGAAATCGGCAGGACGTAGGGCAGGAAGAAGGCGCCCTGCAGCCAGGATTGCGCGCGCACGAAGCGGTGCACCAGCAGCGCCATCACCAGCCCGATGCCCGTCAGCGGGATCACGGTCAGCAAGGCGAAATAAAAGGTATTCCCGAGCGAAGCCCAGAACGACGGGTCCTGCACCAGGGTCGCGTAATTGGCCAGGCCGACAAAGGCGCTGGTGCGGGTCAGGCTGCTTTCGGTCAGGCTCAGGTACAGGGTTTGCAGCGCCGGCCCCAGGAAGAACAGCAAAAAGGCGAGCACGAAAGGCGCCAGCAGAAGGATGGCGGGCAAGCCTTCGGCACGCGCCGAACTACGCGCCGGCGCCGGCAGCGGTAATGCGGTGGGATTCAAGGTCGCGGTTCCTCTCGACATCGGCATCTCCTTCATTTGCACAGTCAGTAGCGTGGCGGGCGTTTGCGCAGCAGGCGCAAGGCTTCTTTTTCGAACATCCCGAGCGCCTCGGCCGGGGTCAGCTGGCCGGACAGCGCGCCCGGCATGAATTTCGACGCCATCGATTCGACCGGACCGGCGGCGCCCATGTACCAGCCGTCCGGGTCGTACACGACGTTCTGCGCCGCCGATGCATACCGGGCGTTGGGCATCAGCGCGCGCGCCGCGGCCGACTCGGCCACCGGACGGTAGGCCGGCACGTGGCCGCCCTCGGCCCAGCCCATCGAATGGCGGCTGACGTAGGCCATGAAGGCGAGCACGGCGCGCACCCGCTCGGGCGGCATCGGTTTGCCCTCGTTGGCCGGAATCGCGAACGCGTGCGAATCGGTCCAGACGCTGGCGTCCTGGTACAGGCGCGGCAGCGGCACGATGCCGTACTCGAAGCCGAGCGTGCCCCCTTTCGTGGCGCGCACCAGTTCCGGCACTTCCCATACGCCGTTGATCATGAAGCCGGCGCCGCCGCCCATGAACTGGCTGGTCGAGGCCGGGTAGTCGAGGCCGGCCGGCGCGTAGCCCTTGGTGAACCAGGTGCTGACCCTGGCCAGTTCCTCGACGCCGGCGCGGCCATAGGCGAACTGCCCATTCTCGATCAGCGGCGCCTTGCGCTGGGCCAGCAGCGACAGCCACAGGCGCCAGATCGCATACGAGCCCTGCCCCGATTCCATCGCCAGGCCGGCCTTGCCGGTGCGTGCGCGCACGCCCTTGAACGCGGCAGTGAGGGCCTCGTAGCCGACGATCGGTTTGAGCAGGTCGCTGCCATCAAGGAGGCCGGCCTGGCGCGCCAGGTGCTTGTTGTAGTACAGGACCAGCGGATGCAGGTCGAGCGGGATCGCGTAGTTGGCGCCGCCGTAGTGCGACTTTTCCCACTGGCGCGGAAAATAATCGCTGCCCTTCAGGCCGGACGCGGCCAGTTCGGGCGCGCCGATCGGCCGCAGCACGCCGCCGCCGGCCAGGTTGGGCAGGCGCGACAGGTGTACGGTGGCGATGTCGGGACCGGCCCCGACCACCGCAGAGGTAATCAGCTTGGTATAGAACGGTTCGCCCCATTTGAGCGTGGTGCTGACCACGCGCACGCCGGCCTGGCTGGCGTTGAATTCGTCGATCAGGGCGCGCATGCGGGCGCCGTCGCCGCCGCTCAGCAGCGTCCACAGCCGGAGTTCGATCGGCGTCTGCCTTAGCGTCTGCGCCCGCGCCGGCAGCACGCCCAGCGCACCGAGGGCCGAGGCTGCGACAAATCTTCTGCGTTGCACCACATTGTCTCCAACTCGTCTTGATCGGCAGGCCTGTTCCGGCCCGTCCCGTCACTATTATGGCGGTTACCGCACCAGGGTCGTGCCCTGTACCACCGGCTTGCCGTCCACCCACGCGAGGCGGTCGATATACAGGAAGCGCCGGTCGGCGCGCTTGCCGTCGGGTTTCAGCTCCCAGGCGTGGTAGGCGATGTAGTCCTGCCCGTTGGCCTGGAACACGGCCTGGTGGCCGGGCCCGAACAGCCTGGCCTCGGCGCTGGTTTTCAGGAAGGGCGCGTCGCCGGCCGGTTCGCACGGTCCCATCGGACCGGCGCAGCTGGCATAGCCGGCGGCATAGGTGCCGTCGCCGAAATCGTTGGCCGAGTACAGCAAGGTGTACTTGCCGTCGCGCTTGACCATGGTCGGCGCCTCGATCACCTTGCCTTCCCAGGTGCGGCCATTGGTCAGCAGGCGGCTCGGCTGGCCGGTCACCTGCAAACCGTCGGGCTGCAATTCCTGGGCAAAGATGTGGGTCGGCTGATTGCAGCAATTGCCGTCGCTCTTGAAGTAGAGGTAGAGGCGGCCGCCGTCGAGGAAAGGACTGGCGTCGATGGTGCCGCCGAGCTCGGCCTGGCAGACCAGCGGCTTCGTCGCATTGTCGACGAAGGGTCCAGCGGCCGCGCTCGATACGGCAGCGCCGACGCACTGGCGGTCGGAGGCGATGTCGTGCGCCGTGTAGTACAGCACGTAGCGCTCGCCCAGCTTGATGACCTCGGGCGCCCAGACGTGCGGCACTTCCTTGCGCACCCAGGGGGCGAGTGACGGCATGGCGTCCGGCAGCACGCGCCAGGCCTTCAGGTCGTTCGAGTGCAGCAGTTGCACGTGCTTGTCGTTGGCATTGGTCGCGTAGGCGTAGTAGCCGCCGTCGTCGGCCAGTACGAAGGGATCGGGGAAGTCGCCGATCGGATGGGCAGGCTGGTGCGCGCAGCTTGTGATCAACAAGGTCGTCGCGCACAAGGCGGACAGTCGGACAATGCCAGGCAGGTGGTGGTTCATGGACAGCGGTCTCCTTGGGCGCTCATTGATTGTGATCGGCGCATGGTTGCCTGAGATCATACTGACCGCAGCCCGTGCTTTCCAATAACCAAATTCGCCGGAGATATTCCAAATCCGTATTCATCAGGTGCGTGCCGGCGCCAGGCCGGCCGCTTCGCGCAGGGCCGCGAGCATCGCTTCGGCCGAGGGAGACAGGTGATGGCGCTTGCGCGTGACGATGCCGTAGACGTCGGTGCGCAGTCCGATGTCGAAGGGCAGCACGGCGAGGGTACCGGCGTCGAGTGCCGGTTGCACCAGTTCGCGCGCCAGGGCGACGATGCGGTCGCTGTCGACCAGCAGGCGCGGCACCAGCGGCAGAGAAACGGTTTCGATGATGTCGAACGGACGCTCCAGTCCCCTGGCGATGAACAGGGCCATCAACTGGTCGCGCACGCGCCCGCCCGCAGGCATGATCCAGGCGGCGCCGGCAAGGTCGTCGAGGGCAAGGTCGGCGCGTTGGCGCCAGGGATGGCCGGCGCGTACGATCAGGCTTTGCGGCTCGTCGGCGAGCGGTTCGAAATCGAGTTCGGCGGCGGCCGACGGGTCGGAGATGCGGCCGATCACGATGTCGAGCTCGCCGGCGCGCAGCTGCTCGACCATGGTGCGGCTGGTGTCGACCGCGACCGCGACCTGGGTGCGCGGGCTGCGCTCCTTGAGCAGCTTGATCGCCTGCGGCAGCAGCGAGGTCGCCGGCGTCAGCACGCTGCCGACCGAGACGCGCCCACCGAAGCCGGCCACGCCTTCCATGATTTCCTGGTGCGCCGCATCCATCTCGGCCAGCGCGGCGCCGGCGCGCCGGATCAGCACTTCGCCGTACCAGGTCGGCACCACCCCGCGCGGCAGGCGCTCGAACAGCGCGACACCGAGCGCGTGCTCCAGTTCCCCGATCAGCTTGGACGCGCCGGGCTGGGTCAGCCCCGCAGCCTCGGCGGCGTGCACGATCGAGGCATGGCGCCCGAGTTCAACCAGCAACACCAAATGGCGTGTCTTGAGGTGAAAGCGGATGAACCGGGTCGAGGAGGAATCGCGCATACCACATTGTGAAATTTCTATTAGTAAATCATAAAGCATGGCTGACGTATACGTCAAACAGGCGTTAAATCGGATGCGCTTTCGTATCACCATTCGGCAACGCTGGCGCACGCAAACAAGCCCGCCGAGGCGGGCCGTGGAGGAACCGGAAACGGGTCTCCTATTTGTAGGTGACGCCGATGTCGCCCTTGAAGATCGCCAGCGCGAGCTGGAAGTCGTCGACCACGCCGCCGGGCCGGCCGTTGACCAGCACGGCGATGGCGCGGCCGCCCTGTATCAGCTGCATTTCGGCGTGCGAGAGCGAACGGACGGCGCCGCCCTCTTCGCGGATCGCAACCTGGGTCGTGGCCAGGTCCTCGATGACGAGGGTTTTCATGAGAGTACTCCTCGATGGATTGCTGCGACGGGATGCGCCTTGTATGCGCTCGCCATCCGCGATGCATGAGACGTGCCATGCGGCCGCCCCCCGGACCCGCGCTGTGATCGTCGTCAGCGCACCAACTCCTCCGCGCTGACCGTTGGACTTCACCCAACTATGCGTGAACGGGGCATGAAAGTGTGGCAGGATCGGGACTGACGCCGACTTCGCGCGGAAGGAGAAAGCCATGAGCCGGATCACCCATCTTGTCGGCAGCCGCAGCTACAGCTTTGCCGACCTGCGCGACCTGCTGGCCAAGGCCTCGCCGGCGCGCTCGGGCGACCACCTGGCCGGCGTCGCGGCCGGCAGCGCCGAAGAACGCGTCGCGGCGCAGATGGCGCTGGCCGACCTGCCTTTGACGACCTTCCTGAACGAGGTCGTCGTGCCCTACGAGCTTGACGAGGTCACGCGCCTGATCGTCGACAGCCACGATGCGGCCGCCTTTACGCCGATCCGCCACCTCACCGTCGGCGGGTTGCGCGACTGGCTGCTGGGCGATGCGGCCGACGCGGCCATGCTGGCCCGGGTTGCCGCCGGCATCACGCCGGAGATGGCGGCCGCGGTGGCGAAGATCATGCGCATCCAGGACCTGGTGCTGGTCGCCCGCAAGTGCCGCGTCGTCACGCGCTTTCGCAGTACCATCGGCCTGCCGGGCACGCTGTCGACCCGCCTGCAGCCGAACCATCCGACCGACGATGCATCCGGCATCGCCGCCAGCCTGTTCGACGGCCTGATGTACGGCAGCGGCGACGCCGTCATCGGCATCAATCCGGCCACCGACAACGTGGCGCAGGTGGTCAAGCTCCTCCGGATGCTCGACGACGTCATCGAGCGCTACGCGATCCCGACCCAATCCTGCGTGCTGACCCATGTGACCAATACTTTGGCCGCGATCGAACGCGGCGCGCCGGTCGACCTCGTGTTCCAGTCGATTGCCGGCACCCAGGCGGCGAACGCCAGCTTCGGCATCGACCTCGCCCTGCTGCGGGAAGCGCGCGCGGCCGCCTTGTCGCTGAAACGCGGCACCCTGGGCGAAAACCTGATGTACTTCGAAACCGGCCAGGGCAGCGCCCTGTCGGCCAACGCCAATCACGGACTCGACCAGCAGACCTGCGAAGCGCGGGCCTACGCGGTGGCACGCGCCTTCGAGCCGCTGCTGGTCAATTCGGTGGTCGGCTTCATGGGGCCGGAATACCTGTACGACGGCAAGCAGATCATCCGCGCCGGACTGGAAGACCATTTCTGCGCCAAGCTGCTCGGCCTGCCGATGGGCGTGGACGTGTGCTACACGAACCACGCCGAAGCCGACCAGGACGACATGGATGTGCTGCTGACCATGCTCGGCGCCGCCGGCTGCAGTTTCGTGATGGGCGTTCCCGGCGCCGACGACATCATGCTGAACTACCAGACGACCTCGTTCCACGATGCCTTGTATGCGCGCCGCGTGCTCGGTCTGCGCCCGGCGCCGGAGTTCGAGGCCTGGCTGCGCGATATGGGCATTTTTACTGACGATGCGCAGTTTGCGCCAGGCCGCGCGATCCCTGCGCCCTTCGAGCGCGCGCTGCTGCACCTTTCCTGAGGAGGCGACATGACCGACATAGTCGACGCGGGCGCCGGGAGTCCCGACCCCTGGCAAGCCTTGCGCCGCTTTACGGCTGCCCGCATCGCGCTCGGGCATACCGGGGTGAGTCAACCGACCCATGCCCAGCTCGACTTCCAGCTGGCCCATGCGCGTGCGCGCGATGCCGTGCACCAGGAATTCGAGGTGGAGGGCGTGGCGCATTCGCTGGCGACGGCCTGGCCGGAATTGCCGCCGCCCCTGTTGCTGCACAGCGCGGCGGAGAATCGGAACATCTACCTGCAGCGGCCGGATCTCGGGCGCAGGCTGGACACGCCGTCGCGTGCACTGCTCACCTCCGGCCGCGCAGGCGACCCACACGACCTGGCGATCGTGGTCGCCGATGGATTGTCGGCGCTTGCGGTCACGCAGAATGCGCCGCCGCTGCTGGCAGCCTTGCGTGCGCGGCTGGCTACGCAGACGTGGACGCTGGCGCCGCTGACGATCGTGGCGCAAGGGCGGGTGGCGATAGGCGACGACATCGGCGCACTGCTGGGGGCGAAGCTTGTCGTTGTCCTGATCGGCGAACGGCCGGGTCTGAGTTCGCCCGACAGCATGGGCCTGTACATCACCTGGGCGCCGCGCGTCGGCCTGACCGACGAACGGCGCAACTGCATCTCGAACGTCAGGCCGGCCGGCCTGGACGCCGGGAACGCAGCGGACAAATTGCATTATCTGCTGACCGAGGCGCGCCAGCGGCAACTGACAGGTGTCGGATTGAAGGATGAGACGGGCAGCGCGCAGCGCTCAATGGGCGGCGATGGACGCCGGTTCCTGCTGTAAGCGCAGAGACGAAAAAAAACCCGCTCGGATCTCCGAGCGGGTTTTTCTCTTATAACTAGCCTGACGATAACCTACTTTCACACTGGTTGCAGCACTATCATCGGCGCAAAGTCGTTTCACGGTCCTGTTCGGGATGGGAAGGGG
>NZ_JCASIG010000009.1:0-220373 GCF_059685715.1 Telluria sp. ZB2R32 | reverse complement strand
CATCTGCCAGGACATCGCGCAACCCCTGCGCGACCAGGGCGGCGGCCGCGGCTTCGTCGCTGCGCCGCATGGCGAGCGCGGCTTCGGCGCCGGCCACGGCGTCGCGCGCCTGCTGCACCCGCGCGAGCGCTTCGTCGCGTCCGGCCTGAAGCGCCGGCAGGTCCATGCGCGCAAGCAGTTGCCCTGCCCGCACCAGGTCACCCTCCGCGACCAGGATCCGGTCGATGCGGCCCGGCTGCTGGGTGGCGATGTCGATTTCGGTCGCCTCGATCCGGCCGTTGCCGCTGACAAAGCCGGCATCCGGCCCCTGCGGACGCAGGGTTCGCCAGCCGTACGCGGCGCCGAGTCCGAGGACGACGAGCACGGCCAGCGGGACGACGATACGGCGGCGTTCTGGCATTGTCGGCTTCATGAACCTCCCGTCTGGTTCGACTGCGAATGGCGGCGGGCATCCCGCCAGCGCGGCTGACGCAGATCAAGCGCCGGTTGCGCCAGTCGGCCCAATGCCCGGATTAGGTATTTGATGCAAATCAAAGAACGAGAGCGGGATGACACCGATGCTTGACATGCCCCGGGCGCGGGCGTATCCACCATGCAAACACGAGTCTCGGCAAAACCGGTCGGCGGGCTGGACTGGCTGCGCAACCTGCTCCGGCCGCTGCCGAACGAACTGGAGGCGGCTTTCGATGACGGACTCGATGCCGGCATCGCCCGGCTGCTGCCGGTACTCGGCCCCATATTCGGGCTGTTCGTCATCCTGTTCGGCGCCTGGGACGCCTGGCTCGACGCGGCGCTTGCGGCCGCCACCGTCCGGATCCGCGTCGGCCTGGTACTGCTCGGCGCCCTTGCCTATGCAGCGGGCCGGCTGCCCTGGCGCCCCGGTGCGCGTTGCGCCTGGCTGTATGCGACCCATGTCGGCGCCATGGTGGCGTGCGCGGCCATGTTGCCCCAGGGCCTGGTGCTGGCCCTGCCGGGCTTGACCGGCGCCCTGTTCCTGCTCGCGCTGGTGGAGCCCCGGCCGGGCCGCTTCATGCTGGCCACCCTGCCGTCCTCGCTGTTGCTGGCGCTGCTGGGGGTCCTGAACCTGGCCCCGGTCCCGCTCCTGCATGTCCTGCTCCTGTACGGGCTGTGCTGGCCACTGGCCATGGGCGCGGCGCTGGCCACGCTGCAGTTGCGCCGGCGCGCCTTCCTGGCCGAGCAGGCGGTGCTCGATGCCGTGCGCCACGACAGCCTCAGCGGCGCACTGTCGCGCCGCTACGTGATCGAACTGGTGCTGCACGACCTTGCGCTGGCGCGGCGCCACGGCCGGCCGCTGGCGCTGGCCATGCTCGACATCGACCATTTCAAGCGCGTCAACGACACCTGGGGCCATGCGGCCGGGGACCGCGCCCTGTGCGCGCTCGTCAGGGCGTGCAAGGACAACCTGCGCGCGAGCGACTATATCGGCCGCATCGGCGGCGAGGAATTCGTCTGCGTCATGCCCGAGACGGACGCGGGCGAGGCGATGGCCTGCGCCGAGCGCATCCGCGTTGCGGTCGCCGCCCTGCGCCTGCCGGAAGGCGGGCAAACGCTGTCGTTCACGGTCAGCGCCGGCGTCGCCGTGCTGGACCTGGAGCACGGCAGCTGGGAAGCGTTGCTGCAAGCGGCCGATGCCGCGCTCTACCGGGCCAAGGAAAGCGGACGCAACCGCACGGTGCTGGCGCGGCCGCATGGCGCCGCCGCGCCCTCCAGAACAGGATGAACGCGCCTGCCGCTACTCACACGCCGAGGCGAAGCCGGCCGCATTCGGCCGCGCTGTCGGCCAGTACCCCGCGCCATTCGCGGATGATGCGCCGGTACTCCACCCCAACACGGCGGATGCGGCGCTCCATGTCGTACAAGCCGTTGCGGTTGACGTGGCCGCGCTGCTCGCGCAGGTCGATGTCCCAGTCGACCTGGTCGGTGAGGCTGTACCAGGTAAAGCCGATCACCGGGCAGCCTTCCTGGCGCAGGCGCAGCACATTGGCCCACTGGCGCTCCAGCCAGAAGGCGGTGTTCAGGTCCTGCAGCTGGTTCGTTTCCGTGTGCATCACCGGAAGCCGGTAGCGCTCGTGGTACTGGCGCGTCAGGCCGTAATAGCCGAGCACGTTCGATCCGCGCGTGCTGCCGTCCGCACGGACGACCTGTTCGCTGCCCTCGTAGTAGTCGGTTCCCATGACGCAGCGCTCGCGCGACGATGGCCGCATGAAGGCCTCGAAGCGTGCGCGCGGCATGCCGTTCGCAAGCAGGTAGTCGACCATCTCCGGGCACGGCGTGAAGCCGTAATTCAGGTCGAGCGACAGGAAGCGGCGTTCGTTGAGGTAGCCGGAGCGGACGGCCGCATCCGGGTCATGCGGATGGTAGTAGCGGGTCGTCTCGCTCTGCACGAACCAGGCGTCGCAGACGCTGCGGATCGCTTCGGTGGCGCGCAGGTTGGCGTCGACCACATGGGCCAGCGCCCTGACGAAGGCCCGTTCGTCGGCGAGCTGCTCGTTCCAGTAGCCGCGCAGCGCCGAGTATTCGGCCGTGACCAGCATCTCGTTGACCGGCGTGTACAGCCAGACCCACGGGTAGCGGCGGGCGAAGGCGAGCGCGTACTCGGCGAAATAGGCGGGAAAGTCGGGGTTCTGGAAGTCGCCCAGCCAGTCGGGCAGCCCGAAATGGCACAGGTCGGCGATCGGGACGATGCCGAGCCGGCGCAGCTCGGCGAAGGTCTCGTCGGCGAAGTCCCAGTCGTAGCGCCCGGGTCCGAGATGGGTACGGTAGTAGGGTGGACCGTAGCGCAGGCAGCCGGCGCCGAGCTCGCAGACGAGCCGGAAATCCTCGCGCCAGCGCCGGTCGTGTCCGGACGCGGCCATCTGGTCGATGCGGCAGCGGCGCCCGTCGGGGCCGGTGACGACCGGGGTGCTGTTCTCGATGCCGGTGCAGAACGAGAACGAGCTGGTGAGGTTGGACGGCGACAACGGCCGGCAGGGCCGGCCGCGCAGAATCGCGTTCATCGCGCTGCAACCGGCCGCGGCCGCTTCGCGACGAACGGACGTGCGGATGCCGATGCGCTTGGCGAGTGCTTCATGCTGCCCTCCGGGCCCGGCGCGCTGGCGGAGGCGCGCGCTGGTTGGTCAAGGATGACGCGCCTCTGTGCATTTCGATTGATATAAATCAAAGGCGTCTCGAAAGACGTTCTGATCCGCGCAAGCCAATCCGAACGAAATTTTGACATGGATCAACGACTACTCGAATCACACTTACCTATCCTGAACAAGACCGTGCCCGCACGGCCAAATAACAATCGCCCGCCCGCTGCGGTGCCTCGGACCAGGACATGATATTCAAGCCGACAGTCTCCCCTCCCCTGGGCCAGCGCGCCCGCGCGGCCGTGTTCCTGGTCCTGTGCGCGCTGGCGGGCGCAGTCGCGGCACAGGAGGCATCGCCTTTGCCCTGGCTGGCCGATGGCGGCAACCAGGCGCGCAGCGCCGTGCAGCTGTTGCAGGATGCCGCGTCGCACGGCCTCGACCCCGGGCGCTACGGTGCCGCCGAGCTGGGCCGCCGGCTCGACGGGCCGCGCGATCCGGCCGCCGCCGCGGCGCTCGCACGCGACCTCGACGCCGCCATGCTGCGCTATCTCGGCGAACTGCACGGCGGGCAAACGGTATCGGTTTACCGGACACCGGGCGATGCCCCCGGTTTCGACCCACGCGCGCTGCTGGAACGGGCATTCGCCGCCGGGAACCTGGCAATGGCGGTCGACGCCGCCGCACCCGCCATCCCGCTCTACCCCCGGGTGGTAGCCAGCCTGGCCCGCTACCGCGCGCTGGCGCGCCGCCATCCCGGGTGGGAAACCCTGCCGCCTGCTGCCGCCCCGGTTGCGGCCGGAGAGCGGTATGCGGGCGCGGCGCTGCTTCGGGCACGCCTGCAACTGCTGGGCGACCTCGATCCCGCGGCGGCCGACGCTGCCGCAACTGGCGACTACAACGCCGCCCTGGCGGACGCGGTGCGGCGTTTCCAGGCGCGCCACGGCCTGGCCGAGGACGGTGTACTGGGGCCGCTGACGCTGGCGGCGCTGGCCATACCACCGGCCCGGCGCGCCGTCCAGCTGGCGCTGACGCTGGAACGCCTGCGCTGGCTGCCGCCGCTGCCGCGCGGGCGCATGGTGGCGGTGAACCTGCCGGCCTACCGATTGTGGGCCTTCGACAGCGGCGCCGGCGCCTCGGGTTCGCCGCTGGAGATGCGCATCATCGTCGGCACCGCCGCCAGGACGCAAACGCCGCTGTTCATCGGCCAGATGCGCTATCTGGAGCTCAATCCTTACTGGAACGTGCCGCGCAGTATCGCGCTCGGCGAAATCCTGCCGAAGCTGGCGCGCGACCCGCGCTATCTCGCCAAAAACGACATGGAACTGGTGGGAGGCGGCGGGACTGCCGGCTTGCACGCCGGCACTACGAGGATCAGGCAACGGCCCGGAAGCCGTAACGTACTCGGCGCCCTGAAGTTCGCCATGCCCAACCCGATGAACATCTATCTGCACTCGACTTCGGCAAAGGAATTGTTCGAGCGCGGGCGCCGCGACCTGAGCCACGGCTGCATCCGTGTCGAAGACCCTATCGAGCTGGCGCGTTTCGTGCTGGCCGATGACCGGGCCTGGGACAGGGCCGGGATCGAAGCGGCGATCGCCACCGGCAAGACGCGCACCGTGCCGCTGCCGGTAGCGGTCCCGGTGGTCCTGTTCTACGCCACCGCCGTCGCCGACCGTGCCGGGCGCACCTTGTTCGCCGACGACATCTACGGCCTGGATGCGCCGCTGACCGCGGCGCTGGGCCTGCGCGACGCGGCGTATCTGCTACGATGAATGCAGTCCGGTGTCCGCCCATGGAAGGAACAACGGAGGAACACGCGATGGAGACGCAGTCCGCATTCATTCGCTGGTTTTCGGAAGTCGGCATGCTTGATGTGCCCCTGGTCGGCGGCAAGAACGCCTCGCTCGGCGAGATGTTCCGCGCGCTGCGCGACCAGGGCCTCCGGGTGCCGAACGGCTTTGCCGTCACCGCCGCGGCGTACAAGGCAACGCTCGACCGGTCGGATGCCTGGCAACGCCTGCACGACGCGCTCGACGGTCTCGATCCGGCCGACGTCGACGACCTGGCGCGGCGCGCCGCCCTTGCGCGCGCGATCGTGTACGAGGCGCCGCTGCCGCCCGAACTCGAGGCGGGCATCCTGCAAGCCCACGCGGCGCTGCGCGCGCAGTACGGCGAGTCGCTGACGGTCGCCGTGCGCAGCTCGGCCACGGCCGAAGACCTGCCCACCGCCAGCTTCGCCGGCCAGCACGAAAGCTATCTCAACGTCGCCGGTCCCGACCTGCTCGATAACGTGCGGCGCTGCTTCGCCAGCCTGTTCACCGACCGCGCCATCGTCTACCGCATCGAAAACGGCTTCGACCACTTCAAGGTCTGGCTGTCGGTGGGCGTCATGAAGATGGTGCGCGCCGACCTCGGCGCCTCCGGCGTGATCTTCACCCTCGACACCGAGACCGGCTTTCGCGACGTCGTGCTGGTCACCGGCGCCTGGGGACTGGGCGAGAACGTCGTGCAGGGCACGGTCGATCCGGACGAGTTCACGGTCTTCAAGCCCTCCTTGCCCAGCGGCAGGCCCACCCTGCTGCGGCGCAGCCTCGGCAGCAAGGCGGTGCGCATGGTGTACGGCGCCGGCGTCGGCGGCCCGGCCACGCGCAACGAAACCACTCCCATGGAGGAGCGCGAGCGCTTCTGCCTGGACGACGACGCGGTACTTGAACTGGCGACGGCCGCGCTGCGCATCGAGGAGCACTACGGCCGCCAGGCGGGCCACCCGCTGCCGATGGACATCGAATGGGCGCGCGACGGCATCGACGGCCAGCTTTACCTGGTGCAGGCGCGTCCGGAGACGGTGGCTTCGCGCCGCTCGGCCACCGAGCTGGACGAATACCGCCTCGAGGAACGCGGCCCTGCCCTCGCCTCAGGCCGCGCCGTCGGCGGCAAGATCGCGGCCGGCAAGGCGCGCGTGGTCGCCCACGCCGGCGAGCTCGGACAGTTCCAGCCGGGCGAAATCCTGGTCGCCCCCACGACCATGCCGGACTGGGGTACCGTCATGAAGACCGCCGCCGCCGTGGTGACGGACCATGGCGGGCGCACCTGCCATGCCGCCATCGTCGCGCGCGAGATCGGCGTGCCGGCCCTGGTCGGCTGCGGCAACGCGACCACGGCGATCCGCACGGGCGACGAGGTGACCGTATCCTGCGCCGAGGGTGATCTCGGCCATGTGTATGCGGGACGCCTGCCGTTTCGCAAGACCAGCACCGACCTCAGGGCACTGCCCATGCCGCGCACCCGCATCATGGTCAACATCGGCAATCCGGACACGGCGCTGCGTACCTCCTTCCTGCCCAACGACGGCGTCGGCCTGGCACGGATGGAATTCATCGTCGCCGAACACATCCGCATCCACCCGATGGCGCTGGTCCATCCGGACAAGGTAGCGGATCCGCAAGAGCGCGCCGAGATCGCGCGCCGCACGCGCGGCCACGCCACGCCGGCCGACTATTTTGTGCGCGAACTGTCCGAAGGCGTCGGGACCATCGCGGCGGCGTTCTGGCCGAAACCCGTCATCGTGCGCATGTCCGACTTCAAGACCAACGAATACGCCAGCCTGCTCGGCGGCGCCGCTTTCGAGCCGGTCGAGGCCAATCCGATGCTCGGCTTTCGCGGCGCGGCGCGCTATGCCCACCCGGCCTATGCGCAAGGCTTCGCGCTCGAATGCCGGGCCATGCGCCGCGTGCGCGAAGAGATGGGGCTGGACAACCTGCGCCTGATGATTCCGTTCTGCCGGCGCGTGCAGGAGGCGCGCGAGGTGCTGGCGGCGATGGCACGCCACGGTCTCGAACGCGGGCGCGATGGGCTGGAAGTCTACGTCATGTGCGAGATCCCGAACAACGTGATCCAGATCGACGCCTTTGCCGCTCTGTTCGACGGCTTCTCGATCGGCTCGAACGACCTGACGCAGCTGGTGCTGGGCGTGGACCGCGACTCCGACCTGGTCGCCTTCGATTTCGACGAGCGCGACCCCGGCGTACTGGAGATGCTGCGCCAGGCGATCGCCGGCGCGAAGCGCAACGGCCGCCACGTCGGCATCTGCGGCCAGGCGCCGTCGGACTACCCGGAGGTGGCGCGCTACCTGGTCGAACAGGGGATCGATTCGATCAGCCTGAACCCCGACTCGGTGGTGGCCACGGTGCGCCACCTGGTCGAGGTCGAACGCACGCTGGGGATGGCGCCGCGCGCCGTTGACGCCGTGGCAGCGCGCAATCCGGTCTCCGATTCCGGCACGCCGGCAGGTCAGGCCCGGTAGCAGTTCACTTGATGCTGGTTCGAAATCGGCAGGATCGCGCAGCTCCTCGACAGCTCCCACAAGCATACGTTATATTTAACGATATATTGTATTGAGATATACTATCAGCCAATAAAACGAATCACGGGACCGTTTGACGATGGGCGATACACCGAAACTGGATCTGCACGCGATGCAAAGCGCTGCCGCACGCGCCTCCGGTTTGCTGAAAGTACTCGGCAACCCCGACCGGCTGATGCTGCTCTGCCAGCTGACGCAAGGGGAATTTTGCGTCAGCGAACTCGAGACCTTGCTGGGCATCACGCAGCCGACGCTGTCCCAGCAGCTGGGCGTGTTGCGCGAAGAAGGGCTCGTCAGCACGCGCCGCGAGGGCAAGCAGATTTACTACAGGATCGAGAGCAGGGAGGCCGCCGCGATCATGGGCGTGCTGTACGAACTGTTTTGCCAGCCAGGCAAGGAGGCGCAACCATGACCATCGACTGGATCCACTTCACCCCATGGACGGCGCTGGCCGGCGGCCTGCTGATCGGCCTGGCCGCCGCCATCTTCGTGCTGTTCAACGGCCGGATCGCCGGCATCAGCGGCATCCTCGGCGGCCTGCTGCGTCCCGTGCATGGCGACGCCGGATGGCGCATCGCGTTCCTGGCCGGCCTGGTCGGCGCGCCTGTCCTGTACGGACTGGTGGCGGCACTGCCCGAGGTGACGGTCGACGCCGGAACGGGCATCCTGGTGGCCGCCGGCCTGCTGGTCGGCGTCGGCACCCGCTACGGTTCCGGCTGCACCAGCGGGCACGGTGTCTGCGGCATAGCGCGCATGTCGCCGCGGTCCCTGGCAGCCACCGCGGCGTTCATGGCCGCAGGCTTCGTCACCGTCTATCTCGCACGTCACGCCTTGATCTGAAGGAACCGGCATGCACATCCTCATGGCATTGGTGGCAGGACTCGTCTTCGGCATCGGACTGATCGTATCCGGGATGACCAACCCGGCCAAGGTGACCGGCTTCCTCGACCTGGCCGGCAACTGGGACCCCTCGCTTGCCCTGGTGATGGGTGGCGCCATCCTGGTCGGCATCTTCGCGTTCGGCGCCGCCCGCAAGCGCGAGCGTTCGCTGCTGGGCGCCGCGATGCGCCTGCCGACCGCAACCGTGATCGACCGCCGCCTGGTACTCGGCTCCGTCGCTTTCGGCGCCGGCTGGGGCCTGGCCGGCTATTGCCCGGGTCCGGCCCTCGCCTCGCTGGCCTACGGGGGCGTCAAGCCGCTGGTGTTTACGCTGGCGATGCTGGCCGGCATGGGCCTGTTCGAGCTGGCCGAGCGGATCGCGGCGCACCGCCGCGTCGGGGCATGAACATGGGCGCCCTGTCTCCGGTCCGCGCGAGCCGGATATGGCGACCGCCCTCGGCCTTGGTCTGGTCCCGGCCCGACTGGCATATCGCCCTGCCTTGCTCCGCAGGCGCGCTGGCAGGCATGGTCGGCGGGCGCTCGCGCGCCGAACGCCTCGCCGGCCCACCGGCGGCAACAAGGTTTTGCTTGCGTTTCCGCGCTCGTCGCCATCGCGATGATCGTCAAGGCACTCCGGTAGCGACGTGCCGCCACCCTTTTTCGAGGAGAGCACCATGCAACTGAACCCGTTTCAGCTGTTCGACGCCGCATCGTCGACGTTCACCTACATCCTCGCGGCGCCAGGCGCGCGGCAGGCCGTCATCATCGACCCCGTGGACCATCAGGTCGAGCGCGACCTGCGCCACCTGGAACGGCTCGGGCTCGAGCTGGTGTATGTGCTGGAAACCCATGCCCACGCGGACCACGTGACCTCGGCCGGCATGCTGCGCGAACTGACCGGCGCCCGGGCGGCGGTCCCCAGCGGCTGCGGCATCGCCCCGGCGGAGGTGCAGCTGCACGACGGCGATGTCGTCCGTTTTGGCAACGTCGAGGAAATCCAGGTACTGCATACGCCCGGCCACACCCCGGGCAGCATGTGCTACCTCTGGCGCGGCAACGTGTTCACGGGCGACACCCTGCTGATCGACGGCTGCGGCCGCACCGATTTCCAGGGCGGCAGCAGCGACGCCCTCTACGACAGCGTGACCGACAAGCTGTTCACGCTGCCGGACGACACGCGGATGTGGCCCGGGCACGACTACAAGAGCCAGTCGGTGTCGACGATCGGCTGGGAAAAAGCCCACAACGCGCGCCTGGCAAACCGCAGCCGCGCGGACTTCCGCAAGCTGATGAGCGAACTCGACTTGCCGAAGCCGAAGCTGATCGATGTGGCAGTGCCGGCAAACCGGAACCTGGGCCTGCCCCGTCCCTGAGCTGCCGCGGCATGCCCGCCCTTATCCGGCGACGCCCGGCAGCGATACCTCGACCATCGTGCCCTGGCCGTCGGCCCTGGGGACGATCCTGATCGGCGCCCCATGCTGGTCGGCGATTTCCTTGACGATGGCCAGCCCCAGGCCATGGCCGCCGGGCGCGGCGCCGCGCAGGCGGTAATACGGCGTGAACAGTTTGGCCACTTCGCCCTCCGGGATCGGCACGCCGTCGTTCGCGACCGACAGCAGCACGCGTTCCCCCGCCGTGGCCAGGCGGACCACAACCTCGCCATGCCGGGCGCCATGCACCGAGGCGTTGTCGATCAGATTCTGCAGCAGGCGCCGCAGTTGCGAGGGGACGCCCCAGACCGCGCAGTCACGCGCCGCATCCAGGCTGATCGTCTGTCCACGTCGTTCGAGCAGCGGATCGATCGAGGCGATCACGTCGTGGCAAATCTCCAGCATCGAAACGGTATGCGGCGCATAGTCGTCGCTGCGCGCACTGATCCGGCTCAGGGTCAGGAGCTGCTCGGCCAGCTTGCTGGTCCGGCGCGCGCCGGCCAGCGCCTGGGCGAGCGCCTCGTCGCGCTCCGTCTCGTCGTGCGAGCGCAGCGCGTTTTCCAGGTGCAGCTGAAGCGCGGCGATCGGCGTGCGGATCTCGTGGGCGGCGGCGTCGATGAAGCGCTGTTCCCGTTCGAAGGCGGCCTTGATGCGGTCGAGCAGGTGGTTCAGCTCGGTGACGATCGGCGCCAGCTCGGTCGGGGTTTCCGGCAGGCGTACCGGATCGAGCGAATCGGGCGTGCGCGCCGCGATGCGCGCCGCCAGTTCCCTCAGCGGCCGCGTACTGCGCGCCAGCACGAGGTTAACGGCGGCCAGCATCAGCAGTCCGCCGACGATCATCGGCGCGACGATCGACCTGCCGATGTAGTCGGCCATCTCGCGCCGCACCTCTTCCTTCTCCGCGGTGAGCACCCAGATGTGGCCGGAACGCAGGGCAAACACCTCCCACAAAGTCGCGCCCACGGCATGCTCGCTGAAGCCCGGCCGCAAGGGCGCCAGCGCTTCCTGCGGCGCAGAAGCCGACTTCGCCAGCAAAGCCCCGTCGTCACGCCACACCTGGAACGCGATCTTGGTTTCGTAGCGGTGCCCGAAGGCTTCGTCTTCGTCCTCGCCGGCCGTTTCCAGCTCCGGTGGCAAGGTGATGATAATCGGCTGCGGCAGCGTCGCCGTCGCCAGTTGCTGCGCCACCAGTGCTTCCAGCACCCGTGCCGAGGTCGCCAGGCGTGCGCTGAACAGTTCCTCGGATTCGTGGCGGGCCACCAGGTGCGCGACCACGCCGATGCCGCCGAAGATCAGGATCATGCACGCCAGTGTGGCGGCGACCAGGCGCCGGCGGCCGGAATAGATACGAGTCGTCATGCGCCGACGTCGCCGAGGCGGTAGCCGACTCCGCGGATCGTCTTGACGACGGCGGGCGCGAGCTTCTTGCGCAGGTGGTGGACGTGGACGTCGATCGTGTTGCTTTCGGCGCCCTCGCCCCAGCCATACAGCGATTCCTCGAGCTGGGCGCGGCTGAAGACCCGCTGTGGATTGTCCGCCAGTTGCTTCAGCAGCATGAATTCGAGCCGCTGCAGTTCGATCGGCTCGCCCTGCCAGGAAGCGCGCAGGCTTTCCAGGTCGAGCACCAGGGCGCCTTGCTCGATCCGGTTCACCGGCCGCCCGCCATGGCGGCGCGTGATGACCCGCAGGCGCGCCAGCAACTCGTCGAGCTCGAAGGGCTTGACCAGGTAATCGTCGGCGCCGAGGTCGAGCCCCTGGACGCGGTCGCGCATGGCGTCGCGCGCCGACAGGATCAGCACCGGCAAGCCATTGCCGCCGGCACGTACCTGGCGCAAGACCTCGGTGCCGTCCAGGCCAGGCAAGCCGAGGTCGAGGACGGCGAGGTCGAACGCGTTGTCACGCAGTGCCGCGACCGCGGAGCCGCCGTCGCGCACGTGCTCGACCGTGTAGTGGACACGGCGCAGCGCCACCAGCAGGCCGCGGGCGAGCAGTTCGTCGTCCTCGATCAACAGCAGCCTCAAGGCCGCATCCTCATGTGCATGTCGGTCACTTCCTTTGGTTGGCTATCTTCTCGAGCAATTGGGCGATCTCGCCGCGCCGGCCCTCGTCTGCCAGCTTGCGCCCGGCCCGCGCCGGCGCCTGCAGCGCCTTGCGCAGGAAGCGCTCGGCGCCTTCGAAGTCGCCCTTGCGGAACAGGTAGTCGCCATAAAAATAATTCGGGTCGATGCCGTCCGGATTGGCCGCCAGGCCCTTCTTCAGGAACTCCTGCGCCTTGGCGTCGTCGCCGAAGCCGATTGGCCAGCCAGGCACCTGGTAGTATAGCGAACCCAGGCTCGTATAGGCCGATCCGGCGAGCGCGGCCGGGTTGATCGCCATGGCCTGTTCGAGCCGCTTCTTCGCATC
The DNA here is from genome assembly GCF_059685715.1 of Telluria sp. ZB2R32. Classification (NCBI taxonomy): domain Bacteria; kingdom Pseudomonadati; phylum Pseudomonadota; class Betaproteobacteria; order Burkholderiales; family Oxalobacteraceae; genus Telluria; species Telluria sp. ZB2R32. The sequence continues at coordinate 208,206 of NZ_JCASIG010000009.1, read as the reverse complement.
CTTGACGTACTTCAGTGCGCCGATGCCGCCTTTTGCGCCGGCATAGGTCGACTCGATGATGGCATGCCAGATCAGCACGTCGGCACTGCCCGGGTTGCGCATGACCACGTGCTCGCTTTCGGCGACGAGGCGTTCGAATTCGGCCTCCTGCTTCGGCGCCGGCGTCTGGTACTTGGCTTGTTCCCATGCCTGCTGCAAATGGGCGACGTCTTCGTTGACGCCGGCCTGTGCCGGCAGGCTCATCACCGCGGCCGCAGCCAGTGCCGCATACCATGCGAATCGGTATTTCATCGTTTTCTCCTTGAATGAATGGGTGGCTAGCGCGGCAGGTACTTGCGGATCTGCCCCAGCTGCTTGCGGATCGCGCTTTCCGGAATCCTTGGCAGCAGCTTGTTGACGAGCACGAAGAAGCGTTCCGGACCGCCCAGGGTACGCTCGGCCGCAGTGCCCGCCAGGAAGTGCATGAAGGCGTCGGCGACGATCCTGGGGGTGTCTTCGTTGGTACGCAGCGCCGTATTCATCTCGTTGACGGCGCTGCTGTTGATCGCGGTGCGGGTCGCGCGCGGCGAGAAATGGCGCACGGTGACCGTCGTATCGGCCAACTCGCGCCGCAGCGACTGCGAAAAGCCCGCCAGCCCGGCCTTGGCGGCGCCGTAGGCGGCAAAGCCGGGAAAGCCGAGGGAACCGAACACGGAACCGATATTCACGACCTGGGCCGCCGGGGCCGCCTGCAGCAGCGGCAGCAAGGCTTGCGTGAGCAGCATCGGCGCCAGCAGGTTGGTCTCGACCTGAGCGCGGATGGCGGCGGCCGGCTGGGACTCGAAGGCGTGGAAGCTGCTGATGCCCGCGTTATTTACCAGCAGGTTGATGCCGCCGCTGTCGCGCGCGCAGTCCGCGATCGCATCCAGTGTGGCCTGCGCGCACAGGTCGCCGCTGACGATCCGCACCGGGCATCCCTGCAGGCGCGCGGCCAGCGCCTCGAGCGCGTCGCGCTTGCGCCCGACCAGGATCAGCAGCGAGCAGCGCGCCGCGAGGCGCTCGGCGATCGCCGCGCCGATCCCGCCGCTGGCGCCGGTGAGGACCGCGCGGTAAGGCTGGGCGTCGGTGTGCGCCATGCTTACGCTCCCTCGAACAGTTGCGCGCCGCGCGGCAGGCTGCGAAAGACATTGCCGTACAGGCCATACATCATGCGCGCCATGTGGATCACCGCCTCGCGGTCGGCAGTGTCGTCGAGCCGGTTCATGAGGCCTTCGAAGAATTTCACGTGATCCAGGTCGAGGCTGCCGTGCGAGCTGAGGTAGCTGAACGCTTCGGGCGGCAGCGCCAGCGCCGTGCGCATGGTGTCGGCGGCGTGGGTGGCGAGCGCGGTGCTGGTACCTTCCAGCACGTGCACCATGCCGAAGAAGCCGACCGGGTTGCCGCGATCGACCTGGTGGTAGGCGTAGGCGACCATCAGCTCGGTGCTGGCGTGGGGACGCGCGTGGCGGACCGCTTCGGCATCGCCGCCGCAGGCGCCGATGTCGGACAGGATCCACTCCTGGTGGCCGACTTCCTCCTCGATGTACTCGACGATCGCTTCGCGCAGCCATTCGTGGCGGCCGTCGAGACGGCTGCCGCAGGCCATCAGCAGCGGCACGGTATGCTTCACATGGTGGTAGGCCTGGCCCAGGAAGGCGATGTATTGGGAAGTGATCACCTTGCCCTGCAGCGCATCCTGGATGACGGGGATGGCAAACATGTCCTGGCGCTGCGGCTCGGTCGCCGCCTGCAATTGATCGAAGAAATTCACGTGTTCGACTCCGGTTGAGTAAAAAGGAATGCGATCTCGTTCGCATAGGTGGTGCGGATGGCTTCGCGCTTGAGGCGGCCGTTCGGGGTCAGCAAACCGTTCGTGGGCAGGAACGGCGGCACGGCTTGCCAGCGCCCGATCCGCGCATAATCCGGCAGCTCGGCATTGGCCCGGTCGACCGCTACCTGCAGGGCCGCCGCGTCGAGGCCGGGGCCGGCCGGCACGAGCAGAGCGCCCAGCCAGGGCTGCGCCTCGCCGACGACGATCGCCTGGGCGATGGCGCCGCTGCCGGTGAGCACGGCTTCGGGCCATTCGGGCGAAACGTTGCGCCCGAAGCCGGTGATCAGGATGTCCTTCTTGCGGCCGTCGATGAAGAGGAAGCCGTCCGCGTCGAGATGGCCGAGGTCGCCCGTGGCGAGCCTGCCCTCGATGCCGGGGGACGCTTCCTGGCCGAGGTAGCGCGCGGTGCAGCCCTCGACCAGGATCTCGCCGTCGGCGGCGATGGCCACCTGGCGGTGCGCCAGCGGTCTGCCGACGCTGCCATCGCGCTGCGCGCCGGGCAGGTTCAGGGCGACGACGGAGGCGCATTCGGACAGGCCATAGCCTTCGAACACGGGCAAGCCGAGCGCGCGTGCCGCCGCCAGTAGCTGGGGCGGCATCTTGCCGCCGCCGACGGCAACGAAGCGCAGGCTGCCCAGGCGCGGGTCGTCCTTCCCGGCCGCCGCGACGATCGCCTGCAGCATCTGCGGCACCAGCGTGATGCTGTGCGCCTCGTAGCGCGCGATCGCGTCGAGGCAGGCCTGCGCATCGAAACCGCTGGCGCCGCGCATGCCGACTTCCTGCAGCGGCGGACAGATCGTGGTCGCGCCGCTGAGAAGGGCCGTGTACGGTCCGGCGATGTTCTCGAGCAAGACCGCGAACGGCAGCACGCACAGGTGCCGTTCCAGCCGCAGCTGGGCCACGCCGGCGCGCAAGGCGCGTGCGACTTCCCATTGCTGTTCCGTGCTCAGGCAGACGCCCTTCGGCGCCGAGGTCGTGCCCGAAGTGAAGGTCAGTTTCTGCACGCCGTCGAGGGCGGCGGGAGCCGGCACACGGTCCGTCTCGCACAGCGCCAATGGCCCGCCGCCGTCCACCCGCCGCCCGAAGCCAAGGGCGGCGCCCTGTGCCGGATCGGCACAGAACAGCGCTCCGATGCCGCTTTGCGCGATGACGTGCATCCACTGTTCCGGCGTGAAAAAGAGCGGCAGCGGCACCAGGGTCAGGCCCAGCATCTGCGTGGCAAGGTCGACGGCCAGCCACTCGGGCGAGTTATCGGCCAGTATCCCGACCGGCGCCTGCGGCCGGGCGCGTGCCGAGAGCATGGCGCCGATGTGCCGGATGCGGTCGGCCAGCGCCGCGCGATCGAGCGGGTGGCGCCCGTCAGTCAGCAGGTGGGAATGCGCGGGTAGCGAGTCGAGCAAGTTCTGAATAACCATATTGGATGTCACCAAACATGACCTGTGGATGGGTTGCGTAATAGGAGCCCCAGTGGCGGCCACCTCCCGGCAGGCGGGCCGGATCGGCGGGTGCCAGCAACTGGGGCCGCAAGTGGAGCCGGCCGAAGGAATTGAGCAGGCTGGTGGTCGCGGTGAAGGCGACGACGTGCGGGCCCATGCCGTGCAGCAGCGCGGTGGTGCCGACGATCAGGGCGCGCGCCGCGCCGGGATGGCTGGCCGCCAGGTTGCCGACCTCGACGATGTCGGCGCGCGCGAGCGGACGGCCGAGGCGGGCGCCGATTTCGGTTTCGATCGGGCCGTCGAGGTACTGTTCGAGAAAGACCGCGCCGTCGGCCGCCAGCGAATACCCGAGCGCGGCGGCCCAGGCACCGGCGGCATCGCGGTAGCCGACCAGGGTGTCGCTGAAATGATCGATATGCGCGCCATAGCTTTCCAGGAAGGAGGCGGCGATGAAGGCCTCGAGCTCCGCCCGGCCCGGTGCGCCGCGGGGAAAGCGTTCGAGCACGGGCCGGGGTTGGCGCGGCCTGCGGACCAGTGCCACGGCGTCGGCATTCGGCCCTGCGAATTGGATGGTGTCCGGCATGCTGTGAGCAATACTTGTTTCAATGGCTCAAGCCTAGGTACCCAACATTAAGTGCAGATTAAGCGCATGCCCCTGGCCGGCGGCGCGATCCGATAGCGCCCTCGGCGGGCCAGCAGTCTGCCCGGAATGAGCGCGGGCACGGCCGGCAGCGTGGGGCCGGTGGAGAAGGAAGGGATGTGCGCTCGGTACCGCGGCATGCGCGCTGCGCCGGACGAGCACGCGCGGCAGGCCATGATGCACAGGGAAAACGGCGCGCTGTCGCCCGAGATGCGCCAGCGCCACATGGAAACGATACGCAGGCAGTGCCAGTGATGGCAGGTCGACCAGCATGGTTCGAATGTCAAGCACCCTGCTCTCATTCGCGTTTGGCGTGATAAATGAAATGGTAGACCAGGCCGACCAGCACGCCCCCACCGGCCAGGTTGCCCAGCAATACCGGCACCAAGTTGCGCAGGAATCCGCCACAGGTGATCGCAGGCGCGGCGTCCACCGTGCCGAAGGCCTGCAACAGCATGGCCATGGGAATCAGGTACATGTTGGCGACGCTGTGCTCGAAGCCGGCCGCGACAAACGCCGAGATGGGCACCACGATGGCCACGACCTTGTCGACCACGCTGCGTCCGGCGAGCGCCATCCAGACCGCCAGGCAGACCAGGGCATTGCACAGGACGCCCCGGAAAAACGCCGTCCAGAACGGCATCGCTACCTTGGCCGCGGCAATGGCCAGGTATTCACGGGCGATCGCATTGCCGTTCGCCTCCGGATGGCGCGACAGAACCACCAGCAGCGCCATGCCGAGCGCCCCGAAGAAGTTTCCGACAAACACGATCGCCCAGCTGCGCAGGAGTTCGCGCGTGCCGATTTTCCTGTCGGCCCAAGCCAGTACCAGCAAGTTGTTACCGGTGAACAGCTCGGCGCCGGCGACGACCACCAGGATCAGGCCAGAGGCGAAAGCCATGCCGCCCAGCATCTGCTTGAGTGCGTAGCCAAGGGTCGGATCGGAGCGTACGATGACGAAGTACAGCGCTCCCAGGCCGATGAAGGCGCCTGCCAGCACGCTCAGCATCAACATCGGCAGCAGCAACAGCCGCGCCTTGGCAACGCCGACGGTCTCCACCCGCTCGGCGATTTCCTTCGGCGAAAACGCATCGAATCCGAACAGCTCGGGCATGGTCGGCATCCTGTTGGCTGTGCACGGCCGCTCGCTTCCTGCGGGATCTCGGTAGACCACTTATCAGGCCTGGGAGGCCCGCTGCTCCTCCTGCCGCACGATATCGCCGTACACAGCCGAACCGGTGCGGCCGGCGCCAGCGAAAAGATTACCGTAACCGACGAACTCCTGCCTCGTATGCCGCTCGGCCTGCTCCACAGGAGCACATGCTCGACCGGGTGGCCGCCAGCCACCGTACTTCCGCCAACGACCTCTCCGGCATCATTCACTCCCATAGCAGTGGCACAGGCTGCGCCGAGCGTGGCGCGGTCCCGGATCCTTCTCGTCGTGGAACAACACGCGCGCCGCGTCTGACCTCGCCTCGCGGTGGGAACGACCCCTTTTCCGCTCAGCCGAACAGTTTGAGCGCCGTTTTCGCCACCAGTTCCCCCTGATGGCGCGCGCCTTCGAGTTCGTTGGCGCTCGGCTGGCGCTGCCCCTGCCCGCCGGCAATCGTACTGGCGCCATAGGGACTGGCGCCGCTGATTTCGTCGAGCGTCATCTGGCCGGCAAAGCTGTACGGCAGGCCGACCACGACCATCCCGAAGTGCAGCAGGTTCGTAATGATCGAGAACAGCGTGGTTTCCTGGCCGCCGTGCTGGGTCGCGGTCGAGGTAAAGGCGGCGCCAACCTTCCCGTGCAGTGCGCCGCGCGCCCACAGGCCGCCGGTCTGGTCGAGAAAGGCCGCCATTTGCGAGGGCATGCGGCCATAGCGGGTCGGCGCGCCGATGACGATCGCGTCGTAATCGGGCAGCTCGTCGACGGTGGCGACCGGCGCCTGCTGGTCGAGCTTGAAATGGGCGCCGCGCGCGACCGCCTCGGGCACCGTTTCCGGCACCCGCTTGACGACGACATCGGCGCCGCCGGCGCGCACGCCTTCGGCCATGGCATTCGCCATCTGCTCGATGTGGCCGTAGGTGGAGTAATACAGGACCAGTACCTTTGCCATGGGATTCTCCTTTGTCGACAGAACGTGGAATATATCCGGAACGGATGTGCAGGCGTCATGCTACCCCGATCCGGTTTCCCGTTCCGCCCCATTGACGTCCTCCAGTTTATTTCTCCTTTTTGCCCTTCGTGCCGGCGTTCGACGCGATGATCTCGTCGTGGCGCTCGTTGTCGGTCTTGTGCAGGTAGCCGGCGGTGGTGGCGATGTTGGCGTGGCCGGCCGTATCCTGCAGGGTTTTCAGCTGCACGCCATTGTTTGCGTGGTTGGTCAGCATGCTGTGGCGCAGCCAGTGGGCTGAGGCGTGGCGCAGGCTGGCGGCGATATCGGGCTGGCCGGCGCGCGCCGCGGCGGATGCGGCTTCGGCAAACACGCTCTTGATCGCTTCCGACGCCGCCTCGTCGGTCAGGCGCGTGACCGCCTTGCTGCGGCTCGACAGCACCAGCGGCATGCGGTCGGCGCGCGCCGTATGCGGCGGCAGGCCAAAGGCTTCGCGGTAGCGCCGGTAGGCATCGAGCATCTCTTCTGGCACCGGCAGGCGGCGCGGCTTGTTGCCCTTGCCGATGACGTCGAGCCACCAGCGGTCGTTCCCTTCCGCGTAGATGGCGCCCATGTTCGCGCTGACCAGTTCGTTCAGGCGCGCGCCGGTATGGGCGAACGCGATCAGGAGGAAACGGTCGCGCTCGCGCCGGCGCAGGGCCGCGGGCGAATCGGGCACGCGCCGCGAGACGGTTTCCACCGCCAGCGCGATCGCCTCCGGCGTGAGGTAGCGCGTAATGCGGCTGGCGATCGGCGTGCGCACGTTGCGCACCAGCGCCGCCGGGTTGCGCCGCAGGTAGCCGGTCTGCTCGGCAAAGGCCAGCAAGCCTTTCACCGCGATCATCGCCTGGCGCCGGCTCGGATCGGACAAGGGACCGGTAAATGGGCGGTAGCGCGGGTCGCTGCGCGGCCACTTGGTTGTCGAGATCCAGTTCGGCGGCGGGTTGCGCAGGAATTCCTTGTAAGCGTTGAGGTCGGCCACGTTCAGCTGGGCCAGCGTCTTTTTTGCTTCTTCCCGGCACCAGGTGAGGAAGCGGAACAGTTCTTTCTGGCTGTTGGCGATCGATTTGGCGCTGAGTTCGCCATTGCCGATGAATTCGCGGGCGATTTCGGCGTCGGTCTGGGCCTCGGTGATCGGATCGTCGGCGACGCGAAACATCTTGACGTCAAACCGGGCGCTGGGCGCGTCGGCTTCGCCGGCAAGGCGTGGTGCGAGGTCGATGGGGACGAACTTGGTCATATTGTCTTCATGTAATACTGTGTTTTTATACAGTATATCATGACAAAGCCCCAGCGCCCGCGCCCGGAGCGTGCTAACCTGTTCCGATCAAATGATTCAATAGGACAACATATGAACCCGATCGAACTCAACTCCGGCGACGCCCTCCTGATCATCGACATGCAGCTTGATTTCCTCCCCGGCGGCGCGCTCGGCGTGCCCAATGGCGACCAGGTCATCGCGCCGATCAACCGCCTGGCTGATCTGTTCGCCCGCCAGGGCTTGCCGGTCTACGCCTCGCGCGACTGGCATCCCGACAACCACTGTTCGTTCGCCGCGCGCGGCGGACCGTGGCCGCCGCATTGCGTGGCCGATACCGAGGGGGCGGCGTTTTCCGCCGAGCTCGAGCTGCCAGCCGGCACAACGGTCGTGTCCAAGGCGGACACGGCGGACGCCGACGCCTACTCGGCATTCAACGGCACCGACCTCGCGCAGCAGTTGCGCGGGCGTGGCGTGCGCCGGGTGGTCGTCGGTGGACTGGCCACCGATTACTGCGTGCTGAACACGGTACTCGATGCGCGCGAACTCGGGTTCGAGGTGGTCATCGTCGCGGAAGCGATGCGCGCGGTGGACGTTGCGCCGGGCGATGGCGAACGCGCGATCGAGCGCATGGCTGCGCTCGGCGCGCGCGTGGCCGGTCTCGACGAATTCGCAGGGCTTGCCGCCCACGCCTGATTTGTCCAGGTAGCACAAACGAAAAAACCTGGCCGCGGCCAGGTTTTTTTATGCCGGAACGGCTCAGCCCTGCTTGTGCAGCAGCGAACGCGAACGTGCGTAGCCGAAATACACCGCCAGGCCGATCGCCAGCCAGACGATGAAGGCAACCCAGGTATGCCAGCTCAGGAACGTCATCAGCGTGATGCAGAAGAGGATGGCCAGGGCCGGGATCACCGGTACGCCCGGGCAACGGAAGGCGCGGTGCAGGTCCGGACGCTTCTTGCGCAGGATGATGACGGCCAGCGAGACCAGCGAGAACGCGGCCAGCGTACCGATGTTGACCAGTTCGGCCAGCACGCCCAGCGGCACGACGGCGGCGATCAGGCCGAAGATGATGCCGACCAGCCAGGTGGCGAAGTACGGGGTGCCGTATTTCGGGTGCACGGTCGAGAGTTTCTTCGGCAGCAGGCCATCGCGCGACATGGCGTACAGGATGCGGGTCTGGCCGTAGGCCATCACCAGGATCACGGTGCTCATGCCCAGGATCGCGGCGAGGTCGACGAAACCGGCGACCCAGTCCTGGCCGGCGTACTGCAGCGCCAGCGAGACCGGGTGGTCGACACCCTTGAAATTCATGAACGGGACGATGCCGGTCATGATGGCCGCTACCGCCACGTACAGGATGGTGCAGACGGCCAGCGAGCCAATGATGCCGACCGGCAGGTCCTTGCTCGGATTCTTGACTTCTTCCGCGGCGGAGGTGACGGCGTCGAAGCCGATAAAGGCGAAGAACACCAGGGCCGCCGCGCTCATCACGCTGCCGGCGCCGAACGGCATGAAGGGTTGCCAGTTTTCCGGCTTGACGTAGTTGACGCCGACGAAGATAAACAGCAGCACGACGCCGGTCTTGATCAGCACCATGACGTTGTTGACGCGGGCCGACTCGCGCACGCCGAGCGAGAGCATGAAGGTCAGCACGATCATGATCAGGAAGGCCGGCAGGTTGAACACCGTGTCGACACCGGGGATGGCGCCGGGGGCGGCGCGCAAGGCTTCCGGCAGGACGATCCCGATGCCCTTGAGCAGCGACTGGAAGTAACCCGACCAGCCCACGGCGACGGTGGACGTGGCCAGGCCGTATTCGAGCAGCAGGTCCCAGCCGATCATCCAGGCCACGAGTTCACCGAGGGTGACGTAGGAATAGGTGTAGATCGAACCGGCCACCGGCACGCTCGAGGCGAATTCGGCATAGCACAGGGCGGCGAAACCGCAGGCCACGGCGGCGATGACGAAGGACAGGGTCAATGCCGGGCCAGCCGTGACGGCACCGGTGCCGGTCAACACGAAGATACCCGTGCCGACAATCGCCCCGATACCCATCAGGATCAGGTCCATCGGTCCGAGGACCTTTTTCAGTCCGCCAGGGGTGCGGCTGTCCGCCACCATGGTATCGAGGTTTTTCGTTCTAAAAAGACTCACTACGTGCTCTCCTGTTATGCATTGTCTGTCTCCTGTCGGAAGTCGTCGCGGCACTTGCCAATCCGTGCCGGGCGTCTTTCCCGCTTCCCTGCCGCATTGCCATTATTCGCCGGCCGATCGATCGCATACGCGTACCCCCCCCGCTTGCGCAACACGCAAACGGGTCCGGGTTCGTAGTCACCACGAGGGAAAGCGCCTGTCACATCTTGCGATATGGTCAGGCGCGAATCGACTCGCCATGTCCGCAGCCGCTTCGTGTCCTTACAGGCCCCACGCGCGGGCGAAAAGCGATAACAATCAGCCAGCACATTGCATTATTGCTCCGGCAACCCCTGTTGAGCAAGCGCTGGCCGCGCCAACCGGACGCGGGGCCCCCTTATTTCTGCCGGCGGCGGCGCCAGATTCGTGCATACAGGACGATATTCACGGCCGCGACCACGCCGGCCAGCACGAACTGGATCTCGCGCGTAAGACCGCCCGGATACAGCAGCCACAGGATGTAGTGTTCGAGGAAGCCTCCGGCATAGCCGTCCAGGCCGGCACGCAGGCGCAGCAGGTTTTCCAGCGCGGTCAACGGACAGCCGCGCCCGCTCGTCTCGATGAAGATGCCCCAGGCCGCCGCCGGCAGATGCAGCCCTATCAGGCGCGGCCAGCGCGGCACCAGCGCCGCGCCGAACACGACGAACAGCACGAAGGCGAGGTGGGCGAGCAGGACGAGCGTGGCTGCAGCGGCGTAGAGCATGGCCTATTGTGCGCCCGCTTGGTAGCTTAGAGCGATGTTGCGTCGCTGGTGGCCGCTTGCGTCGCCAGGATCCGCTCGCGCGCAAACTGGCCAAGCGCGCCGATGGCGTTGTCCGCCGAGCGCAGGTAAAACGCCTGCAAGTGAAAAACGTGCCAGCGCGCCCGGTGGATCTCGAGCCGGCACGGCGCGCCGCAGGCAGCGGCATGGTCGGCCAGGCGCAGCGAATCGGGCAGCAGGATTTCCTGGTCGCCTACCTGCACCAGCAGCGGCGGCAGGCCGCGCAGGTCGCAGCGCAGCGGCTGGTGGACGGTGGCATCCGGCGGGCAGGCGTACCAGGCGGCGCCTTGGCGGCCCCAGGCGGTGCGCACCATCGGATCGGCCGCCGCGTGCGCCGGGTGTTCGCCCGGCGGCAGTTGCGTGAGCGGAGATATCAGCGCGAGCGCGGCCGGCGCCGCCGTGCCGCCATCGCGCAGCCTGAGCGCGGCCGCCAGCGCCAGCGCGGCGCCCGCCGAATCGCCTGCCAGCACGATGCGCGCAGCCGGGATGCCGGCGGCCAGCATGGCGGCGTGGCAGGCCATTGCGTCATCCAGTGCCGCCGGATAAGGATATTCGGGCGCGAGACGGTAGTCGGGCACCCAGACCGGCACCCCGGCCGCGCGCGCCAGGCGCGTGGTGATGCTGCGGTGGGTCCTTGGGCTACCCAGGCAGAAGGCGCCGCCGTGCAGGTACAGGATCGCGCCCTCCCCTGTTTCTGGCGGCGTCACGACTTCGATGGACAGTCGGCCCGCGTGCACCTGGCGGTGGCCGACGCCGCCCACGCCCGGCATCAGCGGCGCCAGCATCGCGACGATGCGGCGCTGCGTCCCGGCCCCGAACGGCGGCCCGATCAGGGGCTTGAAACACGTGCGCAGGAAGGCGCGCTGGAAGCCGGCCGCGCAGCGTTCGGACAGTGCGCGCGGCGCGGCGACCTCGACCCCGTCCGGATAATCCGCAAGCGGCCTGGTGAACCGGTAGGCAAGCAGGCTGGCATGGCGCGTCAGGAAGCGGTAGGTGAACGTGAAGCCGGGCCAGTTGGCGCTGTTGCGCCCATGACGGTCGAGATACCAGCTGCGGCAGCCCTGCCAGACCGTGGCGCCCAGGCGCCGCCGCAGCATGCCGTTGAAGCGCGCGTGCGGCGCGGCTTCGACCTCGATCGCCGCTGCGCCCGCCGCATGCAGCGCGCGGCGGCAACGCATGATGTGTGCGACCTGGCTTTCCAGCATGTAAACGATGGAATTGTGGCCCAGGTTCGTGTTCGGCCCATACAGCATGAAAAAGTTGGGAAAGCCCGGCACCGTCATGCCCAGATAGGCTTCGGCGCCGCCCTGCCAGGCATCGTGCAGGGAGCGCCCGCCGCGTCCATGGATCGCCAGCGGCGCCAGGAACTCGGTGGCGGCAAAGCCGGTGCCGTAGATGAGGACGTCGAACCGGTACTGCGCGCCGTCGGCGGTCTCGATGCCGGCCGGCGTGATGCGCGCGATGGCGTCGGTCACCAGGCGCACCGAGGAGCGCGAGAAGACGGCGAGATAATCGTCGCTCAGCAGGATGCGCTTGCAGCCGATCGGGTAATCCGGCGTCAGGCGCGCACGCAAGGCGGAGTCGGGCACTTCGCGCGCCAGCATGTCCTGGAACGGCTTGCCGACCGCCAGCCACATCATGCTTTTCATGCGCGTAAAGGCCAGCGTCCGGGTTTCGTATGCGGCATAAATAAAGGCGCGGTGCAGGCGCATCAGGACCGGCAAGCGCCGAAACATCTGCTTTTGCCAGTGCGGGTACGGCCGGTCGGCGCGCGCCTTGATATATGGCGCCGAGCGCTGGAACACGGTCAGGTGTGCGGCTTCGCGCGCAATGACCGGCACGAACTGGGCCGCCGAGGCGCCGGTGCCGATCACGCCGACGCGTTTGCCCGCCAGCGTACAGGCATGGTCCCACTGCGCCGAGTGAAAGGCATGGCCGCGGAAGCTGTCGATACCGGGAAGCCGCGGCGGCACCGGGCGGCCCAGCAGTCCAGCGGCGCTGACCAGCAGGTGCGCCAGCGGGCGTTCCCCGTTTTCCAGCTGTATTTCCCACAATGCGCGCGCTTCGTCGTAGGCGGCGCCCTGCACGGTGCAGCTGGTACGGATGTGACTGCCCAGGGCGAAGCGGCGCACGCAATCGTGCAGGTAGGCGTGGATCTCGGCCTGGCCGGCAAAGGTATGCGACCAGTCGGGATTCGGCGCGAAGGAAAACGAGTACAGGTGCGAGGGGACGTCGCAGGCGGCGCCGGGATAGGTATTGTCGCGCCAGACGCCGCCCAGGTCGGCGCTTTTTTCCAGTATCAGGAAATTGTCGATGCCCGCGCGGCGCAACGCCACGCCCATGCAGATGCCGCCAAAGCCGGCGCCGATGATGATGGCTTCATGGATCGTCGCTGGCGTCGACGCTGACATCGACGCTGTAGTGCGCGGCAAGGTGGTCATGGGCGGTCTCCTCGGCGCTCGGGCGCTGATTTGTTCTTAGCCGCAACAATACACGAGGCAAACGTCCCTGGCTTGATGCCGGGCCGAAGTCTTTTGGCGTTTCAGGCGCTGTGCATGGACGCTATGCACCACGGATTGGCTGCCGTCCTACAGCGCCACGCTGCACGCACCGATGGCGCCGAACGCGGCTGCGGGCATAATCGGGTCACTGATAACGCATCAACGGGAGAGCAATATGGCGACCAATCCTTCGAACGACTCCGCCTCGACCACGGTAGGCATCGGCGGCACCACCAGCGGCCAGGCCGGCGCCACGCCGCACCACGAAACCCAGCAGGAAACCGGCGGCAGCGGCGGCGCCCAGCTAACGCATAGCACCGGCGAGGACGATGCCGCGCCAAGCGCAGCCCCGGATGCAACCCCGCCTGCGACCGAACCGGCGCCGGAAGCGCAAGGCAGCGCCATGCAGACCGGCGCGCGTGGCCACCTCGACACCACCTCGCAGCAGGCCGGTGGTACCGGCACCGGCATCGGTTCGCGCGAGTCCGGCGCCAACCAGTCGCAGGACGACTTGCCGCCCCGGACTTGAAAAGCGATGCGCAGCGGCGGCCATCCGCCGCTGCGCCGATCAGCTTAGATTAATTATCCAGCCTGATCGTTCCGTGTTCGCCCGGATCGACGTCCGGCGTCGTCCCCGTGACGGCGGCCCTGGCCATCTGGAACATGCGCACCATCTTGCTGTCGTTCGAATCCCAGTATTCGGCGCTGTGCGGGGACACGCGCACCAGCACCACGTGTTCGTCGTCCGGGCCGTGCGGGAACCAGGCCTGCACCATCGGGTTCCACAGCGCGCGAATGCGCTCACGGTCAACCACGCGCTCGGCGGTGCCGCTGATCGAGACGTACAGGCTGTCGTCCGGTTGGGCGAAGCTGACGTTCACTTCCGGCTGCAGGGCGATGTTCTGCCACAGCGGCGCATGGATCGAGGTATAGAACCAGAGACCGCCCTGCTCGTCGGTTTCCTGGTTGGTCATCGGATGGCTGATCAGGTGGCCGTGCTCGTCGACGGTGGTAAACATTGCAAAGCGCATCGAGCGGATCTTGTCCGCCAGCGCGGCCGCCTGGGCCGAAGCGTTCGTCATGGACATGGCGTTTCCTTGGATATTGAGTGAACCGACATCCTAGAACAGACGCCGGCCGCGTTCCGTGCGGCGGCGAACGCTGCCGCACGGCGACGTGTCTACATCAATCCGGCTGCCACCCCCGGCTGGTAGCGTCCCGGCGCCAGGATCCCGGCCGGGTCGAGCGCGGCCTTGATGGCGCCGACCGTGCGCCAGTAACTGTCGCCGTCCGGGTCGAGCCGGCCCATGGCGTGGTTGCCGACGCGGTAGGGAATGTAGCCGGCGTCGAACATGTTGGCGAACACCTCGTCATGGCAGGCACGGGCGCGCGCGGCTTCGTCGGGGTCGTCCTTGTCGTAGGCGACCGTCAGCACGCCGCCGAGTGTGCGCTCGTTGATCATGCTGAAAGTGGCGAACAGGTCGAAGCCGTATTTGTCGAAGCTGGCATGGGCTAGCTCGTGCACGGCCAGCATGTCGCCGCCGCGCAGCGGCAGTACCGGAGAGACCCACAGCAGGCCGCAATTGTCCTGCGCCGGATTGGCCTGGACCGGAAAGGTCGCCGGCACGCCGCCGCGGCGGCGCCAGTAGGCCCCCGACAGGAAGCGGCCGTCGGGTACGCCGCGGTTCATCCCGAACAGCGATTCGCCGAGCGCGACCTGGGTGCGCAAGCGCTTGCCCGCTTCGGTATTCCCTAGCAGGCGCGCGGCGAATGAGCCGGCGCGCAGGCTGCGCTCGCTCACAAAGCGCGCGCGTCCCTTCGTGCCGCGCAGGGCGCGCCGCACGGCGGCACGCGCCGCCGCCACCTGGGCGTGCGAGCCGTAGAGCGCGCCGGAGACGGTCCAGGCGCCGACGCCGCTTTCGGCGCGCATCTGCTGGCGCAGCGCCTCGGGCAGGCGCGCGCCCTGCGGCACGGCCGCGCGCGGAAAGGCGCCGCTGCCGGAAAACACGCGCATGTCGTTACCGATGTGGAGGATGCTGCGCAGGGTGCCGTCCAGCCGCAGCGGCCGCAGGGCGTCGACCACGTCGGCGATGTCGGCATGGGCCGGAACGCTGCACAGGAAGTGGTTCACGCATTCGACTTGCGGCATCAGCCAGATGCCCAGACGGGTGACGATCCCCATGTTCGACTGGGTGAACAGGCCATCCAGGAAGGGTCCGACGCCATACGGGAACAGGTGTGCGGCGCGTGCCTGGCGGTAGTGGCCGAAGCCGGTTTCGAGCAGTTCGCCGCTGGCCAGCACCACCTGCATGCCGGCCACGTGCTGCAGGCGGTTGCCGTAGGGCGAATGGCCGAAGCCGCGTTCCATGATGTTGCCGATGTAGCTCGTGTCCGGCCCGGCGCCGGTGCAGTCGGCCCACAGCGGATAGCCGCGCTGGAGCAGGTGGTCCGACAGCTGGCGCTGGGTCACGCCCGGCTCGATCACCGCGTACGCCAGTTCCGGGTCGACGTGGATGATGCGGTTCATGCGCGACAGGTCGAGGATCACCTGGCCGGCGCCGACCGCGCAGGCGTCGCCATAGCCCCAGTTCTTGCCGGTGCTGATCGGGTACACGGCAACGCCGGCGCCGGCCGCGATCTTGACCAGTTGCGCCACCTCGCCGGCATTCGCCGGCCGCACCAGCGCCAGCGGGCGCACCGGGCGCGCTGCCGTGCTGCGCGCATAGCGCTCGCGCGTGGTCTCGTCGGCGAGCACGTTGGCGGCGCCGACCACGGCGGCCATCGCGGCGAGCGCGTCGGTGCTATCCACCACGCCCTGCAGGTCGTTCAGGCGGCTCATGCGCGTTCTCCGCCACGGCACAGGGCCGCCAGGCGCGCCCGGATGTCGGGGACGTCCCACATGGGGAAGAACCAAGGGTAGAAGGAGCGCTCGCCCGCGCCCTGCTCGAAGCTGCCGGCCCACTTGCGGATCTGCCCGCCCATCTGGTCGAGCGTCAGGCGCAGCAGCACGGCTGGGGCGCCGACGCGGCTGCACGGGCGTTCGCCGCCGAAGTCGGTGAAGCCGAGCATGCGCTTGTAAAAGGCGACATGGCGCGGATTGACCTCGATGATGTAATCGGTGAAGCCATGCAATTCGCTCGCGTACAGATAAGAGATGTGGATCAGCGCGGCGAACACGCGTTTGGACGTGCCGGCGTCGATCGCCAGGCGCGAGGGTTCGCACAGGCGCCGGTTCTGGGCGCGCAGGATGTCGAGGCGGTCGCCAAAGTTCTCGTCGGCCGGTAGGCGATTGCCGCGGTCGAGGCACAGACTCATCGTGCCGACCAGCTCGCCGCCGGTCTCGGCGTACATGGTCACCCTGTCGTAGCCGCCCTCGCCCGCCTCGAACGCATAGCCGCGCCAGGCGTACATGCGCCGCACCAGGGCGCCGCTGTCGGCGTGGCACTCGGCCGACAGCGCCACGCGGATATTGAATACCTGGTTGTCGAGGCGCGCCGGCGCCTGGACTGCGGGGCCGGCACCCCCGGTACGCGGCGCCTGGATTGGTGCTGCCTCGAACGTTGCGATCGGCAATTCATCTACCAACATACTGGTCTCCCTGAAAGTAGCGTTCCGCCGTCATTGGCGAAAACGACATGACTGCGATTCAGACAAGGTCAGCAGTAACGGGGTTCCCGGGCTTTGCGTGCAATCTTTGCCATCTGGACATAGATCAATCACGGAAGAAATTAATCACCAGCACTTGGTGGAAAGATGTGTCGATAAGGAAATTTCATATGTGCACGCCACCTCTTTGACCGGTATCAACGGTGAAAAGGGTTGCGCAGTGCACCTCGCGCGCGGCCATATAATCGACAGGGTTGCAAGCCAACGCACCTGCGCGCCGCCCTGGCCGTTCACCGGAGACCGTCCAATGTTCCTCGCCCATCGTCATCGTTTGGCGCGGCTGCGCCGAGCGTTCCTGTTTCCTATATACGCATGAGAGCGCTTCAGGTCCTGGTGGGGTGCCATGGGTAACCGTCCCGTCGCCGCGCTGGCGCCGGCGTTCGCGCCGCCGCGGCTGATCGCGCACGTGGTCAACCGGCTCGATGCCGGCGGCGCCGGCGACAGCCTGCTTGACCTGATCGCGCACATGCCGGGCGACCGCTATCGTCATGCGGTGCTGTGCCTGCGCGACCATGCACTGCTGCACACCCATCTGCGCGAACATGGGGTCGAAGTGATCGACCTGCACAAGCGGGACGGTCCGGACCCGGGCCACTTCCTGCGCATGGTGCGCGCCCTGCGCGCGCTGCGGCCGGACCTGGTGCATACCCGCAACCTGGGCGGCCTGGAAGGGCAGCTGGCGGCGGCGCTGGCGGGAGTGCGGCTGCGCGTGCATGGCGAATATGCGCGCGAATCCGCACCCGGACCAGGCAGGGAGTCCGCCGGCCCCGGCCGCAAACGCCCGCCCGGCTTCCTGCGCCGCGCGCTACGACCGCTGGTCGGCCACTACATCGCCGTCAGCGCCGAGCAGGAGCGCTGGCTGATCGAACAGGTCGGCGCCGAGCCTTCGCGGGTGTCGCACATCTCGAACGGCGTCGACAGCCTCGAATTCCACCCGCGCCTCGGCCCGCACGCCGCAGTGGGCCCCGACGGCTTCATGCGCGACGATGCCTTCGTGATCGGCAGCGTCGGGCGCATGGACGACGCCAAGAACGACACCACCCTGGTCGAAGCCTTCCTGCGCCTGATCTCCTCGCCCCACGCGGCGCACAGCCGCCTGCGCCTGCTGATCGTGGGCGACGGACCGATGCGCGCCGAATGCCAGGCGATGCTCGAACGCGCCGGCGCCGGGCAGCGCGCCTGGCTGCCGGGCGAACGGCTGGATACCGCCCAGCTGATGCGCGCGATGGATTTGATGGTGCTGCCGGCGCTGGCCGAAGTCAGCGGCAACGTGCTGCTCGAAGCGATGGCGACCGGGCTGCCGGTCGTCGCCACCTCGGTCGGGGTGCACAAGGAACTGGTGCAGCCGGGCCTGACCGGCATCCTGGTGCCGCCGATGTCGCCGGACGTGATGGCGGCGGCAATCGCCGACTACTGCCGCATCCCCGAGATGGGCGCCCGCCACGGCGCGCGCGCGCGCGGCCAGGTGATCGCCCACCACAGCCTGCCGGCGATGGCGCGCAGCTATCTTGCGGTGTACGACGCGCTGGCCGGCGGCTGAACGCGGCCGCCAGCCCTAGCCCGGCTCCAGTACCGAGGCGTCCACACGCGTTGCCACAGCCACCCCATCGCGCCGCCCGCGCGCCAGCCATTGTTCCAGCATCAGGAGGCGCCAGACCGTCTGTCCGTGCGCCGCCGGGTCTTGGGGCAGGCGCCGCGCGAGCAGCAGGTCGATGAATTCGCGGCGCAGGATGCGCCGCTTCGAGAGACTCGACAGGCTGTCGTAGGCGAGCGCACGCACCCTGGCGTCGCCCAGCAGCCAGCGCCCGAACGGCAGCGTCACGGCGCCGGCCGCATAGTCGGCCACATAAGCCGGCGCGGGCGCGCCGAGTTCGCGTAGCGCCCGCGAGAACAGGCGCTGCGGCCCGTTGCCGCTCTTGTGGCGTGGCGCCAGGCGCGCCGCCATGGCGACCACCGCGTCGTCCAGGTAAGGCAGCCCGGCCTGCACGCCGGCCGCCGCGCAGGCTGCGGCGAAGGCGGGCACGATCCGGCACGGTAGGTCGCCCTGCAGTTCGAGGTCGACCGCGCGGTTGACGGCGCTGCGCGCCTGCGCCAGCCACCAGGCCTCCTCCTGCACGGCGGCGGGCGCATCCGGGTCGACCAGTTCGAGGAAAGCCGGCTCGAACACATTCGCGGTGCCGTGGGCGAGCAGTGCGTTGCGGCGGCGCAGCCGGGCCAGCGGCGGCGCCATGGCGTGTTCGATGCGGCTGCGCAGGCCCTCCAGCATCGGCAGGCGCGCGCCCGGCCCAAACAGGAGTGGTTCGATCAGTAACTGGCGCAGCGCGCCCGGCAGGCGTTCATAGGCGTTGGCCTGCGCCAGGCCGGCGTAGCGCCGTCCGCGTCCGAACAGTTGGGCCGCGCCGAATGCGCCGTGCAGGCGCTCGACGCCATCCTCGCGCGCCATGCGGCCGGCAAACAGCATGGCGACGGCGGCCTGGTCGCCGCAGGGCGCATCCGCAGCCTGCGCGAGCGCGGCGACCGCGTCGGCCACGTCGCTGCCGTCGATGACCTGCTCGCGGTGGCGGCTGCCGATCTTGCGCGCCGCCGCGCGTGCGTTTGCCAGGATCGCCCCGTCGCCGCGGTTTTCGCCGACCCTGTAGCCGATCGCATAGGTATGCACCGGCGCCCCGCCGCGCTGCAGCAGCGTGGCCGCCAGCGTGGCGCCGGCACCGCCCGCCAGCATCACCGCGGCCCGCGGCGGCACATTGGGGCCGTGCGGCGTGCAGTCGAGGGCCAGCGCCAGCGCGTCGAGCAGCGCCGTCTGCGGGACCGGGTCGACCGCGTGCTCGGTGTAGCGCATGCGCCAGTAGCGGATGCGTTCGACGCGGCCGCCGTGCAGGTGCAGGCATTCGCCCGGGGCCAGCCGGCGCTGGCCGGCGAACATGGTGCGTGGCCCGTGCACCGCGTGCAGGTACAGGTAATCGAACAGGGCTTGCGGATCGAGTTCGCGCCCGGCGCCGGGATGGCGCGCCAGCGCTTCCATGCTGCTGGCAAAGACCAGGCCGCGGCCGGCCATCTGATAGAACAGCGGCCGCGTGGCGCAGCGGTCGACCGCCAGCAGGGCTTCGCCGCGCCGTTCGTCGAGCAAGGCAAAGGCAAAGTGCCCGGACAGCGCCGCGCAGGCGCGGGCGCCGTGCGCGCGCCACAAGCGTGCGATCGCGTCGGCCTGGGCGCCGAAGCTGGCGATCAGGAGGCCATCCTGGTGGTACAGGCTGGCCTCGGCGGAAGCGGCGGCGAGCGCCATCGCGCCCAGGCTGTGGGCGGCGCTGCGCAAGGGCTGCGCCAGGGTGAACGGCGCGGCCATGTCGGCCAGCTGCATGGCCGCTGGCTCTCGTGAAAACCAGCCGCACAGGCCGCTCATGGCGCGCCCCGCGCCGCCACGTCGGCAAACAGCGGCGCCAGTTCGCCGGCCAGCAGCGCGCGGTCGATCTGGCCATCGCGCGCACGCGGCAAGGGTGCGCGCCGCACGTCGACCATGGCCGGCAGCATGTGCTGCGGCAGGCGCGCGCGGCAGGCGCCGAACAGGATCGAGGAATCGAGCCGGGCGCCCTGGCGCGGCGTCGCCAGCACGGCAATCACTTGTCCGAGTACAGGATGGGCGACCCCGACCGCCGCCGCCTCGGCCACCAGGCCGGTGCCGATGACGATCTTTTCCACCTCGCGCCCGCTGATGCGGTAGCCGCCGGTGGTGATGGTGTCGTTGCGCCCTTCGCTCAGGTACAGGTAGCCGTCGAGGTCCTTGCGCGCGCTCAGGCCCGGCCAGTAGCCGGTATCGCTCTGCGCCAGGCCCGCGCCGGGAGGCAGGGAGCGGAACTGTTCGCAGCTGGCGCCGGGGTCGTTCCACCAGCCCGATCCCACCAGCGCGCCGCGGCGCACCAGTTCTCCGGTCTCGCCCGGCGCGCATTCGCGCCCGTCGGCGCGGAGCACCAGCCAGTCCGAGTACGGCAGCGCGCGCCCGATCGAACCGGGCCGTTCGTCGAGCTGGGACGGCATCAGGCTGGTCGAGCGGCACGCCTCGCCGATGTCGTACAGCAGGTGGATGCGGGTGCGCGGCAGCGCCGCGCGCAGCGTGGCCAGCGCGTCGCGTTCGAGGCCGCCGGCGGCGCAGGCGGCGTAGCGCAGGCAGTCGGCCGTGCGTCCGAGGTCGTGCGCGGCCAGCGCATTCCAGGTGCCGGGCAGCGCGGCCAGCGCGGTGATCTCGCCGCGTTCGAGCAGGCGCGCCAGCGCCGCCGGGTCCGGCGAGCCGGCGGGCGTCGCCGCCCCGGCGCCGTCGAGCACCACGGTAGCGCCGGCGCTCAAGGTCGCCAGCAGGACGTTGACGCCGTAATCGCCGGCGAACGGCAGCGCGGCCAGCACCCGGTCGCCGGGCCGGATACCGAGGCAGCGCGCGCTCGAAGCAGCGCCCGCGACCAAGTTAGACTGCGACAGGACCAGCGCACGCTCGCCGGTACCGTCCGTGGCGGCTGCGCCATAGATCAGTGCGCCCAGGCCCGGCTCGCCGCCTGCTGCCGGGCAGGATGGCGCCGCGGAGGCGAGGAAGTTGTCCCAGCCGAGCACTGGCGCCTGGCCGCTGCGTGGGACGCCGCCGCCGTGCACGACGATGGCGCGCAATGCCGGACAGCTGCCGGCGGCGTCGCCGAGCGCATCGAGGCCGGCTGCATCCGTGATTAACACGCGTGCGCCGCAGTCGCGCAGGCGCGAAGTGACTGCCGCCGCAGCGCAGCGCAGGTCGAGCGGCACAAGAGCGCAGCCCGCGTGCGAAGTGCCCAGCAAGGCCACCACGGCCGCCGTCGATGGCGGCAGGCCCAGTGCGACGCGATCACCGCCGGCCACGCCGAGCGCGCTCAGCGCAGCGCCGCAGGCGGCCACCGCACCGGCGAGCCCGGCGTAGCTGATGCGTTCGGAACCGTGGCGCAAGGCGGTCGCGGTGGGCGACCACAGCGCCGCCGCGTCGATCAGTTCATGTACCAGCTGAGCCATTTTTTTCCCAATCTTGCTGAACGTAAAAATCCATGATTGAGAAAAACTGCAAACGGGTTATTGACCCATATCAATTGATATTGCTTGGGCTCAGCTGTCTCCGCGCAAGGCGGTGCGGCGGCACGCGTGTCAAATTGACATAAATATACGATCGTTACACCGACAAACCGGCTTCGACACGCCCAGCGCGCCGATGCTCACAGTGCAGGAGACAAGCGGCCATGAATGCTCCGCTGCTGACCACGCCGCGCGTGGAGCCATTTTTCTTCGATGCCGAGCCTGGAACGCGTTTCAGCCTCTATCACGCACCCAATCCCCAGGTCGCGCCGCGCGGTGCGATCCTCTACGTCCATCCGTTTGCGGGCGAACTCAACCGCACGCGGCGGATGGCGGCGCTGCAATCGCGCGCCTTTGCCGCGCTCGGGTATGCGGTGCTGCAGATCGACCTGTTCGGCTGCGGCGACAGCTGCGGCGAATTCAGCGCCGGCCGCTGGCAGATCTGGCACGACGACCTCGACCTGGCCGCGGCCTGGCTGGCAGACCGCGACAGCGGCCCCCTGACCCTGTGGGGCGTGCGCCTGGGCGGCTTGCTGGCGCTGGACGCGGCGGCGCGCCTGCAGGCACGCCGCGTGCTGCTGTGGCAGCCGTTCATGAGCGGCCGCGCCTGCATCAACCAGTTCCTGCGCCTGTCCGAGCAGCTGGTCGACCCGGCGCCGGGCGCACCGCGCAGCACGGCCGCGCTGCGCGCGCAACTGGCCGTGCATGGCACGATCGAAGTGAACGGCTTCGAAGTGGCGGTGCCGCTGGTAAAGGCGATCGATGCCTGCGACGCCGCCCATGTGACCCTGCCGCCGTGCGCCGTGCACTGGTTCGCGTATGGCGGCGCCGCGCCGGCTAAACTGGCGGCCAGTGCACTTCGGCTGGGCGAACGCTGGGGCGCCGCCGGGGCCGCCCTGCACTTCCACCCGCTCGAAGGCACGCCGGACTGGAATGGCGCGGGCGAACTCGACCTGCCGGAGCTGCGCGCGGCCACCTGCAGCCTGTTTTCAGGAGATCCCGCATGAAGCTCGAACAACGCGCCTTGCGCTTCCACGCCCGGGGCGCGGCGCTGATCGGCATCGTCGACGTGCCGGAGCGCCCGCTGGCGCGCGGCATGCTGGTCCTGCCCGACAGCACCCAGTACCGCACCGGCAGCCACCGCCAGTTCACCCTGCTCTCGCGCCTGCTGGCCGCGCGCGGGGTGGCGGTGATGCGCTTCGACCGCATGGGCGCCGGCGACAGCGACGGCGACGCGGCGGCGCAGACGTTGGACGACGTCGGCGCGGCGATGAAAGAATTTTTCATCCACGTGCCCGAAATGAAAGAATCGGTCATCCTGGCGCCCGGCGACGCCGCCGGTTGCGCCGCGCTGTATGCGGCGCAGGATGCGCGCGTAACCGGGCTGGCGCTGCTCGATCCGCTACTGCCGCGCTGCCCGAATGCGGCAGCGGCGGAGGCGGCAGCGGGCGCACCGGGGCAGGTGGCGGAATCCGGCGTGCGCTACGGCCCGCGTTCGGCCGCCGACCGCCTGCTGCGCCGCGCCGCGGCGCTGGGCTTCCCGATCGGGCGCGCCGCCAGCCGGGCCGGCCGGGACGATGGACGACATACCACCAGCCAGGGCGTGGCGCCCGCCCTGGCACAGGCGCTGGCCGGCTTCAGCGGGCGCGTGCTGCTGGTCAGTGGCGACGCCGCTCCCGGCGGCCAGGATCCTACCCGCGACCTCGCGGGCCAGTACCCGCGCAGCCGGCGCGTCGAAATCGCCCATGCCGGGGTCGACGTGCGCCGTAGCGCCTGGCGCGATGCGGTGGCTTTTGCATGCGCCAGCTGGCTCGGATCCTGGTAACCCGGGCAATGCCCGGGCTCCGTTGACCGGGAGCCCGGGGCACTGCCCCGGGATGCATGCATCGTGGCAGCGCCTCGGCAGGATGCACGCACCGTGGCAGCCCTGGAATTCACGGGGCGCGGGGAGGCCAAATCGTCTATGATCATGCCTCTGTACAAATATAAAATGTGCCATGAAATTTGACGTCGCAATCGTCGGCAGCGGTCTGGCCGGCTTGTCGGTGGCTTTGCACCTCGCGCAAACGCGCAAGGTCGCCATCATCTCGAAACGTGCGCTGCTCGATGGCGCCAGCAACTGGGCCCAGGGCGGCATCGCCGCCGTACTCGATTCCGGCGACAGCCACGACCAGCACATCGCCGATACCCTGGTCGCCGGCGCCGGCCTGTGCGACGAAGCCGCCACCCGTTACATCGTCGAACACGGCCGCGAAGCGATCGAATGGCTGATCGAGCAAGGCGTGCCGTTTACGCGCGATGCGACGGCGGAACTGGGCTTTCACCTGACGCGCGAGGGCGGGCACAGCCAGCGCCGCATCATCCACGCCGCCGACGCCACCGGCCATGCGGTGCAGGTCACGCTGGAACAGAAAGTACGCGCCCATCCGAACATCTCGCTGTTCGAGCACCACTGCGCGATCGACGTCATCACCTCCGACAAGCTGACGGGTAAAGCGGTCCATGGCGGCGTGCCCCACCTGGTCGGCCAGCCGCGCTGCCACGGCCTCTACGTGCAGGACGAAGAGAGCGGCAAGGTCCTGACCTTCGAAGCCGAGCATACGGTGCTGGCCACCGGCGGCGCCGGCAAGGTCTACCTCTACACCACCAATCCCGACACCGCCACCGGCGACGGCATCGCCATGGCCTGGCGCGCCGGCTGCCGCGTCTCGAACATGGAATTCATCCAGTTCCATCCGACCTGCCTGTACCACCCGTACGCCAAATCCTTCCTCATCACGGAAGCGATCCGCGGCGAAGGCGGCCTGTTGAAATTGCCGCCGGAAGCGGGCATCGCCGCCGGCACGCGCTTCATGCCGGCCCACGACGAACGCGGCGAACTCGCGCCGCGCGACGTGGTCGCGCGCGCGATCGACTTCGAGATGAAAAAGCGCGGCCTCGATTACGTCCACCTCGACATCAGCCACCAGAGTCCCGAATTCCTGCAGGAGCACTTCCCGACCATTTACGCGCGCTGCCTGGAACTGGGCATCGACATTACCAAGGAACCGATTCCCGTGGTGCCGGCCGTGCACTTCACCTGCGGCGGCGTGGTCACCGACCTGGCCGGCCGCACCGACATCCCCGGCCTGTACGCCGTCGGCGAAACCGCCTGCACCGGCCTGCACGGCGCCAACCGCCTGGCCAGCAATTCGCTGCTCGAATGCGTGGTGGTCGGACGCGCCTGCGCCAGCCAGATCGCCGCCGCGCCGCCGATCGAGAATCCGCCGCTGCCGCCGTGGGACGAAAGCCGCGTCACCAACGCCGATGAGGAAGTCGTCATCGCCCACAACTGGGACGAACTGCGCCGCTTCATGTGGAACTACGTCGGCATCGTGCGCACCACCAAGCGCCTCGAGCGCGCCCAGCACCGCATCGCGCTGCTCAAGGAAGAGATCGACGAGTACTACCGCAACTTCCGCATCACCCATGATCTGCTCGAGCTGCGCAACCTGGTCGACGTGGCCTCATTGATCGTCAACAGCGCCCTGTCGCGCCGCGAAAGCCGCGGCCTGCATTATTCGCGCGACTATCCGGACACCCTGCCGAAAGCCCTGCCGAGCGTACTGACTCCGGACCGCCGCTGAACTTCGCTATGCTGTAGATAATGCCCGCCCTTTCGCGGCGGGCGTTTTTATATCCCCATGACCCGCAAACTCACCCTTTCCACGGCCGCGCTGTTGACGGTCCCGCCGCTGCTCTGGGCCGGCAACGCCATCGTCGGCCGGATGGTGCGCGACGCCGTGCCGCCGATGACCCTCAACCTGCTGCGCTGGACGATCGCGCTCCTGGTGCTGGTGCCGCTCGGGCGCGCCGCGCTCAAACCCGGCAGCGGCGTGCTGGCCAACTGGCGCCGCCTGAGCATGCTCGGCCTGCTCGGCATCGGCCTCTACAACTCGCTGCAATACCTGGCGCTGCAAAGCTCGACGCCGATCAACGTCACCCTGGTGGCGTCGGGCATGCCGGTCTGGATGCTGCTGGTCGGGAAGCTGTTCTACAAGGCGCCGGTCAAGCCGAAGCAGGTCGGTGGCGCCGTGCTGTCGATCCTGGGTGTGCTGGTGGTGCTGTGCCGCGGCGACATCCACCAGCTGGCCGCGCTGCGCCTGGTGGCGGGCGACCTGTACATGATCCTGGCGACGATCGCCTGGTCGTTCTACAGCTGGATGCTGATGCAGCAGCGCGATCCATCGCACCTGCGCGCCGACTGGGCCGCCTTCCTGCTGGCCCAGGTCGGCTACGGCGTGCTGTGGTGCGCGGCGCTGTCAAGCCTGGAATGGACGCTGGCCGACGTCCACGTCGCCTGGAGCTGGCCGCTGGCTGCCGCGCTGCTGTACGTGGCGATCGGGCCGGCCATCCTCGCCATGCGCTGCTGGGGGGCCGGCCTGCAGCAGGCCGGGCCGACGCTGGGTTCCTTCTTCATCAACCTGACGCCGCTGTTCACGGCGCTGCTGTCTTCGGCCTTCCTGGGCGAGGCGCCGCACCTGTACCATGCGCTGGCGTTCGGGCTGATCGTCGGCGGCATCGCAGTCTCGGCGCGCTGAAGCCTCACGGCGCCATCAGGTTCGTGGTCCACCAGACGCTGCCGATCTTCCACTTGCCATCGACGTTCTTCATCATCTGCCAGGTCTCGATACCGTAGTTCCAGACCTTGCCGTCCTCGACGAATTCGTAATCGAACATCACCCAGGCTACATGCTTATCCTGGGTGATTTTGACGTTGTAGAAACGCTCCTCGACCGGCACCTTGCTCTCGCGGATAAACTGCACGAAATCGTGGAAGCCGCCGGCGCGCAGGCCGTTGGCGTTCGGCTCGAACTCGGCGCGGATCTTGCGGATCGTCTCGGGCGATGCCGGCGACGACCACGGGATGTCGGCGTGCAGCATCAGCCCGGCCAGCTGGCGGATGTTCTTGGTCTTGAGCGCGGTCTGGAAATCGGCCACGACCTGGTTGATTTCGCGCCGGTCCTCGGGTGTCGTCGTGTAGCGGCCGATATGAGCCGGCACGTCCGGGGCCGGTACCTCGGCGGCAATCGCCGGTGTTGCGCCGGCCAGCAGTGCGGCCAGCAGGGTCAGGCATATGGTTCGCATGGGTTGTCCTTTGTGATGTAAAGAAGTGAAGTCAAGTCGTCAGGCTAGCGGCGGCCCGGTGCGGCGGCAACCGCGTTGGGATGAACACCCGGAATCGTGTGTCGGATGAACCCGCAAGGGTGCTACGATCCTCGGCAGAACGGGAGGATGCATCGCGATGGCTGAAGGACTCGACGTACACGACAGCACGACAGAACAGGCGGACGCATTGGCCGGTTTCCTCTTGCGCCACCCGAAGACGCTGGTGCTGACCGGGGCCGGCCTGTCGACCGCCTCGGGCATTCCCGATTACCGCGACCGCGACGGTGTACGGCGCGGGCGCCAGCCGATCCAGGGTCCGGAATTCCGGCGCTCGCCGGCGGTGCAGCGGCGCTACTGGGCACGCAGCATGATCGGCTGGCCGGTGCTGGCGCTGGCGCGCCCGAACGCCGGGCACGAGGCGCTGGCGGCGCTGGAAGCGGCCGGCCACCTGGGCGCCCTTATCACGCAAAACGTCGACGGCCTGCACGGGCGCGCCGGCAGCCATGCCGTGCTCGAACTGCACGGGAACATCCACTCGGTGATCTGCCTCGGCTGTGGCGCGCGGGTGCCGCGCGCGTTCGTGCAATCGCAGCTGGTAGCGGCCAATCCGCAGGTGGCCAACGCCCCGGCCCAGCCGCTGCCCGACGGCGACGCCCAGGTCGAGCCGGAATTCCTCGACGACTTCCAGCTGCCGCTGTGCAGCCATTGCGGCGGCACGCTGATGCCGGACGTCGTCTTCTTCGGCGATAACGTCCCCGCCGCGCGCACCGCCTGCGCGCTGGCGCAGATGGCCGCCGCCGACGCCTTGCTGGTCGTGGGGTCGTCGCTGATGGTGTACTCGGGCTTTCGCTTCTGCCGCCTGGCGCAGGAAGCCGGCAAGCCGATCGCCGCGGTGAACCTGGGCCGCACCCGGGCCGACCACATGCTCGACCTGAAGATCGAACAATCCGCAGAACGGCTGCTGCCGCAAGTGGCCGCACGGCTGCACGCGGGCCGCACGCCGCTACCGCTACCGCTACCGCTTGAACATATCAATGAAAGGGGAGTATTTTGACGACATCGCTCGAACACCGCCGCCATCCCGAGGGCCGCATGCGTCCCGGCCTGCTGCTCGGTGCACTGGCCCTGGCCGCCTCCTGGCTGGTGGTACGCAACAAGACGGCCCAGGCCGAACGCGAGCATCCGCCGCGCGGCAAATTCGTCGAGGTCGACGGCGTGCGCCTGCACTACCTGGAACGCGGCAGCGGGCCGGCGCTGGTGCTGTTGCACGGGAACGGCGTGTTTGCCACCGATTTCGAGTACAGCGGCCTGGTCGACAAGCTGAGCGAAC
Organism: Telluria sp. ZB2R32; assembly: GCF_059685715.1. Taxonomy (NCBI): domain Bacteria; kingdom Pseudomonadati; phylum Pseudomonadota; class Betaproteobacteria; order Burkholderiales; family Oxalobacteraceae; genus Telluria; species Telluria sp. ZB2R32. The sequence continues at coordinate 180,208 of NZ_JCASIG010000009.1, read as the reverse complement.
GCTACCGCGTGATCGCCTTCGACCGCCCCGGCTATGGCTACAGCGAGCGCCCGCGCACCACGGTGTGGACACCGGACGCCCAGGCGCGCCTGCTGCATAGCGCGCTGCGGCAGATCGGGGTCGACTCGGCCATCGTGCTGGGCCATTCCTGGGGCACGATGGTGGCGCTGGCGATGGGCTTGCAGGAGCCGGATGCCGTGCGCGGCCTGGTGCTGCTGTCGGGTTACTATTACCCCACCCTGCGCCTGGACGTTCCGGTCGTCGGCCAGCCGGCGATTCCGGTCGTCGGCGACGTGCTGCGCTACACGCTCACGCCGCTGCTCGGGCGCGCACTGTGGCCGCTGGCGGCAAAGCGCGTGTTCGCGCCCTTGAACGTGGCGGCGGAATTCCGCAGGATCTCGCCCTGGATGGCGCTGCGCCCCGGTCAGCTGCGCGCCAGCGGCGCCGAGGCCGTGCTGATGGGACCGGCCGCGGTCTCGCTCTCGAAGCGCCTCGGCGAATTGCGGGTACCGGTGCAGATCATCAGCGGCACCCAGGACAGGATCGTCAAGCCGGCGCCCAATTCCGAGCGGCTGCATGCGGACCTGCAGGAGGCGGGCCAATCGAGCGAGCTGCACCTGCAACCGGGCGTCGGCCACATGGTGCATTACGCGCACCCGGAGCCGATCGTGCGCGCGGTGGATGCGATCGCCGCGCAGGCTGGGGAACCGGCTGGATTGCGCAGTCCGCAGGAGGAAGCATTGGCGATAGCGAGCGAGAGCGGAGTGTAGCGTCGCCTCGGAATAAAAAATGGGCGGGATAACCCGCCCATCTTCATTCACACGAAACGCCGCTTCAACCGACAATGCGCAGCGAAAAATCCGTTGCGCGTACATCCTTGGTCAGGCTGCCGATCGAAATCCGGTCGACGCCTGTCTCGGCGATCGCCCGCACGGTTTCCATGTTGATGCCGCCCGAGGCTTCCAGCAACGCGCGGCCGGCGTTCACCGTCACGGCCTCGCGCATCATCGCCAGGTCGAAGTTATCGAGCAGGACCGACTTGACGCCCGCCGCGAGCGCCTCTTCCAGCTGGGCGATGGTTTCCACTTCGATCTGCACGGTCACACCTGCATCCAGCGCCGCCGCGTTGTTCAGCGCCGCAGTAATGCCGCCGGCCGCGGCGATGTGGTTTTCCTTGATCAGGATGCCGTCGTACAGGGCCATGCGCTGGTTCTTTCCGCCGCCGACGCGCACCGCGTACTTCTGCGCCTGGCGCAGGCCCGGCAGGGTCTTGCGGGTGTCGAGGATGGCGGCGCTGGTGCCCCGGACCACGTCGACGTAGGTGCGGGTGGCAGTCGCCACGCCCGAGAGCAGCTGCATGAAGTTCAGCGCGCCGCGTTCGGCGGTGAGCAGCGAGCGCGGCGAACCGGCGATCGTGCAGACCACGCTGTCCTTTGCCATCAGGTCGCCCTCGGCGTATTTCCAGTCGATGTCGATGTCCCGGTCGACCGCCAGCATCACGCCTTCGAACCAGGGCGCGCCGCACAGGACCGCCGTTTCGCGCACGATGACGCGCGCCTGGGCACGCGGTTCCTCAGGGACGAGCATGCCGGTCAGGTCGCCGGTGCCGACGTCTTCCAGCAGCGCAGCCAGGATGTTCTGTTCGAACGACGCTTGCAGCTTTTCGTCGAAAGCGTCATGGGGATTCTTCAAGGTCGTCATGCGGGGCCCACATTCGAAAACAGGTTGGTGTTTTGCTCGAGCGCGCCGCTTGGCAGCGCTTGCGCCTTTTTCGCGGCCGCGAAGTCGAGCATGCGGTCGATCGCGCGCACGGCCTGGACGCCGATGGCCGGGTCGACGAAGACTTCGTTGGCGCCAGATTCCAGTACGTCCGCCAGGTTTTTCAGGCCGTTCATTGCCATCCACGGGCAGTGCGCGCAGCTTTTGCAGGTGGCGCTGTTGCCGGCGGTCGGCGCTTCGATGAAGTGTTTACCTGGCGCGGCCGCGCGCATCTTGTGCAGGATGCCGTTGTCGGTGGCGACGATGAAGTGGGTCGCCGGCAGCGTCACGGCAGCGTTGATCAGCTGGGTGGTCGAGCCGACCACGTCGGCCTGGGCCACCACGTTGGCGGGCGACTCCGGGTGCACCAGCACTTTCGCGTCCGGGTACTCGGCCCTCAAGAGGTCGAGTTCGATGCCCTTGAACTCGTCGTGCACGATGCAGGAACCCTGCCACAGCAGCATGTCGGCGCCGGTCTGCTTCTGGATGTACGAGCCCAGGTGCCGGTCGGGCGCCCACAAAATTTTCTTGCCCTGCGCGTGCAGGTGCTTGACGATGTCGAGGCCGATCGAAGACGTCACCATCCAGTCGGCGCGCGCTTTCACGGCGGCGCTGGTGTTGGCGTAGACGACGACGGTGCGGTCCGGATGCTGGTCGCAGAAGGCGGCGAATTCATCGGCCGGGCAGCCCAGGTCGAGCGAACAGGTCGCTTCCAGGTCCGGCATCAGGATGGTCTTTTCGGGACTGAGGATTTTCGCCGTCTCGCCCATGAAGCGCACGCCGGCGACGACCAGGGTCTTGGCCGGATGGTCGCGGCCGAAGCGCGCCATTTCCAGCGAGTCGGAGACGCAGCCGCCGGTTTCTTCGGCCAGGTCTTGCAGGTCGGGGTCGACGTAGTAGTGGGCGACCAGGACGGCTTGTTTTTCTTTCAGGAGGCGGCGGATGCGGTCTTTAAGTTCGGCTTTTTCTTGCGGCGACGGGGTGGCGGGAATACGTGCCCAGGCTTGCGCCGTGCAGGCGTTGCCGCCTCGCGGGTGGTCGTAGTCGTAGGTCTGGATTGGCTGGATGTTCATGCGCTGTATGCTCTTATAGTTGGGCAGTGATACCGGCGCCGGCCTGCTGGCGCTGGTTGAACGCGTGGGCGGGGAACCCGCCCACCTTACGGGGTCATGCGGGCCAGGTGCCCGCATGACAAGCCACTACGTAGATCAGTCGATGCCCTGGCTGGTCAGGTACTCTTCGTACGTGCCGCGGAAGTCGACAACTTCGTTTTCCTTTACTTCCAGCACGCGCGTGGCGAGCGAGGAGACGAATTCGCGGTCGTGCGAGACGAACACCAGCGTGCCTTCGTATTTGTCCAGCGCGATGTTGAGCGACTCGATCGATTCCATGTCCATGTGGTTGGTCGGTTCGTCGAGCAGCATGACGTTGTGACGGCCCAGCATCAGCTTGCCGTACATCATGCGGCCCTTCTCGCCACCGGACAGCACTTTCACCGATTTCTTGACTTCGTCGCCGCCGAACAGCAGGCGGCCCAGGATCGAGCGCACGGCCAGGTCGTCGTCGCCCTCTTTCGTCCAGCGGCCCATCCAGTCGGTCAGGATGTCGTCTTTCGGGAATTCCTCGGTCGGATCCTGCGGCATGTAGCCGACGTTGGCGTTCTCGGCCCACTTCACGCGGCCGTGGTCGGCGTCGAGGCCGGTCACGTCCTTGCCGCCGATGCAGCGCAGCAGCGTCGTTTTACCGGCGCCGTTGGCGCCGATGATGGCGACGCGCTCGCCCGCCTCGATCATGATCGAGAAGTTCTTGAACAGGGTGCGGTCGTAGGACTTGGTCAAGCCCTCGGTCTCCACAGCCAGGCGGTGCAGCTTCTTCTCGCCTTCGAAGCGCACGAACGGATAGGCGCGCGAGGATGGCTTGAAGTCTTCGATCTTGATCTTGTCGATCATCTTGGCGCGCGAGGTGGCCTGGCGTGCCTTGGACTTGTTGGCCGAGAAGCGGCGCACGAATTCCTGCAGTTCGGCGACCTTTTCCTTGGCCTTGGCATTGTTCGCCAGCTGCTGGTTGCGCGCCTGGGTCGAGGCCAGCATGTAGTCGTCGTAGGAACCCGGGTAGACCTTCAAGGTGCCGTAGTCCATGTCGGCGATGTGGGTGCAGACCTGGTTCAGGAAGTGACGATCGTGCGAGATGATGATCATCGTCGAGTTACGCTGGTTCAGCACGTCTTCCAGCCAGCGGATCGTGTTGATGTCCAGGTTGTTGGTCGGCTCGTCGAGCAGCAGGATGTCCGGATTCGAGAACAGGGCCTGGGCCAGCAGCACGCGCAGCTTCCAGCCCGGCGCCACGGCGCTCATCGGTCCCTGGTGCAGGTCGCTGGCGATTTCCAGGCCCAGCAGCAGTTCGCCGGCGCGCGCTTCGGCCGAGTAGCCGTCGTATTCGGCAACCTTGCCTTCGAGCTCGGCCGCTTTCATGTAGTCGTCGTCGGTCGCTTCCGGATTGGCGTAGATGGCGTCGCGCTCGGCGATCGCATTCCACAGCTCGGTGTGGCCCATCATGACGACGTCGAGCACGCGCACGTCCTCATACGCGAACTGGTCCTGGCGCAGCTTGCCCAGGCGCTCGCCCGGATCGAGGCTGACGTTGCCGCTTGAAGGCTCGAGGTCGCCGCCGAGGATCTTCATGAACGTCGACTTGCCGCAGCCGTTGGCGCCGATCAGGCCGTAGCGGTTGCCTTCGCCAAACTTGACGGAGATGTTCTCGAAGAGCGGCTTGGAGCCGAATTGCATTGTGATGTTAGCTGTGGAGAGCACTGAAAAGCCTTTGGAAGCGTGTTCGATTAACCGGTTATTTTACCACCGTGCCGGGGGCCACGTCGGGTAATCGCTGATCGTCAGCCGGAAACCTTCGCTGTTCGACACCAGCGACGCCTGCGCGCCGAACGGGATCGTGACCCGGCGTGGAATATGCCCGAAAGACAGCCCGGTCACCACCGGAATCGGCAAGGTCTGGCGCAGGTAAGCGAGCATGGCGTCGAAATCGTAGCCATTTTCCATCGTCCCCAGGCGGTAGCCGGAAAAGTCGCCCAGCACCAGCGCCTGCTGGCGCGCAAGGATGCCGGCCTGGTGCAGCTGCAGGATCATGCGCTCGACCCGGTAGGGATGCTCGGCGATGTCTTCGACGAACAGGATGCCGCCGTCGATGCGCGGGAACCATTCGGTGCCGATCAGTGAAGCGATCATGGCCAGGTTGCCGCCCCAGATCGTGCCGGCCGCTTCTACGCGCGGATTGCCGCGGGCGCTCTCATTGACTGTGTGCGTGGGGCCGGCCAGGCAGGCCCAGAAATCGTCGAGCGTGAACTGGTTCAGCTCCTGCGCGCCGAAATCGTTGGCGACGAACGGGCCGGCATAGCTTTGCGCCCCCGCCTTCGCATACAGGCCCATCTGCAGCGCGGTGATGTCGGAGTAGCCGACGAATAGTTTGCGTCCCGCCGCCAAACGCTCGAAATCGATGGCCGGTAGCAGGCGCGTCAGGCCGTAGCCGCCGCGCACGGCCATCACCAGGTCGACCTCGGGGTTGTCCGCTGCGGCGTAGAGGGTCGCCAGGCGCGCCGCGTCGGTGCCGCCGAAGCGCTGGTGGATCGCGCCGTGATCGTAGTAATTGTGCACGCGGCAGCCGCGTGCTGCGAGATAGGCGACGCCGCGCTCGACGGCGGCAGGGTCCGGCACGAAGCCGGCGGGCGCCACAATGGCGACGCCTGGTTGGGTGTGAGTCACTGAGTTGAAACCTGATGGTTATTGCCGAACGAACAGGCGCGGTGTTGAGCTGGCGGCCATCTTACCGCGCGCGTTGGCGTCGATCAAGGCAAGCAAGCGCTCGTTCAACTGGGCCGGTAAATCGTGCCCCATGCCCTGGATGACTTCCAGGCGCGCGCCCGGGATGTGGGCGGCGGTGTCTTCGCCGCAGGCGAGCGGCACCAGCGGATCGGCGGCGCCGTGGATGACCAGGGTCGGCGCCCCGATCGAGCGCAGCAGCTCGCCGCGCTCGGGCGCAGCGGCGATCGCCGCCATCTGGCGCGCCACGCCGGCCGGGCAATAGCAGCGTCGCAAGGCGCGCGCGGCGCGCCGGCGCAACTGCTTTTCCGGGGTCGGATAGGCGGGACTGCCGATCGCGCGCTGCAGCGCGACCGCGGTGTCGATGATCGCGTCGACGTCGTTCGGATCGCCAGGGCGCGCCAGCAGCGCCTGGCGCACGGCGGGCGCCGGCCCGGGCAAACCCCGTTTACCGCTGCTCGACATGATCGAGGCAAGGCTGAGCACGCGCTGCGGATGGCGCGCCGCCAGGATCTGCGCCACCATGCCGCCCATCGACACCCCGACCAGGTGCGCGCGCGCGACACCCAGCGCGGAGAGCACGCCGAGCGCATCGTCGGCCATGTCGTCGAGCTGGTAGGCGGGCCGCCGCGGCAGTTTCAGGTGCGACCTGAGCCAGTGCCAGACAGGGTGCGGCTGACCGGCGCGCTCGAACTTGGTCGACAGGCCGCAGTCGCGGTGATCGAAGCGGATCACGTAGAAGCCGAGCTCGACGAGGCCGTCGACGAATTCGTCGGGCCAGCTGGTGAGCTGCATGCCGAGCCCATACACGAGCAGCAGCGGGGTCGACTTGGCGTCCCCGGCGGTGTCGAAGGCGATGCGGATTCCGTTGGCGGTCAGCGTCGGCATGGTCATGAGTCGAGTCAAGTCCCGAGCAGCAGTCCCGGGCAGCAAAGCGCGGCGCGGGCGGCAGGATGGAAACCAGCATAACATTTTCACAGCACGCGCAGCGCAAGGCTGTGCGTCGCGTGCACAGAGTGGCGCGAAAAACGCTAAGGCGCGACGTTTCGGCGTGCCGCCGCGCGCCGTTCGGCGAAGAAGCCCTTGAGCATGGCGCTCGCTTCGTCCGCCAGCACGCCGCCGACGACCTCGGTGTGGTGGTTCAGGACCTCGTGCGCGAACAGGTCGAGCACCGAGCCGCATACCCCGGTTTTGGGGTCGCTCGCGGCATACACGACGCGCGCCAGGCGCGCATGCATCATCGCCCCGGAGCACATCGCGCACGGTTCCAGCGTCACGTACAACTCGCAGCCGGGCAGCCGGTAATTGCCGAGCTTGTCGGCGGCCGCGCGCAAGGCGACAATCTCGGCGTGCGCGGTCGGATCGTGGCGCCCGATCGGCTGGTTGTAGCCGACCGCGACCACTTCGCCCTCCTTGACGACGACGGCGCCGACCGGCACCTCGCCCTCGGCGTAGGCCTGGTCTGCCTGCGCCAGCGCCAGCCTCATGAAATGGGCGTCGAGTACAGCCGCCTCGAGCGCAGCGCTGCCGTCCATCACAAGCCCGGGCAAGGCTGCGCTGTCAGGCATCGGTGATCTCGGCCCAGCAGTTCGGCGTTTCGTGCAGCACCAGTTTATGCAGGTGCAGGCCGGTGCCGAAGCGGTCGGTGTAGGCCGCCTTGAGGATGCCGAAGGCCACTTGCGCCAGGTTTTCCACGGTCGGGATGCGGTCGATCACGACCGTCTTGTGGCCGGGCAGGCTGGACAGGAATTCGCGCACCTTGTCGTCCTTTTCGTAGACGATGAAGGCGTGGTCCCAGACGTCGACCAGGTGATCCTTAGCGAGCGCCTTGATGTCGGAAAAGTCCATGATCATGCCGTTGTCGGAATTGCCTTCGGCCTGGATCACTTCACCCACCAGGGTGATTTCGAGCGTGTAGCGGTGGCCGTGCAGGTTGCGGCACTGGCTTTTATGGTCGGGAATCCGGTGCCCTGCATCGAATTCAAGCTTGCGGGTAATAGTCAACATCAGCGTGTCGGCCCAGTCATGGGATCTGTAAAAGTTTATGGGTCTGGAGGCTGAGCTTCCACTTCGGATTGTTCCGGCAAGTCTCGATCGCCAGGCGCGTATTCTGCGCGGCGAACAGGCCATCCATCGGCTGCACGAAGAAGTTCTCGAAGTCGAGCCCCTCGTAGGCGGACAGGTCCTGGTTGGCCTGCGGGATCACGACCTTGAGTTCGTTGCCCTTCCCGACCACCAGCGTCGACCCCATCTTCGGGCTGACGCAGATCCAGTCCACGCCCGGCGGCACCGGCAGGGTGCCGTTGGTTTCGATCGCGATCGTGAAGCCATGCGCGTGCATGGCCGCGATCAAGGCGTCGTCGAGTTGCAGCAGCGGCTCGCCGCCGGTAAACACCACGTACTTGCTGGGCGCATAGGTGGCCGGCCACAGGCTGTCGATCTCACGCGCCAGGCTGTCGGCGTCGCGGAACTTGCCGCCGCGTTCGCCATCGGTACCGACGAAATCGGTGTCGCAGAACGTGCAGACGCTGCTCGCGCGATCCTGCTCGCGCCCGGTCCACAGGTTGCAGCCGGAGAAGCGGCAGAACACCGCCGGCCGGCCGGCATGGGCGCCCTCGCCCTGCAAGGTATAGAAAATTTCTTTGATGCTGTAAGTCACAATAAACCTCTCGTCAACCGTCCATTATACCCGCCCCTCATGGCGCTTGCCGAGTCCCGGCCGGCACCAACCGCTTCCGTGTTGTGCTTGCCGCACAGCATGGGTATTGACTATCGACAAGACAATGCTCGGCAAGAAACGGTAACTTGACTAGAGGAAATTTCTTATAACCCGTCGGAAGGAGCGTCATGAAGAACATGCTTGCCAGGACAGCCGCTCATCTTCCGGCGCATTTTCCTGGGTATCTTCTGGTGGCGATGGTCCTGCTCGCTTGCTTCGTCGGCGCCGCCCTGCCCGCCCGGCATCCGGGCCTGTCGACAGTGACCACTGTCCTGTGGTTGCTGGGGGCCGGCGGGGCCCTGTGCCTGATGCTGCGCCGGGCCATCGACGCCGACGACCGCACCCGCGACCTGGGCCTGCGGCTGGCGCGCGAACAGGCGGCACGGCGCAGCGTCGAAGACATCCTGGCCGATACCCAGACCGTGCTGTCGAAAGTAGTGCGCCAGCAGGAAAGCGTACGCGACGGCGAGCGCGCCCGCATGGCGCGCGCGATCCACGACGAACTCGGCCAGACCCTGCTCACGCTGCGCGCCGACCTGTCGCTGCAGCAATTGGCCGCGAACGGACTCCATCCGGCGCTGCACCAGAAGACCGGCGCCATGATCGGCACGCTCGACGGCGCGCTGCGGTCGCTGCGCGCCGTGGTCAGCGATTTACGCCCGCTGGCCCTGGGCGAAGGCTTGCGCGAGGCGATCGAACGCCAGCTCGAGGAGTTCACCCGCCTGAGCGGCATTGCGCACCGGCTGGAAATCAGCCCTGGCCCGCTGGGCGAGCGGGAAATGGCCGCCTTCGAGGGCGACGCCTTGCTCTACCGTGTGCTGCAACAGGCGCTGGCCGACCTCGCCCACCAGGCCGGCGCCACCGAAGTGCGTGTCGGCTTGCAACGCGGCAACAATGGCTTGACGTTGCGCATCGACGACAACGGCCATGGCAGCCGGCGCCCCGCGGCTCCCTGCGCCTGCGGCCTGGCCGGCATGCGCGAACGGGTCGAGGCATGCGGAGGCGCCCTGCGTATCACCGCGAAATCGGATGGCAGCATGGCCCTGGCCCTGACCCTGCCCCAGGCCCGGGGGCTCGCACCCGCCTGAAAGTCAAGCCGGGCGATATTGCTGCACATCAATAGCCAGGAATGGCGCGGTCGCAGAATCGGTTCTTGTCAGCAATCAATAGATTGCTCAACGGAATCGGAAAGGCCGAGTGATGACCAGTACAGCGATGCAGCGCGTAACCGCCCAGACGAACGAAACGCTTGCGGACGCAGCATCGCCTCCCGCAACGGACGCTCCCGGTGGCGCTGCCTGCAACCCTGTCGGTAACCCCGGTCTTCCTCTCGCCGCCGATCTCGGTTTCGCTTACCAGCTGATGGACATGCTGGCCGTCCCCGCCTTCGTGCTCGACGGCCAGGGCCAGGTGCTGATCTGGAACCGCGCCTGCGAGCGCCTGACCGGGGTGCCGGCCAACGAGATCGTCGGCACCGACAACCACTGGCGCAGCTTCTACGACGAGCCGCGTCCGACGCTGGCCGACCTGGTGATCCAGAACCGGGTCGAGGAAATCCGCCACATCTACCCGCGCCACGGCAAGCCCGGTGCCAACGCCTCGCCGCTGTCGGTGGAAACCTGGTGCGACATGCCGCGCGTCGGCAGGCGCCGCTACCTGGCGGCCGACGCCAGCCCGATCTTCGACGACAACGGGCGCCTGAAAGCCGTCGTCGAGACCCTGCGTGACCTGACCGACGAAAAAATGGCGCAGATCGCGCTGGAAAAGCTCGCCACCCGCGACGGACTCACGGGCCTGGCCAACCGGCGCTGCTTCGACGATACCCTGGCCGCCGAATGGGAACGGGCGCTGCGTCTGCGCCAGCCGCTGTCGCTGCTGATGGTCGACGTCGACAATTTCAAAGCCTACAACGACGCCAACGGTCACCTCGGCGGCGACGAATGCCTGAAACGCATCGCCACCGCCGTCGCCAGCGAGATGCGCGCCAACGACCTGGTGGCGCGCTACGGCGGCGAGGAATTCGCCGTGATCTTGCCGAACCAGTCGCTCAAGGGCGCGGCCATCGTGGCCGAGCGCATCCGCCGCCGGGTCGAGAAGCTGGAACTGCCCAACGGCGGCGCGCCGCTGCGCCGGGTGACGGTGTCGATCGGTGCGGCCACCGCGATCGCGGGACTGGAGACCCGCGCCAGCGAGCTGGTGGCGACCGCCGACGCCGCCCTCTACCGCGCCAAGCACCTCGGCCGCAACCGGATCAGCCTGCCGCTGGCCGAAGGCTGACGAAGACATGCATACCTGATCGCGCTGTTCATTCCTTCGGGAATATCTTATGCTTCGCGCCAGATATTTTCCTGAGGAGATAGCGTGTCCAAACTATGTTCGACGGCCCTGGCGCTTTCCGCGCCGATGCTGCTTGCAGCCGTTCCGGGCTTTGCCGCCCCGTCCGCACCGACCAAAGCCGCCGCCGGCGATGTCCTGCCGTTCAAGGCAGTCGAGAAAACCCTGCCCAACGGGCTGAAGATCATCGTCGTGCCGACCGGCCTGCCGAACCTGGTGTCGGTGACGATTCCGGTGCAGACCGGGTCGCGCAACGAAGTCGAGCCGGGCAAATCCGGCTTCGCCCACTTTTTCGAGCACATGATGTTCCGCGGGACCAAGGCGTACCCGCCCGAGAAATACCAGGAAGTCATCACCCGCGCCGGCGCGCGCCAGAACGCCTACACCAGCGACGACCTCACCAACTATTACACGACCTTCGCCAAGGAAGACCTGGAAACGGTGCTGAAGGTCGAGGCCGACCGCTTCCAGCACCTCGATTATCCGATCGAGGCGTTCAAGACCGAATCGCGCGCCGTGCTCGGCGAATACAACAAGAACAGCGCCAACCCGATGCAAAAGCTGTTCGAAGTCCAGCGCGACGCCGCCTTCAATACCCATACCTATAAACACACCACGATGGGCTTCCTGAAGGACATCGAGGACATGCCCAACCAGTACGACTATTCGAAGGTGTTCTTCGACCGCTGGTACCGGCCCGAGAAGACCACCATCATCGTCGCCGGCGACGTCGACCCGAAGGAGGCGGTCGCCATGGTCGAGAAATATTGGGGCGGCTGGAAGAAAGGCAGCTACAGCGTGCCGGTCCCGGCCGAGCCCGCCGCACGCGGCGCCCAGTACCGCCACGTGCCGTGGCCGACGCCGACCCTGCCGCTGGTGACGGTCGCCTTCCGCGCCCCGGCCTTTTCCGACACCGAAAAGGACGGCGCCGCATTGTCGATGCTGCTGTCGCTCTCGTTCGGGCGCACCTCGCCGCTGTACAAGCGCCTGGTGCAGGACGAGCAAAAGGTCGACCAGCTGTTCGATTTCACGCCGAACCGGGTCGACCCGACCCTGGCCACGATCGGCGCGCGCGTCAAGAAGCCGGCCGACGCGCTGTACGTGCGCGACGCCATCCTGCAAACCGTGGCGCGCCTGCGCGATACGCAAGTCACGACAAAGGAACTCCAGGACGCGAAATCGGCGCAAAAGTACGGCCTGGTGCGCACCCTCGACAATACCGAGCAGATCGCCGCCACGCTCGCTTCTTACGTGCACTTCAAACGCTCGTACGGCACCCTGAACCGTTACTATCGCCTGGTCGACAGCTTGACGCCGGCCGACCTGCAGGCGGCCGCGCGCAAATACCTGGTCGACGACAGCATGGTCGTCACCACCCTGGCGCACGACGCGCTCCCAGGCGGGATCGACGCACTGCCGAAGCTCGCAGCCATGGCGCCGAAAGCCGCAGACGCGAAATTCGACGTGCTGGTGCAAAAGTCGGCGCTGCCGCAGGTGCGCTTCAAGCTGCTGTTCGCGGCCGGTTCCGCGCACGACCCGCAAGGCAAGGAAGGCCTGGCGGCGCTCACCGCCGCGATGGTCGCCTCGGCCGGCTCTTCCACGCGCAAGATCGATGAAGTCACCAAGGCCCTGTTCCCGCTTGCCGGCAGCTTCAGCGAACAGGTCGACAAGGAGATGACGACCTTCAGCGGCTCGATCCACAAGGACAACTGGGACGAATACCTGGGCATCGCACTGCCGCTGTTGCTGGAACCGGGCTTTCGTGAAGAAGACTTCCGCCGCCTGAAGGACGCGCAGAAGAACGCGCTGCTGCTCGACCTGAAGGACAACAACGAAGAGGAATTCGGCAAGGAACGCCTGCAGGCCAACGTCTTCTCCGGCACGCCCTACGGGCATCCGGTGCTCGGTACCGTCAAGGGGATCGAGTCGATCACGCTGGACGACGTCAAGGCGTTTCATCGCCAGGCCTACACCAGCGGCGCGGTGCGGGTCGGCATCTCGGGCAACGTCAGCGAAGCCATGACCGCGTCGCTGAAAGCTGCGCTGGCGCGCCTGCCTGCCGGCGCCGGCCTGCCCGCGACAAGCGTGCCGCAGGGCCGCAAGCCGAACGGCCTGGAAGTGGAAATCATCGAGAAGAACACCCGCGCCACCGCAATCTCGTTCGGCCTGCCGCTTGCCGTGACGCGTTCGCATCCGGACTTCCCGGCGCTGTGGCTGGCGAAAACCTGGCTCGGCGAACACCGCGCCTCGAGTTCGCACCTGTACCAGCAGATCCGCGAACTGCGCGGCATGAACTACGGCGACTACGCCTACATCGAAGCCTTCCCGCGCGGGATGTTCCAGTTCTTCCCTAACCCGAACCTGGGCCGCAAGGCGCAGCTGTTCGAGGTCTGGATCCGCCCGGTGGCGCCGCAGAATGCCCATTTCGCGCTGCGCCTGGCGCTGTCGGAACTGGGCAAGCTGGTCGACGGCGGCCTGACGCAGGCGGACTTCGAGACCACGCGCGACTACCTGATGAAGAACGTCTTCGTCATGACCGCGACCCAGGACCAGCGCCTCGGCTACGCGCTCGATTCGCAGTGGTACGGCACGGCAGAATTCACTCAGATGATGCGCGACGGCCTGGCCAAACTCACTGTGGCGGACGTGAACGCGGCGATCAGGAAGCATCTGTCGGCGCGCGACCTGTCGGTCGTCGTGATCACCAAGGATGCGGCCGGCCTGAAGAACGCGCTGGTGAGCGACGCCTTTTCGCCGATCACCTATGACGCGGCCAAGCCACAGGCGGTGCTGGACGAGGACAAGGTCATCGGCGCCATGAAGCTCGGCATCAAGCCGGAGAGCGTGAAGATCACGCCGGCGGCACAGGCCTTCGCGCAGTAAGAAACAAAAGGGCGCCCGCGGGCGCCCTTCTTCGTTACGTCGGCAACGGTTTGAACCCGCCGCCGCTTCATGCTCCCTGCCTTAGCGCGTCATCTTGTTCCAGCCATGGCGCACGGCATCCTTCATGTTTTCCCAGGTCGAGCCGGTCGAGCCGCCGTTGCGCGATTCCCAGTTGGTGCGCAGGTCCGGTTCGACGTCGTCCCATGGACGGTTACGGTACAGGTCGCTCTGGCGCATTTCCGAGCCATAGCTGTAGGCCGGCTTGTACTTGTCGTAGTCCGACGTGCCGGTGCTGCTGTAGGTCGCGTTGTAGTGGTTGCGGTAGTAGCTGTCGTCGTCGTCCGAGGTCATCTTGTCCCAACCCGACTTGACGGCATCCTTCATCTTTTCCCAGGTCGAACCGGCGCTGCTGCCGCTGCGCGAGGACCAGTCGGTGCGCAGGTCGTTTTCGACGTCGTTCCACTGGCGGCCGCTGTACTTCTGGTTGCGCGCCATTTCCGAGCCGTAGCTGTAGGCCGGGGCGTAGTCGTCGTACGAACCGCCGGTGCTGCCGTAGGTGCTGGTGAAATGGTTGCGGTAGTAGTCGTCGTCGCTCATCAGGCTGGAACGGGCCGAACCGGCGCCGAGCTGCTCGACTTCGACTTCGGTATGGCGCACGGTGTCGTTGATCTGCTGCTCGCGCTGCGTCACTTCCTTGTTGATCATGACTTCCTCGACCACGCGCGCCGATTTCTCGACCACGGCTTCCTCGGCCGTTTCGCGCATTTCGATCGACTGCTCCTTGAAGGCGGTGGCGTCCAGGGCGCTGATCGGCTCGTTGACCGCACGGCGCTCGACGTTCACGTGCTCTTCGCGCAGGCCGATGCTTTCGTTGACCGGGGTTTCGACGATGCGCGAGAACACGCGCACGCCGCCGCGCTGGACTTCACGCTTGCCGACTTTCAGCTGTTCCTGCACCACGGGAATGGCGGCGGTGTTGGTGTCGCGCTGCTGCGAACCGGTCAGGGTCGAGCCGCCCAGCGAGGAGCCCTGCAGGTTCGAGGCCGAAGAGGTCGAAGCGGCCGAGCCTTCGAGCGAAGAGCCGGTCAGCGAGGAGCCCGTCGACTGGTTCTGCTGCAGGCTGCTGCCGGTGCCGGCGCCGTAGCTGCCGACCGACAGTTCGTCGCGCGAACCGAGCGGTTCCTGGTAGGTGGTGCCCATCGGGTTCGGGTCGTTGAGCGACTGCTGGTTCAGCGGCAGGCGGTCGGCGTCCGATTGCAGCGACATCGACGAACCGCCGCTCATGCTGCCGGCGCTGCCCATCATGGCGCCCGTGCTCATCGAGCCCGAACCTTCGGTCATGCCCCATTTTTCCGACTGCTCGTCGATGTCGATCGGGCCGAAGCGCTCGACGATGTCGGCGGCGCGCTCGACTTCCGGCTCGCTGTCGGTGTTCACGCGCAGCACGTGGTTGCCGCGTTCGATGGCGGTCGAATACTTGGCCGAATGTTCGTCGTTGTCGGCGCCGAAGATATCGCTGAAGAAGTTCTTGATGCTTGCGCCGATGCCTGGCTCGTTGTCGCCAGTGACCGAGGTGGAAGCGGAGGTAGAGGAAGGTGCGGCGCCGGAGGTGCTGGACATCGAGCCGCCCGGCAGGGTTTCGTCGCCATGCGAGAGGCGCACGTCGCTGCTCGGGAAGCCCGAGGACAGCAGTTCGTTCTTGGCGCTGACGGCATCGTTATGGTTGTCAAAGACGGCGATCAGGGTATGTTGCATGATGAGTCCTCCAGATAGTATTGATTTACTTCGTTGGCAGGGTGCCGGATTCGTCGAAACGTTCGACACTGACCTGTTCGGCCTTCAGGACCACTTGTTCCTGGTGGTGTTCCTCGCGACGGATCCGGGTGATGTGAAGCTCTTCCTTGATGCGCACACGGCGCTCGACAACCAGGACTTCCTCGAGGACGGGCACGATCAGCGTGTCGCCCTCGTAGCGGTTGGCGGGCGCTTCGTCGGCTGCGACGATACGGTCGACCGCGACATGCCTGACTTCCACCTCGTCGCGCCCGAGGCGCTCGTCGATGGTGACCGGCTGTTCGACGACGGTCTTGTGTACGCGAACGCCGCGTCCCGTGTCGACCGTCCGGGTGCCAACAGCCAGTTCTTCCGCGACGACGGGAACGCGCAAAACGCCCTCCATTCGCTCGTCATTCTGATTAACTGCCATTGTTTCGACTCCGTGTGGTTGCTTGCACAAGACACAATCAGCGTACCCCAAACAGACGGGACACCGCACACTATTGACAACCGTAAATGTTAAGAATAAAAAAAGATAAAAAGCCAAGAAATGGCTGGGATCTAGGCGAGGCCGCGCACAGACAATCCATGAGGCATGCCCGCGCCGGGCGAGGCGTAAGCTTGCATGGGCAAAAAAAAAGGCCTCGAACGAGACCTTGGTAGCAGGAAAACTAGTTGAACGGATTGGCCACGTTCTGCACGTCCGGTGGCGGCAGGTGGTCGGGTAAATCCTGGGCTTCGAGCTTGGCGAGCACGGCGTCGAGCACTTCCTTCAGGCGCCGCGCATGGGCCAGGCCGGCCTTGTCGGCGGTGAGGTCGACGTCGCCCGAGATCGTGATGCGGTCAAGCCGGTTCTCGATCATCAGGTTGTCGACCTGCAGGACGTCGGCTTCGTTCGCATACGGGACAAAGGTCTTCTTTTTCGCGGTCATGGGTGGCTCCGGTCGTTAACTAAACAATGCGCGGTCAGGAGAAGCGGTTCTTCGGCTTCGGCTGGCGGATCTTCGGCAGCGCCAGCATGCGCTCCTTTTGCTGGCGCGACAGAGAAGGCAGGAATTCGATGCCGACGATGCGCTCCAGTTCGGCCACCGGGACCACCTGGATCTGCGCATTCGCACGGTTTTCGGTGAACCAGGCCGCGGCCGCCTTCTGGCGCGGGCTGTAGACCACCTTGTACAGGTGGGTCGGCACCAGCACGTTGCCGATCTTGCGCAGGTTGGTGCCGAGATAGGCCGGCCCGGTGATCACGTACAGTTGCCCTTCCTTCTTTGCCATCTTGCGCACCGCGCCTTCGATCGGCGCCCAGATGTGGCGGTTGTGGTCGCCATCCTGGGGCACCATGTTGGCCAGCGTGAAGCTCTCGCGCTGGCTGCGGCGGTCGGGCATGTCGCCGTTCGGCGCCATGTGGCCACGGTCGTAGCCGCTGCGCGCATAGTCGTCGAGTTCGGCGCGCTGGTTGCGCGGCAGGCGCGGCTCGGCGTGGAAACTGTTGTCGCGCTTGAGGCCCTCGGCCGCTTCGATGTTTTCGGCGCGCAGGTTTTCCGCCGACCACAGGGGCGTGCGCGTGACGCCCGAGTGCATGATGCCGAACACGCCGTAGCACAGTTCGCGCGTGGCCGCGGCCAGCTTCGGGTTGCGGATCTCGGGCGCGCGGCCTTCGGCGTAATGATCGGGACAGCTCGACGCGGCTGCCAGCGCGGGTGCGAACAGCGACGCCACGAAGGCGGCGCCAACGATAAATTTCTGGAACATGGATAAAAGGACATTATGTGACAAGAGCGCATTGTAGCCGACACACATTCAGCGAGGGTCCGCTGTCGCCCACTTTTCTGCCCGTCAATACCGGCGCACGGTAGGAATGCCGAATGCATTGTTAGCAGGAATGCTCTAGAATTGCGGCTCTTTCGATAACATTCCATACCGGAAACAGCCCCGTCAATGGAAAAAGTCCCATTCCCGGAAGACTTGCGGCGATTCGTGCTCACGAGTATTCCGTCGGTGCCCTTCCTCGAAGCCCTGCTGCTGCTGCGCGCCAATCCGGCGCAGCAATGGCACGCTGACACCCTCGCGCGGCGTCTTTACGTGCGCGAACGCACCGCCCAAGGCTTGCTGGAAGACCTGTGCCGCGCGAACATGATCGTGCCCTGCCCCGATCGGCAGCAGGAATGCTACCAATACGGGCCGGCGTCGCCCGAACTGCGCGCGCGCATCGACGCCCTGGCCGACCTGTACGCGCGCCACCTGGTCGAAGTGACCCACCTGATTCATTCATCCCTCGACCGCAAGGCCCAGCAATTTGCGGACGCCTTCAAACTGCGAAAGGACTAGCCAGTGGCGGAAACGATCTACATCCTGTGCATCCTGACCTCGCTTGCCTGCAGCTGGCTGCTGTTCGCCAGTTACCGGCGCACGCGCTTCCGCCTGCTGTTCTGGAGCGGTTCGTGTTTCGCGGTGATGACCCTGAATAACCTGTTCCTGCTGCTCGACAAAATCGTGTTCCCCAACATCGACTTCCTGCCGGCGCGCCTGATCAGCGCTCTGGTCGCGGTGTCCCTGCTGCTGTACGGCCTGATCTACGAGAAGGAGTGAGCATGACCGACCTGATCACCGGCGCGATCTGCATGGGCTCGCTCGTCATCGCGCTGTTCTTCCTGCGCTTCTGGCGCGCCTCGAAGGACCGCTTCTTCCTCTATTTCGGCGCCTCGTTCTTCATCGAAGGCCTGCACCGCCTGTATTCGGCGCTGCACGACGCCGGCGCCGAAGACTCGCCGCTGCACTACCTGATCCGCCTGCTGGCCTACGGGCTGATCCTGTGGGCGATCCTGGAAAAGAACCTGCCGCAGCGGGACAGAAAGTAGCGTGCGCCCGCGCGCTACGGGGTCGGGGATAATGCAGTCATGTGAACATTTTGATATGGAGAACAGCATGACAACGATCGATCAGCGCAACCAGCCGCAATCCCCGCAGCAGCCGCAACCGGGTACCGACGAACACAACCGCTCCGAAAACCTGCTGCCTGGCGACGAAGGCGCCGAAGACGGCCGCTTCGAAGTCGCCGAGGAAGTCAGCCTCGACATCCAGGGCGACGACACCCGCCGCGTCGGCCAGCTGCCCGGCAGCGTGACCGAGTCGATGCCGGACACGGTGCAGACCGAGCCCGAGGACGAGAACAAGGGCACGCCATAAGGATCCTGGGCCGTAAAAAAACGGGCGCCGCGGCGCCTGTTTTCGTTGATCCCCTTATACCTTCACGCCCATCTTCAGCCCCTCGATCGTGTGCGCCTGCACGACCGGTTCCAATCGCTCGACCAGGCGGCAGGTGATGTGGCGGCGCAGTTCCGGTGGCAGGCTGTCGTAATAGGCGTGGGTCAGCTGCAGGTCGTGCTTGTCGGCGTTGCGCGCGTCGGGCGCATCGACGCCGAGCACGAACACCGGGCGCGAACGATCCGACTCGTTGGCGGTGCCGCGGTGGATGGTCAGCGCCGAACGCGCCGAGATGTCGCCCATCTTCGGCAGCTTGCGCTGGGCGCGCGCCTCGTAGCGCGGCCACAATTCCTTGGGCGGGAACATCGGGTCGCCATCCTTCAGGTCGTCCCACTGGGTGCCGGGCGCGATCTCGAACGGTCCCATGTCCTCGGTCACGTCGACCGTGGTGATGTTGAAGGCGAGCGAATTCAGGCGGCGCCCGACCAGCGTCGCTTCGGGCGAGCGGAAATCGCGGTGCCAGGGCTGGTGCAGCGCGCCCGGTCCGGGCACGTCGAAGCCGGCCTCGACGATGCGGTAGTCGGGACCGAGGACGGCGCGGCAGACCGCCACCACCCACGGATGCCCGATGATGTCGGCAAAGCCGGAAATGCGCTCGGGGTGCACTTCCACGTAATAGCGGTTCGGCCCGCGCGCGAGCGCACCGCCGGGCTGGCGCCGGGCTTCCTCGAACAGGGTGGCGATGTCTTGCCCGAGCCGTTCGACCCAGGCCCGTTCGAACGCCCCCTTGCAGGCAATGATGCCGTCGCCATACAGGCCGCCCATGATGGTGGCGACGTCGTAGGTGTCCGGGTCGGCTTGGGTGTTCATTAGAGAATCCTCCTCGTTTCTTGGCAGGGTCATGGTACTGCGAAACACTTTACTGGTGCGCACGCTCAGACCCGTAGGGTGGGTGGGTTCCCCGCCCACCCTACAACGCCGTGCTTCGGTATCGTCACCAATCCAGGGTCAACAACAGCGCCCCCATGCGCGGCCAGCACAGCTGGCTGATCTCCTCGCGCCGCGCCCACCTGAACCCATCCATCTCCGGCGTCGGCTTGCCGGTCTTCGCATGCGGGAAGTAGCTGCTGCAGTGCAGACCTGCCAGGTCGCCCAGTTCGTCGCCGGCGTCGACCCGGAACAGGTGCAGGCGCTTGTCGCGCCGGTAGTCGAATTCACCCAGGTCCCGGAAGCGCGCGGCGTCGAAGACCACGCCGGCTTCCTCGCGCAGTTCACGCATCGCCGCTTCCAGGCTGGTCTCGCCGGGGTCGCGCATGCCCTTTGGGATGTCCCAGGCCGCCGTGTGCGTCACGTGGCACAGCAGCAGCCGGCCGTCCGTATCGAGCACCAGGGTGCCGCAGGAAACCGTGTGCTTCGTCATGTGTGCTTTCTCATGTGTACTTCTGTGGCCAGCGCCAGCGACTGCTCCAGGGCTTCGCGGCTGACCGGTTTGGTCAAGTGCTGGTCGAATCCGGCCTCGTGCGAGAGCGTCATGTCGCTCGCCGCGCCCCAGCCGGTCAGTGCGACCAGCACGGTGCCGCGCAGTTCGCTGCTGGACCGCACTGCCCGTGCCAGCTCGTGCCCGTTCATGCCGGGCAGGCCGATGTCCAGCAACGCGAGGTCGGGCACGAAGGCGCGCGCCGCGGCCAGCCCGGACGGGCCGTCGTGCGCCATGCGCGTGTCGTGGCCGAGCGCACCGAGCAGCGCGGCCAGGCTGTCGGCGGCGTCGACGTTGTCGTCGACCACCAGCACGCGCAGGCGCCGTGCGGGCGGCTGCGCCGGCGTCGCCGCGTCCGCGTCCTGCGTGGCGCCGCTTCCACCTGGACGGCGCCGCAGCGGCAGGCGTACCGTAAAAGTGCTGCCGCGTCCGCGCCCGGCGCTGAATGCGTGCACGCGCCCGCCGTGCAGCTCGACCAGCCGGCGCACCAGCGACAGCCCGATCCCGAGCCCGCCCTGGGCCCGGTCCAGGCTGCTGCGTACCTGGGTGAACATCTCGAACACCGAGCCGATCGCTTCCGGCGCGATGCCGATGCCGCTGTCGGTGACCGACACCACCGCCTGCCCATCCTCGCGCCAGGCGGCCAGCGCGATGCGCCCGCCGCCCGGCGTGTATTTGGCCGCGTTGTTCAGCAGGTTCGACAGCACCTGCACCAGGCGCGTCGGGTCGGCGTCGAGCGGCAGCGGCTCGTCCGGCACGCCGACCTGCAACTGGTGATTGCCGGCCTGGATCAGCGCCGTGCTCGATTCGACCGCCATTGCTACCACCGTGCGCAGGTCGACCTCCTCCTTTTTCAGTTCGATGCGTCCGCGCGTGATGCGGGCGATGTCGAGCAGGTCGTCGACCAGGTGGATCAGCTGGCCGAGCTGGCGGTCCATCATCTCGTGCACGCGTTCGGCGGTGGAGACATTACCCGGCGCCATGCGCAGCAGGTCGAGGCCGGTGCGGATCGGCGCCAGAGGATTTCGCAGTTCGTGCGCCAGAGTGGCAAGGAATTCGCTCTTGCGGTGATCGGCCTCGGACAGGTCGGCCGCGATGCGGCGCAATTCGTCCTCGGCGCGCTTTTGCTCGGTGATGTCGCGCGTGATCGTCGCCAGGCCGAGGTGGGCGCCATCGGCGCCATGCACGGCGAAGCCCTTGAAATAGACCGGGACGCCCGCGCCCGCGCCATGTTCCTCCTTGGCGGCGAAGCGCAGCTCGCCCTCCCATTTCTGCGCCGCGCCGGTCAATGCCGGCACCACGTCGTTGCGCACAAAGGCGCGGCAATCGTCGGAGAACAGGTCGAGCAGGCGCACGCCGCGGATCTCGGCGTCCGCCTGCAGCCCGGCCATCGCGCGCCCGGCGCGGTTGAGGTAGAGGCCGGCCCCGTCGGGCGCGAAGATGCCGATGAAGTCGGACGACTGCTCGGCCACCGCCGCCAGGCGGCGCACGCCCTCCTCGGCCAGGCGCCGTTCGCGCTCGTCGCGCAGGTAGAGGGCGATGCCGCCGTCGGGCGTCGGGAAACAGTTGATCTCGTACCAGCCGCCCCAGGCGGCGATGTGCACTTCGGTCCTCGTCGCACTGCGTTCGGCGGCGCAGCGGCGGCAGGCCAGCCCCTGCGGGGTGCCGTGCCAGTCCGGGAACAGGTCCCAGAACACGTCGCCGAACAGCTGCGCGCGCTCCATGCCCGTGATGCGCTCGGCCGCGCCATTGGCGTAGCCGATGCGCCAGGACGCATCGAGCGCCAGGAAGCCGTCGTTCATGCTTTCCAAAATCGCGTGCGAGCGTTCCTCGGCGGCCTGGCGCGCCCGCGCCTCGGCGCGCTGGCCGATCACCAGCGAGGCGGTATTGGCGAGCAGGTCGAGTGCCTCCGCGTCGCGCACGGCACGCGCGGCGCCGGCGCGGTAATACCAGGTGAAGGCGCCCAGCACGGCGCCCGAGGGCGCGATGACCGGCAACGCGCGGCATGCGGCCAGGCCGGCGGCGAGCGCCGGGGCGCGGCAGCGCTCCCACAGCGGGTCGGCCGCGATGTCGTCGCAGTCGACCGGTTCGGCGCGCCAGGCGGCGGTGCCGCCGCCCGCACCCAGCGGCGCGACGCCGAGGCCATCGAGCGCGGCGCGCAGGTCGTCCGGCAGGCTCGGGGCGGCCGCATGGGTCAGCGCGTTGCCCGGACCGGCGAGCTGGATCCCGGCCAGCGCGGCGCCGCCCGCGTAGTCCTCGGCAGTGCGCACCAGCAGGTCGAGCACGTCGCCCAGCGGCGCGTCCGACACCGCCAGCTCGAGCGCGCCGCGCTGGCCGACCGCCAGCAGGGTGGCGCGGGTGCGTTCGGTGACGTCGATCCCGTGGATCAGGATGCCCGACACCCTGCCATCCGGCTCGCGCAGCGCCATGTAGATGAAATCGACGTAATAGGTGTCGAGTTCGCCGTGCTCGGTCTGCAACTGCAGGCGCACGTTGCTGCCCTCGTGGGCGACGCCGCTGCGGTAGACGCCGTCGAGCAGTTCGAACCATCCCTGCCCTTCGAGCTCGGGCAAGGCGGCGCGCACCGACCGGCCCAGCAGCGGGCGCCGCCCCACCAGCGCGGCGAAGCGTTCGTTGGCCATCTCGAACACCATGTCGGGTTTGCGCAGCACGGCCATGAAGGCGGGCGCCTGGTAAAAGATGTCGCGCATGCGCTCGTTGGCGGTGCGCAGCTGGGCCACCAGGCGCTCGCGTTCCAGGCTGCTGTCGTGCAGGGCGCGCTCGCTGGCGGCCAGGTGTTCGACCGCCTCGTGTTCGGCGGTGGCGTCGCGCATGATCTTGGCGTAGCCGAGCAGTTCGCCGCCAAGTTCTCCCTCCTTGCGCAGCGCGATCATCATGCCGTCGGCGAAAAAGCGGCCGCCATCCTTGCGCAGGTGCCAACGCTTGTCTTCCGAACGGCCGGTGGCGCGGGCGCGCGCTGCCTCGTCCTCGGGGCAGCCTGCGGCGCGGTCCTCGGCGGTGAAGATGATATCCGATGACTGCCCGCAGGCTTCGTCGGCGCTCCAGCCGGTGACGGCTTCGGCGCCGGCTTCCCACTCGGTGATGCGGCGCTCGGTGTCGGTGCCGATAAAGGCGTAATCGTGCAGGTTGTCGAGGATCAGGCGCAGGCGGCTGGCCTGGCCGGCCGGCGCCGCCGGCAGCTGGGCGCGCAGGCGTGCCAGTTCGGCCTCCTTATGCCAGGACGCCAGATACTGGACGACGCGGGCGCGCAGCACGTGCGCGTTGAGTGGCTTGGTCAGGTAGTCGACGCCGCCCAGTGCGCAGGCGCGGTCGAACGGAAAGACGCCGGGGTCGTCGGCACTCAGGAAGACGATCGGGACCGACTGCGCGCGCGGGTGCTGGCGGATCAATTCGGCGATCCGGAAGCCGTCGAGGGCCGGCATATCGACGTCGAGCAGAACGAGGGCAAACTGACCCTCCAGCAGCGCGCGCAGCGCCGCCTCGCCGGAATCAGCGCGGACGAGCGCGGCGTCCAGTCCGGCCAGCAGGGCTTCTAGCACCGCGAAATGGGCAGGCTGATCGTCCACGAGAAGAATGCGGGGTTGGACGGAGCCGTTCATCGGGAATAAGTCAGCGAAAATCAGTCAGCCGGGCGCGCCGGGTACGCCGGCTACGCGTCAACATATGCGGTAATTGCAAAGAAAACAATGTAGGCCCGGCGCTTCCGATTGTCAATTGTGCGCGCCTCCCGGCGCGCGCCCCGCACACTGCCTTCAATGAAGGCGAACCCGCCCGATCGCCGAACCGTTGGAGCCCGAATGGATTTCACTTACCTGAACAATACCCTGGAAAGCTGGGCGATCGCCCTTGCCGTGCTGGCCGGCGCCACGCTCGGCATGCATGCGCTGCGCCGCCTGGCCCTGCACAAGGTGCAGGCGCTGGCGCAGCGCAGTTCGACCATGGCCGACGACCTGGTGGCGACGATGCTGTGCAAGACTTACCTGCTGATCATCCTCATCCTCTCGGCCTACCTGGGCAGCCTGGCGCTGGACCTGAGCGCGCGCCAGCACCTGGTCATTTCGCGCGTCGCGATCGCCGCCCTGATCCTGCAACTGGCGATCTGGGGCGACACCCTGCTGCGCGCCTGGCGCGACCATTCCGTGGCCGGCGACGGCCGCAAGGCGTCGCGCACCATCGTCTGCTTCCTGCTGCGCCTGACGCTGTGGGTGGTCGCCTTCCTGATGGTGCTCGACAATTTCGGCTTCAACATCACGACGCTGGTGGCCAGCCTCGGTATCGGCGGCATCGCAGTGGCGCTGGCCGTGCAGAACATCCTCGGCGACCTGTTCGCCTCGCTCTCGATCATGCTCGACAAGCCGTTCGAGATCGGCGACTTCATCATCGTCGGCGACGTGCTCGGCTCGGTCGAGCATATCGGCCTGAAAACCACACGCCTGCGCGGACTCGGCGGCGAGCAGGTCATCTTCGCCAACGGCGACCTGCTCAAAAGCCGCATCCACAACCACAAGCGCATGGAGACGCGGCGCGTCGCCTTTGTCCTGCGCGTGGCCTACGGCGCCAGCGACGCCCAGCTGACGCGCGTGCCGCAGCTGATCCGCGAGGTGGTGGAGGCGGAGCCGATGGCCGCCTTCGAACGCGCGCACTTCTTCAACTACGGCGAATGGTCGCTCAACTTCGAAGTCGTGTACCACTTCCAGAGCCCCGACTACATCGGCCACATGGACACCCAGCAGGCGATCCTGCTCGAGATCTACCGCCGTTTCGAGCGCGAACGGATCCGCTTCGCGCATCCGATGTCGATCGTGCGCATGGCCGATGGCGATGCGCTGCCGCAGCCGCAGGCGGTGCATGGCGCGGCCGGGGTGTTCCGGCATTAGGCTGCGCCGGCGTCGGGATGCATCGCGCTGACGCGTTCAACCAGCGCACGCACCGCCGCGCCGATTGCAGCATCAGAACGAACGTAAAAAAACCCGCCGGGCCTTGCGGCCGGGCGGGTTGTGCAGTCGATTAAAAATCAGGCCGCGGACTTCTGCGCTTCCGGCAGCGGATTGACGCGCGCTGCGGTGCCGCCTTCGAGCACGGCGGCGGCGGCCGTGCGGGCTGCGCCCGGGGCGGTGGTGCTGATCAGCTCGTGCATGCGGCCGGCGGTCTTGTCCCACGAAGTGTTGGCGACGATCTCGCGCATGCGCTCGACCAGGGCCGCGGTTTCCTCGGGCGACTTGGCCAGCATCTGCTCGCAGGCGGCGATGTACTCTTCCGGCGTCGAGGCGATGGCGACGACGTCGCCGTACGGCACCTTGACGTCGGTGATCGGGGTCGACACGCTCAGCTTTTCGGCAGCCATGTACTCCAACACCTTGGTCGGGCTGATGAACTTGGTCGAATCGTTCATGGCGAACGGCAGCAGGCAGACGTCCCAGCCGGCCAGGAATTTCGGCAGTTCGTCGTAGTTGCGCTGGCCCATGTAGTGAACGTTGGCGGCGCGCGGCAGTTCGGCCGGGTCGATCTTCACGACCGGGCCGACCAGCACGATCTGCCATTCAGGATGGGCGGCGGCCATCTGGCGCACCAGCTCGGTGTCGAAGCGTTCGTCGATGACGCCGTAGAAGCCCAGGCGTGGGCCAGGAATGTTGGCCTGCTCCGGATGCGAGATGGCGGCGTCCAGGGCCTGGCGGAAGTGCCTGGCGTCGACGCTGCTCGAGAAGCAGTGGGCGTTGGCGTGGCGGTCCTTCTTGGCTTCGTACAGGCTCGGGCCGCCGGTGAAGACCAGGTCGGCGATGTTGAGCAGGGCCGATTCGCGCTGCAGCAGCTGCTTCGGCGGGTTCTTGAAAGCGGCCAGTTCGTCCATGCAGTCGTAGACGACCAGGGAAGGATTGAAGTTCTGCAGCAGCGGCAAGGCCATCGGGGTGTAGAACCACACGACTGGACGCTCGCCTTCCGGCACCAGGTCGGCCAGCAGGCGCTGCATGGTCGGCAGCTGGTCGTCGTGGAAGCCCCAGGTATTCTGGATCGGGGTATGCGGGCGGCACACCGTGATGTTCGGCGCGACGGCCGTCTTTTGCAGGTGTGCCTGGCCCTCGCTATGCACCGGTTCCTCGACGAACAGGATATTGTAGTGTTCCGCCAGGCGCGTCATGAGATGCTGGGGGCGTTGAAAGACGAAGTCCCAGCGGAGGTGGCAAAACACGATCAGGGTCGGCATGTTGATTTCCTTTCGCCTTTGCGGCGCTTTAGTTGATCTTGGTTCCGGAGCGATCCAATGGGCTGGTGGAGCCTGGGCTGGTGAAGCCGCTTCACACCCTGCCATTGATGCCGGAGAAGCGCATCGTAACATGCAAATCTGATATTATTTTCATTTATGCAGCGCAACATTAGTCCTTAGAAAGGAACTAAAGGAAATGTTCAGCATTTCCTCATAGGAGAGTCCGGTGTCCTGTGGGCATCTTTGTAGGTGCCGTCCTACTCTCATACAAGGAAATCCACTACGAAAACTCATCCATACGGGAAGCATGCGCAACCGTGCGCGGCTCCCGAAAAGGGCTGGCCGAGCGGTTTTGGATGGTTTGGCAGCGGCGCCGATTTGCTTTAGAGCGTGTAGGCATACTCTGCCGTTTGCGGCACCGGTTCGGGCGCCGCGAACGGCGGATCAGGGCGGCGGGAAGCCCCTGGCGCGGGTGTCGATGAAGAAAACGGGGGGCGGCGCATCCCCGTTGTTGCAGTGCAGTACAGCGCAGTTCAGCTCAGGCCGGCGGATACGGCTGCGCGCCCTCGGGATGGCCGTCGGCATCGAAACTGTCGGCCGTCGAGACGTCGTCGATGCCGATCGAACCGAGCGCGTCGCACAGTTCGTCGACTTCGGCGCCCAGGTCGGCCGCCAGGTCGACCGGCTTCGCCGTCCCGCCCCAGGGCGGCCCGCCGTCGAGCGCGTACAGGTTCACGCGCAGTTCGATGTGTTCGCCGGCGTCGACCGGCGCCACCACGGCGCGCACGCGGTCGGCCGCCAGCTCCTTGGCCGCCAGCAAGGCGTTGATCTCGGCCAGGGTGCCGAGCATGGCCAGTTCGGACACGCCCTGCTCCTTGGCGCCGTGGAACAGGTCCTGGTACAGGAAGTCGACACTGACGCGCTCGGGATTGCGCGCCAGGCAGCGCCGCACCAGCGGCGCCACACGCTCGGTCCAGGCGCGGTAGCGGCGCATGCGGTCGGCGAAGTACACGTCGGCATCAATCTCGTTCTTCGGCACGGCGTAGAACGGGTCGTCGGCCCGCTTGAGCGCGAAGCCGAACAGGAAGCGCAGCTCCATCGCCGTCTCGTCGGGCGCGAAGCGCTCGCCGGTCCAGCCGCGGATGCTCGCTTCGAGCAGCGGCGCGGGAACGGGTTTCTTGCTGGTGAGGGTCGCGGCCGCTTCGCGCAGCAATTCCTGCAGCGTCGAGTAGCCGATGTGGTCGATCTCGGCCAGGTCGTAGGCATGGCGCACCAGGGCCACTTTGGCTTTCGGACTTTCCAGTTCGAGCGCGACGAAGCTGGCCGCCAGTTCCTCGTAGGCTTCGTCGAGGAAGGTTTCGTCGGCGACCAGGCCGCCCGTGCTGCGCACGAACAGCGGGATCAGGAAGGCGTCGATTTCCAGTTCCTCCTCCCCCTCGCGGCGGATACGCAGCGTGGCCGATTGCTCGCCGACGTGGCTGCGCAGCAGGCGGCAGGCTTCGGGGTCGGTGAAGCGCGCCAGTTCGATGGCGCCGTACAGGACTTCGTCGCGCTTCCTGCGCAATGCCTTGCGGATGGCGACCAGCAGCTCCTCCTCGCGCGCGGCGGACAATTCCGGGTCGAGGTCCTCGCCCTCGGCCACGTCGAGCGCGAGGTCGGCCAGGGCCTGGGCCAGCGCGTCGGTATCGGGTTCGGCAGCGGCAGCCGCCTTGCGCGGCACTGGCTTCTTATTTTTCGGCATGGTAGGCGTATTCAGTGTTGAAAACGCCATGGTAGCGCATCGCGGCGCATTTACTTTCCTCTATCCGGCGCGCTCGGCCTCCGGCGCCACGTTCGCCAGCGCCAGGGCCGCCAGGATCTCCTCCGGCTCGGCCGGCTTGGCGATGTGCAGGTCGAAGCCGGCCTCGCGCGCGCGCACCTTGTCGGCCAGCTGGCCATAGCCGGTCAGCGCGATCAGGAGCGTGTTCGCGAATTGCGGCATCGCGCGCAGGCGGCGCGCCAGTTCGTAGCCGTTCATGTCGGGCAGGCCGATGTCGAGGATGAACACGTCGGGCCGCTCGAACGCCGCCCATTCGAGGGCGCTGGCGGCGTCGTAATAGGTCGACACCAGGTGGTCGACGGCCGCTTCGAGCAGCAGCGACAGGCTGACGGCGGCGTCGATGTTGTCGTCCACCAGCATCACGCGCAGGGCGCTGGCGGGCGCGCCCGGGCCAGTGGCGCGGGCCGGCTCGCGCGTACGGCGCAGGTTCGGCGCCGGCGTGGCCAGCGCCGCCAGCTCGGCCTTGAGCGGCAGGCGCACCGTGAAGACGCTGCCGCCGCCGCGGCCCGGGCTGCTCGCGTCGACGCTGCCGCCATGCAGCTGCACCAGGCTGCGCACCAGCGCCAGGCCCAGGCCCAGCCCGCCCTGGGCGCGGTCGGGTTTGCGCTCGCCCTGCGAAAACAGGTCGAACACGCGCGGCAGCAGGTCGGCCGTGATGCCCTCGCCGTCGTCGGCCACGGTCAGTACCGTTTCGTCGCCGGACCCGTTGAGGGTCAGCTGGATGGCGCCGTGCGCCGGCGTGTACTTGGCCGAATTGGTGAGCAGGTTCGCCACCACCTGGGTCAGGCGCGTGCGGTCGCCGCGCACCATGACCGGCTGGGCCGGCAGGCGCAGGTCGAGCCGGTGCTGGCGCTCCTCCATCAGCGGGCGGATCTGCTCGACGGCGCGTTCGACGACGTTGCGCAGGTCGATGTCGTCGAGGTTCAGCGTGACCAGCCCACGCGTGACGCGCGAGACGTCGAGCATGTCCGACAGCAGCCGGTTGATGTGCTCGACCTGGCGCCCGATCACGTCGCCGGCGTAGCGCGCGCGGTGGGTGTCGAGGTCGGGCAGTTTCAAGAGCTGGGCAGCGGTGCCGATCGGCGCCAGCGGATTGCGCAGCTCGTGCCCGAGCATGGCGAGGAACTGGTCCTTGGCGCGGTTTTCCTCTTCCGCCACCTGGCGCCCTTCCTGCGCCCGCTCGAGCTGCGACTGGCGCTCGCTGCCGGCCGACTCGCGCTTGTCCTGGAGCCGGCGCAGTTCCTTGCCGGCCTTGCGCAGCGCCGCCAGCAGGCGGTCGATCTCGACGATGCGCGAGCGGTGCTGCGGCGGCAATTCGCCGCGCCCGAGGCTGCTGGCCGCCTCGACCGCACTCCGGATCGAACGCGCATGGCTGCGCCCGAACCAGGCCGACACCACGATCGCCACCGCCAGCGCGGCGATCAGCGCCAATGCCGCGCCGCGCCGCATGCCGCCCGGCGCGGCCGCCACGGCTGCCGGCGGCACGCCGACCGCGACCACCCAGCCGGCGTACGGCGTATGGTAAAAGGCGACGGTGCCGGCGCCGCCGTTGCGCAGCGACGTGTCGACCATGCCCGTACGCTTGAGCGCGCCGGCCGCGACCAGGTCCGGCGCCGCGTCCTGGCCGACCAGCTCGGCCGGCCCCTGGTTCGATGCGACCAGCTTGCCGCGGCGATCGACGATATCGACCTGCCAGTCGCGCGGCAGGTTCGCGCCCGCCAGCAGGCGCCGGAAATGGTCGGCGCCGAAGCCGACGGCGAGCACGTTGCGGCGCGCGCCGGCCGGCTGCGGGTTCACGGCCTGGGGCGTGGCGACCACGGTGACCAGGCGCCCGCTGGCGCGTCCGGCGAAGACGTCGCTGACGACGGCGCGGTTGTGGGCGAACATCGGAGCAAAATAGGCGGGCGGCGGCGTGTCCTGGTCGGCCCCGGGAACCGCCGGACCCAGCGTGCTGAACAGCATGCGCCCGCGCTCGTCCATCAGCACGAACCAGGCGTCGTGCTCGTCGGCGGCCGCTTCGGCTTCGCGCCGGAACGCTCCCATGTCGCCGCGCGCCAGCGTCGGCGAGACGGCCAGCACGCCGAGGGCGCCGATGGTATGCGTGTGCTGGGCATCGACCAGCAGGGCGACGCGTTCGGCTGCGCGCGCCACGTCGCTGCGTGCGAGGTCGCATTCGGCGCGCTCGAGCAGGCGCAGCGCGAAGCCCGCGAAGAGGATCACGGGGACCAGGATTGCCGCAGCCATCAGGTACAGGTAGGCACGGATTTGCATCGCGAGCTCACAGGTAGACGGCCATCGAGATGACAGCCAGCAATTCGATGATACCTATCTCGCAATGTAAAGCAACAGATTAGTGAAAAGCTACCGGACGCGCGCCACGCGGCGGCACAGTGTTATGCTTCGGCCATCCCAACCGCGCCCGTGCGCATCCATCCGACACCCTCCACGATGCTCGACAATTATTTCAAACTCAAGGAAAGCGGCACCGACGTGCGCACCGAGCTGCTCGCCGGCCTGACGACTTTCCTGACGATGGCCTACATCATTTTCGTCAACCCCTCGATCCTGGGCGACGCCGGCATGCCGAAGGAAGCCGTGTTCGTGGCCACCTGCCTGGTGGCCGCGCTCGGCAGCGCGATCATGGGCCTGTACGCCAACTACCCGATCGGCATGGCGCCCGGCATGGGCCTGAACGCCTATTTCGCCTACGCGGTGGTGCTCGGCATGGGTGTGGCCTGGCAGGCCGCGCTGGGCGCCGTGTTCCTCTCGGGCTGCCTGTTCATCCTGGTCTCGGTGCTCGGCCTGCGCGGCATGATCGTCAACGGCATCCCGCACTCGCTGCGGGTGGCCATCACCGTCGGCCTCGGCATGTTCCTGGCCCTGATCGCGCTGAAGAACGCCGGCATCGTCGTCGGCAGCGAGCCGACCCTGGTCAAGGCCGGCGACCTGCACCAGCCGGCGGCGGTCATGGCCATCGTCGGCTTCCTGCTGATCGTCACGCTCGATCGCCTGAAGGTGCGCGGCGCGATCCTGATCGGCATCATCGTCGTTACCATTCTCAGCTTCTTCTTCGGCGGGAACACCTTCAAGGGCGTGTTTTCGGCGCCGCCCTCGATCGACCCGACCCTGTTCAAGCTCGACATTCCCGGTGCGTTATCAGCCGGGATCCTGAACGTCGTGCTGGTATTCTTCCTTGTCGAACTGTTCGACGCCACCGGCACCCTGATGGGCGTGGCCAGCCGCGCCGGCCTGCTGGTCGAAGGCAAGATGGAACGCCTGAACAAGGCCTTGCTGGCCGACAGCGGCGCGATCGTCGCCGGCTCCGTGCTCGGCACCTCGAGCACCACCGCCTACATCGAGAGCGCGGCCGGCGTGCAGGCCGGCGGACGCACCGGGCTGACCGCCCTCGCGGTCGCACTGCTGTTCCTGGCCTGCCTGTTCATCGCGCCGCTGGCCGGCGTGGTGCCGGCCTACGCCACCGCGCCGGCGCTGCTGTTCGTCGCCTGCCTGATGCTGCGCGACCTGGGCGACATCGAATGGGGCGACACCACCGAATCGATCCCGGCGGCGATCACCGCGCTGGTGATCCCGTTCACCTATTCGATCGCGGAAGGCATCGCCTTCGGCTTCATCACCTACGCGGCCCTGAAGCTCATGACCGGGCGCGCGCGCGACGTCAAGCCGGTGGTGTGGGTGATTGCGGCGCTGTTCATTTTCAAGATCGTATATATCGGGACCTGAGGCGGCGCGGCTGCGCGGCGATTGAACCGCGGGGGCTCGGAAAGCGCGGTGACGCCTACGGTACACCACTGCTAACGATTCTTTGCGTTGGCAGCTGTGTACCGTAGGGTGGGCACCTGTGCCCACGCGTCATCACCGCCAGCAATTGAGCAAAGCGTCTATTCATCTCAATCGGCTGCACAGCCCGATTCAGTTCGTCAATACGACACATTTTCACTTCTTCTGGGATACAATCGGTGCGCTCTTTCCCCGAACGACCGGCCGGCTGCCGGTCCAGCGCTTCGCTGGCGCCGCAGCCGGAGCCTTAGCCGAAGCACAGCTTATGACATCACTCCGTTTATATGCACTGGCCCTCCTCGGCCTTGCGCACAGCACTGCCTTTGCCTATGACGGCGCCGCCGACGACCTGCCGCAGATCGGCAGCATCCACGACAGCTTGAGCGTTGCCCGCCCCGACACCATCCCCAACGGCAGCTGGTTTACCTCGGCCGAACTGGGCGCGATCAACACTTCCGGCAACACCACCGGCACCTCGATCAGCGGCAAGATCGACGCGCGCCACGAGACCGCCGACTGGAGCAACGAATACATCCTCAGCGGCTTCTTCAAGGAAGACGAGATCACCGACGACGACGGCGAACGCTACCGCACCCGCTCGGCCGAGCGCTGGGCGGCCTCGGCGAAAGCGGCCTACAAGCTGATGAAGGAAGGCTCGCGCGCCTTTGTGCTCGGCTCGCACGTGAACGACAAGTTCGGCGCCTACACGCGCTACTCCTCGTTCGCGATCGGCCACGGCTCGCAGTTGTACAACACCGCCGACAAGGCGCTCGACGTCGAAATCGGTCCGGGCTATTTCAACGGCCAGCGCGAGACCGGCGAGACCGAGAGCGGCATGACCGTGCGCGGCGCGGCCCGCTTCCGCTGGCAAGTCAGTCCGTCGGCCGCTTTTGTCCAGACCGTCAGCGTCGAACGCGGCACCTCGAACGTGCACTCGATCGCCGAATCGGCGCTCTCGACCAAGATCAACGACACCATGCAGATGAAGGCGGCCTTCTCGGCCCGTAACGACAGCAACGTCCCCGAGGACAAGAAGAACACGGATACGCAGACGTCGCTGACGCTGGTGTATTCGTTCTGAGTCCGGATACGCGCTCTGCCCTGCCTGCCTCCCATGCGACAATCCACGCATGGATCGACGAACCGACTACAAGACCGCCTTGCTGATCGACGCGGCAATCAAGACGCCGGTTGCGCAGGGCGGCTCACCGGCACATGCAATGGCCAGGATGGGCGTGCCCTTCGAAGTGGCGCGCCGGGTGTTGACCCGGCCCGACGAGCGCCGGCATCCGTTGCCGGCGCCGGAGTTCCGGCGCGAGGCTTGACACCCGCTGGCTCGCGTAGGTGGGCTCTGCCCACGCGGGTACACGGCACACCGGACGATCATGCCCGCACCGGACTGCGCGCATCTCCTTACAAGGATGCGTTTAGTCAGTGCCGACGGCGCAGACGCGTGGGCGGAGCCCACCCTACGGTGCGCCGGCGCCTGCCATTCCTTTTTAATGTGCACCTTGCAAGCGTCAATGTGCGCCCCGTTGCGTTGGTGGCTGGGTTTGTTTTTTCTAGTTTGTGTTTGTTGGTTAGTTACATTTTTTATGGAAGACAGATGACCCGCGTTCGGGTCATCGTGGCGCCAGACAGGACTTACGCCTGCGGCTCGTGCACGTCGTCCACCGTCACCGGCTCGGCCGCGATCTTCTCTTCGGCCAGGGCATGGTCATTGGCGTCGGCTTCCAGCCCTTCCTGCTGCGCGCCGCGCACTTCGTCGTAGTGCAGTTCGACCAGTACCGGGAAATGGTCGGAGCCGAAATACGGCAGGCGGCGGATGAAGCCGAGGGTGAAATGGCGGCTGTGGAACAGGTGGTCGAGCGGCCAGCGCAGGAACCAATGGTCGGCGTGGAAGGTATTGAACATGCCCCGCCCTACCCGTGGATCGAGCAGGCCGCTGATCTTGCGGAACAGCCGCGTCGTGGTCGACCACGCGACGTCGTTCAGGTCGCCCGCGACGATCACCGGTGTCTCCAGTCCGGCCACGCTTTTCGCCACCACCAGCAGCTCGGCGTCGCGCTCGGTCGATTCGTCGTGTTCGGTCGGGCTGGGCGGGGCCGGATGCAGGAAGTGCATGCGCACCTTGCGCTGCGAGGGCAGCACCACCATCGCGTGCATCGACGGAATGTCGTCTTCGACCAGGAACTGGATCGCCGTGTCTTCCAGCGGCAGCTGCGAATACACGTGCATGCCGTACAGGTTGTCGAGCGGGCATTTGAGCGAATACGGATACTCGGGTTCGAGCACGTCGAGCCGGTCCTGCCACCACTGGTCGCTCTCGAGGGTCACGAACACGTGCGGCTTGTGCTCGCGGATCAGGGCGATCAGGCGGTCGACGTTGCGGTTCGGGGTCAGGACGTTGGCGGTGAGAATGCGGATGCGGTCGCCCGGCGCCGTGTCCAGCGCCAGCTTGACCTCGTTCGGGAAGGGCCGCGTGTAGGGAATGATCCACCAGGCCTGGTAAGCCAGGCAGGCGCCGGTGACGATCATCAGGATCGGCGATTCGCGCTCGCCCAGGTCGAGGAAGAAGGCTTCGGCGACCAGCACGCCGAGCGCGACGATGGCGATCTGCAGCCGGGGGAAGTCGAGGTCGCGGACCCACCATTCGGTATGCCGCGACAGCGGCATCAGCGTTGCAATCACGATCAGCACGACCAGCGTTGCGATGACGACAAAAGACATGGTGAACGAATCCCAAAGCGATAAAAGTGAAGTTAGGCCAATGACAAGTAAGCAACACGCATAGTATGCCCGGTTCGCCTGATTCGGACTGTGCGCTAGCGTGCACAGTGCAGCGCTCGACAGTAGCTGCCGGCTCAGCGCCAGCCGTGCGTTGGCAAACCGACCAGATACGCGATACTTGGGGTCCAGACCTTTGCCGCGCCAACGCATACCGATGAGCCCATCCAGCCCTGAGACCGCATTCCTGATCCTGACCCGCGCCGGCTTCGCCGACATCGGCGCGCGCATCCTGCCCGCCGGCGCGTCGTTCTACCTGAACCCCGGCGTTGCCGCCGCCGCCGACATCGCACAGCTCGAGGCGGCCGGCGCGCGTGTCGCCGTGCTGCCGCAGGCACTGCCGCCCGAAGCTTCCGGCCAGTTCGAGCAGATGCTGCGCGCCGCCGGGCTACCGGCCGGGCGGCTCTGGATCGAACATCCGCACAAGCTGCCCGCCCCTGCTTCGTCACTTGCCCCGGTATCCGAACCGGTGCCGGCGGAAGCCGTGCCCGACAAGCCCGCCCTGCACGAACGCCTGGCCTGGCGCGCCGGCCGCTTTGCCAGCGGCGCCCTGCGGCGCCTGCGCAGCGTGGGCAGCGACCGGCCGCTGCTGGTGCTGCCCTATCTCGGCTTCGGCAATGCGCACAAGCTGTGGATCAGGGGCCGCGTGCTCGACGAGGCCAGTTTCCGCGAGCAGACCGGCCAGGACAGCAGCTGGAGCAACCTGGTCGCGCTCTACCACCGCCTCGAAGCCGATGAAGTGGCCGGCGCCCGCGTGGCGGCGCAGTTCGGCGGGCAGCGCTGGGAAACCGTCACCGACGGCGGCGGCTATTTCGCCTTCGAGATCGACAGCGCCGACGCACTGGCCGGCGGTTCGCACCGGGTCGAGCTCGAACTGCCCGACTGGCGCGGCGCCGACGGCGCGCCGATCCGCGCTTCGGCCGAAGCCTTCGTGCCGGCCGCCACGGCGCGCTTCGGCATCATCAGCGACATCGACGACACGGTCCTGTGGACCAACGTCACCAACAAGCTGAACATGGTGCTGATGCTGGCGCGCACCAACGCCCACACGCGCAAACCCTTCAAGGGCGTGGCCGCCTTTTACCGCGCGCTGCGCGACGGCGCCGGCGGCAACGAAAACAACCCGATGTTTTACGTGTCGAGCAGTCCCTGGCATCTGTTCGGCTTCCTGGTCGACTTCCTGCGCCTGCAGGGCATTCCGGTCGGCCCGCTGCTGCTGCGCGAACTGGGCCTGCGGGATGTCTTCAAACCCACTAGCCACGGCAGCCACAAACTCGAGAAGATCGAACTCATCCTGCGCTTCTACCCGGACATGCAGTTCGTGCTGATCGGCGACAGCGGCGAGAAGGACCCGGAAATCTATGCCGACATCGTGCGCCGCCACCCGCATTCGGTGCGCATGATCTATATCCGCAACGTGAATCCCGACCCGGCGCGCATCGAGGCGCTCGACCGCCTGATCGAGGAAGTCAGCAGCACCGGCGCCCAGCTGATCCTGGCGCCGGACAGCGTCTTCGCCGCCTCGCACGCGGCGGCGGAGGGCTTGATCCGGGTGGACCGGCTGGCGGGGGTGAGGTCGGACAAGAAGGAAGACGACAGCCTGCTGCCGTCGGTATGAGGGGTATTCCCGTACGTGGGGCTGATGCCTGGCGCGCTAGCGCTACCTTCGATCCGCGTGGACGGAGCGGTTCGCCGCCCGGTCCACCCTACGGCACGCGTCGACGGTTCGGCCTGCGGCCTCGACGGTCATGAGGACGCAGGCGTGATCCGTAGGGTGGACTCCGTCCACGCGTGAATTCAACCCACCGCCGGCGTCACAGGCAACAGCCCCACGACGCTGGCAGATCTCAACATCAAGCCCGCGCCACGCCCGCGCGGCGGCCTTCGCTACGCACCAGCATCAGCGCCACCAGGCTCAGCAGCGCCGCGCCGGTCAGGTAATACCCCACGTACGCGATCCCATGCTTGGTCGCCAGCGAAGTCGCCACGTACGGCGCCAGCGACGCGCCCAGGATGCCGGCGAGATTGAAGGTGAGCGACGATCCGGTGTAGCGCACCTCGGGCGGGAACAGCTCGGCCAGCAGCGTGCCCAGCGGTCCGTAGGTCAGGCCCATCAGCGACAGGCCGATCACCAGGAACAGGCCAGCCATGAACAGGTTGTTGGCGATGAAGAGCGAACCGAAGAACAGCCCGAACACCATGATCGCGGCGGTCACCCCGATCATCGCGGCGCGGCGTCCAAACCGGTCGGCGATCAGCGCCGACGGCGGGATCAGCAAGCCGAAGAAGATCACCGCGCCCAGCTGCAGCACCAGGAACTGCGTGCGCGAATAGCCCAGGCCGGTCGTACCCCAGGACAGCGCGAACACGGTCAACAGGTAGAACAGCACGAAGGTCGAGGTCGCCATCAGGGTGCCGAGCACCAGGGCGCGGCCGTGTTCCTTGAACACGGTCACGACCGGCACTTTGACCCGTTCGTTCTTGTCCAGCACGGCCTGGAAGTCCGGCGTCTCGTGGATTTTCAGGCGCACATACAAGCCGACCGCGACCAGGATCGCGCTCGACAGGAAGGGCACGCGCCAGCCCCAGGCGAAGAACTGCTCTTCGGTCAGTGCTTGCGTCAGCAGCAGGAATACGCTGCCCGACAGGAAGAAGCCGATCGGCGCGCCCAGCTGCGGGAACATGCCGTACCAGGCGCGCTTGCCCGGCGGCGCGTTTTCGGTGGCCAGCAGCACCGCTCCGCCCCACTCGCCACCCAGGCCGAGACCCTGGCCGAAGCGGCACAGCGCCAGCAGCAGCGGCGCCAGCGTGCCGATGGAAGCATACGTCGGCAGCATGCCGATCACGATGGTCGAGACGCCCATCGTCAGCAGGGCCGCGACCAGCGTGGCTTTCCTGCCGATGCGGTCGCCGAAGTGCCCGAACAGGGCCGAGCCGACCGGCCGCGCGAAAAAGGCGATGGCGAAGGTGGCGAAGGATTGCAGCACGGC
This sequence comes from Telluria sp. ZB2R32, assembly GCF_059685715.1. NCBI lineage: Bacteria > Pseudomonadati > Pseudomonadota > Betaproteobacteria > Burkholderiales > Oxalobacteraceae > Telluria > Telluria sp. ZB2R32. The sequence continues at coordinate 142,610 of NZ_JCASIG010000009.1, read as the reverse complement.
GGCGGCGGGGTCGGCCGCAGGGAAGAACAGTTTCGGGAACACCAGCACCGCGGCGGTGGCGTAGATATAGAAGTCGAAGAATTCGATCGTCGTGCCGATCAGGCTGGCGAAGAGGACGGTACGGGCCTTGTTGGCGGGCGCCTTGGCTTGGCTCATGCGCTCACCGCCTTCGCCAGTGCTTCGCGCACTTCCTCGACGCTGTCGGGACGGGTCACGCGGGCGATCTCGACGCCGTCTTTCAGGACCACGACGGTCGGCCACAATTTGATCTTGAACGAACGGCCGAGCGGGCGGCCCGGGCCGTCCTCGACCTGGATGTGGCGCGCATCCGGGTAGTCTTTCAACGCGCCGGCAATGACCGGCTCGCCGGCGCGGCAATAGCCGCACCAGTTGGTGCCGAAGTCGAGTGCGACGAGGCCCGGCAGCGCGTCGACCGCGCTGCGTTCGGGTTGGGAGGTTTCGTAAGACATTGGTTGCTCCTCAATAGTGCCGATAAGACAAGCGTACCTGAAACGCCATCGAGGAGCCAACAATTTATTGCATTAACGGAACGATATTGTCATCGGTGTTCGTGGGGTGGTGGTGTGTGGTGCGGTCGGACCATCATGGGTACGTAAACCCGTGGGCTCGGGAGCCCACCCTACGGGGATGTGAAAAAATCGCCATGGCTGCGTTGCCTCGTCTCGCCGTACACTCGTACTGTCTTCGACTCGGCGCCGGGCGGCCGTATCCCTTGCCCTGACGTTTTTTTCCCATCCTCTACGGTACACCGCGGCCGCAAGTTTTGTTCAGGTGCCGGTGGTGCACCGTAGGGTGGGCTCTCCGAGCCCACGCGTCCGCAACGGCCGCAACGAGCCACGGCCCGCCTCGGCCACCCTCCTCAATGCGCGTGTCCACCCTCCTCCGCCTCGCAATGCCGCGGCTCTTCCCGGCACAACTTCTCCTGCGCCTGCAACGCCAGCTTGCGCGCCGCCAGCTGCGCGGGCGTGCGCGCCGGCGCCAGGATCTCATCCAGGGTGTACGCGCGCCCGTTCTTGACCACCAGACGCACGTCGGCCGCCGCGCGCAAATCCGCCAGCGGGTTGCCGCCCACCACCACCAGGTCGGCCAGCTTGCCCTCTTCCACCGTGCCCAGGTCCTTGTCGATCAGGGCGATGCGGGCGGCGTCGCGCGTCACCGACTGCAGCACCGTCAGGTTGTCCTGCACCAGCGCAGCGCCGCGCATGTTCAGGTGCAGCGAGATGCCCGGCACCACCAGCGGCGAGTCGGTGCCGTTGGCCACCAGCGCCCCGGCCGCGCGCACCTTGGCTTGCTGGGTGGCGTCGTTGGCGATCGTCGCCAGCTGGGCCGGCGTCGGCGGCAGCGCGCTCTGCAGGCCGGGCACGAAGTTCGGCGGCACCAGGATGAAGCGCGGATCGGTCACGATGCCCGGATCGAGCCCGGCCAGGGCGCTGCTGGAGAACAGCGTGTCGATCAGGCGGAAGTCGGCCTTGCCGTAGATGTCGGCGGCGTCCTGGTAAGTGATCGAGCGCGCCAGCGACTTCGACCAGCCATAGCCCATGCGCTGGGTCGCCGACAGGTGCGTGGTGCCGCCCAGGCCGGTGGCGGCGCCCGGCTGCACCATGTGGGTCCCGCTCGGCACACCGAGGTCGAGCGCTCCTTGCGCAATCCGTTCCATGACCGGGATCGGCGCGCGCACATAGCTCTTCAGGAAATCGGCATCCATGCGCTTGGCCTTGGCGATCTCGACGTCGGCGATGCCCGGGGTGCGCAGCGTGCGCGCGAAGCTGTAGAACAGGCGGTTGCCCTCCCACAGCGGCGGCGAGACGAACAGGCGCGGCCCGATCAGGTTGCCCGCTTCCAGCGCCTCGCGCATCTCGATGCTCTGGTGTAGCGGGCCGGCCACCGATTGCGCACTCGTGATCCCGTACGACAGCATCAGCTGCGCGATCTGGCCGAACTGGCCGCCCTGGTACAGGGTCAGCGGATGCAGGTGGGTTTCGATCAGGCCCGGCATCACGGTCAGGCCGCTGGCATCGACCATGCGCACGTCTGCGTCACGGGCGCTGTGCGGTTCCACCGAGACGATGCGGTTGCCCTCGACCACGATATCGACGTCGCGCCGCAGCGCCGCACCGACGCCATCCCACAGCGCGCCGGCATGGATGACCGTGCGGCCCACGGGCGCGGCCTGGCGCCAGCTCAGTTTGACCTCGACGTCGCGCCGGTTGCTGCCGTCGGCGCGCACCGTGCGCACCCGTTCGGCCGATTTGTAGAGGATGGTCTGCGAATCGCCGCCCCAGGTCGGCAGGTCGGCCATGTCGTCGCTTACCTGGCGCGCCGGCCCCGTCGGCGCACCGTTCGGGCCGAGCGGCATCACGTGCAGGCGCGAATCCATGATGAAGGCGACCTTGCTGCCGTCGGGCGCCAGCGCGGCCGCGCCCTCGTCGCGTTCGGCGATCTGGCGCGGCTCCGGCGCGACGGCGTAGAAGGTACCCTGGCGCGTGGCCAGGTCGATCACGCGCAGCTTGTTGTAGCCCTCGCGGAAGCGGTTGTTGATGCGCTCGTTGTCGACCAGCAGGATGCACTGCCCGTCCGGCGTCCATTGCGGCGTGCTGACCTGGGTGCTCAGCGATGGCAGGATGACTTCCGAGGTCCCGGTCGCGAGGGTCCGGATCTCGAGTTGGCCCGACAGTGTCGTGTAGGCCAGGCGCGCGCCGTCGGGCGACAGCTTGGGCGTGACCAGCGAGCGCCCGGGAATGGCGGCCAGGCGCGTGCGGGTGCGGCTGGCCAGGTCGATGCGGTCGACCGCCAGCTGGCCGGCGTTGCTGCGCTCGGACGAGAAATAGATGGCGCTGCCGTCGGCCGTCCACTGCGGGTTGGCGTCGCGGTCGACGTCGTCGGTCAGGCGCACCGGGGCTTCGCCGATACGCATGGTCCAGACGTCGTTGAGGGCGACAAAGGCGATGCTGCGTCCGTCCGGCGAGAGCACCGGCGCGCTGATGCCGCGCACCGGCCGGCGCTTGAGGTCGTCGAAGTGGCGGTCCTTCGGTTTGGAAAACGCGGGCCGCCGCAGTTTCAGCTGCGCCGTGAAGGCGATGTCGGTGCGCCCGCTGCCATCGAAAGCGCGCGTGCGGATGCGGCCGTCGGACGTGTAGAGCAGCAGTCCATTGGGCAGGAAGCGCACCGGGAACGGGAAGATGTCTTCGTCCTGGGTCACCTGGATACCGCCGAGCACCAGCTGGCGCGCGGCGTTCTGGTAGACGAGGTCGGTCCCGTCGGGCGTCCAGGCCGGCGCGGCGCCAGGAGCGACGATTGTCGACGCGCCGCCGGCCAGCGAGCGGGTGACGATGTTGGCGCCGTCGACGTAGGCCAGGCGCGTGCCGTCCGGGGATACGACCGGATTGCTCTCGGCGCCGGGGCCGGTCGTGACCTGGCTGGGTGCGCCGCCGCCCGCATCGACGCGCCAGATTTTATACTGGCCGTCGCGGCTGCGGTCCGACGAGAACACCAGGCCGCTGCCGTCGGGCAGCCAGGCCGGTTCGCGGTCGTCGTAGGGGCCATCGGTCAGCTCGCGCGGGTTGCGTCCGTCCGGGTCGATGGTCCAGATATGGAAATTCCCCTCGGGTGCGTAGTTCTGGAAGGCGATGCGCTTGCCGTCGGGCGACCACACCGGCGCCGTCGGCTCCAGGCGGTAGTCGGTGATGCGCCTGGCGGCGCCGCCGCTGGCGCGCATGACCCACAGCGCGCCCTGGGCCGAGAACACGATGCGGCTGCCGTCGGGCGACGGCGCGGCCGCCATGTTGGTGCCTTCGCGCAGTTCGACGGTGACGTCGCGCGTGGGGCCGCGCAGGCTGTTGAGCTGGTCGACGCCGCCGCCCGGCCACTGGCAGGCGGACAGCAGGACTGCGGTTGCCGCAGCGGCAAGGACGGTACGATTGAGGGGACGGGTGCGCTGGGAGTGCTGTTGCGTCTTCATTGTAGCCTCCGGGAGAGTTGCCAAAATGCACCGAGATGGTGCATGGCTGACCTCGCCAGTGTCGATTTCGCGCCTGACGAAATGCTGACTGTTGAGTCGGCACTGCAATTCCCCGGTCGCGAAAGCGCCTCCGGATGACTTCGCTCAAATTACGCCACTGAGGAGCAGGAACTTTTCAGCGGCTGAGCTGCTACAGAGCAACATGCGCCATACGTGAAATGCTTAACGGACAATGGCCATTCCGGCTGGCATATTGAACTCAAACTCGACATTAAACTGAAGTTTTTCAAGAGGAGGCCATCATGTCCGATAATCTGCAAAAAGCCGGTCAACAGGACCGCAGCCGCATCAACGTGCACGAAGAGTATGAAGTGCGCCACTGGACCGAGGCCCTGGGCGTGACCCGCGAAGAGCTGGAAAAAGCGGTGGCCGAGGTCGGCGTGTCGGCGAATGCCGTGCGTGAACACCTGAAGGGCAAGAAGTAATCACCGTCATCGTCGTACCGGACGCCCCGTGCGTCCACCCTGCGCCGCGGCTGCAGGGCCGCGGCCGGCTTGCGGCCAGCCTGTAGTCGGTTCGCCACGCTGAACCGGCATCGCATCTGCGCTGACGCAACGCCGCCAGCGATTTGCATGCCCTAGCGCGCCCTTGCGCCCCCTATTCCATAAAAAAAAGGAGCCCATAGTGGATATCCGCGCCTTTATTGCGTCCCTCGACATCACGCTCCCGAATGCCCTCTTCGCCGTGGCCCTTGCCGTGTGCGCCTTCCTTGCCATCCACGGCGCGCTCGCCCTGGGCCGGCGCCGCCTGAACCAGCTCGGCGACGAGGAACGCGCGCACCGCCCGGTCGCCGAAGTGCTGCGCAAGACCCTGGCCCGTACCAGCAACATCGTCGTCTTCGCCACCTCGGTCCTGATCGGCCTGTCGGCCCTCGACCTGCCCGCGCCCTGGAATGCGCGCGTCAGCCACCTGTGGTTCCTGACCCTCGGCCTGCAGCTGGCCATCTACCTGCACAGCGCGATCAAGGTTACCGCGCGCCGCTACTTCCAGACCCACGACCAGGCCGCGGCCGACAGCCAGGTCACCATCGCCCATACCCTCATCATCTGGGTGCTGCAGACCAGCGTCTGGGTGATCTTCGCGCTCGCCCTGCTGGCCAACCTCGGCATCAACATCACCACTTTTGTGGCCAGCCTCGGCATCGGCGGTATCGCCATCGCGCTGGCCGTGCAGAACGTGCTGGGCGACCTGTTCGCCTCGCTGTCGATCGCCATCGACAAGCCCTTCGAAGTGGGCGACTTCATCTCGACCTCGAAGACCTCCGGCACGGTCGAAAAGGTCGGCCTGAAGACGACCCGCCTGCGCGCCTCGAGCGGCGAACAGATCATCGTCTCGAACGCCGAACTGCTGAAGGACACGCTGTCCAACTTCAAGCGCATGGTCACGCGCCGCATCGTCTACAACCTGCGCGCCCATCCGGATACCCCGCCCGAGCTGGCTGCCAGGGTGCCGGCCGCGATCGCGGAATTCATCGGCCGCCAGGACAAGGTGCGCTTCGACCGCGCCCACCTGTCGAAATACACCCAGGACTACATCGAGTGGGAAATCATCTACACGATCCTCGATGCTGATTACGGCCTCTACATGGATACCCAGCAGGCCGTGATCCTGGCCTCGATGCAGATGTTTGCCGAACTCGGCATCTCGACCGCCCCGCGTGCGCAGCAACTGCTGCTGCAGGAAGCGGTCGAACCCGGAGCGCCCGAGGTGCCGCACGAGCGCGTGCGTCACCCGGCCACCCTGCGCAGCCTGCCGAAAGGGGCCTGACAAGCCAAGGGCTGCGCGTCACCACCACTTGAATGAGGAATTGCGATGAACCAGCCCAAGCAACAACAGCAGCCGCCCGGCCACGAGTCCGAACTCACCCCGAAAGCCGACCACGGCGAAACCAGCTACCGGGGCTCCGGCAAGCTGGCCGACAAGGCGGCCGTGATCACCGGCGGCGACAGCGGCATCGGCCGCGCCGTGGCGATCGCCTTTGCGCGCGAAGGCGCAGACGTGCTGATCGCCTACCTGGACGAGCATGACGATGCGCAGGAAACCGCGCGCCTGGTCGAGGAAGCCGGCCGCCGCGCCGTGCTGGTGCCGGGCGACCTGGCCGCGCCAGGCCACTGCCGCGCCATCGTCGAGCGCGCCGTGCAGGAATTCGGACGCATTGACGTGCTGGTGAATAACGCCGCCTTCCAGATGACGCGCAAGTCGTTGGAGGAGATCCCGGACGAGGAATGGGATTACACCTTCCAGGTCAACATCACGGCGATGTTCCACATCTGCAAAGCCGCAGTGAAGCACATGGCGCCCGGCTCGGCCATCATCAACACCACTTCGATCAATTCCGACAATCCCAAGCCGACGCTGCTGGCCTATGCCGCGACCAAGGGCGCGATCGCGAACTTCACGGCCGGCCTGGCCCAGTTGCTGGCCGAAAAAGGCATCCGCGTGAACTCGGTGGCGCCCGGCCCGATCTGGACGCCGCTGATCCCGTCGACCATGCCGCCGGAAGAAGTCGAGAGCTTCGGCCAGCAAGTGCCGATGAAGCGTCCCGGCCAGCCGGCCGAAGTGGCGCCGGTGTACGTGCTGCTGGCGTCCGACCAGGCAAGCTACATCTCCGGCGCGCGCATTGCGGTGACGGGCGGAACACCGATTTTGTAAAAGTCACATCCGCGTAGGGTGGGCACTCGGTGCCCACGCGGTCGTACCCATGCATGCCGCAACGTGTTCTGTGCCCGCGCACGGTCGAATCATGATGACACGGTGCGCTCCCGATGCGGACGATAAAAATGGTGCGGTCCGCACCGGCACGAACGCGTGGACTCGGGAGTCCACCCTACGTTAAAACATCGGCGTCGGCACCGGCTGCGGCGGTGGCGGCGGCACGCCTTCCATCGGCGCGTCGATGACTTCGACGGCTTCGTCTTCGACGGCTTCTTCTTCCTGCGGCTGTAAGTCGGGCTGGGCCGGCATGCCTTCGATCAGGTCGCCCGGCTCGATGAACTCTTCTTCCGGTTCCTCTTCACGCGGACGCGGCGGCGCCGGTGGGCGGCCGCCCGGGAACAGGGCGTCGCGGTCGATCTTGCCGCCATCGAGGGCGCTCTTGAAGAAGTCGCCGACCAGCAGGATGGCGTTGTGGCCGCCCTGCCCCCAGTAGCTGCTGCGCATGGTCACGCGGTTGTCGTTGAAGCCGACCCAGGCCCCGGCCACCAGGTTCGGATGCATCAGGATGAACCAGCCGTCGGCATTGTTCTGGGTGGTGCCGGTCTTGCCGGCGACGTCGCCGTTGATGCCGAAGCGGTAGCGCACGCCGGTGCCGGTGCCGCGGTTGACGACGCCGCGCAGCATGTCGATCAGGGTCAGGCTCGACGCCTGCGACATCGCGCGCTCGGGGCGCACGTTGGCGAAGTCGGCGATCACGTTGCCGTCGCGATCAAGGATGCGGCGCACGAACACCGGTTTGCGGTACTCGCCCTGGGCGGCGATGGTGGCGTAGCTGCTGACCATCTCCAGCAGGGTCACCGGGCTGGTGCCCAGCGCCAGCGACGGCACCTGCTGCAGTTTGCTCTGGCGTACGCCCAGGTTCTGCGCCAGTTTCACCACCGGCGGCAAGCCGACGTCGCGCATCACCTGGGCCGTGATCGTGTTCTTCGAGAACACCAGGCCGTCGCGCATCGTCATCTGGCGCCCGGTCGTTCCCGACATGTCGGTCGGGCGCCAGACGGTGCCGTCAGCGGCGCGGATGTCCATCACCGCGTCGACGTAGGGCTGCTCGGGCGGGATGCCGTTTTCCAGCGCAGCGCCATACACGAAGGGCTTGAAGGTCGAACCAGGCTGGCGCGCGGCCTGGGCCACGTGGTCGTACTGGTCGCGCGCGAAGTCGCGGCTGCCGACCCAGGCTTTGACTTCGCCGGTCGCCGGATCGATGGCGACGAAGCCGGCTTCCAGGCGCGCCTTCGATTCGCGCAGCTTGCGCATGAAGTCGCGGTCGCCCTTGATGCGTTTCAAGGCCGCGGCCGGCGCCTCGCCGCCGTCGACCGCCTTGCGGTAGGCCGCGCTCTCGCGCACGAAGGCATCGAGCTGGGCGCCGTGGGTATGCCAGTAATAGTCGAATGCCTTGACGCTGGAACGCATCGCCGTGTAGGTGCCGATCGAGCTCGAACCCGGCAAGCCCGGATTGGCCCACTCGACGTCGGCCACGGCCTGCAGCGCGCCCGCCTGCTTCTCGACGGCGCGCAGGGCCGCTTCCTGCAGGCCGGCGTCGAGCGTGGTCTGCACCACCAGGCCGTCGAGCGCCAGGTCGTAGTCGTTTTCGTCGGCCCATTCGAGCAGCCACTTGCGCACGTGCGCCGTGAAATGGTTGTCGCGGCCGCTGCGTTCGGCCAGGCGCTCGAAGTCCAGGCGCAGCGGGCGCTTCTTCAAGGCGGCAAGGCGCGTTTCATTGAAGGCGCCATGCTTGGCCATCTGCCCCAGCACCACGTTGCGGCGCGCCAGCGAGCGCTCCGGGTTGGTCACCGGGTTGTAGTAATAGGTCCCCTTCAGCATGCCCACCAGCGTGGCCGCTTCCAGCACGTCGAGCCTCAAGGCCGGTTTGCCGAAATAGGTGCGCGCGGCCATCTCGATGCCGCGCGCGTTGTACAGGAAGGGCACCGTGTTCAGGTATGCTTCCAGGATCTCGGTCTTGCTGTAGGTGTTCTCGATCTTGATCGCGGTGATCAGTTCCTTGAGCTTGCGGTTGATGCTGCGCGCGCGCCCGATCTCGTCCGGGAACATGTTGCGCGCCAGCTGCTGGGTGATGGTCGAGCCGCCCTGGGCGTCGCCCTTCAGGCTGGCCAGCAGGGCGCCGGCGATGCGCGTGAAGTCGACCCCGTGGTGTTCGTAGAAGCGGTGGTCCTCGGTCGAGATCAGGGCTTTCACCACGTGCGGCGACACCTGCGACAGCTTGACGCGCTCCTGCAAGCCTTGCTCGAAAGTGCCGAGTTCCTTGCCGTCGGCGGACAGGATGCGGCTCGGGCGCGCGCTGCTGACCTGCTTGAGGTCGTCGATGCCGGGCGTGAGCGGGATCAGGACGATCAGGTAGACGACCAGGGCCGCGGCCAGCGCCGCCAGCGACAGGCCGCCGACGATCAGCGCCTGCTGGTGGCGCGGGCGTCCCTCGATGAAACCGTGTGCCCGGCGTACGCCCCTGCGCGCTCTTCCGCCTGCGCTGCCGAACAAATCCCTTGCCTGCTGCCGAATGCCACTCTCGGTCTTCTCGTCCTGGTCCACTGGTTTCCTTGCTGGGTTGATCCTTTATCCGCCAAGTATAGCCGACCGCGCCGCCGCACAGGACAGCACGCTCCGCGCGGCGCCCTGCCCTTTCCGCTATGATGGCGGCATGTCATTAGCGTCTCCCTCCACCGAACTGCCCGATCCCGATCCAGCCACGCGTGTCCTGCGCCAGTTCCGGATCGTCTTCAACTCCGTGAAAACCCATTTCCGCCAGGTCGAGCGCGAGGCCGGCCTCGGCGGCGCGCAACTGTGGGCGCTGTCGGTGATCGCGCAAACGCCGGGCATCGGCGTGACCGACCTGGCGCGCGCACTGGATATCCACCAGTCCACCGCCAGCAACCTGGTGCGCACCCTCACCGGGCGCGGCCTGATCTCGGCCGCGCGCGAAGGCGCCGACCGCCGCGGCGTCGCACTGCGCGCGCTGCCCGCCGCCGACGAATTGCTGCAGCGCGCGCCGCTGCCGTTTGCCGGGGTGCTGCCGGACGCGTTGTCGAGCCTGGACGAGGCGACCCTGCGGCGGATGGAAGCGGACCTGGCGCGCCTGATCACGCTGCTGGCCGCGGACGAAGCCGGTGCACAGGTGCCGCTGGCGCACCTTTGATTGGCTCGAACCCGGTCTGTTACGGCTATTTTTGTCGAAAACTTTTACAGTAGGAAACAATATTAATCAGGATAACAACTTAACTGCTTGAATAGCCAGAATATTTTCCATTTGGCATGAACATTGCTTTATATCAAACATTATTTCCCAACTTGGAGTTTAGTAATGTTCGTTAAAACCTTGTTCACCGCCCTCGCCCTGTCCGCCACCATGGGCGCTGGCGCTGCCCCTATTGTCAACGGCAGTTTCGAAGCCGGCCTAGCCAACTGGAGCACCAACGGCAACGTCGATACCGCCTACACCGGCGGCGGTTCTTACTTCGGCGCGGGCAACCCCGCAGAGAACGGCAATTTCGCCGTCGCGTTCAACGGCGGCGACAGCGCCCCGACCGGTAGCATCTGGCAGCGCTTCGCCACCACAACCGCCGCGCAATACACGGTAAACTTCGACTTTGGCGCGACCAGCTGCGTCATCAGCTGCGGCCAGTCGCTGCTGGCTTCGATCCTCGGCGCCGACGGCAGCACCGTCCTGGCCTCGACGACCGTTTACGGCGCTTCGAACGGCGCCCTCGGCAGCTTCAGCCTGGACTTCGCCGCCAACGGCACCAGCACCACGCTGCGCTTCTCCGACCTGGCGACCAACCAGACCGTATCGATCGACGGCGTGCTGGACAACGTCAGCGTGAACGCCGTCCCCGAGCCGGCATCGCTGGCCCTGCTGGGCCTGGGCCTGGTCGGCTTTGTCGTCCGCCGCCGCCGCGCCTGATCATTGCCGGTGCGGCCTGGACCAGCCGCAGACACAAAAACCCGCTGCGGCGGGTTTTTTTTCGCTTCCACGAGACCGGCGCCATGGCCCATACCGACTACCAGGCGAGCGTGGAGCAACCGTGGCGCCAAGTAAACAGTTACGGTGAGATAAATAGGCGGCCGCCGCGTTTAACGCTATGATGATAATTGCTCTTAAGTAATTTTAATGCAAGCCGCATTCATGCCACGCCAGCACCTGACCAGACCGCTTCGCCCGGTTCGCACCTTGCTGAACCGCCTTGTGCTCGCCTGCCTTCTCCCGGGCATTGTCGGCAGCGCGATCTTTTTGCTTGTCGAGTATCGCGAAGAGCGCGCGCGCCTGCGTCAGGAGACGTCGGATATCGCACGCTCGCTTGGCAAGGAGATCGATACCCATATCCTGCGTACACAAGCCCTGGCCCTTGCACTCAGCCGCGCCAAAGGCCTGTCATCGAACGATATCGGCGCATTTGCAGCCCGTTCCGCCCAAGCCATTTCCGCTGCGGGCCTGGGCAGCAACGTCGCGCTGTACACAAAGGATGGCAGCCGCTTGCTCGGCATTTCGCAGCAAGGACGCGCCGCGCTCCCAAGCGCCGCCGGCGCCGCGGCGGCGTCCCAGGTATTCCGCTATGGAAAGCCTGTTATCTCCGACTTCCATCACGACAGTGCAGCAGGCGCCAGCTTCATCGTCGCTCACGTTCCGGTGATGCGCGAAGGCCGCATCGTGTATTCGCTGGGGATCGACATTCCCTCCAGCCGGCTCAATGCGATGCTGGTCGCCCGAGACCTGCGCCCGGGATGGCTCGCCAGCCTGATCGATCCGCGCGGCCTGATCGCGGCGCGCAGCCGCAACCAGGCCCTGTTGGGCCAGCGCGCTTCAGACAACCTGCGCGCTGCGATTGCGCGGCACGCCGCCGGTACGCTCGACACGGTCACGCGCGACGGTGTCCCGAACCTTACGGCTTTCTGGCGTTCGCCGCAGACCGGCTACACGACCATCGTCGGCGTGCCGCGCGCGGACCTGATCGCTCCCCTGCGCTGGAAACTTGCTGTGCTTGGCGCCACTGTCGGGCTCCTGTTCGCCGCGGGGATGCTGCTGGCGCGACGCGTGAGCCGGCACATCGCAAACTCTTTCCATGCGTTGATCGCACCGGCGACAGCGCTCGGCGCCGGCAAGCCCTTGGCAATGGCGACGGTTCACCTGAGCGAGAGCGCCGAAGTCGGCGCGGCGATCGAGCGCGCAGCGACGCTTCTGGAGGAACGCGAGGCCGCGTTGCGATTACAGCAAGAGGAGCTGGAACAGTTCAAGTTTTTCAGCGAGCATGCCAACCAGATGCTGCTGCTGGTGGATCACCAGGGCAGGCTCCGCTACGCCAACCGGATGGCGCGTGCGCGCCTGGGCTATACGGACGATGAGCTGATGGATATGACGCTGTTCCGGATCGACCCAGCAACCAGCGTCGAGAGCCTGCAGGCGGTATTTGCACAGTGCCGCGTGGCGCCACCCCCTCCTTTCGAACGCGTCTTGACCTGCAAGGACGGGTCGACCTTTCCGGTCGAAATCAGCGCGACCGTATTGCAGCACCGCGGCGAATGGCTGATGCACGCGGCCGCGCGCGACATTGCCGAGCGTCGCAAGGCCGAGCAGGCCGTACGCTGGGCAGCCACCCACGATGCGCTGACAGCACTGGCCAACCGCAGCCATGCCCTGGAATTTTTGCAGCGACACCTCGAACAGGTGCGTGCCGGCGCAGCCGGCGGCGCGCTCCTGTGCATCGACCTCGACCGCTTCAAGCCGGTCAACGACCTGCACGGGCATGAAGCAGGTGATCGTGTCCTGCAAGAAGTGGCGTTCCGGGTCAAGTCCTGCCTGCGTGCGCACGACTTGCTGGCGCGTTTCGGCGGCGACGAATTCATCGCCATACTGGTCAACCGCGGAACGAGCCCACACCAGGCCGACGACATGGCGCGCGCCATCATCCGGTCGATCGAGGGCCCGATCCGGGTCGGCAAGATCGAGGTCAACCTGTCAGCTTGTATCGGGATCAGCCGATTCCCCGAACACGGCAAGGTACCCGGCGCCCTGGTGCACGCGGCCGACATGGCCATGCTGCAAATGAAGCGGCAAGGTGGCCGCGGCTTCGCCCACTACGCACCGGAGATGGACGACCGGGCTCGGTTCGTCCTGAATGTCGAGCGCCGCCTGCAGGCCGCAATCGACCAGGGGGGGCTTGCCCTGCACTACCAGCCAATCGTCGAACTCGACAGCGGCGTCATGGTCGGAATCGAGGCACTGGTACGACTTGAAGACGGCATCAGTCCCGCCCTCGGGCCCGCCGCCTTCGTTCCGGTCGCCGAGGCTTGCGGCCTGATCGCCCCGCTCGGGGACTGGGTTGCGCGCGAGGCATGCCGGCAACAGGTGGCATGGAGGGAGGCCGGCCTGCCCCTGAGCATCTCCATTAACGTCTCGCCCCTCCAGTTCGCACGCCCGCACTTCGCTGCCCGCGTACACGCACTGGTCTGCACATCCGGGGTCGATCCGAACGACGTGACGATCGAGCTGACGGAAACGGCGGTGATGGAAAACCTGGGAGAAGCGGTCGCCATCCTGCACGAACTGAAAGCCCTGGGCGTGCGCATCGCCCTCGACGATTTCGGCACCGGCTATTCAAGTCTCGCGACCCTCTCCAGCCTCCCCATCGACAAGCTCAAGATCGACCAGTCGTTCGTGCGCAGGATCGACAGCGACCACACCAGCCGCGCCGTCATCGATGCGGTGATCGCACTGGGCAAGAGCCTGTCCCTGGAACTGGTGGCGGAAGGGATCGAGACCGAGGCGGCCTGGCACTACCTGCGCGAACGCGGCTGCCAGTTGGGCCAGGGATACTACTTCAGCCGACCGCTGGCTGCACCGGCGCTCGAGGCGATGGCACGACGTGCGCGTTCGCGACGGCCGGATGGCGCCGCATCCTGCGCAGGCTAGTCGGCGTCCGCCCTGAACCGCCGCAACGCCGCATCGACAATCCCCTCGGTACTGCCCGCCTCCGCATACGCGTTGCGCAGCGTCTGGGCATCGCTGCCGGTATGCGTCTCGCGGTAGAGGTGGTCCAGCGCCGCTTCGCTGTCGAGCGCTTTCGCATGCGGTTCCAGGCGGCGCAGGGTGGTGAGGATGTCTTCGCGCAGCGAGATCGTTTCGTGGCTTTGCGGGTGCACCAGGGTGCCGTCGAGGCCGAAGCGGCAAGCCTGGAAGCGGTTGTAGTTGTAGACCAGGTAGTCGTCTTCCAGCGGCGGCGGCTCGTTCCCTTCCAGCAGATAGCGGCACAGCGCCTGCAGGTAGCAGGCCAGCGCGGCCGCGCGCTCGACCGTCAGCGGCGTGTCGCAGACGCGCAGTTCGATGGTGCCGTATTCCGGCTTGGGGCGCAGGTCCCAATAAAAGTCCTTCATGCTGCGCACGATGCCCGTGTTCTCCATGCGCCGGAAATAATCGCGCTCGAAGGCTTCCCAGCTGAGGATGAAGGGCGCCCGCCCGGACAGCGGAAAGGCGAACACGCTATTCAGGCGCGCCGAGTTGAACTGGGTATCGCTGCCCTGCAGGAAGGGCGAGGAACTCGACAGCGCGATGAAATGCGGGATGTAGCGGTTCAGCGCGTGCAGCAGGTACAGGGCCTGGTCGCCCGAGGCGCAGCCGATGTGCACGTGCTGGCCGAACACCGTGAACTGCTTGGCGAGGTAGCCGTACAGCGCCGACACTTCGCGAAAGCGCGGCTTGGAAAAGATTTTACGTTGCGACCACTGCTGGAACGGATGCGTGCCGCCGCCGCAGATGCCGACGTTCAGGCGGTCGCCGGCGCGCAGCAGCGTGTCGCGGATCTCGCGCAACTCCTTGAGCAGCTCGCCATGGTGGGTGTGCACGCTCGAATTAATCTCGAGCATGCTCTCGGTGATCTCGGGCGTGACGTTGCCGGGAAACGGCGCCCGTTCCAGCAGTTCGAGCATGTCGGGCGAGGCCGCGACGAGGTCGAAGTCGGACAGGCTGACCAGCTGCAGTTCGAGTTCGACGCCCATGGTCAGCGAATGCGATTGTGCGAATGGTGGCAGTGCCATGATTTACGCCTCCTTGGTGTTGCGGGTTTCGTTGGCCCAGACGACGGCGCGCTGGGTCAGGATCGGCCCGAGCACGTCGAGCAGCAGCATCACCGCCGCCAGCGGCGCCAGGCTGTCGAACAGATTGACGCCGATCCAGCGCGTCTGCTCCATCAGCAGGATGGCGAACACCGCCATTGGCGTGAGCGCCAGTCCCGACAGCGCGCCCTTTTTCGACGAGATGCCGGACGCGCGGGCAAAGGCCGTGCACACGCCGACTTTGACCACGCCGCGCACGACCACCAGCAGCAGGCCGAGGGCGATGCCACCGCCCAGGTGCTCGACCTCGACCTTGGTGGCGACAAAGAAGAACATCAGCACGGCCAGCAGGTCGCCCAGCACGCCGAAATTGCGCTGCGCCGGCGACAGGGCGATGCGGCGGTGGCGCGCCACCAGACCGAAGGTCAATGCCGCCAGCACCGGCGAGAACTGCAGCACGGTGGTCGCCGCCACCAGCAGCACCACGGCCAGCGCAAAGGCGAGCGTGGCGTCGCGGGCAGCGTCGCGCATGACGGCCATCCTCCGCAGCCACAGCGGCACCAGCGCACCGAACAGGGCGCCCAGCACGCTCGATGCGCCCAGCACCAGCAGGCTGCTGCCGGCCGCATGGGCCAGGTCGCCGGAAGTCTGGAACACGCCGATGCCGACCACCACGTTGAAGGTGAACACGGCCATCACGCAGTTCAGCGCGGTCAGGTGCATGGCGCGCTCGGTCACCTGGCCGGCCGCGCCCTGCTCGTTCAACACGCGCAGCAGGCCGGCCGGCGAACTCGACATCGCCAGCGAGGCGGTCAGCGCGGCCGGCAGGCGCTCCATGCCGAACAGGCCGGCGACCACGTAGACGGCGGCGAAGGTCAGCGCCGCTTCCAGCACCGAGGTGGCGACGATCCAGGGATTGCTGCGCAGCCAGCGCAGGTTGATGCGGTAGCCGAGTTCGAACAGGATCAGGCCGAAGCCCAGGTTCGCCAACAGCATGAAGTTCTTCGATTCGGACGGCGGCAGGTAGCCGGCGGCCAGGTTGCCGAACACGAAGCCGCCGAGGCCGTAGACGGCGATGCGCGGCAGCGCGGTCCAGCGGAAGATCAGTTCGCCTGCCATCCAGGCCAGGGCGATGGCCAGCGGCCAGGCAAGTTGCAGGCCGAGATCGGCGTAGTTGGGCAGAGATTCGGGCATGGATATCCTCCTCGATGGGCGGGAGAAATACATTGGCGCCAGGGCGGCGCGCTCTCCGCAAAAAACAGCCCCCGGAAGGCCCGGGGGCTCAAAAGAGTCGCGTGAACGTCTCGCTGCTGATCGGGCGCCCATCCGAAGGATGGTGCTCGAAACAAGGCTATATTGCCTGAGATATATTCTATTAGCAACTATATTTGTGCGAACGTATGCACGCCGGACTTGCTCTAGCGTACCTGCGCCACCGCGCAACGTGATTTCTTCCCCTCCACCCTACAGCTGTTGCGCTCGCGTCCGTCGAGATCCCACACCTTCGCCAGCCAGGCGTCTGGCCCGGTACGCTCCAGCGTCATGAAGCCGAAGCCGTCGATCCAGGAACTCATGTGTTCGACGATGGCGCCGGGTGCCGGACTCACGCCCGGCGGCGGCGCGGCCGGCAGCGGTACGGTATCCTCGGACGTGCCGGAAAAGCCGGCCACGAACTGGGTCGGATGCGCGCTCGCGAAGCTCGTCTGCTGCCACAGGTGCACGTGGCCCGACAGCAGCATCGAGATCGAAGGCGGCAGGAAGCCGGGATCGACGTCGCCAAACGCGTCGAGCAGGCCGCGGTCGCCGCCGAACAGGGTGATCTCGCCGGTCTTGGCGTCGCGGTTGGCGCCGAAGGCGAACAGCGGATGGTGGTCGACGCCGATGTTGTAGCGCGCGTTCCGCGCCAGCGCGGCGATCTTGCGGTAGCTGTCGGCATACGCGGCGCGGCGCGGATCGGTTTGCGGCAGCCCCTTGTAGTTGGTGTTGGCGGTGTCGAACACGATCAGCTGCGCCCCACCGCCGAGCGGCACCGCGTACGGATCGCTGTGTTCGCCGCGTGCGTCGTCGGCGGGCCGGTCGCAATCGCGCCCGGACTCGAACGGGCGCGGGTCGAGCCAGCGCCACCAGCCCTGGCCGGCGCGGCTGCAGTTTTCATGGTTGCCGCGCGCCAGCACCCAGGGTGCGGCGGTAAACAGCTTGCGCGCCGGCGTGAAGAAGTCGGCCGCCCAGGCATCGTAGCCGTAGCCGTAGGGACTGCCGGCGCAACCGGCCTGGCCCGCCGGGCATGGGTCTTCGCGGTAATGGTAGTCGCCGACGTGGATCACCAGGTCGGGCTTGAATTGGGCAGCACGCGCCGCGACCTGCGCGAACGGAAAGCGCGCGGGGTCGTTGCAGTCCTGGGCCTCTTTACCCTTCAGGCGGCAACCGGTGTCGCCGATGACGACGATCCGGCGCGGTTCGGCGCGCGGCACCGGCAAATCGAGGCCGGCCACGCTGGCAGTCGCGGCACCGAGTGCGACCGGCGCCTCGCACGTCAGCATCGCACTGGACGGCGGCGTGTGCGGCTGGCCGGGTCGCGCCGGAATGCTCGACCTGGGCACGCGCACCCGCATCGGCATGGCGCGGTTGTCGACCACCAGCGGCGGGCAGGCGGACGCGGTCGTGATCAGGCGCGCCGTCGCCGCGCCGTCTTCGCCGATCACGACAAAGGCGACGTCGTCCGGACCGGGGTCGGTCACCAGGCCGGCGCAGCCCGCCAACAGCAGTGCTGACGATAATGCCGCCATCGGCAGGGTAAAAATCCGGCTCATGGGCATCTCCGTGCAAAAGTTGCGAATGTATCACAGCCATATGACAGCGCGAAGTCGAGGCGAACGCGGCCGTTTTCCGCTTGCGCGTAACATTTTGACAAAATAACAGGAGAGGCGATGGAACAGATACCGATGTGGCTGCAAGCGGGATGGTGGGGATTGGTGGCCGGCGCCGCCTTGTTGATCGGCGCCTTTGTCGGCTACCGGGTGGCGGTGCCGCCGCGCCTGGTGGCGGGGATCATGGCCTTCGGCAGCGGCGTGCTGATTTCCGCGCTGTCGTTCGAGCTGATGGACGAGGCCTTCAAGACCGGCGGCTTTCGCGCGACCGCGCTCGGCTTCCTGGCCGGCGCCACGGTCTACACGCTGGCCAACTGGTGGCTGGCCCATGGCGGCGCGCGCCACCGCAAGCGCTCCGGCGGCCAGCCGAGCGAGGCGGAACATGGCGGCAGCGGCAGCGCGATCGCGGTGGGCGCCCTGCTCGACGGCATCCCGGAATCGATCGTGATCGGCCTGTCGATGCTGGGCGGCGGCAAGGTCAGCCTGGTGGCGGTGGCGGCGATCTTCCTGTCGAACGTGCCCGAAGGCTTGTCGAGCGCGGCCGGCATGAAAAAGGCCGGACGCAGCGCCGGCTACATCTTCGGCATCTGGGGCGCGATCGCGCTCGCCTCGGGCCTGTCGGCACTGGCCGGTTACACGCTGTTCGAAGGCGTCTCGGCGGCCACCGTCGCGGCCACCACGGCGGTGGCGGCCGGGGCCATCCTGGCGATGCTGGCCGACACCATGATCCCCGAAGCCTTCGACGAAGCCCACGATTTCGCCGGCCTGATCACGGTGATGGGTTTCCTGGCGGCGTTCGCACTCAGCAAGATGGGGGCGTAAGCGGACCGCCTCACGCGGCCGGCGTGTCGGCGCCCGTCGCCGCGTCGCGCCGGTTGGCCACGTCGCGCGTGATGCGCAGCAGGTCGGCAATGTCCAGCGGTTTGGTCAGGTGCTCGTCGAAGCGCGCGGCCGAGGTCATGCCGCGGTCCTCGTCGCGGCCCAGGCCGGTAAGCGCGATCAATGGCAATCGACGCCCCTGCGCACTTCCCCGGATCCTGAGCGCCACCTGGATACCGCTGATGTCCGGCAGCCCGAGGTCGAGGAAGGCCATGTCGATCGGCTCGGATGCCGCCAGCGCCACGCCATCGAGCCCGTTGAACGCCAGGACCGACGTATGGCCGAGCGCCTCGAGCAGCAGCGCCAGCGTGGTCGCGCCATCGACGTTGTCGTCGACGACCAGGACGTGCAGCGCCCCGGCCGTCGACGTGTCCTCGGCGGCCGCCGGGGCGGCATCTGCCGGCGCATCCATGCGTGGCAGTACCACCGTAAAGCAGCTCCCCTTGTCCAATCCCTCGCTCGCCGCGGACACCGCCCCGCCGTGCAGTCCGACCAGCTGCTTCACCAGGTTCAGGCCGATGCCGAGGCCACCCTGCGCATGGATGCCGGTGGCGTGCACCTGCGTGAACAGGCCGAAGACGTCGTCGATCGACGCGGCGGCAAGACCGATGCCCTGGTCGCATACATCGATGGTGGCCGTCTGTCCGTCGATATGGCAGCGGATCGATACCGGCGCCTGCGCCGGCGAATATTTCGACGCATTCGTCAGCAGGTTGCCGAATACCTGGATCAGGCGCAGCGCATCGCCCTTGATCCATACCGGTTCCTCCGGCGCGGTCCAGCTCAGCGGCTGCTCTTTCTGCCTGAACGCAGGCTGGACGCTTTCGATTGCCTGCGTGAGGACGTGCTGGAGCACCACGGGTTCATGGTCGATTTCCAGTTTCCCCGAACTGATGCGCCCGACTTCCATCAAGTCGTCGACCAGGTGCGCCAGTTGCTTTACCTGGCGCTCGATGACTTCGCGTGCGCGGCTGCGCACGTCGCGGTCCCTGGAGAATTTGATCAGCTGCGCCGCCGACGAGATCGGGGCCAGCGGCCCGCGCAGCTCGTGCGCCAGGGTCGCCAGATACTCGTTCTTGCGGACGTCGGCTTCCTGCAACTGCACCCCGTCGGCACGCACGCGCCGCGCATCGCGTTCGCGCTCGGTGTGATCGGTCGACACCGTCATGACAGTATCGACGTTTCCGTCCTGGTCGATCGACGGGAACACGCGCGTGATGAAAAAGCGCTCCTTGCCGTACTGGTCGGTGTAGCCGTAGTCGAACTCGCGCGCGCGCTTGTTGCGCACGACATCTTCCAGCACGGCGTCCCAGCGCCGTGCAAGAAGCGGCTCCATGCCCGGTTCGTCGAAACGTTTACCGACGAAGTACCCGGGGGCGTAACCGGTCAGTGCCTCGATGCGCGGCGACATCGACAGGCAGCGCCGCTCGCGGTCGAAGCGGCCGACGACGTCGGGCAGGTTGGCGGCGAACGCGGCAAAATCGAGCTCGCGCTGGCGCGTGGCATGCTGCGCCTCGGCAGCCTGGCTGACGTCGATCACGGCGCCATTGATGCCGGCGGGCGTGCCGTCCTTGTGGAAGATGACGCGCCCGCTGCCATGCACATGCCGGATCCTGGCATTGGGCAGGCATAGCCGGAATCGAAGCTGGTAACCGGTGCCGTCCCGCAGCGCATCCCCGATCGCGGCATCGACCGCCGCGACGTCGTCCGGATGCAGGCGGTCCCGGAACATCGCATGCGAGACGGGGGCGTCGGGCGCGGCGACCGGCCAGTCGAAGATGGTGTAATGATGACCCGACCAGCGCACGGTGTCGCTTTTCAGGTCCCAGAAAAACGTGCCGATTCCCGCGGCGTCGATGATGTCCTTGAAGGCTTCCAGCCGGGTCGCGAGGTCTTCGCGGCGTTCGTCGACGCGCAACCCTGGCGCCACGGCGCCAGCCCGGCGCCTCGCCAGGAGGATGCAGGTCAACACCCCAAGGCCGAACCCGCCGAGCATGCCTGCTGCGGCAGGCCCGAATTGAAACCACAACATGTAACGATCTTTCGTGCTTGTCAGGAATGCCAGGCTGTTGGGTGCCGGCTGCCGGCAACGCATTGCGCCTGTCTCTGTAGATGTCGCGGAAGTCCCGCCGACCCGATGCATGCCATCGTCATGAATCGGAATGCGGGACAGCGAACTGCCGTAATTTTACCGATTTCCTGGAATCAAGGCGGGCCTGCATGCCTTGCGTTGCATTCCTGTCCACCATATCTGCTTTATTTGTCGAAATTGACATCGCATCCGATGATCCGGTCAGTTCACCTTCAGCCTTCCTGTCCAACCAAATAATAAAGTGGTCTTGCCACTTTTGACCTCCAGCGCTACTATCGGCCTGAGCAGTTCAAGGCGCAAGGCGCATTCGCACTGCCCCATGACAACGACAGGAGACCGAAATGAATGGAGAGAATGGGCGCACCTTCGACCGGCGCGCGGCATTGAAGGCGGCCGGCGCGGCTGGCCTGCTGCTGGCGGGCGCACCGGCATGGTCGGCGACATCGTCGTCGCGCAAGCGCTATGCGGTCGTCGGCGTCGGCTCGCGCGCGCGCATGTTCACGCGCGCCATCACCGACAAGTTCAGCGACAACAACGAGATCGTCGGCATCTGCGACCGCAACGCCGGGCGCGCCGCGCTCGCGGTGAAGACCATCACCGCCACCGGCAAGAGCGCGCCGCTCGCCTTTGCGGCTACCGATTTCGAGCGCATGATCAAGGAAACGAAGCCGCAGTACGTGATCGTCACCACCACCGACGCCAGCCACGACGACTACATCGTGCGCGCGCTCGACGCCGGCTGCGACGTGATCACCGAAAAGCCGATGACGACCACCGCCGAAAAGGCGCAGCGCATCCTCGACGCCGTCAAGCGCAGCGGGCGCCACATCCGCGTCACCTTCAACTACCGCTACTCGCCGCCGCGCACCCAGATCAAGGATCTGCTGATGTCGGGCGAGATCGGCGACGTGATCTCGGTCGACTTCACCTGGTTGCTGAATACCGTGCACGGCGCCGACTACTTCCGCCGCTGGCACGCCAACAAGGCCAATTCGGGCGGCCTGATGGTGCACAAGTCGACCCACCACTTCGACCTGGTCAACTGGTGGCTCGGCGCCCAGCCGGAAAGCGTTCATGCCTTCGGCTCGCGCCAGTTCTACACGCCGGAAACGGCGCGCCGCATGGGCCTGTCCGGCCCGCACGAGCGTTGCCTGACGTGCCCGGAAAAGCAGAAGTGCAGCTTCTACTTCGACCTCGCCGCCGACCCGGGCCTGAAATCGCTCTACCTCGACAACGAGCGGTTCGACGGCTATTACCGCGACCGCTGCGTGTGGCGTCCGGACATCGACATCGAAGACACGATGAACGTCATGGTCCGCTACGACAACGGCGCCCACCTGAACTACGCGCTGTCGGCCTACGACGCCTGGGAGGGCTACCACATCGCCTTCAACGGCACCAAGGGCCGCATCGAGCACCGCATCGTCGAATCCGGCGGCGCGGCGGGCGCGGCCAAGGTCCAGAGCGGCAACGAGAACGTCTCGATCCGCGTGATCCCGATCCGCGGCCAGGCGCGCGACATCACGCCCTGGAGCGGCAAGGGCAGCCACGGCGGCGGCGACGACGTCATGCTCACCGAAATCTTCGGCGAGGCGCCGCCCGACAAGTACAAGCGCGTCTCCGACGAACGGGCCGGCGCCTGGTCGGCCCTGGTCGGCATCGCCGCCAACAAGTGCTTCGCCACCGGCCAGACCGTACGCATCGCCGACCTGGTGACCGGCCTCACGCCGCCCGACCGCGCGCCGATGCCGGACCGCAGCGCGCCGGTGCCGATGCCGATCCGGATCAAGATTCCTTGATGCGGTGGCGGATTCATGACGTGACATCACGAATCGGCGTATGATTATTGATAGCCCATCACTAATATGGGACATCACGGGCTGCCAGCATGGCGCAAATCGTAGGGTGGACTCCGTCCACGCGTAACATCCGAAGGGCCTGCGGCGCCGGCTCTGGAGCAGCAGTTGGCTGCTCGGGGTTCACGCGTGGACGGAGTCCACTCTACGTCCTCGGAATGCATGCATCCAGGCCCGGCCGCCATTCAACCCGCCGCGGTCACGAGCCGGTAGCCCACTCCCGTCTCCGTCAATAAAAACCGCGGCTGCGCCGGATCGTCTTCCAGCTTGTGGCGCAGGTGCCCCATGTAGATGCGCAGGTAGTGTCCGTCCTCGAGGTGCGACGGCCCCCACACGGCGCGCAGCAGTTGCGGGTTGGTGAGCATGCGGCCGGCGCCCGCCACCAGCACCGCCAGCAGCCTGAATTCGGTCGGCGTCAGGTGCACGCCGGCGCCGCCTTTCGTCACGCGCCGGTCCTTCAGGTCGACCGTGACGTCGCCAAAGCGCACGACACCCGCATCGGCCAGGTCAGGCTGGCGCCGCCGCCGCAGCGTGGCCCGCACCCGGGCCTGCAGTTCCCCGACACCGAACGGCTTGGTGAGATAGTCGTCGGCGCCGGCGTCGAGCGCGGCGATCTTGTCGCCCTCGGCGGTGCGCGCGGACAGCACGATCACCGGCACGCCCGACCAGGTACGCACTTCGTGGATGAAATCGATACCGTCGCCGTCCGGCAAGCCCAGGTCGAGGATGACCAGGTCCGGCGTGCGCGTGCCGGCATCGATCAGGCCGCGCTGGACACTCGCCGACTCGTGCACGTGCCAGCCCTCTTCCTCCAGCGCGGCGCGCACGAAGCGGCGGATCTGCGGTTCGTCTTCCACCAGCAAGGCCAATGGCGCGATGTCGTTCATTCGTTGGTCCTCGTTTCCATGTCAGGCTCGCAGGGCGCCGGCGGCTGCCCCAGCGGAAGGCTGATGACGAAGGCGGCGCCGCCCAGCGTCGACCTGGCGCAGGCGATGCTGCCGCCGTGCGCGTCGACGATGGCGCGGCAAATCGCCAGGCCAAGGCCAACCCCGCTGCGCGCCGCCTCGCGCTCGCCGCGCGTGAATTTTTCGAACATTTCCTCCTCACGCCCCGGGGCCACGCCGGGCCCGTCGTCGGCCACCGTCAGGGTCGCCATGGCGCCGCGCAGGGCCGCGCGAATTTCGATCCGGGACCCCTGCGGCGTGTACTTCGCGGCGTTCTCCAGCAGGTTGCACAGCACGCGCTCGAGCAGCACCGCGTCGAAGCGCAGCAGCGGGAAGGCGGCCGGGATGCTGGTCGTGACGACGTGGCCGGCCAGCTGCGGCGCCATCAGGCGCAAGGCGGTGCCCACGGCCTCCTCCAGCGCCTGCCACTCGAGCGCCAGTTTAACCTGCCCGCTCTGCAGGCGCGCCATGTCGAGCAGGTTCGCGACCAGGGCGCTCATGCGCAGCGACTCGGCGTGCAGGCCGCGCGCCATCTCCATCTGGGCCGGCGCCAGGGCGGGCTTCGAGCGCGCCAGCGATTCGGACAGGCCCACCAGCAGGGTCAGCGGCGTGCGCAGGTCGTGCGAGAGCGCCGCCAGCAGCGAATTGCGCAGGCGTTCGGTCTCCATGTTGACCAGTGCGCCCTGCGCGACCTCGATGTAGTGCACACGCTCGAGCGCGATCGCGGCCAGCGCGGCGAAGGTATCGAGCTGGGTGCGCTGTTCCGGGACCAGGATCCAGTGCTGCCGCTCGGGTTCGAGCGCGAGCACGCCGCGCGTGCGCATCGGCGCGACCAGGGGCAGGTAGAAGAAGGAACCGGCCGGCAGGGTACCGGTGCCGAGGCCGGCCGCCTCCGCATGGTCGAAGGCCCACTGGGCAATGCCGAGGTCCGGCTGGCTGGCGCCGTCCTGCTCCGGCGCGACCAGGCGGCCGTCGGCATCGGGCAGGAGCAGCAGCGCCCGGGCGCGGAAGGTACGACCCAGGAAATCGCGGGTGGTGTCGAAGATCTGTTCGGCCTGCAGCGCGCCGGACAGTTCGCGCGCGAACTCGTAGAGGGCGCGCGAACGCCGTTCGCGGTGCGCCGCCACGCGCGCCTGGAAACGCAGGCCCGCGGTCAGCCCGCCGATGACCAGCCCCACCGCCAGCATGACGCCGAAGGTGATCAGGTACTGCAGGTCGGAGACGGCCAGCGAAAAGCGCGGCGCGACGAAGAAAAAGTCGAAACAGGCGACGCCGACGCAGGTGGCGACGACCGAGGCGCGCCGGCCCAGGCGCACGGCGACCAGCACCACCACCAGCAGGAACAGCATGGCGATGTTGGCCAGGTCGAGGTAAGGCAGCAGCGGCGTGGCCAGCAGCGCAGCGGCGAGGCTGCTGGCCGCGGCGATGGCGTACGACAGCCAGCTGTTGCGCGCTTTGGCGATTTCCTGCGCCGGCGCAGCCGCGACAGGCGCAGCGTGGGCCGCGGCGCCGACCTCGATCAGATCGACGTCGGGCGCCAGCGCGGCGATGCGGCGCGCATGCGGGGTGCGCCAGGGCCAGGTCTTGTGGGCGCGCGCCAGGACGATCTTCGACAGGTTGTGCTCGCGCGCGTAATCGACGATCGCGGCGCCGATGTCGGCGCCGGCCAGCACCGCCGTCGCCGCGCCCAGCTCGGCCGCCAGCCTCAAGGCCAGCAAGGTCTGCTCGCGCCGCGCCGCCGTCTGGCGCGCCAGTGCCGGGGTCTCGACGTACACCGCGTGCCAGTCGACGCCAAGCTGGCCCGCCAGCCGCGCGGTGCTGCGCACCACATGTTCGGCGCCCGGGCGCGGGCCCACGCAGGCCAGCAGGGCGCCGCCGGTTTTCCAGACCGTGTCGATCGACTGTTCGATGCGGTAGGCGCGCACGTCGTCCTCGATGCGGTCGGCGGTGCGGCGCAGGGCCAGTTCGCGCAGCGCGATCAGGTTACCCTTGCGGAAGAAATTCCTGGCCGCGCGTTCGGCCTGGGGCGCCCCGTACACCTTCCCGCTTTTCAGGCGCGCCAGCAGTTCGTCGGCGGGCAGGTCGACCAGCACGACTTCGTCGGCGGCGTCGAACACCGAGTCCGGCACCGTTTCCGCGACGCGGATCCCGGTGATCCCGCCGACCACGTCGTTCAGGCTTTCCAGGTGCTGGACGTTGACGGTGCTGAAGACGTCGATGCCGGCGTCGAGCAGTTCTTCCACATCCTGCCAGCGTTTCGGGTGGCGCGAACCGGGCGCGTTCGAATGCGCCAGTTCGTCCACCAGCACCAGCGCCGGACGGCGCGCCAGCGCGGCGTCGAGGTCGAATTCGGCCAGGGCATTGCCGCGGTGCGCGAGCATCCTGCGCGGCAGCACCTCGAGCCCTTCGAGCATGGCGGCGGTGTCCAGGCGCCCATGGGTTTCCACCACGCCCACCAGCGGCGCCCCGCCCTCGGCCTGCAGCTTGCGCGCGGCCGCGAGCATGGCCCAGGTCTTGCCGACGCCGGCCGACGCACCGAAATAGATGCGCAGCCGCCCGCGCGCAGCCTTGCGCTCCTGGCTCTGTACTTGCGCCAGCAGCGCGTCGGGGTCGGGGCGCCCGCTTTCGTTCGGTGACATCGGATCCTTTCGCGCGGCGTCAGCGGCCGGCCGGCGCCGGATTCGGGGCCGAATTCAGGGCCAGGTTCAGGGCCAGCACGTTCACGCGCGGCTCGCCCAGGAAGCCCAGCGTGCGCCCGACAGTATGGCGGTCGATCAGGGCGGCGACGTCCGCGCGCGGCAGTTTGCGCGCCGCCGCCACGCGGCCCGCCTGGTAGCGCGCGGCCGCCAGGCTGATCTCGGGATCGAGCCCGCTCGCGGACGCCGTCACCAGGTCGACCGGCACCGGCGCCGTATTGCCCGGGTCGGCCGCGCGCAGGGCGGCGATGCGGCCCTCCACCGCCTCGATCAGCGCCGGGTTGAGCGGCCCCTGGTTGGAGCCGGAACTGCCGCCGCCGTTGTTGGCCACCGGCGCCGTGGCCGACGGCCGGCCCCAGAAGTAGCCGGGCGCGGAGAAGGACTGGCCGATCAGGCGCGAGCCCACCGTTTTCCCCTCATGCAGGATCAGGCTGCCGGCGGCCGCGTCGGCGAAGGCGGCCTTGCCCATGCCGGTCACCAGTGCCGGGTAGAAGACGCCGACGACCAGCGTGAGCGCGCCGAACAGGACGAATGCGGGACGCAAGGTATTTTTCATGATGTTCGCTTTATGTACAGGTTCTTAAACCAGGTTCAGGACCGACACCACCATGTCGATCAGCTTGATGCCGACGAAAGGCAGGATGATACCGCCCACGCCATAGATCAGGATATTCCGGCGCAGCAGTGCCTGCGCCCCGATCGCGCGATAGCGCACGCCGCGCAGCGCCAGCGGGATCAGCACGATGATGATCAGCGCATTGAAGATCACCGCCGACATGATGGCCGAGTCGGGACTGGCCAGGCGCATCACGTTCAATGCTTCCAGCTGGGGATAGGTGCCGACAAAGGCCGCCGGAATGATCGCGAAGTACTTGGCGATGTCGTTGGCGATCGAAAAGGTGGTCAGCGAGCCGCGCGTCATCAGCATCTGCTTGCCGATCTCGACGATTTCGAGCAGCTTGGTCGGGTTCGAATCGAGGTCGACCATGTTGCCCGCCTCCTTGGCCGCTTGCGTGCCCGAGTTCATGGCCACCGCGACGTCGGCCTGGGCCAGCGCCGGGGCGTCGTTGGTGCCGTCGCCGGTCATGGCCACCAGCCGGCCCTGCGATTGATAATCGCGGATCAGTTTCAGCTTGTCCTCGGGTGTGGCCTCGGCCAGGAAGTCGTCGACGCCGGCCTCGGCCGCGATGGCCGCCGCGGTCAGCTTGTTGTCGCCGGTGATCATGACGGTCTTGATGCCCATCCGGCGCAGCTCGGCGAAGCGTTCGCGGATGCCGCCCTTGACGATGTCCTTGAGTTCGACCACACCCATCACGCGGGCGCCGTCGACCACCACCAGCGGCGTGCTGCCGCGGCGCGACACCTCGTCGACGATGCGCGCCATCGCGGCCGGCCAGGCTTCGCCCAGCGTCTCGACGTGCTTGCGCACGGATTCGGCGGCGCCCTTGCGCACCTGGCGCGCGCCGAGATCGATGCCGCTCATGCGGGTGTTGGCGCTGAACGGAATGAACACGGCCTGCAGGGCGGACATGTCGCGTTCGCGGATGCCGAACTTCTGCTTGGCGAGCACCACGATCGAGCGGCCTTCCGGCGTTTCGTCGGCCAGCGAGGCCAGCTGCGCAACGTCGGCCAGCTGCATCTCGGTGACGCCGGGCGCCGGGAAGAAGCCTGCCGCCTGGCGGTTGCCGAGCGTGATGGTGCCGGTTTTATCGAGCAGCAGGACATCGACGTCGCCGGCCGCCTCCACCGCCCGGCCCGAGGTGGCGATCACGTTCGCCCCCATCATGCGGCTCATGCCGGCCACGCCGATCGAGGACAGCAGCGCGCCGATGGTGGTCGGGATCAGGCATACCAGCAGCGCGACCAGCACGGTGGCGCTCACGGGGCTGCCGCTGCCGGCGGCCGCGACGCTGAACAGCGAGAACGGCAGCAGGGTCACGGTCACGACCAGGAACACGATGGTCAAGGCGACCAGCAGGATGGTCAGCGCAATCTCGTTCGGCGTCTTCTGGCGCCTGGCGCCCTCGACCATCGAGATCATGCGGTCGAGGAAGGTCTCGCCCGGGTTGACCGACACACGTACCACCAGCCAGTCCGACAACACCCGGGTGCCGCCCGTCACGGCGGAGAAATCGCCGCCCGATTCGCGGATCACCGGCGCCGATTCGCCCGTGATGGCGCTCTCGTCGACCGAGGCGACGCCTTCGACCACTTCGCCGTCGATCGGGATCACGTCGCCGGCCTCGACCAGGATGATATTGCCCTTGCGCAGATCGGTGCCGGGCAGCGCCAGCCAGGGCGTGCCATGCCTGGGCGTGGCCAGCTTCTTGGCCATCACGGTGCCCTTCAGGCCGCGCAGCGAGGCCGCCTGGGCCTTGCTGCGGCCCTCGGCCAGCGCCTCGGCGAAGTTCGCGAACAGCACCGTGAACCACAGCCAGGCGGCGATCGCCAGGACGAACCCGGAACTGCCGTCCTCCGGCGCATTGCCGAGCGACTGGATATACAGGTAGGTCGTCAGGATACTGCCGACATACACCACGAACATGACCGGGCTGCGCACTTGCGTGCGTGGGTCGAGCTTCCTGAAGGCATCGACGATCGCGGGCCAGACCAGGCTGGCATCGAACAGGGTCGGCGCCTTGCGCGGCGTTGCCGCCGGGGGCTGCGCCGTTGTTCCGGGCGTTGCTTCGGGCGCTGCTTTGGGCGCTGCTTTGGGTATTACTGATTCCGACAATTCTTGTGACATCGTGGGCTCCGTAGCCATGATTCGCGCTTTACTTGAGGTCATGCGCTTTACTTCGAATGGAGTTGCAGGTGTTCGACGACCGGGCCGAGGGCGAGGGAAGGAACGTAGTTCAGTACCCCGACCAGCAGCACCACCCCGACCAGCAAACCGACGAACAGCGGGCCGTGGGTGGGCATGGTGCCGGGATTGGCCTCGAGCCGCGGCTTGGCGGCCAGCGCCCCGGCGATCGCCAGCACCGGCACGATCACGGCGAAGCGCCCGAACCACATGGCAATGGCCAGCATGGTGTTGTAGAACGGCGTGTTGGCGGAGAGGCCGGCGAAGGCGCTGCCGTTGTTGTTGGCGGCCGAACTGAATGCGTACAGGATTTCGGAGAAGCCATGCGCACCCGGATTGGCCACGCCGGCGCGGCCGGCATCGAGCATGACCGCGATCGCCGTGCCGCCCAGCACCAGCAGCGGCGTGACCAGGATGACGATCGAGCTCATCTTCATCTCGTAGGCCTGGATCTTCTTGCCCAGGTATTCCGGCGTGCGTCCGATCATCAGGCCGGCGATGAACACGGCCAGGATGGCGAACACCAGCATGCCGTACAGGCCCGAACCAACGCCGCCGAAGACCACTTCGCCGAGCTGCATCAACAGCATCGGTACCGCACCGCCGAGCGGCGTGAACGAATCGTGCATGGCGTTCACGGCGCCGCAGGAGGCCGCGGTGGTCACCGCGGCGAACAGGCTGGAAGCGGCGATGCCGAAGCGCGTCTCCTTGCCTTCCATGTTGCCCCCGGCCTGCAGGGCGCCGGCCGACTGGTCCACGCCGAGCGCCGCCAGCTGCGGGTGCACCGACTGCTCGGCGCTCATCACGGCCAGGGTGGCGGCGACGAACAGCACGGTCATCGCGCCCAGCACCGCCAGGCCCTGGCGGCGGTCGCCGACCATGCGGCCGAAGGCGAAGCACAGGCCGGCCGGGATGATGAAGATGGCCAGCATCTCGACGAAGTTCGACAGCGGCGTCGGATTCTCGTACGGGTGGGCCGAGTTGGCATTGAAGAAGCCGCCGCCGTTGGTGCCGATCATCTTGATCGCTTCCTGCGAGGCGACCGGCCCCATGGCGATGGTCTGGGTGGTGGCCGTCACGCTTTCCATGACGGCCTCGCCCGCCGCGTCCGTCACTGGCTGGCCGTCGCCGCCGGTCTTCGGCACCGGGTAGGTCACCGGCTCGATCAGCTGGACTTCCTGGTAGGCCGAGAAGTTCTGGATCACGCCCTGCCCCATCAATATGGCCGACACCAGCAGCGACAGCGGCAGCAGCACGTACAGCGTGGAACGCGTCAGGTCGACCCAGAAGTTGCCGATGGTCTGCGCCGAGCGCGCGCTGAAGCCGCGGATCAGCGCGAACACGACGGCGATGCCGGTGGCGGCGGAGAAGAAGTTCTGTCCCGTCAGAGCCAGCATTTGCGTCAGGTAGCTCATGGTCTGTTCGCCGCTGTAACCCTGCCAGTTCGTGTTGGCGACAAAACTGACCGCGGTGTTGAAGGCCGAATCCGGGCTGACGCCGGGGAGCGCCTGCGGATTGAGCGGCAGCCAGGATTGCAGGCGCTGCAGGGCGTAGACGAACAGCGCGCCGATGGTGTTGAAGACCAGCAGGGAGAGCGCGTACGACTTCCAGCCCATGCCGGTTTCGGGCGCCACGCCGCCGGCCTTGTACAGCAGGCGCTCGATGCCGCCCATCCAGGCCAGGCCGGGCACGGGACCGCCGCCGCCGACGCGCGCCAGCACCAGCCCGAGCGGCCAGGCGAGCGCGAACAGGACGGCGAGGAAGGCGCCCAGCAGCGCCAGTGATTGCAAGGTCATCACAATTCCTCCGCTTTCACGAGCGCGCGGACCAGGTAGGCCAGCAGGCCGAGCGCAACGAGCGCACCGATGAGCCAGGTTTCCATTATTTGCCTCCCAGGCTGTCGCAGCCGGCCGCAAAGGCCTGGCAGAGTGCGAAGAACAGGGCCAATGCGCCGATGTAGATGATGTCCATGTGATCCCTCTTGAACTGCTGTTTTTGGTAGGGCAAGCGTAGCGCCTGCTCCGTAAAAATTTTATAAAGACTGACGGGCCTGGCGTAAACAAGCCGTAAAAATCGGACGCCGTGTAACGGACGTCCTGTAGCGGGACGCCCTGTCATGGGTCGCTTGGTCTCAGAACGTCTTGCTGACGGTGAGCACCAGCGCCGACTTGCCGAGGAACTTGCCGTCGGCCGCCGAGGCATACGCGCTCTCGCGGGCATTCGTCCCGATCCAGGCGAGCGCGCCGCTGACCACGCCGAAGTCCCTGGTGACGCCGACCTTCCAGTCCGTGTAGCTGGCCGCGTCGTTGTTCTCGATGCGCTGGCGCCCGGCGTGCAGGTTGACCACCAGCCCCTGCCCGGCTTCCAGGTTGGCGGAGAGGTCGAGGTAGCCGCTGTCCTTGCTGTCGACGAAACCGAACAGGTTGGTGACCGCGTGCGAATACTTCAGCAACGCCGGACCGAACGACAGCTGCCCGTAGACTTCGGTGGTATTGGCGTTGACGAAGCCCGGCACGGCGGCCAGCTCGTTCGATGGGTAGGCGTAGCGCAGCACGCCCAGGTCGTAGCCGAAGCCCGCCCCGAGTTCGCCGCGCTTGCCCGCGTACAGGTCGATCTCGACGTCGCCGTCGCCGCCCGCGTCCTTCGTCCATTTGATGGTGGACGCCCACATGCCGGCGTACAGGCCCGACGCGCTGTGGACGACGTCGGCGCCGCCCTGCAGCGCCGGTTTCAGGCGGGTCTGCGAGATGGCGCGGTAGCGGTAGTCGCTGGTGACGGCGACGTTGAAGCTGGTCGCGAACGTGGCGGCGCCGTCGGCGGCGCTGGCGATGCCGCTGAAGATGCTCATCAGGGCGGCGGCGAGGATTGCAGATTTCATGTCGGTCTTTCAGTCGTGCTTGTTAAAAAAACGGGCGTCCGCTAGTGGACGTAGATTTCGCGGTACAGCGAATGCAGTTCGGCGGCCGCCTCCGGGTCGCAGGTCGCGGCATCGCAGACACAGCGCCCGCGGCCGTAATCGCGTCCGCCATGCACGTGCAGCACCGTCGCGGCAAGCGAGGCGGACATCACGTGGGCGGTGTAGCGCCTGACGGCGGCCAGCCGTTCGGCCGCTGGCGTGGCGCCGTCGGTGACGACGACGAACAGCACCTTCAGGGCCGGGTTGAACATGCGCGCCGAGTTCAGGCGCGCGATCAGCGGGTAGTCGCGGTCGACGTCGATGTCGACGGTGACCGGCACCACCACGATGCGGGCGGCGATCAGCGCCGGCAGGCTGGCCTGGCTGTCGCGCCCGCCGGTGTTGATCAGCAGGTCGGCGTATTCGGGCGCCAGTTCCCTGATCTCGTGCTCCAGCACGCGGCTCGACGGGGCGCGGCCCGGAATCGAGGGCCATTGGCGGGCCGCGCGCCGCTCGCAGCTCCAGGTATAGGCGCTTTCGCGCGGGTCGGTGTCGATCAGGCAGATCTTGCGGCCGCTGCGCGCGCGCAGGACCGCCAGGTTCACCGATAACAGCGTCCGGAACAAGCCGCTCCCGGTGCCGGCAAGGGCGACGATCATGCCTGTGCTCCTCCCTCGGCATGCGCGCCCATTCGTGCGCCGGGAAACCGCTGCACGATGGTGGCGCCGAGCAGGTCGGCGAAGGGCTGCTGCACGCACAGCCACACCTGGATGCGGGCGCCGCCGGCGCAGATGGCGATGCGCATGAATTCGAACGCGTCCCCGCACAGGCGCATCGCCAGCTGGCGCAGCGTCGTGATCGATGCCGCGTCGATGGTCATCTGCAGGGTGCGGGTCTGCACCGGGCATGACACGGCATGCGGCGTGCGGGACGAACGCGCAGCGAATCCGGTGACGAATGGCGCGAGTGGTACGAATGGGTTCATGGTGCCTCTCCTGTGCTACGTAAGTGACGGAAAGAAGCGTAGCAAGCGAGGCATAAAGATTTTCTAAAAAATGCTGCTCGGCATGTAAACGCGACGTAAACACGGCGCTTTTTTCACGCTCTCATGGTGTTCAGTCGGTACGGCATGAACTTCGAAGTCATGCCGGAGCCGCACTGGCGCTGCAGCTATCCGGCGGTCATGCCTGGAGTCTTCGGGTTCGGTGCCTTCATGCGCCGCAGGCTCAGACGCGTGGGCTGGCTGTCGTTGTGCCCGTGGCGCCCGTGGCGGCCGAGGCGGCGGCGCGCAGGCGTTACAATACGCACCGTACTCGAACTGCAGGGAAAGCAATGATCATATTGAAGGTGCCGTACGCGGAAAAAGACGAAGCCAAGGCGCTGGGCGCGCGCTGGAACCCGACCCGCAAATGCTGGTACGTGCCGGACGGCAAGGACATGGAACCGTTCGCGCGCTGGATCGCCGCCGGCGGCGCCGAGAAACTCGACGGACTGGCTGCCAAGGCATCTTCATCGCGCGACGCCCATGGCGCCAAGCCGGTGATCGGCTCGAAATACGTCGAACTGGCGCACGCCTGCAATCCGTTCGAGGAATGCGCCGAATGCCGGCCGCGGCTCATCGAAAGCGGCTGGCTGGAAGCACACCAGGCAGTGCGCAAGCTGCTGGCCGGGCTGTAAAGCGTCGCGCCGGCCACACGTTTTACCAAAGCGCATTCAACAAGGCTTGCCCGGCCGTTATACTAGCGGGCGGCGCAAGGGGCCATGGCCTGCGCGCACCGGTCAACTCAATCTTCCCAAGGATACGATGCACAGTGACACCATCTCCCAGCGCCTGCGTTCGCTGGTCCGCTCCCTGCCGCGCACCGGCATCACGCTCGCCGAACTGGTGCATCGCGTCGGCGACGACGGCCTGCTGCTGCTGACCGCCCTGCTCACGCTGGTGTTCCTGATTCCGGTGTCGATCCCGGGCGTGTCGACCGTCTTCGGCGCGGCGATCCTGCTGATCGGGCTGGCGCGCCTGTTCCGGCGCGATCTGTGGATTCCGGCCAAAATCGAGCACCGCGTCATCGCCACCAAGAAGCTGCGCCCGCTGCTGCGCAAGGCCCTGCCCTGGCTGCAAAAGATCGAACGCGTGAGCCGTCCCGACCGCATCGGCTGGCTGGTGGCCGACGGCCCGGCAACGCACATGAACAACCTGTCGCTGATCCTGGGCGCGGTGCTGCTGATGATGCCGTTCGGCCTGATTCCCTTCAGCAATACCTTCCCGGCCGTGGCGCTGCTGTTCTTCGCCATCGGCCTGCTGCAGCGCGACGGCGTCTGCGTACTGCTGGGCCATATCAGCAACGTCGCGACCATCGTCTATTTTGCGCTGCTGATCGGCGGCGGCGGGCTGGCGGCACGCGAAGTGTTCCAGCGCATCACGGCCTGAAAAGTTCACAACGAGAGGAGACACCACATGTTCAACCACATCATGGTCGGCAGCAACGACATCGAACGTTCGAAGCGCTTCTACGACGCCGTGCTCGGCACACTGGGCGCGGGCGAGCCGGTGCGCAACAAGTCGGACAGCGGCCACACCCGCCTGTTCTACCGCCACGACGGCAACAGCTTTTGTGTGAGCGAACCGATCAACGACGAGGCGGCAACCCCTGCCAACGGCGGCACCATCGGCTTCAAGTGCAGCTCGCCAGAACAGGTGCAGCAATTCCACGACACCGCCGTCGCCCACGGCGGCACCTCGATCGAAAATCCGCCGGGCCTGCGCGAGGGCGCCATGGGCGCGCTGCACCTGGCCTATGTGCGCGATCCGGACGGCAACAAATTGTGCGCGCTGTATCGTCCGAAGTGAGTGCGAGCGATGGCGGAAATTGATTCCGCTTGCCGCCCGTCACGCTGAAGAAGCGGCAGTTCGTGTTGGAAAGCCTTGGGCCGATGCGTACCGTAGGGTGGGCACTTGTGCCCACGCGGCCGTGCAGCAGATGATCCGCGAGCATGCACATGGTCGCTCCGGAGGCAAACCCGGTTAGTCAGGGCACGAAAGAAACGCGTGGGCTCGAGAGCCCACCCTACGGTGCGCTTCGGCCAACAAACAACAAACAGCAGTTGGAGTGACCGACCTGAAGCAGGCGTGTCCGCCTCACTTCACCCGCTGCTTCTCCAGCTTCCGCGCCAGCGTCCTCCGGTGCATCCCCAGCCGCCTTGCCGCTTCCGAAATATTGAAATCCGTCTCGGCCAGCACCGCGTGAATATGCTCCCACTCCAGCGTCTTGATCGAGGTCGAGCGGTTGGTGACTTCGATGTCGGCATTGCCGGCCACGTGTCCGAAGGCGGCCTCGATGTCGTCCGTGTTCGACGGCTTGGCCAGGTACTGGCAGGCGCCGAGCTTGATCGCTTCGACTGCGGTGCCGATGCTGGCGAAGCCCGTCAGCACCACGATCAGCATTTCGGGGTCGTGCGCGTGCAGCAGCTGCACGCAGTTCAGGCCGGAGGAATTGCCCTTGAGTTTCAGGTCGACCACGGCGTAGCCGGGATCGCTGTCTTCGAGCACCCTGGCCGCTTCTTCGTAGCCGGGCGCATGCAGCACGCGGTAGCCGCGCCGTTCGAAGGAGCGGCCCAGGGTGCGGGCAAAGGCTTCGTCGTCTTCGACGATGAGGAGTACCGGCGCATCTTCCTGTAACAGATCAGCCATGTTCGCCCTCCGCGCCCAGTGCAATCGCCGCCAGCGGAATGGTCAGCGTCACCGCCGCCCCGCCCTCTTCGCGGTTGCGCGCCGTAACGCTGCCGCCGAGCGTGCGCGCCACGTTCACGACCAGGAACAGGCCGACGCCGGCGCCGGGCCGGCTCTTGGTCGACTGGTAGGGCTTGCCGAACTGGGCCAGCATGCCGGGGGCGAAGCCGGGGCCGCGGTCCGTGACTTCCAGGCGCAGTTTGCAATCCTCGACGCTCGCTTCCAGGCCGACCCAATCCGGCGAGGCTTCCAGCGCATTGTCGAGCAGGTTGTCGATGGTTTGCTTCAGGGCCGAGTCGAAGGCGACCGGGATGTCGTCGGCGATGCGGTTGTCGTAGTCGAACACCCCCACCTTGCGGCTGTCTTCCCACTCTTCGGCGAGGCCGTCGAGGAAGGTGTGGATGGTCGTGCGCACCGCCGACTCGCCGCGCGCGCTGCCGGCCGAGAGCAGGATGCCGCTGACGATCGACTTGCAGCGTTTCAGCTGGGTCTGCATCTCGGTGATTTCTTCCAGCAGGTCGGGACTGTCGCGAAAGGCCGGCATGCGCTTCCAGTCGCCCAGGATGACGGACAGGGTCGCCAGCGGCGTGCCCAGCTCGTGGGCGGCGCCCGAGGCGAGCAGGCCCATGCGCACGATATGGTCTTCCTCGGCGGCGCGCTGGCGCAGGTCGGCCAGCTGCGCCGCCTTGGCGCGCAAGGTGCCGCTGATGCGGGTAATGAAGATCACCAGGAGCGCCGCATTGATCGCAAAGCACAGCAGCATGCCCTGCACGTACAGGCTGGCGATACCGCGCGCATGGTCGAAAGGCAGCGCCAGCGGCTGGGCGAACACGGCGAGCAAGGCCAGGCACACCAGGGTGATGGCGACGATGGTCCAGGTCGACCAGGCTTCGAGGAGCACGGCCGAGATGATGATTTGCAGCAGGTACAGGAAGGCGAACGGGTTGGTGGTGCCGCCGGACAGGTAGAGCTGCACCGTGAGCGTGGCCACGTCGACCAGTAAGGCCATGAACAGTTCGCTGTTGGCGACCGGGCGCCGTTCGTGCCAGCGCAGGTGGCTGGCGATGTTGAAGGCGATCAGGCAGGCCAGCACCTGCAGCATGTGCACCAGCGGCAGGTTGATATCGAAGATCAGGATCGCCGCGGCAATCGTGGTGACCTGGCCGATGACGGCGATCCAGCGCAGCTCGATCAGCTGCAGCATGTTCTTGTGGCCGGCCGCGTATTCGACGGTGGCCTCGAGCGCCGAGGCCATCGACGGTGTTATTTTTGTGAGTAGATCAAGCTTTACTGCCATCGTTCCTGCCGGTTTCCCTGTTCGAACCCGTGCGCGCGACAAACCACCACGCGCCGAGCACCATCAAAGCAAGAGCATACCAAGTGATCGCATACACGAGGTGATTGTTTTGAAAGGAAATGACAGTCAGGCCGCCGACCGGGTGTTCCGGTGCGCTTGCCGGGTCCTGCCCGCGCCGCGCATCGACGAAAAATGGTGCAACGTTGGAAAGCCCGCGCGCGGCGGCGATGGCGGCAACGTCGCGCGAGAACCAGCGGTTGCCGGCCGGGTCGTTGTCGCGCAGGAAGCCGCCGCCCGGTTCAGTAATGCGCAACAAGGCGGTGAACCTGTGGGGGGCGCCGGCCACGCCGACGCAGGGATTGCCTTCAGCGCGCCGCGCCGGATAGCGCCCGCGCGCATCGGCGGCGGGAATGAAGCCGCGGTTGACCAGGACGATGCTGCCGTCCGCCGTGCACAGCGGCGTGACCAACCAGAAGCCGGCGCCCAGTTCGGACACGGCTTGCACCGGTGTGGAAAATTCGTAGAGGAAGTGTCCGGCCAGGCGTACGTGCCGGTATTCGTCGGATTCTTTTGAAACTTGCGACCAGCGCGCCGCGG
Organism: Telluria sp. ZB2R32; assembly: GCF_059685715.1. NCBI lineage: Bacteria > Pseudomonadati > Pseudomonadota > Betaproteobacteria > Burkholderiales > Oxalobacteraceae > Telluria > Telluria sp. ZB2R32. The sequence goes on along the minus strand of NZ_JCASIG010000009.1, from coordinate 105,147 downwards.
GAGGCGGCGCTACCGGTTGTGCGCCGACGCGCGATTCGACACGTTCGATCAGGGCCAGTTTCCATTGCAGGCGTTGCACCTGCCAGGTCCCCAGCCCCGCGAACAGCACGATCAGGCACAGGCCGATGAGCGCCAGGACGATGCGCACCGCGCTGCGTGGCCGCTTCATCCCGGGTTCAGCCGCATGCGCCGGATCGTGCCGGTCCATCATTGCATGTCGTGGTTGCCGTGGCCGGTCATGCCGGCTGCGTCGCCCATGCCAGGCATCATGTTGGCGTTCATGTGGTACATGACCCAGATCGAGCCGGCCAGGATGATACCCAGCAGGACGATGGTCAGGATCAGCGCCATCATGTTCCAGCCGCCCTCGGACTTCGAGTTCATGTGCAGGAAGTAAATCATGTGGACGACAACCTGCACGCCGGCGAAGCCCATGATGACGAAGCGCGTCATTTCCGGCTCGATCACATTGCCCATGACCAGCCAGAACGGGATCACCGTCAGGATCACGGCCAGCACGAAGCCGATCGTGTAGTCCTTCAGGCTGTAATGCACGCCCGGCTCGTCGCCATGGCTGTGGCCGTGGAGCGCATCGTGGGCATTGTGCGCGTCGTGGCCGTGGTTGTGGTGGCCGTTGCTCATGGCAGCACTCCCATCAGGTAAACAAAGGTGAAGACGAAGACCCAGACCACGTCCAGGAAGTGCCAGAACATCGACAGGCAAGCCATGCGGCGCAGGTTCTCGACCGACAGGCCGTGCTTGGCCAGCTGGAACATCAGCGTGACCAGCCAGACGATACCGAACAGCACGTGCAGGCCGTGGGTGCCGACCAGCGAGAAGAACGCGGTCAGGAAGGCGCTGCGCGACGGGCCGGCGCCCTCGTGGATCAGGTGGTAGAACTCGTAGATTTCCAGCGCCAGGAAGCAGGCGCCGAGCACACCGGTGATACCGAGCCAGAGCTGGGCCTTGCCCAGGTTCTTCGCCTGCGCCGAGATCATCGCGAAGCCGAAGGTGATCGACGACACCAGCAGGAAAGCCGTGTTGATGGCCACCAGCTTGAGGTCGAACAGTTCGGCGCCGGACGGACCGCCGGCGTAGTTGCGGCCGAGGACAGCCCAGGTCGCGAACAGGCTGGCGAAGATCAGGCAGTCGCTCATCAGGTAAATCCAGAAACCCAGCATGGTGCCGTGTTCCGGATGATGCTCGCGCACGTGGTAGCGCGAGCCGGCGTCGGCCCCGGGGGCACCGGGGTGAGCGTTCAGGGTTGCGTTAATTTCAGACATGGGCTTCCAGCAATTTAGTGCGTGCGTTCTCGGTGCGGGTCACTTCTTCCGCCGGGATGTAATAGTCACGCTTGTAGTTGAACGTATGGACAATGACGGCAATCATCATGGCGATGAACGACAGGCCGGTCAGCAACCACATGTGCCAGATGATCGCGAAACCGAGCACCATCGACAGCGCCGAGATCACGAAACCAGCCCAGGTGTTCTTCGGCATGTGGATCGCGACGTAATCCTTCAGCGGACGGGTCCAGCCATTCTTCTTCATGTCGGCGAAGGTGTCGTTGTCGTACACGACCGGCGTGAACGCGAAGTTGTAGTCAGGCGGTGGCGACGAGGTCGCCCACTCCAGCGTACGGCCATCCCATGGGTCGCCGGTGACGTCGACGTTCTTCTTGCGGTCGCGCCAGGAGACGAAGATCTGCATCAGGAGGGCCGCGATACCGCCGGCGATCATCAGGGTGCCGATGAACGAGATCACGAACAGCCACTGCATTTCAGGGTCTTCGAAGTGGCTCGAACGACGGGTCACGCCCATGAAGCCCAGGATATAGCCCGGCAGGAAGGCGACCCAGAAACCGATCGACCACAGCCAGAACGAGATCACGCCCCAGAACTTGTTGAGCTTGAAGCCGAACATCTTCGGGAACCAGTAGTTGAAGCCCGCGAACAGACCGAACAGCACGCCGCCGATGATGACGTTGTGGAAGTGGGCGATCAGGAACAGCGAGTTGTGCAGCACGAAGTCGGCCGCCGGAATCGCCAGCATCACGCCGGTCATGCCGCCGATGGTGAAGGTCAGCATGAACGACACGGTCCACATCATCGGCAGTTCGAAACGGATACGGCCGCGGTACATCGTGAACAGCCAGTTGAAGATCTTCGCGCCGGTCGGGATCGAGATGATCATCGTGGTGATACCGAAGAACGCGTTGACGCTCGCACCCGAACCCATGGTGAAGAAGTGGTGCAGCCAGACCAGGTACGACAACACCATGATGACGACGGTCGCATACACCATCGAGGTGTAGCCGAACAGGCGCTTGTTGCAGAAGGTCGAGACGACTTCCGAGAAGATACCGAAGGCCGGCAGGATCAGGATGTACACCTCGGGGTGGCCCCAGATCCAGATCAGGTTCACGTACAGCATGGCGTTGCCGCCCTTGTCGTTCGTGAAGAAGTTGGTGTCGAACAGGCGGTCCATGCCCAGCATCGCCAGGGTGGCGGTCAGGATCGGGAACGACATGACGATCAGGATGTTGGTGCAGAGCGAGGTCCAGGTGAACACTGGCATCTTCATCAGGTCCATGCCCGGTGCGCGCATCTTGACGATGGTGACGATCAGGTTGACCCCTGAGAGCAATGTACCCACGCCCGCAATCTGGAGTGACCATATGTAGTAGTCGACGCCGACACCCGGACTTGCCAGGATACCCGACAGCGGCGGGAAGGCCAGCCAGCCGGTACGCGCGAATTCACCGACGAACAGCGAGGCCATGACCAGCACGGCGCCCATGGTCGTCATCCAGAACGAGAAGTTGTTCAGGAACGGGAAGGCCACGTCGCGGGCGCCGATCTGCAGCGGCACGACGTAGTTCATCAGGCCCGTCACGAACGGCATCGCCACGAAGAAGATCATGATCACGCCGTGGGCGGTGAAGACCTGGTCGTAGTGGTGCGGCGGCAGGAAGCCGGCGTTCTCGCCGAACGAGATCGCCTGCTGGGCGCGCATCATGAGCGCGTCGGCGAAGCCGCGCAGGAACATCACGAGGCCCAGGATCATGTACATGATGCCGATTTTCTTGTGGTCGATACTGGTAATCCAGTCGCGCCACAGGGTGCCCCACAGGCGGAAGTAGGAGATCAGGCCCAGGAGGGCCGCACCGCCGACAAGCACGCCTGCGAAGGTAGCGAGCAGGATCGGCTCGTGGAACGGAATCGCGTCCCAGCTGAGCCGTCCGAAGATAAGCTTCGTCAAGTCAAATGAGTCTTGCATGGTTACTTCTTCACAGAATTAGTAGGGGTTTCGCATACTTCAGTCGTGGCATCGGCGACCTGGCGCTTGCCGTCTTGCGGCAATTGCTTGAGGGCGATGTCGTTACGTACGCGCTGGGTGTCCATGGCCATCTGGTGGTTCATGCAGACGGCGCCTTCGGCCACGCAGCGGTTCACGACCGTCATGAACAGGTTCGGCTGGACGGTGCCGTAATGGCGCACCGGCTCTTTTTCCGACGGCTTTTCCAGGGCCAGGTAGTCGTTGCGGCCGAGCGTGTTGCCGCTGGCCTTGACCTTGCCGACCCAGGCGTCGAAGTCGGCCTGGCTGGTACCGCGGTAGGCGAACTTCATGTGCGAGAAACCGTCGCCGCTGAAGTTCGACGACTGGCCCTTGAACTCGCCCGGCTTGTTCAGCACCGCGTTCAGGGTCGTCTCCATGCCCGGCATCGTGTAGATCATGCCGGCCAGGGTCGGGATGTAGAACGCGTTCATCACGGTCGACGAAGTCAGCTTGAAGCGAATCGGGGTGTCGATCGGGGTGACCAGTTCATTGACCGTCGCGATGCCCTGCTCCGGATAGATGAACAGCCACTTCCAGTCCAGCGAAACCACCTGAACTTCGAGGACCTTGGTGCCGGCCGGGATCGGACGGTGCTGGTCGATGCGTTCCAGTGGACGGTACGGGTCGAGCTTGTGGGTGCTGATCCAGGTGATCAGGCCCAGCGCGATGATGATCAGCAGGGGCGCGCCCCAGATGACCAGTTCGAGCTTGGTCGAGTGATCCCAGTCCGGCTCGTACCGGGCGTTGGCGCCCTTGCGGTACTTCCAGGCGAAGAACACGGTCAAGAGCATGACCGGCACAATGATGATTAACATTAACAGGACCGAGACCGTAACCAGGTCGGCCTGCTGCTTGGCGATATCACCGGAGGGGTTCATTACCACCGTGTTGCAGCCGGACAGCACCGCAAGCAGGAGTAACGACAGTCCGGGTCGGACAATTTTAGGAATCATGCTAGGTATCTAACGTTACATGGGAATGAGAACATGCTACTGTAATGCCATCGGCCTTCGTTGCACATTGGACGTTTTGTCCCACCCTTGCCCAGGCCAGGGGACTCTCTTGAAGGCCGCGCACCTACCTGGAGACGAAGAACATGCAAAGCACGACTCATTACGGCGGCGCAGGAGCCGCCCCAGTAACCGCCCCGCATAGCGGAGCCCGCAACATCAATGCCCGGGACGACCACATCTCCCCGAGCGAAATTGCCGTTGGCGTTGTCATTGGCCGCGCCTCGGAATATTTCGACTTCTTTGTCTACGCAATCGCCTCCGTGCTGGTCTTCCCCGCGATCTTTTTCCCGTGGGCGGACCGGCTGGAAGGCACACTCTACTCGTTTGTCATCTTTTCGTTCGCATTCATCGCGCGCCCGATCGGCACGATCGTCTTCATGAAGATCCAGGAACGCTTCTCCCGGGAAGTCAAGCTGACCATCGCCCTGTTCGTGCTCGGCACCGCCACCGTGGTGATTTCCTTCCTGCCCACCTACGACAGGATCGGCAGCACCGCGATCGTCCTGCTGGCCCTGATGCGCATCGCCCAGGGCGTGGCGCAAGGCGGTTCCTGGGACGGCCTGCCGTCGCTGCTGGCGCTGAACGCCCCCGAACACAAGCGCGGATGGTATGCGATGCTCGGACAATTGAGCGCTCCGTTAGGATTCCTGATCGCCGCCGGCTTGTTTGCCTACCTGCTGGACAACGTGCAGACCGACGATTTCCTGACCTGGGGCTGGCGCTTCCCATTCTTCGTCGCTTTCGCGATCAACGTCGTCGCCCTGTTCGCGCGCCTGCGCCTGGTCTCGACCACCGAATATTCGCGCCTGCTCGACGCCCATGAACTCGACCCGGCACCCGTCGGCGAACTGGCGCGCAAGCAAGGCAGCAACATCGTCATCGGCGCCCTCGCCGCCCTGGCCAGCTACGCCCTGTTCCACCTGGTGACCGTGTTCCCGCTGTCGTGGATGCAGCTGTACGACACCCGCCCGATCAGCGGCTTCCTGCACATCCAGATGTGGGGCGCCGCCCTGGCCGCCGTCTGCATCCTGATTTCCGGCCTGGTGGCGGATAAAGTCGGCCGCCGCACGACGCTCGGCACCCTGGCCGCCCTGATCGCGATCTTCTCGGCCTTCGTCCCGATGCTGATCGACGGCGGCGAAGCCGGCCAGAACACCTTCATCCTGATCGGCTTCGCCCTGCTCGGCCTGTCCTACGGCCAGGCCGCCGGCGCCGTGACCTCGAACTTCGAATCGCGCTTCCGCTACACCGGCGCGGCCCTGACGAGCGACCTGGCCTGGCTGGTCGGCGCCGCCTTTGCCCCGCTGGTCGCGCTCGGCCTGTCGGCCAACTTCGGCCTCGGCTACGTCAGCCTCTACCTGCTGTCGGGCGCGGTCGGCTCGCTGGCGGCGCTGAGTCTGAACCGCAAGCTGGAGATTCGCGACTGATGATGACCTGACTGCGCCGCCTTTGCGGCGGCGCGGCTTGTTTTCCAAGATCCGGCCAGGCCCCGTGCCTGGCCGGATTTTTCTTTTGTGGCGGCGGTCCAAGCTGATTTGGAGGCCGTACAGGAGGGCCAATATGGTGCGCGAATACCCCGTGGAGATTGGCGCGGATGGCGTAGCGTCTGGCGTTGCGCTGGCCGGCGCCCTTGCACTGCCGCCCGACCCGATCGGCGTCGTCCTGTTCGCGCACGGCAGCGGCAGCAGCCGCCACAGCCCGCGCAACCAGGCCGTGGCCGCCGCGCTGCGCGAGGCCGGCGTCGCTACCCTCCTCCTCGACCTGCTCACGCCGGCCGAGGATGCGCGCTACCGCAACCGCTTCGACATCGACGTGCTGGCCGCGCGCCTGCACACGGCCGCGCGCTGGCTCGGCACCGAACCCCTGAGCGCACCCCTGCCCCTGGGCCTGTTCGGCGCCAGCACCGGCGCCGCCGCGGCACTGCGCGTGGCTGCGAACAGCGGCAGCGGCATCGCCGCCGTGGTGTCGCGCGGCGGCCGCCCCGACCTGGCCGGCACGGCGCTGGCGCAAGTGCAGGCGCCGACGCTGCTGATCGTCGGTGGAGCGGATACCGAGGTGCTCGAACTCAACCGCCAGGCGCTGGCGGTGCTACGTTGCGACAAGGCGCTGGAAGTGGTGCCGGGAGCGACGCACCTGTTCGAGGAGCCGGGGGCGCTGGAACAGGTGGCGGAGATGGCGTCAGACTGGTTCGTGCGGCATTTGGAACTTTAAAAGCTCGAAGCTTGGGCGGCAACCAGGACCGTCGAGGTATTGTAGGGTGGGCACTCGTGCCCACGCGGTCGCGCCCATGCGTGCCGCACAATCCCCGAAGTCGAAATACGCTGATCGACCGCGTGCGATATGCCTTCCGATAGGGTCTCCAATGAGGGTACGTGCCGCCGCGGCACAACCGCGTGGGCACAAGTGCCCACCCTGCATACCCGCTTCGGTTTACGCCAAGGCCGTATCCAGCACCGTCATCAGGATGAAGCCGAAGATCAGCGCGATCGTCGCCGAGGTCCCGTTGCCGTTCTCGCGCATCTCGGGAATGACGTCGTTGACGATCACGAACAGCATCGCGCCGCCGGCAGCGGCCAGGGCGAAGGGCAGCATGCCGCCGGAAATGCCGATCAGCGCCACGCCGAATGCGGCGGCGATCGGCTCGATCACGCCGGACAAGACGCCCAGCCCGACCGCGGTCAGGCGGCTGTAGCCGACCGTGCGCAAGGCAAGCGCCACCACCAGGCCTTCGGGCACGTCCTGGATCGAGACCCCGGTGGCGAGCGAGTGGGCTTTTTCGATGTCGATGCCGGCGTAGGCGACGCCGATCGCCATGCCCTCGGGGAGATTGTGCAGCGCCACCGCGGTGACGAACAGCCAGGCGCGGCGCAGCGAGTTGCCGTGCACGTCGCTGGCGAGTACCTGGGCCGGCGCCGTTGCACGGCTCAGCAGCAGGATGGCGCCGGCGCCGGCCATGATGCCGGCCCCGGCCAGCAGGCTCGCTTCCCATGGCCCGGCGCCCGAGGAGCGCGCGGCGGCCAGCGCCGGAATCACCAGCGAGAATGCGGTCGCGCCCAGCATCACGCCGGCGCCGAAGCCGAGGAAGCCGTCGTAGGTGCGTTTCGAAAAATTCTGTGAAAACAGGACCGGCAGGGTCCCCAGCGCCGTCGCCGCGGCCGCCGTGGCGCCGCCCAGCAAGGCGTAATGCATTTTCGGATTTGCATTGATGAGCTGCTCGACCAGGCTGCCGAGCAATAACAGACAGCCCGCCGAACAGATCAGCAAGCCGATGACGCGGCGCACGGTCAGCGCGCGCATGAGCGCGCCGGTCCAGCGCAATTTCTGTATTCTGGATTCCATCCACGATCCCTTCTGTCCGCCGAAACGGAACTACCCCGCAAGTGTATTACTTAGCAGGGTAGCAAAAACAGCGATGGCGATGGCGACGGCGCGCGTGGCGGGACTGTATACGATGCAGCCCATTCCGCGCGCGCGCCGCGCTTGCATTACGGCTTGCTCACTGCCGACGCGCCTTTTGGCGTCGACGGATCGAGGCCGAGCTCGGCGCCGGTCTGCGGGTCCTTGGTCGGATCGGACATCGTGCGCACCTGCATCTGCTTGAGCACGTCGATGTCGTCGGCCGGCAGCTTGACTTCGGCTTCGCCGGAACCGCCATCGACTGCCATCTGCTTCTCGCGGTCGGTGACGAAGTCCCACTTCTCGCCCTGGTTCCATGGACCGCGCATTTCGCCCGGACCCTGCGACATGTTGAAGTAGACGCTGGAGAAGCGTGGGTCGACCGGCATTTTGCCCGGTGGGAAGTTCGACTCCATCGAATACAGCGCTTTTTCGAACGACTTCTGGTGCGCCACTTCACGCGTCATCAGGAAGCCCAGCGCCTCTTTCACGCCGGGGTCGTCGGTCAGCGCGATCAGGCGCTCGTAGACGATCTTGGCGCGCGCTTCGGCGGCGATGTTCGAACGCAGGTCGGCCGTCGGCTCGGTGATCGAGTCGATGTAGGCCGCCGTCCAGGGCACGCCGGCCGAGTTGGTCAGCGGTGCGCCGGCGCCGTACAGCACCTGGGTGATATGGGAGTCGTTGCCAGCGCCGGTGATCTTGCGATACATCTCGGCTTCGGTATCGACCGCTTCGGCCAGCTGGCCTTTGGCGCCCTTGTTCAGCATGGCGACGATGTGGCCGATCACCTCGAGGTGGCTGAGTTCCTCGGTGGAGATGTCGTACAGCATGTCCTTGCGGCCTGGATCGTCTTCAGCGACAGCCTGGGTAAAGTAACGCATGGCCGCAGCCAGCTCGCCCTGTGGCCCGCCGAACTGCTCGAGCATCAGGTTGGCCAGGCCGGGGTTCGGTCCCGCGACGCGGACCGTGTATTGCAGGCGTTTGTTATGTGCAAACATTCCGACTCCTCCGATAGATGAAAACTAAGCGTTCACGCGACAGCGTGCAACGCCATCTCAAAACGGCTGTACGGCTTCTCGCCGTCAGTCGAACGTGGACTCATCATCGCAGCCAAGGGTTATCAAGTAATCAGTACTCTGGCCGTGTGCATGTAGGACAAGGGTGACAAACTATCAAAAATTCTCATAGGAATTAGCTGTTTGCGTCGCCATCAGGAAACACTACTGTCGGTTACGAAATGATTCGCGGGGACGAACGTGGCGCGGACCAGAGGAGCGCCCCGCCCTGCCCGCCTGTTGCACACTATATGGGCGCAACGTGTATGGCTGACGACGCGCACTTGGCCGACAAAACGCTGCGTTACGGTCCTACGCCGTGCGCAGACTGGCCAAATTAGCATCTTAATTATTAGTCAACCCGGAGGGACACCACCATGTTTTCGCTGAACCAATTGAGCCCAACCATCACCGACATGATCCGCTTCGATCACTCGCATGTGATGGTAACGTTCCACCAGTACACGAAGGACAAGTCGCCAAGTGTCAAGAAGGCACTGGCCGACACCATCTGTACGGCGCTCGAGATCCACGCCACGCTGGAAGAAGAAGTCTTTTATCCGGTGATGCGCCAGCTCGACAAGGGCGAACCGTTCGTCCACAAGGCCGAGCCCGAGCACAACGACATGCGCCGCCTGATCGCCGAACTGCGCCGCACCAGCGCCTCCGATCCACGTCACGACAAGATTCTGCTGGAACTCATGCGCGACGTGATCCACCACGTGGCCGACGAGGAAACGACGCTGCTGCCGCAGGCGGAAACGCTGATGAGCAAGGCGCGCCTGGCCGAACTCGGCTCGCAGATGACCAAGCGCCGCATGGAACTGATCGCGCCGAAAGCAGGCAAGCTGGCCAAGAGCCATGCAGTGGGCTTCTCGGGCAGCACGACGGCGGTGGTGGTGGGCGTTGCCAGCGCCCTGTTCGCGCTGGGCAAGCTGGTCAAGAAGCCGGGCAGCCCGGCGGCAAATACCGGCACCTGGGCGAATGCGAATTCGACGCCGCACGGAAGCTGAAGGAAGGTAGGGTGGGCACTTGTGCCCACGCGGTACGTCGGTAGAAGCGACACCGCACCGGCCTGAAGCTGGAACGTCAATGACCTGTCGGACATATTTCGACCGTCATGCGCTGCACCGCGTGGGCTCGAGAGCCCACCCTACGAACTTCGCTCCGATGCGCTGGCTCTCCAGTGCATCGGCGTTTTTTGCTACTACTGCTTACGCTACTTCGGCCGTCTGCCCGATCGCGCCGCGCTTGACCTGATCGCGCTCGATCGACTCGAACAGCGCCTTGAAATTGCCCTCGCCGAAGCCATCGTCGCCCTTGCGCTGGATGAATTCGAAGAAGACCGGCCCCAGCTGCGCTTCGCCGAAGATCTGCAGCAGCAGGCGCGGCTTGCCGTCGACCACGTTCCCGTCCAGCAGCAAGCCACGCGCCTGCAATTCGCTGGCGCTCTCGCCGTGGCCGGGGATGCGGCCGTCGAGCATCTCGTAATAGGTTTCCGGCGGCGCGCTCATCAGCGGTACGCCGGCGCTGCGCAGGGCGTCGACGGTGGTGATCAGGTCGTCGGTGAGCAAGGCGATGTGCTGGATGCCTTCGCCGTTGAACTGCATCAGGAATTCCTCGATCTGGCCGCCGCCGGCTTTCCCCTCTTCGTTCAGCGGAATGCGGATCTTGCCGTCGGGCGCAGTCATCGCCTTCGAGGTGAGGCCGGTGTATTCGCCCTTGATGTCGAAGTAGCGGATTTCGCGGAAGTTGAACAATTTTTCGTAGAAGCCGGCCCAGAAAGCCATGCGCCCGCGGTAAACGTTGTGGGTCAGGTGGTCGATGATGCGTAAACCATGGCCGGCCGGACGACGCTCGACGCCTTCGATGAATTCGAAATCGATGTCATAGATCGACTTGCCGTCTTCGAAACGGTCGATCAGGTACAGCGGCGCGCCGCCGATGCCCTTGATTGCAGGCAGGCGCAGTTCCATCGGGCCGGTTGGTATCTCGACCGCCTGCGCGCCCAGTTCCAGCGCGCGCTTGTAGGCGGCGTGCGAATCCTTGACGCGGAAAGCCATGCCGCAGGCCGAGGGGCCGTGCTCGGCGGCGAAATAGGCCGCGTAGCTCTTCGGCTCGTTGTTGACGATGAAATTGATCTCGCCCTGGCGATACAGCACGACGTCCTTCGAGCGGTGCACCGCGACCTTGGTAAAGCCCAGTTTCTCGAAGATCGGCTCGAGCAGGCCCGGCGTCGGCGACGCGAACTCGACAAATTCGAAGCCCATCAGGCCCATTGGATTCTCAAACAGGTCAGCCATCTTGTTTTTCCTTGTCTTCCTTTTGTTTTACTTGCGATGCAAGTGATCTCCTCCAGCCGGCACGCGCCTCGTGAGCGGCGCCCGGCGGAACCGTGCGACGAGCGGAATGATACGCCAGTTGCGCCCGAGTTTCAGGCCATGATGTCGAATCGGCACGCTTCGCCCTCCCTCCGCGCCGCGCCGCGCCGCGAGGATACCCGAGAACCGGCCGCGGTGGGAAGGACCTGCCCTACCGCGCCCGCTTGCCGGCAGGCTCGGCCAGCAGCGTGCGGATGTCGTTCAGCAGCACCGCCGGGTGCAGGAAGGAGGTCGAGTAGATTTCGCGCACGGTGCCGGAGGCGTCGAGCAGGTACACCTTCAGCATGTGGCCCAGCACCGGTGCGCGCTGGCCCGGCGGCCTGATGGCGGCCACTGACACGTCCTGGCCGAAGCCGTCGAGCAGCGGCGCCAGCTCACGGCCGCCGCGGGTGGTCAAAAAATGCCAGTCGAGGCCGCGCCGATCGCGGGCCTCGGCGCCGCCATAGCTGCGCATCGCCACCGGCGTGTCGTATTCGGGATCGAAGCTTATGCTGACGAAGCGCACCTTGCCGCGCAAGGCCGGCGTGGTCTCGATCGTGCGCTTCAGGCTGTGCAGGGTGGCATAGGCCAGCGGACAACCCTTTGCATCGGTGCAATAGGTATAGATAAACGAGAACAGCGTGACCTTGCCGGTCGTGAACTCCGCCAGGCGGCGCACGCTGCCGTCGCTTTCCAGCACGATGCCGTCGGGCGCACGCATGATGCGTTCGAGCCGGTAGCTGCCCGGCGCGGGCGGCACGAAACCAAGCGCGGGGACCGGCGCCGGGACGTCTGCAGCAGCGGCGCCGCCCGCGCACGTTGCCAGCGCCAGCAAGGCGCCAGCAAGGCGCCAGCAAGGCGCCAAGCAGCGCCGGCGCGACCCTCACCGCCGCGCCAGTCGTCCCGCCTCGGTGCCGTAAGCAGCCTGCTGCCCGCTGCGCGCCCCGAACTTCATGTGGTGCGGCCGGCCCAGCTTGAGCTTGTAGAAGTCGACGTTCCATTGTTCGTTCAGCTCCTTGCCATTCCATGCGAACAGCTTGACGAACTGCTCGTTGTCCGCGCCGGCCTTGTCCCAATTGGCCAGCAGCGACGAACTCACATAAAGACGCTTGCCGTCCCAGCTTTGCGACAGCATGTTGACCTGGGACCCGGTCTTTTTGGCATAGGTCTGGCGCGGCGCTTCCGGGTTGCTGATGTCGAAGTAGCGGGTGGTGCCGTCCATGAAGGTATTCACCCAGAGTCCCGTGCCGTCGGCGCGCATCGAGATGTCGACCGGCAGCGGCGTCTTGGCCGGATCGCCGATGGTGGCAACGTCGCGCGCCTGCCATTGCCCCTTGGCGTCCTTTTTCACCAGCCACAGTTTCGAGGTAAGCGCGGTGGCGGTGATCGCCCAGTCGTCGCCGCCGGCGAGCGACCAGCGGATTTCCAGCGGCGCGCCCGGCACGCTCAGCAACTGCTCGGGCTGCATCGATTTCAGGTTCCACATCACCATGGTATTGCCGAACTGCTTCATCGCGCCCCCGTCCTTGATGAGGCTGCCCAGCGGCGTCATGTAGTTCTTCTTGCCGGTGAAGCTGGAACTGAGCATCGCATTGCGGGCCGGATTGATGGCCAGGTCGTAGCCGTAGCCGTCGCCGCCTTTCATTGCGGAAGCAACCGGCATCTCGTACTTGCGGATGAATTCGCCCTTGTTGTTGTACAAGGCCATGCCGGTAACGCCGCCGCCATCCTTGGCATTCGACAGCGCCCCGATCAGCATCCGCCCCGGCAGCGCATAAAAGGTGTGCGGCCCGACCAGGCCGGTGCGCTTCTCGAAGTCGGCAATGGTATTGACCAGGCGCGGCCTGGCGGGATCGGTATGGATGTCGAAGATATAGATCTTGCTGTCGTCCAGCCCGCCCGCCCAGAGGAAACGCCGGTCGTCGCTGAAACCCGCATGGTGCGCCTCGCCGCGCCCGCCCACCGAGACCTGGGTCAGGACCTGGCCGAACTTCGGCGATGTCGGATTGGCGTCGAGCGTCACGAGCTTGTCGGAGCCGTCGCCCATGCCCTGCACGCCCAGCGTCCACACGTACAGGTAGTCTTCCTGCCCCTTGATCAGGCTCGACATGTAGGGGGAATTACAGGTTTCGTCGGCAATGGCGGGCGCTGCAAGGGCAGCCATGCCCAGCACGATGGCGGCAGCGGCGGCCGCGCGTGCAAATCGATGTAGTCGCATTTTTGAACTCCTGTCAGAAGCATCCGGTTCGACGCGCGGGCAGGCTTGCCAGGCGCGCCGGCAGCAACAGGACAAGCATACGCTTGCCAATGCAAACGTTGGCAATCATTGCCGCCGACTGCCCTTGCGCTAACGCGCCATGGCGTTTACGCAACAATTGCCCTTCCCGGAGGCTCGAAGCGACTAGCCCGTCATTAAGCACTCAGCACTATTTACATCGTGAATAGTCCCAATTCATCTATTCATGTCGTAAAACATCCGCGCTTGGCTTACAGTGCTGGATAAACAACAAGCTTGCTTCCCCAGGAGACCCGCATGACCCAGCACATTGCTACCGACCTGCGCTACCAGTCCGGCTTCGGCAACGAATTCGCCACCGAAGCCCTGCCCGGCGCCCTGCCGGCGCACCGCAATTCGCCACAGCGCGTGGCCTACGGCCTGTATGCCGAACAGATTTCCGGCACCGCGTTCACCGCCCCGCGCGGCCACAACCGCCGTTCATGGCTGTACCGCATCCGGCCGGCAGCCATGCACGGCAGCTTCGAACGAATCGACGGCGGCCGCATCGTCGGCAGGTTCGATCAGGTGGCGCCGCCGCCGAACCAGATGCGCTGGAGCCCGCTGCCGCTGCCCGACGCACCCACTGATTTCATCGACGGCTGGGTCACCATGGCGGGCAACGGTTCGGCCGAGAGCATGAGCGGCTGCGCGATCCACCTGTACGCCGCCAACCGTTCGATGACGGAGCGCTTCTTCTATTCGGCTGACGGCGAATTGCTGATCGTGCCGCAACAGGGACGCCTGGAAATTGCCACCGAACTGGGCACGATCGACCTGGAACCGCAGGAAATCGCCGTGATCCCGCGCGGCATCCGCTTCCAGGTGCGCCTGCCGGACGGCGAGGCGCGCGGCTACGTCTGCGAAAACTTCGGCGCCCTGCTGCGCCTGCCCGACCTGGGCCCGATCGGCTCGAACGGCCTGGCCAACCCGCGCGACTTCCTCACGCCCGTCGCCCGCTATGAAGAGCGCGAAGGCGATTTCCAGCTGGTCGCCAAGTTTTGCGGCAACCTGTGGGCGGCGAGCCTCAAGCACTCGCCGCTGGACGTGGTTGCCTGGCACGGCAACTATGCCCCTTATAAATACGACCTGCGCCATTTCAACACCATCGGCTCGATCAGCTACGACCACCCCGATCCGTCGATCTTCCTGGTGCTGCAGGCGCCCTCCGACTCGCCCGGCGTCGACACGCTCGACTTCGTCATCTTCCCGCCGCGCTGGCTGGTCGGCGAAGACACCTTCCGCCCGCCCTGGTTCCACCGCAACGTCGCCAGCGAATTCATGGGCCTGGTGCACGGCGCCTACGACGCCAAGGCCGAGGGCTTCGTGCCCGGCGGCGCCAGCCTGCACAATTGCATGAGCGGCCACGGTCCCGACGCCGCCACCTTCGACAAGGCCAGCAATGCCGACACCAGCCAGCCGGGCAAGGTGAAGGACACGATGGCCTTCATGTTCGAAACCAAACACGTGCTGTGCCCGACCGCGCATGCGCTGGCCTCGCCGCAACTGCAAGACGGCTACCAGGATTGCTGGGCCGGCATCCGCAAGCACTTCCGCGCGACGCCGTAAGGAGCAAGCATGGCACACCAGGCGATCCTGACTTTCCAGACGCGCGGGCGCGGCACGCAAGACATCACGCGCGCGGTGGCCGACGTGGTCGCGGCCGCCGGCGTCGCCTGCGGCCTGGTGCAGGTGTTCGTCCAGCACACCAGCTGCTCGCTGACGATCACCGAAAACGCCGACCCCGACGTGCGGCGCGACCTCGATACCATCATGGGTCGCCTGGCGCCGGATGGCGATCCGGCTTACCGGCACGACGACGAAGGCGCGGACGACATGGCGGCGCATGTGCGCACCGTACTCACCGACACCGGCCTTACCGTGCCCATCGGCGGCGGGCGCATGTTGCTGGGCACGTGGCAGGGAATTTACTTGTGGGAGCACCGCACCAGCCCGCACCGTCGCAGTGTCGTCGTCACGATCATCGGCTGAGTTTCAGTTCACAGCAATTTCTCGATTTCGTGGACGATGTTTTGCGACCCTTCGATGAGAGCGGCCATGCCGCCAAAGGCCATGGTAAGCACGGGTTTTTGGCTCTCCACGACGCGGGCAATCACAAGATTCACACACCTGCTGAGCGGACGCAGCAATACTGACGCGGAGAATACAAAGAGCAGCAGTACGCGGACGAGCCCCGACGCATACAAAAACAGGGTGATCGCCTTCATGACCATGCCCCCGCCTCCACCAATGTCGGCACGGTACAGGTCGGACAACGAGCTGGGCCAGATAAAATGGATCAGATTGAACAGGTTGGTGAGATACCGGGATACGAAGGGAATACCGACGAATTCATGAGGCCCACGATATACCGGGTCATGCAGCAAGGTGAAAATCATTGCCATTTGCAGTTCGTAGGAAATCGAGAAAAGCGCCAGCTGCAACAGGAACAACGCTGTATAGAGTAACACGCGCTTGCGCGCTTGCTGCGGTGTGAACCGTGCAATCGTATCGGCAAGCCAGATATTCGCCGAGAGCGATACGGAAAATGCGACGATCGCGTATGCCAGCGAGCGCAGCGTGCGCCAATCGAAGGGCGCATGGTAAGTATCGTCGCGCCAGCCGAACAATCCATATCCGCACCACCACAGGATACTCGCCGCAAGGACGCAGATAATCGCGAAAACGCGTTTGAGGGACCACCAGGTGCCGAACATCCTGCGTAATACCAGGCTGGCCGCTCGCGCTTCCGCGGCCGCAAACGTCTTGAAGTCAATGTAAGCTATATGGATCCACACCGCTTCGAGCGCGGCGCGAACCCGCTCCTGGCCTGCCCTGCCCTGCCCAGCAAAAAATCGATCAGCGCACCCAAGCCTGCACAGGCAAGTATCAATGTCATCGAAAGTGTCCATGCTTTGCGAGAGGGCTGGGCGAGAACACGCTGCCGGGGCGCCGTAGCTTCAGATTACCTCATGCGTTCGCCTGACAGCAAGCGAGATCCTGCAGCTGTCCGGTATCAACGCGCCGCGTCTTCCGTCAGGTAGGGGCCACATTCGTGGCAATCCGGGTAAATTCGTCTACGCTCAGCGGCAGCTTGCGAAACGCCGCCCAGGCCTGCTTCGGCCGCAGGTTCGTTCCCTGCGCCGCGTCGGTCCCGTACAGCACCCGGTCGAGGCCGATCTGGCGCAGGCGCTGCACCAGCAGCGCCGCCGCCTGCGGCGTGGTGTCCTCCTGCGCGATCGACGCGACGTCGAACCACAGGTTACGCGTGGCCGGATGGCGCCGTTCCAGCGCCGCGGCCAGGGTTGCCAGCACGTCGCGCGACGGCGGGTCCTCGAAGCCGGGACCGGTGCCCGCCAGGTGCGCCACCTGCACCGTCACGTGCGGCGCGGCCGGCAAGACCTTGTCGAGGAAAGCCTGCGCCTCGGCGGCGCCGTAGGGCCGCTTGTTGCGGATGCTGGCGCGCATGTGCACCAGGATCGCCATGCCGGCGCGGTCGGCCGCCGCGAACACCTCGGCCAGGCGCGCCACGTGCGCCGGCTGGTCGAGCCGCACGTCCGAATTCCCGAAATGCAACTTGATGCCATGCTTCAGGCCGGGCCGGCCGGCGCAGCGGCGGATCTCGTCGAGCGCATACTCCTTCAATGGATTGACGCCGCAAAAGGCGATCAGGCGCCCCGGGTACTGCGCCGCCTGCGCCGCCGTCCAGTCGTTTTCGCGGCGCACGCGCGCGTATTCGTCGTCCACCTCGCGCTGCGGGCTGCCATACATGTAGGCGGTCGAGAGCAGCACCGCCTTGCGGATGCCGGCGGCGTCGAGCAGCGCGATCACCTCCCTGGCCGGCAGCGGCTTGAGGCCGGCATCGGGGCCGAGCAGCGCGATGATCTCCTCGCTGAAGACGTGCTGGTGGTAGTCGACCGCGGGCGCCGGCTGGGCGTGCGCCGCGGCGCTGGCCAGCAGGATGGTGGCCGCGGCCAGGTGCGACACAATTGCATGCATGGCGTCTCCGCAAGAAGTTCCCGACCTGGGCCGCGCGCTCGTCAACGGCGGCCCTCATTAAAATGGTCTGAACTATATCAAGCACGCGCACGCTTGCGCAGCCTTTTCATCCATGACCGACATTCCGATCGACGAGCATGCCCTGCAGCAGGTACGCCTTTTCAACAACAAACTGGCGCGCCTGCCGCGCTTCAAGATGCGCAACCGCTCCACGCCCGTGCTCGGCCAGGCGCTGCTGCGCCTGTCGCAGCTGGGCGCCGACCGCAAGCTGGCGCGCCGCGGCATCCGGGTCGATACACCGGTTGCCGCCGCCGACGGCCTGCGCGTGCCGCTGCGGGTATTGCGCCCGGCCGGCCCCGGCCCGGTAGGCGCCGTGGTGCTCGACATCCACGGCGGCGGCTGGGTGATCGGCAATGCGCGCATGAACGACCTGCACAATGCGGCCATCGTCGCGGCTTGCGGGGTGGCGGTCGTGTCGGTCGACTACCGGCTGGTGCGGCCGCACCTCGCTCACCGCACCCTGCAGGATGCGATGGACGACTGCCTGGCCGCCGCGCGCTGGCTGCTTGGAGGCGGCCTGCCGGAATTCGACGGCTTGCCGGCATTTATCCTGGGCGAGTCGGCCGGCGCCCACCTGGCGGCCACGGTGCTGCTGCGCCTGAAGCAGGAGCCGGCGCTGCTGGCGCGCATCGCCGGCGCGGTGCTGTACTACGGCGTCTACGACCTCGGCGGCAGCCCGAGCGTGCGCCAGGCCGGACCAAGCACCCTGGTGCTGGACGGTCCCGGCATGGTCGACGCGCTGCGCATGCTCACGCCCGACTGCAATGACGACGAACGGCGCCAGGCGCCGCGCTCGCCCCTGTACGACGACCTCTCCGGCATGCCGCCGGCGCTGATGCTTGCCGGCGCGCGCGATCCCCTGCGCGACGACACGCTGCAGATGGCGGCGCGCTGGCGCGCGGTGGCCAATGCCGCCGAGGTCGAGCTGCACCTGCTGCCCGAGGCGCCGCACGGCTTCATCCATTTTCCGACGCCGCTGGCGGCCATCGTGCCGGCGCGCACGCATGCGTGGCTGGGCGAGCGCATCGCGGCGTGGAGCGTGCCAACGCGCCCGCAAGTCTCCAGTGCGGGGCCCGTTCCGAGGCTCGTGCGATGATGTAATTTCATCATCGAACCAGGCGCCGCAGGTCCCACACCGGCGCCCCGGCACCGGCCCGGCTAGCCGCTGGAGAACTGTTTTTCCCTTATGCTGACCGACATCCTGATCATCCTCTTCCTGATCCTGCTCAACGGCGTATTCGCGATGTCGGAATTGGCGCTGGTCTCGGCCAAGCGGATGCGGCTGGAGAAATCCGCCCTCGAGGGCAGCCGCGGCGCGCGCGCCGCGCTTGGCCTGGCCGACGAACCGAGCAACTTCCTCTCCACGGTCCAAGTCGGCATCACCCTGATCAGCATCTTCAACGGTGCCTTCGGCGAAGCCTCGCTGGTGGCGCACCTGACGCCGCAGTTCAAGGAAATCCCGGTGCTGGCGCCGTATGCCTACCAGGCCGCGCTCGGCCTGGTGGTGGTCTGCATCACCTTTGCCTCGATCATCCTGGGCGAACTGGTCCCCAAGCGTATCGCGATGGCGTATCCGGAAGCGGTGGCGACCCTGATCGCGCCGCCGCTGCGCATGCTCTCGACGGTAATGTCGCCTTTTGTGAAGATCCTCGCCTTCGCCACCGAGGCGATCGTGCGCCTGCTCGGCATCGGCCGCCACAAGGAAGCCGCGCCGACCGAGGAAGACATCACCGGCATGATCAAGGAGAGCACCGACGCCGGCGTGTTCGAAAAGACCGAATACGACATCGTCTCGCGCGCGCTGCGCCTGGACGACCAGCACCTCAAAGCGCTGATGACGCCGCGCGTCGACCTGGTGCTGGTCGACCTCGACATCCCGCGCGAAGACAACCTGGCCCGCATCGCCTGCAGCCCCTACAGCCGCATGCCGGTCTGCCGCGGCGACCGCTCGCGCATCATCGGCTTCGTGCACTGCCGCGACCTGCTGGCCCAGGCGGTGCGCGCACGCACGATCGACGCCATCGACATCGAAGCGGCCGTGCAGGAAATCCTGTACGTGCCCGATTCGGTCAGCGCCATGGCCCTGCTCGAACTATTCAAGAAAAACAAGGCCGAGATCGCGCTGATCGTCGACGAATACGGCGACATCCAGGGCATGGTCACCCTTACCGACGTGATGAGCGCGCTCGTGGGCGACGTCTCGGTGATCGGCGAAGAAGGCGAAAACGACGCCGTGCAGCGCGACGACGGCAGCTGGCTGCTCGATGGCGGCGTGGCGCTCGAGCGCTTCCGCGACGTGATGGGCACCCCCCTGCGCTTCCCGAACGAGGAAGCCGGCGCCTACCACACGCTGGCCGGCTTCATGCTCTACCAGCTCGGCTACATTCCCAAGATCGCCGAAGTCACGCAGTACGGCGATTACTGCTTCGAGGTGATGGACATGGACGGCAACCGCATCGACCAGCTGCTGGTGACCTACGTGCCGCCGGCGCCGGAGCCGGCGGATGGAGACGACGTACGCGACAGCGCAGTTTGAATGTCGTTTCAGACAACTGAGTAAACTACGCGGATTTGTCTGCCCACGGTATCTGGACGACGTCAAGCTGGACTGCTGAATCGCTCAAGTTCCAGGCAAGATCAACGTTCTCAGTGTCTCCATTAACGATTCTTTCTCGCGCCCTATCCCAAGTTCCGGCTGACCAGCAGCATCGCGCCTATACAGCAAATTATCATAATACTGTGCGATCATCGCAATCGCCAGATAAGGGGCCGTCTGATGGCCCTTTTGATCGACGAGATGGCGGAAATAGATACCGGCCTGGTGCTTCGGCCAAGCACGTTGAGCTATACGAACTGCAAATACAAGCTCAGCTTCAATTGCCTGGAGGTCGAGTGTACCATCGGCATGTTCCTGCACATCCCAAACAAACAAGGTATAACTTTCTCCCTCCCGGGCCCATTGGTAATTCCCCTCACGAAAACCATCTGCAAATCTTGCTGGAATTGACTGGGAGGTCTGGCCGACATAGTAAATCGTGCCATCAAACCCGGGGGCTACAATCATATAAATCTTGGCGGTTGAAGTCAGGCTTGGCCCTGCCAACGAGGGCGTATAGGCGCAGACCTTTTTCGGACCGATTGCCAAGTTGTAAATCAAAACATTTTTGAGTTGAAGGTGAGCCATCGAAGACCAGTAAATAGATTGAACAGCAACCGAGCGCCGACCTCAAGCGGAAATACGATGGCGCTTACCCATGCGTTAATTTTTTCTTTCAACGAGTGTAGCTACATTCTTGATTAGCGACAAATTTTTGACAAGAAAAATACCCATGCAGGTTGCTAGGTTCTTACTGCATTGACGGCTTCTGTCTGGAGGTCGCGCTGTCTGAGCCACTATCTCGACATAGCTCAGCGAATTGCTGTACTTCCTCACGACAGTAGTATGTTAGGAACAACGACTTTCCAACTCTTAATCTCCCGTTAATATTGTTGAGTTAATCTCCTTGCTTTAGAGTCAGTTGGCCAAACACGGGAGAGTATGGACGCCATCAACCTCGGACCGCTGGTCCTGCCGCTGCGCGTGCTGGCGCCGCTCGCCGCGCTGCTGGGCGCGAACGGCGTCGCCTGGCTGTGGCAGCGGCGGCGCGGCGTCGATGCCTCCAACGCGCTGTGGCAGATGACGTTGTGGGGCTTCCTCGCGGCGCGCGCCGCCTTCGTGGTCAAGCACTGGGACAGCTATGCGGCGGCGCCGCTCGGCATGCTCGACATCCGCGATGGCGGCTTCGTCGCCACGGCCGGCCTGCTGGCGGCATGCGCGGTCGGCCTCGAACAGTTGCGGCGCCACCCGGGGCTGCGGCGCTCCCTCGTCACCTCGGCGTTGGCCGGCCTGCTGGTCTGGGGCGGCGCCACGGTCGCCATCCATTCCAGCCAGCCGGACAATGTCTCTTTACCCGCGCTCACCCTGCAACAGCTCGATGGCGGCGCCGTAGCGCTCGAGCGCTTCAAGGGGCGCCCGGTGGTCGTCAACCTGTGGGCGACCTGGTGCCCGCCCTGCCGGCGCGAGATGCCGGCCCTCGCGGCAGCGCAGGCGGCCAATTCCGACGTCGCCTTTGTCTTCGTCAATGCGGGCGAGGATGCCGCCACCGTGCGGCGCTACCTGGTCGAGGCCGGCCTGGCGCCGCAGAATGTCCTGCTCGACGGGACGCGCGCGGCGGCGCGCGCGATGGACGCCGTCGGCTATCCGACCACGCTGTTCTATGACCGCCACGGCATGCTGGCGGGACGCCACATGGGAGAACTCTCGCGTGCCGCCGTGGACGAGCAGGTGGAGCGGCTGCGCGCCGCGCGCTAAGTTGCTTCACCTCGGGCGGCACCTCGGACTCGCGCGCGCGGTCAAAGGGCGAGGAGGCTCCCATGACCATCGACTGGATCCACTTCACGCCCTGGACATCGCTCGGCGGCGGCATGCTGATCGGCCTGGCCGCCGCGCTGCTGATCCTTTTCAACGGCCGCATCGCCGGCATCAGCGGCATCCTCGGCGGGCTGCTGCCGCCCACCCGCGGCGACGCCGCCTGGCGTGCGCTGTTCCTGCTCGGCCTGGTGCTGGCGCCGATCCTATGGGCAGCCGTGCGGCCGCTGCCCATCCCCCACATCGAGGCCGGCCACGGCATGCTGGCCGCGGCGGGCCTGCTGGTCGGCATCGGCACCCGCTACGGCAGCGGCTGCACCAGCGGCCATGGCGTGTGCGGGATGGCGCGGCTGTCGCCGCGTTCGATCGTGGCCACCTGCACCTTCGTGGCGGTCGGCTTCGTCACCGTGTACCTGCTGCGCCATGCGGGCGGCTGAGGACAGGTCATGGTTCTCGCCGCCGCCTTTGCCATCGGCCTGCTGTTCGGGATCGGGCTGATCCTGTCCGGGCTCACCGATCCGGGCAAGGTGCTTGCCTTTCTCGACCTGGCCGGCGCCTGGGACCCGTCGCTGCTGTGCACGATGGGTTGCGCCACGCTGGTCGCGGCGATTGGTTTTCGCCTCGCCCGGTCTCGCCGCACGGCGCTGCTGGGAACGCCGATGCGCCTGCCGGCCGGCGGCGCGATCGACCGCCGCCTGGTGCTGGGCAGCGTGGTCTTCGGCGCCGGCTGGGGCCTGGCCGGATTCTGTCCGGGGCCGGCGCTGGCCTCGCTCGGCACGGGACTGGTCGAACCGCTGCTGTTCGTGGCGGCGATGGTGGCCGGGATGGGCTCGTTTTCCCTGTTTGAGCGGCTGGGCGCGCGCCGGGACAAGCCTGCCTGAGCGTCGACGGGCCGCACCACAGGCCGCGTACGTCCCGGCGCCGTACCGCATGGGCGGAGCCCACCCTACAACTGCCCGGTCGGCCCGCGCTGCGCCCGACCGTTGTCGGCGATGAGCCACAGACCGGGTACGGCCCGGCCGGCATCGTGCCGCGCCGCATGCATCGCGCGACACGTAGGGTGGGCTCCGCCCACGCGGTCGTACGCATCCATTGGCATACCGTCTGCGCCCGACCGTCGGCAGCGATGAGCCACGAGCCGCAGGCATGCAAACGCCGTACCGCGTGGGCGGAGCCCACCCTACAACTGCCCGGTTGGCGTCGGGCTGCGCGAAACCGTGCGCGGCGATGAAGCTCCGGCCGCGTGTCTTGACAGTCGTGCCGCATGAGCGCAGCCCACCCTACAGCCCGGATGCATTAGAATCATCGACTTTTGCACACCGGGCCAGCGGCACATGTTAGAACCGACGCAACAACTCCATCGCGGCCTCAAGAGCCGGCACATCCAGCTGATCGCCCTCGGCGGCGCCATCGGCACCGGGCTTTTCCTCGGCATTGCGCAAACCATCCAGATGGCCGGACCGTCGGTGCTGCTCGGCTACGGCATCGCCGGCGTGGTCGCCTTTTTGATCATGCGCCAGCTGGCCGAACTGGTGGTCGAGGAGCCGGTCGCCGGCTCGGTCAGCTATTTCGCCGACAAATACGGCGGCCACATGGCCGGCTACATCGCCGGCTGGAATTACTGGGTGATGTACATCCTGGTGACGATGGCCGAGCTGTCGGGCGCCGGGATCTACGTCCAGTACTGGTTCCCCGAGGTGCCGACCTGGGTCTCGGCGCTGGTCTTCTTCGTCATCATCAACTCCTTCAGCCTGCTCAACGTCAAGGCCTTCGGCGAGCTCGAATTCTGGTTCGCGGTAATCAAGGTGGTCGCCGTGATCGGCATGATCCTGTTCGGCGGTTATCTGCTCATCTCCGGCACGGCCGGGCCGGAAGCGGGCGTGGCCAACCTGTGGCAGCATGGCGGTTTCTTCCCGAACGGCGTCGGCGGCATGGTGATGGCGATGGCCGTCATTATGTTTTCCTTCGGCGGCCTGGAACTGATCGGCATCACCGCCGCCGAAGCCGACGACCCGGCGCGCTCGATCCCGCGCGCGACCAACCAGGCGCTGTGGCGCGTGCTGATCTTCTACATCGGCGCCCTGTTCGTCCTGCTCTCGCTGTTCCCGTGGCAGAAAGTGGCCAGCGGCGGCAGCCCGTTCG
The DNA here is from genome assembly GCF_059685715.1 of Telluria sp. ZB2R32. NCBI lineage: Bacteria > Pseudomonadati > Pseudomonadota > Betaproteobacteria > Burkholderiales > Oxalobacteraceae > Telluria > Telluria sp. ZB2R32. The sequence continues at coordinate 81,100 of NZ_JCASIG010000009.1, read as the reverse complement.
TACTGATCTTCGCGGCGCTCGACAGCCCGGCGGTGGCCACCGTACTCAACATCGTCGTGCTGACGGCCGCGCTGTCGGTCTACAACAGCGGCGTCTACGCCAACACGCGCATGCTCTACGGCCTGGCCGCGCAGGGCAACGCGCCGCGCTTCCTGATGCACGTCACCCGCAAGGGCGTGCCGCTGGCGGCGCTGGGCGTGTCCTCGCTGGTGACGGCGGCCTGCATCGCGGTCAACTACTTCCTGCCGCGCGAAGCCTTCGGGATGATGATGGGGCTGGCGGTGTCGGGCCTGATCATCAACTGGGCCACGATCTCGATCGTGCACCTGCGCTTCCGCAAGGCCAGGGCCGGGACGCGCACGCAGTTTCCGAGCCTGTTCCATCCGCTGTCGAACTGGCTGTGCCTCGCCTTTTTGGCGGGGATCACGGTGGTGATGTACATGACGCCGGGGCTGCGGGTGTCGGTGTACCTGATTCCAGTGTGGCTGCTGGTGTTGTGCGTGGGGTATGCTCTGCGGCAGCGGCGCTTGGGGCGCTGACGTTCGGGGCGCTGTTGCGTGTGGCGCCATTGGTTCGTTTGATCCGCATGGGGCGTAGCGGGGAATTCGGGCAGCATGCTGCCCGCCCGCGGAGCGCCCTGCCCGACAGGGCAGGGCACGAGTGCCCATCCTACGGGTGGCGCTAGCGGTAAGATCATACGAAATTCGTAGGGTGGACTCCTGAGTCCACGCGTTACGCACGTCTCCCTGCACCGGAGACGCTGACCAATCGCTCCCCCTCCCCGTCCGTGCGCTCGCTCGTGGCGCATCGCAGTATCATGGTTCAATCCAACCGGACAACGGTGTCCACAACCATGACCCTATTGCGCTCCGACGCCGCGCTGCGGCGCGACCAGATTCTCGATGCCGCCGATGCCGTCTTCGCCGAACGCGGCGTCACGGCCCCGCTCGACCTGGTGGTGACGCGCGCCGGCGTCGGGCGCGCGACGCTGTACCGCAATTTTCCCGACCGCGCGGCCCTGGTCGAGGCCTTGTTCGAACGCGCCCTCGCCGGCCTGGAAAGCGCGGCCAAGGGCCAGGACCTGTTCGCGCTGGTCGAGCAGGTCGGCCTGGACCTGGTCGGCGCGCCGGCGCTGGCCGACTACTGGCGCGCGCTCGAACCCGGCCATCCGGCCGCGAAGACGGCGCGCGAGCGTCTGGCGAAGCTGTTCCGCGCGCCGCTCGCCGCGGCGCTCACCCGTAAAACCTGCCGCGCCGACCTGCGCCCGGCCGACCTGGTGCTGGTCTGCGGCATGCTCGGCGCCGCATTGCGCGGGGCCACGCCGGCCCAGCGCCGCACGCTGGTGCGGCGCGCGCTCGAACTCCTGCAGGACGGCATCGGCGCAGCGGCGCCGCTGCGGGGACGCTGAATGGTCCAGCTGCTCAAACCGACACCGGATTGGGAGGAACACGAAAAACCCGGCCTGCCCGGCTCGCCCTCGATGCCCTACCACTCGCCGGGCGTGCGCTTGGCGTATGCGCTGGTGGCCCTGCTGGTCGGTATCACCGGCGGCCTCGGTAACGCGCTGGTGTCGGCCAACCTGCCCACCATCCAGGGCCAGCTCGGCCTGACCCCATCGGAAGCGACCTGGCTGCCGGCGGCCTACGTGATGGTGAACATCACGGTCAACCTGCTGGTGTTCAAATTCCGCCAGCAGTACGGCATGCGCCTGTTCACCGAGATCGGGCTGGCGCTGTACGCCGCCGTCACCGTGCTGCACCTGCTGGTCGGCGGCTTTACCATGGCCGTTGCCGTGCGCGCGGTGAGCGGCTTTGCCGGCGCGGCGGCCACCACGCTGTCGATGCTCTACATGCTGCAGGCGGCGCCGCGCGCCTACACCGGCAAGATGGTGGTGATCGGGGTCGGCATCCCGCAGCTGGCCACGCCGCTGGCCTGGCTGCTCTCGCCGACGCTGCTGGTCTACGGCCAGTGGCACAACCTGTACCTGTTCGAGGCAGGCCTGGCGCTGTGTTCGCTCGCCGCCGTGGTGGTGCTGAAACTCCCGCCCGGCATGCACATCAAGGTGTTCGAGAAGCGCGACTTCATCACGTTCGCCCTGATGGCGCCGGGCGCCGCGATGCTGGTGGCCGTGCTGGCGCAGGGCTATTCGCAGTGGTGGTTCGACGAACCCTGGCTGGCCTGGCTGCTGATCGGGGCCCTGGTGCTGCTGGGCGCCGCCTTCTTCCTCGAACACCACCGCGAGAACCCGCTGATCCAGACGCGCTGGCTGGCCACGCCCACCATGCTGCGCTTTATCGTCGGCGCCTTCCTGATCCGCTTCCTCACTTCCGAGCAGACCTTCGGCGCGGTCGGCTTCCTGCGCGCGCTCGGCATGGGCCCGGACCAGATGCAGCCCCTGTTCGCCGTGATCCTGGCCGGCACCGTCTTCGGCATCGCCGCCAGCTCGCTTACCTTCAGCCCGAAGACGCTGATCCCGCAGATCATCGTCGCCATCATCCTGTTCGGCGCCGCCGCCGCCATCGACTATGGCCGCACCAGCCTGGACCGGCCGCAGGATTTCTTCTTCAGCCAGTTCCTGGTCGCCGTCGGCGGCGGCATGTTCCTCGGCCCGCTGGTGCTGCTGGGGATCACCCAGGCCCTGAAATTCGGCGCCAACTATGTGATCACATTCACGGTGGTGCTGTCGATGACGCAGACGCTGGGCGCGATGACCGGTTCGGCCCTGCTCGGCACCTACCAGCTGCACCGCGAACAGGTGTATTCCACCAGCCTGGTCTCGCAACTCAATCCCGCCGATCCACTCGTCGCCCAGCGACTGCAGCTGCAGGCAGGGATCTACCGCGGCACGATCGCCGACCCGGCGCTGCGCGCGGCGCAGGGCGCGGCTTTGCTGGCCCAGATCACGCGGCGCGAAGCGAACGTGCGCGCCTTTAACGATGTCTTTGCCCTTTCCGGGGTGCTGGCCCTGCTGTTCCTGTTCTGGTCCCTGTTCGTGGCGGTGCGCGCCGCGATCCGCGACCGGCGCGCCGCCGCCCTCGCCATCAGCAGCTAACAAGGCTTTAAACCGAAGGCTTGAAACCGTATGAATGCTCCACGACCACCCACCCCCGAAGAAACCGCAGCCCTCGAAGCGAATCCGCCGGCGCCCGGCGACGCGGACGACGCAGCGCCACCGGCCGCAACAACGAATCCTTCGCCAACGCCACCGGTGGCGCAGCCGGCGCCGGCCGCGGCCCAGCCTGCGCCGCCGCCGAAGAAGATCAAGGCCACGCCGGCCTCGATCGGCATCATGGTCGTGGTCGCCGCCGTCGGCATCGCCCTCATCCTGTGGGCCTGGCGCCTGGGTCCCTTCAACAGCACGCGCGTGAGTACCGACAATGCCTACGTGCGCGGCGCGATCACCGTGCTCGCGCCCCAGGTCAACGGCTACGTGACCGAGGTGCTGGTCAGGGACTTCCAGTACGTGAAAGCCGGCCAGGAACTGCTGCGGATCGACGACCGTATCTATGCCGAGCGGGTACGCGCGGCCGAGGGCCAGGTCGCGAATGCCACCGCCCAGCTGAACAATGCCGAGCAGACCCAGGCCCAGAACACGGCCACCGTCGGTTCCGCGCGCGCCAACCTGGTCGCGGCGCAGGCCGAGGCGGCGCGCGCCCGCGCCGAGCAGGCGCGCGTCGACGAGCTGGCCGAACGCGGCTCGGTGTCGCTGAGCGAACGCGACCGCGTGCGCACGTCGGCGCGCCTGGCCGCGGCCAACGTCCTGAAAGCCCAGGCCGAGATCGAAATTTCGCAGCAGCGCGTGAAAGGCACGACGGTCTCGCGCGGCGGCCTGGAAGCGCAGGTGCGCATGGCCGAGGCCCAGGTGGCACTGGCGAAGATCGACCTGGCCAACACCGTGATCCGGGCGCCGCGCGACGGCCAGGTGAGCGAATCGACGGTGCGCCCCGGCCAGTACGTGACGGCCGGCTCGCAGCTGCTGTTCCTGGTGCCGGACACCTTGTGGGTGGTCGCCAACTTCAAGGAAGGCCAGACCTGGCGCATGCGCGTCGGCCAGCCGGCCACGCTGGCGGTCGACGCCTTCGAAGGCGCCACCCTCACCGGCCACGTCGAGCAGATCGCGCCGGCCACCGGTTCCGAATTCTCGGTGCTGCGGCCCGACAACGCCTCCGGCAATTTCACCAAGGTCGTGCAGCGCCTGCCGATCCGGATCGCCATCGACGCCAACCAGGAACTGGCAAAGCGCCTGCGGCCCGGCATGTCGGTGACGGCGGAAGTCGACACGGGCGCGGCGGCGCGTGAAGGCGCAAGTGCCAACGGCACTGCGGGTGGGGTTGCCCGCGGGGTTGCCCGGTGAGGCGGCGTCCGTTCAACGCCGCGCTTGCGGCCGTCGGCGCTGCTACACTGTCGGGCTGCCTGCCGGCCTACCGCGCCGCACCGGCGGCGGCGCAGGTCGCGGCGCCCGCCGCCTGGCGCGAGCCGGTGGCCGGCGCGGCCGCGATCGACCCGCACTGGTGGCGCGCGTTCGGCGACCCGGCCCTGGCCAGCCTGGTCGAAACGGCGCTGGCGCGCAACAGCGACGTCCTGATCGCCGTGGCGCGCATCGACGAAGCGCGCGCCCAGGCCGAACTGGCGGAAAGCGCACGCCTGCCGGCCGTGAACGGCGCGCTCGGCCTGCAAACCGGGCGCGCGCTGGAAGCGACCGGGATCAGCAACAGCAAAGTCATCCAGCCGAACCTGCAGGCCAGCTGGGAACTCGACCTGTTCGGCCGCATCCGCAACCAGATCCGCGCCGCCAACCTGCAATACCAGGCGACCCAGGCCGAGCGCGATGCGGCGGCGCTGTCGGTGGCCGCCTCCACCGCCCAGAACTACGTCGTCCTGCTCGCCCTCGACGCCCAACTGTTCATCACGCGCGAAACGGTGGCCTCGCGCGCCGAAGCGCTGCGCCTGGCCCAGGACCAGGCCCGGGTCGGCTATATCTCGCAGTTGCAGCTGACCCAGGCGCAGTCGGAATACCAGTCGGTGCTGGGCGCGATTCCCGAACTCGAACTGGCGGTGCGGCGCCAGGAAAACGCGCTGCGCCTGCTGGCCGGCGAGTTGCCCGGCGACGTATTGGACAAGACGAAGCACGGCGCCGGTTTCGATGCCCTGCGCCTGCCGCCGGTGCCCGGCGTGCTGCCCTCGCAACTGCTGGCGCGCCGTCCCGACATCTTCCAGCGCGAACTGCTGCTGGCCGCCGCCGACGTCAATCTCGCCATTCGCCGCCAGGCCTTCCTGCCGCAGGTTTCGCTCAGCGCCCAGCTGGGCAGCCTGTTCGTGAATGCGCTCGACTACGATCCGGTCACGGTCTGGAGCCTGGGCGGCAGCGTGCTGGCGCCGCTGTTTTCCGGCGGGCGCCTGACTGCCCAGGTCGAAGCGGCCGCCTCGCAGCGCGACCAGGCGGCGTTCGCCTACCGGCGCACGGTGCTGACGGCGTTTTCCGAGGTGGAGAATGCGCTGGCCGGGGTGCCGCGGCTGGCCGAACAGGTGAGCCACGCCGTGCAGCGGCGCGAAATCCTGACGCGCTCGCTCGGCTATGCGACCGACCGTTACCAGGCCGGCTATGCCTCCTACCTCGAGCAACTCGATGCCCAGCGCAATTTATACCAGGTGGAGTTGAACCTGATTACGCTGCAGCGCACACAGATGGAAAACCTGATTGGCTTGTATCGGGCGCTGGGGGGTGGGTGGACTGCGGGCGCCGGGCGCTGACGTTCCCCACATCGTCGCAGCCAGCGGGCGCCAGCCCCGGCACGGTCCGCGAGCGGCAGGTATCACCGCATGGGCAGAGTCCACCCTACATCACCGTAGGGTGGACTCCGTCCACGCGTGCTACGCGACTTCGGACCATCCGCACCCGCGCCGGCACCCACTAAAATGCCGCACCGCAGCACGAAAATACTTCTCTGCAATGCCCGTGCATGCTCTTGCACGATTTATCATCTCATCCTGCCGCACATCACCTTACAAAGGAAACGCGCATTATGAGCCAGGGTACCCCTCTGTCGCTGCATGTTCCGGAGCCGACCGGCCGTCCGGGTTGCAAGACCGATTTTTCATACCTACAAATGAGTCCCGCCGGCGCCGTCCGGCGGCCTGAAGTGGACGTCCAGTTCGGCGACACCGCCGACCTCGTCTCCAGCCTGATCCGCGTGCTCGACGACGACGGCAATGCCGTCGGTCCGTGGGCGCCGCAGATCGACGTCGACAAGCTGCGCTTCGGCCTGCGCACGATGATGAAGACCCGCATCTTCGATGCGCGCATGGTCATCGGCCAGCGCCAGAAGAAGATGTCGTTCTACATGACCTCGCTCGGCGAGGAAGCCATCGGCACCGCGCACGCGCTGGCGCTGAAGGACGGCGACATGTGCTTCCCGACCTATCGCCAGCAAAGCCTCCTGATGGCGCGCGAATACCCGATGGTCGACATGATCTGCCAGCTGCTCTCGAACGAGCGCGACCCGATGAAGGGCCGCCAGTTGCCGGTCATGTACTCGGTCAAGGAAAAAGGCTTTTTCAGCATCTCCGGTAACCTCGCCACGCAAGTGCCGCAGGCGGTCGGCTGGGCCATGGCCTCGGCGATCAAGGGCGACACAAAAATCGCCTCGGCCTGGATCGGCGACGGCGCCACCGCGGAAAGCGATTTCCATACCGCGCTCACCTTCGCGCACGTGTACCGCGCGCCCTGCATCATCAACGTCGTCAACAACCAGTGGGCGATCTCGACCTTCCAGGCGATTGCCGGCGGCGAGAGCGTGACCTTCGCCGCACGCGGCGTCGGGTCAGGCATTGCATCCCTGCGCGTGGACGGCAACGACTTCCTGGCCGTGTACGCCGCTTCCTGCTGGGCCGCCGAGCGCGCCCGGCGCAACCTCGGACCGACGCTGATCGAATGGGTGACCTACCGCGCCGGCCCGCACTCCACCTCCGACGATCCGTCGCGCTACCGCCCGGCCGACGACTGGACCCGCTTCCCGCTGGGCGACCCGATCGCGCGCCTGCGCCAGCACCTGACCAAGATCGGTGCCTGGTCCGACGACGAGCATGCGCGCGTCCAGGGCGACCTGGAAGCCGAAGTCCTGGCCGCGCAACGCGAAGCGGAACAATACGGCACGCTGGCCGACGGCCGCGTCCCGAGCGCGGCGTCGATGTTCGAGGATGTCTATAAAGACATGCCCGAGCACCTGCGCCGCCAACGTCAACAATTGGGAGTGTGAGATGGCGCGCGACGAGAACGATGCAAACCCGGCGGGGAAAGACCCGGCCGAGGGTACGACAATGACCCAGATGACGATGATCCAGGCGCTGCGCTCGGCCATGGACGTCATGCTGGGCCGCGACGACAATGTCGTCGTCTATGGCCAGGACGTCGGCTATTTCGGCGGCGTGTTCCGCGCCACCGACGGCCTGCAAACGAAGTACGGCAAGAGCCGCGTGTTCGACGCGCCGATTTCCGAAGGCGGCATCGTCGGTACCGCGGTCGGCATGGGCGCGTATGGCCTGCGTCCGGTGATCGAGATCCAGTTCGCCGATTACTTCTATCCGGCGTCCGACCAGATCGTCTCCGAAGCGGCGCGCCTGCGCTACCGCTCGGCCGGCGACTTCACCGCCCCGCTGACGATCCGCATGCCCTGCGGCGGCGGCATCTATGGCGGCCAGACCCACAGCCAGAGCCCGGAAGCGATGTTCACCCACGTCTGCGGCCTGCGCACCGTGATGCCGTCGAACCCCTACGACGCGAAAGGTCTGCTCATCGCCTCGATCGAGAACGACGATCCGGTGATCTTCCTGGAACCGAAGCGCCTGTACAACGGCCCCTTCGACGGCCACCACGACCGTCCGGTCACGTCCTGGGGCAAGCACCCGATGGGCCAGGTCCCGGAAGGCTATTACACGGTCCCGCTGGACAAGGCCGCGATCTTCCGCCCCGGCGCCGACCTCACCGTGATCACCTACGGCACCATGGTCTGGGTCTCGGAAGCGGCGGCGCTGGAAACCGGCATCGACGCCGAGATCATCGACCTGCGCACCCTGTGGCCGCTCGACCTCGACACCATCGTCGAATCGGTGAAAAAGACCGGCCGCTGCGTCGTCGTGCATGAAGCGACGCGCACCAGCGGTTTCGGCGCGGAACTCGCGTCGCTCGTGCAGGAACATTGCTTCTATCACCTGGAAGCGCCGATCGAGCGCGTCGCCGGATGGGACACCCCGTATCCGCACGCGCAGGAATGGGCGTATTTCCCGGGGCCCGACCGTGTCGGCGCCGCGTTCAAACGTGCGATGGAGGCGAAGTAAATGGGTATTCATGTCATCAAGATGCCGGACCTGGGCGAAGGCATCGCCGAAGTCGAGGTCGTGGCCTGGCACGTCAAGCCGGGCGACACGGTCAAGGAAGACCAGGTGCTGGCCGACGTCATGACCGACAAGGCCACCGTCGAGATTCCCTCGCCGGTGAACGGCACCGTCACTTCGCTGGGCGGCAAGCTGGGCGAAGCGATGGCCGTGGGCGCGGAACTAATCCGCCTCGAAGTCGAAGGCGCAGGTAACTTCAAGGTCGACGCCAAGACGCCGGCGCAGGCAGTACGCAACGAAGCCGTGGCCGCAGCGGAAAGCGCCGGCACCACGGCAGCGCGCGCCGGTGGCGGCGGCACGGTCGACGAGTTCATCCCGATCACGGTGGCGCAGCCGGAAACGGTGGTCACGAGCGTGACCAGCGCGCAGACCGCAGCGGCGCCCGCGCCCGCCAAGGCCGCGCCGGCGCAACCGTCGCACGCCGCGCAAGCCTATGCCGCGGCCCCGGCCCACCACGGCCGCGCGCCCGGCGAAAAGCCGCTGGCCGCGCCCGCCGTGCGCCAGCGCGCCTGGGACATGGGCATCGAGCTGCAATACGTGACCGGCTCCGGCCCGGCCGGGCGCATCAGCCATGCCGACCTCGACGCCCACGTCTCGCGCGGCCAGCAGAAAGCCGCCGAGGGCGACCGCCGCTATGCGGTGCTGGAGGGCGAACAGGCGATGCCGCTGATCGGCATGCGCCGCAAGATCGCCGAGAAAATGGCGGAAGCCAAGCGCCGCATCCCGCATTTCACCTATGTCGAGGAAATCGACGTCACCGAACTCGAAGCGCTGCGCGTGCAGCTGAATAGCCGCTACGCCGGCCAGCGTCCGAAACTGACGCTGCTGCCGCTGATCATGCGCGCCGTGGTGCTGGCGATCCGCAAGTACCCGTCGGTGAACGCCCGTTTCGACGACGAGGCGAACATCGTCACCACCTACAACCCGGTCCACCTGGGCATCGCCGCCCAGACCGACGCCGGGCTGATGGTGCCGGTGGTGAAGAATGCCGAAGCGCGCGATCCGTGGTCGGCCGCCGCCGAGGTGGCGCGCCTGGCCGAAGCCGCGCGCAGCGGCAAGGCGCTGCGCGAAGAGCTCAGCGGCTCGACCATCACCATCACCAGCCTGGGCGCGCTGGGCGGCATCGTCACCACACCGGTCATCAACCGGCCGGAAGTGGCGATCGTCGGCGTCAACCGCATCATCGACAAGCCGGTCATCCTGAATGGCGCCATGGTGGCACGCAAGACCATGAACCTGTCGTCCTCGTTCGACCATCGCGTGATCGACGGCATGGTCGCGGCCGAATTCATCCAGACCATCCGCGGCTACCTCGAGTGCCCGGCAACCCTGTTCGTGGAGTAAGCCGATGAACCAACTGACAACTACTTTGCTCGTCATCGGCGGCGGCCCCGGCGGCTATGTCGCCGCCATCCGCGCCGGCCAGCTCGGCATCCCGACCATCCTGGTCGAGGCCGGCCAGCTGGGCGGCACCTGCCTGAACATCGGCTGCATCCCTTCCAAAGCCCTGATCCACGCGGCCGAGGAATTCGAGAAGGCGAACCACTACGCCAGCGGCTCGGCGCTCGGCATCTCGGCCGCCGCGCCCTCGATCGACGTCACCCGCACGGTCGGCTGGAAGGACGGCATCGTCAAGCGGCTGACCGGCGGCGTCGGCGCGCTGCTGAAGAAGAACGACGTCCAGGTCATCAACGGCTTCGCCCGCATCCTCGACGGCAAGACGGTCGAAGTCAAAGGCGCGGACGGCGCGCTGCAGCGCATCCGCTGCGAACACCTGCTGCTCGCGGCCGGCTCGGAAGCGGTGGAACTGCCCTTCATGCCCTTCGGCGGCATGGTGGTGTCCTCGACCGAGGCGCTGTCGCCGCAAACCATCCCCAAGCAGCTGGTGGTGGTCGGCGCCGGCTACATCGGCCTGGAACTGGGCACGGCCTACCGCAAGCTGGGCGCCGAAGTCACGGTGATCGAAGCGGCGGATCGCATCCTGCCGGCCTATGACGCCGAACTGACCAAGCCGGTCGGCGCAGCGTTGAAGCGCCTCGGCATCGACCTGCGCCTCGGTTCCTCGGTGCTCGGCCTGAACGCCGCCGGCGACGGCGTGCGCGTCAAGGAAGCCAATGGCGAAGAGATCGTCCTGTCGGCCGACCGCGTGCTGGTGGCGGTCGGCCGCCGTCCGCGCGCCGGCGGCTGGGGCCTCGAATCGCTGCAGCTCGACATGAATGGGCGCGCAGTGAAAATCGACGACCAGTGCCGCACCTCGATGCGCAACGTCTGGGCGATCGGCGACCTGGCCGGCGAACCGATGCTGGCGCACCGGGCGATGGCCCAGGGTGAGATGGTGGCCGAGATTATCTCCGGCAAACGGCGCCACTTCCAGCCGGCCGCCATGCCGGCGGTCTGCTTCACCGATCCGGAAGTGGTCGTGGTCGGCATGGTGCCGAGCGAGGCGGACGCCGCCGGCATCGACGCCATCAGCGCCAACTTCCCGTTCGCGGCGAACGGGCGCGCAATGACGATCGAGTCGACCGACGGTTTCGTGCGCGTGGTGGCGCGGCGCGACAACCACCTGATCCTCGGCTGGCAGGCGGTCGGACGCGGCGTGTCGGAACTGTCGACGGCGTTCAGCCACTCGATCGAACTGGGCGCGCGCCTGGAAGACGTCGGCGGCACTATCCACGCGCATCCGACGCTGGGCGAAGCGGTGCAGGAAGCGGCGCTGCGCGCGCTCGGACACGCACTGCACATCTGACGCACTCGTCGTACCACGTATCGCAAAGGCGCCGCTGGCGCCTTTGTTCGTTTCAGGTACTGCAATCAATACCAAGTATTCCATTTGAATACCGACTGATTCTGTCGATAAATCTTACATACAGTTACAACTCGTATTGAGGCATATCAATTTTTCTTATTGGAATCAATGACGTAGGATAACACTTACAACTTGGCACGCTTGTTGCTCATAGTAGGGTCCACACTAACCGGAGATTTTCATGACGCTGAAATCGATGTCCAAAATGCTTGCCAGCCTGTCGTTCCTTGCCTGCACCTCTGTATTCGCTGCGCCAGTCGTCATCAATGTCGCCGGCGTCCAGAGCATCGGCGAATTCGGCGACTCGCGTAATACCGTGTACGAGTACAACGTCGGCGCGAACGCCACCATCACCAACGTCAGCTATTCGGTCAACGTGACTGCCTTCAGCCCAAGCTGGCTGTCGGAAATCGCGTTTGCGATCACCGACTCGGGCGTCACTGACGGCGTGCTGTTCACCCCAGGCTTCGAAGATGCGTTCGCAGGCACGGCGCAGTACGACGCGAGCACGATCCTGGCCGACGAAGGCCTGTCGTTCAACGTCGGCGCCGACGGCATCCTGCGCGTCGAGTTCTATGACGACTTTGACGACGGCGCTGTGGATCCGGATGGCCGCTGGAACTTCGGCACCATCACCATCGCCTTCGAACCCGACGTCGAAGTGCCGGTCGATCCGGGCCCAGGCACCGACGTGCCGGAACCGGCAAGCGCCCTGCTGCTGGGCGTCGGCGCCCTGGCGATGGGCTACGGCCGCCGCCGCCGCGCCGCGAAAGCCGCTGCACACTAAGCTGTCGACCTGAAGCACCGGCCCGGCCTTGCGCGCATGCGCGGCGCCGGGCTTTTTTTCGCCTCCGGGCCACTCTTTCAAGCCGCTGTCGGCGCCGCGCCACACCCGAACCCCGCGTCAAGATGTCGTTCTGGAAAGCGTGCGATAATCCGCGCCGGCCGACGCTTCCGCTGTCGGCCTCCCTCATCCACCATCGGTATCACTACAGAGAGAGCCCAGTCATGTTCAAGAAAATCGCCGCCGCGGCCGTCGCAGTCGCTGCCTTCGCCGCTTCCTCCGCCGCACTCGCCCAGCAGCAGATGCCGTTCTACGCCGGTATCGACGCCGGCTCGACCAAGATCAAGGGCGCAGACCGCGAAGGCAGCTATGGCGTCTTCTTCGGCTACAAGTTCACTCCCGGCGTTGCCATCGAAGGCGGCTACCACCGCCTGGCCGATACCGAAGTGCGTTACGCCGGCGTGCGCACCGACCTGACGCTCGACCAGATCGACCTGTCGCTGATCGGCAGCCTGCCACTGTCGAATGGCTTCGACGTGTACGGCCGCCTCGGCTACAACCGTCTGGAAGCCGAAGCCAGCGTGGCCGGCTTCAGCGCCAAGGAACACGATTCGCATGCCCTGTACGGCCTCGGCCTGGGCTATACCTTCACGCCGGTCGTGCATGGCCGCGTGGAAGTGCAGAAGCCGGAGAGCGACGTGACCCGCGTGCTGGCCGGCGTCGCCTTCCGTTTCTAAGCGCCGCAGAGGCAAGACCGGAACCGGGATGCGGCCGCATCCCGGTTTTTTTTGGCGCTGTCACCGTTCGCTGTTGATGGGGCCGATGGTCAGACGCAGCAATTGATCGGCGGAAGTGACCTTTCCACCATCGAGCGCGCGGCGCCAGCCCAGGTAATTCGGCAGATAACGCGACGCGACCCCGTGAAACCGCGCCAGCCATTCGCGAAAGCGGCGATGCCAGGCATTCACGTTCTGCACGTGAATGGCGCCCGCGGCCTCGCGGCGGACGCGTTCGCCGGCGCGCAGGTTGACGGCCTGGTGCGCAATGCCGTGCGCACGCGCAAACGCGCGGTAGGCCGCATGCGCGTCGGTAACCAATAGCACTTGCCGGTCGAGGTGGGGCAGCAAGTGGTGCTCGAGTTGCGCCTTGCACAAGGCGCCGCGCCCGGTCACGGCGTCGATGGTCTGGCCGCTGCGGTCGCGCGCCACCAGGATGCAGTCGAGTTCGCGCGAGATGCCGCGCTCTGCCGCCTCGCCGCCACGCTTGCGCGGCGCCCGGTCGAGCTTGCGCGATCCCTTCTGCGACTCGCGTAGAAACATTTCGTCGGCCTCGACGATGCCGTTCAGGCACACCGGCCGGTCGTCCTTGACCCGGTCGAGAAACCGGTGGCGCCATCTGAATGCGGTATTGCGGTGCACCTCCGTTTGCTCTGCCGCTGCGCGCACCGGGCGCGACGCGCGCAGCGCATCGAGGTAATCGAGCCATTTGGCGCGCAACCTCAGCCGTGCCAGCGGCGTGCCGGTGAGGTCGTTGAAGGTGCGCCGGCACCCGCGGCAGCGATAGCGCTGCAGGCCGTTCGCGTGGCCATGGCGGTGCCAGCCGGGACAGCGGCAATGCGGGCAGCGGCGCCCGGGTCCGCGCAATTGTTCGATCAGTGCGAGCAGTTGCTGCAATCCGGCTGCCGGCCGCAAGGCATCGAGTACCCGTAGTCGCTGCGGCTGATTCAGTGTCGGCAATGCCGCAAACCACTTCTTGAACCCTGGCGCTTTCATGGCAGATCCATATCGTTGGCGATACGGGTTCGACCGCCAGGCAGCTCAGCAGTTCAATCCTCATCCATAGCGAACGGTGACAGCGCCTTTTTTTTCGTCAAAGCAAGCGTGCGCCCGCCCCACCACTGCCGCGGGCATCATGGACGCTCTTCCATGACAAAAAAGGACGCATCGTGAACCAGCGTTACCGACCGATCACGCGCCTGGGCCTTGGCGGCACCGGCCTCGGCGACATGTACAAGACCACCAGCGACGAAGCGGCGCACACCACGGTCGACGCCGCCTGGGATGCCGGCATCCGCTACTTCGACACCGCGCCGCACTACGGCGCCGGCCTGTCCGAACACCGCTTCGGGCAGGCGCTGCGCCGCCGCGCGCGCGACAGCTACACGCTCTCGACCAAGGTCGGGCGCCTGCTGGTGCCCGATCCGGTCGGCGAAATCGCGGCGCCCTTCGTCTCGGCGCTGCCGTTCCGGCGCGTGATCGACTACACGAGCGACGGCGCGCGCCGTGCGGTCGAGGACAGCCTGCAGCGGCTCGCCCTCGGCCACGTCGACATCGTCTACGTGCACGACCTGTCGCCCGACGCCTTCGGCCGCGACGATTACGAGCGCTACATGCGCATCGCCGCCGGCCCCGGCGGCGCCTTCGAGGGACTGGTCAAATTGCGCGAGCAAGGCGTCATCAAGGGCTGGGGCATGGGCGTCAACACCATCGAGCCCTGCCTGCGCGCACTGGAGGCTTCCGACCCCGACGTGTTCCTGCTTGCCGGACGCTACACGCTGATGGAGACGACGGCGCTGGCCGAACTGTTCCCCCTGTGCGCCGGGCGCGGCGCCAGCGTGGTGCTGGGCGGGCCGTTCAACTCGGGCTTCCTGGCCGGCGGCGACCATTACGACTACGCGCCCGCCAGCCAGGAAAAGCACCAGCAGCGCGAACGCCTGCGCCAGGTGGCGGCGCGCCACGGCGTCGACCTGGCCGCCGCCGCACTGCAGTTCGGCGCGGCGCACCCGGTGGTGTCGGCGACCATCCCCGGCGCCAGCAGCCCGCAGCACCTGCGCCGCAATGCCACGCTGATGGAGATGACGATCCCGGCGGCGTTCTGGCAGGAGCTGGTAGCCGAGGGCCTGGTCGCGCCCGAGGCGCCGCTGCCTGCAGCCTAGCAGCGTCGATTGACATGCTGCCAAGCAAGGAATAGTACGTTCGTGCGATAATATGGCCCCAGCCGAAACATGGCGTTTCGGCTGCCTTTATTTATCGCAAGAAAAGGTACTACCATGTTCAAGAAAATCGCAGTCGCAACCGCCCTCGTCGCCGCCGCATCGGCCGCCTTCGCCGCCGAGCCAACCCCGTTCTACGCCGGCGTCGACGTCTCCTCGACCAAGGTCACCGGTTTCGACGACAAGGGCGGCTACGGCGCCTTTATCGGCTACAAGATCAATCCGAACGTCGCCGTCGAAGCCGGCTTCAACCGCCTGGTCGACAGCGAGATCGACGGCGCCGACGTTACCCTGGACCAGACCGCGATCTCGCTGGTCGGCTCCGTGCCGCTGAGCGGCGGCTTCGACATGTACGGCCGCATCGGCTACAACCGCGTCGAAGGCGAGTACAAGCAATTCGGCTACAAGGTCAAGGACCACAGCAACAACGCCCTGTACGGCCTCGGCCTGGGCTATGCCTTCTCGCCGGTCGTCAGCGGCCGCCTGGAAGTGCAAAAGCCTGACACCGAGATCACCAAGATCGTCGCTGGCGTCGCCTTCAAGTTCTAAGCTTCATTCGGTTCCGACGTAAAAAAACCGGGCTGCTCGCGCAGTCCGGTTTTTTTTATGCGTCGGTTCGCACCGTTCAGGCGCCGGTCGCACCCACGCCGGCAGCCAGCAGCCAGGACACCAGCAGCAGGAAAGCCATCGCCGCCGCGAACAGGGTCGACAGGCGGCGGCTGGTCTCACCGTCCGCAAACAGGGCCGGCTTCTCGTAGTTGCGGCCGATGTAATAGGCATAGAACACGGTCGCCAGGTAGTGCACGGCGCCGAACATCTCGCCCAGTTCGCCCTTGCGCGGATGTTCGATCAGCAGGTGCGACAGCGCCACCAGCACGATGTAGATGACCGACGCGCCCAGCGGCGGCAGGTACAGGCCCATCGATTCGATCCAGCGCTTGAGGCCGGGACGGGTGCGCGCCAGGAAGGGCAGCACCAGGTTGTGGGTCAGGCCCGCGATCAGGATCAGCTTGAGCAGCACGGTCTTGTGCAGGCTCCCGCTGCCGAGCGCCAGGTTGTGCAGGTTGGTTTCGGCCTGGCGGTTGTTCTGGACGAAGAACTCGGGCGAGGTGATCCCCAGCACGCGCTGGAACCAGCTGACTTCCTCGAGCGCGGCCAGCGCCACCAAGGCCGACAGGCCGCCAAGGGCCAGCAGCTCGAACTTCGAGCTTCCCGGCTGCTTCAGGCGTTCGACGAACACGAAGCCGAGCATCACGGCGATCACGGCGAAGCACAGGAACTGCATCCATTCGACGATGCCGTCTTCGCCGAGCAGGCGCCACAGCGCCCTGGCGTCGGGACCGGACCAGGCGACGGCCAGGCCCAGGATAAAGACATTGATGGCGATCGCCATCAGGATGACCGGATGGGTCTGCCATTTGTTATTTGTCACGCATTACTCCTTACTTAATGAAAACGATTCGGCCGGGGCCGCCACCTGCGCTACCGCCACCTCTTTCGCCAGGTCGCCGCCAGGGCGTAGCGCACCGGCATTCTGCGCCCTTCTGCGCGCCAGCCGGCGCAAGCCCTGGCGCAACGCCGCGCCCACTGCCCAGGCCCACAGCAGCGGATCGAGCACGGCATCCCACAGGTTGCCGCTCGGCAGGCGCAGCAGGCTGAACAGCACGAGCGCGCCCAGCAGCGCGGCGTGCTGGCGCCCGCCGCGGCCGCGCACGAGCGCCAGCGCACAGGCAACCGCGCCGCACAGGGCCAGGACCGGCGCCGCCAGCGGGCCGAAACCGGCGTAATACATTCCGAGCGCGAGTACGCCCATGGCGTCGAGATAGAGCACGGCGCCGGCCAGCGCAAGCGGCGCCACCAGCACGCGTGGCACCAGGGCGCCGGGCGCCGTCCCGCGCCAGCGCGCATGCAGGCTGAACAGGCACAGCAAGGTCAGCAGGCCGCTCGGATACTGGAAGCTCAGGCCGAGCCAATAAGCCACGCTGCCCTCGCCCGTGACTGCCAGCAGCAGGCCGGCGCCGCCCAGCACAGCGGCAATCGCCGCGCGCCGCCGGCGCCATGCCGGAGGCAACAGCGCCGCCAGCGCGGCGGCGAGCACGATCGCCCAGGCCAGCCGGCCATAGGCGGCTTGCAATGCGAATTCCGGCAGGGTCATCAGGTATCCTTCCCGATCTGGATCTGGTAAGCGTGGTGCGCGATCGCTTCGCGCTGATGGGTATAGGTGATGTGCAGCTTGTCGCCGACCTGGTGCATGGTCGGATACGAGAACTCGTCGCCGGCCTTGCCGCTGGCGACGTCGGCGACCGTGCGCCAGACCTGGCCGTCGGTCGAGATCGACAGGCGCAGCATGCTGCGGTCCGAGCCGTTGACGGCGACGTGATTATGCAGCATCAGGATGTCGCCATTGGCCAGGCGCAGCGCCGCCAGCGAAGTGCTGTGGTTGGGCAGGTCGAGCGCCGGCAAGTCTTCCCAGCTGGCGCCGCCGTCGCCGCTGCGCGCGTGCTGCACCCGCTGTTCGTCGCTGGCGTCGCGCATCCAGGCGCGCACTTCGGTGCGCGACACCGGCACGATGGTCGGCTGCAGCGTCGACATGCGCGCGCCGATGCGCACGACGCGGGTCGGTTCGCCCTGCGCATCGAAGGCCATCGCCATCGGGTACTTGATGCCGAGTTCGAAATACACCGGCAGCCACCAGCCGCCGTCGGCGACCGCGACCGGCGCCGTGCGCACCAGCGTGCTGGTATTGAACAGCGGCGACAGCGGCAACAGCCTGCGCACGGCGAAGGTGGCGCCATCGTCCGCCGACACCATGTGCGCGATGCGCGACGCCGCCCATCCGCCCAGGCCGGTGGCGACGACGTACAGGTGGACGGCGCCGTCGGGCGCGGTCCAGGCGACCGGGTTGCCGATGCGGCGCACGCCGAAGCCGAGTGCGCGTCCCAGCGATTCGCGGCTGGCCACGACCCAGGGCGCGCTCCACTTGCCGTTGCGCGAGCGCGAGGCGTACACCTTCACATCCGGACCGCTCTCGCGGCTGCCGGCCCACCAGAAGGCGAGCAAGGCGCCGTTGGCGGTGGCGAGCGAACTGGCGTGCGCCGACGGCGTGTTGGCCGGCATCGGAATCAGCGAACTCGACAGTTCGACCAGCCGCGCCTGCCCGTGCGCATCGGCCGCGGCGGCCGACAGCAGCGACGGCGGCGCCGGCGCACGCATCCAGCGCGCGGCTTCGGCCGCGAACGCGGCCAGCACGGCCAGCGCGGCCAGTAAGGAGACGACGGTGGTCCGGGTCCAGCGGCGCAGCGGCGGGGTGCGGTGACTGTGCATGTGGGTAGTGGCAGAGGTCGGCTGTATCAGGCAGGCGCGGCACGCATCCTCGCGGCCTGCCAGCCGAAAACCGGCTGCTGCGTCTTGCCTTCAAACAATTTCAAACCGGGGATTTTAGCCGGATATCGGCGCTGCCGGGCGAGGCGGGCAAAAAAATGGCCGGGCCAGGGGAAGATTGTTGTGTGCAGTCCCGGGAAGGACAGCGGAAATGGCCATGTCGATAACGCGGCCCTGTGGGTCATCGAACGAACCGACGCATCCACGGCCATGCCGTCCTTAGCCGAAAAATGCCACTGTCCGTAGCGTGTGTGAAAAGATTGTCAGGGCAAGGCGGCGCAACGCCGCCATGGCGATTTTTTCACACACTCGTAGGGTGGGCTCCGCCCACGCGGTACTGCGTTCGCATATCGAAACATGCTTACAGGCGTTGCGGCGTGCGGCCGTACATCCGCGTGGACGGAGTCCACCCTACGATTTGCGCCAGTTATCGTTGACCCAAGAAAGCTATGGTCCGTAGGGTGGGCTGCGCCCACCAGCTTGTTAGCGCGGCAGGTCGAACAACAGCACTTCCGCGTCCGCCGCGCCATCGAGGCTGACCCGTGCCTCGTCGTCGATGCGCACCGCATCGCCCGCCTTCAGGGCCACGCCGTTCACGTTCAACGCACCGCGCGCCACGTGGACGTAGCCGATACGGCCCTGTTGCAGCGGGAAGCTGACCGCATCGTCGCCGTCCAGGATCGCCGCGTAGATCGAGGCATCCTGGCGGATCGAGACCGAACCTTCGCGTCCATCCTTGGATGCCACCACGCGCAGGCGGCCGGTTTTCGAGGCGGCGTCGAAGTGCTTTTCTTCGTAGCCGGCCGGGGCGCCGATCTCGTCTGGCTGGATCCAGATCTGCAGGAAGTGCACCGGCTCGGTTTTCGAATGATTGAATTCGCTGTGCACCACGCCTTTACCGGCACTCATGCGCTGCACGTCGCCGTAGCGCAGCACGGAACCGTTGCCCATGCTGTCCTTGTGTTCCAGCGCGCCGTCGAGCACGTACGAGATGATTTCCATGTCGCGGTGGCCGTGCGAATCGAAGCCGCGGCCGGCGGACACGCGGTCCTCGTTGATGACGCGCAGCGGCCCGACGCCCATGTGCGCCGGATCCTGGTAGTGGCCGAACGAAAAGGTGTGTTTCGAATCGAGCCAACCGAAATTGGCGACGCCGCGGTCTTCGCTTTTACGTACTTTCAACATCATGCGCTCCTTTTGTTCTCGGCTGTTCGAACGATTCGAACCTGGGCTCCTGTTCAATCTGGCCGTGCCGTGTTGTGCATGTGTTGCATTATGCGCGCCTGCCTGGCGAACAAAAAGCGAGTAGTTTGCAGACCTATCATCGAAATTTTCGAACGGCTTATTCGTCGGCCCTGCGGGCATGCATCGGTTCGCCGATCGCATAGAAGTGGCCGCCGGCCACGTGGTGGATGCTGCGCCACTCCGGACCCGCGTCTTCGAAATGCCAGTGCCCGTCGCGGAACACCCGCTCGTCGGCCCAGGCGGCCACGACTTCGCCGATGAACAGGTCGTAGCTGGACTGATTGTGCGGCTCCGGTACCAGTCGGCATTCGAGCCAGGCCGCGCAGCCGGCCACGAACGGCAGCGTATCGCCCGCAAGGCGCAGCAGTTCGACACCGGCCTCGACCAGCTTGTCCGGATGCCCGGCCAGGCTGCGGTTGCCCACTTCGTTGGTCAAGTCGAGCAGCGCCACGGTCGGCACCTGCACCACGAAGCGGCCGCTGGCCTCGACCAGTTCCCGCGTCTTGACGGCCTTGTCGAGCACCACGGTCAGCTTGGGCGGCGCGAAGTCGAGCGCGCAGGCCCAGGCGGCGGCCATGACGTTGTCGACGCCGTCGAAACGGCTCGACACCAGCACCGTCGGGCCATGGTTCAGTAGTCGATAAGCTTTTTCTAAAGGGACGCTCTGGATGTGCGGGTTCATGGATTCTCCAAAAAGGGGGGTTGCCTGGCCAGGTGCGGTTCGAGCGCGAACAGCGCCTCGACCCACTGCACGAACACGCGCAACCGCGGGTTGGCGATGCGGCCTTGCGGGTAGACCAGCGACACCGGCATCGGCACGGACGGCAAGTGTGCCAGCACCGCGACCAGCGCGCCGCTCGCCAGGTACGCTTGCACCATGTATGCCGCGGCCTGGATCAGCCCCAGGCCCTGCAGGCCGCAGCTGACATAGGCGTCGGCGTCGTTGACGGCGATCGCACCCGCCAGGCGCCGCCGCACCGGCTGGCCGTCGACGATGAAATCCCAGTCGAAGGGGCGACCGGTACGTCCCGAGAAGTGAACAACGCTGGTATGCCGCTCGAGGTCGTCGAGACTGGAAGGCGTCCCGTGGCGCGCGAGGTAAGCCGGCGCCGCGCAGGTCACGAACGACATGCTGCCGACCTGGCGCCCGATCAGGGCCGAATCGTCGAGTTCGCCCACGCGCAGCGCGCAATCGATGCCTTCGCGCGTCAGGTCGGCGACGCGGTCGCTGAGGGACACCACCAGTTCGATGCCGGGGTACTGGGCGTGAAACTCGCCGATGCGCGGCACCACCACCCGGCGGCCGACGGCGCCCGGCAGCGCCACGCGCAAACGTCCCTGGGGACTGCCGGCGCTGCCGCGGTACGGCGCCTCGGCCGCCTCGACCGCCGCCAGGATCTCCACGCACTGCGCGTAATACGCGGCGCCATCGGTGGTGAGCGAAATCGAACGCGTCGTGCGCAGCAGCAGCTGGGTGCCGAGCCAGGCTTCCAGGTTCTGCATGGTGGCCGTCAGCGAGGCGCGCGGCAGGTCGAGCGTTTCGGCCGCGCGCGTAAAACTGCCGGCCTCGACGATACGGACAAAGGTCTGCATGGCTTTGATGCGGTCCATCGGCGCCCTGGATTGTTCATGAAAAGTGAATTGTATAGCAGGATTCGGAGTAATTATCTTTCCAATCGCCTGCTCTAGAATGGCCGCATACGAACAAGGAATCGCCATGACGCCCACTACCGATATCTCGCCCGGCATGACCCGCCTGCTGGCCCTTGCCGCCGGCCTCATCGTCGCCAGCCTGTACTATGCCCAAACCCTGGTCGGCCCGATCGCGGCCAGCACCGGCCTCTCGCTCGATGCGGCCGGCCTGATCGTCACGCTGACCCAGGTCGGCTACGCGCTCGGCCTGCTGTTCATCGTGCCGCTCGGCGACCTGCTCGAAAACCGCAAGCTGGTGTTCGTCCTGTTGCTGGCGACGTCCGCCATGCTGGCCGCCGCCGCGTTCAGTTCGAGCGCCTGGCTGTTCCTGGCGACCTCGCTCGGCATCGGACTCGGCTCGGTCGCGGCCCAGGTGCTGGTGCCGTTCGCGGCGCACCTGTCGAAAGAAGCGACCCGCGGCCAGACCGTCGGCAAGGTCGTCAGCGGGCTGCTGCTGGGGATCATGCTGGCGCGCCCGGCGGCGAGCCTGGTGGCCGACCACCTGGGCTGGCATGCCGTGTACGGCGGTGCGGCGCTGGCAATCGCCGCCCTCGCCTTCGTGCTGCGCGCGCGCCTGCCGCAGCGCCGGCCCGATTCGGCCCTGCCCTACGCCCGCCTGATCGGCTCGATGTGGCAGCTGCTCGCCACCACGCCGGTGCTGCGCCGGCGCGCGGCCTACCACGCCGCCATGTTCGCGTCGTTCAGCCTGTTCTGGACCGTGACGCCGCTGGTGCTGGCCGGCCCGCTGTTCGGGCTGTCGCAGACCGGCATCGCCATCTTTGCCCTGGTCGGCATGGCCGGCGCGGTGGCCTCGCCGATCGCCGGACGCTTGGCCGACCGCGGCCATACGCTGGTCGCCACCGCCGCCGCCCTGCTGCTGGGCGTGGCCGGCTTCGCGCTGCCGCTGGTGAGCCCGGAGTCGCGCAATGTGGCGCTCGGCCTGCTGGTGATCGCGTCGATCGTGCTCGACATGGGCGTGGCAGCGAACCTGGTGCTGGGCCAGCGCGCCATCTTTGCTCTTGGCGCGGAGGTGCGCAGCCGCCTGAACGGGATCTTCTTCGCCCTCTTCTTTGCCGGCGGCGCGCTCGGTTCGGCGCTGGGCGGCTGGGTGCTTGCGCACCATGGCTGGAAGGCGGCGCTGCTGGCCGGGATGGCTTTCCCGGCGGCGGGATTGATGTACTGGATCAGCGAATGGACGGGCACGCGCCGCGTCAACCCCGGTGCAGCCCGGCTTCCTTGATCTTCTTGTCGGTGTTGTACTGGCTCAGCGCGTACACGGCCCAGATGGCGGCGGGCAGCCAGCCGATCAGGGTCACCTGCAGGATGAGGCAGATGATGCCGGCCATCGGGCGGCCGATTGTGAAGAAGGTGAGCCACGGAAGAATGAGGGCAATCAGAAAACGCATGGGGACTCCTTTCGGTCTGGTCGGTGAAACGATGGCAGTGCCGCCATCGTCGGTTCGTGGTGACCTTATCACGTATCGCGCAGCTGCCGAGCACCGCATCACGCGAAGCGGGCCAGTTCCTCTTCCGTAAAACCGGCGCGCCGGCGTGCTTCCAGGTTGAACGGGCCTTTCAGGACCGGCGCCTTGTAGCGTACGACCAGCTCGTCGTAGGTGGCGCGCAGCGGCAGGCCGCGCGCCGTGCACAGGAAACCGTACCAGCGATTGCCGATCTCGACGTGCCCGACCTCGTCGCGCAGGATGATGTCGAGGATGGCGGCCACCGCCGCGTCGCCGGCCTGGGCCAGCTTGGCGCGCAGGGGTGGAATCGCGTCCAGCCCGCGCGCTTCCAGCGTGCGCGGCACCAGGGCCATGCGCGCCAGCACGTCGCCCCTGGTCTTCTCGACCATCTCCCACAGGCTGTCGTGGCCGGCGAAGTCGCCGTAGGCATAGCCGAGCGTGGCCAGGTGCCGGGCCAGCAGCGAGAAGTGGTAGGCCTCCTCGTTCGAGACCTGCAGCCAGTCGGCGTAATAGGCGGCGGGCATGCCGGGGAAGCGCCACAGCGCATCGAGCGCCAGGTTCATCGCATTGAATTCGATGTGGGCCAGCGCGTGCACCAGCATGGCGCGGCCTTCCAGCGTCGCCATCGAGCGGCGCCCGACCAGGCGCGGCGGCACCAGTTCGGGGCGGGCCGGACGGCCGGGGATGGCGCCGGTCTCAATCAGCACGGCGGCGCTGTCGAGCGTGACCGCACCGGCGGCAAAGGCTTGCGCAAGTGCGGCGACGCCTGCCGTTTTATTCTGCGGGTCGGTCTCGATCAGGCAGGCGAGCGCTGCGGCGCGCAGTTCGGGCACTCTTTCCATCGTGAGTCTTCGGCGGTCAAAGGCGGCAGTGTAGCAAACCGCTAGCGCAGGTTCCCCGTATGCCCCAGCGAATAGCGCCCCGGCTGCGGCCAGACCGTCAACCCGTGCGGCTCGCCGCCCACCTTCACCTGGCGCACCGCGCCATCGCGCGTGTCGATGCGGTACACCACGTCGTCAAAGCGGCCCGCCAGCCAGAGCCAGTTGCCGTCCGCGCTGACGTTGCCCATGTCCGGGCTGCCGCCGTTCGGGATCACCCAGTGCGCGACGATCTTTTCGCTGGCGAATTCCATCACGTCGACGCTGCCCGGCCCACGGCGCTTGCCGTGGATGCGGTGCGTGCCGCGGTTGGTGATGAACAGGAATTTGCCGTCGCGGCTGGGGTACAGGCCGTGCGTGCCCGGACCCGAGGCGAGGAAGCCCACCTGCTTGAACGTGGCGCCGTCGACGATGTGGACGCCGTCGGCCTTCATGTCGGCGATGTAGAAGCGTTTGCCGTCCGGGGACACGCGCACGTCCTGCGGCATGCCCTTCTTGGTCGTGCAGATTTCGGAGGCGCCCGGATTGCGCGGATCGAAACCCTCGCGCACGCGCGTCTGCGGCATCGTCAGTTTCAGGTAACCCAGCACCGAGCGTGTGGTGAGGTCGATCTTCGCCACCGCGCCGTCGAACTCGCAAGTGAACAGCGCATAGCGGCCATCGATCGAGAACTCGGCGTGGTTGATGCCGCCGCATTTGGGCACCTCGATCGCGTACTGCAGCGCCATCGTGTGCGGATCGCGGAAGTCGAGCCGGCGCCGCGCCTCGGCCACCACGATGGCCGATTTGCCGTCGGGCGTGAAATACATGTTGTAGGGGTCGTCGACGGCGATCGCCTGCCCCGGCTTGCCGGTGACCGGGTCGATCGGCGTCAGGCTGCCCGTGTCCTGGCGCTCCGCATTGTTGGCCACCCACAGCGTGCGCAGGTCCCAGGACGGGATCACGTGCTGCGGACTCAGGCCGACCTTGAAGCGGTCGACCACCTTCATGGTCGCCGGATCGATCACGCTGACGTCGTTCGAACGCAGGTTCGGCACATAGATGCGCGCCAGGTCGCCGCGCACCGCCGCGCTCAGGTGGCCGGCGCCGATTTCGCTGTACAGGTTGCGCGGGTCTGGCACCGGCGGCATGCCGGCGACGGTGACGAAGGGCAGCGCTGCGGGAATCGGCGCCTTGGTGGTGCGCATGAGGATGGCGCCGCCGGCCAGCATGGAGAGGACGACGGCGGCTGCAATGGTTTGCTTGTATTGCACGGTGGGGGTCTTCAAGGTTGCCTGGTTGATTTTTGGGCGGCGCGGATGGCGGCGACCGATGCTGCGACGATGCGCTCGACGCCCGCCTGGCCGAGCGCGCTGGTGGCGCGGCGCGGATCGCCGTCGACACCCTCGCCGGCTGCCCTGGCGCCGAGCAGGTCGGCTCGCACCAGTGCCGGATCGATCGCCAGCATCAGCGCGGTATCGGCCAGGCCGCCATGCATGCCGATCTCGGCGGCGCCGACACCGTGGCGCTTCAGGTCGGCGACATAGTCCGTCTGCGTCACCCGGTAATAGTCGAGCAGCGCATGAACGCGGCAGGCGCCGTCGCGGTTGACGCGGGCGGCGACCCTCTCTTCGTTGCGCTGGTAGCCGCCATGGTCGCCCAGGAAGAACACGTCGCGCACGCCATGCCGGCAAAAGCTGCGCGCCGCTCCCTCCAGCACCGCCTCGAAGGCGGCATCCGGAATCGAGATCGTCCCGGCGAAGCGCATGTGCCCGCGCGGCGGCGCGATGGCGCCTTCGGGCACGTAGGCAATCGTCGGCGCCACCACCGCGTCGCCCAGGCTGCGCGCGATCCGGCCCGCCAGCACGCGGGCGCGCACATTGTGCTTGCCGAGCGCGATATGCGGTCCGCTCTGTTCGGTGCCGCCGATCGGCACCAGCACCGTGGTGGTGCCGGCGGCGATGCGCGCGCGCAGTTCGGGCGAGGTCAGGTCTTCGACGTAGACGCTGGTGGACGGGCTGGCCAGCGCCAGGGTCGGCGCGGCCAGCATGGCGGCCCCAAACAGCGTGTGGCGCCAGGCGTTCTGCAGAAAATGCATCGTAATTCGTTTCCCGGAAAGGGTGGCTGCGCTGCGGGCGAAGTACCTGCCGCGCTCGCTTCGACGCGATTGTAGAGCAACCAGGCCGGCCCTGCCGTGCGGCGGCAGGCGGCCAGCGAAACTTCGCGCCAGTTGTTGCAAACCTGCCGCGCCGCGGCTGATAGTTGCCACCAGTTCGGATTTTTCCGAAGCTTCATACGGAACTTGGTGGCTACCCGATCCGGGCATTGCGCAGCACACTCGGTGCGTGACCGGGACGTGCACCCTGGACGAGGATTCGATCATGCGCAAACTGCTCATAATGGCGGCGCTGGCCGCCGCGCTGGCCTTGCCGGCATTGGCCGAAGTGCAGCCCTTCCCCCCGTCGTTCCAGGCGCGCACGATCCCGGTCGACGGCGCCACGCTGCACGTGGTGGTCGGCGGCAAGGGCCCCGCCGTCGTGCTGCTGCACGGCTTCGGCGACACCGGCGCGATGTGGTCGCCGCTCGCCGCCAGGCTGGCCGCCACCCACACCGTGGTCGTGCCCGACCTGCGCGGCATGGGTTTGTCCTCGCATCCGGTCGGCGGCTACGACAAGTGGACCCAGGCCGCCGACGTGCGCGCGGTGCTGGCCAAGCTCGGCATCGACGCGGCCGCGATCGTCGGCCACGACATCGGCACCATGGTCGCCTTTGCCTATGCGGCGCGCTACCCAACTAAAACCCGGCGCCTGGTGGTGATGGATGCGCCGGTGCCGGGCATCGCGCCCTGGGACCAGATCGTGCGCAGCCCGCAGCTGTGGCATTTTTCGTTCGGCGGGCCGGATGCGGAACGGCTGGTGGCCGGGCGCGAGCGCATTTACCTCGACCGCTTCTGGAACGAGTTCGCCGGCGACCCGAACAAGATCGACGAAGCGACCCATGCCCATTATGCCGCCCTGTATGTGCGTCCCGGCGCCATGCGCGCGGCCTTTGCCCAGTTCCTTAGCTTCCCGACCGACGTCGACGACAACCGTAAGGCCATTGCGCGGCAAAAGCTGACCATGCCCGTGCTGGCGATCGGCGGGGGCAAGTTGTTCGGAACGAGTGAAGTGGTGGTGATGCGCAACGCGGCGGTCAACGTGACCGAGCTGGTAATTCCCGAGGCGGGGCACTGGCTGATGGAGGAAGCACCGGAGGCGATTATGAAGGCGGTGCAGTCCTTTGCTAATAGTAAGTAAGGACACAGATCGCCGAGCATCGTAGCCGTATAGCCTAGCAGTTTTATCAAAGCGAGCTCACCGGGCCACACCTAACGCCATATCGTCAATTCGCTGCAGGCTGAGACCTTCTGGCTGAACGCGTCCAATATTGATTGAGCGTTAGGTGGTGAATCGAGCCTGGCAGTGCGGACATTAAGTCGTGAAAACAGAAAAAGGTACCGCATAAGCGGTACCGTAAAATGAGCCGACTGCTACGTCGATACACGTCTGAATTTTGCAGAGCAAAGGAAGTTATCCCGCAAGCCCCACTAAAGACTGTCTTGCGTTTTTACTTTTTCCGCGGAACTCCAGCGTCAGAACGCTTCGCACGCCACTGGCCATCATCATTACGGCTACGGATGTTGCCAGCTGTCGGTCCAGTCTTGACAACCGGGCCTCCAGCCTTCTGTGGAGCAGTTCCCGGCTTAAATTTTTCGCTCACGTTAATCTCCTTAATGGCGCCTGTTTTTCACGATCCGCGTAGTTCACGGTCTTGACGACGCCGTTCTGCGAATTCACGCATACGTTCAGCGTCATAACGAGCTTGCGCAATCTTACTCTGTTGTTCCGCGCTTAGTCGCCCCGCCCGTTCTCGCTCAACATTGTCAAGCATGCTGTCGGTTTTTCGCGCTTGTTGACTTACCCACTCACCACTAGCATCTTTTAACTTATCCCACATTCCCATAGTTTCCTCCGGTCGGTTATTTCCATGTGGAAATAATCGCACGTAATGTACATGATTTCAAGAATTAATTGAACACGAGGCCTATTTAGCCAGCTCGCGGACTGCGAGATCAACATCGCATGTCGCTGACCAGTCCTTAGCAATTATCGGTCTCGATGATTAATGAATTAATGTCGCAGTAAGGAGCATGGCACTCCAGCACACGTCACTTATACGCCGTCAACAAGGAATTGGACGCTTTCCGTGTTGACTGGATCTGGCAATACGGTAATGAGGGTGAACATAAAAGTTTTTTTTAAATACCTGCTGGGGTTGGCTTTTCTTTGTGCTCTGCCTCTTGTCTTGCCATCGGCGCAAGCGACCCCACCTATCACGGATGAACGACCGCGCCCCCTCTCACCGCCTGCAGCACGACTTCCACCCCGCCGTCGCCGCCTGGTTCGCCGCCAGCTTCCCCGGCGCCACCGAAGCCCAGTTGCGCGCCTGGCCGCTGATCCAGGCCGGGCGCCCGACCCTAGTCGCGGCGCCGACCGGCTCGGGCAAGACGCTGACCGCCTTCCTGGCCGCGATCGACGCCCTGGTGCGCGAGAGCGAAGACGGCGCGCTGCCGGACGAGACCCAGGTGCTGTACGTGTCGCCGCTGAAGGCGCTGTCGAACGACATCCGCGTCAACTTGCAAGGCCCGCTCGAAGGCATCGGCGCCCAGTTGCAGGCGATGGGGCTGCCGCCGCACGGCATCCGCACCGCCGTGCGCACCGGCGACACCACCACGGCCGAGCGCAACGCGATGAGGAAGCGAGCGCCGCACATCCTGGTGTCGACGCCGGAATCGCTGTACGTGCTGCTCGGCTCGACCAGCGGGCGCGCGATGCTCTCGACCGTGCGCACCGTGATCGTCGACGAGATCCATGCCGTCGCCGGCAGCAAGCGCGGCAGCCACCTGGCGCTCAGCCTGGAGCGGCTCGACGCACTGTGCGGACGGCGCACGGTGCGCATCGGCCTGTCCGCTACCCAACGGCCGTTGTCGCTGGTGGCGGACTTCCTGGTCGGCCGCAGAGGCGGCGACTGCGCCGTGGTCGACGTCGGCCACGTGCGTGCGCGCGACCTGGCGCTGGAACTGCCGCCGGTGCCGCTCGACGCGGTGATGCCGAACGAAGTGTGGGAACGCGTCTACGACCGCATGCGCGACCTGGTGGTGCTGCACCGGACCACGCTCATTTTCGTCAACACCCGGCGCATGGCCGAGCGCGTGGCGCGCCACCTGGGCGACCGCCTCGGCAGCGAGCACGTGGCCGCCCACCACGGCAGCCTGGCCAAGGAATACCGGCTGGACGCCGAGCAGCGCCTGAAGCGCGGCGAGCTGCAGGTGCTGGTAGCGACCGCCTCGCTGGAACTGGGCATCGACATCGGCGACGTCGACCTGGTCTGCCAGGTCGGCTCGCCGCGCAACATCGCAGCCTTCCTGCAGCGCGTCGGCCGCTCGGGCCACCAGGTCGGCGGCACGCCGAAAGGCCGGCTGTTCCCGACCTCGCGCGACGACCTGATCGAATGCACCGCGCTGCTCGACTGCGTGCGCCGCGGCGAACTCGACGTGCTGCGCATCCCGCGCGCGCCGCTCGACGTGCTGGCCCAGCAGATCGTGGCCGAAGTGGCGTGCCAGGAATGGGGAGAAACCGCCCTGTTCGATCTGCTGCGCGGCGCCGCGCCGTATGCGGACCTGGAACGCAGCCGCTACGACGCGCTGCTGCGCATGCTGGCCGAAGGCTACACCACGCGCAATGGCGTGCGCGGCGCCTACATCCACCGCGACGCCGCAACGCAGTCGCTGCGCGGCCGGCGCGGCGGCAAGCTGGCCGCCGTCACCTCGGGCGGCACGATTCCGGAAAACGCCGATTACACGGTGCTGCTGGAACCGGCCGGCCTGTCGGTCGGCACGGTGAACGAAGATTTCGCGGTCGAGAGCCTGGCTGGCGACGTCTTCCAGCTCGGGAATACCTCTTACCGCATCATGAAGGTGGAAGCGGGCAAGGTGCGGGTGGAAGACGCCGGCGGCGCCGCGCCCAACATTCCGTTCTGGCATGGCGAAGCGCCGGGGCGCAGCGACGAACTGTCGCTGGGCGTGGCGCGCCTGCGCGCGGAGATCGAGGCGCAACTCGCGCGCGGCAGCGGCGAGGCTGCACTCGACCTGGCGGTGGACTGGCTCGACGAACACCTCGGCCTGAACGAGGACGCGGCGCGCCAGATCGTCGACTACCTGGCCCGTTCGCGCGCGGCCCTGGGCGCGCTGCCGACCCACGACACACTGGTGATGGAACGCTTCTTCGACGAATCCGGCGGCATGCAGCTGGTATTGCACAGCCCCTTCGGCAGCCGCATCAACCGCGCCTGGGGCCTGGCGCTGAGAAAACGCTTTTGCCGCACCTTCAACTTCGAACTGCAGGCCGCGGCCACCGAAGATGCGATCATCCTCTCGCTCTCGACCAGCCACAGCTTCCCGCTCGACGAGGTCTGGCGCTACCTGAAATCGGCCACGGCCGAACCGATCCTGGTACAGGCGCTGCTCGATGCGCCGCTGTTCAACGTGCGCTGGCGCTGGAACGCGACCACGGCGCTGGCGCTGCCGCGTTTTGCCGGCGGGCGCAAGGTCGCGCCCCAGCTGCAGCGCATGAAGAGCGACGATCTGCTGGCCTCGATCTTCCCCGACGGCGCCGCCTGCCTGGAAAACATCGCCGGCGACCGCGAGCTGCCCGACCACCCGCTGGTGGCGCAGACGCTGGACGATTGCCTGCACGAGGCGATGGACAGCGAAGGCTGGCTGTCACTCCTGCGCCGCATCGAGACCGGCGCCATTCGGCTGGTGGCGCGCGACCTGCCGGCGCCCTCGCCGCTTGCCGCCGAGATCCTCAATGCCCGCCCCTACGCCTTTCTCGACGACGCGCCCCTCGAAGAACGGCGCACCCAGGCCGTGATCAACCGCCGCTGGAGCGATCCGGCGACAACCGACGATATGGGCGCACTCGATCTCGACGCGATCGCCGGGGTGGCCGAGGAAGCCTGGCCGGCGGCGCGCAACAGCGACGAAGTGCAGGAAGCGCTGGTGGCGCTGGCGCTGATCACCCAGGGCGAAGCGCGCGCACGCGAAGGCTGGGCGCTGTGGCTGGAAGACCTGGCCGAAGCCGGGCGCGCCACGCGCATACGGACCAATGGCTTGCAGGCCTGGGCGGCGCTGGAACGGCTCGACCTGGTGCTGGCGGCGTATCCCGACGCCGAAACCAACCCGGTGCTGAGCATCCCCGACAGCCACCGCGGCAACGACGGCGCCCCCTGGACGCGCGACGCCGCCCTGGTCGAACTGGTGCGCGCGAGATTGACCGGCTTCGGGCCGCAGACCCTGCCCGCCATTGCCGCCGCCCTGGCACTGCCCGAGAGCACGGCGGCGATCGCCCTCGGCGCGCTGGAAGCCGAAGGCTACGTCATGCGCGGGCGCTTCACGCCCGGCGCCGAAGAAGAGGAATGGTGCGAACGGCACCTGCTGGCGCGCATTCACCGCTACACCATCAAGCGCTTGCGGCGCGAGATCGAGCCGGTCGAGGTGCGCGACTTCCTGCGCTTCCTGTTCGACTGGCAGCACCTGACCGAAGACACGCAATGGCGCGGCGAGGACGCGCTGCCCCTGCTGCTGGCGCAGATGGAAGGCTACGAGGCCGCCGCCGGCGCCTGGGAGGCGGACCTGCTGGCGCTGCGCCTGCGCGACTACTCGCTGCTCTGGCTGGACGAACTGTGCCGCGCCGGCAAGATCGTCTGGACCCGCATTGACGCCCCGCGCGCCGCCGCCGGCGGTCCGGTGCGGGCGACGCCGATCGTGCTGCTGCCGCGCCGCCAGGTGGCGCGCTGGCACACGCTGCCGCTGCCGGCCGGTCCGACCGCCAGCCCGCTCGACCTTTCCCCGCGCGCCGCGAAGGTGCTGGACGCGCTGCGCCGCGACGGCGCCATGTTCTTCGACGAACTCCAGTTCGACGCGCGCATGATGCCGGTCGAACTGGAGGCCGCGCTCGGCGAACTGGTGGCGACTGGCCTCGCGAATGCGGACAGTTTCGTCGGCCTGCGGGCGATGCTGCTGCCCGCCGCGAAACGCGCCAAGAGGGAAAATGCGGATAAAAAACGCCGCCGCGGCGCCGGTCCGACGATGGAAGAAGCCGGCCGCTGGGCGCTGGTGCGGCGCAGCGAGCCTGAAGAAACCGGGCCCGCCGCGCGCCAGCGCAAGCTCGACCCCGAGACGCTCGACTACGTCGCCATGACCCTGCTGCGCCGCTACGGCGTGATGTTCTGGCGCCTGCTCGAACGCGAGGCCGCCTGGATGCCGTCCTGGCGCGAGCTGCTGCCGGTCTTTCACCGATTGGAGGCCCGCGGCGAGATCCGCGGCGGGCGTTTCGTCGCCGGCTTCTCGGGCGAGCAGTTCGCGCTGCCCGAGGCGATCCCGCTGCTGCGCGAAGTGCGCCGCCGGCCGCTCGACGGCTCGCTGGTCTGCATCTCGGGTGTCGACCCGCTCAACCTGTGCGGCACCCTGCTGCCGGGCGACAAAGTGCCGGCGCTGGGCGCCAACCGCATCCTGTTCCGCGACGGCGTGCCGGTGGCGACCGTGGTCGCCGGGAAGATCAACTACCTGGTCGATCCCGGGACCGAGCGCGAACTGCTGCACGGGCGCCTGGTCGGCCGATACTAGGGACCGCCCACGGCGTAGCGCGCTGGCACAGCATTTATTTTACTGTTGTAATAAAAAAACAATTGGTTGCGATCTATTATTTTCTGTCATACGATGACTGATCACTGCCCGATAACAACAGGAGACACGCATGAAGAAAACCGCCATCGCCTTGGCAAGCCTCGCCTTCGCTGCCGGCGCCGCCCACGCGCAAACCAACGTCACCATTTACGGCATCATGGATGCGGGTCTGCTGCATGAACGCGGCGGCGCGGCCGGCAGTGTCACCAAGGTCGGCAGCGGCATCGGTTCCGCTTCGCGCATCGGGTTCCGTGGCACCGAGGACCTCGGCAACGGCATGCAGGCCGTGTTCACGCTGGAAAACGGCACCAGGATCGACACCGGCGAAGTCGATGCCGCCGGCACGCTTTTCAACCGCCAGGCCTGGGTGGGCCTCAAGACCAGGGCCGGCATGATTTCGCTCGGCCGCCAGTACACGCCCTGGCACCAGGCGCTGGCCCAGGTCGGCGACCCCTTCACGACCGGCTATGCCGGCGGCTCGAAGAACGTGTTCCCGGACTTCGGCGCCAACGTCCGCACCAGCAATACAGTGATGTACACCTCGCCAACGGTCAGCGGCTTCACCGGCGACATCGCCTACGCCTTCGGCGAACAGGCCGGCAGCACCGTACCGGGCCGCAACATGGGCGCCTCGGTCGGCTACGTCAACGGCCCGCTGAACGTGCGCCTGGCCTACAACCACAAGAACTCGAACGTGGCCGCCGCCCCCGGCGTGGCCCCGGTCGTGCGCGGCAACGCCAGCAACAAGCTACTCGCCGCCAACTACGACTTCAAGATCCTGAAAGCCTACCTCGCGGTCAGCTTCGACAAGGGGTTCAACGCCGCCCCGCTGGGCAACGGCAATAATCCATATGGCTTCCGCCGCCCGACGGCATCGACCGACGGCAACGAAGTCCTGCTGGGCGTGGTGGCGCCGGTCGGTCCCGGCAACGTCGTCGCCACCCTCATGCGCAAGGACGACCAGACCAGCTTCGACCAGGACGCGCGTTCGTGGGGCATCGGTTACCTGTACTCGCTGTCGAAGCGCTCGACGATCTACACGGTCTACGGCCACACCGTCAACAAGAACGGCGCCGGCTACACGGTGGCTAACAACACCGACGCCGGCACCGGCGACCGCGCCTTCAACCTGGGCATACGCCACACCTTTTAAGCGGCGCTCTGTCGGAACGATCGAAAGCCACCCGGCCGCGGCCGGGTGGCTTTTTTCTGGCTCCATTGCGAAGACCCGTAAGGTGGGCGGCTATATCTGGCTGCATGCCCATCTGCTGCCTGGATGCCGCCCACGCGTTCAACCACGCCTTGAAATTTCGCGACGATTTTTCGGCTGGTTGAACGCGTGGGCGGCGCAAACGTCTGTGGTCTCGCAAACTGAAGAGGTGGAGCCGCCCACCCTACGGGTCTGCGCATCGTTCTCGAAACAGCCGGATGCAACACACTATCAACGCCAGCACGAAAAAAGCCACTGGACGCAAATCCAGTGGCTGTTGTTTGCGCCCTGCGCGACCGCTCAGCGCACGAAACTCGGGCGCTTGTTGTCGAACTTCCAGCCGGGGAAAATGAACTGCATCGCCTGCGCGTCGTCGCGCACGCCCAAGCCCTTGGCCAGGTAGAGCTGGTGTGCCGCTTCCAGCGCTTCCATGTCGATCTCGACGCCCAGGCCCGGTTTGGCCGGCACCTCGATCATGCCGTCGACGATCTGCATCGGCTCTTTCGTCAGGCGCTGGCCGTCCTGCCAGATCCAGTGGGTGTCGAGCGCCGTGATCTTGCCCGGCGCGGCGGCGCCCACCTGCGTGAACATGGCCAGCGAGATGTCGAAGTGGTTGTTCGAGTGCGAACCCCAGGTCAGGCCCCAGTCGTTGCACATCTGCGCCACGCGCACCGAACCGGCCATGGTCCAGAAGTGCGGGTCGGCCAGCGGGATGTCGACCGATTGCAGCTGGATCGCGTGGCCCATCTGGCGCCAGTCGGTGGCGATCATGTTGGTCGCGGTCGGCAGGCCGGTGGCGCGGCGGAATTCGGCCATGACTTCGCGGCCCGAGTAGCCGTTCTCGGCGCCGCACGGGTCTTCGGCATAGGCCAGCACGTGGTCCATGCCGCGGCACAGGCGGATCGCTTCCTGCAGGGACCAGGCGCCGTTCGGGTCGAGCGTGACGCGCGCCTCGGGGAAGCGCTCGGCCAGCGCGGTGACTGCCTCGATCTCGGCGTCGCCGGCAAGCACGCCGCCCTTCAGCTTGAAATCCTTGAAGCCGTAGCGCGCATACGCCGCTTCGGCCAGCCGGACCACCGTTTCCGGCGTCATCGCCTTTTCGTGGCGCAGGCGCAGCCAGTCGTCCGGCTGGTCCGGCTCGCTCGCATATTCCAGGTTGGTCACGTTGCGATCGCCCACGTAGAACAGGTAGCCGAGCATCTCGACGCGCTCGCGCTGCTGCCCTTCGCCCAGCAGCGCGCACACCGGCACGCCGAGGAACTTGCCGAGCAGGTCGAGCAGCGCCGATTCGACGGCGGTGACGGCGTGCACCGCGATGCGCAGGTCGAAGGTCTGCAGGCCGCGGCCGCCGGCATCGCGTTCGGCGAAGGTGGCGCGCATTTTGTTCAGCACGCCCTGGTAGTTGCCGATCGACTGGCCGACGATCAGTTCGCGGGCGTCTTCCAGCGTCTGGCGGATCGGTTCGCCGCCCGGCACCTCGCCCACCCCGGTATTGCCGGCGTTGTCCGTCAGGATCACGATGTTGCGGGTGAAATAAGGCGCGTGCGCACCGCTCAGGTTGAGCAGCATGCCGTCGCGTCCCGCCACCGGGACGACGCGCATTTCGGTGACGATCGGCGCGTTCTGGTGCGCGGCTTGCTGGTTCGTGCTGGACATGATAAGTCTCCGTTCAGTATTCATGTAATCATTGCGGGAGGGGCGGCGCTGCGCCCTCTTCCCATGTTGCGGGCTCGCTGGCTCAGTCGGCCGCTTAGTCAGCTGTAATCTTGCCGACTTCGATCACGTTCTTCCAGCGCGCCGATTCCGTCTTCTGGAATTGCTCGAACTGTTCCGGCGTGTTGGCGACGATCTCGAAGCCCTGCTCGACCAGCTTGGACTTGATGTCCGGCTCGTTGAACGCGGCCACGATGGCGCCGTGCAGCTTGGCCTTGACGTCCTTCGGCAGTCCTTTCGGCGCCGCGAATGCCTGCCACGAGTAGATGTCCACGCCCTGGATGCCCGCTTCGGCCAGCGTCGGCACTTTCGGCAGGATCGCGGCGCGCTGCTCGCCGGTCACGGCCAGCACCTTCAGCTTGCCGGCCTTGATGTGCGGCAGCGCCGCGTTGATGTTGACGAACGAGACGTCGGTCTGGCCGCCCAGCAGGTCGGTGATCGCCGGCGCGCCGCCTTTATAGGGCACATGCAGGCCGCTGGTGCCGGTCTTTTGCCAGAACAGCTCGGCCGTCAGGTGGTCCGAACTGCCGTTGCCCGAGGAGGCGAAGGTGACCTTGCCCGGATTCTGCTTGAGCGTGGCGATCAGTTCCTGCACGGTGTTGGCCTTGACGTTCGGGCTCGCCACCAGCACGTTGGGCGCGCGCACGGCCACGGTCAGCAGGTCGAAGTCCTTGGCCGGATCGTAGGCCAGGCGCTTCTGCAGCCACGGATTCATGGCGTACACGCCGATCGAGGCGGCCATCAGCGTGTAGCCGTCGGGCGCCGCGCGCTTGACCATGCCCGCGCCGATGGCGCCGGTCGCGCCTGGACGGTTGTCGACGATCCACGGCTGGCCGAAGCGGGCCGTGATCTTGGGGCCGATCGCACGGGCGATCGCATCGGTCGAGCCGCCGGCCGGGAACGGCACGACCACGGTGATCGTCTTTTCCGGCCAGGCCGCCTGCGCGCCGAGCGCGACCGACATCCCCACCGCTAAGCCCAACAGCATTTTCTTGGCATTCATCCTTTGTCTCCTGAAATGGTCCGCTGCACGAATTCGCTTACTACCTGTTGTCAGTTGTCTGATAACTGACCTTAGTATAACCATTTTCGGAAAGTTGGCAATCACTCCTTCATGGGGCGTGTTGTAGTAACGTACGTGTCACCATTCGTCCGGACAGCGCCATGAATTGTTGCTCGACGCTAACCACACGTCAGTCACGTACCTACTCGATTGCACTTGTCTGTCATCTGACATAAGCACCGCGTATAATCACCGTGTCCGCAAGGCGGCCCGACCAATTCATCTTTTGACCATGATTCCTACCCCGCTCGCAGCAGCACCGCCGAAAAGACACCGCAACCTGGCCCAGGGCGTGGTCGCCCACCTGAGCGACCGCATCAAGGGCGGCAGCCTGAACCCTGGGGACAAGCTGCCGACCGAGTCCGAGATCATGCGCATGATGGGCGTGAGCCGCACCGTGGTGCGCGAGGCGATTTCGCACCTGCAGGCGGCCGGCCTGGTCGAAACCCGGCACGGGATCGGCACCTTCGTGCTCGAGCCGTCGAACGCGCCGATGGGCCTGGACCCGGCGACAATCGTGACCATGCGCGACGTGCTCGACCTGCTCGAACTGCGCATCAGCCTGGAAACCGAAGCCGTCGGCCTGGCCGCCACCCGCCGCAGCGACGAGCAGCTGGCGCAACTGCGCGCCGCCGTCGACAGTTTCGAGGAATGCGCGCGCCGCGGCGGCGAGACCGTGGCGCCGGACATGGCCTTCCACCTGCTGATCGCGCAGGCGTCCGGCAACCGCTATTTCCACGACATCCTGACCCACCTGGGCAGCAACATCATCCCGCGCGCGCGCCTGAACTCGGCGCATTTCTCGGACGACGGGCCGGGGCCGTTCATCGAACGCGTGATCCACGAACACGAGAACATCTTCAGTGCGATCGCCCGGCGCGACGCCGAAGGGGCGCGGGCAGCCATGCGTACGCACCTGAGCAACAGCCGCGAGCGCTTGCGCAAGGCGCAGGAGGCGAGCGGGGTTACTGGCTGACGGGTACTGCGGCGTTTGTTTCTGATCGAGCGCAGTACCGCGTGGGCAAAGCCCACCCTACGAAAAGCACGAATCTGTAGGGTGGGCACTCGTGCCCCGCGTTCGTACCCTCGCATACCGCACTGCCTCCAGCACCTATATTTCGTTGGTCCACTTGCAACATTCAGCGGACTTAACTAAGATCCTGTAGTTTTGATCACGCCATCCACTCAGGACGACCCCGCACCATGAAGAAGACCCTCGCCCCGGCCGAAGCCGGTGCCATTGAACCGCGACTGTACCGGGTGGTATCGGGCAAGATCGAGGAGCTGATCCGCGCCGAGAACATCCGTCCGGGCGAGCGCCTGCCCTCGGAACGCGACCTCGCCACCAAGCTCGGCGTCTCGCGCACCTCGCTGCGCGAAGCGCTGATCGCCCTCGAACTGGGCGGTACGGTCGAGGTGCGCGGCGGCTCGGGCGTGTACGTCAGCGAACAGGCCACCCCGGTGGCCGAGGTGCCGACCGCCGGCCCCGGCCCGTTCGAGGTGCTGGCCGCGCGCCGCCTGATCGAGGTCGAGATGGCGGCGCTGGCCGCCAAGCACGCCAGCGATTCGGCGATCGACGCCATCCTGGTCGCCGTGCTCGAGATGGAACAGCACCACGAGGAACGCAGCGGCAACGAGTCGGCCGACCGCAACTTCCACCTGGCGATCGCGCGCGCGACCGGCAACAGCGCCATGGTCGGCGTGATCGAATACCTGTGGAGCCAGCGCGGCTCGCTCTGGCACAAGCTGAAGGAACACTTCCAGACCGAGGAACTGCGCCAGCAGACCCTGCTCGACCACCGCGCCATCTTCGCCGCCATCGCCGACCACGACGTCGCCGGCGCGCGCACCGCGATGCGCGCGCACCTCGACCGGGTGACGCGGACGTTCTCGCGGGGCTGAGCAAGGGAGACCGTTCTGCTAACGCATTTTGTGTTGGCCGTGGCGCACCGTAGGGTGGGCATGCCCACCCTACGGTGCGCTGCTGCTAACGAAAAAGCCCCCGCATCCGCGGGGGCTTTTGCTATTGCATGCCTACATCAGCAGCTCACGGCTGCGGATTCCAGCCGATGCCGTTGCCGTAAGCCGAGAACACCTTGGCGCGCGTGGCGAAATCGGCGTCGACGTCGCCGGCGCGCAGGATGTATCCCCCGACACGGCGGCTCAGGTCGAGCGGATTGCCGGCCAGGTCGGTGCTGCCGAACTCGCGCCAGCCGCTGGTTGCATTCGGCGCCACTGGATTCGGCGCCGGCTGGCCGTTCACGCCCTGCCCGGCCCAGCCGGCCGGCGCCACGTGATTGTCCATGCGGCAGTTGATGAAGGCGATGTTGTCCCAGCTCGACGTGCCGCCGGGGCTGCGCGCGAGCCAGGTGGCGCCCGCGGGCACGTCGCCGGCCAGCGGGCCCGGTCCCGGCCCGTGGGTCAGGCTGCTGTTGAGGAAGACGAAGCCCTTGTCGGTGGCAACAGGTACGCGCGCCTGCAGCACGTAGCCGCCGCTGGTCGCGCTGGTGCTGTCGCCCACCGAGCGGATCTCGCTTTCCTCGAACAGGGCGGCGCGGCTGCTGCCCCAGATGAAGTCGACGTTGCCGGCCACCAGCGAGCGGTAGAACCAGGCCCAGCCCTTCAGGTTGAGCGTGTCCTGCTCGCTGAAAAAGCTGGCGTTCTTGACCACCAGGCGGCCGTCGCTGTTGAAGTAGATCGTTTCCGCCTGCGCCGAAATCGCGGGCGAACGCAACGTCGTGTTCTTCAGGGTCAGCGACTCGAGGCTGAGCATGTCCGACGTTTCCACCAGCATCACCGAACGCCCGCCGGCAGGGCTGGCCGTCGCGCTGGCCGCCTGGCTGCCGCCGGTGCCGCTGTTGAGGGTGTCGTGGTTGGTATAGCGGATCACGACGCCGTCGCGGCTTTCGCCGACGATGCTGAGGTTGTCCTTGCCACGCACGAACAGCAATTCCTCGTAGCTGCCGTTCTTGACGCGGATCGTCACCGGCTCGGCCTTGCTGAAACTTTTCATCGCGTAGCTGAGCGCGCCCTGCACCGTCGAGAAGTGTGCCGGGCCGTCGTCGTCGACCGAGAGTTCCGTGCCCGTCGGATGGTCGGCGCGCGTGGTGAACGTCCAGCCGGCCGCCTTGCCGATGCCGGCGAAGGGAATTCCACCGAGGCTGGTGCCGGTGAAGACGCCGTCGGCGATCGCCACGTAATACTCGGTGCCGTAGTCCAGCTTGTTGCTGTGCAGTTTGATGGTCACCGTGTTGCCGGCGATCCGGATCGGCGTGACGTTGACCTTGCGCACCTGGTCCTGGCCCGGGTAACCGAGCATGTCGGTTTCGCCGGTGAGGCGGATCACGTCGACCAGCGCATCGTCGGCCTTGCGGAACACGCGGATGGTGCCGCCGCTGCCCAGCGTCGGGGCGTTGTCGAACACCAGCTTCAGCGTGGCGTCGACCTGGCCGGCGCCGGAACCGGCTGCCGGCGAGGCCACACCCTGCAAGGCGTAGGTCTGGGTCGGCTGCACGAACTGCGGCGCGATCGTGACGGCGA
Organism: Telluria sp. ZB2R32; assembly: GCF_059685715.1. NCBI lineage: Bacteria > Pseudomonadati > Pseudomonadota > Betaproteobacteria > Burkholderiales > Oxalobacteraceae > Telluria > Telluria sp. ZB2R32. Next base: position 41,178 of record NZ_JCASIG010000009.1, on the reverse strand, counting down.
TCGAGCGCATCACGGTCGCGTCCGAACCCGAGCGGAACACGACGTTCGCCGTGCCGGCGCCGACCGGCGCGATCGATACCGTGTTGCCCTCCTTCGCGACCGCGGCGACGGCCGGATTGCTCGACTCGGCACTGAAGCTGTCCGCCGTGCCGTCGGCGGCAACCGAAGTCACGTTCACCCGCAGCGGCGCGTCGCCCGCTTCGGCGGCCCAGGTCGGCGTGCCGGGGTTGATCGTCAGTTGCACGGGTTTCAGGCGCGGGTCGCCGATGCGCACGTCGTCGATCTGGAAGCTCTTGTTGGCCGTATACAGGCCGACCCGTCCGCGTGCCGCAAAGCTGGTGTCGGTGACCGACCCGAGGTTTTCGCCGTCGAGGTAGACGGTCAAGGTGCTGCCGATCATCTCGAAGCGCACGGTATAGAACTGCGCATCCATCGCGATCGGTTTGCGCACCTGGCGCGGGCGGCTGAGCGTCCCGGCCAGCATCTTGGCGATCTCGACCTGGGTGCTGGCGGTGCTGTTCTGCACGTTCAGGCCGGCGCCATACCAGTTATTGGCATCCTGGTAACGCGTCACCAGGAACAGGTGCTTGTTGCCGGTCGTACCGTTGGTCATCGGGCGAATCCGCGCTTCGACGTAGTAATCGCCCGAGGGCACCGCGTCCATGGTGCCCTGCTTGAGCAGCGCCAGCACGCCGCCGGTGCTGGCGGCCGTGTATTGCAGCACCTTGTTGGGGCTGCCCGCCACTTCGTCGACGACGCCGAAGGCGCCGTTCGGGCCGGGCACGGGCAGCAAGTCCCATTTAGCGGCGTTACCGCCCTGGAAGTCGTCGCAGACGTACAGCCCGCTCGGCGGGCAGGTCAGGCTCGGGCCTGTGTCGACGACCACCTTGCCGGTGCCGGAGATGGTGGTGACGAGCTTGCCGCCGCCGGCCTGCGACAGCGCGTTCGCCTTGACCAGCGCGATCGGCCGCGCGGAAAACGCATATGGCGGCGTCCAGGTCACTGCCGTGGATACACCGCAATTGCCGAGTGGCTTGGCATTCAGTAGCGAGCCGCTGTCCTTGAAGGCGCCCGGGATGGTACCGCCGAAGCTCTGCACCACGTTGGCGCAGGCGGTGGCGCCGGCGACTTCGAACACATTGTTCGACGACAGGATTTTTGCCGCATGGCCGACGCCGACGAAATAGCTGGTGCGGTAGACCGGGTGCGAGCGCGAGCCGGTGTAATAGTTGTTGAACAGATGCACCTGGCCGTAGCGCACGCGCGGCGCGCGGCTGGCGACGTCGCGGAACACGTTGTTGCTGAAGGTGACGCGCAGCTTGCCTTCATCGGCGGTGGCGCCGTCGCCGCCGCCGACCAGGTTGTTCTTGTTGTGCTCGCCAAACTCGTTATAGGAGACGGTGACATAGTCCGACGCATTCGTGATGTCGAGCGCGCCGTCGTGGCATTGCTTCACGTGACCGTTTTCGACCGGCAGGAAGTTGTCGGTCAGCGGCAGGTCGGTGAAGCTGTTGCGGTCGATCCAGATGTGGTCCGAGCCGGACACCGAAATCGCGTCGAAAGCGCTGTTCCAGTTGCCGGTGGCGCCATCGGTCGGATCCCAGACCGGGCCGACGTCGCAGGGATTGACGAACTTGAGGTTGCGGATGATGACTTGCGACACGTTCGACAGCACGATGTGGCCGTTGACCAGGCCCGAATTGCGGTCGCCGATCAGCGTGGTGTTGCTTTTCAGGCGCACGGCGCCGCGCGCGGACTGGTCGGCGCTGCTGGTGTAGGGCCTGCCTTCGCTCATGTCGAGCACGCCGGACAGCTTGATGATCTTGCTGGTGGTGCCGCCGTTGGTGATGGCCGCCAGCAATTGCGCGCGCGTGGTGACGGTATAGATCTGGGAGGTGACGGCGGCGGAACCGCCGACGGTACCGCCGGCCTGGCTGGCCCAGCCGTCGGCCGGGGCGACCTGGCGCGCCGGGTCGACTGCGGTCGCAGCCGCGGCATGGCCGGCAACGGCCATGAATGCAAGGCAGAGCGCTGCCTTGAGACGATTGTTGCGCATGGAATGCTCCTGTGTGCAGGAAAGAGGTGGTGTCGGCACTGGCCGCGTCTTAATGCAGACGCGAGCGCGAACGTGAACGGACCCGCAATGCACCTGCCATCGCCGCGAATCCACCCAGCAAAATGGCCGTGCTGGCCGGCTCGGGCACCTCGCCGACGCCGATCTGCGCCGTCAGCGAACCGAACTCGTCCCACGAAACCCCGCTCAGGTCGAGCGCAACCGTATGCGCGTCGACGATCGACAGGCCCGGCACGCCGCTGGCACCATTCGCGCCGGCGAAGCTGAACGCCGTGATCGCGCCCGGCAGGGTAGTGCCGAAGTCGAAGCGCATGCTGTAGGCGCCGGGCGGGTTGGCGCCGTTGGCGATCACCGTCAGCGCGCCGGCGGCGGAAAAATCGATGCCGAACAGGTAGTCGGCCGTGAAGAATTCGACGCCGGTTTCGGTCGGATCGAGCCGGCTGGTGTTGGAACCGGGCTCCTGTGCGAACCCGTGGTCGAGGCCGAGCATGCCGTCGGCGGCGCCGTTGTAGCTGGCCGTGATGACGGCGTCCTGCAATGGGAGCGGTGCGGCGTAGACGGTGGCATGTGCAGTGGCGGCGCTGGCGGCCAGCGCCAGTGCCTGAAGGATGTGCTTGGTTCTCAAAGAGGTCTCCGGATGTTTTTTTTTGGAAGTCGGCCGCCGCTTGGCGGTAGCCGCATGGTGGACACCTTGCGTGTCCGGCGCCGCTGCGACGAGGACCCGGAGCCCCGGGCGGGTCGAAGACGGTCAGTTCCGTAATGTTGCCGGACTGATTCTAAATTGGTCTAACCAGTGATGCAATTGGTATGCACACTTAAATATAAAATGTTTAACGCTTACCACACTCCGCAGGTCAGGCAGCCGTCCCCGGCAATGCCTCGTAAATACTGGCAAGGCCGCTTACGGCCGCCCGCTCAGACCGAAAAAATAACTGGCATGTCCAGATTGCGAAACTGGTCCGACCAAAGTACAATTGTCCGCAGACTAACTTATGCCAGGGGAATTTCTCTTGGTACGCTGAATGCCCGCACGCATAACATGGCAGGAGCGATTGTCATTCAACCGTGTTGACCCGGCCGCCACGGCCCTCGTCACCACGGCACGGATACGCGAGGTATCCATCCGAGCGAGCCAGGGATACACCCGGCCGCGATTGATGATCACACGCAGGAGACACGTAGTGAAACACCAGACCACCATTGCCAAGCGCCGCTTGGCCGAACCACGCTTTCTTCTGTCGGCCGTCGCCGTCGCCGTGCTGACCCTGGCGAACGCCGCCGGCGCCCAGGAAGCCCCGATGCAGCGCGTCGAAGTGACCGGCTCCTCGATCAAGCGCCTCGCCACCGAAAACGCCCTGCCCCTGACCACCTACAAGGCCGAGGAACTGACCAACCAGGGCCTGACCACGATGTCGGAAGTCGCGGTCGCCCTGACGGTCGCGGCCACCAACGAGCCGGTCGGCGGCGGCGGCGGCGGCACCATGATCAACATGCGCGGCCTGAACACCAACCGCACCCTGGTCCTGCTCAACGGCCGCCGCCTGGCGAACGAAGCGCTGGGCGCGAGCTCGGTCAACGTCGACGTCATCCCGATGGCCGCCATCGACCGCGTCGAAGTGCTGCGCGACGGCGCCTCGGCCCTGTACGGCACCGACGCCATCGCCGGCGTGGTCAACTTCATCACCAGGAAGACGGTCAAGGACGTGACCATCCACGCCAGCACCGTGCAGCCGGAACAGTCCGGCGGCGGCGACCAGAAGCGCGTGACCCTCGTCGCCGGCAAGGGCGACCTGGCGGCCGACGGCTGGAACGTCTACAGCGCCTTCAGCGCCCAGCGCCGCAGCTCGCTGATGCAGATCGACCGTCCGAACATCTGGGACCCGGCCAAGCTCGCTTCGCTCGGCGGCAACCCGTTCACCTCGAACACCTCGGGTGGCTCCTCGTCGCCTGCGAACTACACCATCTACCGCAACGGCCGCTCCGCCAACATCACCGGCAACCCGTACTTCGCGGCCGGCTGCGTGGCGCCGGGCCTGCCGCAGACCACGGTGCCGTCGACCCGCACCAACGCCAACGGCGGCAAGACCTGTATCCTCGACCCGACCATCTACCCGCAGCTGCTGCCGGAAAACCAGCAGGTGACCCTGTTCACCAAGGGCAGCCTGGCGCACGGCGACGGCAAGGTGCTGACGGTCGAACTGAACCTGTCGAAGTCGTACATCGACGCCCTCAATCCGCCGCAGGTGTTCGGCGCGAATACCGACTACGACCGCCTGACCGCCTCGCGCCGTCCGCTGATGATCACCCGCGCCAGCAAGTACTACCCGGGCGGCAGCGGCGGCGTGCCGGCCGTGGCCGGCCTGAACGGCGAAGACCTGGCCCTGACCTGGAGCCTGGACGAACTGGGCGCCGCCGGCACCCACGACGTGCAGACCAACCACCGCCTGGTGGTCGCCGACGAAGGCGAATTCAAGGGCTGGGACTACCGCGTCGGCGCATCCTACGGCTACAGCCATCGCGACAGCGGCTTCAAGGACAATTTTGTCCGCACCCCGGGCATCTACGCCGGCGTCGCCAACGGCATCCTGAACCCGTTTGGCGCCCAGGACGAAGCCGGCCGCGCCTACCTCGAGAGCATCTCGGCCGACGGCCAGGACTTCCGCGTTGCCGACGTGCGCCACTACGGCGCCGACTTCAACCTGTCGCGCAGCCTGATGGACCTGCCGGGCGGCGCCCTGGGCGTGGCCGTCGGCGGCGACTGGCACCGCGAAACCTACGAGGAAAACGCGACCATGATCGGCAACGAAGTCGCCTACAAGGTCTCGGGCACGCCGGGCAACAACCCGAGCGGCCAGCGCAAGGTCGCCGGCCTGTACGTCGAACTCGATGCGCCGGTCACGAAACAGCTGAACCTGAACTTCGCCGTCCGCGGCGACCATTTCAGCGATTTCGGCTCGACCTGGAATCCGAAAGCGAGCTTCCGCTACCAGCCGATGAAACAGCTGATGGTGCGCGGTACGGTCAGCACCGGTTTCCGCGCGCCGACCCTGCCCGAACTCTACGGCACGCCGCGCACGCTGTCGCCGTCGACCTCGAGCTGGGACGATCCGCTGCTGTGCCCGAGCCCGACCCCGAACGTGGCCGGCTCCGGTACGCTCACCACCGACCCGCGCTTCGCCGGCCTCGGCCTGGACGCCGAGCGCGTCTGCAACACCCGCCTGACCACGCTGGTCGGCGCCAATCCGGACCTGAAACCGGAAAAGTCGAAGACCTATACCGTCGGCTTCGTGGTCGAACCGTTCAAGAATTTCTATGCGACGGTCGACCTCTGGAAGATCGTCATGGACGGCACCATCGCCCAGATCAACGAAGACGCCATCTTCGACAACCTGGGCCGCTACCAGGACCTGTTCGTGCGTAATCCGGACGGCACGCTGCAGTACATCACCAAGACGCGCCTGAACATGGGCGGCCTGAAGACCCAGGGCGTCGACCTGAGCCTGTCGTACTCGCTGCCGACCGCGAACTGGGGCCGCTTCGGCATCTCGATGGACGGCACCTTCACCGACAAGTACGAAGGCCAGAACGACGCCGGCAGCGAATGGGTCGACAGCGTCGGCCGCATCGGCGCCCTGTCCACCGGTTCCACCTCGGCCAACACCTACATCTTCAAGTGGAAGCACACGGCGCGCGTGAACTGGGCCTACGGTCCGTTCTTCGCCCAGCTGACGCAGCAGTACACGTCGAGCTACGAAGACACCAATGCACTGCCGACCCAGCAGCCGGGCCAGCCGTTCTACAACGTGATCGACCCGTACCGCGTGTACAACCTGTCGACCACGTACAAGGTCTCGAAGAACTTCAAGGTCGGCGCCGGCGTGAACAACGTGTTCGACCACGAACCGCCGCTGTCGAACCAGCGACTGTCGTCGCGTGTCGTGTTTGCGCAGAACATCGCCAAGCCGATCGGCCGTGCGTTCACCGTGCGGGCGGACTACACGTTCTAATCGCTTTGCCCCTTGGGTGGACGGCTTTGCCGTCCACCCAACATCCCTTTTCTTCTTTCGAGGTCTTGAATGAAGCTTCCGTTCGCCCTCCTTTCCCTGTCGATGTGCGCGCTTCCGGCGCTCGCCGCCGACGCCCCTTCCAAACCCGTCCGCATCATCCTCGTCGGCGATTCCACCATGGCGACGAGAACCGGCTACGGCGACGCCCTGTGCGCGCGCTTCAAGCCGGAGGTCAGCTGCGTCAACCTGGCGCGCGGCGGGCGCAGTTCGGGCAGCTTTCGCGCCGAGGGCCGCTGGGACGAGGTGCAGGCATTGCTGAAAGACGGCGCCGCCTTTTCCGCCAGCTACGTACTGGTCCAGTTCGGCCACAACGACCAGCCGGGCAAACCGGGCCGCTCGACCGACCTGGTGACGCAATTCCCGCAGAATATCGCGCGCTACGCCGACGAAGCCATCGCCCTCGGTGGCGTGCCGGTGCTGGTCACGCCGCTCACCCGGCGCAGCTTCAAGGGCGCGTACCTGAAGGACGACCTCGCGCCCTGGGCCGCCGCCACGCGCCGCGTCGCCGACGAACGCAAGCTGGCCCTGATCGACCTGAATGCGATCAGCGCCGCCGCCGTCCAGCGCATGGGACAGGACGAAGCCGATACGCTGGCGCAGGCGCCGCGTCCCGCCAACTACGGCGCCCCGGCCAGTGCGGCCAGCGTCGAGCCGCAAGGCGCGCCGAAAAGCGCGTTCGACCGTACCCACGTCGGCGCCAAGGGGTCGGAAGTTTTCTCAGGCATGGTCGCGGCCGAACTGGTGCGCCTGTTCCCCGACCTGAAGGGGCAATTCGCCGCGCCTTCTGCCTACGCCGCCGTGCGCCCATAAATTTTTTTGCGGCGCGCCTTTCGGATGCGCCGCCCACGCATCCGGAAGTCCCATGAAGCACATTTTGCTTGTCCCGGTCCTCGCGGCCATGACCACGCTTGCCATCGCGGCGCCCCCCTCCCTTTCCTTCGTTCGCCAGCACGCCCCGCTCGACGGCTGGGCCGCCCGGGAAGGCGGCACCCGCGGCGGCGCCGACGCGGCGAACATCGTCACCGTGCGCGACGCGCCCGCGCTGCGGCGTGCGCTCGACAAGCGTACCCCGGGCAGCCGCATCGTCCAGGTCGAAGGCATCATCGACATGAGCGAAGGCCGCCCCTTCGCCAGTACCGCCGACCAGGCCAAGCGCGGGCGCGTTTCGCTCCCTTCGAACACCACCCTGGTCGGCCTCGGCGCCAACGCCGGCTTCGTCAACGCGCACATCGACGTGACGCGCGTTTCGCAAGTCATCATCCGCAACCTGCGCCTGCGCAATCCCTGCGACGTCGCCCCGGAATGGGACCCGAACGACGGCGCCAAGGGCAACTGGAACGCGCAGTTCGACGCCGTCTCGATCGTCGGTGCGCACCACGTCTGGGTCGACCACAACAGCTTCACCGATGCCCCGGATACCGACGACCTGCTGCCGGTCGAGAACGGCAAGCACCGGCAATGCCACGACGGCGCACTCGACGTGCGCGACGCGGCCGACTTCGTCACCATCTCGTACAACCACTTCGCGCTACACCAGAAGAACATGCTGATCGGCGCCAGCGACAAGGCCACCGGCGACGCCGGCCACCTGCGCGTCACGATCAGCAACAACCTGTTCGAGAACGTCGCCAGCCGCGCGCCGCGCGTGCGCTTCGGCCAGGTCCACCTGTTCAACAACTACCACGTGGGCGAACGCAAGCATCCGGCCTACCCTTACGAATACGGCGTCGGCGTGGCCCATGGCGCACGCATCGTCTCGCAGGCGAACGCCTTCGAGATCGCCGGCGCGCGCTCGTGCAAGGACGCCATCCGCCATTTCGCGGAGAACGGCGCGGAGGACGGTGCCGAAGCCGGCGTCCTCACCGATACCGGTTCGCTGCTGAACGGCGCCACGATTGCGCCTTGCGGCCAGGCGGCCACGCCGGCGTGGAGTGTTCCCTATCCGTTCACGCCGCGCCCGGCCGAGGCGATGCCTGAGTACGTGCGCGCGCAGGCCGGCGCCGGCAGGATCGTGCAGCGGCCCGTCGTTGCCGGCTGTCCGACGGCCGACTTCCTGGGCTGCGACGGGTTCGATCGGGGCGCCGCCGGCTGGGACTTGACGCGCGAGGGCGAGGCTGCGCTGGCCGTCCGTGCCGACGCACACAACCGTATTTTGCAAGCCGGGGGCAGCGGGCGCATGCTGGCGTTGTCGAAGGATGCGCGCATGACGGCGGCCGGCGCCCAGCAAGCCTTCATCGAGGCGCAGGTCCGTACCGGCGCCGGCGGTCCGGCGCGTTCGCTGTTCCTGGTCGGCCGCCACGTCGACGCGCGCAACTGGGTCGGCGCCGGCATCGACCTGCCGGCGAGCGGCGACACCATGGCGATCCAGCTGGTCCGCATGCAGGACGGCGTGCTCACCCGCCTGAAAACGGTGCCACGCGCGCGCCTGCCGGGCGGACGTTTCGCCACGCTGCGCCTGGAAATGGCGCCGGCCATGCTCGCCGTCTACCTCGACGGCGAAAAGATCACCACCGCGCCGCAGCCGGCTTTCAATGGCGCCGCTGCCCGCACCGGGATCCTGGTCCAGGGCGGCATGTTCGAACTCGACGACCTGCGCGCCGGCGTACCCGGCATGCAGCCGGCCCGTATCGCACCGGCGCTGGCCGGACCGCAGTTCCGCGCGCAGGCCGGCGACGCGCCGCAGCCGCTCGCCATCAGCGCGGTCGGCAGCGATGGCGTCACGCGCCTGGCCTACGGCGCGCGTTCCAGCGATCCGGCGGTGGCCGCGGTCGCCGTCACCGCGGAGGGCATCGCGATCACGCCGCGCGCACCAGGCACGGCGCGCATCATTGTCACTGCCAAGGACGATCCGGCGCTGCACAGCACGATCGATGCGGTCATCGGCGCGCCGTTCAAGGCCGCTTCCGCCGCTGCCGGCCCCGGGCCGCAGACGCTGGCGCCCGCCAGCGGCGCACGCGAGGTCCCGGTCGACACGCTCCTGCGCATCGGCTTTGCGCAGGCCCCGGTGCTGGGCAGCACCGGCGCGATCCGCATCCACCGCGTGCGCGACGACGCACTGGTCGACAGCATCGCGCTTGGCGAGGAAGTGCGCGCCATCGGCTATCCCGGCCAGGCGCGTGCGCGCCACGTGCGCTTCACGCCGGTGACGGTCGAGGGCAACACGCTGCTGGTGCAGCCGCACCTCGGCAAGCTCGATTACGCGACCGAGTACTATGTGCTGGTCGGCGACGGCGTGGTACCGGGCAGCGCGATCGGGCGTTGGACCTTTCGCACGGCGGACGCAGCCCCGACCGGCACGACCCTCACCGTCGACGACGACGGCCGCGCCGACTTCCGCACCGTGCAGGGCGCGCTGAACCACGCGATGCGCGCTTTCGACAAGGCGACGCCGGTCACGGTCGACATCCGCAACGGCCGCTACCGCGAGCTGCTGTTCATTCTCGGCAAGGACAAGCTGCGCCTGCGCGGGGAGAGCCGCGACGGCGTCGTCATCCATGCCACCAACAACGACGGACTGAACCCGGGTTCGGGCGGCAGCCAGGGCGCGGGCTCGCCTTCGTTTTCGGGCGGGCGCGCGCTGCTGGCGGTCGAAGAGTCCGACCTGCTGACGCTCGAGAACCTCACGCTGCGCAACACCACGCTGCGCGGAAGCACCCGTTCGGGCCAGGCCGAGACGGTCTACTTCAACGTCGAGGGCGGGCGCCTGGTGGCGAAGAACGCCAGCTTCTACAGCGAGCAGGACACGATCCAGGTGAAGGGCTATGCCTGGTTCTGGCGCACCCTCGTCGAGGGCAACGTCGACTTCATCTGGGGCGCCAACCGCGCCGCCCTGTTCGAGGAAAGCGAGCTGCGTTCGGTCGGAGACAGCAAGGATGCACAATCGGGCGGCTACATTGTGCAGGCGCGCACGGTCGCGCGGGGCGACCCCGGCTTCGTGTTCCTCAACAGCGCGCTGACCCACGGGCCGGGCCCGAAGGGGAATGGCGTGCCTGCGGGATCCACTTACCTGGCGCGCAGTCCGGGCACGGCATCGACTTGGGACAACGTCGTCTACATCAATTGCCGGATGGGCGAACATGTGGCGCCGATCGGCTGGGCCGGCGCGGGCGTGAACCGCGAGCCGGCGCCGAATCCGGCCGTGGCCGATGCGGCGCACGGCTGGCGCGAATATGGGTCGATGGATGTGGCGGGCAAGCCGCTGGACCTGGCGCGCCGGGTGGGCGGCTATGCGCTGACGGCCCAGGAAGCGGCGGCGCGGTTTGGGAGCAGGAATGTGATTTTTGGCGGGTTCAATGGCGGCGAAGGATGGGACCCGGCGCCGTGATGGCGCAAATGTGGCCGGCGGATGCGTTGCGTTTGATCCGGCTGTGTAGACGCGTGGACTCGGGAGTCCACCCTACGGTGCACCACGTTCACCGGCGAGTTCACGAGACGGTTGTGTAACGTAGGGTGGAGTCCTGACTCCACGCGGATCACCGCCCGCATTTCAGCAAACTGGATGAAGGCCACGGCGCCGGCAAACCGGGACCCTACTTGCTCGCGCCGCCCCGCATATGCTCATCCAGAAAGCGCACGGTCGCCTCCACCGTCGGCGTCAGCCACGGATCGAACAGCCAGAAACTGTGCGGCGTCTCCGGCAGCAGCAGCACCCGGCTCGGCACCCCGGCCGCATCCATTTTCGCGATCATCTCTTCGCGCCCGACCGCGAAGCGCGTCTGGGCGCTGCCGATGAACAGGATCGGCGGCGTCTGCGCATTGACGTAAAAGGTCGGCGAGGCCTCGCGCCACAGCGCTGTCTTTTCCGCATAGCGCCCGCCGAACCAGGCGCCGGCCGACGAGGGCTGCTTGGCCGGGTCGTCCTCGTACTTGCGCGCCGCTTCCGAGGTGAAGTCGGACAAACCGTCGATGTTGACGATGGCCTGGGCCGCGCTCGATGCGGCGCCGGCCACTGCGCCCGGATCGAAGCGCTCGATCCCGCCGGTCACGCCGACCAGGCTGGCAATCTGTCCGCCGGCCGAGCCGCCGCCGACCGCGATGCGTTGCGGATCGATGCCGTACTGCGCCGCATGCGCGCGCATCCAGCGCAGCGCCGCCTTGACGTCGTGGATCGCGGCCGGATATGGCGCTTCCGGCGACAGGCGGTAGCTGACCGTGGCCGCCGCGTAGCCGCGTTCGGCCATGCGGATCGCCATCGGCGCGAAGTTGGCGCGCACGCCGGCGCGCCAGCCGCCGCCGTGCACCAGCACGATGCCGGGCAGCTTTTTACCGGCGCGTGCCTTGGGCAAGTAGAGATCCAGCTGCAGGGCGCGGGTGCCGTGGCTGACGTAAGTGATGTCGCGCAGCGCTTCCACCGACGCCGGCACCTCGCGGCTGGCGACCTGGATAAAGGGGTACTGCTTGACCAGCTTGGTGTAGGTCGTCTCGGCGGTATAGCTGTCGGGGGCGGACTGGGCGCAGGCGCCTGCCGCACAACCGGCCAGCGCGGCCGCCATCAAGGTCACGCGCACGGTTCTCATGCAGCCTCCTTTGACGCGTGGTTGCGCACGCGGAACACGACGCGCCGGCGCAGCATCTGTCCTGGCGCCAGCACTGTCAAGCCATTGCGCACGGCGCCCTCGGGCAGGTTGTGGGCATTGATTGCATGGTCGACCGGTTCGAAGCAGAAGAAGTCGCGCCCGGCCGGCGCATACAGGATGTAATAGGCCATGTCGGCCTCGATCGCGAGCGAGACGCCGCTGTCCGGCCAGTACACCTCGGCCTGGCCATCCCAGCCGCGAAACGCGTGGTCGACCTGGCCGTCCGGCAGCACTTTCGCTGCCGCGAAATCCCATTCCGGCGGCAGGTCGATGCTCTCGTCCGGCAGCCCGCGCGCGTCGCGGGTCCAGGTGCCGCGCGCATGCGCGCGCAGCGTCACGCCGGCACGGCGTTCCAGCCACGGGTGCAGGCCCAGCCCGAACGGCAGCCGCACGGCTCCCGTATTCGTGACTTCGAGCGTCACCTGCAGCGCCGTCTCGCCCAGGGTATAGCGCAAGCGTGCCACGTAAGAAAACGGCGCGCCGCCGCGCCGGTCAAGCAGCAGCGTGGCGCCGGTCGCGGAACGCGCTTCCACCGTCCACGGATGCTGCCAGCCGTCGCCATGGATCGGGCACGGCTCGCCGGCGCGGTTGGGCGCAGGCGCAACGCTGCGCCCTTCGAACATGAAGCCGGCCGGATCGATCCGGTTCGACCACGGCACCAGGGGAAAGCAGGCCAGCTGCGAGGTCGCCGGCGCCGGCGCGCCGGGTGTGTGCACGTAAGGGCGCAGCAGCGCATGGGTATCGGCGCCGCGGCGCCAGTCGAGGCGCCCCAGGCCGCCGGCGGCGCCGGGCAGCACCTCGGCGTGCAGCGCGCCGCAGCGCAGGTGAAGCATCTCCATCATGTGGCGTAACCTGCGGCTTACTTGAACATCGGGCCGTCGAGCAGGAATTTGCCGCCCTGGTAGATGGTCGTGACGTCGTCCGCCGCCGGGAATTCGGCGGTGTCCGGGAATTTCGACGCGAACTGCGACGAGCTGTCCTTGGCCTTGTAGCCGAGGTGGCGCGCGTAGCGGTTGTCCCACCACAGGCTGTCGTTGTCCGACATGCCGAACACGATGGTGTGGCCGACGCGCGGCGCGAACAGCGAGCAGCGCAGCATTTCGGTCAGGTCGTCGTAGCTGAAATAGGTCGTCATCATGCGCTTGTTGGCCGGCTCGGGGAAGCTCGAACCGATGCGGATGCAGACGGTCTCGAGGCCGAAGCGGTCGTAGTAGTAGCGCGACATGGTCTCGCCGAAGCACTTGCTGATGCCGTACATGCTGTCGGCGCGCACGGGCATGCTGGCGTCGAGCATGTCGGTGGTCTTGTAGTAGCCGACCGCGTGGTTCGAGCTGGCGAAGATGATGCGCTTGACGCCATGCTTGTGCGCCGCTTCGTACAGGTTGGCCACGCCGAGGATGTTGGCCTGCATGATGTCCTCGAACGGCGCCTCGGTCGAGATGCCGCCGAAGTGCAGGATCGCGTCCACGCCTTCGACCAGCGCCATGACGGCCGCCTTGTCGGCCAGGTCGCAGCGCACGATTTCCTCGTTCGGGCCGGCCGTGCCGACCTCGTTCAGGTCGGACAGGCGCACGACCTCCGCCCATGGCGCGATGCGCTCGCGCAGGATGCGTCCGAGGCCGCCCGCGGCGCCGGTGAGCAGGATGCGTTTGAATGGTTTGACGGGCTGGCTTGCTGCGGTCGGTGCGGATTGGGTCATGCCGTTCTTCCTGGTGGGTTCGAAAAAAACTGTCTCTGCTGGCAGTATGCCATGAAGTTTCTCTAACCGGCTAGTCCGCCTTGCGCATGCGGTCAGACCACATTAGAATGGCCTGACCAAAAAAGCAATCCGCGACCGCGCCTTGCGGCCAGTCGGACTGCTCCACAATAATCCACTCGATGAGACGACCTTGAACCTGCCGACCAAGCTGCTTGCCGCCCTCGTTACCCTCTCCGTCCTCGGCCCCGCCGCCGCCGAGGGTCCCTACCGCAATCCCGACAACAAGAGCGCCAAGGATCCTGGCGAAGGTACCTACCCGGTCCCGTACAAGAAGCCGGTCCCGGCCGAGATCACGGCCGCCCTGCACCGCATCCGCGGCTACATGGATGCGCACACACCGTCGCAAGTGGTCAACAAGTCGACCAAGGCCCCGATCACCGACTTCAGGACGCCGGTGAAGGAGGCCGTCATGGCCGAGAGCGAGGCCGACTTCGGCCTGCAGGTCTACGAGATGGGCGTGGTCCACGCCGGCATGCTGAAAGCCGCCGAAGTCACCGGCGACAAGCGCTTCACCGAGATGACGGCTCGCCACCTGCAGTTCTTCGCCGACAAGCTGCCCTACTTCCAGGCCCAGGAACAACGCTTCAAGCTCGAGCGCGCCAACGCCTTTTCGCGCTTCATCGACCCGCGCTCGCTCGACGACGCCGGCTCGATGTGCGCGGCGATGATGCGCGCACGCGCGGCCAGGATCGGTCCGGACCTGTCGAAACAGATCGCCGTATGCGGCAACTGGGTCGCCAGGCAGCAGTTCCGCCTGCCGGACGGCACCCTGGCGCGCGAGCGGCCGCAGGCCGTGTCGCTGTGGGCCGACGACATGTACATGGGCGTGCCGGCGCTGGCCGAACTGGGCCGCATGACCGGCGAACGCGCCTACTTCGACGACGCCGTCAAGAACGTGCTGCAGATGTCGGCCTACATGTTCAACCCGCAGCTGAACATCTATACCCACGGCTCGAACGCCAACAACCCGGACGCGCCGCAGTTCTACTGGGGCCGCGCCAACGGCTGGGCGGTGCTGACCATGTCCGATCTGCTCGACGTGCTGCCGAAAGACCATCCGGGCTATCCGAAGGTGCTGGAACAGCTGCGCAAGACGCTCAAGGGCATCGCCCAGCTGCAGTCGGGCACGGGCCTGTGGCACCAGATGCTCGACCGGAACGACTCCTACCTCGAAACCTCGGCCAGCGCCATGTTCACCTATGTGTTCGCGCACGCCGTCAACCAGGGCTGGGTCAGCCCGACCACCTATGGTTCGATCGCGGTGGCCGGCTGGGCCGGCCTGTCGACCAAGATCAACGACAAGGGCCAGGTCGAAGGCACCTGCGTCGGCACCACCTTCGCCAGCGACCAGGTGTATTACTACAACCGTCCGACCAGCGTCGACGCCCTGCACGGCTATGGCCCGACGCTGCTGGCCGGCGCCGAGATCATCAAGCTGGTGAACAACCCGGCCTTCGGCATCGAACACCGCGTGCGCACCTACCACTTCGTGCCCAAGGGCGGCCAGACCAACTACCGCGAACACCACTGATTCAGGAGAGCTTCATGCAATCGACCGTTTTACGTTTTTCGCTGGCCGCCTTGTTTGCGCCTTCCTTGGCATTGGCAGCTGACGCGCTGACCGTCACGGTCAGCCACGACCTGGCGCTGGCGCGGCCTTCCGAGACCATTACCGTCCCGTGGAGCGAAGTCAATCGCGCCCTGCCCGGCGCCCTGATCCAGCGCCTGGTGGTCAAGGACGCGAAGGGACGCGTACTGCCGCACCAGGTCACCAACGTGGCGCCGCTGGCCAAGGACCCGAAGAACGTCGGCGCCGCCTACGGCGAACTGATCTTCCAGCACGACTTCGCTGCCGGCGAAAAGAGCGCCAGCTTCACCGTCGAAAAGAGCGACACCCTGAACCCGGTGTTCCCGACCAAAGCCTTTGCCCGCTACGTGCAGGAACGCCTGGATGACTTCGCGTGGGAGAACGACCGCATTGCGCACCGTACCTACGGCCCGGCGCTGGCGGCGCCCGCGCCGGCCGGCAGCGGCAAGGAAGTGCTGGTGACCAGTGGCCTCGACCTGTGGTTCAAGCGCGTCGACTATCCGATCGTCGACCGCTGGTACAACAAGGGCCACGACCACTACCACAAGGACGAGGGCGAAGGCATGGACATGTACAACGTCGGCAAGTCGCGCGGCGCCGGCGGCACCGGCGTCTGGGACGGCGCCACGCTCGCCACCAGCACCAATTACGCGAGCTGGAAGGTGCTGGCCAACGGTCCGGTACGCGCGGTGTTCGAGCTGAGCTACGACGCCTGGGATGCGGCCGGCACCAAGGTTTCCGAAGTCAAGCGCTTCACGGTCGACGCCGGCCACCAGCTCGACCAGATCGACAGCACCTTCACCTTCAGCGGCCCGCAGCAGCTCACCGTCGCCGTCGGCCTGAACAAGACGCCGTCGGACAAGAAGCAGGATCCGAAGATCGCGATCGTGCGCAGCGAAGCCGATCCGTCGCTGCTGCAGTGGGTGCAGCAGGCCAGCAACGGCGCGATCGGCCTCGCCATCGTACTGCCCGGCGCCAGCGGCTTCGCCGAAGACGCGCTGAACCACCTGGTGCTGGCCAAGGTGGAATCGGGCAAACCGCTGCGCTACCATGCCGGCGCCGCCTGGGACCGCGCCGGGCACATCGTGTCGCAGGAAGCCTGGGCCGCCTACGTGGCGCAGGCCGCGGTGCGCGCGAAGAATCCGGTGAAGGTCACGCTCGGCGCCCGCTGATCGTAGGGTGGGCACTCGTGCCCACGCGGTACTCCGGATGCATATCGAAACCTCGTTCGCGCGCCTCAGGGTATGCATGGGTACGACCGCGTGGGCACAAGTGCCCACCCTGCCTCGCTTGACCTTCGGCGTGCTCTGCGCCATGCTGTGCGCGCTCCCTTCACCGCGCCCAGGACTGCCATGTACATCCGCCCCGACCACCGCTTCGACGACCGCGACGCCCTGTTCGCGCTGATCGGTGAACACGCCCTCGGCGCCTGGGTCCTCGCCGGCGCCGACGGCCTGGTGGCCAACCACATCCCCTTCCTGCTCGACCGCCACCGCGGCCCGCACGGCACGCTGGTCGGCCACGTGGCGCGTGCCAACCCTGTCTGGCGCGCGCTCGGCGCCGGCACGCCGTCGCTGGTAATGTTCCAGGGGCCGCAAAGCTACATCACGCCGAACTGGTATCCGGGCAAGGCCGAGCATGGAAAGGTGGTGCCGACCTGGGATTACGCCGTCGTCCACGCGCATGGCGTCGCGCGGGCCGTCGAAGACCCGGACTGGTTGATGGACATGCTCGATCGCCTGACGAACGTGCAGGAAGCGGCGCAGCCGGCGCCGTGGCGGGTGAGCGACGCGCCAGGCGACTACATCGACAAACTGCTGCGCGCGATCGTCGGCATCGAGATCCCGATCGAGCGGCTCGAGGGCAAGCTGAAAGCGAGCCAGGACGAGGCGGTACGCGACCGGCTGGGAACGGTGGAAGGCTTGCGTGGGCTGGTGCGGCCGAAGGCGGCGCTGGCCGACCTGGTGGCGGGAGCGATCGAGGCGGACCGGTAGCGCGAAACGGATCGTTTGCCGATGTGTACCGTAGGGTGGGCATGCCCACGCGTTACGTGCGCTTCACGAAGCCGTGCGAACGAATATTCGACGCAGTCGGGAAAGGATACGCACGTAACGCGTGGACTCGGGAGTCCACCCTACGTCATGAGGAAATTTTCCCGGCGGCGGGTGAAAGAATACGGACGTAACACCCCTACGGTGCACAATGGCCGACGGCGCGATTAGCCGCCGAACGGCGTTTCCGCCACGCCCTGCACACCCGGCCGCAGCGTGATCGTCGCCCCCGCCCACGGATCGGCCGGGTCCTGCCCGGCGCTGATCGAGGTGACCAGCAGCGTATCGAGTCCGGGCCCGCCGAAGCTGCACATCGACGGCTTGGCCATCGGCACCTCGATCGTGCGGTCGAGGCGGCCGTCGGGCGTGAAGCGCAGCAGGACGCCGGCATCGTTCCCGCAGGTCCAGTAGCAGCCGTCGACGTCGACCGCGGCGCCGTCCGGGCGGCCGGGGTGATTGTGCATGTCGACGAAGAGCCGCCGGTTCGACGGCAGGCCGGCGTCGAGGTCGTAGTCGAAGGCCCAGACCTGCTGGCTGGCCGGGTGCGAGTCGGACAGGTACATCGTGCGCCCGTCCGGAGAGAAGGCCAGGCCGTTCTGCGTCAGCAGGCCGGCCACCACCGGCGCCGACAAGCCTTCATTGGAAGAATAGCGGTACAGCTCCCCGACCGCGCGTTCGGCCGCCATGTCCATGAACATGGTGCCGCTCCAGAAGCGGCCCTGGCGGTCGCAGCGGCCGTCGTTGAAGCGCATGCCCGCTTCAAGCGCCTCGGGTGCGGCCAGGCGCGTCGGCTCGACGCTGCCGTCGTCGTTCAGGACCAGGCGGAACAGCCCGGTTTCCATCCCCGCCAGGATGCTGCCGTCGCGTGCCGGGGCGATGCAGGCGACCATTTCGCCGCAGCTCCAGCTGCGCAGTTCACCTGCGCCATCGAGGCGCCAGATGGTCTTGGCCGGAATGTCGACCCAGTACCAGCTGCCGTCCTGTACATTCCAGACCGGGCATTCGCCCACCAGCGCGCGCTTGGCACTGACGCGTTCGATGTGCATGCTCATCAGGCCTCCTGTGGTTCGCGGATTTCGTCGTAGCGCGGCACCAGCGTTTTCATGACGCCCCAGGCCAGCAGGTAAGCCACGGCGCAGAACGCGAACATGATGGTGTAGCCGGTCTGGATCTGGCCCAGCGCGCCGTAGTAGTCGAACAGCCAGCCGCCGACCTTGGTCACCAGCACGCCGCCGATGCCGCCGGCCAGGCCGCCGATGCCGACCACCGAGCCGACCGAGCGTTTCGGAAACATGTCCGAGACGGTGGTGAACAGGTTGGCCGACCAGGCCTGGTGCGCCGCGGCGCCGATACCGATCAGGATCACCGGCACCCAGAAGCTGATGTAGCCGAAGGGTTGCGACAGCAGCACCACCAGCGGGCACAGGGCGATCAAGAGCATGGCTTTCATGCGGCCGTCGTACGGCGAGGCGCCCTTGTTGATGAACCAGGTCGGGAACCAGCCGCCGCCGATACTGCCGATCATGGTCATGCTGTACAGGATGGCGAGCGGCCACTGGATCTCGGTGCTGGTCATGCCGTACTGCGCGGCCAGGTATTTCGGCAGCCAGAACAGGAAGAACCACCAGACGCCGTCGGTCATGAATTTACCGAAGGCGAAGGCCCAGGTCTGGCGGTAGCCGAGCAGTTCCCACCATGAGAGGGCACGGCCAAGCGGCTTGCCGTCGGCCGCGGCCGGCGCGTCGTCGCTGGTAATGTAGGCCAGTTCGGCGGCACCCAGGCGTTTTTGCCTGGCCGGCTTCTCGTAGAAGATGGTCCACAGGCCGAGCCAGACGAAGCCGATCGCGCCGATGACGACGAAGGCGGCCTGCCAGCCCCAGTGCGCCGCGATGAAGGGTACGCTGATCGGCGCCAGCACGGCGCCGACGTTGGCGCCGGAGTTGAAGATGCCGGTGGCGAAAGCGCGATCCTTCTTCGGGAAGTATTCGGCGGTGGCCTTGATCGCGGCCGGGAAGTTGCCGGCCTCGCCCACTGCCAGCACGGCGCGGGCGATCATGAAGCCGATCACGGACACCGGGACGGCGGCGATGCCGAGCATGCCCAGTACCGAATTGGCGCCGTTGCCCAGGCCGATCGCGCCGGCATGCATGATGGCGCCGATCGACCAGACCACGATCGCCAGCGCAAAGGCGGCCTTGGTGCCGAGACGGTCGACCACGCGGCCGGCGAACAGCATCGAGATCGCGTAGACGAACTGGAAGGCGGCGGTGATGTTGGCGTAGTCGGTGTTCGACCAGCCGAATTCCCTGGTCAGTTCCGGCGCCAGCAGCGACAGCACCTGGCGGTCGAGGTAGTTGACCGTGGTGGCGAAGAACAGGAGTGCGCAGATGGTCCAGCGGTAGGTGCCGATGGCGCCGCTGGCGGCTGGGTTGGCGCGGCCGGCTGCGGCGGCCTGTTTGATGGTGTCGGTTCGCATGATGTCTCGTCGTTATGGTTATCGTCTACCAGCCTGCCGGAAGACTCTTGCGATCTTCGCGGCAGCTCATCAGTCATCCAGGATCAGGAAATAAGCAGGTATTACTACCGGTCCGGCCGGATCAGGTCACCGGGGCCGGGTTGAACAGCGTCAGTGCGTTGTGCAGCTTCCAGTGCTCGGCCCAGGTCTTGCGCCCGCTCGCCACGTCGAGCATCAGGCGGAACAGCTCCCAGCCGATGTCTTCGATCGTCGCTTCGCCGCTGGCGATGCGGCCCGCGTTCACGTCCATCAGGTCATGCCAGCGGCGCGCCAGGTCGTTGCGGGTCGCCACCTTGATCACCGGGACCGGCGCCAGGCCGTAGGGCGTGCCGCGGCCGGTGGTGAAGATGTGCAGGTTCATGCCGGCCGCCACCTGCAGCGTGCCGCAGATGAAATCGCTGGCCGGCGTGGCAGCGTAGATCAGGCCCTTCTGTTTCAGCTTTTCGCCCGGCGAGAGCACGCCGGTGATCGCCGCGGAACCCGACTTGACGATCGAGCCCATCGCCTTTTCGACGATGTTCGACAGTCCGCCTGCCTTGTTGCCGGGCGTGGTGTTCGCGCTGCGGTCGACGCCGCCCCTCTTCAGGTAGGCATCGTACCACTCCATCTCGCGGATCATGGCGGCCGCCACTTCCGGATCGGAAGCGCGCGCCGTCAACTGGTCGATCCCGTCGCGCACTTCGGTCACTTCCGAAAACATCACGGTGGCGCCGGCGCGCACCAGCAGGTCGGTCGCGAAGCCGACGGCCGGATTGGCGGTCACGCCCGAAAAGGCATCGCTGCCGCCGCACTGCACGCCGACCACCAGGTCGGCGGCCGAGCAGGTCTCGCGGCGGCGCGCGTCCAGCACCTTCAACTGTTCGTGCGCGGTGTTGACGATCGAATCGATCATCGACATGAAGCCGACGTGGCCGGCGTCCTGCAGGCAGACGTTGGCCGGTTCGCGGCCGGCGAGGATCGGGATCGAACCCTTCGGGAACAGGCGCGCCGGCTGCAGCTTTTCGCAGCCGAGGCTGACGACCATGGCCTGGCCGCCGAAGTTCGGGTTCTGGCTGATGTTGCGCAGCGTGCGGATCGGCACGTCGGCGTTCGGCGCTTCGATGGCGACGCCGCAGCCGTAGGTGTGCTCCAGGCCGACCACGTCGTCGACGTTCGGGTACAGGGGCAGCAGCTCGTCCTTGATGCGCTTCACGGCGAAGTCGACCACGCCGGCGACGCACTGCACGGTGGTCGTAATGGCCAGGATGTTGCGCGTGCCGACCGAACCGTCGGCATTGCGGTAACCCTCGAAGGTGAAGCCGTCGAGCGGCTCCATGACGGGTGCGGCGCGGTTGGCGATCGGCAGGCCGGCGAGGTCGAGCGCCTCGGGCATGCGCAGGTTGTGTTCCGCGATCCAGCTGCCGGCGGCGATGTCGCGCAGGGCGAAGCCGATGGTGACGTTGTAGCGCGTGACCGGCGCGCCGGCGGCGATCGCGACGAGCGCGACCTTGTGCCCCTGCGGCACGGCTTCGATCAGCGCCAGGCCGTCGGCGAACACGGCGCCGGGCTTCAGGCCGCCGTCGTTGACGACGATGGCCACGTTGTCGTTGGCGTGCATGCGGATATAGCGTGGCGTGTCCTGGCTGGCTTGTTCGGCCTGGCCTGGACGCACGATTTGGATGCTTTGCATAGTGGACCTGCCCAGTTGAGTGACTGTGGCTTGCGGCGCAGGTGCGCGCCAAGCCTTATAAGTTGAAGCGAGTATGCCAGTAAAAAATCGATCTGGCTAGTCCGCATTGCGCAATTGGTCAAACCAATTTAGAATGGCCTGACCAAAAACTAGATTGGACGGCAATGCTGAAACGCGTACCGACTGGACAGCACGTGCTGGAGACAAAAGGCGACAGTGGAACATCCGGGTTGCAACACCTGCACCACCCCGAACCACGTCTATATAGAGTGGTCGCCGACCGTATCGACGCCCTCATCCGCAGCGAAAACCTGGCGGCCGGCACGCGCCTGCCGCCCGAGCGCGAACTGGCGACCCGGCTCGGCGTCAGCCGCGCTTCCCTGCGCGAAGCCCTGATCGCCCTGGAGCTGGGCGGACGGGTGGAAGTGCGCGGCGGCTCCGGCGTCTACATCTGCGCGGCGGCTCCGGTCCAACCAGTCGAGATCGGCCCCGGCCCCTTCGAAGTGCTGGCCGCGCGGCGCCTGATCGAACCCGAAGTGTGCGCCATGGCGGCGCGCGTCGCCACCGACGGGGCCATCGACGCCATCCTGCGCGCGGTGGAAGCGATGGAACGCAACCACGATATCTATGCCAGCAACGAGCTGGCCGACCGCGAATTCCACCTGTCGATCGCCCGCGCCAGCGGCAACAGCGCCCTGGTCGGCACCTTCGATTACCTGTGGGAGCAGCGCGGCCGCCTCTGGCACCGCCTCAAGGAACACTTCCAGACCGAACAGCTGCGCCAGGAGACGCTGCTCGACCACCGGCGCATCTTTGCCGCGATCGCCGCCCACGATGCGGCCGGCGCGCGCACGGCGATGCGCGCCCACCTGGAACGCGTGACACGCACTTTTTCGCGCGGCTGAATGTATAAGCATTTGCACGACCGGCGCGGCCTCGCAGCCGTGGCGGACATCATAAGCACCATGATTTGGAGACGAGATGACCCTGAAGCACATTAATACGCAACGCCGCTCCCTGCTGACCGCATCCCTGTCGGCGGCCGGCCTCGGCCTCGGCGGCTGCGCCGTCGCGAGCAAAAGCGGCGACGCCCCCGCCGGCCCCGCCGCCGATGCCTGGGCGCGCGCCCGGAACATCATCGTCACCTTCAAGACGCCGCTCGCCTTCCGCAAGCAGGATTTCCTCATCACCGCCTATGGCGCGGCGCCGTGCAGCACGGTGAAAGTGACGGGATACGTCGCCCATCACGAGCCGGGCCAGGTCAGCACGCCGGCGCCCGGCGCGCCCGACTGCTACGGCGCGATCGCGGCGGCGATCGGCGCCTGCGCCGCGGCCGGCGGCGGCCGCGTCGTGATCCCGGCCGGGAACTGGCTGGTGAAGGGTCCGATCGTCCTCAAGTCGAACGTCAACGTGCACCTGGCCAAGGGCGCCCACGTCTACTTCAGCAACGATCCCGACGACTTCGCCAAGTACGGCGACCATGACTGCGGCGCCAACGGCAAGCTGGTGATCTCGCGCTGGCAGAGCAACGATTGCCTGAACTATTCGCCGCTGGTCTATGCCTACGGCCAGAACAACATCGCCCTCACCGGCGAAGACTGGACCAGCATCCTTGACGGTCAGGGTGGCGTGCCGCTGCCGAACGGCGACACCTGGTGGGACTGGAAGGGTAAACGCAAGCCCGGCCCGAACCAGCAGCAGGCGCAGACGGTCGTCAATCCGCGCAACCCGACCAGCGTGCGCGCGGTGGCGCCGGGCCTGGATGCGGCCCAGGTCGCGCTCATGGAAGGCAAGGACGACAAGTGGCGCACCGACGAAGTCTACCTGCCGACGCTGTCGGAAGCGGGCGTCCCGGCCGGCAAGCGCATCTTCGGACGCGGCCACTACCTGCGCCCGTGCATGGTCGAATTCATCGGTTGCACCGACGTGCTGCTGCAGGGTTACGAGATCCGCCAGTCGCCGTTCTGGGTGCACCACCCGGTCAACTGCACCAAGCTGGAGTTCCGCAACGTGCACATGGACAGCCTGGGCCCGAACAGCGACGGCTTCGATCCGGACGCCTGCAATACCGTGCTGGTCGATGGCTGCACCTTCAACAACGGCGACGATTGCATCGCGATCAAGTCCGGCAAGAACCGCGACATCCAGTTCGGCCCGACCCAGAACGTGGTGATCCAGAACTGCATCATGAATAGCGGCCACGGCGGCGTGACCCTGGGCAGCGAGATGGCGGGCGGGATCCAGCACGTGTATGCGCAGAACATCGAGTTCCGCAATACGCACTGGGCCACCGACCCGCTCAACACCGCGATCCGCATGAAGACCAACATGAACCGCGGCGGCTTCCTGCGCCATTTCTACGTGCGCAACGTGACGATGCCGAATGGCGTCAACCTGAAACCGGGGTATTACCGGCCCCTGCCCGGCTCGCCGATCCCGCCGAAGTCGGTGGGTTCCTCGTCCGGCGCGGTGGTGACGATCGACTGTGACTACGACCCGAACGCCGACAACGTGCGCACCCGCCCGCCGGTCGTCGAGCACGTCCACATCTCGGGCGTGAAAGTGGGCAACGTCAAGACGCAGGACGGCGAATTCTCCTGCTACCAGGCGCTCTTGCTGCTGGGACCGGTCGCCTTCGACTACAACGGCCCGGCCGGCGCCGAGATCCTGCCGATCCGCGACGTGACGATCACCGACTGCGATTTCGGCACGCCACGGAACGCGGCCCAGCCCTGGTATGTCCATAACGTGAAGAACGTGAAACTGACCAATGTGACGATTGCGGGCAAATTGGTCAACACCACGCTGGCGACTTGAGGTCGGACTGGGCCGCGCACGGGTTTCCTGCCTATGCGCGACGCTCTTCGTAGGGTGGACTCCGTCCACGCGGTACAGCACGTGAACAATCGCATCGTACGATTCGACCATCACCCGTTGAACCGCGTGGGCACAAGTACCCACCCTACAAAAATAATTGGCCAGACCGCTTGCAAGACATGATTTTAAGTTGTACGATGACTGATAACTGGTGAGGCACGAGACAGCCTCACCTTCACCCCCACCTGAAGGCAATGACCATGTTCACTCCACAAGACGTCAAACAAATCCTCTCCTCCGGCCTGCTGTCGTTCCCGATCACCGACTTCGACGCCAACGGCGAATTCAAGGCGGACACCTATGCCGAGCGCCTGGAGTGGCTGGCCCCGTACGGCGCGACCGCACTGTTCGTCGCCGGCGGTACGGGCGAGTTCTTCTCGCTGACGCCCGAGGACTACACCCAGGTCGTCAAGGTCGCCGTCGAAACCTGCCGCGGCAAGGTGCCGATCCTGGCCGGCGCCGGCGGCCCGACCCGCATGGCCATCAAGTACGCACAGGAAGCCGAGCGCCTGGGCGCCCACGGCGTGCTGCTGATGCCGCACTACCTGACCGAAGCGAGCCAGGATGGCCTGGTCGAGCACGTCGCACAAGTTTGCGCATCGGTGAAGTTCGGCGTCGTCGTCTACAACCGCGACCGCTGCAAGCTGAATGCCGCTTCGCTGCTGAAGCTGGCCGACCGCTGCCCGAACCTGATCGGCTTCAAGGACGGCAACGGCGAAATCGAATCGATGGTCACCATCCGCCGCAAGCTGGGCGACCGCTTCACTTACCTGGGCGGCCTGCCGACCGCGGAAGTGTATGCAGCCGCTTACAAGGCGCTGGGCGTGCCGGTCTACTCGTCGGCCGTCTTCAACTTCATCCCGAAGACCGCGATCGCGTTCTACGAAGCCGTGCGCACCGACGACTTCGAAACCCAGGGCCGCCTGATCGACGATTTCTTCCTGCCTTACCTGGAGATCCGCAACCGCAAGGCCGGCTATGCAGTGAGCATCGTCAAGGCCGGCGCCACCATCGCAGGCCACTCGGCAGGCCCGGTGCGCGCACCGCTGACCGACCTGACCGGCGAAGAAGTCGAGCAACTGGCCGCCCTGATGGCAAAGCTGGGCCCACAGTAAATTGATCTGAATTAGTTATCGGCGCGCCACGGCTGGCAACCAGCCCTGGCGCGCTTTTCCGCATCGAAGAGGAGAATTATCTTGACCATCACCATCAATGGCGACCTGCTAATCGGTTCCACCACGCTCAAGGGCAGCGCCGGCAGCTTCCGCGCCGTCAATCCGACCACCGGCGAACAGTTCGAACCGAGCTTCGGCAGCGGCACCGTCGACGACGTCGAGCGCGCGTGTGCGCTGGCCGAACAGGCCTTCGACACCTTCCGCAACACCACCCTGGAAGCGCGCGCCGCCTTCCTGGAGCTGGCCGCCCAGAACATCCTCGACCTCGGCCCGCAACTGATCGAGCGCGCCATGCAGGAATCCGGCCTGCCGCAAGCCCGCCTCGAAGGCGAACGCGGCCGTACCGTGGGCCAGCTGCGCCTGTTCGCGAAAGTCGTGCGCGACGGCCGCTTCCTGGCCACCGCGCTGGACTCGGCGCTGCCGGAACGCACCCCGCCACGTCCTGACCTGCGCCTGCGCAAGATCGGCCTGGGTTCGGTCGCCGTCTTCGGCGCCAGCAACTTCCCGCTGGCATTCTCGGTCGCCGGCGGCGATACCGCCTCGGCACTCGCCGCCGGCTGCCCGGTCGTGGTCAAGGCCCATGGCGCCCACCCGGGCACCTCGGAACTGGTTGGCAAGGCTGTCCAGGCGGCAGTCGCTGCCAGTGGCTTGCCGGAAGGCGTGTTCTCGATGCTGCATGGCGACGGCCGCACCATCGGCCAGGCCCTGGTGGGCCATCCTGCGATCAAGGCGGTCGGCTTCACCGGCTCGCGCCAGGGCGGCCTGGCGCTGGTGCGCACGGCAGCGGCCCGCGCCGAACCGATCCCGGTCTACGCCGAGATGAGCAGCATCAACCCGCTGTTCCTGCTGCCGAACGCGATGGCGACCCGCGCCGCCCAGATCGGCACCGGCTTCATCGACTCGCTGGTGCTCGGTTCCGGCCAGTTCTGCACCAACCCGGGTCTGGTGATTGCCCTCGAAGGCGCCGAACTCGACACCTTCCGCGCAGCCGCCGCAACCGCCCTGCAAAGCAAGGTCGGCAGCACCATGCTGACCCCAGGCATCCACTCCGCCTTCAACAGCGGCGTCGAAAAGCTGGGCAAGGAAGCGGGCGTCACCCTGGTCGCGCGCGGCCAGTGCGGCACCACCGTATGCGCCGGCCAGGCCGCGCTGTTCGAGACCGATGCCGCCAACTTCATCGCCAACCCGGCGCTGGAAGACGAGATCTTCGGCGCTTCGTCGCTGATCGTGCGCTGCACCAGCCTGGAACAGTTCCGCGCAGTCGCCGAGCACCTCGACGGCCAGCTGACCGCCACCGTGTTCCTGACCGAAAACGACCGCGACGCGGCCCTGTCGTTGCTGCCGGTGCTCGAGCGCAAGGCCGGCCGCATCCTGATCAATGGCTACCCGACCGGCGTCGAAGTCTCGCACGCCATGGTGCACGGCGGCCCGTTCCCGGCCACCTCGGACAGCCGCAGCACCTCGGTCGGCGCCGGCGCGATCGACCGCTTCCTGCGTCCGGTCAGCTACCAGGACCTGCCGAGCTGGCTGCTGCCGGAAGCGCTGCAGGATGCCAATCCGCTGGGCTTGCATCGTATTAAGGATGGCGAGCTGGTCAAGGGTTAATCGCTAGCCCTGCCTGTATCCGACGCCCGGTCTTTCGACCGGGCGTTTTTGTTTGTGCGACCAATTTCCGCAAGCGAAGTTCGCAGGGTGGGCTGCGCCCACGCGTCACGGAACGGCTGCAGGGCGAAACACCTGTTTTCGCGCAGGAAGCGCGCACATCAGCCAGCTGAATGCGGAACCAATCATGCTCGGCAGCGTCGAACCTGCATCGACGGGAACGTCAGCCGTCACTCCGATCGCGTGCCATGGACCGCAACGCAGCAGAGCCGATTATCGAAACCAGTGCCGCCGGCGGGGGGCCGCGCCCGCTGCTCGGCCTGCGCGAGGCGGTCGCCTTGATCGTCGGCGTGGTGATCGGCGCCGGCATCTTCAAAGCGCCGTCGATCGTCGCCAGCCTGTCCGGCAGCGCCGGCGGCATGTTCGGCATGTGGCTGCTGGGCGGGCTGGTGTCGCTGGCCGGGGCGCTCTGCTATGCCGAACTAACCACCTCCTGCGCCCATCCGGGCGGCGACTACCACTTCCTGCGCCGCGCCTACGGACGCCCGGTCGCCTTCCTGTTCGGCTGGGCGCGCTTTTCGGTGATCACCACCGGCTCCATCGCCCTGCTCGCCTTTGTATTCGGCGACTACATGCAGCAAGCCTGGCCGCTGCCCGGCCTGGCGCCGGCACTCGGCACGGCCGCCTACGCCTGCGCGGTGATCGCGATCCTCTCGCTGGTGAACCTGCGCGGCCTGCGCAGCGGCGCGGCAACGCAGAACTGGCTGACGCTGGTCGAGGTCGGCGGCCTGCTGCTGATCGCGGCCGCCGCGCTACTGTTCGCCGGTCCCGGCCCGGCCGCGCCGCCGCCGGCAACGGACGGCAGCGTCTCCTTCGGCATGGCGATGGTGTTCGTCCTGCTCACCTACGGCGGCTGGAACGAGGCCGCCTATATCAGCGCCGAGGTGCGCGACGGGCCGCGCAACATGGTGCGCGCGCTCATGTTCTCGATCCTGATCATCACCACCCTCTACCTGCTGGTTACCTGGGCGTGCTGGAAAACCCTTGGGCTGGGCGGCATGGCCGCGTCCGAGACGCTCGCTGCCGACGTCATGCGCCAGACCGTGGGCGCGGGCGGCGAAAAGGCGATTTCGCTGCTGGTGGCCGTGTCCGCCCTCACCTCGATCAATGCAACCATGATCGTCGGCGCGCGCTCGGGCTACGCCATGGGCTGCGACTGGCAGCGCCTGCGCCGCCTCGGGCGCTGGGACGGCGAGCGCGGCACCCCGGCCCCGGCGATGCTGGTGCAGGGCGTCGCCGCCCTGCTGCTGGTCGGCCTGGGCACGGCGTTCGGCGGCGGGTTCAAATCCATGGTCGAATTCACGGCGCCCGTATTCTGGCTGTTTTTCCTCCTCGCCGGCCTGTCGCTGTTCGTGCTGCGGCGGCGCGAGCCGCTTCTTGCGCGTCCGTACAAGGTGCCGCTGTTTCCCCTGCTGCCGCTGCTGTTTTGCGGCACCTGCGCCTGGATGCTGTACTCGAGCCTGTCATACGTCACCAGCCAGTCGCTCGGCGGCCTGAACGCCGCCTGGATCGGCGTAGCGGTGCTGGCGATCGGCCTGCTGCTCCTGCCCTGGCTGCGCACGCAACCGGATTCTGAATTCAAGTCCTGATGTCAGACAGTGACACATTCACATTCCAAGGAGACCGTCGATGACTTCGCTACCGCGCCGCCACACCCTGACCCGCCTCGGCGCCACCGCCGCCGGCCTGCTGCTGCCGACGCCCGGCCTGCTGGCCCAGCCCACCGCGACGCCGCCGGCGCTCGACGTCCCCTACGTGCCCACGCCCCAGGAAGTGGTCGAGCGCATGCTGCAGCTGGCCAAGGTGGGCAAGAGCGACGTCCTGTTCGACCTCGGCTGCGGCGACGGGCGCATCGTCGTCACCGCGGCCAAGGCGCACGGGGCGCGCGGCACCGGCATCGACATCGATCCCGAACGCATCGGCGAGGCGCGCAAGAATGCCGAGCAGGCCGGGGTCACCAGGCAGGTGAACTTCAAGGTGGCCGACCTGTTCGAGACCGACGTGTCGCCGGCCTCGGTCGTTACGCTCTACCTGCTGCCGAACATCAACACCCGGCTGCGGCCGCAGCTGTGGAAGCAGTTGAAGGTCGGCTCGCGCGTGGTGTCGCACGCCTTCGACATGGGTCCGGAATGGCCGCCGGAGAAAACCGAAAGCGTCGAGGGCCGCACCATTTATTACTGGACCATCAAGGAGGCGCACAAGCGCGCGGCGGCCAAGGCCTGAACCGGTGCGTGGAGCTGTCCGTGAACGTGTCGCCGGTCCAATTCGAGCGGCATGCCGGCCTGCCCTGGCTGCACCGGGTCGTCAACGCCGGTCTGCCGCCCAACAGCATCACGATCGAGATCACCGAAGGCGTGCTGGTGAGCGATGCCGAGCAAGTGACGCGCTGCCTCGACGCCCTGCACGCGGCCGGCGCGCGCGTCTCGATCGACGACTTCGGCACCGGCTTTTCCTCGCTCTCCTACCTGAAACAGTTCGACGTCGACTACCTGAAGATCGACAACTCCTTCATCGACAACCTGGGCGGCGACGGCAGCGACCGCGCCCTGGCCGAAGCCATCGTCGACCTGGCGCACCGGCTCGGCATCGCGGCGATCGCCGAAGGCGTCGAGACCGGCGCCCAGCGCGACATCCTGGCGGCGCTCGGCTGCGACTACATCCAGGGCTGGCATTGTTCTCCGGCGGTGCCGCGCGACGCCTTCGAGCGTTTCCTGGAGCGGCAGACGGTGCATTGAGCCTGGCAGAGCCCCCTGCACCGCCGGCTCTGCCATGCGCAGGATTTTGCCCGTTCACGTATGATGAGCATTCAGCCAACGACCAGGGGCCGCCCATGCGCGCCGCATGATCCCTATGCGCGCGCGAGCGCGCAGGCCCCGACAAGGAGACCACATGAGTACCGAAAGCAGCAACCAGGAAGAATCCCGCGATACCCAACTGCGTGCTGACGCACTCGAATACCACCGCAGCCCCGTGCGCGGCAAGATCGAGGTGGTCGCCACCAAGCCGCTGTCGAACCAGCGCGACCTGTCGCTGGCGTATTCGCCAGGCGTGGCCTATGCCTGCGAAGAGATCGCGGCCGACCCGGCCAAGGCGGCCGACTACACCTCGCGCGGCAACCTGGTCGCCGTCATTTCCAACGGCACCGCCGTGCTTGGCCTGGGCAACATCGGGCCGCTGGCCTCCAAGCCGGTGATGGAAGGCAAAGGCTGCCTGTTCAAGAAATTCGCCGGGGTCGACGTGTTCGATCTCGAACTCGACGAACTCGATCCGGACAAACTGGTCGATGCGATCGCCATGCTCGAACCCACCGTCGGCGGCATCAACCTGGAAGACATCAAGGCGCCGGAGTGCTTCTACATCGAGAAGAAGCTGCGCGAACGGATGAACATCCCGGTCTTCCACGACGACCAGCACGGCACCGCGATCATCTCCAGCGCCGCCCTGCTCAACGCACTGAAGGTGGTCGGCAAGGACATCGGCACCGTCAAACTGGCCGCCAGCGGCGCCGGCGCGGCGGCGATCGCCTGCCTCGACATGATGGTCAGCATGGGCGTCAAGCGCGAGAACATCTACGTGGCCGACTCGAAAGGCGTCATCTACGTCGGCCGCGACGCCAGGATGGAAGAGAACAAGGCGCGCTTCGCGCAGGAGACCGACGCGCGCACCCTGGCCGACATCGTGCAGGACGCCGACGTCTTCCTCGGCTGCTCGACCGCGGGCGTGCTCACTGCCGAGATGGTCAAGACCATGGCCGACAAGCCGGTCATCCTGGCGCTGGCCAACCCGGAACCGGAAATCCGGCCCGAGGTGGCGCGCGCCGCGCGGCCCGACTGCATCATCGCCACCGGCCGTTCGGACTACCCGAACCAGGTCAACAACGTGCTGTGCTTCCCCTACATCTTCCGCGGCGCCCTCGACTGCGGCGCGACGCGCATCACCGACGAGATGAAGCTGGCCTGCGTGTCGGCGATTGCCGACCTGGCCGAAGCCGAAGCCAACGACGCCGTGGCCGCCGCCTATGCCGGCGAAGACCTCAGCTTCGGCCCCGACTACATCATCCCGAAACCCTTCGATCCGCGCCTGATGGCCGCCATCGCACCGGCAGTGGCGATTGCCGCCGAACAGTCGGGCGTGGCCGCGCGCCCGATCACCGACATGGCCGCGTATCGTGAGCGGCTCGCGGAGATGATCTATCACACCGGCTTCTTCATGAAACCGGTGTTCGCCAAGGCCAAGGCCAGCCCGCGCCGCGTGGCCTATGCCGAAGCCAACGATGCGCGCGTGCTGCGCGCCGTGCAGACCGTGGTCGACAGCGCGCTGGCGCAGCCGGTACTGATCGGTAGCGCGGCCGAGATCTCGGCCGCCATCAGGCAGAACGGCCTGCGCCTGCGCGAAGGCGTCGACTATACCTTGATCGAAGCCGAAGGCGACACCACCCTGCAGGGCACGCAATTGCTGGCCTCCGGCGACGTCGACGCGCTCATCTGCGGCATGCGCGGCAGCTACGACAGCCACCTGGCGCATGTGAAAGAGGTCATCGGCGTGGCGCCGGGCGCCGGCGTGCTGGCGGCGATGAATGCCCTGGTGCTCGACAAGCTGACCCTGTTCATCACCGACACCTACGTCAACGACAGCCCCTCGGCCGAAGAGCTGGCGGCGATCACGCGCCTGGCCGCCACCGAACTGCGCCATTTCGGCCTGGAGCCGAAGGTCGCGCTGTTGTCGCACTCGACCGCCGGTTCCTCGGAACGTCCGTCGGCGCGCAAGATGCGCGAAGCACGCGCCCTGCTGGAAGCGTCCGACCCCGGCCTGGCCGTGATCGGCGAGGTGCACGGCGACGCCGCCCTGTCCGAGGAGATCCGCCAGGTCTACCAGAGCACCGGCGCCTTTGCCGGCAGCGCCAACCTGCTGGTGATGCCTTCGCTGGACGCCGCCAACATCACCTTCAATATCCTGAAGGTCTCGTCGGGCAAGGGCGTGACGGTCGGCCCGATCCTGCTGGGCGCGGCCAAGCCGGTGCACATCCTCAGTCCAAGCGCGACGGTGCGCCGCATCGTCAACATGACGGCGCTGGCGGTGGCCGGGGTGAACCAATAAGTCAATCAGTAAGTGATTCGGTACCGGCAATGCAAGGAACTGCACTGGCCTGCGCCGGTGCAGCGGCGGGCGGCATCAGCCCCGCACGAACGCCAGGATGTCGGCGTTGACCTGCTCCGCGTGCGTGGTCGGCAACCCGTGCGGCGCGCCCGGATAGGTCTTCAGCACGCCGTTGCGCAGCAGCTCGGCCGTGCGCGGCGCCGAGGCTTTATACGGCACCACCTGGTCGTCGTCGCCATGGAGGACCAGCACCGGAATCGCGATGCGCCGCAGGTCTTCCGTAAAGTCGGTCTGCGAAAAGGCGACGATGCCGTCGTAATGCGCCTTGGCGCCGCCCATCATGCCCTGGCGCCACCAGTTGAGGATCACCGGTTCCAGGGCCGTCTCGGGCGCGCGGTTGTAGCCGTAGAAGGGGCCGGCTGCGATCTCGTGGTAGAACGCAGCACGCCGGGCCGCCGTCTGCGCCTGGAAGTCGTCGAACACCTCTTTCGGCGTGCCGTCGGGGTTGGCGCCGGTTTTCAGCATCAGGGGCGGCACCGCGCTGATCAGGACCGCGCGGGCGACCGGGTCCTCGCCATGGCGGGCGATGTAGCGCACCACCTCGCCGCCGCCGGTCGAGTGGCCGACGTGGGTCGCACCCTGCATGCCCAGGTGGCGCACGACCGCCGCCACGTCGTCGGCGTAACGGTCCATGTCGTGACCGTCCCACACCTGGCTGGAACGCCCATGGCCGCGCCGGTCGTGCGCCACGACCCGGAAGCCGCGCTCGAGGAAGAACAGCATCTGCGCATCCCAGTCGTCCGCCGTGAGCGGCCAGCCGTGGTGGAAGTGGATGACCGGGGCGCCGCGCGGGCCCCAGTCCTTGTAGAAAATCTCGACGCCATCCTGCGTGGTTACATAAGCCATGATCGCTGCTCCTCGGTTAGGTAGGTAAGCTGCCCATGTTGCTGTGCCACTGAACTGTCGCTGGCTTGCCGACGTCTGTTGTCAGCAGCGCGCCGGCCGGCCTCCTGCTTCGACCGCGCCGGCGCCGGATTTACTGCATCTTCAGACCAGCCCGGTCAGGTAATACACCGCAATCACGAAGAACACCGCCAACGTCTTGATGACGGTCACCGCGAAGATTTCCTTGTACGATTCCTTGTGCGTCAGCCCGGTCACTGCCAGCAGCGTGATGACGGCGCCGTTGTGCGGCAGCGTGTCCATGCCGCCGCTGGCCATCGCCACCACGCGGTGCAGCACTTCCAGCGGAATCTGCGCCGCGTTGGCGCCCTGGATGAACAGGTCGGACATGGCGGCCAGCGCGATGCTCATGCCGCCCGAGGCGGAACCGGTGATGCCGGCCAGCGAGCTGACCGAGACGGCGGCGTTCACCAGCGGGTCGGGGATGCTTTTCAGGGCATTGCCGACCACGACGAAGCCCGGCAGCGCGGCGATGACGCCGCCGAAACCGTATTCCGACGCGGTGTTCATCGCCGCCAGCAGCGCGCCGCCGACGGCGGCTTTCGAGCCGGCCGCAAAGCGGTCCTTGAGGCGCGAGAAGGCGGTCGCCACCACCAGCAGGATGCCCAGCAGCAGCGCGCCCTGCACCGCCCAGATCGCCACCACGGTCTTGATCGGCGTCGTCACCGGCGCTTTCAGGCCCGGCAGGATGTCGGGCGCCACCGTGAACGAGGCGCCGTACCATTCGGGGATCATCTTGGTCAGCACGAAATTGGCGACGCCGACCAGGATCAGCGGCAGCAGCGCCAGCAGCGGATTCGGCAAGGAAGCGGAGCCGGTGCGCTCCGGTTCGTTCTGCAACACCGTGCCATAGCCTTCGCCTTTTGCCATGGCCGCGCGGCGGCGCCATTCCAGATACGTCAGGCCCACCACGATCATGAACAGCGAGCCGAGCGTGCCGAGGATCGGCGCCGCCCACGAGGTGGTTTCGAAAAACGTGGTCGGGATGATGTTCTGGATCTGCGGCGTTCCCGGCAGCGAATCCATCGTGAACGAAAACGCGCCCAGCGCCAGCGCGCCCGGCATCAGGCGCTTCGGAATATTGCTCTGGCGGTAGAGTTCGGCCGCGAACGGATACACGGCAAAGACGACCACGAACAGCGACACGCCGCCATAGGTCAGCAGCGCGCACACCGCGACGATCACGGCATTCGCGCGCGAGCGGCCGATGTAGCGCATGGCGGCGGCCACGATCGATTCGCTGAAACCGGACAGCTCGATCAGCTTGCCGAAGACGGCGCCCAGCATGAACACCGGGAAGTAGAGCTTGACGAAGCCGACCATCTTTTCCATGAAGATGCCGGAAAAGACCGGGGCGACGGCGGCCGGTTCGGTCAGCAGCACGGCGCCGAGGGCGGCGATCGGTGCGAACAGGATGACGCTGTAGCCGCGGTAGGCGGCAAACATCAGGAACGCCAGGGCGGCGAGAACGATCAGAAATGACACGGGTGCTCCTCTTCTCTCTTACTTCATGGCCGGCCGCGTGGTGCGGGACGGCGGCTTGCATTGTTTCGACGCGCGGGGCGCCGGGCCGCATGGGGCCGCATGATTATTGGCGATTGTTGCTGTAAATGAAATACGTAGAACTACCGTATGGAACAGCGCTGCTCTTGCGCTCGCTAATGATAATGCTATATCATTATCTTCCAAGTCGAAAACGGGCAAACATGCCCGGCCCGATGTCGTCCGCACCCAATAAACAAGGTTCCCCAAGATGAAACAAACGCTGCTGCCCGCCATGCTGGCCCCTGTCCTGTCGCTGCTCGGCGCCCCTGCCCTGGCCGAGGACCCGGTCATCGTAATGGGCGAGGTGCGCGTCACGGCGCAGCGCAGCGGCGGTCCGCTGCTGACCAACCGCGTCCTCACCTCGGTCGACGTGCTCGGCGCCGACAAGATCGACGACAAGAACGTCATGAACAGCTGGGAGCTGATCGGCCAGCTGCCGGGCGTCCAGCTGACCGAAACGCGCATGGGCGCCGAGTCCGGCAAGGCCACGTTCCGCGCCTTTAACGGCGAGGGCTACATCAACGGCATCAAGGTGCTGATCGACGGCATTCCGAGCAACGTCAACAGCGGCAACCAGCGCTTCATCGACATGATCTTCCCGCTCGAAATCGACTATATCGAGGTCGTGCGCGGCACCAACGATCCGCGCTACGGCTTGCACAACATCGGCGGCAACATCAATTTCGGCACGCGCCAGGGTGGCGACTATACCGATGGGCGTTTGAGCGTCGGCAGCTACGACACGCGCGAACTGCAGCTGGCGCTCGGCCGCGAGAGCGGCGCGCTGGCGCAGAACTACTTCTTTGCCAGGCAGCGATCCGACGAAGTCCGCGGCAGCGGTTCCGATAAATATTCGGCCGGCGCCAAGTGGTTCCTCACCTCGGCCGACAAGGCGCTCAAGGCCGGCCTGGTGCTGCGCACCTACGAGCACGATGCCGGCGAACCCGGCTTCCTGACAGCGGCCGAACTGCGCGCCAACCGCCGCCAGATGCCGGCAAAAAACGCCAACGACGCCAGCGCGCGCACGATGCGCCATGCCGGCTTTCACCTCGACTGGCAGATCACGCCCGACGCTTTCCTCAGCAGCAAAGCCTACTTCAACAGCTATGCCGACGACCGGCGCGTGACCTTCACCAGCAATCCGGCCGGCACCGCCCCACGCCAGCGGCGCCGCTGGGACGAGGAGCAACGCGGCCTGCTCTCCACGCTGACCTGGCGCCTGGGCGAGCGCGTGGTGCTCGAAGGCGGCGTGAACGTCGAACAGCAGGACAATCGCTACCGGCGCGAGCGCTTCACCTTTGCCAGCCCGACCGATTTCAGTACGCCCGCCAGCACGCAGAACGACGACACCTATAGCCTCGACAATACCGGCGCCTACCTGCAAGCCGTGCTGCGTCCGTCCGCCAGCCTGAAGATCGTTCCGGGCTTCCGTGTCGACCGCTTCAGCGGCAGCAACCGCGCCAACGGCAGCGGCGCGCGCGCATCCTTGCAGGACTACGGCTGGATCGACCAGCCGAAGCTGAGCATGGTCTACAACCCGCTGCGCAGCGTCAGCGTGTATGCCAATTGGGGCCGTACCTTCCAGGTGCTGACCGGGTCCGGCGCGCCGGCATATCTGGTCCCAGGCCAGGCCGCCTTTGCGCCCTCGATCAATACCGGCAAGGAGATCGGCGTCAAGTTCAAGCCGGCGCCGGGCACCGACCTGCGTTTGGCCGTGTGGCGCCAGGATGCGACCGGCGAAGTGGCCAACATGCCGGCCACCGGCACCACCGTCGGCCTGGGCGAAACGCGCCGCCAGGGCGTCGACTTCCAGCTGTCCGGACAAGCCACGCCGAAGTTGAACCTGTGGCTGTCGCACTCGCTGCAAAAGGCCGAAGTGGTCAGTGCCTTCGGCGCCGACGGCGTTTCGCTGGCGGGCAAGGAAGTGTTTTCGACACCGCGCTTCATCAGCAACGCCGGACTCGAGTACCGTGCGAGCGACCGCCTGCGCCTGGGCTTGCAAGGGCGTGCGCAAGGCGACTACTTCATCGACAGTCCGAACCGGGAAGGCAAGTTCGGCGGCTTTGCCGTGCTCGATGCCAGCCTGCGCTACGAATTCACCAAACGTACCAGCATCGATGTGCAGGTCAAGAATGTGACCGGCCGTGAGGTGGATTACGTCTGGTACGACAACTTTTTCTGGCCTGCGGACGCTTACCAGCCGATGTTTTCGGCAGGGCCGGGCCGCACCGTGCACCTGGCGCTGAACGTCAGGCTGTAGTCCCCACGCCACTTCCTGGAATCGCATGCACAAGCCTGGTAACCGCATCGCCTCGATCGACGTCGTGCGCGGCCTCGTCATGCTCCTGATGACGGTCGACCACGTGCGCGAGACGTTCTTCCTGCAGCACCAGGTGAACGACCCGATGGACGCCGCCACGGTCGATCCCGCCCTGTTTTTCACGCGCCTGGCCGCCCATTTCTGCGCGCCGATGTTCGTCTTCCTCACCGGCCTGTCGGCCTGGCTGTACGCGCATCCGCCGGGCGGGCCGCGCGATGCCACCGGCTTTCTCGTCAAGCGCGGCGCGCTGCTGATCGGGCTCGAGCTGGTGGTGGTGAACTTCGCCTGGAGCGGCACCCTCGCGCCCGCGATCCTGTACCTGCAGGTGATCTGGGCCATCGGCCTCGCAATGCTGGCGCTGGCGCTGCTGCAGCGCTTGTCGCTGGCGCTGCTGGCGCTGTTGGGACTTGTGATCGTCGGCGGCCACAATGCGCTGGCCGGCGTGTCGTTCGAACCCGGCAGCGTGGCGGCTGCGGCATGGACGGTCCTCGAGCACCGCGGCTTGCTGGTGGACGGCGCCCTCAAGGTCAAAGTGAGCTACCCGGTGCTGGCCTGGATCGGCGTGATCCTGCTCGGCTATGCCTGCGGCCCGCTGTATGCGCGCAGCACGCATGTCGATTCCGCAAACGTGCGCCGGCGCCGCCTGGCCTGGAGTGGCGCGGCCTGCCTGCTGCTGCTCGTGATGCTGCGTGGCGTGAACCTGTACGGCGAGCCGCTGCCGTGGTCGATGCAGGCCGATGCGGTGCGCACGGTGATGTCGTTCCTGAACTTCACCAAGTACCCGCCGTCGCTCGACTTCCTGCTGCTGACCCTCGGCTGCGGCCTGCTGGTGCTGGCCGCGATCGAACCCGTCGACAACGCATTCACGCGCGCGGCGGCGGTATTCGGCGGCGCGCCGCTGTTCTATTACCTGCTGCACCTGTATGCGCTGCTGGTGCTGCAGCGGATCGCGGCAAGCCTGCTGGACGTGGCGCGCGCCGACCTGGCGGCGGTGTGGCAGGTCTGGGCGCTGAGCGCGCTGCTGGCGGCGGCGCTCTGGTGGCCGACCCGGCGCTTCGGGCGCTACAAGCGCGAGAGTGGCAAGGCGTGGGTCAGGTATTTTTGAGAGTTACCGGCCGGTTCCTTGGCCGAAACGCGGCACGTGGCCCGGACGCTTTGCACCGCGTGGACGAAGTCCACCCTACATTACCGCAACCGGCTGTGCACCGTAGGGTGGACTCTGTCCACGCGTTACGCACGGTTCCCTGGTCGAAACGCTTTACGTGGCCGGACGCTTTGCAACGCGTGGACGGAGCCATTCGTGGCCCGGTCCACCCTACATGAGACTAACGCCCACGCATCAGCCAGACCCGGCTGCGCATGTCCGGCTGCAGGCTGCTGTTGATGAGCGCGATCATGCCGTTGCGGCCGAAGGCCAGCTTCTGGCCCAGCAGCCCCTGCTGGCTGCCGTTGCTGCCTCCGGGCGGGGCGGCGCTGCGGGGGACCTCGGACACTGCGGCGAAACTGCGCCCGGCGTCGCGCGACAGCGTCATGCCGAGCGACTGCGGGCGGCCATCGGCATCCAGGTTCTCCCAGGCGACGGCCAGGCCACCTGCCCCGTCGCCGGCCAGCATCGGATAGGCCGCGCCGCCCGCAGTCATGGGCGTGGATAGCGTGCGCGCCGCGCCGAAGCGGCCATCGGCGGCGCTGGTATAGCGGATGTCGGATGAAGCGCCAGGCGCACGCTGGCGCGCATATACCAGGTGCAGGCGCCCGCCGGCGAATGCCAGCCGTGGCGCATCGAGCCGGCCTTCGCCGGCGCCGACCAGCTGCGGCGCGGCGAAGCTGGCGCCGTTGTCATTCGAGGCGGCGACCCGGATCGCGGCCTGCGGGTCCTCGCCCACGCTCCAGGCGAGGTGGATGGCGCCGCGGGGTCCAGTGGCCAGCGCGGGCGCGCGCGCCGGGCGCGCGTAGTCGCCGGCGATCCGGCGCGGCGCAGAAAACGCCCTGCCGCCATCGCGCGAGCGCGCCAGCCACAGCGCGCCGTGGTATTCGGTCCACGCCGCGAACAGCGTGCCGTCGGCGCCGACGGCGAGATCGAGGCTGCCATTCGACCAGGTGCGGCGATTCAGCCGTCCCTTGCCGTCGCCACCGATCGAGCGCGACAGGTTGAGCGGCGCCGCGAAGGTCTTGCCGCCATCAATCGAGGCCGCGAACAGGATGTCGCCGCCGTGCGAGCCGCCCGAAAAAATGATTTCCTGCCACAGCAGGTAGACGCGCCCGGCCCGCGCCGGATCGACGGCGATGCGCGGCAACCACGAAAACGTCGCCGGGCTGCGCGAGACATTCACCGCTGCGCGCGGCTTGCCGACGGCGCCGACGCGGCGCAGCCAGACCTCCTTGTCCTTCTGGTCGACCCAGGCCACGTACTGTTCGCCGCCGGGCGTAAAGGCGACGGTGGCGTCGTCGACGTAGTCGTAGCGCGACTCGTTCTGGCGCCACGGCCCTTTTTCGCCACGACCGGCGGCGATCTCCAGCGGCGCTTCCCAGCCCGGGGCGGCCGCGGCGCCAAGCGATGCAGCCAGGAACAGCGCTTTCATGATCACCTCCCTGCGCCAAGGCTAGCACCATCGGCGTACCGCCGTGACACAAACTGCGCGCCGTTCAAGCCGCCTTCGCACTAATATGGATGAGTGTCGGGCGCCCTCGTTTTGGGGTTGCCGGAAGAATAAGGATGAGCGTTGCATGGCGTGCAATTGCGGTTTTCCCTTAGTTGCAAATAAGATTATTTACTGGTACAACCGAAGCCTGAGTGCATACCTGTTCAACAAGATCCGGGCACGGGCCCTGCCCGGCGAAGAGATCGCGTGATCGGGTGAACGGTTGGGCATACTTATAAACAGAGACGAGGAAGACACCATGAAAATCACCCTGATGCGCGCCGCCGCATGCCTGGCATTGTTTGGCAGCGCCATGGCGCACGCGCAAAACTACCCGACCAAGACGATCACCATGATCGTTCCATTCGCCGCCGGCGGTCCTACCGACACCGTCGCGCGCCTGGTGGCCCAGTCGATGGGCAACAAGCTCAAGCAGCAAATCATCATCGAGAACGTCGGCGGCGCCGGCGGCACCATCGGCGCCGCGCGCGTTGTCAAGGCGGCGCCGGACGGCTATACGCTGTTCCTGCACCACATCGGCCACTCGACCGCGCCTTCGCTGTACCGCAAGCTGAGCTACAACGCGCAGACCGACTTCGAGCCGGTCGGCCTGGTGACCGACGTGCCGATGATGATCGTCGCGCGCAAGGACTTCCCGGCGCGCGACATGAAGGAATTGCTGGCCTACGTAAAGGCCAACAAGGACAAGGTCACCTACGCCAACGCCGGCGTCGGCTCGGCCTCGCACCTGTGCGGCATGCTGTTCATGACGGCGATCGGCACCGACCTCACCACCGTGCCCTACAAGGGCACCGGCCCGGCGATGAACGACCTGCTCGGCGGCCAGGTGGACTTCATGTGCGACCAGACCACCAACACCACCAGCCAGGTCAAGAGCGGCAAGATCAAGGCCTACGGCGTGACCACCAGGACGCGCCTGCCGTTCATGAAAGAGCTGCCGACCCTGAACGAATCGGGCTTGCCGAACTTCGAGGTCGCGGTCTGGCACGGCCTGTACGCGCCGAAGGGCACGCCGAAGCCGATCGTCGACACCCTTGCCAGCGCCCTCCAGACGGCGCTCAAGGATCCGAACGTCAAGCAGCGTTTCGCCGACCTCGGCACCGAGCCGGTAGCGGAAAAACGCGCGACGCCGGAAGCCCTGCGCGCGCACGTCAAGTCCGAGATCGAGCGCTGGGCACCGATCATTACCAAGGCCGGCATCTACGCCGACTGACCAGTCAAGAAACAGGAAGCGGACGGCCGCCGGAGAACACCTCTCGCGGCCGCTCCGCTGCGCGTCCGGCTGCAGCACGGAGACACCCCTGCCGCCGCGACGACAAGCTCGACCGCATTCATTAAGTAAAGCTTTTCAATAAGAAGCAAAGGAGCGCGTAGTGCCATCTTTCATCCGCCACCCCAAAGATTTTTGGACCGGCATCATCTTCCTGTTCTTCGGGCTGGCCGCCATCATCATCGGCCTCGACTACCCGATGGGCTCGGCCGGCCGCATGGGTCCGGCCTATTTCCCGGCCGTCCTCGGCGCCATGCTGAGCCTGGTCGGCCTGGTCGGCGTGATCCGCTCCTTCCTGCGCAATGGCGAA
>NZ_JCASIG010000008.1:0-255201 GCF_059685715.1 Telluria sp. ZB2R32 | reverse complement strand
TGAGCGCTGGCCCGTGTCACGCTCCTGCTGGCGTACCCAGCGGCGCAGCGTCTCCGGCGTGCAGCCGATCTTGGCCGCGATCGACGTGATCGCCGCCCACTGCGACTCGTACTGGCTCCCGGCTTCGCTGACCATGCGCACGGCGCGCTCGATGACTTCGGGGGAATACTTGGGTTGCTTTTTCATAGCTCCATTCTCTCAAACAATGGAGCCTCTACAAAACCCGGGGCGATTCACCACCCGGCAATTTGCTCTGGCGCCCACTGTAATTGAAGTTTGGTGGCCACGATTTCTGCCAGCAAAGGATTGTCCACCAGCTTACATGTCTTGGGACGTTGGGCGCGCGTCCAGGCAGCATCGTCGGCACAGTTTGCTCGATAGCTCGTCTGACCGCCATTCCGGCGGATCTCGCGGCTAACTGTAGAAGGTGCTCGTCCGAGAAGTTGGGCGATTCGCCGGATCGGATGACCAGCAGCTAACGAGCGCGATATCTCTTCCCGCTCTGCCAGCGACAAGGCCAACCTTGATCGCTGCCTTTGCGCAGGGCGAATGCCGCCAGACTCGGCAAGAATTCGCTGTATCGATGAGTGATTTCGATCGAACAGCGCGGCAATTTGATGCAGCGATTCGCCCTTCTTCCAACGCTCCCACATGAGCGCCTTCTGGGTCTCTGTATAGTAGATTCTAGGTCTCTGCTTCATCCGCAACACTCCTTCTGCTCATGCAGAGTTTAGTGTGTTGCATTGACCAGTTGAATCCAAGGCCGGTAGCAGACGTTCAGATTGGCCCAGTGTACGGTGTTGCCGTCAGGACAAGCAAGGGGTTTTGTTAGGGGTACTGACTCGACTGGGTACCCCGACCAGGGTTCGAGTGTTATAAAACCAACTACAAATAGCGTCAGCTCGGCTTTGCTCGATTTGCTCAACAAAGCCGTGGCGATTCATAACGACATGCCGGCCAGTCCTAGAGGAAAGTAAGCGCGATTGCAGGTGGTCGCTAATTCATAATGCCCGGCGCCACGGCTTTGCAATACGATGTGCTTCGCCTCACTCTTCACGGATAGTAAGTTTAGACAACCTTTCCCGCCTCTCCGATAAGTGTATCCGTCTTATCGGAAAGTTCGCACCACGAAATTCGACGCTTGAGAGGAGCAGTTCTTCATAGGGAAACGAGGGAGCACTCTAAAGGTGAGTGCTGAAGAACGGAAGAGTCCGATAAAGGCCTACGGAACCTAAGATTTTGCATGTTCATCGGCGACGGCTCGAGTTTCACCAGCCTCGGCTCGATCGACGTCATCGGCCACGAGATGGGCCACGGCGTGACGGCGGCCACCTCGAACCTGGTGTATTCGGGCGAGTCGGGCGGCCTGAACGAATCGAGTTCGGACATCGGCGGGGAAATCGTCGAAGCCTATGCGCGCGCCGGCGGCAGCGGCGACAAGATTCCCGCCAGCGGCAACGACTGGATGCTGGGCACCGAGATCGCCCGCGACGGCCAGCCGCTGCGCTGGATGTACCGTCCCAGCAAGGACGGCAGCAGTCCGGACGCCTGGAGCACTTCGCTGCGGCGCCTGGACGTGCATTACAGCAGCGGCCCGAACAACCGGATGTTCTACTTTCTGGCGCAGGGTTCGAAGGCCGACGCGGCGGGCGACTACTACAGCAAATACCTGGTGAAGTCGCCGCAAGCCATGACCGGCATCGGCCTCGACGCCGCTTTCCGCATCTGGTTCAAGGCCAATA
Organism: Telluria sp. ZB2R32; assembly: GCF_059685715.1. Lineage (NCBI taxonomy): Bacteria > Pseudomonadati > Pseudomonadota > Betaproteobacteria > Burkholderiales > Oxalobacteraceae > Telluria > Telluria sp. ZB2R32. Next base: position 253,459 of record NZ_JCASIG010000008.1, on the reverse strand, counting down.
CGACCAAGTTCACCTCGAGCACCAACTACGCCGAAGCGCGCGCCAAGATGATCGAGGCCGCGCAGGAACTGTACGGCGCCGCCAGCCGCGAGGCAGTGGCCGTGCAGCGGGCGTATGCGGCGATCAATGTGGGGGCGGATGTCGACGAGCCGACGCCAGCCGAGCCGCCGCCGGCCGGGCCGGCGCTGGCAGCGACGGATCGCTGAATCGCGTACATATTTCGCAAGGGATATAGGGTGGGCGGCTTCATCGTTGCAGTCGGCAACCAGCCAGCGTGAACGCCGCCCACGCGTTCAACGCACGCATGCGCACCGCGACCATGTGCAGACCGCTCCTCAATCCCCCAGCAACGGATACGGATTGACCGGCGTGCCTTTCCACCACTGCTTCTCCGGCGTCAGCGCGACCACGGCGAAGTGCAGGTGTGGCGCGTTCGGGTCGGAATTGCCGGTCACGCCGACATAGCCGAGCAGGTCGCCGCGCTTGAGTTGCATGCCTTCCTTGATGCCGTCGGCGTAGCGATCGAGGTGGGCGTAATAGTAGGCGTGCTGTTCGCTCGGGTCGAACTGGTACAGGGTCAGGCCGCCGGGTTTGCTGTCGAACAGTTTGACGACCTTGCCGTCGGCCGCCGCCCGCACCGGCGTGCCTTTCGGCGCCATGATGTCGAGCGCTTCATGGTGGCGTTCCTGGCCGCGCGGCTGGTCGAAGGTGTCGGTCAGCTGGGCGTAGGCCACGCCTTCGACCGGCACCAGCAGCTTGGCCGGCATGCTGCCGCCGGCGGTCAGTTCCGGTGCGGCCGGGGTGGCCGTGGTCGATTGCGGGGCAGGGCGGATCGGCAGGCTGGCCTCGTGCAGGTCGGTTTGCACCAGGCGCTCGCCTGCCACGTTTGCGCCTGCCGGCACATCGCGCGGCGGCGCCGGCAACGCCCCGCCGTCGGTAATGATCGGATTGGGCGCGTCGGCAATCTCGCGCAGGTAGACGAACAAGCCGCCGGCGCCAACCACGACGCCGAACAGAAACGTCAGCAGCCATCTCATACTCACACCTCCCGGAAAAGTAAAGTTACTCCTGCAACACGACTTGCGTGCCGGCGGCCACGACAGCCGCCACTTCGGCAGCGCTCCAGTTCGTCAAACGGATGCAGCCATGCGATTCGGTCTTGCCGATGAACTTCGGCACCGGCGTGCCGTGGATGCCGTAGTGCGGCTTGGACAGGTCGATCCAGGCCACGCCGACCGGGTTGTTCGGGCCGGCGGCAATGGTCGCCTTCTTGTCGCCCGGTTGCGCATCCCAGAACAGTTTCGGGTTGTAGTGGTAGGTCGGGTTCGGGTGCACGCCTTCGATCTTCCAGGTGCCCAGCGGCAGCGGATCGTGCTGGCTGCCGGTCGAGGCCGGATATTGGGCGATCAGGCGCTCGGACGCGTCGAACAGCATCAGCACCTTGCGGCTGTCGCTGACGACGACTTTCGATGCCTGCGGCAGGGCCGGGCCGCCGTGCACGCTCGGCACGACGATCTGTTCGCCGGCGCGCGCGAAATTCTTGCCCGGGTTCAGGCGCGCGAGCAGGTCGGGGCTGGCGTGGAATTTCTCGCCCAGGCCTTCGAGCGGGCTGGTGTAGCCGAGCTTGGGCAGCTTGGCCTTGTCCATCATGTCTTCCGGAATCGGCTGGAAGGGACCGGCCACGTCTTCGTCGGTCAGCACGTAGTTGGTCAGGGTCGGCGTCGTGTCCCCGTTGAGCGCGTTCCAGGTGGCGTCGTCGAGCTTGCCGGTGGCTTCCAGGCTGCGCGACTTCTGGAACGAGTTCAAGGCCTGGCGCATGTTCGAGCCATAGGCGCCGTCGATCTCGCCCGGCGAGAAATGCAGGCGGTCGAGCAGCACCTGGGCGCGCAGCAGGCGTTCGAATTCGGCGCGTTCCTGTGCGGCGGCCTCGGGAGTGAGCACCTGGCCCGGCTGCGCGATCATGCCCGCTTGTGGCGCCGGCTGTACTGCCGGTTGCGGCGCCGCCTGCTGGACAGCCTGGGCCGCGGCGGCAAATGGAATGGCGCCGGTCACGAGGGCGAGGAGGAGGGGAGCGACGATTTTTTTCATATGGCACCTGCAATACTTACGATAGGAAACCCCAGCGTAGGCCCGCAGCACTGAGCGGTCTGTGCGCGAACGAACCCAGCCCTCGGCGCATCCTTAGGCCACCCTTAGGCGTGAAGATCGCGGCTAGAATCGCAGGATGACGACTTCCCATATCATCACGCTGCTGCCTCTCGGCAGTACATTCCAGGCCGACCCGGCGGCTGTCACCGTGCTGGCGGCGGCGGAAGCGGCCGGCATCGATTTGCCCAGTTCCTGCCGCAACGGCACCTGCCGCACCTGCCTGTGCCGGCTCGCGTCCGGCACCGTGCGCTACCTGGTCGAGTGGCCGGGCTTGTCGATCGAGGAAAAGCGCGAAGATTACCTGTTGCCCTGCGTCGCCGTGCCGACTTCCGATCTCGTCGTCACCGCGCCGCTGGCGAAGCGGCGGGCTTGATCGCGGGTTTCTCTCCAGTGTGCGCCAGTGCGCGTTCGATTGCCGCCATCACCAGCGGCCACGAAGGCGAGGTCGCCGCCACTTCGTCGTAGTGGCTGGCGCCGGGCAGGATCACCACGTCGGCGCCATCACCCGCCGCGCGCGCCCGCGCCGCGTAATCGTGGGCCACGCGCGGCGGAGAAATCGTGTCGAGCTCGCCCGTCACCAGGATCGTGTGGCTGCTGTTGGGCAGCAGTTCGGCAGCATTCGTATCGGCGTAGACGTCCGGCCGCGTGGCGCTTGGCAAGCCGGCGAGTTCCGGCGTGTCGCGCCCGCAACTCTCCTTGATCAGCGCGCGTTCGCGGCGCAGGTCGGCGAGGCCGCCCAGGCTGACGACGGCGCGCACCGGCAACATGCTGGTGCGATGTAGCGGGCTGGACGCGGGAATGCGCGCGCGCCCGGCAATCCATTGCACCAGCTGGCCGCCGGCCGAATGGCCGACCGCCACCACGCGCGCCAGGTCGAGCCGGTGCGCGCTCGCCTGCGCGGCCAGGGTGTCGAGCGCCGCGTGCATGTCTTCGTACATGCCCGGATAGCCGCCGCCGGCTTCGTCGACCCGGCGGTATTCGACGTTCCAGACCGCGATCCCGCGCGCCGCCAGCGCGCCCGCCATGTTGCGCAGCTGGACGATGCCGCCGAATTTCTCGGTCCAGCAACCGCCGTGCACCAGCACCGCGACCGGGAAGGGGCCGGCGCCCTGCGGCAGGAACAGTTCGGCATACTGGGATGGCGCGGCGCCGTAGGCAACGCGTGCGCTGGGGGCAGGGCCGTTCAAGGCCATGTAGTCGGCAAGTTTCATGGGAGCAGCCGACACGAGGGCCGGAAAAAGGGTAGAGAGCAGCAGCAGGCGAAGTTTCATGTGCCGGAGAGAAGGGGAGAAAACATGCACTATACGCATCTTTTCGCGCTGCGCACGATTGAAAACCGACTCCGTTCTTCCATGCTAGGCTGCGCAAAACGTTAATGTTTTCAACTGCCACAGGAGAATGATTATGAGCGAATCGCCTAGCAATAACGCCCCAAGCAAGCCGGAAGACCACAAGTCGGAAGACGACCTGGCCAAGCAGCGCGCCGGCGCCGAAGACAAGAGCAGCCACGACCACATGTCGCGCGAGCGCGCCAGCACCGGCGAAGGTGCCGGCGGTGGCGCCAAGCAAAAGCAGAATCACTGATGGATGCAGGCGCGGCCTCCGGGCCGCGCCGTGACATGACCTGATACGAAAGGACGCAGATGACTACCATCGATCCGCACGGCGGCGAACGCGCGAACACGCTGCGTGCCCATTCGACGCCCGACCCCGAGCAGCCGCCACCGACGATTCCGGTGCCCGACGACGTGCCCGATCCGGTACATGCGCCGGTCGAGGAACCGTTGATTCCCGATCCGCCGATCCGCGCGAGTTAGCAGCCGCAAACAGAAGCGCCACCCGAGGGTGGCGCTTTCATTTACTGCGCGATTAAGCCTGCTCCGGCCGGCTCACTCCTTTGGAGGCTGGTCGCTGCCGTTGGTGCCCTTGAGCGGCGGAATTTCCTTGATCATCTCTTCGGTTTCCTTTTCTGCAGGCGTTTTTTCGCCGCTGCCGATGTCGTCCTCGTGCAGGATGGCGCCGCCCTTGGCCGCTGGATCGGTTGGTTGTCGCGATTGATTCATGGTGCTTCCTCCGTGTGCGATGTTGGAACAATCCTAACAGTCGCCGCATCCCAACGGCGCGCAATACGACAGTGTGGCGGTCTTGCTGAATCACACATAAAGTTACAAATATGTTCGGTGCCGAACGTTCCGTTTGTGTGAGTTTTTTTATAATATTCATTCACGGATTTCGACTGAACACGACGGAGAAACAGATGGGCAACTCGCTGCATAACAAGATTTACCTGGGCCGGAGCACCGGCTTCGCATCGCGCCGCTTCCAGGGCGTACTCGCTGTCGGCGCCATCATCGGCGCCGGCCTGGTCTGGATTGCCCTGCGCACGCTGCGCTGAGCCTCTGCTCCCAAGGCTTGGTTGGTTGCCGTGGCGCGCTGTCGCGGTTACCATGGCGGCCCAGCAGACTGAATGAGCCGCAATGAAGAACGAAAAACTGACCACCGACGAATACAATGCCCTCGAGTTCATCCGCCGTGGCGCGCGCACCGACCGGGTCAACGCCTGCGTCGGCCGCAACGCCAAGCGCCTGGCCGGCCTGAAGATGATCGCCTATGCGCGCGACGGCCGTGTCGACCTGACGGAAAAAGGGCAGCAGGTACTGTTCCTGCGCGCCTGCGTCGAAGCGTTGACGAGCCTGTCAGGAGACCCGGCGGCAACGGTGGCCGGCGACGTGGCGCAGTTCCTGGTCCGCAAATCGCACATCGCGCCGCGCGAGGATGGCGGTTTCGACGTCACGCCGCGCGGGTTGGAGTCGCTGGCCGATATTCAGGCGCAGGAACCGAAGAAGTAAATTTTTCGAAGCGCGTCGTTAAATAACCGCCAACGATGAGGTTCGTGTTGGCGGCAGTGCACCATAGAGGTTGTGAAAAAATCGTCAGGGCAAGGGATACGGCCGCCCGGCGCGCCGCCGAAGACAGTACGTGGGTACGGCAAGGCGGCGCAACGCCGCCATGGCGATTTTTTTACAACCTCGTAGGGTGGGCCGGGCCACGAAAGGCATGCCTGCGTGTTACGTGTGCATCTCCCAGCGGTCAGCGTCGCGTATGCGAGAGACGCACGTAAGGGTGGGCATGCCCACCCTGCATCCCATCTCAATTGCGCCGGCGGCGCTGTGGATACACCAGCGTCCGCACCGCAATCTCCGCCGGCACGTTCATCGCCGCAAGAAACTCGGCTGCACGCTGCAGGCCGAGCGTGGGGACCGATGCCACCGCCTGATTGACCAGGTCGCGCGTGCGCAGATCGGTGCGCACCACGCGCGTTTGCGCCGCCTGCTCTGGGCGGCGCGTCTGTAACTCTTCCATCATTGTTCCTGAAAATTGCAATAGAGACACAACTATTGTAGAGCAATGATATGCGAAATGCCATATTCTTGTAGGAATAATCCTTCAAATATGCATGGCATCCGTTTCGGGGGCGCTGATTTCCTCCGCCTTCAGGCCGCGCCCTTCGATCAGTAACTGCTCGAATTCGTGGGCCGGCAGCGGTTTGCTGAAGTAATAGCCCTGCATTTCGTCGCAGCCATGGCGGCGCAGGTAGTCGAGCTGTTCGCCCGTTTCCACGCCCTCGGCGATCACCGCCAATTTGAGGTTGTGCGCCAGCGCGATGATCGAGGTGACGATCGCTTCGTCGTTGGCGTCGCGCGTGATGTCGGCGACAAAGCTGCGGTCGATCTTCAGCACGTCGATCGGGAAGCGCGACAGGTAGGACAGGCTCGAGTAGCCGGTGCCGAAGTCGTCGATCGACAGGTTCACGCCCAGCGCCTTCATGCGGTGCAGCAGTTCCACCGCCGGCGTGATGTCGCTCATGAACAGGCTTTCGGTGAGTTCGATTTCCAGGTATTTCGGCTCCAGCCCGGTATCCGCCAGCACCGCCGCCAGGTTGTCGATCAGGTCGGCGGCGCCGAACTGGCGCGCCGACAGGTTGACGGCCACGCGCAATTTGTCGAAGCCGGCATCCTGCCAGGCCTTGTTCTGGGCGCAAGCGGTGCGCAGCACCCAGGCGCCGATCTGCACGATCATGCCGGTTTCCTCGGCGATACCGATGAAGCGGTTGGGAGGCACCGTGCCCAGTTCCGGATGCTGCCAGCGGATCAAGGCTTCCATGCCGCACACCTTGCCGGTCTTCATGTCGAGCTGGGGCTGGTAGTACAGCACGAATTCGTCGCGCTCGACGGCGTTGCGCAGCGCGCTTTCGATGCGCACGCGCTCGAGCGATTCCTCGTTCATCGCCGGCGTATAGAACTGGAAGTTGTTGCGGCCGAGTTTCTTGGCGCGGTACATGGCGATGTCGGCGTGTTCGATCAGCGTATCCGGGTCGGTGCTCTCGCTCGGATACACAGCCACCCCGATGCTGCAGGTGACGAAGAATTCCTTGGTGCCGAGCATGACCGGCTGCGCCACCGCGTTCATCACGCGCTGCACGATGGCGGGCGTGAGTTGCTGGTCGCCGCGTTCGGAAACGATGACGACGAATTCGTCGCCCGACAGGCGCGCCACCGTGTCGGCGTCGCGCAGCGACGAGCGCAGGCGCGCCGCCACCGTCATCAGCAGCACGTCGCCGGCCTTGTGGCCCATGCTGTCGTTGACGAACTTGAAGCGGTCGAGGTCGATCAGCATGACCCATACCGGATTGTTGCTACGGCTGGTGTAGGCCACGGCCTGGCCCAGGCGGTCCTGTAGCAGCGAACGGTTCGGCAGGCCGGTCAGCGCATCGTGCTGGGCCACGTGGTGCACGCGCTGCTCGGTGAGCTTGCGTTCGGTGATGTCGCTGCCGGTGCCGCGGTAGCCGGTGAACTGGCCGAGCTCGTCGAACACGGGCTGGCCGTTGACCAGGAACCAGCGCGCCTGGCCATTGTCGTCGAGTACCTGGTATTCGAAGTCGGCGAACGGCTGGCAGGCCAGCACCAGTTCGATGTGGGCGCGGCCGGATTCGGTGTCATTCAGGGCCGCCAGGTATTCCCAGCGCCGCTTGCCCAGCACGTGCTCGACCGACACGCCGGCCTTTTCGGTAAAGCCGCCGGTGACCATCGTGAAGCGGAACTGGTTGTCCTGCTCCCAGTACCAGTCCGAGGACATCGACACCAGCTGGCGGAAACGCTGCTCGCTTTGCTGCAAGGCCTTTTCGGTGCGCTCGCGCGCGACCATGTCGTCGACCAGGCGCCGGTTGGTGCGCTTGAGGTCGGCGGTACGCTTGCGTACCAGCTGCTGCACGCGGCGGGCCCTGGCGCCCGAGGCTTGCACCCAGGCCGCCGTCATCAGGCTGAGCAGGATGCCGCCGGCGAGCATCGCCAGCGAAGCCAGGTGGTCGGCCGCGAACGGGCGCGGCTTCATGCCCACTTCCACCAGCCAGGGGCGCCCGGCCACGTCGAGCGTGCGTACCAGATGGGTCGCGTATTCGGGAGCGATCCAGTCCCCCAGCGGTGCAGGCTGCCGCTGGACGCCGCCGGCGCCCGTGGTGAACACCATGTCCGCCGGGTCCGGGCGCGCGCCGGCATACACCGACATCACGATCTGGCCATCGTCGAGCAGGCCGGCCGCGGCCAGCGCCATGCTCACCAGCTCCTCGGCGCGCACCACGACGGCGGTGTCGCCGGCGAGGTGCCCCTTGGCATCGTAGACCGGCAGGATGACCTGGAAGCTCGGGCGCGGATTGGCATCCTGCACCAGGGGGAACAGCGGCGTAGCGGCGGCGCGCCTGTCGGCATGGGCGCGCGACAGCGCCGCGTTGATCTGCGGGCGGGTCGCGGCGTCGAAACCGAAGGCGGCTTCGTTGCCGGCCATCGGTACCAGGTAGTCGACGATGCTGTAGCTGGGGCGGCGCGCGGCCGGCATGCGCTTGCCGTGGCCATCCTCGGTGATGACGGTGCCGGGCAGGACGCGCTGCAGCTCGGCTTCGGCCGCGGCGCGCTCGCTGTCGGGCACGATGCGGTGGTAATTGAAGGCCTTGATGAACGGGTGGCGCAGCAGCAGCGGCGCCGTGAAATCGTGGAACTGGGCGCGCGTGACCGGCGCGCCGAGGGCGAACAGCTGGTTGGTGACGGTGACGACTTCGACCGCGTCATGCAATCCCTGGCCGACGGTGGCGACGCGCTGTTCGGCGCGCTGGTTGAACGACAGCGCCAGGTTCTCGTATTCGAGCTGGCTCACGCCCACGAACAGGGCGCTCGAAGCGGCCAAGCCGGCCGCGAGCGTAAGGGCCGCCGCGCGGGTGAGAGAAAACGGCAGGCGACGCAACATGACTGTTCCCAAAATTATTTGCCGGAAAGCACCAAAGCCATGGAGTGTGTCATAGGTCGGGCGGTTTTCGCAAACAAATCCCTATCGTGGCGCGGTTGGTGCGACAGGTGTCGCCGGGATCAGACAGGATGCCGGATTGGTCGTCGTTCCAGCCAGGCAACCACGGCCCGCGCCACCAACCGGTTCAGGAAGGGAAAGCCGAGGCCGCGCCGGCGCGGGGAGCGCCGCCCGAGGCCTGCGCCCTCGCAGCACCGGGCGAACAGCAGGTGGTTGTTGCCGGCAATGCCGGGAAATTCGCAAACCTGCCCGCGGAAGGCGGTGCCGATGCGTTCCACGATGGCGTCGTGGGCCGGGTCGTAGCCGAGCACGTTCGCCACCAGCACGCCGCCGTCGACCAGCGCGCGCCGGCAATCGCCGTAAAAGGCGGCGCTGCCGAGGGCGGCCGGCATGCCGGCGGCGTCGAAGCCGTCGACCAGGATCACGTCGAAGCGGCCAGGCGCGGTGCGGATGAACCCGACGGCATCGGCGTGCACGACGCGCAGGCGCGCATCGTCGGGCGGCACCCGGAACGCCTCGCGCAGTGCGATTACTTCGGCGCTGATTTCGAGCACCGTGATGCGGGTGCGCGCAAAATGACGGTGGCAGAACTTGACCAGCGAGCCGCCGCCCAGGCCCACCATCAGGATATGGCGCGGACGCGGCACGAACAGGGCGAAGCACATCATCGCGCGCGCATAGTCGAGCACCAGCGCATCCGGGTGCGAGAGCAGCATTTCGCTCTGGATGTCGCCGCCTTCGAATTCGAGCGTGCGCCGGTTGCCCTGGGTGCGTACGCGCGGCAGGGAGCAGGGCGGAGGCTCGATCGGCTGGGGAAGGTCAGGCATGGGCGCCAGTATAGAAGAGAACAGCGGCCGGACGCCGCGCCGCGCAGTGCACGGGCAGCGTCTTGTTTGCAGGCATGAAATTCTGCTAAGCTGACCCTTGCCGCCACCGGAGCAACACATGATTCCCGATCATTCTTTCCCCGTTCAATTCGTCTTCCATTGCCCAGCACGCGTCACCCTGGAGGGGGCATGCTGAACGGCGCCATGTTGACGATGGATTCGGCCACGATGGTGCTGGTGCTCGCGCTGGGCAACCTGGTGCTGTGCAGCGTGCTGTTCTTTTACGATTACGGCAACGTGCGCGCGCCGGCGCTGGCCAGCTGGGGCCTGTCGAAACAGGTGCAGGCGGCAGCCTGGATCCTGCTCGCGCTCGGCGGCGCGCGCGTGGTGCCCGAGCCGCTGGCGCTGCCCGCCGGCTGGGCGCTGCTGATCGCCGGCGTCGCGCTCGAATCGGCGGCCCTGTGGGAGACTGCGCACCGGCGCCGCCTGGTGCGCGCCACCGTGCCGGCCGCGATCGGCGCCGTCGTCGTCTTCCTGGCGGCCTACTGGATCGACCCGCTCGGCCTGCGCACGCTGGCCGCGGCCCTGATCCTCGGCGCCTTTTACCTGTTCGGGGCGGCGGCGCTGGCGCATGGCTGGCGCACGGCCTCGATGCTGCAGCGCGCGCTGGCGCTCGTGTGCGCGGTCCTGGCGCTGGTGGTGGCCGCGCGCGGCATCCTGGTGCTGGTCATGCCCGACGGCTGGCGCTGGCTCTCGCACGACCTGCTGCGCCAGCTGTCGACCATCGCGTTCTATGTGCTGATGCTGGTGACCGGCTTCGGTTGCCTGCTGCTGGGGCGCGAGCGCCTGCAGGGCGACCTGGCGCGCCTGGAAACGCTCGACCTGGTGACCGAGGCGCCGAACCGGCGCGGCTTTTTCAATGCGCTGGCGCCGTGGATGGCGCTGGCACGCCGCCCGGGAGCGCCGACCGCGCTGGTCGTGCTCGACCTCGACAGCTTCAAGCGCGTCAACGACGGCTATGGCCACCCGGTCGGCGACGTCGTGCTGCGCCACGTGGCCGACCTGTGCAAGCGCCAGCTGCGCGACAGCGACTTGCTGGGGCGCCTGGTCGGCGGCGAATTCGCCCTGCTGCTGCCGCGTACCGGCCTGGACGAGGCCATGCTGGTGGCCGAACGCATGCGCGCGGCGATCGCCTCCACCCCGGTGAAGACCGAGCGCGCCATGATCTCGATGACGGCCAGCTTCGGCGTGACCACGATCCGCCCCGACGACAGCAACGTCACCCTGTTCGGCCGCGCCGGCACGGCCATGCGCGCGGCCAAGGCGGACGGGCGCAATGCGATTCGCCAGGCGCCGCGCGACACCATCCCGGAAGCCTGAGCGCCCGGCCGCCCCGTCATCGGGCGGTCACAAACCCGGTGCACACTGCCTTGTCTGTCAACCGGGGCGAACGCATGCCATCTCCACTACCTGCTGCTCCCCTGTTCGCCGCCGTCGAACTCGGGTCCGACAGTTTTCGTCTGCACGTGGCCAGCTGGGAGCGCGGCGCGCTGCTTGTCGCCGCCACCCTGAACGAGCCGATCCGCCTGGGCGCGGGCATCGGCGCCGACGGCTGCCTCGATGCGCCCACGATGAGCCACGCGCTGGCCTGCCTGCGCAAGTTTCGCCTCGCCCTGGCGCAGTGGGAGGTCAGCGCGGTGCGCGTGGTGGCGACCGCCGCGCTGCGCGTGGCCTGCAATGCGCCGGCATTCTTGCCGGCGGCGCATAGCGCGCTCGGGCACCCGGTCGAGGTGCTCGGGGCGGAAGAGGAGGGACGCCTGGTCTACCTCGGCGTGGCCGGCGCGCTGCCGCCAGGACTGGAGCGGCGCCTGGTGCTCGACGTCGGCAGCGGCTCGACCGAGGTCGTGGTCGGGCACGGCGACGAGGTCGAGCTGGTGCAGTCTTTCGGCGTGGGCGCGCTGCGCCAGGGCCTGGCCTTTTTTCGCGACGGGATCTCGCCGGCCGCCTTCGAAGCCGCGCTGGCATCCTCGCGCAGCCGCTTCGCCGACGCCGGCGTGCTGGCCGGCGCCCTCGGCTGGCGCCGCGCCTACGGCGCCTCGGGCACGGTGCGCGCGCTGTTCGAACTGTCCGGCGCCGATGCCGCCAGCGCGCGTGGCGCCAGCGCGGCGGACCTGCGCGCCTTGCGCCACGCACTGGTCGAGGAGGGCGGTTTCATGCAGATCGCCGCCCTGTCGCACCAGCCGGTGCGCGCGGCGCAGATGGCCGGCGGCCTCGCGCTGCTGCTGGCGCTGGTCGAGGAGCTCGGCATCGACGAGCTGGTGCCGGTGCAGGCGGGCCTGCGCGCCGGCGTCATCCGCGATCTTTACGAGCGTGTGCAAAAATCGCCATGGCGGCGTTGCAGCGTCTTGCCGTACTCACGTACTGTCTTCGACGATGCGCCTTGCCCTGACGATTCTTGCACACGCTCGACGGGCGCACGGTAGGAATGCGCCCCTTACGGGAATCCGCCTGATCGACTATATTGTTTACCTTGTTAAGCAGTGGAATCCCCTCAGTGACTAAAACCAGCAAAAAAACGGCGCCCGCCAGGAGTGCGCCGGCGGCCGCGCCGGCGCGCGCAAAAGCAGTCCCCGCACCCTCCAAGGCAACCCGCACCACCCCGACACCCGCCAAAACCACCCGCGCCGCGCCTGTGAAGGCCGCTGTTGCCAAGGCTCCGGCCAAGGCGCCTGCAAAGGCCGTCGCCGGGGCCACGAAAGCGGCCGCCGTCAAGGCTGCGACCAAACCCGCGGCGAAAGCGGCGGTGAAGCCGCCCGTGAAGAGCGCGGCGAAAGCGACCGCTGTCGCTACAAAGGCCGCCACGAAATCAGCGCCGAAGGCCGCGCCGAAAGCGGCCAGGCCGGCCGTGCGCACGGCGGCGAAGACCCCGGCGCTCGGCGTCAGGAATGCGGCCAAGGCACTCGTCAAGGCGGGCAAGGAATCGCCGGCGGCGGGCCGCACCCGCGCCGGCGAAGCGGCAGCGGCCGAAGGCGCGCGCCCGACCCTGGTGCGCGACAGCTTCACCATGCCGGACGGCGAGTATGCGGTGCTGGCGGAGGTGAAGCAGGCTTGCCTGAAGGCTGGCTTCGAGATCAAGAAGAGCGAACTGCTGCGCATCGGCGTGGCGCTGGTCGGCCGCCTCGACATCGCGACGCTGCGCCAGGTGCTCGACAGTTTGCCGCAGTTGAAGACGGGGCGCCCGCCGAGCGCGTAGGGTGGGCTCCGCCCACGCGTGAACGGTGCATCGTGTTGGCAGAACAGGTAGGGTGGGCTCCGCCCACGCGTGAACGGTGCACCGTGTTGGCTGCGCTTTAAGAAAGACACGGCCAACACGATGCAGGCGTCACGCGTGGGCGGAGCCCACCCTACGAACCCCCGCCGGTTAATGCAGCGCGGCCGAAGTGAGCTCCTTCAATTCGCGGATCGGAATATTCGATTTCTCGTGCATGCGCAGCAGGATCGTCGCCCCCACGTTCAGCTTGCGGTGGCGGATCTTGCTGATGATCGGCGGCTGCACTTCCAGCACGCGGCACAGTTCCGCATCATTCTTGAGATGCAGCTTTTCGATCAAGGTGTCGAGCAATTTGTTCGGCACGAAACTCGATGGTTCGAGGGCGCGGGCGCGGTGCATGGCAGCCAGCATTTCCTGTTTTTTTTGGCGTACGTTCATGTACTCCTCCAAAAAGCGTACTTTGGTTGAGGGGACAGGACCGTTCTGGATACGCCCGGGATCTTGATTACTTATGCTGTCGGGTCGTTGTGATATTACTACGCCTGTACGACAGGGGCCGCACTGTTCATCTGTCAATACGTCGGTAACACCATTCAACGTGGTTATTTCCTCGCGGAATTCACCTTAATTCACGCCGGGCGCAAGCCTTCGCGCGTGAGCAGCAAGACCTCGTCGGCCATCTCGGCCGCGGCATGCGAGTGCGTGACCATGATGGTGCCGGCGCCGTTGGCGCGAATTTCCGCGCGCAGCAGGCGCAGGATGCCGCCGGCCGTTTCCGGGTCGAGGTTGCCGGTCGGCTCGTCGGCCAGCAGCAGCGCCGGCTTGTGCACCAGGGCGCGCGCGATCGCCACGCGCTGCAGTTCGCCGCCCGAGAGTTGACGCGGAAAATCGGCGCCGCGCCCGGCCAGGCCGACCGCCGCCAGCATCTCTTCGGCGCGCGCCGCGTTGGCGCCGGAACGATCGCGGTTCAGCAGCAGCGGCAGCGCCACGTTCTGCTGCAGCGTCAGGTGCGGCAGCACATGGAAGGCCTGGAAGATGAAACCCATGCGCGTGCGCCGCAGGCGCGTGGCGGCATCGTCGTCGAGCGCCGCCATCGGCGTGCCGTCGACGATCACTTCGCCGCTGTCGGCGGCGTCGAGCCCCGCAATCAGGTTCAGCAGGGTCGATTTGCCGACCCCGGATTCGCCCATGATGGCGACGAACACGCCGGAGGCGAAGCGGTGCGACAGGCTGGAGAGGACGGCGCGTCCGCCATAATTCTTGGTGAGCTTCGACAGTTCGAGCATCCGATGACCTTGTATTCGATTACCTCGTAAGGGCGCGCCGCAGCGCGAAGCTGATCGCATCGACCAGGGCGACCAGCAGCAGCATCGCCAGCACCACGGTGGCGGCGCTTTGCATCTGAAACAGCGACAGGTGGTATTTCAGCATCTGGCCCAGGCCGCCGGCGCCGACCACGCCCAGCACGGCCGCGGCGCGGATATTGTTCTCCCAGCGATACAGGGTGTACGAGAGCATCTGCGGCAGCGTTTGCGGCAGCGTCGCATAGAAAAAGGCGGACAGCGCCGGCGCGCCGTTGGTGCGCAGCGCCGCTTCCGGTGCCGGTTCGGCGTTTTCCAGCGCGTCGGCGAACAGGCGCCCCAGCACGCCGGCGGTATGCGCCGCCAGCGCCAGCGTGCCGGCGAAGGGACCGAGGCCGGCGGCCACCAGCAGCAAGGCCGCCCACACCAGTTCCGGGATCGAACGCAAGACGTTGAGCAGCATGCGCACGGCGGCGCGCGCCGCCATGCCCCAACGGCCCGCCGCCGGCAGCGCCAGCACCAGGCCGGCGATCACCGCCAGCAGGGTGCCGAGGGCCGACATCGACAGCGTCTCGAGGGCGGCGTTCAGGGTCTTGAGCAGGAAGGGCGTGGCGGTTTCCGGCGGCGCGAAGCCTTCCAGGAATTCGAGCGTGGTGCCGACCGCCTCGGGCGTGAAAAAGGCGGCCAGGTCGAGGCGCAGCGTGGCGAAGCTGGCCACCACCAGCGCCACCAGTGCAAGCACCAGCAGCGGCGTGCTCCAGGAACGCGGCGGCGGGGGAGGCAAGGTCGGTTTGTTCATCCGAGCCTCCTGCGCAGCAGCGTCGACACCAGGTCGGCCGCCGCCACCAGCAGCACGAACATCAGGAGCATGGTGGCCACTTCGCCGCCGGCCATCATCCTGGTCGATTCGTCCATGCGCTGGCCCAGGCCGCCGGCGCCGACGAAGCCCATGATGGCCGAGCCGCGGATGGCGCACTCCCAGCGGTAGATGGTGTACGAGACCAGTTCGGCGGCGGCGTCGGGCAGGGCGCCGTACAGCAGGGCCGGCAGGCGCCCGGCGCCGTTGGCGAGCAGCGAATCGGTTGCGTGGAAATCGCTCGACTCGAGGATCTCGGCATACACCTTGGCCAGCATGCCGCAATAGGTGAGGGCGATGGCCAGCACGCCGGCCGTCGGGCCCAGTCCGACCACGCGCACGAACAGCAGCGCCCACACCAGTTCCGGCACGCTGCGCAGCAGCACCAGCACCCAGCGCACGCCCTGGCGCAGCAGCGCCGCCGGCCAGCGCACGCGGCCGGTGCCCAGGCGCGAGATCGACAGCCGCTCGCTGACCAGCAGCGTGGCGGGAATCGCACCGAGCAGGGCCAGCGCCAGGCCGGCGGTGGCGATGGCGACCGTGATCCAGGTCTCGCGCAGCACCATCGCCAAAAATTCGAGCGAGTGCGCCGGACGCAGGAAGTCGGACAGGAAGCCGCCGGCCGCGGCCAGGCTTTGCAGGTCGAACAGCAGCCAGGGCTTGAATTCGCTGTAGACCAGGGCCGGCCATAGCAAGGCAAGGGCGACGGCGCAGGCCAGCAGGCGGCCGCGCCAGGCCGGGTCCGGATGCAGAGCGACCGCCATGGTCAGAAACAGGCGCCGACCGCGATGCGCGCCGGCGATTCGTGGAGTTCGTGCGGATGGGGCGCGATGGTCTCGTTTTCGTAGAGCGCGGCGATCATCTCGTCGGTCACGCGCTCGCGCGGCAGGTCGAAGACGATGCGGCCGCGCGCCAAGCCGACGATGCGGCTGAAGTGCGCGCGCGCCATCTCGACCTGGTGCAGGCTGCACACCAGGGTGGCGTTGCGCGTGGCCGCTTCCTGCTGCAGCGTGGCCAGCGTGATGCGCGCCAGCGCCGGGTCGAGCGCGGAGATCGGTTCGTCGACCAGGAAGGCTTCGGCCTGCGAGAGCAGCAGGCGCGCCAGGCTGCAGCGCTGGCGCTCGCCACCCGAAAGGCGGTCGACACGCGCATACAGCTTGTCGCCGAGGCCGAAGCGGGTGAGCGCCTCGAACGCGGCGTCCGGATCGACCGGTTTGAACAGCGAACGCAGGGCACGGCCCAGGCTCCAGTGCGGCAAGCGTGCCGCCAGCACGGCGGTGACGACGCGCTGGCGCGGCGGCAGCGGCGGCGTCTGCGGCGCCAGGAACAGGCGCGACCGCAAGGCATGCCGCGTTTTTTGCGGCAGCGCCCATGGATCGAGCCCGAATACAGACAAACCGCCGCCGGCCGGCCGGTGCGCGCAGGCCAGCGTCGACAGCAAGGTGGTCTTGCCGGCGCCCGAGGGGCCGATCAGCGCCAGCTGCTCGCCTTGCTGCACGACCAGGTCGAGTTCGTGCAGTGCCGCGGCCTTGCTGCCGGTCAGGTGGCGTACCGTCAGTTTGTCGAGCTTGAAACTCATGGCCGTATTCAGAGTCTGATCATGGCAGTCTTATTTCAGCAGGCCGGCATTGCGCGCCGCCGCTTCGATCGCCTTGTAGTTCTCGACCTTGGTCGGCACGAATTTCGTCGCGCGCTGCAGGTCGAGGATTTCCTTGCCCTGCGGGGTCGATGCGTCGAGCGCCAGGAAGGCATCGCGGATCTTCTTTTGCAGGGCCGGCGCCATGCTGCTGTGCACGGACCAGTTGTAGTCGTAGTAGCCCGGCGTGGTGTAGAACACGCGCACGGTTTTCGGGTCGACCTTGTTGGACTCGACCAGCTTTTCCCAGACCGAGATGTTCAGGGCGCCGGCATCGACCTTGCCGCCGGCAACGGCCGCGACGGTGGCGTCATGCGCGCCCGAGAAGGCGATACGCTTCAGGTCGGTGTCGGGGTTGATCTTCGCGCCCAGCAGGAACGAGCGCGGCATCAGGTGGCCCGAGGTCGACGATTCCGAACCGAAGGAAAGCGTCTTGCCCTTCAGGTCGCCGAGATTGTTGATGCCCGGTTGCGTCGTGATGAACACCGAGCGGAACTTTTCGTCCTCGGCGCGCTGTACCAGCGGCACAACTTGCCCCTTGCTGCGCACGTTGGCTTGCACGAAGGTGAAGCCGCCGAACCAGACCATGTCGAGCTTGTGGTTGATCAAGCCTTCGACCGAGGCGGCGTAGTCGGTCACCGGGGTGAACTCGACCTTCAGGCCGGTCGCCTTGGCGAGGTAGTCGCCCAGCGGCTTGAACTTGCGCTGCAGTTCGGTCGGCGCTTCGTCGGGAATGGCCGACACGCGCAGCACGCCCGGGGTATTCTGGGCGCCGGCGCCGCCGGCGGCGAACAACAGGGTGGCGGTAACGGACGCGGCGAGCAGCGACTTCAAGGCGGAGATTGGGGACATGGGGACTTTCTTATTGTAGGTGAATGGAAACGACGGCGAGCACGCTTGAGCAGCACGCGGGCGCGGAAGAATTCCGGGATCCGCTATGATAGCAAAAACAGCAACATCTTCCCTAGCAGGCGCGCATCCGGCGCTCCGGCGGCACGAATGATAAACCTTATGCTGACGACATGCACGACAGAGCGGCCTGCGACAGCCGGGATTGCAGCGGCCGCTGATGCCAACGCAAATGAGCACCTGAACGAGCACGCCGGTGCGCACCTGACCGCGGAGCTGGCCGATGGCCTGGGCGCACGCCAGGCCACGATCTCGCCGAAATTCCTCTACGACGCGCTCGGCTCGAAACTGTTCGAGGCGATCTGCGAGTTGCCCGAGTATTACCCGACCCGCACCGAAGCCGGCATCTTCGAGCGCCATGGCCATGAAATCGCCCGCGCCTGCGGTGTGCACGGCACGTTGATCGACCTGGGCGCGGGCAATTGCGCCAAGGCGGCATCGCTGTTTCCACTGCTGCGCCCGGCGCAGTATGTCGCGGTCGACATCTCGACCGAGTTCGTGAGCGAAGCGCTGGCGCGCCTGCGGCTGCGCTTTCCGCACATCGACATGCGCGCCCTCGGCCTCGATTTTTCCAGCGGACTGGCGCTGCCGGACGACGTGCGCGCCGAGCGGCGCCTGTTCTTCTATCCTGGCTCGTCGCTCGGCAATTTCTCGCCCGCGGAAGCGCGCGCTTTTCTCACGCGCCTGCGCAAGAGCTGCGGCGCCGATGGCGCCTTGCTGATCGGTATCGACCTGGCCAAGGACAAGGCCATCCTCGACGCCGCCTACGACGACGCGCTCGGCGTCACCGCCGCCTTCAACCTGAACGTGCTGCGCCACGTGAACCGCCTGCTCGGCAGCGATTTCGACATCCGCCAATGGCGCCACGCCGGCTTTTATCACGAAGCAGCGGGCAGGGTCGAAATGCACCTGGAAGCGAAGAGCGCACAGCGTGTGCGCTGGCCGGGTGGCGGCCGCGATTTCGCCGCCGGCGAACGCATTCATACCGAGAACAGCTACAAGTACCACCAGGCCGACGCCATCGGCCTGCTCGAGCAATCCGGGTTCGAGGCCACCCGCGTGTGGACCGATGCGGACTGCCCGTTCGCCGTCATCCACGCGCAGGCGATGGCCTGAGTCGACCATGTTGTGCGATCAATTCCAGGCGGTGCGCGGACGTTCGCTGCAACTGGCCGCGCCGCTGTCGAACGAGGATTGCTGCGCCCAGTCGATGCCCGATGCCAGTCCGATCAAATGGCACCTGGCGCACACTACCTGGTTTTTCGAAACGTTCATCCTGGAAGCGCACGAACCCGGTTTCAAGCCCTTCCATCCGGCCTTCCGGGTGCTGTTCAACTCGTATTACAACGGGGTCGGCGCGAAACACCCGCGCGCGCAGCGCGGCCTGCTGACCCGGCCCTCGTTGGAAGAGGTGCGCGCCTGGCGCCGCGACGTCGATGCGCGCATGGCGAAGTTGCTGGAGACCTGCGACGATCCGGCGCTGCTGGAATTGGTCGCGCTGGGCCTGCAGCACGAGCAGCAGCACCAGGAGTTGATGCTGACCGACGTCAAGCACCTGCTGGCGCAGAATCCGATCGCCCCGTGCTACGACGGCGAGGGGATGGCGCCGGACGCACCGCCGCTGCCGCTGGAATTCCTCGACTTCGACGGCGGCCTGGTCGAGATCGGCCACGATGGCCGCGGCTTCGCTTTCGATAACGAGTTGCCGCGCCACCGCAGCTATGTCGCGCCGTTCGCGCTGGCGTCGCGCCTGGTGACGAATGGCGAATACCTGGCCTTTATCGAGGCCGGCGGCTACCGCGATCCGGCCCTGTGGCTGGCCGAAGGCTGGGATAAGGTGCACGCCGGCGAATTCGGCGCGCCCTTGTACTGGCGCCGCCAGGATGACGGCGCCTGGCATGAATTCACCCTGCACGGCGAGTTGCCGCTCGATCCGGCGCGTCCGGTCACGCACCTGTCGCTGTACGAAGCCGATGCCTATGCGCGCTGGACCGGCGCGCGCCTGCCGACCGAGGCCGAATGGGAGTTTGCCGCGCGCCTGGCGGGCATCGAGGCGGGGCGGCTGCATCCGGCCTCGGCGGCCAACGAAGCTGGCCTGGCCCAGATGTTCGGCGCTTGCTGGCAATGGACCAGCAGCAGTTATGCGCCGTATCCCGGCTATGCGCCGGCGCCGGGCGCGGTCGGCGAATACAACGGCAAGTTCATGGTCAACCAGTACGTGCTGCGTGGCTCGTCCTGCGCCACGCCGGCTGGCCATGCGCGCGCGAGTTACCGCAATTTCTTCCCCGCCTACGCTCGCTGGCAATTTACTGGCATCAGGCTGGCGCGATGAAGGGCATCAGTCGATGAAAGGCTCGAGCTTATTACGCTTGCGCCGCCTACGGGTGCGCCGCATGCGCGTGCGCATCCTCAACCGGCGCGCCAACGCCTACATCCTGACGCATCCGCTCTCCTTTACGCTGAGCGTGTTGAAGGGTTTCCGCGCCAACCAGGGCTTGCTGCTGGCCGGCGCCGTCGCCTATTACGCGCTGCTCTCGATCGTGCCTTTCCTGATGCTGGTGGTGGTGGGACTCTCGCATTTCATCGACCAGGCCGAATTGCTGGAAACGCTGCGGCGCTACCTGGAATTGCTGGTGCCGGGACAGTCGCCCTCGATCGTGGCCGAGGTCGCCAACTTCCTCGACAACCGCGACCTGATCACCTGGGTACTGGGCGTGACCATGCTGTTCTTCAGCTCGTTTGCCTTTACCGTACTGGAGAACGCGATGAGCGTGATCTTCATCCACCGCGTTGCGGTGCGGCGCCGCCATTTCCTGGTGTCGGCGGTGCTGCCGTACTGCTACATGCTGGCGCTGGGCGCAGGCGTGCTGCTGGTGACGCTGGTGGCCGGCACGCTGCAGGTGATGGGCAAGGAAAGCGTACACCTGTTCGGCGCTGACTGGTCGCTGGGCGGGGTATCCGGGGCGCTGCTCTACCTGATGGGCCTGGGCGGCGAAATCCTGGTGCTGACCTCGATCTACCTGGTGATGCCGGTCGGGCGTCTGTCGCTCTCGCATGCGCTGGTGGGCGGCGTGACGGCGGCGCTGCTGTGGGAAATCGCGCGCCATGTGCTGGTCTGGTATTTCTCCACGCTGTCGCAGGTGAATGTCGTCTACGGCTCGATGACGACGGCGATCGTCGTCATGTTCAGCCTCGAGATCGGCGCCACGCTGTTGCTGTTCGGGGCCCAGGTGATTGCCGAATACGAACGCGTCGGCCGCGGCAGGCAGGATGCACATCCGCCGCTGACGACCGCGGCTTGAGGAGTCTTCCCGCCAGGCTTCCATTTTGTTCTACGTCAATTTCGCAACGGCAAGCCAATGGCACAGTACGTTCTTGCGCCGGCATAACGCTGGGCAAACAACGAGAGCGGGAGCTGTCATGGAAAGTGGCGTTATCCTGGGTTTGCAATTGCCGGTCATGCTGGCATTTTTCGCGTTGCTGGCAGGGCTGGTCCTGCTGGCACGCCAGCTGCACAAACTGCGCCAGCCGGCCGTCGTCCGGCACGGCGCCCATCCTCCTGCGGCCCAGTACAGGGCGCCTTCCCACCCCGATTAGAACGTGTGAAAAAACCTTCCATGGCTGCATTGCATTCGTCTCGCCGTACTATCGTACTGTCTTCGACGATGCGCCTTGCCCTGGAGGTTTTTCACGCGTTTTAAAGGCTCAGAGCACGACGCTGCGGTTGCGCCCTGCGGACTTTGCCGCGTACAGGGCGCGGTCGGCGCGTTCGATCGCCTGGTCGATCGGCTCGCCTTCTTCATAGCGGGCGAAACCGGCCGAAAAGCGCACGCGCACCTCAGGCATCGACTGACTGGCCGGCATGTCGGCCAGGCTGTCGCGCAGGCGCGCCACGGCCAGTGTCGGTTCGCCCGGCGGCGATTCGGGTAGCAGCAGCAGGAATTCCTCGCCGCCCCAGCGTCCGATCATGTCGGTGGTGCGCAGCACGACCTGCGCCTGTGCGGCGAAAGCGCGCAGCACGGCGTCGCCGGCGGCATGGCCGTAGGTGTCGTTGATGGTTTTGAAGTGGTCGAGGTCGATGATGCAGACATAGAAACGCGGACCGCCACGCGCATACCGTGTCGCGTGTTCCTGCAACAAGGTCATCATGCGGCGCCGGTTCGGCAGGCCCGTCAGTTCGTCGCGCGCAGCCATTTCCTTGATGTGGGCGAGCGCCTGCTCGAGCGCGATCTTTTGCGTTTTCAGGCGCGTGCGCATGACCGATAGCCGGCTCGACAGCGAGGAGATGGCCAGCATCACGATCGCGGTCAGGACGAAATTGAAGATCTCCTGGCGCGCCGGGTAATGCGAGGGATCGTTGGCGGCGCACGCGTACATCACGACGCCCATCAGCGTGACGGTATACATGCAGGCATGGCGCACGGAGGCGGGACGCAGGCGGAACATGCCGAACACCATCACCAGCGCCAGCATGATCACGGTGGCGCCGTGCACGGGGCCGGTCAAGGCATAGGCCGCCGCGATCAGCGATTGCGCCATGATGGTCTGCGGCATGGACAGGGTAGGATCGTCGAAGTGCCGGTTCAGGCCGCTGCGGATAACGCCATAAAAACCGGCAATGAACGTGAAGAACAGCACGGTCAAGGCGCCCACCTGGCGCCCGTCGGCCACGCCGATGCTGGCCGCGTAGACCAGCAGCAGGACCACGGTGGTGGTGACCAAAGCCGCCAGGCCCAGCAGCGCCAGGGTGCGCCGTTGCAGGCTATCGTCGCCGAGGAGGGTATTGGCCAGGCGTGCGGTCCAGCGCAGTGGCCGGTCGGAGTCGAGCGCCGCCGTAGCGGCCAGTTGCGTGGGCATTGTCTCTGGATGTGTTGTTAGCTTGGTGGCCAGTCTGGCGCCGGCTCAGCAGATTATACAACCGACAATTCTTGAAAAAACAAGGGCCGGCTTTGCGGGTACAAAATAAAAATGTTGACACGGCAACTTATTTAGTTGCCGTGGTGATATTTTAATGCGCGGGATCGTACCGGTTCGCTCAAGCAGCAACAACGACGCGCGGCGTGCCGGCGCTCATGCGGCCGATGACTTTTGCCTCGCCAAAGCCCTCGCGTGCGAACAGCGCCAGCACGGCATCGGCCACCGCGGCGTCGCACGAGACCAGGAGGCCCCCCGAGGTTTGCGGGTCGGTCAGCAGGGCTTGCTGGGCCGAGGTGATGGCGTCGGCCAGCGCGACGTCCTTGCCGTAGGCATCCCAGTTGCGTCCCGAAGCGCCGGTGAAATAGCCGTCCTGGGCCAGTTGCAGCACGCCGGGCAGCAGCGGGATGTCGGCCATGTCGAGTTCGGCCGTCAGCCCGGCGCCGCGCGCCAGTTCCAGCAGGTGGCCGAGCAGGCCGAAGCCGGTGACGTCGGTCAGCGCATGCACGCCGTCCATTGCCGCCAGCGCCTGGCCCGGCTTGTTGAGTTTGGTCGTGTTGGCGATCATCGCCGCGTAACCGTCGGCGTCCAGCAGGTCTTTTTTCAGCGCGGCCGAGAGCACGCCCACGCCCAGCGGTTTGCCGAGGATGAGGACGTCGCCGGCACGGGCGTCGGCATTGCGCTTTACGCGATCCGGATGCACCAGGCCCAGCACCACCAGGCCATAGATCGGCTCGACCGAATCGATCGTGTGGCCGCCGGCGATCGGGATGCCGGCTTCGGAGCACATCGACTCGCCGCCGCGGATGATTTCGCCGATGGTTTCGAGCGGCAGCTTGTTGATCGGCATGCCGACCAGCGCCAGCGCCATGATCGGCGTGCCGCCCATCGCATACACGTCGGAGATGGCGTTGGTCGCGGCGATGCGGCCGAAGTCGAACGGATCGTCGACGATCGGCATGAAGAAGTCGGTGGTGGCGATCAGGGCCTGCTCGTCGTTGAGCTTGTAGACGGCGGCGTCGTCGGCGGTCTCGATGCCGACCATCAGCTGGGGCGGCACCGGGAAACCGCTCGACTTCTTCAGGATTTCGGCGAGCACGCCGGGTGCGATCTTGCAGCCGCAGCCGCCGCCGTGCGAGAAGGAAGTCAGTTTGATGGTCTGCGCGGGCGCGTTCATGTTCGTATCCAATCCATATTGAGTGTTCAGGCTGCCCGGCTCGGCGGGCGCAGCAGATTATCCACCAAGTCGGCCAGCGCTGCTTGTTCGGTGGCGGGGGCGAAGCGCGGCGCGCGCGCGGCGCACTGGCGGCGCAGCAGGGCGTCGAAGGCGGCGTCCTGCGCGCAGCGCTCGACCAGCCGCGCCAGCGCGGCGGCATCGCCCGGCGCGAAGAAGCCGGCATAGTCGTCTCCCAGCATGCCGACGTTGCCCTCGATGTGCGACGCCAGCACCGGCACGCCGCTGGTCACCGCTTCGATGATCACGTTGGCGCCGCCTTCCATATGCGAGGCGATGACCATCGCGCGGCAGCGTTTCAGGCGCTGGCGCGTCTCCGCATGGGGCAGCGGGCCGAGCCAGCGGTAGCGCGGCGTGGCCGCTTCGGTGGCGCGCGCGGCTTCTAGCAGCACCGGGTCGAGCGCACCGCCGATGTGAAGCAGGCGTACGCGCGCATCCTGCACCAGCGCCGCCGCGCGCATGAAAGTCAGCGGGTCCTTCTCAAGCCGCAGGTGGCCGATCATGCAAACGTCGACGTGGCGCGCGGCGGGTGCGGGTTTTACAGGGCGCAGCGCCGGCGAGGACTGGTAGATCACGTGGGTTTTCGCGCGCAGGTGCGGCGCCAGGCGCGCCGGCCCGGCGTCCTGCAGCACGACCAGGGCATCGGCCGCGTCGAGCGCGGCGCGGGCCTCCTGCGAGGTGTCGATGTCGCGGTACAGGTCGGTGCCGGTCAGGACCAGCATGATGGGGCGCCCAGGATGTGCACTGCGAAAGGCGGCGACTGCAACAGCCGAACGGCGCGCGTGCAGGGCGATCAGCAGGTCGGGCGCCGGATCACCTTCCATCCAGCCGAGGCCGACGTCGACACGGTGCCGCCCGCGCAGGAAGCGCGCCCAGCGGCTGGCGGTCTGCCAATTGCCGTTGTTGTCGCGCGCCGCGGCGGGGCTGACGATGAGGATGCGCTTGCGGGCCATCGGGAAAAATCAGGAAGCTGGACGGGAGCGCGATTATACGTCGGGTGGGCGGCACGATTGGCACGGTGGTGCGCAAACCCCTGTGGCCAGGTCTCGCGAATCCCTGGGGTCAGGTCTGACATTCATACACTTACTCAACAATGCCTATGACTGTCACCGGGCTTCGACAGCCTGAGACCTGGACCAAAGCAGAGCTCGTGTCCGAATGTCAGACCTGACCCAGGGTTTAACAGGCGAAAAAAAACGGCTGCCGAGGCAGCCGTTCTCTCTTCATGCAGGGACGATCAGTTGTCGCCGAAGCTGCGGCGGGCGCCGTCGGCCGAGCGCGGGTTGCTGCCGCGGTAGCCGCCGCTGCTGCCTTCGCGGCGGGGTGCGCCGCTGCTCGGGCTGCGTGGGGCCGAGTTGTAACCACCTTCGCGTGGCGCGCCCGGTTTGCTGAAGCTGCGCTGGCCCGGCTTGGCGGCGCTGCGGCCGTCGCCTGGTTTCCAGCCGCCTGGACGGGCGCCGCTACGTGCCGGTGGTGCCGAACGCTTCGGCTCGAAACCTTCGACCACGGTTGCCGGGATCAGCTGCTTGGTGAAGCGCTCGATCCGCTTGATGTTCATGTTTTCGGCATGGTTCACCAGCGAGATCGCCAGGCCATTGCGGCCGGCACGGCCGGTACGGCCGATACGGTGCACGTAGTCCTCGGGAAACTTCGGCAGGTCGTAGTTCACCACGTGGGTGATGGTCGGCACGTCGATGCCGCGCGCGGCGACGTCGGTGGCCACCAGCACGCGCACCTGGCCGCGGCGCAGGCTGTCCAGGGTGCGGTTGCGGGCGCCCTGGTGCATGTCGCCGTGCAGCGCGGCAGCGGCGAAGCCAGCGATGTTCAGGCGGTCGGCGATGGTGTCGGCGTCACGCTTGGTAGCGGTGAAGACGACGGCCTGGTCCATCGATTCGTCGCGCAGCAGGTGGTCCAGCAGGCGGTTCTTGTGCGACAGGTCGTCGACGAAGTGCACGCGCTGCGAGATGTTCTCGTGGCGGTTGCTGTTGCTGGCGATCTGGATCACCAGCGGATCGCTGGTGATGCGGCGCGCCATGTTACCGACGACACCGTCGAGCGTGGCCGAGAACAGCATGGTCTGACGGGTGGCAGGCGTCGCTTCGACGATCTTTTCGATGTCGTCGATGAAGCCCATGTCCAGCATGCGGTCCGCTTCGTCCAGCACCAGGATCTGCAGTTCCGAGAAGTCGATCTTGCCGGACTCCATGTGGTCGATCAGGCGGCCTGGGGTGGCGACCAGGATCTCAGGATTTTTCGACAGCAGTTGCATCTGCTTCGGATAAGGCATGCCGCCCAGGATCGACACGGCGCGGATGCGGCGCATGTAGCTGCCGTATTTTTCGGTCGCGGTCGTGACCTGCAGGGCCAGTTCGCGGGTCGGGGTCAGCACCAGCATCTTCGGCTTGGCTGCGGTGAAACGGACGCGCTCGCCACGCGAACGGGCCGACTGCGCTTCTTGCGCAGGGGTGCGTGCCGGTGCCGGCGCGACTTCGGCGCTGACCAGCTTGTGCAGGGCCGGCAGCATGAAGGCTGCGGTCTTGCCGGAACCGGTTTGCGACGATACCAGCAGGTCGCGCCCGCCGATGGCTGCCGGGACGGCTTGCGCCTGGACCGGGGTCGGGACGGTGTAACCTGCTTCGGTCACTGCTTTGACGATCGTGGCGTGGAGGCCTAGTGCTTCAAAACTCATTGTTTGCTTTTCTTTCGGTAGTGATCAGCGCTCATCATGTGTACGAGCGCGAAATAGCAACGCGAACCAACAGAACGAAATGACTCAGAAATGAAAGAAATTTCGGCACAAAAGCTTTGCGCCGGGACGGTGTCAAAAGTTCGACACGCAGGGCGGGAGGGCTTTATGGGAGGCTGTCGCGATGGACAGGCCTGGCTGCGATGCTGCTTGTTTTATTTTCGTACGCGGTACATGCCGTCGACAGGGTGTCGAGGGGTTATTTTGCAGCGCACAAACGACATCATACCCTAGTTTGGGAATGCTTGCACAGGGCGCTTGTTTTGAGGTGGCGCAAGGTTTGGCCAGGAAGCCGGTGATTCAGCGCACCCCGGAGGCGGGTCAGGAAGGAGAGATGCGACCTGCTGCCCAGGCAGCAGGTCGCGGATGACACTTAACGATGCTTGCGGCGGCTATTGGTGTTGCGCGAAACGCGCGAGCTCGACGCGGCGGTCGCCTTGGCCTTGAAGCGCTGGGTGCGCGCGCCGCTGCGGCTCTCGCCGCGGTCGGCTTCGAGTGCCATGACGGCGCTTTCGACGATATTCTCGGCGATGTCCGAATGCATCGAGGCCGAGGTCTTCGGTACCAGGATGGTCGAGCCGGCCTTCAGGCGGGTTTGCGCCGGAATATTGTTGGCCTGGCGGATGACTTCCGGGGTGGTGCCGAACTTCGATGCCAGCGAAGCGATGCTTTCGCGCGCGCCGGTGATGCGGTGCGTGGTCCAGGTCGACAGCGCCTGGCCCCATTGCGCCAGGTTCAGGTGGAATTTCTCGGCGTTCTTTTGCGGCAGCAGGATCTTGGTGCGGTCGTCGCCGGTGATGACCGGACGCTTGAACTGCGGATTCAGGGCCTTGAATTCGTCGACCGACATTTCGGCCAGCTGGGCGGCAATGGCGAGGTCGATGTCGCTGGTCTTGTCGACCGCGGTGAAATACGGCTGGTTGTCGATCACCGGCAGGGTAACGTTGTACTGGCCCGGGTTGCCGACGATGTTCTTCACCGCCTGCAGTTTCGGCACGTAATTGCGCGTTTCCGCCGGCATCAGGTCGGCCAAACTTTCGAAGTCGGTCGGCTTGCCCAGCGCCTGGTTTTTCTTGATCGCCTTCTGCACATTGCCTTCGCCCCAGTTATAGGCGGCCAGGGCCAGCTGCCAGTCGCCGAACATCGTGTACAGGCGCTGCAGATAGGTCAGGGCGGCATCGGTCGAGGCCAGCACGCCGCGGCGCTCGTCCTTGAACATGTTCTGCTTGAGGTCGTAGTCCTTGCCGGTGCCCGGCACGAACTGCCACAGGCCGGCCGCGCTGGCGGTCGACAGGGCTTGCGGGTTAAAGGCGGATTCGATGATCGGCAGCAGCGCCAGTTCGGTCGGCATGCCGCGCTTTTCCAGTTCCTGCACCACGTGGAACATGTACAGCGAGGCGCGCCCGGAAATACGGGCCATGTATTCCGGCTTGAGGCTGTAAGACTTTACGTGGCGCTCGACCAGGTTGTTGTTGATGTCGGGAATGGCGTAGCCGCTGCGGATACGGCCCCAGACATCGGTTTCCTTGTATTCGTCGATTTTCAACGAAGCGGCGCCGGCTGCGGCAGGTGCCGCGGCAGGGCGCATGACGGCAGCGCCTTGCAGCGCGTTGACCGAGGCAGTGTCGATGGCGTGGGCGAGGGGAGCCGAGAGCAAAAGCACCAGCGCGGCAGCAATGGAGGTAGTGCGGGTCATGTCGTACATAGCTTTCCAGTATGTTGCGTCCAGGAACTGCGGGACTGACGATAAGGGGGCAGTGTAAGTAGCCCCTGCTGAGGCAGTCAAGCAAATCTCCTGGGCGGTTACAAAATATCTTGTCTACTCACTTTGCCAATATGAAATGTTTTTGATAACATTTTGCAGGGGTATGCACATCTGCGCAGGCAGAATTCATAGGACAAGACCGTCACCGTCGACGCATACTGGCCGGGTGTATGCGTAATCGCCTATCTGTAATTCATTCCACATGGAAACAACTCAGCTATTCTGACTAATTGTAGAGTTGACAATAAAAAGCCGGGATGTCGGCCTTGCCCAGACTGTTTTCGACTCAGTTTCAACTCAGTTTGAACTTACCCGCCTCGAATGGTTGACCTATGAGCGCACGCAAACTGTGCGTACAATCCGGGTTGGCACGTCCGCGAACTGCAAGCCCGTTTTTATACCGAGAACTTCTTATGAGTATTGCCAACCTGAATGCCGACGACGACGCCATCGTCGCCGCCACCCGCCGCTGGCTGGAAAAGGCCGTCATCGGCCTGAACCTGTGCCCGTTCGCCAAAGCCGTGTATGTAAAAGAGCAGGTGCGCTATATCGTCTCGCCGGCGCGCACGCCCGAGGCGTTACTGGAACAATTGATGGACGAGTTGCAACTGCTGTCCGACACCCCGGCGGAGCAGGTCGACACGACGCTGCTGATCCACCCCTTCGTGCTCGACGATTTCCTCGACTACAACGAATTCCTCGACGTCGCCGACGCCGCGGTCGAGGACATGCACCTCGACGGCGAGCTGCAGGTGGCCAGCTTTCACCCGGAATACCAGTTCGCCGATACCGACAAGAACGACATCGAGAACTTCACCAACCGCGCGCCGTATCCGATCCTGCAATTGCTGCGCGAAGAGAGCATCGAGCGTGCCGTCGAGGCCTTCCCTGACGCCGCCGAGATCTTCGAGAAGAATATCGAGACCATGGAACAACTCGGCCACGAAGGCTGGGACAAGCTCGATGTCGGACCAGCACGATAGCCCGGCGGCGCTACCGCCACGTCCGGATGGGGAACTCAAGCATGGCCCTGTCGGAGCGCTCCCGCAGCGCCCCGACACACCATGCGTGGCGGTCTGCTCCACGACCTTCGACGACGTCTGCCGCGGCTGCGGCCGCACCGTGGCCGAGGTGGCGCACTGGGTTTCGATGCCGGCCGAGCAGAAGGAACTGGTCTGGCAGCGCATCCTGGCCGAAGGCTACCCGCGCCGTAATACCTGATCGATGCGGGATCGCGACATCACGCCTTCGTTGGCCCCCTCGTTGGCAAACACGCACCGCCAGGGCCGCACGCGCCGCCGCTTCCTGCTCGGCGGCCTGCTGGCCGGCGGCGTGCTGCTGGTCGGCTGGGGCACGCGCCCGCCGCGCCAGCGCCTGCATACGAGCGAACCGCTGCCGGTGACGGACGGTGCGGTGGCGATGAACGGCTGGATCGCCGTCCATCCCGATGGGACAGTCTCGGTCGTCGTCCCGCGCAGCGAGATGGGGCAGGGCGTGCACACGGCGCTGCCGATGCTGGTGGCCGAAGAACTCGACTTCCCGATCGACAGCGTGCGCATCGCCCCGGCCCCGATCGACAAGATCTTCGGCAACCTGGCGGTGCTGCGCGAGAACCTGCCGTTCCACCCGGACGGTGGCGGCGACGTCAAGGATGGTGTTCAGTGGCTGCTGGCGAAAGTCGGGCGCGAACTGGGCATCATGTTTACCGGCGGTTCGACCAGCGTCAAGGATGCCTGGCAGCCGATGCGCGAAGCCGGCGCCGTGGCGCGCGCCATGTTGATGAAGGCCGCGGCCGAAACCTGGCAAGCGCCCGTGCGCGACCTGCGCACCGAAGAAGGCTTCGTCATCCACCCGGACGGCCGCCGCGCCGGCTACGCCAGCCTGGCCGCGCGCGCCGCTGAAGTGGGCGCCGGCATCGATGCCGGCGACGTGCGCCTGAAAGACCCGCGCGATTTCCGCCTGATCGGGAAAGGCGTTCCGCGCCGCGACACGCCGGGCAAGGTCGACGGCAGCGCGCTGTTCGGCATCGATGCGCGTCCGCCCGGCCTGCTGTACGCGGCACTGAAGATGGCGCCGGTGATCGGCGCCGGCGTCGCCGGGTTCGATGCACACGCCGTCAAAACCATGCCCGGCGTAATTGGCGTTGTCGACATCTCGTCCGCGCTCGGACCGTTTTCAGGTGCCGGAGCCGGCGTGGCCGTGATCGCACGCAGCTGGTGGCAAGCGAAAACGGCCGCCGCCGCGCTGCCGGTACGCTGGAGCGAGGGCATCAACGCATCGCTGTCGTCGGAAACCATCTTCGCCGGCTTCGCCGCGGCGCTCGACGCGGAGTCGGGCTTCACCTATCACGCGAGCGGCACCCGGGATGTGGCCGGCGTGGCGAAAACCGTCAGCGCCGAATACCGCGCGCCGTTTCTCGCCCACGCCACGATGGAACCGGTCAACTGCACCGCCCAGGTCGAGAACGGCAAGGTGCGCCTGTGGGCCTCGACCCAGGTGCCGAGCATCGCGGTCGACGTCGCCGCGCGCGTGGCCGGCGTGGCGCGCGAGGACGTCGCCATCGAAGTGATGCTGCTGGGCGGCGGCTTCGGCCGGCGGCTGGAGGGCGACATGGTGGCGCAGGCGGTGGCCGTGGCCATGGCCGCTGCTGGCCGCCCGGTCCAGCTGATCTGGACGCGCGAGGACGACATCGCCCACGACGTCTACCGCCCGGCGGCGCTGGCGCGCTTCACGGCCTCGCTGGACGCGCACGGACGCCTGCTCGCCTGGGACAACAAATCGGCCAGCGGCGCGATCGGCCACCAGTACTTCCCGCGCAACCTCGGCTTGCCCGGCATGGGACCGGACAAGACCACGGCCGAGGGCGAGTACGACATGCAGTACGAGATTCCGCACCAGCGCATCGCCCACGTGATCGTCGACAGCGCGGTGCCGCTCGGCTACTGGCGTTCGGTCGGCCACTCGCACAATGCCTTTTTCAAGGAAGGTTTTCTGGACGAAGTCGCACATGCGGCCGGCCAGGACGGCGTGGTCTTCCGCCGTGCGCTGCTTGAGAACCACCCGCGCCACCTGGCCGTGCTCGATGCGGCGCTGAACAAGGCGGGCGCGCCGGCCGCCGGGCGGGCCCATGGCGTGGCGCTGCACCAGAGTTTCGGCAGCATCGTCGCCCAAGTGGCCGAAGTCGCGGTCGATGGCACGGAGATCCGCGTGCACCGCGTCGTCTGCGCGATCGATTGTGGAATCGTGGTCAACCCGAACATCGTGGCCCAGCAGATGGAGTCGGCGGTCGTGTTCGGCCTGTCGGCGGCGCTGGCGGGCGAGATCACGATCAAGGAGGGCCGCGTGCAGCAATCGAACTTCGGCGATTATCCGCTGCTGCGCATGGGCCAGGCGCCGCTGGTGGAGACCGTGATCGTCGCCAGCGCCGCGCCGCCCGAAGGCGTGGGCGAGCCGGGCGTGCCGCCGGTGGCGCCGGCGGTGGCGGCAGCCGTGTTCAAACTGACCGGCCGACGCCTGCGCAGCCTGCCGCTGCGGCTGGGTTGATCAGACCCGGCGCAGCGCCCGGTGCAGGGCCATCCCGACCACGAAGCCGACGCCGACGTTCCACATCGCAGCCAGCGCCGTTAGCACGACCGGCAGCAATGTGCGCCAGCCTGCGGTGAGCGGCAGGTTACCGGTCACCAAACGTCCGCCCGCGAGCAGCAGGATCGTGCCCAGCACCGCGGCCGGCACCACCTGCAGCAGGAAGCCGATCGAATCGGAAAAGCACAGTGCAAGGACCGTTAATGTGGCGCCGAAGATGACCGGCGCGCCGCCGCTGCGCGCACCGAAGGCGGTGTAGGCCGCCATGCCGCCGGCGCCGTGGCACATCGGGATGCCGCCGAACAGCCCGCCCGCCAGGTTGATGGCGCCGGTGGACAGCGCCAGCTTGCGCACGCTCGTGGGCCGCTCCGGGAACAGGCGGTTGTTTTCTTCGCTCGTCGCGATCACCGCGTTGCCCATCGTGAGCGGCAGCTGGGGCAGGGCCAGCAGCAGCGTGCCGGTGACGACATCGTGCCAGCGCAGGTCGCCGATGGCCAGGCCGGGCAGGCGCGGCGCGAAACCGAAATCCGCCGCTTCCCACAAGGCGGGCGCCTGGAACACGCCATAGGCAAAGCCTGCGCCCAGCAGGACCAGCATGGCCGGAAAACGCCGGCTGCGCCGCAAGCACACGGCGATCGCAAAGGCAACAAGCGCGGCCAGCCAGTCGCCCGCCATCATGCGCCCGCCCTGCAGCATGAACGACAGGCCGAGTCCGGCGACGATGCCGGACACGACTTCCCTCGGGATCAGGCGCGCCAGGCGCCCGGCCGCGCCGCTGGCACCCAGCAGCAGCCAGAACAGCCCGGTAACCAGGCTCGCCGCCGCTACCGTCGCCGCCGTGATGCCGCCGCCGAGCACGCCGGCCTGCGCCACCGCCAGCGCGCCGATCGCCTTCATCGGCTGCACCGGCACCGGGGTGCGGTACAGCAGGCCGCAGCCGACCAGGGCCACGCCAAAGGCGAGCAGGATGCCGACCGGGTCCATCTTCAGCACGGTGACGTAGGCGACCACGAAAGGGATGAAGCTGCCCAGGTCGGCAAAGGCGGCCGCCCATTCGGCGCGGTCGAAGCGCAGGCGGCCGGTATTCTCGACACCGCTGTTCATTTTGGCTTCCTGAACGAATACCAGGGCAGCGCCTGGCTCAAACGGATGACGTCGCCGGCACCCTCGATGTCGTAGCCGGGCAGGTCGGCGATCAAGCCTTCCCACTCGCTGCGCTGCAGGAGTTCGCGCAGCTTGGCGATCGGCGCCTGGTCGACCGCTTCCTTCAGGCAGACAAAATAATACTGCTCGCGCAGCAGTGGAATGAAGTCAAGTCCGAACGCGGCGGCCGCGGCCTGGATGCCGAAGCCGACGTCGGCCTGGCTTGATGCCACGGCGGCGGCCACGGCCAGGTGAGTCGGTTCGGCGCGCTCGAAGCCGTTCACGGCGGACGGTGCGATGCCGGCGCTGGTGAGCAACTGTTCGATTTCGAGCCGGGTGCCGGAACCGGGCTGGCGGTTCACGAAACGTACCTCGGCGCGCTTGAGGTCTTGCACGCCCGCGATCCGCTTCGGGTTGCCGGATGCGAGCATCAAGCCCTGCTGGCGGCCGACGAACGCGATCAGCTTGTGGCGGCCCGGCTTCAGCAGCGCCTTGAAGGCTTTTTGCGCCATGCTGCCCTGGGCCCGGTCTTCGCTGACGTGGAAGCCGGCCAGCAGGCAGTCGCCGCGCGAGAGCGCCTCGATGCATTCGAGGCTGCCGCGAAACTGCAGGTCGAGGTGCAGCCCGGCGTCGCGCGCCAGGAATTCCTTCAGGCGCGACAGGGCGATGTCGTGGCTGGCGAACATGGGGATCACGTGCACTTCGGGGTCGAAGGCGAGCGCGAACTCGCGCTCCATCTCGGCCACCAGGTTCTCGACCTGGGGATGGACGCGCATCTTGGCGCGCTGCTCGGCGAACAGCAGCTTTTCCCCGAAGGGCGACAGGCGCGCGCGCTTGCCGCGCTCCCAGACGATCAACCCGGCGTCGAGCGTAGCTTCCCATTTTTTGAGCTCGCCCCAGACGTGGCGGTAAGACAGCTGCAGCCGCGTCGCCGCCTGGCCAACCGAGCCGGCCGCGTGGATCGCGGAGAGGATGTCGAACAAGGGATTTTCGAGCTGCATGCGCATGCCGCCGGAGCGGGTGAAGGTATAGGCAAGCTTAACGTGCAACATCTTTAGAAGACAACATATGCAAATATGTTCATATTGAAAGTTTTTGAGGGCGGCTTACCATAGCACACTGATAAGGATGCGATGGCGCCTCCCTGCTTTAATCATAGGAACACAATGCCGAACCTGAAGAAACACCTTGTCCTGCTGGCCCTGCTGCTGGCCACCTCCGTGGCTACCTCCGCCCCAGCGCTGGCCCAGCAGGCGATCCGCCTGTCGACCACCACCAGTACCGAGAACTCGGGCCTGCTGCAATACCTGCTGCCGAAATTCGAAGCCAGGGCGAACGCCAGGGTCAAGGTGATTTCGGTCGGTACCGGCAAGGCGCTGGAACTGGCGAAGAACGGCGACGTCGACGTCACCCTGGTGCACGCGCGCGCGCTTGAGGACAAGTTCGTCGCCGAAGGCCATGGCGTCAACCGGCGCGACGTGATGTACAACGACTTCATCATCGCCGGTCCTGAAAGCGACCCGGCCGGCATCAAGGGCAGCAAGGATGTGGTGGCCGCGATGAAGAAGATTACCGCCAGCGGCGCCAAGTTCATCTCGCGCGGCGACAATTCCGGCACCGACCTGATGGAAAGGGCTTACTGGAAGCAGCTCGGCAGCCAGCCGCAGGGCAGCGCCTACGTCTCGGCCGGCCTGGGGATGGGCGAAGTGCTGAACATGGCGGCCGAACTGCGCGCCTACACGCTGACCGACCGCGCCACCTATCTCGCCTACCAGGCCAAGACCGGCCTGCAGATCGCGGTCGAAGGCGATCCGAAGATGTTCAACCCCTATGGCATCATCGCCGTCAATCCGCAAAAATCGAAAGACCTGAACTACAAGGGCGCGATGCAGCTGGTCGAGTGGATCACGTCGCCTGAAGGCCAGCAACTGATCGCCTCCTTCAAGGTCGATGGCCGCCAGGTGTTCTTCCCGTCTGCCACGGTGGCCAGGTAACCGACATGCGAGCGCTGAACCGCGTGGGCTCGAGAGCCCACCCTACGGATCGCTCCGAATCAGTTTGAAGTGACCGGTGCGCGCCTGGCAAAAATCGCCAGCAGTTTATCCAGCGGCGCCGGCTTGACGAAGTGGTGGTCGAAGCCGGCCCGCAGCGCCGCTTCGCGGTCTTGCGGGCTGCCGTAGCCGGTGATGGCGACCAGCAGCGCGTGCTCGGCCTGCGGCAGGCGGCGCAGGCGCTGCGCCAGTTCGATGCCGTCCATGCCGGGCAGGCCGATATCGAGCAGGAAGACGTCAAAATCCTCGCCCGCCGCCACGGCCAGCGCGCGCGCCGGATCGTGTTCGACCGCAACCCGGTAGCCGGCGCCCTCCAGGAACATCGCCAGCAACTGGGCGGCGTCGACATTGTCGTCGACCACCAGGATGTGCAGCGGCGCCGCGGCCGCCGCGCCGACCGGCTGTGCCGACTGGCCGGGTTCAGGCGCCGCCGGCCGGCGCAGGCGCGGCAGCACCACCGAGAACTTGCTGCCGCGTCCCAGCCCTTCGCTGTGGACCGCGACCCGTCCGCCGTGCAGTTCGACCAGGCTGCGCACCAGCGCCAGGCCGATCCCGAGGCCGCCCTGCGAGCGGTCCGGGGTGCGCTCGGCCTGGGTGAACAGGTCGAACACGCCGGCCTGTACCTCGGGCGTCATGCCGATGCCGTCGTCGATCACGCACAGCACCACCTCGTCGTCGTTCATTTCCATGTGCATCACGATGCGCCCGTGCTGCGGCGTGTACTTGGCCGCGTTGTTGAGCAGGTTCGACAGCACCTGCACCAGGCGCTTGCGGTCGCCCTGCACGACCGTGTGCTCGGCCGCCAGGTGTACTTCCAGGCGGTGGCCGCGCGCTTCGACCAGCGGGCGCACCTGCTCGACCGCGTCGGCCACCGCGTCCTTGACGTCGACCGGCGCATTTTCCAGGCGCACCAGGCCGCCGGAGACGCGCGACACGTCCAGCAGGTCGTTGATCAGGCTGGTGATATGGGCGACCTGGCGCGTGATGATGGCGCTGGTCTTTTTCACCCTGGCGGCGTCCGGGTCGCCCAGCGAGAGGATCTGGGCGGCGGCGCCGATCGGCGCCAGCGGGTTGCGCAGTTCGTGCGCCAGCATGGCCAGGAATTCATCCTTGCGCCGCCCTTCGATGCGCAGCTTTTCCTCGGCCGCCTTGCGTTCGCTGATGTCGTAGACGATGCCGGCGATGCGCCCCGGGCCGGCGGCGCCGGCCTGCATGGCGCCGAAGATCGCGATCCAGTGGATCGAGCCGTCGGGCCAGACGATGCGGCATTCGGCCTGCCATACCGCCTGGCGTGCAATCGCGTCGCGGTACCCGGCCGCGACCGCCGCGCGCTCGTCCGGATGGACATGGCGCAGGAAAATCTCCAGGCCCCACTCGGCCACCGGCTCGGCGTAACCGAAGCACTGGTCGTGCAGCAGCGAACGGCGCGAGACGCCCGTGGCCAGGTCGAGTTCCCAGGCGCCCAGCTCGGCCGATTCGAGGATGAAGTGGAGGCGCTCGGCGGTGTCGCGCAGGCGCTCCTGGGCGTCGCGGCGCAGCGTGACGTCGCGCAGGAAGAGGGCGACGCCGTCGTCCAGCGCCGGCAAGGCGCGCACTTCCAGCCAGCGCACGCCGCCGTCCGCCAGCGGGTGCGGATACTCGGCGATGTCGGCCACGCGGCTTTCCTTGACGTGGCGGCACAGGCTGTCGATGCTGGTGCCGCGCATGTTGGCGAAGGCGTCGCGGAAATCGACGCCCAGCACTTCGCCGCCACGCTCGAGCAGCTTGAGGCCGGCGGCGTTCATCTTGACCAGGCGCCAGTCGCGGTCGAGCAGGCCGAAGCCTTCGATCATGCTGTCGAAGATGGTTTGCGACTCGTCGCGCTCGGTGCGCAGGGCGCGCTGGGCATTGGCCGCTTCGACCGCGGCCCAGGTGCGCTCGGCCATGTCCTGCGCCATGCGCAGTTCCTCGCCGCTCCAGTGGTGCGCCAGCGGGCGGTGCAGGCTCAGTACCGCGCGCAGGGTGCCGGCGTCGATCACCGGCACGGTCAGGTGGGCGCGGGCGCCGAAACTGGCGTCGACGGCGCACCAGGGGCCGGCGGCGGCGAGGTCGGCGGCGTCGTCCACCATCACCGGGCGCCCGGCCAGCAGATCAGCGTCGATGCGAAAGCCGAGTTGGTCCACCTGCAAGTCGTGCCCGGTCAGGCTGTCCATCTCGGGGTGGCTCCAGTCGCCGCGCACGCCCAGCGTCGCCGCTGCCGGATCGGCGTCGGCGAACAGCACGCGCGCCACGCCCAGGCGCTGGCCCAGCACCGCACAGGCGCTGGCCGCGATGGCAGCGGGTTCGGACAGGGGGCGCAGCTTGTCGGCCAGCTCCAGCTGGAAGGCGAGCTGGCGCTCGGCGCTTTCCAGGCGCGTGACTTTTTCCTCGACCTCGGCCAGCGCCAGCACCCGTTCGGTAACGTCGGTGCCTTCGATGAACACGCCCTGGATCTCGCCGTCGGCGCCGGCGATCGGCTGGAAGATGAAATCGAGGTAGCGCTGCTCGATTTCGCCGCGACGGCCGGGGCGGCGCCGGCGCTGCAGGCGCATCGGCATGCCGCGCCCGACAAAGGCTTCGCCGCTGTCGTAGACCGCGTCGAGGATTTCGAAGAATCCCTGGCCGGCCAGTTCCGGCAGCGCCGCGCGGATGGATTTGCCGAGATACTCGCGCTCGCCCGACAGTTCGACGACGGCTTCGTTGACCAGTTCATACACGTGGTCGGGCCCGCGCAGCACGGCCATGAAGCTCGGCGCCTGCTGGAACAGGGCGTTGAGGCGCTCGACGTCGGCCTGGAGCGTGAGGTTCTGGCGGTAGACGTGCTCGGCGCGGCTGAACAGGCCGCTGCGCGCTGCCAGCAGGCCGGCCTCGTCCTGGCTGCGCGCGGCGCCGCGCATGCGCTCGATCTCGGTGACGTCGATCGGATGCTGCATCACGAATTCGACTTCGCCGGCCTCGTCCATCACGGGCGTATGGGTGATGCTCCAGAAGCGGGTCTCGAAGCCACCCTCGGGGTCCGCGCGCGGGATGTCGTAGCGCAGCACGGCCATCGTGTCGCCCTGGCGCGAGCGGATGGCGCGCTCGAGCGAAGTGCTCATCTGCTTCAGGGTCTCGGGATCGCTTGGAAAGGCATCCCAGTAGGGGCGCCCGGCCATCTGCGCCAGGTCGCGCCCGGTGGAGGCCAGGTAGGCGCGGTTGGCGGTGACGATGTTGAGCTGGCGGTCGAGGACCAGGTAGGGGTTGGGCGACGCGTCGAACAGCGCGTGGAAGGATTGTTTGGTAAGCGGCATGGGCTGGTGCGGCGGCGAATATCCGTGCTGTAGCATTCTTGCTTATATTCTGGCATATCTGGCAAGTACAGCTTTTTCGATTCGACGCCAGTCAGCCTGCCTGTTCCAGCAACGTCTGCAGGTTGCAGTCGCGCTGCCAGCCGCGCCGTTCCTCGGTCGACTGCGCCAGGCGCGCCAGTTCGCTCGGGGCCAGCTCGGCCTGGGCCAGCAACAGGCGCTCGGCCAGCAGGGCGTCGGGCAGCATGGGGCCGAAAAAGGCGACCGTGTCGCCCTGCTGGAGCAGCAGGGTCGGGAAATTGTCGACGTCGAGGTCGCCGACAACGTCGGCCTGGTCTTCGATGTCGATCCAGACGAAGGTCTTGTCCGGATGGCGCGCGGCCAGGGCGTCGAAGGCGGCGCGGTAGCCGCCGCAGGTGCCGCACCAGGCGGCGCACAGGCAGGCGACGATCCAGCG
Source organism: Telluria sp. ZB2R32 (assembly GCF_059685715.1). NCBI lineage: Bacteria > Pseudomonadati > Pseudomonadota > Betaproteobacteria > Burkholderiales > Oxalobacteraceae > Telluria > Telluria sp. ZB2R32. The sequence continues at coordinate 214,960 of NZ_JCASIG010000008.1, read as the reverse complement.
GCCGCCGTCGAAGGCGCCGGCCAGCTGGTCGCGGTTGCTGGTATGGAGTGTCAGGCTATGCATGAGCGGATTCTACCTTGCGGCGCGCGCTTGTGGGTCGATATGCTCGGTCGCGGCCATGGCGGCGGCTCCGCGCGTCGGGTTAAAATAGCGCATGCCTATCATCCTTGCCATCGAAACTTCGTCCGAACTCGCCTCGTGTGCGCTGCTGTCCAATGACACCGTCATCGCGCGCGAGTCCGGCGGCGTACGTACCCATTCGCAATTCGTGCTGCCGATGGTGCAGGAATTGCTGGCCGAAGCCGGGGTCAAGCTGGCCGAGGTCGACGCGATCGCCTTTGGCGCCGGGCCAGGATCGTTCACGGGCGTGCGCACCGCCTGCGGCGTGGCCCAGGGGCTGGCCTTTGGCGCCGACCTGCCGGTGCTGCCGCTGAACACGCTCGAGGCGATGGCCGAGGCTTGCCGCGCGCGTTCCGGCGCGCACGAGGTGCTGGCCGTGCTGGACGCGCGCATGAACGAAGTCTATTGGGCGCAGTACAGGTTCGACGGCGACAGCGTCTGGCAAACCGTCATCGAACCGGTCCTGTCCAGCCCCGAGCTGGTGACGCCGCAGCCGGTCGACGGCCTGGCCGCCTGCGGCAACGGCTTTGCCGTCTATCCCGACGCGTTCGCCGGCAAGGACTTCGCCGCCACTGCCGACAGCGCCATCGTGCCGCATGCGCGTGAATTGGCGCGCATCGGCGCCGCCGCGCTGGCGGCAGGGCAGGGCGTGCCGGCGGCGCAGGCGCAGCCGCTTTACCTGCGCAACAAGGTCGCCTACACCAGCGCCGAGCGCCAGGCCATGAATGTGGCCAATGCGGCAGCCAAGGCCGGCGAAGGACAACGCGCATGATGGCAGCAAGCGCCGCGGCCGGCCTGGCGCTGGTTCCCATGACCCTGGACGACGTCGACGAGGTGCACGCGCTCGAATGCAGCGTGTTTCCCCATCCGTGGAGCCGGGCCAACTTCAGCGATTCGGTCAAGGCCGGCTACGATGCCTGGCTGCTGCGCGACGCCGACGGGCGATTGGCCGGCTATTTCCTGCTGATGTATGCGCTCGACGAGGCGCACCTGCTCGACGTCGCCGTGGCCGGTTCGCGCCACGGCACCGGCCTCGGGCGCTATCTGCTCGACACCTTGTGTGCGCGGGCAAAGGAGATGGGCGCCGAATCGGTGCTGCTGGAAGTGCGGCCGTCGAACGAGCGCGCGCTGGCCGTGTATAAACGCTTCGGCTTTGCCGAGATCGGCCGCCGCAAGGGTTATTATCCCGCCCACGAGGGCAAGCGCGAAGACGCGATCGTGATGAGGCATGCAGTATGAACGTGAACGAACGCGACGAAGTGTTCCTGGCCGAGATGGGCATCACGCCGTTGTGGCGCCTGCGCCGCCAGCCGGCGCCTGAAGAGCAGGTGGAAGTGGCCGAACCTGAGGCAGCGCCTCCGGTACAAGCTGAAGCGCCGAGCATCCACGCGCCCGGCGTGATTCCGCCGCCGCCGCGCGACCCTGCCTGGGGCGAGATCCCGCGCACTTCGGCGCCCGCGCCGGCGCCCTGGACCCCGCCACCGGCGCCGGTCGTCGAGGAAGAACAGGGCGACAGCCTCGAAGCGATTGCCGCCATGGGCTGGGACGAATTGCGGGACGCGATCGCGCGCTGCACGCGCTGCGGCGACTGCGCCGGCCGCAAACCGGTCTACGGCGCCGGCCCCCAACAGGCGCGCTGGTTCGTCGCGGCCGGCGCCAGCAGCAGCGCCGACGAAGGCGCCGGCGCGCCGCTGGCCGGCGACGCCGGCAAACTGCTGGGCAACATGCTGGCCGCCGTCGACCTGGCGCGCGAGCGCGACGTGTATGTGACCAACCTGGTCAAGTGCCGTCCGACTTCCGCAAATGGCGGCGACCGCGCGCCGAGCGCCGAGGAAGCGGCGGCCTGCCGTCCCTTCGTCGAGCGCGAACTGGCCCTCACCGGCGCCGGCGTGGTGCTGACCCTGGGCCAGATCGCCGCCAACGGCCTGCTCGGCAAGCCCTTGCAGGAACCGCTGGCCGGCACCCGCGGCCGCACCCATGCGCTGGGCGCCGTGCCGCTGGTGGCGACCCTGCATCCGGGCGAACTGTTGCGCCGCGGCGGCGACAAGGCGCTGGCCTGGGCCGACCTGTGCCGCGCAAGAGCTCTCGATGCAGGACGCGGTCGCTAGTTACCAGCGCGACTTCCACCGCCGCTGGGGCCACCTGCGGCGCGCACGCGTGCGCGCGCTGGCCTGGTTGCTCGATTCGCCCGACCTGCTCGATGCCGCCGCGCCGCACTGGCAGGGCCGCATCGCTTCCACCGGGACGGTGACGCCGCAAGTGGCGCGCTGGCTGGCCGACCTCGACCACGACCCGGCGCCGCTCGAGGCGGCCCTCGGCGCGCGCGTCTACACGCGCCTGGGCCTGTATGCCGAAAAGCTGATGGCCTTTTATTTCCAGGAGCAGGGCCGGCTGGTGGCGCACGGCCTGCAGATCCGCGCCAACCGCAACGACACCGTCGGCGAGTTCGATTTCCTGCTCGACGCCGGTCCGGACGCGCTCGAACACATCGAATTCGCCACCAAGTTCTACCTGCTGCAGGGCGAGGCGGGGCAGGAATTCGACGCCCTGGTCGGCCCCAACCTGGCCGACAGCCTGGGTGCCAAGATGCGCAAGATCTTCGGCCGCCAGCTCGAACTGGGCGCGCATCCCGCCGCCCAGCCGCTGCTGCCGCGCCCGGTGACGATGGCGCGCGCGCTGGTGAAGGGCTGGCTGTTCTACCCGAGTGCGCATCAGAAACCACAGACGTGGCCGGCGATGAGCGGCATCGCCGCCGGCCACTGCCGCGGTTTCTGGTGCGCGCTCGGCGAACTCGGCACGCTCGACGCCGATGCCTTCGTAGTGCTGCCCAAGCTGCAATGGCTGGCGCCGTTCCGCTCGACGCAGGAGGTGACTGTGATGAACGCCGCCGGGCTGCATGCGGAACTCGAGGCGCAGTTCGAGACCAATGCCTCGCCGGTGCTGGTGGCCGTGGTGCGCACGGGGCCGGGCCTGGTGGAAGAAGTCGAGCGCGGATTCGTCGTCCCCAACGACTGGCGCGAGCGTGCCGAAGCACGCAGCGCCAAGGATAACATGCGCAATATTGTTTGGTAAAATTGATATTTATGCAAATATAATTTGCATGTCGACGGGCGCCTTGTTCCGATGACGACGCATAAACCCGTAAGGTGGGCGGCTATACCCAAGTGCATGATCGCCCGCAGTCTCGATGCCGCCCACGCGTTCAACCACACCCTGAAACTTCGCGACGGCTCACCGGGCGGTTGAACGCGTCGGCGGCGCGCGCACCCCGGATCTGCAAACTGAAGCGGTAAAGCCGCCCACCTTACGCAGGTTGCAAGCCATTCACCTCAATGCTTGTGCTCGCCAATCAAGGCCAGCGAATCATGCTGCGCCTGGTTGCGCTGGTGGCGCCGCATGATCAGGAAGGTAACCCCTGCGATCGACAGACCGAACAGGACGATGATGACGTTCAGGTCCAGGTTCAGCGTGATCATGATCGCGTACAGCGCCAGCATGGTCAGGATCGACAGGTTTTCATTAAAGTTCTGCACCGCGATCGAGTGGCCGGCGCTCATGAGCACGTGGCCGCGGTGCTGCAGCAGCGCGTTCATCGGCACCACGAAGAAGCCCGACAGGAAGCCGATCAGCGCCAGCAGCGGGTAGGCGATGATGACCTCGTGGACGAAGACCATGATCGTCACCACCAGGCCCATGATGATCCCCATCGGGATCACGGTCAGCGACTTGCGCAGCGGGACCATCTGCGCCGCCATGGCCGCGCCGATCGCCACGCCGATCGCGACCACGCCGATCAGGCTGGTGGCTTTGTCGAGCGGCATGCCGAGCGAGCGCTCGGCCCACTTCAGCACGATCAGCTGCAAGGTCGCGCCGGCGCCCCAGAACAGGGTGGTGACGGCCAGCGAGATCTGGCCCAGCTTGTCTTTCCAGAGCGTGGCCGAGCAGTTGGCGAAGTCCGCGATCAGTTTCATCGGGTTGCGCTCCTGGTGCTCGTAGCGCGCGCCGGTATCGGGAATGCGCAGGTTGAACAGGGCCGCCAGCAGGTAGATCACGACCACGACGGCCATTGCCGCTTCGCTGACCGTGTCGATGCCGGTGTCGACGAAGGGGAGGTCCAGGCCGAGCAGCAGGGCGGAGCCCTTGTCGCTGACCAGCGCGCCGCCCAGCACGGTGCCGAAGATGATCGACATCACGGTCAGGCCTTCGATCCAGCCGTTGGCGGGGACGAGTTTTTCGGGCGGCAGCAGTTCGGTCAGGATGCCGTATTTGGCCGGCGAATACACGGCCGCGCCGAAGCCGACGACGGCGTAGGCCAGCAGCGGATGCACGGTCATGAACATCAGGCCGCAGCCGAACACCTTGATCAGGTTGGCGATGAACATCACGCGCCCTTTCGGGAGCGAATCGGCAAAGGCGCCGACGAAAGCGGCCAGCAGCACGTAGAACAGGACGAATGAAAGCTTGAGCAGCGGCGTCAGCGATGCCGGCGCGTTCATCGTCACCAGCACGTCAATGGCTACAAACAGCAGCGCATTGTCTGCCAGCGACGAGAAAAACTGCGCCGCCATGATGGTATAGAAACCACGATTCATTCGAGTGAGTCTGAAAACTAGTGTGGGTTGCTTTATACCATGAATGAACGGCATGCCAAAGAAATGGACGGGCACGAGGCGCCCACGAGCGCGGCAAAATACGGCCCGCTCCGGTAAAATAGCGCCCTTCAATTGAACGCTTTTTTAGCCCATTCGCCCTATGCCACGCCCGCTTTGCGCCACCATCCATCTCGATTCGATGCAGCATAACCTTGCCCGTGCGCGTGCCTGCGCACCCGAGGCCCGCGTCTGGGCCGTCGTCAAGGCAAATGCCTATGGCCACGGCCTGGAACGCGGCATGCGCGGCTTCGCCCTGGCCGACGGCCTGGCCCTGATCGAAACCGAAAATGCGCTGCGCCTGCGCGAACTCGGCTGGATCAAGCCGATCCTGCTGTTAGAGGGGATCTTCGACGTCTCCGACGTGTCGCTGCTGGCCGAGCACAACATCAACAGCACAGTGCACTGCATCGAGCAGATCAGGATGCTCGAATACACCCAGCTGTACCGCCCGATCGACGTTCACCTGAAAATGAACACCGGCATGAACCGGCTTGGCTTCAAGCCCGACGAGTACGCGGCCGCTTATAAACGCCTGCGCGCGATTCCCGGCATCCGCAACATCACCCTGATGACGCACTTCGCCAATGCCGACGAACTCGAGCATCCGCGCCTGGCCGTGGCCGAGCAGGTCGAGCGTTTCGTCGGCGGCGCCCAGGGCCTGGAAGGCGAGCGCAGCCTGTCCAATTCCGGCGGTGTGCTGCACCAGGCAGTGCTGCAGGCCGAATTGCACAACGACTGGGTCCGTCCCGGCATCATGCTGTACGGCGGCACGCCCGGCGGGCGCACCGCGCACGAGTTCGGCCTGCGCCCGACCATGACGCTGGCGTCGGAAATCATCGGCATCCAGGACCTGGTGGCGGGCGACACGGTCGGCTACGGCAGCCGCTTCGAAGCCACCGGTCCGATGCAGGTCGGCGTGGTCGCCTGCGGCTATGCCGACGGCTACCCGCGCCACGCGCCGCACGGCACGCCGGTGATCGTCGACGGCGTGCGCACCAGCGTGGTCGGCCGCGTCTCGATGGACATGATGACGGTCGACCTGACCCCGGTCCCGAACGCGCGCGTGGGCAGCAAGGTCATCTTGTGGGGCGACGGCTTGCCAATCGACGAAGTCGCCACCATGTCCGGTACCATCGGGTACGAATTGATGTGCGCACTCGCGCCGCGCGTACGCGTTACGGAAGGACGGTTAGGAACCCATGGCCAAGGCTAAAACCCAGTTCGTCTGCAGCGAATGCGGCAGCGTCACCACGCGCTGGACCGGCCAGTGCGCCGACTGCAAGGCCTGGAACACGATGGTCGAGCAGACGGTCGAAACGGCCGGCGTGAACCGCATGTCGCAGACGGTGAACCACAAGGCGCTGGCGCAGACGGCGCCGGTGCTCTCGCTCTCCGACATCGAAGCGACCGACGTGCCGCGCTTCGGCACCGGCATCGAAGAATTCGACCGCGTGCTCGGCGGCGGCCTGGTCGCGGGCGGTGTGGTGCTGATCGGCGGCGACCCCGGCATCGGTAAATCGACGCTGCTGCTGCAGGCGCTGGCGAACCTCGCCACCACGCGCAGCACTTTGTATGTGAGCGGCGAGGAATCCGGCGCCCAGATCGCGCTGCGCGCGCGCCGCCTGCAGGTCGAAGCGAAAGACCTGAAGCTGCAGGCCGAGATCCAGCTCGAAAAAATCCTGGGCACGCTGGCCGACCTGAAACCCGAAGTGGCGGTGATCGACTCGATCCAGACCCTGTATTCGGACGCGCTGACGGCGGCGCCGGGCTCGGTGTCGCAGGTGCGCGAATGCGCGGCGCAGCTCACGCGCGTGGCCAAGCAGACCGGGGTGACCATCATCCTGGTCGGCCACGTGACGAAAGAAGGCGCACTCGCCGGCCCGCGCGTGCTCGAACACATCGTCGACACCGTGCTGTATTTCGAGGGCGACACCCAGTCCAGCTTCCGCCTGGTGCGGGCGATCAAGAACCGCTTTGGCGCGGTCAACGAGCTGGGCGTGTTCGCGATGACCGAAAAGGGCTTGAAAGGCGTGTCGAATCCGTCGGCGCTGTTCCTGTCGCAGCACGACAACCAGGTGCCGGGATCGTGCGTGATGGTGACGCAGGAAGGCACGCGTCCGCTGCTGGTGGAAATCCAGGCGCTGGTCGACGCCAGTCACCTGCCGAATGCGCGCCGCCTGTCGGTCGGCCTGGAACAGAACCGCCTGGCCATGCTCCTCGCCGTGCTGCACCGCCACGCCGGCATTGCCGCCTTCGACCAGGACGTGTTCATCAATGCGGTCGGCGGGGTGAAGATCGCCGAACCGGCGGCCGACCTCGCGGTGCTCCTGGCGATTAACTCGTCGATGCGCAACAAGGCGCTGCCGCGCGGGCTGGTGGTGTTCGGTGAAGTGGGCCTGGCCGGCGAAATCCGCCCGGCGCCGCGCGGCCAGGAACGCCTGAAGGAAGCGGCCAAGCTCGGCTTCTCAGTGGCGTTGATCCCGAAGGGGAACATGCCGAAGCAGAAGATCGAGGGGATGAACATCATCGGGGTCGAGCGGATCGACCAGGCGTTCACGAAATTGCGCGAGCTGGACTGAGGGCAGCAGGCGATAGTCATCTTGCATATAATTGCGCCCTGAAATTACAAATCATGGCATACCGTGCAAGCAGACCAAAGGCAGTCCCCACGCAAGATCCTCAAAACCCGCGTCATGCTGGCGCTCGCGGGCAGCGCCCCGGTCCTCGGCCGCACCACCGACCTGGGCGCCAACGGCGTGAGCATCAGCCTGCCGCAGCCGGTCGCGGCCGGGCAGGATGCGCAACTGCGCTTCGACCTGTTGGTCGAGGGCACGGTGGTGCCGGTCCAGGGCAGGGCGCGCACCCTGTACTGCATTCTCAGCAATGGCGAATTCAAGGTCGGCCTGCAGTTCCTGAGCCTGGATATGGGTGCGATGACGGCGGTCTCGCGCTTCTTACGCTGACTGACGACCCCAAAAAGCAAAGCGGCGAGCGCCTGGCAGGCCTCGCCGCTTTTCACTGGTCCCATCAATGGGTTGGGCGCTATTCGTGATAGCGGTCATGCAGGGCTCCTGAGCTGCCACCGATCTCCTGGAAAATCTCGTAGGCGATCAGGCCAACCATGCCCGATAAAATAGCAAACACAAACATATTAAACATAGCTCCAAACGCTCTTCAGCATCCCTCCATGCAGTGATGACACTTTGAGCATAGCAGCCGCCAGTGTATTTACAAGAGCGGCGATCGGCTATATTTGCGCCCCGGTTCGCCTGGAAAGGTTGGCGTGATTCAATCGCGTGACAGCTGTTCGCGTATCTTGGCACGATGGCGCCACGCCCCGTTCGAACCCTGTCACGGCAGCCGCGTCATAGGGCCGACATCGTCCTGTCACAGTCATATGACAGGCGTTTCCGGTCATGTCATCGATTCGATGACACGCGTAATGGGAATGTCATGAACTTGTCATATTCGGCCAGTAGACTGCGCAGCATTACTGGGGCGCAACCTGCGCCCGCATTCTTCCTTAAAGGAAACTGACATGCGTATGAAGCCCTTGCTCCTTTCGATCGCACTGGCCGCCACCACCCTGGCAGCCACTGCTGCCCAGGCCGTGAACATCACCGGCGCCGGCGCGACCTTCCCCTATCCGATCTACGCCAAGTGGGCCGAGATGTACAAGGCCGCCAGCGGTAATGGCCTGAACTACCAGTCGGTCGGTTCGGGCGCCGGCATCAAGCAGATCAAGGCGAAAACGGTCGACTTCGGCGCCTCGGACATGCCGCTGCCTGCGAATGAATTGACCGCGGCCGGCCTGTTCCAGTTCCCGGCGGTGATGGGCGGCGTGGTCCCGGTCATCAACCTGCCGGGCGTGACGCCGGGTCAGGTGAAGCTGACCGGCGCCGTGCTGGCCGATATCTTCCTGGGCAAGATCACCAAGTGGAATGCGCAGCCGATCGCCGCGCTGAACCCGGGCGTGAAGCTGCCGGCCGAGGACATCACCGTGGTGCACCGCGCCGACAGCTCGGGCACGACCTTCCTGTTCACGGATTACCTGGCCAAGACCAACCCGGACTGGAAGCTGAAGGTCGGCGCCGGAACGGCGGTGAAGTGGGCGACGGGCGTGGGCGGCAAGGGCAATGAAGGCGTGGCCGCCAACGTGCAGCGTATCAAGGGCGGCATCGGCTACGTCGAATGGGCCTACGCCAAGAAGAACCGCATGGCGCACACCCAGCTGCAAAACCGCGACGGCGCCTGGCTGCAGCCGGACGACGAACACTTCAAGGCCGCCGCCGCCAGCGCCGACTGGGCCAAGGCGCCGGGCTTCGCCGTGGTGCTGACCGACCAGCCGGGCAAGGCCAGCTGGCCGATCACCGGCGCCAGCTACATCCTGCTGCACAAGTCGCAGGCCGATGGGGTAAAGGGCAAGGAAGTGCTGAAGTTCTTCGACTGGGCGTATAAAAACGGCGACGCCGCCGCGGCCGAGCTGGACTACGTGCCGATGCCCGACGCCGTCACCAAGCTGGTGCAGGATGCCTGGCGCGCCAACGTCAAGGATGCCGGCGGCAAGGCGATCTGGTAAGGAATGGAACAGGAACCGCCACGCTTCGCAGCGTGGCGGTTTCCGGCTCTCCCAGTATCAAACTCAATAAAAAACCACATGAGCGCACATCCTTCCGTCGCCATCGACAAGCCGGCCGCGCACGACGCCGCCAAAGTCGACCTGCAATACGCCGCCCTCGGCAAGACGATGCGCAACCAGCGCATCCAGGACTTCCTCTTCCATAAAATTACCCTGCTGTTCGCCGCCACGGTGCTGATCGCCCTGGTCGGCATCATCGTCTCGCTGGCGATCGGCGCGGCGCCGGCTTTTAAAGAGTTCGGCGCGAGCTTCATCAGCACCGTCGAATGGGATCCGGTCGACGACAAATTCGGCGCCATGATCGCGATCTGGGGCACGCTGGCCACCTCGCTGATCGCGCTGCTGGTCGCTTTCCCGATCAGCTTCGGCATCGCCCTGTTCCTCACCGAGATCTGCCCGGCCTGGCTCAAGCGCCCGATGGGCACCGCGGTCGAGCTGCTCGCCGGCGTGCCCTCGATCATCTACGGCATGTGGGGCCTGTTCGTGTTCGCGCCGCTGTTCGCCGACCACGTCCAGCCTTTCCTCAAGGAGACCGTCGGCCAGCTGCCGGTCATCGGCCAGCTGTTCCAGGGCCCGACCATGGGCATCGGCATCCTGACCGCCGGCCTGATCCTGGCGGTGATGATCATTCCCTTCATCTCCTCGGTGATGCGCGACGTGTTCGAGATCGTGCCGGCGGTGCTGAAGGAATCGGCGTATGGCCTCGGTTGCACCAAGTGGGAAGTGGTGCGCAAGGTAGTGCTGCCTTATACCCGCACCGGCGTGGTCGGCGGCGTGATGCTGGGCCTGGGCCGCGCGCTCGGCGAAACCATGGCCGTGACCTTCGTCATCGGTAACGCTCATAAACTGTCGCCCTCGCTCTTCATGCCCGGTAACTCGATTTCCTCGACCCTGGCCAACGAATTCGCGGAAGCGGCGACGCCGCTGCACGTGTCCTCGCTGTTCGCGCTGGCACTGATCCTGTTCGGTATTACCTTCGTCGTGCTGTCGGCGGCGAAACTGATGTTGGCGGGGATGTCCCGCAAGGAAGGTACGAAATGAATACGGCCAATCCGGTCTACCGCAAGCGCCTGCTGGCGCACCGCATCGGCATCCTGCTGTCGGTGATCGCCATGGGCATCGGCCTGGCTTTCCTGGCCTGGATCCTGTGGACCCTGCTGGTGAATGGCTTCAGCGCCCTGGCGCCGTCGCTGTTCACCGGCGACACGCCGGCGCCGGGCGGCGAGGGCGGTGGCCTGCGCAATGCCATCGTCGGCAGCCTGATGATGGTCGGCTTGTCGACCCTGGTCAGCACCCCGATCGGCATCCTGGCCGGCATTTATCTCGCCGAATACGGCGACCGCAACCGCTTCGGCCAGATCACGCGTTTTGTGACCGACATCATGCTGTCGGCGCCGTCGATCGTGATCGGCCTGTTCGTCTACGCGCTGTACGTCGCCAAGGTCCAGCACTTCTCGGGCTACGCCGGCACCATCGCGCTGACCCTGATCGCAGTGCCGGTGGTGGTGCGCACCACCGACAACATGCTGCGCCTGGTGCCCAACAGCCTGCTGGAAGCGGCATTCGCCCTCGGCGCGCCGCGCTGGAAGGTGGCGATGCTGGTGCGCCTGCGCGCCGTGAAAGCCGGCGTGATCACCGGCGTGCTGCTGGCGCTGGCGCGCATCTCGGGCGAAACCGCGCCGCTGCTGTTCACCGCGCTGAACAACCAGTTCTTCAGCGCCGACATGAACGCGCCGCTGGCCAACCTGCCGGTCGTGATCTACACCTATGCGATGAGCCCGTACGACGACTGGCGCTCGCTGGCCTGGGGAGGCGCACTGCTGGTGACCTTTACCGTGCTGTTCCTGAACATCCTGTCGCGTACCGTCTTCACCCAGAAGACGCCGCGCTAATCCATCCATGACAAACATGAACCACGCAATGGCTACCCCAATGGCAAACCCGAGCTCCGCGGCGACCGCGCCGAAGAACAAGACCATCGAGATCTCCGGCCTCGATTTCTTCTACGGCAAAACGCAAAGCCTCAAAAATGTCTCGCTCGACATCCACGAAAAGCAGGTGACGGCTTTTATCGGCCCGTCCGGCTGCGGCAAGTCGACGCTCTTGCGCACGCTGAACCGCATGTACGATTTGTATCCAGGGCAGCGTGCCGAGGGTTCGATCATGTACCGCGGCCGCAATATCCTGGAATCCGGCGTCGACGTGAACATGCTGCGCGCGAAAATCGGCATGGTGTTCCAGAAGCCGACCCCGTTCCCGATGTCGATCTACGACAATATCGCCTTTGGCGTGCGCCTGTACGAAAACCTGTCGAAGGGCGAGATGGACGAGCGCGTCGAGTGGGCCCTGAAAAAGGCGGCGCTGTGGGAAGAGGCCAAGGATAAGCTGAGCAAGAGCGGGTTGTCGCTGTCTGGCGGCCAGCAGCAGCGCCTGTGCATCGCACGCGGCGTGGCGGTGAAGCCGGACGTGCTGCTGCTGGACGAACCGACGTCGGCGCTGGACCCGATCTCGACGGCCAAGATCGAGGAACTGATCAGCGAACTGAAACAGGACTACACGATCACCATCGTAACCCACAACATGCAGCAGGCGGCGCGCTGCTCCGATTACACTGCCTACATGTACCTGGGCGAGCTGGTGGAATTCGGCGAGACCGACCAGCTGTTCATGAACCCGGCGCGCAAAGAGACCCAGGATTACATCACCGGTCGTTTCGGCTAAGAGCACGGATAGCCTGAAATAGTCGGCAGTTACTAAATTCATCCAAAACATTAACGGGGGCCCGAGCAACCGTAGCGAGCGGAAGGAGTGGCGTCCGAGAAGCGCAGCTGTACGGATGTACAGCGAGCATCGCAGGGCGTCAATCCGACGCGTAGTAGGTTGATCGGGATCCCCCCACGGGAGAGCAGTAATGATTGGCGAACACTCATCAAAACAGTACGACCAGGAACTCGAGGGGATCCGCTCGAAAGTCCTGCTGATGGGCGGCATGGTGGAAACCCAGTTCGAAGAAGCGCTGAACTGCTTCCGCGTCGGCGATTCGGCCAAGGCCGAGAAGGTGATGGCGGACGACCACGCGGTCAACCAGCTCGAAGTGTCGCTCGATGACGCCTGCAGCCACCTGATCGTCAAGCGCCAGCCGACGGCCAACGACCTGCGCACGGTGATGGCGACGATCAAGGTCATCACCGACCTGGAACGCATCGGCGACGAAGCCAGCAAGATCGCGCGTACGGCGAAAAGCCTGCACGAGCGCGGCGTGACGGGCTTTGCCCATTACGACATCATCCGCACCATCGGCAAGGGCACGGCCGATCTGCTGCACGATGCGCTCGACGCCTTTGCGCGCCTCGACGGCAAGCAGGCACTGGCCATCATCGCGGCCGACGAAATCATCGACCACGAATTCCGCACCATCCTGCGCAACCTGATCACCTTCATGATGGAAGACCCGCGCACGATTTCGTCGGCGATCGACACGCTGTGGGTGGCGAAAGCCATCGAGCGCATCGGCGACCACGCCAAGAACATCGCCGAATACGTGATCTACGTGGTCGAGGGGCGCGATATCCGCCACACCGCCAAACCCGTGGCGCAGGAGTCCTGAGGCATGCACAACACGAGCGTACTGGTGGTCGAGGACGAGCCGGCGATCGTCGAACTGGTGAGCTACTCGCTGCGCGAAGCCGGCTGGGCCATCGAATCGGTGGGCACCACGAGCGCGGCCTGGGACAGCATCCGCCACGGCAAGCCGGACCTGGTGCTGCTCGACTGGATGCTGCCCGACCAGAGCGGCCTGCGCCTGCTGGCGCGGCTGCGCGCGGACCGCGATTTCCAGGACATCCCGGTGATCATGCTGACCGCGAAGAGCATGGAAGAAGACAAGCTCGCCGGCCTGAACACGGGCGCCGACGATTACGTCACCAAACCGTTTTCGCCGCGCGAACTGCTGGCGCGTTCGCGCGCGCTGCTGCGCCGCAAGAGCCCGCACCTGGCCGAAGCGCCGCTGCGCGCCGGCGCCGTCGTGCTCGACCCGGCCAGCTGCACGGTGACGATCGAGGGGCAGGGCATCGATATCGGCAATGCCGAGTACAAGCTGCTCAAATTCCTGCTGGCGCACCGCGAGCGCGTGTTTTCGCGCGCCCAGCTGCTCGATAAAGTCTGGGGCGACCACGCCGTCATCGAAGAGCGCACGGTCGACGTCCACGTGCTGCGCCTGAGGAAAGCCCTGAAGGGCGCCGAAGGCCTGATCCGCACGGTGCGCAGCGTCGGCTACATGCTGTCGGAAAAATAAACGCAGTGTCAAACACCTGAGTACAGATGAATCCCAAACTGCTGTTCTGGGTGCCGGCGCTGCTGCGCCTGGCCTCCGTGTTCATTGCCGGCGGCGTCGCCTGGTGGATGGCCGGCCCGATCGCCGGCCTGTCGCTGGCGCTGGCCGGCGCCATCATCGCGCTGTTCGTCCAGCTGTCCTACCTGCACCAGCTGGGCGAGTGGCTGCACGACCCGCAGAGCGGGCGCCTGCCCGACGGCTGGGGCGCCTGGACCGATGTCTTCGCGCGCCTGTACCGCATGCGGCGCGAGGACGAGCGCAACCAGCAGGAACTGGCCGAGTGGCTGGCGCGCTTTCGCCAGGCGATGCACCTGCTGCCCGAAGGCGTGGCGATCATGGACGACGTGCTGTTCCTGGAGTGGTGCAACCCGGCCGCCGAGCGCCACCTGGGCCTGACCATGGAGCGCGACAAGGGCTTGCGCGTGACGAACCTGGTGCGCCATCCCGAGTTCATCGACTACATCATCCTGGGCCGCTACGAGCAGCCGCTGACGCTGGCCTTCCGCGGCCGCAAGATCGAATGCCGCATCATCCCCTTCGAGAACCGGCGCCAGATCCTGGTCACGCACGACGCCACCGATACCGAACGGGTCGAAGCGATGCGGCGCGACTTCATCGCCAACGCTTCGCACGAGTTGCGCACGCCCTTGACCGTGATCGTCGGCTTCCTGGAAATCGCCATGTCCGACCCCTGCATGGATGCGGCGACGCGCAGCGCGCACCTGAAACTGATGACCGAGCAGGCCGAACGTATGCAGCGCCTGATCGAAGACATGCTGACGCTGTCGCGCCTGGAGTCGGACGAATTCCCGCTGCGGCGCGAACGCGTCGACCTGACGGCGCTGGTCGAATCGGTGGCGGAGGAAGCGCGCGCCCTGTCCGGCGGACGCCACCAGATCGCGGTCGACATCGACGGCCCGGACGTGATGGGCAGCATGGAAGAACTGCGCAGCGCCTTTGCCAACCTGGCTTCGAACGCGGTGCGCTATTCGCCGCAGGGCGGCACCATCAGGCTGTCATGGAAGCGCGGCGACGACGACCTGCAGTTTGCGGTGACCGATTGCGGCATCGGCATCGATCCCCAGCACATCTCGCGCCTGACCGAACGCTTCTACCGCGTCGACAAGAGCCGCTCGCGCGAGACGCAGGGCACGGGCCTGGGCCTGGCGATCGTCAAGCACGTGCTGCTGCGCCATGGCGGACGCTTGAAGATCTGCTCGACGCCGGGGGAGGGGAGTACGTTTACGGCGTCGTTGCCGAATACCTCGCTGCCGGGGTGACCGTTGCGGCCGGGCCGATGCAATTGGGTCGCCTTGGTGTAGGGCGGGCATGCCCGCCGATGCGTGCCGATGACGCGGCCGCCGCGTGTGCCCGCATAAGCCTCGCCTCATCCACGCCCGAACATTGCGCGGTACAATCGAATATTGTCCCTTTCGACCCCGCCCATGCTCGCTCGACGCACCTCCCTCATCGCCCTCGGCGCCTTGCTGTTGACCGCCTGCGGCAGCACCCCGCCGCCGCCTCCGGCTCCGGTCGCGGTGCAGGCCCCGCCGGCGCCACCGAAAAAAATCAAGATCGGCCTCGCCCTCGGCGGCGGCGCCGCGCGCGGCTTCGCCCATATCGGCGTGATCAAGGCGCTCGAAGCGCAAGGCATCCATGCCGACATCGTGGTCGGCACCAGTGCCGGCTCGGTGGTCGGCGCGCTGTACGCCTCGGGCTATACCGGCTTCGCGCTGCAAAAGATCGCGATGGACATGGACGAAGCCACGATCTCGGACTGGGCCATGCCACTGTTCAGCAGTTCGCCGGGCCTGCTGAAAGGCGAGGCGCTGCAGAACTACGTCAACAAGGCGGTCGGCAACCGACCGATGGAAAAGCTGCCGAAACGCTTCGGCGCGGTGGTCACCGACCTGAAGACCGGCGAAGCCATCATGTTCGACAAGGGCAATACCGGCATGGCCGTGCGCGCTTCGTCCGCCGTACCGTCGGTATTCCAGCCGGTCAAGATCGGCAACAAGACCTATGTCGACGGCGGCCTGGTCGCGCCGGTGCCCGTAAAATTCACGCGCGAGAAGATGGGCGCCGACTTCGTCATCGCCGTCAACATCTCGACCCAGGCCGACACGCAAGCGACGGTCAGTTCGCTCGACGTGCTGATGCAGACCTTCAGCATCATGGGCCAGCGCCTGAACCATTTCGAGCTGAAGGAAGCGGACGTCGTCATCACGCCGGCGCTGGGCAAGATGGGCAGCGCCGATTTTGCCGGCCGCAACCTGGCGATCCTCGCGGGCGAACAGGCCGCCGCGGCCGTGATGCCGCAACTGAAAGCGAAACTGGCCGCCAAGCGGCAGCCATAACAATGACCATCATCACCTGAGGAGAACCCATGAAGACCAAACCGATGCTGACTCTGGACGACGTCAAGAAGATCGCCGCCGGCGCCGAAGCCGAAGCGCTCGCCAACAACTGGGCCGTGACCTTTGCCATCGTCGACGACGGCGGCCACCTGC
Source organism: Telluria sp. ZB2R32 (assembly GCF_059685715.1). Lineage (NCBI taxonomy): Bacteria > Pseudomonadati > Pseudomonadota > Betaproteobacteria > Burkholderiales > Oxalobacteraceae > Telluria > Telluria sp. ZB2R32. The sequence continues at coordinate 198,706 of NZ_JCASIG010000008.1, read as the reverse complement.
TGTGGCTGCAGCGCCTGGACGGCGCGCCGCCGGTGTCGAGCCACATCGCCCCGGCCAAGGCGCACACCGCCGCGATCGGCCGGCGCGAATCGAAGTCGTATGAGGAAGTGATCAACGGCGGGCGCGTCTCCTTCCTGTCGGCGCCCGAGCTGAAAGGCATGCTCGAAGGTGGCGTGCCGGTCATCGCCGATGGCCACGTGATCGGCGCGGTCGGCGTGTCGGGCGTGAAGTCGAACGAGGATGCGCAGATCGCCAGGGCGGGGATCGCGGCACTGGGCGTGACGGCCTGACTGGCGCATGGAGGGTCCGCGCCGATTCGATTGAGGCGCGGAAATTTGGCGCTCATCTGTCAGTGAAATTCGCGCGTTAGCCCCGCAACCTGCCAATGGTGCATTGCCGCGAAGTCCAACTCGCGCTATAATTTGGGGGTTTAGCCATTCACTTACTTGCCGTAGCGCCTACCCTCCATTCCTCATTCAAAAACGACTTCCACCCTTCGGCACGCCTGGCGCGTCCGCAGGTTTTGGATGCCGGTCTGACGTGGCGCAGCTACGGTAACTTTATTGGGAGTTACCTTGCCGCCATTTTTTTCTGGCCCTGCCGTTCCGGCCATCCTGGCCCTCGCAGACGGGACTATTTTTCGGGGATATTCGATTGGTGCCGCTGGCCACACGACCGGTGAAGTGGTGTTCAATACCGCCATTACCGGCTACCAGGAAATCCTCACCGACCCCAGCTACTCGCGTCAGATCGTCACGCTGACGTACCCGCACATCGGCAACTACGGCGTCAACGGCGCCGACGTCGAAGCGACCAGGGTCCACGCGGCCGGCCTGATCATCCGCGACCTGCCGCTGATGGCGTCGAACTTCCGTTCCACCCAGTCGCTGGCCGACTACCTGAAGGCCGAGAACGTCGTCGCGATCGCCGGCATCGATACCCGTAAACTCACCCGCCTGCTGCGCGAGAAGGGCGCCCAGGGCGGCGCCATCCTCACCGGCACGCAAGGCAACCAGCCGTCGGAAGCGCAGGCGCTGGAGCTGGCGCGTTCGTTCCCCGGCCTGTCCGGCATGGACCTGGCCAAAGTCGTGTCGGTGAAAGAATCCTATGTCTTCACCGAGACCGAATGGAAGCTGGGCCAGGGTTTCGGCAAGCAGGACAATCCCCAATACCACGTCGTCGCCTTCGACTACGGCGTCAAGCGCAACATCCTGCGCATGCTGGCCGAACGCGGCTGCAAGGTCACCGTGCTGCCGGCCGAGTCCACCGCCGCCGACGCGCTGGCGCTGAATCCCGACGGTATCTTCCTGGCCAATGGTCCGGGCGACCCGGAGCCATGCGACTACGCCATCAAGGCCACCGCCGAACTGATCGAGCAGGGCATCCCGACCTTCGGCATCTGCCTCGGCCACCAGATCATGGCGCTCGCTTCGGGTGCGAAGACGATGAAGATGAAGTTCGGCCACCACGGTGCGAACCACCCGGTGCAGGACCTCGATTCGAAGAAGGTCTTGATCACGTCGCAGAACCACGGCTTCGCGGTCGATCCGGACACGCTGCCGGAAAACTGCCGCGTCACCCACGTGTCGCTGTTCGACGGTTCGCTGCAGGGCTTTGCCCGCACCGACAAACCGGCCTTCTGCTTCCAGGGCCACCCGGAAGCATCCCCTGGCCCGACCGACGTCGCCTACCTGTTTGACCGCTTCATCGGCCTGATGCAAGCCCAGGAGAAAAAGTAATGCCAAAGCGTAGTGATATTCAAAGCATCCTGATCATCGGCGCAGGTCCGATCATCATCGGCCAGGCGGCCGAATTCGATTACTCGGGTGCGCAAGCCTGTAAAGCCCTGCGCGACGAAGGCTACAAGGTCATCCTCGTCAACAGCAACCCGGCGACGATCATGACCGACCCGGAAATGGCCGACGTCACCTACATCGAGCCGATCACCTGGAAGGTCGTCGAGGCGATCATCGAGAAAGAGCGTCCCGACGCGATCCTGCCGACCATGGGCGGCCAGACCGCGCTGAACTGTGCGCTCGACCTGCATCACCACGGCATCCTGGAAAAATACAAGGTCGAACTGATCGGCGCGTCGCCGCAAGCGATCGACAAGGCCGAAGACCGCTCCAAGTTCAAGGAAGCGATGACGAAGATCGGCCTCGGTTCGGCGCGTTCGGGCGTCGCCCACACGCTCGACGAAGCCCGCACCGTGCAGCGCGAACTCGGCTTCCCGACCATCATCCGTCCATCGTTCACGATGGGCGGTTCGGGCGGCGGCATCGCCTACAATGAAGAAGAGTTCGAGACCATCTGCAAGCGCGGCCTGGAAGCCTCGCCGACTTCGGAACTCTTGATCGAAGAGTCGCTGCTGGGCTGGAAAGAGTACGAGATGGAAGTCGTGCGCGACAAGGCGGACAACTGCATCATCATCTGCTCGATCGAAAACCTCGACCCGATGGGCGTGCACACCGGCGACTCGATCACGGTCGCGCCGGCGCAGACGCTGACCGACAAGGAATACCAGATCATGCGCAACGCGTCGATCGCGGTGCTGCGCGAAATCGGCGTCGACACCGGCGGCTCGAACGTGCAGTTCGCGATCAACCCGCAGGACGGGCGCATGATCGTCATCGAGATGAACCCGCGGGTGTCGCGTTCGTCGGCGCTGGCGTCGAAAGCGACCGGCTTCCCGATCGCCAAGGTCGCAGCCAAGCTGGCCGTCGGCTTCACGCTCGATGAGCTGCGCAACGAGATCACCGGCGGCGCCACGCCGGCGTCGTTCGAGCCATCGATCGACTACGTCGTCACCAAGATCCCGCGCTTCGCGTTCGAAAAATTCCCGGCGGCCGACAAGCACCTGACCACGCAGATGAAATCCGTCGGCGAAGTCATGGCCATGGGCCGCACCTTCCAGGAATCGTTCCAGAAAGCGCTGCGCGGCCTGGAGGTGGGCGTGGACGGCTTGAACGAGATGACGCGCGACCGCGAAGTCATCGAGGAAGAACTGGGCGAGCCGGGACCGGAACGCATCTGGTACGTGGGCGACGCCTTTGCCCAGGGCTTCACGCTGGAAGAAGTCCATCAGCTGACGAAAATCGATCCGTGGTTCCTCATCCAGATCAAGGAAATCGTCGACATCGAGCTGTGGCTCGATCACCAGAAGCTGGAATCGCTCGACAAGCCGACGCTGTACAAGCTCAAGCAAAAAGGCTTCTCGGACCGCCGCCTCGCATTCCTGATGCACACCACGCAAGCGACGGTGCGCGAGCGCCGCCACGCGCTGGGCATCCGCCCGGTGTACAAGCGCGTCGACACCTGCGCCGCCGAATTCTCGACCGACACCGCCTACATGTACTCGACCTATGACGAGGAATGCGAGGCGGCGCCGACCGACAAGAAGAAGATCATGGTGCTGGGCGGCGGTCCGAACCGCATCGGCCAGGGCATCGAGTTCGACTACTGCTGCGTCCATGCCGCCCTCGCCATGCGCGAAGACGGCTACGAGACCATCATGGTCAACTGCAATCCCGAGACCGTGTCGACCGACTACGATACCTCGGACCGCCTGTACTTCGAATCGCTGACGCTGGAAGACGTGCTCGAAATCGTCGACCTCGAAAAGCCGGTGGGCGTGATCGTGCAGTACGGCGGCCAGACGCCTTTGAAGCTCGCGCTCGACCTGGAAGCGAATGGCGTACCGATCGTCGGCACCTCGCCGGACATGATCGACGCCGCCGAAGACCGCGAGCGTTTCCAGAAGCTGCTGCAGGACCTGGGCTTGCGCCAGCCGCCGAACCGCACCGCGCGCACCGAACCCGAGGCGCTGGCCCTGGCCCAGGAAATTGGTTACCCGCTAGTCGTGCGTCCTTCGTACGTGCTCGGTGGCCGCGCGATGGAGATCGTGCACGAGCAGCGCGACCTCGAGCGCTACATGCGCGAAGCGGTGAAGGTATCGAACGATTCGCCGGTGCTGCTCGACCGCTTCCTGAACGACGCGATCGAAGTCGACGTCGACTGCATCTCGGACGGCGAGACCACCTTCATCGGCGGCGTGATGGAACACATCGAACAGGCCGGCGTGCACTCGGGCGACTCGGCCTGCTCGCTGCCGCCGTACTCGCTCACGCAAGAGACGATCGATGAACTCAAGCGCCAGACCGCGCTGATGGCCAAGGGCTTGAACGTGGTCGGCCTGATGAACGTGCAGTTCGCGATCCAGCAGTCCGAAGTCGACGGCAAGACGGTCGATACCGTGTTCGTGCTCGAAGTGAACCCGCGTGCCTCGCGCACGGTGCCGTTCGTCTCGAAAGCGACCGGCATCCAGCTGGCGAAAGTCGCGGCACGCTGCATGGTCGGCCAGACCCTGGCCAGCCAGGGCATCACGAAGGAAATTACGCCGCCGTTCTACAGCGTCAAGGAAGCCGTGTTCCCGTTCGTGAAGTTCCCGGGCGTCGACACCATCCTCGGACCGGAAATGAAGTCGACCGGCGAAGTGATGGGCGTGGGCGAGACCTTCGGCGAAGCCTTCGTGAAATCGCAGATCGGCGCCGGCATCAAGCTGCCGACGTCGGGCCGCGTGTTCCTGTCGGTGAAGGCCTCGGACAAGCCGCGCGCGGTGCAGGTGGCGCGCGACCTGGTCGCCATGGGCTTCACGCTGGCGGCTACGAAAGGCACGGCGGCGGTGATCGCCGCGGCGGGCTTGCCGGTGCTGGCGGTGAACAAGGTGATCGAGGGCCGTCCGCACGTGGTCGACATGATCAAGAACCACGAGATCGAGATGGTCATCAACACGGTCGAGGAAAAGCGCAGCGCGATCACCGACTCGCGCACGATCCGTACCTCGGCCTTGCTGGCGCGCGTGGTGACCTACACGACGATCGCCGGCGCCGAAGCGGCGATCCAGGGCATGCGCCATCTGGACGCGATTCGGGTCTACGATTTACAAGGGCTGCATAAAACCTTAAACTAAGCGTCGAGTAGTACCGTCAAACCACAGAGTTCGCGCGGCTTGTGTCGCGCGCCTCTGTGGTTTTCGCTTGTACGTCCACGAATTCGATAAGCAGAGATTTATGAACAATACGATTCCCCTGACAAAATTCGGTGCCCAGCTCCTGAAAGAAGAACTGCACCAGCTGAAAACCAAGGAACGCCGCATCGTCATCGACGCGATCGCCGAAGCGCGCTCGCACGGCGACCTGTCGGAGAACGCCGAATACGACGCCGCCAAGGAGCGCCAGGCCTTTGTCGAAGGCCGCATCGCCGAACTCGAAGGCAAGCTGAGCGCCGCCCAGATCATCGACCCGGCCACGCTCGACGCCGAAGGCCGCGTCGTCTTCGCCTCGACCGTCGACCTCGAAGACCTGGAGTCGGGCCAGAAGGTCAGCTACCAGATCGTCGGTCTCGACGAAGCGGACATCAAACTCAACAAGGTCTCGGTGACCTCGCCGATCGCGCGCGCCCTGATCGGCAAGTACGCCGGCGACGTGGTCGAAGTGCAGGCGCCGTCCGGCCCGCGCGAATACGAAATCCTCGAAGTACGCTACGTCTGATGACGCCACTCGTCGCGCGCCTGCCGGCGGCACGGGTGCTGGTGGCGGCGCTGTGGGCGGGAGCCCTGTGGGTGCTCGGCTATATCGCTGCGCCGGCGGTGTTCGGCATCGTCAGCGGTCCGCTGGCAGGCGACATCGTGGGCGCTTTCCTGCGCCGCCTGGCCTGGATCAGCATCGCCTGCGCGCTGGTGATGCTGGTGCTGGTGCGTTTGTCATCGGATCTGGCGGCGGGGCGGCGGCGTTTCCTGAACCTGTTGGTGCTGGCGATGCTGGCCTGTGCGCTGGTGATGTTCGTCGGCCTGCAGCCGGCGATGGCGGCGCTGCGCGAAGCGGCCGGGCCGGCCGGCGTACGCGCTTCGCCGCTGTGGACGCAGTTCGCGGTCATGCACGGCGTCTCGCAGCTGTTCCACCTGATCGAAGGCGTGCTGGCGGCCGTGCTGGTGGTGAAGTCCCGGTAGGGTGCGCACTCGTGCGCACGCGGTCTGACCGTGTGCGGCGCGGCACCGTCCCGGACGGCCACAGGCCAAAAAAAAACCGGAGACATCGCTCCGGTTTTTTCGATCACTTGTTCAGTGCATTCTTCTTGGTGCTGGCCTGGCGCGGTTTGGCGCGCTTGATGTTGCCGCCGGCGGTAACGCGTTCGTTCCCCTTGATCATGACCTTGGTGACGCTCGGCTTCTTGGTGCCGCTGGCGCTGGCCTTGACGATGGTGACTTCGCGCATGCCCTTGCCGGCCTTGCTGCTGCGTTCCTTGACCGCTTCGACTTTCGGGCGGTACAGCACCAGCAGCTTGCCGATGTGCTGGACCGGCGCCGCGTCGAGTTCGGTGCAGATCTGTTCGTACATGGCGACGCGCGCCTCGCGGTCGTCGCCGAAGACGCGGACCTTGATCAGGCCGTGCGCGTCGAGGCTGCCGGCGATTTCCTTCATGACGGATTCGGTCAGGCCCGATTCGCCGATCATGACCACAGGCTTCAGGCCATGGGCTTCCGCACGCAAGGCGCTACGTTCGCCGGGTGTAAGTGTAAGCATAATAATTTTTTGATGTACCTATAAAAGCAGTATTCTACGCGAATGGCCAAGAACAAATCCAACCAAAACTGGTTACACGACCATATTAACGACCCCTACGTGAAGCAGGCGCAGAAAGACGGGTTCCGCGCCCGCGCCGCCTACAAGCTCAAAGAAATCGACGAAGCGGAAAAACTCATCAAGCCGGGCCAGGTCATTGTCGACCTCGGCTGCACGCCGGGCAGCTGGGCCCAGTACACACGCCGCAAGCTGGCCGGGAAAGAGGGCGGGGGCATCAATGGCACCATCATCGGCCTCGACATCCTTCCGATGGAGCCGGTGGCCGACGTGCATTACATCCAGGGCGACTTCCGCGAAGATGTTGTATTGGACCAACTAGCCACCGTGCTCGAAGGCCGCAAGACCGACCTTGTGCTGTCGGACATGGCGCCCAATCTGTCGGGTATTCCGACAGCCGACGCCGCGCGCATGGAACATTTGATCGATCTCGCGATTGAGTTTTCGCAAATGCACCTCAAGCCCAGCGGCGCATTGTTGGTCAAGTGTTTCAAGGATATGGGCTTCACGCAGATCGTCGAGAAGTTCCGTACCGAGTTCAAGACCGTCAAACAGATCAAGCCAAAGGCAAGCCGCGACAAATCCTCGGAAATTTTCCTGCTTGGACGTGGTCTTAAGAATCCGGTGGCGTATAAATCCGCACTCGATACCGATCCGGCCCTTGATATTTGAGCCTATAGCCGCACATGGTCGGCGTGGTGCCTGGTACAACACACCCGTTTGCGCGCTTGTCGAGGTCCAAACGGTGGCGATATGGCATCATGTCGGCTTGTGCCTGGCACGCCCCGCTTGCTGCTAGTAAAATCGCGAGTAGAATCGCAAGTAAATCGGCAATCTCAAATTGGTATTGGTGCGATCCGCATCGGAGGAGTTTTCGTGAATAATATGTTTTCCAAATCTGCCATCTGGGTGGTGGTCGCACTGCTGTTGTTCATGCTGTTCAAGCAGTTCGACAACCATAGCCCTGCCGGTGGCAGCAAGACCATCGCTTATTCCGAGCTGCTCGACGATGTGAAAGCGCGCCGCGTCAAGGATGTCGTCATCGAAGGCGCCAACATCACCGCCACCCGTACCGACGACACCAAGGTACGCGCGACCGCCACCATGCTCGACCGCGGCCTGATCGGCGACCTGCGCGAAAACGGCGTGCGCTTCGACGTCAAGCCGCCGGAAGAGCCTTCGTTCCTGCAGCAAGTGTTCATCTCCTGGTTCCCGATGCTGCTCCTGATCGGCGTCTGGGTGTTCTTCATGCGCCAGATGCAGGGCGGCGGCAAGGGCGGCGCTTTCTCCTTCGGCAAGTCGAAGGCGCGCATGCTCGATGAAACGAACAACAGCGTCACCTTCGCCGACGTCGCCGGTTGCGACGAAGCGAAAGAAGAAGTCAGCGAGATCGTCGATTTCCTGAAAGACCCGACCAAGTTCCAGAAGCTGGGCGGCCGTATCCCGCGCGGCGTGCTGATGGTCGGTCCTCCAGGTACCGGCAAGACTCTGCTTGCGCGCGCCATTGCCGGCGAAGCGAAAGTGCCGTTCTTCTCGATCTCCGGTTCCGACTTCGTCGAGATGTTCGTCGGCGTGGGTGCATCCCGTGTGCGCGACATGTTCGAAAATGCGAAAAAGCATTCGCCTTGCATCATCTTCATCGACGAGATCGACGCCGTCGGCCGCCATCGTGGCGCCGGCATGGGCGGCGGCAACGACGAGCGCGAACAGACGCTGAACCAGTTGCTGGTCGAGATGGATGGTTTCGAAGCCACTTCCGGCGTGATCGTGATCGCCGCCACCAACCGCGCCGACGTGCTCGATAAAGCGCTGCTGCGTCCGGGTCGTTTCGACCGCCAGGTGATGGTTGGCCTGCCGGACATCCGCGGCCGCGAACAGATCCTGAACGTGCACATGCGCAAAGTGCCGATCGGCGCCGACGTCAAGGCCGACATCCTGGCCCGCGGTACCCCTGGTTTCTCTGGTGCGGATCTCGCCAACCTGGTCAACGAAGCAGCCCTGTTCGCCGCGCGCCGCAACAAGCGCCTGGTCGAGATGGGCGACTTCGAAGATGCCAAGGACAAGATCTACATGGGTCCGGAGCGCAAGTCGATGGTCATGCGCGAGGAAGAGCGCCGCAACACGGCTTACCACGAGTCGGGCCACGCGGTGATCGCCAAGCTGCTACCGAAGGCCGATCCGGTGCACAAGGTCACGATCATGCCGCGCGGCTTCGCCCTCGGCCTGACCTGGCAGCTGCCTGAGCACGACGCGCTGTCCGGCTACAAGGACAAGATGCTGGAAGAAATCTCGATCCTGTTCGGTGGCCGTATTGCCGAAGAGATCTTCGTTGGCCAGATGTCGACCGGCGCGTCGAACGACTTCTCGCGTGCCACCAAGCTGGCACGCTCGATGGTCACCCGTTTCGGCATGTCGGAAAGCATGGGCGTGATGGTCTACGAGGACAGCGAGAACGAAGGCTTCTTCGGCGGCGCCACCAAGACCATCTCGGAAGCGACCCAGCAAAAGGTCGACGCGGAAATCCGCGCCATCCTTGACACCCAGTACGCACTGGCGCGTCGCCTGCTGGAAGAGAACCGCGAAAAGGTCGAAATGATGACCAAGGCCCTGCTCGAGTGGGAAACCATCGACGCCGAGCAGATCAACGACATCATGGCCGGCAAGGAGCCACGTGCACCTAAAGCGGGCCTGCTGACCAAGCGCACCCCGCCGGGCGACAGCGGTTCGGGCGGCGTTGCCACCAATGCCCCGGCACCGGCCTGATTGTCATAGCGTTTTGATCGCGTAGCAACTCTCGAGCAAAAGGCATCCTCGCGGATGTCTTTTGCGCGTTAACGGGCTGTTAAAACGGAGCTGCTTTTCAGATCAGACGCGTGGCAGGCGTCATTGACCTCTACTCACTCTTCATATTTTTATGCGTCAACTGCTGCAGTGCGGCCGTTTCAGCTTCCGGCTCGAACAGCGTCCGCTCGTCATGGGCATCCTGAACGTCACGCCCGATTCCTTTTCCGATGGCGGCCGCTATGGCACGCTCGAGTTCGCCGTCGCCAAGGCCGAGGCCATGGCCACCGATGGCGTCGACCTGATCGATATCGGCGGCGAGTCGACCCGGCCGGGTTCGCCCAGCGTCCCCGTGGAGGAAGAGTTGCGCCGCGTGATGCCGGCCGTGTACGCGCTGCAGGGACTGGGGCGCGCGTTGTCGGTCGATACCTGCAAGCCGCAGGTGATGCGCGAAGTGATCATTGCCGGTGCAGACATGATCAACGATATCAATGGTTTTCGCGCGCCCGGCGCGATCGAGGCCGTGAAAGACAGCGACTGCGGCCTGTGCATCATGCACATGCAGGGAACGCCCCAGGACATGCAAGCCCAGCCGGTCTACGCCGACGTGGTGCGCGAGGTGATCGATTTCCTGCGCGAACGCATCGATGCACTGCTGGCGGCAGGCATCGAGCGCGAGCGCATCTGTCTCGATCCGGGACTCGGCTTCGGCAAGACGGTCGAACACAATTACGCCTTGCTGCGCGCGACTGCCCGCATCGAGCAGGAACTTGGCCTGCCGGTACTGATTGGCTTGTCGCGCAAATCGATGATCGGAGCCGTCACCGGCCGCCCGGTCGAGGAAAGATTGCCTGGAAGTATCGCAGGTGCCTTGGCTGCGGTCGCGCATGGCGCTAAAATCCTGCGGGTTCATGATGTGGCAGAAACGGTCGACGCGCTGAAGGTCTGGCGCGCGGCCACCGTTGCTTAGTCATACACATTAATCGTTTCATTTACAAAAGAGAACAAGCATGGCACGCAAATATTTCGGTACGGATGGCGTTCGTGGCCAGGTCGGTGTAGCACCAATCACACCTGACTTCGTGATGCGCCTCGGCTACGCGGCGGGCATGGTCATGGCCAAGGATTACGCCAGCGGTAGCCGTCCGACCGTATTGATCGGCAAGGACACCCGCATTTCCGGCTACATGCTCGAAGCGGCGCTGGAAGCGGGCTTTTCCGCTGCCGGCGTCGACGTCATGCTGGCCGGCCCGATGCCGACGCCCGCCATCGCCTACCTGACGCGCGCACTGCGCCTCCAGGCCGGCGTCGTCATTTCGGCTTCGCACAACCCGTTCCAGGACAACGGCATCAAGTTCTTTTCCGCGCACGGCACCAAGCTGCCCGACAGCGTCGAACTGGCCATCGAAGAAGCGATCGACCAGCCGATGTCCTGCGTGCCTTCCGACAAGCTCGGACGGGCCACGCGCCTGCGCGACGCCCAGGGCCGCTACATCGAATTCTGCAAGAGCACCTTCCCGAACGAACTCGACCTGCGCGGCTTGAAGATCGTCGTCGACAGCGCCCACGGCGCCGCCTACAACATCGCGCCGCACGTGTTCCATGAACTGGGCGCGGAAGTCATCTCGATCGGCGCCTCGCCTGACGGCTTCAACATCAACGCCGGCTTCGGCGCCACCGCACCGAAAGCGCTGTCGGCCGCCGTGGTCGAGCACAAGGCCGACCTGGGCATCGCCCTCGACGGCGACGCCGACCGCCTGATCATGGTCGACGCCACCGGCCGTGTCTACAACGGCGACGAGTTGCTGTACCTGATGGTGCGCGACCGCATGGCGACCGGCCCGGTGGCAGGGGCTGTCGGCACCCTGATGACCAACATGGCGCTCGAAGTGGCGTTCAAGGAACTCGGCATCGGCTTCGCCCGCGCCAAGGTGGGCGACCGCTACGTGCTCGAAGTCATGCAGGAACGCGGCTGGATCCTGGGCGGGGAGGGCTCCGGCCACTTGCTGGCCCTGGACAAGCACACCACCGGCGACGGCATCGTGTCCTCGCTGCAGGTACTGTCCGCCCTGAAGCGCAGCGGCAAATCGCTGGAAGCCTGCTGCGCCGAGCTGCAGCTTTACCCGCAGACCCTGATCAACAAGCGCGTCACCCCGGGCTTCGACTGGACCAAGGATGCCGCCATGGTGGCCGAGAAGGAAGCGGTCGAGCGCGAGCTGGGCGACAGCGGCCGCGTGCTGATCCGCGCCTCGGGCACCGAACCGCTGATCCGCGTGATGGTCGAAGCGAAGAATGCCGAAATGGCCGACAGCATGGCGCGCCGCATTGCCGACAAACTCGCAGCCTGAGTTAAATGCATCATCCGGTGCTGCCCGCATTGACGCAGCACCGGCGCGATAGTAAAATGGGTGTATTCGGAGTGTAGCGCAGCCCGGTAGCGCACCTGGTTTGGGACCAGGGGGTCCAAGGTTCGAATCCTTGTACTCCGACCAAGGTATTACAAACGGGCCGTCTTCGACGGCCCGTTTTCATTTCCGCATCGACTTTCGTCGATGCATCTCTCTCTGCCCATAGCTCAGTTGGATAGAGCATCAGCCTTCTAAGCTGAGGGTCGCTGGTTCGAACCCAGCTGGGCAGGCCAGTGAACGCAACCCCGTATTGCCCCAGCCGTCTTTCTACTCAGACCGCCACTTCGGGCGCCGGCTTTGCCGCCCCCTTGGCGAACGACTTGGCCAGCACCGCATGCCGGTGTTGGAAGAACTGCTTCACGAACCAGCCCACGATCGGCCCCGCCATGCGTGGCTTGAAGGTGAGGTTGTCGGTCACCAGCGTCCCATTCGCCGTCGGCGTGATGATCCGCTCGTGGCGCCAGGAACGCATCGACAGCAGAGGTGACTGTTCGACGAAGCGGCGTCCCGGCTCGATCTCGGAAAACGTCAGCTTCGACATATCGATCGGGAACAGCCCGAGCAGCAGGAACTGGCAGCGGCATAGCGGCTTGTCGAGGGTTGTGTCCTCGCCAATGTGGGTCATGCCCTTTGGAAAAGTAATCTTCAGGACCGGCCACATTTCGGCCTTGATGCCTTTGATCGACGTCGACCAGGCCCAGACTTCCTCGGCGGAAGCGGGTACTGTCGTGTTGAGTGTGTGTCGTACTGTTGCCATCGGACCTCCGCTGTGATGGAGGTATTGTCGGCGCGCGATTAACATCAGTCCGTTAGCCAGTTCGCAGTTCCGGCACATTCAACCGTCGCATGCGCGAAAAAAAAGGGCGCCTGTCGCGCCCTCGGTTTCTTACTTCGCGTTGCGTCCCTGCCAGATGCCGAGGTACTTGCTGGCCTTCGGATTCTTCGCATTCCACTGCGGCGCCGTACTGCCGTTCGCGATCGTCCAGATCGCCAGCGCGACGGTACGGTCCACCGCGGCCATGTTGTCGTAGTCGATCTTGTCCCAGTGGTCGCCGGCGCCGTGGTAGTCGGGGAAGGCGTAGGCGACGCTGACCGTGTGCGACGGAATGCCCTGGTCGGCCAGGGCCTGGTTGTCGCTGTGGGCAAAATACTTGTCGCTGTTGACCGGGTGTTTCCAGACGCGGATGCCGGTATCGTCACCCGCCGCCCTCAGGATGTTGCCGACGTCGGAGAAGTCGAAGCCGGTGACGCCAAAGGCGCGCACCTGGGCGCCTTCGTTGTCGTCGGTGCGTCCGACCTGTTCCAGGTTGATGCCGGCGACCGTCTTTTCGATCGGCACCAGCGGGTTGGCGCCGTAGTAGCGCGAGCCGACCAGGCCGTGCTCTTCGCCGAACACGGTCATGAAGACGATGCTGCGCTTGGGACGCACCTTGTTGGCGCTGAAGGCCTTGGCCAGTTCAATTACCGATACCGTGCCACTGCCGTCGTCGTTGGCGCCGTTGAAGATGCCGTCGCCCTGGCCCGGCTTCAGGCCGACGTGATCGTAGTGCGCGGTCACGAGGACATAGGTATCCTTCAATGCCGGATCGGAGCCGCGCAGGATGCCGACCACGTTGCGCACCTTGACTGGGGCAGCCGGGGTAGCGGGCGGGTTCTTGGCACGCTTCGGATCGATCAGGTTCCAGTCCGCCGTCTGGAAGTAGCCGTCGTCGCCCAGCGGCTCGAGACCGGCCGCGCGGAATTGCGAGGCAATGAATTCGGCGGCGATGTCGAGTCCGCGCGAAGGCGTGCCGCGGCCTTCGAGTGCATCCGAGGCCAGGAAGGAGAGGTTGCCGCGCATGGCCGCAGCCGAGATGCGCTCGAGCACGGGCGCGGCATCGGGCGGTACCGGAGCGGCGCCGGCGCTGAGCGGCAAGACGAGCGGCAAAGCAAGAGCAAGGACGCGGGGAAGCAGGCGTTTGGACAGGAGCATGGGCAGGGCGCGTGAGCGTTCAGGTAGTTGATGAAGTAGCAAAGCCGTTGGAGTATATCGCTCCGCGTTGCGCTCGGGAACCAGGTTTTGACATTGCATCCAGAGCCGACTGTTCGGGGCACTGTGATTGTTGTCTGTTTGGAAACGAGCGCCGCCGGGATGGTCTTTATGTTAACGTCTTCCATACTGTTGGCCTGCGTCTGGCGGGCTCGTCCAATTATGGAGTGCGTATGCGTGTTCATCGTCTGCTGGGAAGTGCTGCCTTACTGGCTGCGTTTGGCATGGGGTTTGCGGGGTCGGCCCAGGCCGCCCAAGACCAGGTACAGAACCCGCCGCCGGGCGACACCTTCACCCTCAAGCTTCCCGCTGGCGAGCCGGCAGCGGCAAACACACAGACGGGCACCGTCCAGTTCATCGGCACCGCGACGGTGCTGATCCGCTACCGCGGACTGACCATCATGACCGATCCGAATTTCCTGCACAAGGGCGACCACGTCCACCTCGGTTACGGACTCACGTCGCAGCGCCAGACCAATCCGGCCATCGATTTCGACAAGCTGCCGCCGATCGACCTGGTGATCCTGTCGCATATGCACGACGACCATTTCGACAAGCTGGTGCAGGAGCGACTGAACCGCAACACGCCGATCGTCTCCACCCGCGAAGCGACCGAGAAGCTCAAACGTCTCGGCTTCCAGCAACGCTTCGCCCTGTCCGAATGGGACCGGCTCGATGTCGCGAAGGGCGACACGCGCCTGCGCATCACGTCGGTGCCGGGACGGCATGGCGCGGCCGGCGTCTCGGTGCTGTTGCCGAAGGTGATGGGCAGCGTGCTCGATTTCGGCGCCACGCCCGACACGCCCGACTACCGCATGTACATCAGCGGCGACACCCTGGTCTATGACGACATCCGCAGCATTCCGCAACGCTTCCCGGGCATCGACCTGGCCCTGCTGCACCTCGGCGGCACCCGCATCCTGGGCGTGTTCAAGGTGACGATGGACGGCAAGGACGGCGTCCAGATGATGCAGATCGTAAAGCCGAAGAAGACGATTCCGATCCATTACAACGACTACGACGTCTTCAAGTCGCCGCTCGCCGACTTCGCGCGCGAGGTCAAGGCGGCCGGGCTCGAGGAGAGCGTGGTCTACCTGGCGCATGGCGACACCTATACTTTTACCCCACGCAAACCTTAACCCTGGATCGCTCCGCTAGTTGGCGATTCGGGATCGAGCGAAGTAATTTCTCCGCCGAATTCGTGCGGCATCACGACCGGCACCTGCAGGCAGATGCTTTTGGTCGGCAGCACTGCTTCCCAGGCCTTGACCAGCTCCCGGTAGGCAACCCCGACCGGGCGGATCTTGCGGTCGAGGTCGAACAAGCCGAGTGCGTTGACGTTGCCGTTGTTGACGCGCAGGGCGCTGTCCCAATCGACCTGGTCGGTCAGCGAATACCAGGTGAAGCCGATCAGCGGCACTCCGTTGTTGCGCACCCGTAGCACGTTCGCCCATTCCTTTTTCAGCCAATACACCGCTTCGTCACCGCTCGGCCCCTGGCACAGGTTGGTTTCCGTGTGCATCACGGGCAGGCGGTAGCGGTTGTAATATTGGTGGGTAATGACCGCGTAACCAAAGATTTCGCCGGCGGCGCGCGTCATGCCATCGGCCGAGACGTAGTGTTCGTTCGTTTGGTAGTAATCGTTGCCCATGATGCAGTGATGCTTGAGATTGTGCTGCAGGAAAAAATGGTATTCCTGGCGCGTCATCCCATGGTCGAGCAGGTATTCGTACATGTCGGAATCGACGCGCCGGCCGTAGTTCAGGTCGAGCGCCAGGAAGCGGCGCGCATTGTTCATCTCGGCGGGACCGATGGCGTCGGGCGATTCGGCATGGAAGTATTCGGTCGATTCGCTCTGAATGAAGAGCGCGTCCGGCCGGACTTTGATGATCGCATGCATGGCCAGGATGTTCGCCTTCACCAGGTGCTTGATCGCAGTCACGAACGCGACATCGGTGCGCAACTGCTCGTTCCACCAGCCGTACAGGGTCGAAAACACGGCGCAGATCCACATTTCGTTGATCGGCGTGTATAGCTGCACCCAGGGGTAACGCCGTGCAAAGGCGGCGGCGTAATCGGCAAACAGCGCCGGAAAATCCGGGTTCTGGAAGTTGCCGATCCAGTCGGGTACGCCGAAGTGGCAGAGGTCGACAATGGGCGCGATATTGCGGCGGCGCAGGTCGGCAAAGGCCAGGTCGGCAAATTCCCAGTCGTAACGGTTGGGACCGAGGAGGGTGCGGTGCAGGGGGGGGCCATAGCGCAGCACCTGCAGGCCGAGCTCCTGCACCAGGTCGAAATCGAGCTTCCAGTGCTTGTAGTGGCCGCACTTTTCGAGCTCGTCCATGCGGACACGGCCGCCATTGATGGTGGGATTGCTGTTCTCGATCCCCGTGGCGAAAATGAAACCGGCGTGCATACGGCTGCCTCCATTGGTATCAGGGCTGCAACCAGTATCGTCCACCGCAGCGTCAATTGCTAGCGTGCGCACGCGCTCGTTCCGAAACAGCTATGCTGTCAGCTCATCCATATCAGGCGCGCCTTCCGCATGACGACCGCTCAGCCATCCGTGCCCGACCTCGCCACGCGCCGGATGGTGATCGGCTTGCTGCTGTCCGCACTCGTGCATGCGCTGATTCTGTCGATCCAGTTCGGACTGCCGAGCAAGCTGGCAGGGAGCAGCCGTCCGATCGCAGTCAGCCTGGCGCCCTTGCCGGCGCCATCTTTTCCCGAACCGCCTGCCGTATTGCCTGCGCCGCCAGCGCCATCCGTTGCCGAGACGCCGCCAGAACCGCCGCCGCCAGCCGACGTGCCTGGCTCAGGTTTTCGCGTGGTCGAGCCGGTACCGATGGCGCCGCCGCCGCCGGTCCAGGCTACGGCGAAACCTGCCAAACGACGCCGGCCGGTGAAGCGGCCAGTGCCGACTCCCGTGATTGTGCAGCAAGACAATCCGGACGCTGCCTTCAAGGTGCCGCTGGTCGAACCTGAGCCGGAGCCGCCTGTCGTGGCGCCGGTGCCGGAAATCGCAATGGCCGAGGCCGAACCCGGGCCGGACGATCAGGCGGCTGAAGACGCGGTTGCCAAGGCGCGCGAGGAAGCGCAGCGCGTAGCCGAGGAGTCGGCACGGACGCTGGCGCTGCAGGAACAGGAAGCCGAGCGGCAGCGTGTGTCTAGCGAACTGGAGCAACGCCGGCTGGCCGATGCGGAGCAGGCGCGCGCAGCCGAACGCGAGCGGCAGGCGGCCGAACGGGTGGCCGCCGAGCGCGCGCAGGAGGAACGGCGCAAGCAGGCGCAGGCAGCCGCGCAGCAGCGCCAGGCCCAGGCCGAACAGGAGGTTGAGCAAATGCGCGAGCAAATGCGGCGCCAGCGTGAGGGAGCCGCGGCGCATGAGCGCCTGCTGGCCAGCCAGCGCGAGATGGAGGCTCGCCGTGTCAGCGAGGAACAATTGCGCCAGGCTCGCGAGCAGGAAACACAGCGCCGCCTTGCCGAGGAGCAGGCGGGCGCACGGGCGCTGGCTGCGCAGCAGGCGCTGGAGGAAGAACGTGCGCGTGCGGCGGCGGCTCGCGAAGCCGAACGACTGGCGGCGCAGGAAAACGCGCAGCGCCTGGCGCAGGAAGCGGCGCAGCAACACGCAGCCGAGGCCGCCCGGCAACGGGCCGAGCAAGTGCAGAAACAGGAGCAGGAGCGCGAGCGGCTGGCACGGCAGCGCGCGGAAGACGAGCGCGTGCGCCTCCAGCAGGCCGAACAATTGGCCCAACGGGCCGTCCAGGATGAACTGGCGCGCCAGCAAGCCATCCAGCAGGCGCGCCAGCGTGCGTACGACGCCGCGGATGCGGAGCGTGCGCGCCAGCTTGCAGGGGCGCCCGTGCCGGCAGGCGGCGCCGGCAGCTTTGCGGGAACTGCGCCGGGAACTGCACCGGGCAGCGGGGCAGGCAATGGTGGCGCTGCCGGTGGCAATCTGGGCAGCGGCGCATTGGCGAGCCGGGCGCGCGAGCTGATGCGCGGCATCGACATTCCCGGCGCGCCGCCGGCGGCATTGCGTCCGGCCCAGCAGATGGCCGAGGGACGCCGGCGCGTGGTCGATACGCTCGAACGGGATGTCCCGCTGCGCCTGTACGTCGACAGTTTCCGCCAGAAGATCGAGCGTAACGCCGCCCGGATCGGAATGCAGGTGGCTGGCGGACCGGGACGCGCCGATCCCGTAGTCAGCGTCGCCTTGCGCAGCGATGGCAGCGTCGACGAGGTGACGATCGTGCGCTCGAGCGGCCGCGCCGATCTGGACGAGGCGGTACGGCGCATCGTGCACCTCAATGCCCGCTATGCCGTCTTTCCGCCGAACGTGGCCGCGCGCTTCGATGTGGTCGAGATCCGCCGCATCTGGACCTTTGCCGACACCCTGAAACTGCTGGAAGAAGTGCGCTGACGCCTGCCGATGTTACGACCGGCAATGAAGCGCTGGACCGCCCAACGTGCATCTGTCTGGGTCGGCCTTGCCTGAGCCTGGCGTTTGATATGCAGCAAAGCCGCCTGTGACGGACGCCGTACGCTGAGTTAGTCAGCAATAGAACGGCAGTCCATTTCATAGGCAAGCACATGAATTTTCCAACAGAAATTTTGCGCTGGCGCTCTGTCGCCGTGGCAAGTACATTCGCTGGTACGCTGCTCATCGCCGGGTGTGCAACCGGCTTGCAGTTCCGTTCGGAGGACACCAAGGGAAGCGCCGAACCACCGCCGCCAACCGAAATGATTACCGAGCAATTGATCGCTGCCGAGCGGGCGGCGAACGCGCAGCGCGGCGACCAGGATCTGTCGCGCCTGCTGGTACCGAATCCCCCGCCGTACACGATCGGACGCGGCGACGTGCTCTCGATCGTCGTCTGGGATCACCCCGAACTGGCCGGCGGCGGCATGACGGCCGCCACCGCCGCGGCCGACGCCAACGGCACGAACGCCGGCGCCAGCACCAGCACGCCGCAGCCGGGTTTCGTGGTCGATCACCAGGGGCGCATCCAGTTTCCGTTCGCCGGCCTGCTGCCGGTCGAAGGACTCACCGAGGAAGCGGCGCGCGCGCTGCTCACGCAAAAGCTGGCGCGCTACATCGCCAACCCGAACATCACGCTGCGGGTCCAGTCCTACCGCAGCAAGCGCGTCTACATCGATGGCGAAGTGAAGCAGCCGGGCCTGCAGCCGATCAACGACATTCCGATGACCCTGGTCGAGGCGCTGAACCGGGCAGGCGGCTTGCTGCCCTCCGCCGACCAGAGCCGCATCGCGCTCGAACGGGGCGACGCGCGCTACCGCATCAACCTGCGCGACCTGGTACAAAAGGGCATCAATCCGGGCAACGTCATGCTGGCGCCGGGCGACGTCGTGCGCGTGCACTCGCGCGAAGAAAGCAAGGTCTTCGTTTCCGGCGAAGTCGTCACGCCTAGGGCGCTGACGATGCACAACGGGCGCCTTACGCTCAACGAGGCGCTGGGCGAGACCGGCGGCATCAGCCCGCTGAGCGGAGATGCGCGTCAGATCTATGTCGTGCGCAAGACGCCTGAACGCACGCGCGTTTTCCAGCTCGACGCGCGCCTGGCGAGCTCGATTGCGATGGCCGAGTCGTTCGAGCTGCGGCCGAAGGATGTGGTCTACGTCGCCGCCTCGCCGCTGGCGAATTGGAACCGCCATCTCAGCCTGCTGTTCCCTGGTGCGCTCACCTCCGCGGTGGGTGTGACCAATCGCCCTTAAGCGCCCTAAGCGCCCGCGAGCACGGAGACCACCCATGACCAAACCCGCCGACCACTTGCCGCTGACCCATGTCGCACATAGCCCGCCGATCCTGAGCGTTCCCTTCGATCCGCGTCCGCCACTGACGGCTGCCGACGAGCCGACAGTCGATTTGAAGGGGCATTTCAATACCCTGTAGCCGAGTCCGATGATGCCGATGACCGCGGTGCGGTCGCGCAGTTTTGCCGTGAGTTGCTGCAGGTGGGCCGATTGTTGTTCGTCGCGCATGTGTTCCTCGCCAACTATGAATGGTGGGTGGGTGAAGATGAAAAGGGATGCAGCCGCTAGATGCGGAAGGGCACGAATTTATGGATGAGGCTCAGCCGCGCTTTGCCGGCTTCGAGTTCGGGTTCGGGCGTTTGCGCCGGGGTTCCGGCGGGTACCTGGGGCGTGTATTCGCTGACGATGGCCTTGACCATCGATTCGATCATGCCGCGCTCGTGCGTTTCGCACGCCATCATCAGACAGGTGATGCAGGTTTCAAGCACGCTCGGGCGCAGTGCGTTTTCCTTCATGCGCATGATGCGCGGGTGCTCGCTCGGGAAGACGGTACCGTCGGTCAGCAGTTCCTCGTGCAGCTTTTCGCCCTGGAACAGCCCGACGAATTTCACCTCGATGTCGCCGTCCGGGTTTTGCGGGGTTTTTTCGGTCAGGCCGGACATGGCGAGCAGGGTGCGCGCCAGTTCGACGATGCGCACCGGTTCGCCCATGTCGAGCACGAACACGTCGCCGCCTTTGGCCATGGCGCCGGCCTGGATCACGAGCTGGGCCGCCTCCGGGATCAGCATGAAGTAGCGTGACACTTCGGGGTGGGTGATGGTCAGCGGCCCACCGCGCGCGATCTGGCGCTGGAACAGCGGGATCACCGAACCGGAGGAGCCCAGCACGTTGCCGAAGCGGACCATGCAGAAGGTGGTGTTTCCGCCATGCTTGGCGGCAGCTGCCTGGAAGATCAGCTCGGCGATACGTTTGCTGGCGCCCATGATGTTGGTCGGGCGCACCGCCTTGTCGCTCGAGATGAGTACGCAGGTTTCGACATGGTGGCTGGCGCAGGCCGCGGCGATCACCTGGGCGCCGAGCACATTGTTGCGCAAGCCTTCGACGATGTTCGACTCCACCAGCGGCACGTGTTTGTAGGCAGCGGCGTGGTAGACCGTATCGACGTGGCTGTCGGTCAGGATGCGCTCGACCAGGTCGGCATTGCAGACCGAGCCGAGGTGGGCGTCGATGCGCAGGTCGGGGAAGCGGGTGCACAATTCCTGGCGAATGGTGTACAGCGCGAACTCCGAGTGGTCGAGCAGGTGCAGGCGGCTGGGGGCCAGGGTGACGATCTGGCGGCACAGTTCGCTGCCGATGGAGCCGCCGGCGCCGGTGACGAGCACGGTCTTGCCACGCACGCAGCGGGCAAACAGGTCGAGCCGCGGCGGCACCGGCGGCCGGCCCAGCAGATCTTCGAATTTGAGTTCGCGGATCGAGTCGCGCGGGCGCACCCGATCGTCGGCCAGGTCGACCAGCCGGCTCAGGATCTTGGTCGTGACGCCGGCGCCGGCCAGGCGCTGCATGATGTCGCGCAGGCGTTCGGCGGGCATGCCGGGGACGGCGATGACGACGGTGCGGATGCCATGCGCGGCGACCAGGTCGGCCAGGCGGTCGGTATGGAACACACGCAGTCCGGCGATGGTGCGGTCGTTCAGGGCGCGCTTGTCGTCGAAGAAGCACACCGGGCGGTATTCGTCGCTCGAGCGCATCGTTTGCGCCAGGCGCGCCCCTGGCTCGCCGGCGCCGTAGATGGCGACCGCGTCCGAGGCGGGACGGCGCGTGCTGTGGTTGCGCAGGAAGTTGCGCATGCCGATACGCGAAGTGACGACATAGGAAAAGACGATGAACCAGTAAATCGCCAGCGCGCTGCGCGGGAACATTGCATCGTTAATTGCAAACAGCACGACATACGCGCACAGCACCGCGATGCCGAGCGCCAGGCCGGTGGCACTCAATAAGCGACCGTCGATAAAACGAATCACGGCGCGATACAGGTCGGACATCGAAAATGCCGCAATCGTGACCAGGGCAACGATCAGGTACGAGGCCGGCCCATAATGCGATGCGAGTTTCAGGTCGCCGCCGCGTAATAACATCGCAATCAAGAAACAGAGCGGCAATGCGACCAGGTCGATACAGACCATCAGCGCGATTTTGGTAGTCCGATGCAGCGATACCATTCCGGCGCAAAATTGGCTTAATACTCGGGTGGATAGAGTTGGCATGGTGCGCGTTATTCGGTCGGGTGGATGGCGATAGCAGCGGTTAATAAATAAACGTTATCAAGTAAACGATCAGCGAATAAACGAGCGAATAAACAAGCGAATAAAATCGATTGATATATTAAGAAAGATGTCGCCGGAAATAATTAACGCGCAAGTGGATTAATGGCGGCATTTAGACTTATGGCTGCTGAGTAAGTTTATTATCTGCCTCAGTGAGATTGCTGAGTTTGACCCCGCTCAACCGGAAATTCTGAATTAAAACGAAATGACCTGTTTATTTAATTTAGGAAATGTAATTTGGAAATAGATCGAGTCGCCATCGGCAATAGATTTCCGATGGGAATATAAAAAGTGGAAATTGCGCTTCTAAATGCGAAAAGCACATAGGCCGCCAGGAGGGCTGGCTGTGAACGCGGATGCGCGGCAGCCTTGCGAAGGCGCTGCGTTATGGAGGAGGGGTAGAGCGGGGAAGACGCGCACCACCGGGCACGCGCCGGTGGTGCGACGGTGTGTCAGGTGCCGGGACGCGGCTGCGGCGCCATCGGCGGCACCACGATGTTGTCGTTCAGTCGCAGGAACTTGAAGCCGGCCAGGCGCTGGCCGTTCTTGCCCTCGCGCGCGTTGCGCGCTTCGCGTTCGGCGGCGCGGGCGATGAAGGAATCGAAGGTTTCTTCGCGCACCTTCGGCTCCTGCGAATGCAGGAAGTGGCGCTCGCCGTTCGGGCCCAGCACGACCAGGCCGACATGCGAGGCCCAGTGTTCGCCGTTGCGGGTCGAGATCACGTTGACGAAGTCGCCTTCCTGCAACTGGCCGGCGATGGCCGCCACCTGTTCCTTCGGCACGTAACTCTGGCGGCTGGTTTCGACCGGGATGTCGCGCTCGGTGTTGTGGCGCGTCTTGAGGAAGCGCGCGCGGTCGACGCGCATGGCGTAACCCGGACCGTTGGGCCCGGCCAGCGCGGCGCTGACGTCGGTGACGAGCCACCTGTTGGCGACGTTCCAGTCCATCTCGGTGTAATGGTTGCGCGTCGCCACGCCGATCACGCCGTCGCGGTAGCGGATGCGCTGCAGCATCCAGAAAAACTCTTCCCAGGAGCGCGACAAGGCCATCGCATAGGTGTGTTCCGCAAAGACGACGCAATCGCTCTGCTGCAGGCTGAACATCGGCAAATCGTCGTGCACTTCGAACGGGAATTCGCCCAGCAGGTTGAGCAGGTAGGGCTGGCCCAGGTTCTTGCGGCCGATCGCGGCGATCCGTTTGCGCAGGTCGGGTTCGGCCTGGTGCGCCCAGGCGATGTAGCGTCCAGCCTCGACCGGCGTCATTTGGAAGATCTGCTTTTGCAATGCCGTCTCGATGGGCGGCGGCGCGGCCGGCGTGGGGGCGGGTGCCGGTGCGGGTGCAGGAGTCGCGACGGGAGTCAGGGTGGACTGGTTGGCGCAGCCGGCGAGAGCGGCGGCGAAGATCAAGGGGGCGAAGCGCATGCAAGGGTCTCCATGTTGTGTTTGCAAGACGCTAACGCGGCTGCGCTCGGTTTGACAATCACTATTTGTCGTCCACCTATAACTTGAGTGTTGCGAAGGTCAAACATTCCTTCAAGTTATGGCTCAAGGCTTACAAGTAATTTTCCAGTTATTTACTTATAGCTAATACTATCAATATGGCAGGGACCGCCTGCGCCTGCATCACACCATACTTATATCCAGGAGAGAGAAGAATGTTCAAACAGAAGCCGCTGGCAGCTGCCGTTTCGATGGCGCTGTGGAGCCTGACCGCCTTGCCGGCCATGGCCCAGACGACGGATGCCGAAGCCCCGATGCAGACCGTCGAGGTGAGCGGTATCCGCGCCTCGATGGCCAAGTCGCTCAACGTCAAGAAGAACGCGACGGCGAACGTCGAGGTCATCACAGCGGAAGACGTGGGCAAGATGCCGGACAAGAACCTGGCCGACTCCCTCCAGCGCCTCGCCGGCGTGGCCGTACGTACCGACTACGACGAAGCGGAAAAAGTGTCGATGCGCGGTACCAATGCCGACATGACCCTGATCATCTTCAATGGCCACACCGTCTCCGGCGGCGACTGGTACGTTGCCGACCAGCTCTCCAGCAGCCGCTCGACCAGCCTATCGCTGATGCCGTCGCACGTGCTGAACCAGGCACTGGTCTACAAGACTTCGCAGGCCAACATCGTCGACGGCGGCCTGGCCGGCACCATCAACGTGACCACCCGCAAGCCGCTGCAGCAGCGAGAGCGCTTCGGCGGCCTCATCAGCGCCGGCGCCAGCTACGCCGAGCTGCCGGGCAAGACCGGTCCCGACTTGAATGCTACCTTCAACTGGAAGAACGAAGCCGGCACCTTCGGCTTCATCGTTCAGGGCTTCGCCGAAAAGCGCTACGTGCGCCGCGATTCCGTCTCGCGCTTCGCCTACGCGGGCGGCAGCGGCTGGGACGTGATCGATACCTCGCGCATGCTGGGCATCACCGACGCCTCGCTGGCCGGCACCGGCTACAAGGCCGCCGACCTGAACGGCGTGCGCATTCCGGGCTCGATGAGTACCGAATTCGTGGAAAGCGTGCGCGACCGCAAGGGCGGCATGTTCTCGCTGCAGTACAAGCCGAACAGCGACCTCGACATGACGATGACGGGCTTCCACTCGGGCATGAAGGCGAACAACTTCGGCCGCCTGAACGCCGGGGCCATGTTCAGCATGCTGCGCGGCGAAAACGGCCCGACCGGCGGCACCGCACCGACCTCGTCGAACGGCCAGCGCGTCTATGCGCAGATCAAGAATCCGGTGATCGTCAACGAAACGACGCTCTACGGCGACCAGCTACGCGTGCTGAAAAGCGCCGACATCATGTATGCACCGGGCACCACGCCGCAATATATCGGCGAAACCGAAGGCGCCTACCGCGACGGCGCCGAATCGAGCAGCGCCTTCCTCGACTTCGACGCCAAGTACCGCGTCAATCAGGACCTGACCGTCAAGACCCTGTTCTCGACCACCAAGGGCGTCGGCAAGACCGGCCTCGACCAGGGCCTGACCTACACCCGCTACGGCACCGGCGTGTCGTACGCGCTGGGCAGCCTGCGCGATGCGCCCTTCGTCCAGTACTTCGGCACCGGCCCGAACGTACCGGGCATGAATGCCGACGGCAGCGGCTACCGCCTGACCGGCCGCGCGGCGTCGGGCGTGAAGACCACCGACAAGGAAAACAGCCTGCAGTTCGACGCCGAATACCGCCTCGAGAAGGGCGTGTTCCAGTCGCTGGAAGCCGGCGTGCGCTATGCCGACCATCGGCGCGAGAGCGCGCGCCGCTTCCCGCAGCTGCGCAGTTCCAACCTGAACGTGAATGCGCCGACCGACGCCGGCAGCTTCATCGCCTATCCGTCGGACTTCGGCGCCGACCTGGACGGCCCGGCCGGCTGGGACAACACCAGCTGGACCCTGACCCCGGAAGCGCTCAAGGCCTATTTCACCGCCAACTCGAAGGCGACCTCGGCCGACTGGGAACGCCGCGCCGCCACCGAACTCGACATGCGTGAGCGCCAGAGCGCCGCGTACGTGATGGCGAACCTGGAAGCGGACCGCTGGTCCGGCAACGTCGGCCTGCGCTTCGTGCGTACCCGCGTCAATGCCCAGGTTCCGATCCCGCTGCCGACCGGCGCCTGTGCCCGTTCGGCGCCGAACCAGCCGGCCATTCCATGCCCGGCCTATCCGACCGCGCTGACGACCGTGGGCGAAGGCGTGCAGTTCTATGACGACACCACGTTCAACCCGCTCGCCGGCGTCGTCTATTACAAGCGCCCGACCGACCAGACCTTCGACGACTTCCTGCCGAGCCTGAACCTGCGCTACGAGATGGACAAGGACATGATCGTCCGCTTCGGCGCCAGCAAGACCCTGGGCCGCCAGAACTACAACCTGCTGGGCGCGGGTTACACCGGCGCCAACTGCCTGGTCAGCGGCTGCACCGTGAACGGTCCGAACCCGAACCTGGGACCGATGACGGCGAAGAACGTCGACGCCTCGTGGGCCTGGTACTTCGCGCGCCGCTCGCTGGTGGCCGTGAACGTGTTCTATTCGAAGATCGCCGGTTATCCGAAGACCGGTTCGGCCGGCGGCGACAGCGTCGAACTGGTCTACCCGCTCGACAGCACCCTGCGCACGTTCGCCGTCAACACGTCCACCCAGCAGGGTGCGCGCATCGCCGGCATCGAACTGTCGTACGAGCAGCCGTTCGGCAACACGCCGTTCGGCTTCACCTCGAACGTCAGCCGCGCCAAGACGAAGGTCGACGACGGCCGTCCGATGACGGGCGCCTCGGAGTACGCCGCCAACCTTGGCACCTACTTCGAGAACGACCGCGTCTCGGCACGCCTGGTAGCGAACTACCGCAGCGAATACGTGAATACCACGACCGCGCCGACGCCGAACTCGACCAACAACAAGGCGCCGGTGGCCGGCATCCTGATGTTCGCGGCGCCGACGATGGCGGCGCCGGTGACGACGCTCGCCTTTAACGCCAGCTACAACATCTCGCCGAACCTGATCCTGTCGTTCGACGCGACCAACCTGACCAACGTCAAGCGCGCCTACTATCGCTACAGCGAAGAAGAGCAGCAGAAACTGGACGTCAGCGGCCGCCAGTTCTACCTGAACCTGAAGTACAAGTTCTGATCGAACGTCGTTTATGAACGGGAAGGGGAGCCTCGGCTCCCCTTTTTTATCGTCGTGTATGCCCAGTCCTACAGTAGAACGCGCCTTCCCGGCAGCTCATCCTTACCGCCAGTGTGCGCCACCTAACGGTGCGCTGCCGGCCGCAGGGCTATGATGAAGCCGTGTGAGTGAGGCGCCAGCGAATCCGTTCTGCAGGCCCCAAATATCTCAACAGGTTAGCCGGTCGCCTCGAGGATCGGCACCAGAATACCGGTCGGCGCCAGTGGCGGCGACGAATATATAACCGGAAGCGGAGGCCCGATGTCTGCGACGACCAAGAATCCACCGAAGCACCTGGTGCGCGAATACCTCGCCCGCCGGACGCGCGACTCACAGCCGCCGCCGACGCCCGAGGAAATCCGGCGCCAGCTGGGGTGGGGGATGGTGGAGGCGGAGGCGGACGACACCGGCCGCCAGGCGCAGCGGGCAGTCGTTTTCGGATAAATTGTTTTCACAGAGGAGAAGCACATGACCAAGCGTATCGGTAACAAACACGAAGCCCAGCACCGCGGCCGCGAAGAGCGCCTCGACATCCGCCGCACCAACATCGCACGCGAGGCCGTCAAGCAAGCCACCGCCCGCGCCAAGTACCGCAACCAGGTCCGCAACCAGAACCAGCCGGCCATCGCCGCAGCGGCCGCCTGATCGCTCCCCAATAGCAAAAAAGCCCGCCCGGCAACGTGGCGGGCTTTTTTTCGTCCCTCGCCGGCGCCATCGGAGGCATTCACCGATTCCTTCGCCGTTCGCCGACCCTACGCCGCCATTCGCCGAAAGGCGCTTTTCCTGTGCTGCGCTTCCCGCTATCGTGTATACATCACAACACGGAGGGCGACATGGGTAGCGACAACAACTATACGACGCGCAAGCAGATGATGTGGGGCCTGGTCCTGATCGTGGTCGGCATCATCTTCCTGCTCGACCGCATGTACATCGTCGATGCGGAGACGCTGTGGCATTACTGGCCGCTGCTGCTCGTCGTGGTCGGCATCAACCAGACCATCGGCTATCCGACCGCGCGCCAGTTCCGCAATGGCTTGTGGACAATCTTCACCGGCCTGTGGCTGTTCGCTGTGTTCGAGGGTTTGTTCGGCCTGACCTTCCGCAACAGCTGGCCGCTATTCCTGCTGGTGTGGGGCGTGCTGATGGTGCTGACCCCGGTCTTCAACCGCCGCTTCTCGCAGTCGAAGGAGAAGGACCATGCTTAAGGAAACTATGGAAGACCGGCGCGCCGCGCGCCAGGCACGCCGGGCCGCGCGCCGCGCCGACCGTGCCGACCGCGGCGCCACCAGCCAGGTATTGATGGGCGTGCTGGTGATTGCCATCGGCCTGCTGTTCCTGCTCGATAACCTCGATATCATCGACATCCACGACGCGCTGGCGTTCTGGCCGCTGGTCTTCATCTTTGCCGGCGTGGCCAAGCTGCTCGATACCACCTCGCCGAACGGTTACCTGGTCGGCCTGGCCGGCATCGGCATCGGCGTCACCATGATCCTGCACCGCCTCGGCATCATCTATTTTTCGTGGCGCGCGGTTTGGCCGCTGGTGCTGATCGCGGTGGGCGCGCTGGTGGTCTACCGCGCCATGACCGGCCAGCGCACGGCGCGCTTCGGCATGGTCGTCGTGGGAGATAAGGACAAGATGCAGGACGCGCCCGACGCCGAAATGCACACCGTCGATGTAACGGCGGTACTGGGCGGCTTCGAGCGCCGCGTGCATACCCAGGACTTCCGCGGCGGCGAAGTGACGGCTGTGATGGGTGGCTGCGCGCTCGACATGCGCGGTGCGTCGATGACGGGCGAAGCGGTGCTGCACGTGTTCGCGTTCTGGGGTGGCGTGACCCTGAAGGTGCCGCCCGACTGGACCGTCGTCCTGCAAGGCACGCCGATCATGGGCGGCTTCGACGAGAAGACGGTGGCGCCGCCCGACAACAGCAAGCGCCTGGTGGTGCGCGGCTACGCGATCATGGGCGGCGTCGAGGTGCGTAACTGATGGTGCACAAGCGATGATGCATGGCGCGTTCGGCTCCCGCCGCGGCACCGCGCTCTATCTCGCTGCCTGGGCCCTGCTCGGAGTGCTGCTCGCCGGCCTGATGATCGCCGCCGGCGATGCGCCCTGGAGCGCAAGCCTGCTGTTCGCGGTCCCGCTGTCGCTGGTCTACGGCTGCGCCAGCGGGTTTTCTGCCTACTACCTGTGCCGCGCCTATCCGCTCGCCAGCCGGCCGCTGCTCTCGGTGCTGGGCGTGTTCACCTGCACCGCGATATGCGCCGGGGCGCTCTGGACTGCTGCCGGCAGCGGCTTCGCCGAAGCCCTGCGCCCACTGGTGCCCGGCCTGCCGCGGATGACGCGGGCCTTCGCCGCCCTGATGTTCGGGCTGGGCGTGATCCTGTACGGCTTGAGCGCGGTAGCGCATTACCTGGCGCTGGAATTCGAACGTGCGCGCAGCCTGGAACGGCGCGAACTGGAGATGAAGCTGGCGGCGCAGGAAGCCGAGCTGCGCATGCTGCGCACCCAGATCGATCCGCACTTCCTGTTCAACAGCCTGAACTCGATCAGCGCGCTGACCTCGATCGACCCGCAAGGCGCGCGCGGCATGACCTTGCAGCTATCGAGCTTCCTGCGCCGCAGCCTCGGCATGGATGCCCAGCGCAAGGTGCCGCTCGACGAAGAGATCGCATTGGTGCGCGACTTCCTGGCGATCGAACAGGTCCGCTTCGGCGCGCGCCTGCGCTTCGAACACGCGATCGGCGCCGGGGCGGGGCAGTGCCTGCTGCCGCCGATGCTGCTGCAGCCGCTGGTCGAAAACGCCGTCAAGCACGGCATCGGCAACCGCCTCGATGGCGGGCTGGTACGGATCGATGCCGAATGCGCCGGGTCGCTGTTGCGCATCCGCGTCGAGAACGACGCCGACGAGGACGACGCATTGCAGCCTGTCTCGTCGGCGGCCGCCGGCTGCGGCATCGGCCTCGCCAACGTGCGCCAGCGCCTGCTGGCGACCTATGCCCACGAGGCGAGCGTGCACTGGACGCGCCTGGATGCGCGCTTCCGGGTCGACATCGCGCTGCCGGTCGAAACCCCGTCCCTGAAGGAGGCTTGACTCCATGCGTGTCATCATCGTCGACGACGAATTCCTGGCGCGCGCAGTGCTGCGCGAATACCTGGCGAGCTTCCCCGGCATCGAGATCGTGGCCGAATGCGCGAACGGCTTCGAGGCGGTCAAGGCGATCGGCGAACTGCAGCCGGACCTGGTCTTCCTCGACATCCAGATGCCGAAACTCGATGGCCTCGAAGTGGTCGAACTGGCCGGCGCCCGTACCCGCTACGTGTTCGTGACCGCCTACGACCAGTTCGCATTAAAGGCCTTCGAAGTGCGCGCGATCGACTACCTGCTCAAACCCTTCAGCCGCGAACGGCTGGCGCAGGCGCTCGACAGCGTCGCGGTGCGCGCCATGGCGCCGGAGCAGGTCGAAGCGGTGGCGCTGGAAGCGGCGCGCCGCAACGGCCCGCTCGAGCGCATCCTGATTCGCGACGGCGCGCGCGTGCACGTGGTGCCGACCGCGCAGATCGACTGGATCGAAGCCCAGGACGACTACGTGCAGATCAGCGCCGGCGGGCGCCCCTACCTGAAGAACGGGCGCATGGCCGAACTCGAACAGGGACTCGATCCGGCGCTGTTCGTGCGCGTGCACCGCTCCTACATCGTCAATGTCGGCGCCATCGCGCGCATCGAGGCGCCGACCAAGGACAGCTGGTGCGCGGTGCTGCGCGACGGCCGGCGCGTGCCGGTCAGCCGCAGCGGCTACCAGAAGCTGAAAGACCTCATGCGCTGATTATGCACGGGTTCATGCTTGCAGGCGTTCGACCTGCCACCAGCGCGGCAGCAGCTCGCGCACCGCAGGCTGGTCGAAGCGGTCGTCGATCAGGTAGACCACGCCCAGGTCCTGCTCGGTGCGGATCACGCGCCCGGCCGCCTGCACCACCTTTTGCAGGCCGGGATACAGATACGTGTAGTCGTAACCGGCGCCGAACATCGCCTGCATGCGCGTGCGCAGCTGTTCGTTGACCGGGTTCAGTTGCGGCAGGCCGAGGGTGGCGACGAAGGCGCCGATCAGACGTGCGCCGGGCAGGTCGATGCCTTCGCCAAAGGAGCCGCCCAGTACCGCAAAACCGATGCCGCGGCCATCGGGCTGGAAACGCTCCAGAAAGGCGGCGCGTTCGCCTTCGCTCATGCGGCGTTCCTGGCGCCAGATCGGCACGTCGGGATACTGCTGCGCGAACAGGCTGGCGGCCTGTTCCAGGTAATCGAAGCTGCTGAAAAAGGCCAGGTAGTTGCCGGGCGCCCGCGCGTATTGCTCGCCCATCAGGCGCGCGATCGGCGCCAGCGAGGCGCTGCGGTGCTGGTAGCGGGTCGAGATGCGATTCGCCACATGCACGGCCAGCTGGCCTGCCGTGAAGGGCGACTCGACGTCGACCCAGCCGGTAGTGGCGGGCATGCCGAGCAGGTCGGCGAAATAATGCCAGGGGCTGAGCGTGGCCGAGAACAGCGTGACCGAATGCGCGCCCTCGAAGCGCGGCTTCAGGAAGGGCGCCGGCACCACGTTGCGGATGCACAGCAGGCTGTCCTTGCCCTTGGTTTTGCTTTCACGGGTGAGGTCGCACAGCGAATGCTCACCGAAGGACTCGGCCAGGCGCGCGAAGGCCATGGCATCGAAATGAAAGCGCTGCAGGGCCGCGTCGAGCGGACCGGGATGCTCGGCAACGAAGTCGTTGATGGTGCTGGTGGCGTTGGTGAGCGCGGTCAGCAGCTTCTCGTCGGGGGCGCCCAGCACCTGGTAGGGCAGCGGCGCGGTGGCGTCGATCTCGCTCCAGGCGCGTGCGATCTTCGACAGCGCTTTCTTTACCAGGGGCGGCGCGGCGGTGCGGGCCGCGCGCAGGGCGGTGCGATCGAGTTCGCACGAATACATCGAACGCGCGCGCGACACCATGTTGTGCGCTTCGTCGACCAGCACGCTGGCGCGCCAGCCGTTGGCCTGGGCCAGCGCGTACAGCATCGCGCTGCCGTCGAAATAATAGTTGTAGTCGCCGATCGCCACGTCTGTCCAGCGCGCCATTTCGCTGCCCAGGTAGTAGGGACAGACATCGTGCGCCAAGCCGATCTCGCGCAGCGCGGCGCGGTCGAGGACTGGCACGCCGAGCGCGGCCTGGCGCGCGGCGGGCAGGCGGTCGTAGAAGCCGTGGGCCAGCGGGCAGGAATCGCCATGGCAGGCTTTGTCAGGATGCTCGCAGGCCTTGTCGCGTGCGGCCAGTTCCAGCACGCGCAGCGGTAACTGGGGCGCCGCGCTGCGGATCGCTTGCGCCGCGTCCAGCGCCAGCTGGCGGCCCGGCGTCTTCGCGGCCAGGAAGAAGATCTTGTCGATGCGCTGGGCGGGCGCCGCTTTCAGTACCGGGAACAGGCTGCCGATCGTCTTGCCGATGCCGGTCGGGGCCTGGGCCAGCAGGCAACGCTGCGTGCTGTTCGCCTTGAACACGGTTTCGGCGAGCTGGCGCTGGCCGGGGCGGAAATCCGCGTGCGGGAAGCGCAGGTTGGCCAAGGCCGCGTCGCGCGCCTCGCGGTGGCGCAGTTCCTGTTCGGCCCAGGCGACGAAGCGGCCGCAGGCGTCTTCGAACATCGCTTTCAATTCGGCGGCAGTGCGCATTTCGCGCAGCGCGGTTTCCAGGCCGCTGCCGATCTCGTAGTAGACCAGCGCCAGGTTGACGCTGTCGAGGCCACGCGCGGCGCACAGCAGGTGGCCGTAGACACGCAGCTGGGCCCAGTGCAGGTGGCGGTGGTTGTCCGGCATCGTCGACAACTGGCCGCGGTAGGTCTTGATTTCATCGAGCAGGTTCTGCGCCGGGTCATAGCCGTCGGCGCGGCCGCGCACGTGCAGCGGGCCGAAGTCGCCCGCCAGGCTCACTTCGGCCTGGTAGCCGTCGCCGCGGCGTGCGGTCACGACCTGGTGGCCGGCGATCCCTTCCTGGGCGGTGGGCGAGGGGGTAAAGCGCAGGTCGAGGTCGCCGCGCTTGGCGGTGAATTCGCACAGCGCGCGCACTGCCACGACATATGTGGGCTTGCTTTTCTCGCTCAAGCAGCCTGCTCCCACTGCAGGTAGCACACCGCCACCGGCATGTCGTGCGTGGCGCAGTAATCGATCCAGCGCAGCTGGTTGTCCTGCAGGCGGTCGCCCGGCCCCTTGACTTCGATCATGCGGTAGCGCTTCTCCAGCGGCCAGAACTGGATCAGGTCGGGGAAGCCGGTGCGGTTGGCCTTGACGTCGGCCAGGATGCGCTCGCACCAGCGCTTGACGTGCGCGGCCGGGATGCAGTCGAGCGCCAGTTCGAGCAATGGACGATCGAGGTATTCCCAGGACACGAAGGGCGCCGAGATGCCGGCCTTTTCCTCGAAGTGCGCGAGGATGGTGGCGCGGTAGCGGCCGTCCTCGCACTGGGCCAGGCAATCGGCGAATTCGGTGGCGCGGCGCTGATGGAAGTCGAGGCTGTGCAGATCGGTCGGGGCGCGGTGGAACGGGTGGAAAAAGGCGCCGGGAATGGCGGCGAAGATGGCGCGCCAGCACAGCAATCCGAACAAGGCATTCGCCAGCATGTTCTCGACATAGAACACCGGCGCTTCCGCGCAGCCCAGGTGGTCGCGCACCGCGCCTTCGACCCAGGGACCGTCACAGGGAACCGGCAGGCAGAGATCCAGGCGCACGGGCGCGGCGGGGCGAGGCACGATCGCCTTCGGGTGGCCGAGCTTGCGCGCCAGGCGCGGCTTGAGGCGCGCCAGGTGCTGGCGTTCGGCGTCGTTCTCGGGCGCGCGCTCGGCTTCCTGCAGCAGCTGCCAGGCATCGGGATAACGTTCGGCCTTCTCCAGCACCCGGATCGCGCGCCCGCGCGAACCCGGATAGCCGCAGCGCGTGTAGACATCGATGGCGCGCTGCCAGTCCTGCTGCTTTTCGAAATGCTGGCCGACCTGGAACAGGAATTTCTCGCGCCTGCCCTCCAGCCAGTCGTTGTCGAAGGCATGGATCGGCAGCTCTTCCATGACGTCCTCGATCGGTTCGAGGCCTTCCGCAAAGCGATCCTTGCAGCCATGCAGGTGCAGGTAATGGTCGATGTCGCGACGGTGGCGGAAGCCGCGCGAAGCTTCGGAGAACTCGACCTGTTCGTAACGGAACAAGCCCAGGTCGGCCAGCACGAATTCGGTCCAGTCCTGGCGCAGGTTGCCGAAGAAAATGAGGCGCAGGCGGTCGCACAGCGGTTTTACGAGGATGCGCAGGGCGACGTCGGTGCAGCCGGCATACCAGTTCGAAAAGGCGCGGCTGTCGCCAAAGGAGGCGCGCAGCGCTTCGAGCTGATCGGCCTTGCGTGCACTCTTTTGGTGCAAATGGGAGTGGAAAGCCTCGGCGATCTCGGGCTTGGCCAGCAGGTCGAAGAGTTCGTCGAGCGAGAGCACGGGATCGATCTCGATCCAGCCGGACGGCAGCAATTGCTGCGCCGCTGCGACCGGGCAGCCAATCTCCGCATAATTCATTTTGCTGGCGCGGAACAGGTTCCCTTTCCGCATGACCATGCGCACGAACAGGGCACGCGCCGGCTGGGACAGCGCCGGGAAGGCGGCGATGAATGTTCGCTCTTCGTCGGTGAGCAAGTCGGCATAGCGCCCGCCGATCCAATCGAGGACCTTCTGGAAATTATCCAGATAATAAAACTCGTTTTCCAGAACCCTGTTCATGATATGCGGCGACAACTGTGCTTATGTACAGTATAGCCGCAGGCATTGGCCAGGCCCAGACCTTTCGGCCGCCGGACTGCGCGGCCGTGGTTTTTTGCCACATCAGGGATTGCCCGGCTTGCGCGCGCACTGCGGACCTTTGCAGGCGGTGGCCGCGTCGCGCTCGCCGCGGTGCCGTTCCGAGTGCTGGATGATGGCCGAGATCAGGGCGACGTCGCTGTCGACCGCTGTGTCGCCGCTGGTGGCGGCCTTGCGCTGGCGGGTGGCGTCGGGCTTGGCTCTTGCCGTGGCGACGGCGCGCGCCTTGGTCGGTCTGGCGGCGCGGCTTGCGCTCTTCGCTGCCTTGTCCGCCTTTTTCGCGGCCGCCGGCGCCGCGGCTTTGGCCACTTTTTTCTCTGCGGCTGGACGCGCGGCGGGCTGAGGCGCTTCGGCCTTGACCACCTTCTTTTCAGCGGTGGCGGGCGGCGCCTCGGCCTTGGCGGCTTTCGGCTGTGCGCTTTCCGGCATGGCGCGGGGCGTTGGCGCCGGCTTTGCGCCCTCGAGTTCGTGCGGCGGCAACATGACCAGCGGCGGCGGGGCGCTGGCCTCCGCCGTGTCGCGCGCCGGTGCGGACTCGTCGACGATGACGGCCGTGCGCGGCGCATCGGCGGCAGGCGCCGCCGCGGGCAGTGATGCGGGCGCGGGCGAGGTCAGCTGCGGCGGAGGAGCCTCGGCCAGCACCGGCGATACGGGATTGGCCAGCTCATGTTGCGCCATCAATTCCTGCCCGGTCTGGTGACTGTCGTAAGCGAGCCACGCGATGCCGCCGGCAAGGATGCCGACCAGCGCCGCCGCCGCGCCGTAGGAAGCCAGGCGGACTCCCGACATGCGCGTGCCCGGACGGCGGGCGGAGTCGCGCTCGAGCATTGCAAGAATATTTTCCTCGCCGGCGGTGCGCCGCGACGACATCAGGTTTGGTCTTGTCGAGGCTGCTTGATTTTCGTCTGTAGGGCGCACTGCGTACCTCCTAAGATGGTCGTTTCTGCTCTGATTAGAAACAATCTGGGAGAATCCATGCTGATCTTCCAGGTCTTCGACAAGGGCGTGCTGGACGATGCCGAGGGGCGCCAGATCGACTTTCGCAACACGATCATCATCCTTACTTCGAACACGGCATCGTCGACCATGATGCAGGCTTGCCTGAACAAGTCGCCCGCCGAGATGCCCAGGCCCGATGCGCTGCTCGACGCCATCCGCCCGCAGCTGATGAAGCAGTTCAAGCCGGCCTTCCTCGGGCGCATGGTGACCATCCCGTTCTATCCGATCGCCGACGAGGTGCTGGCCAATATCATCCGCCTGAAACTGAACCGCATCGGCCAGCGCGTGCGCGACAATCACGGCGCCACCTTCGAGTACGACGAGGCGCTGGTGAATGCGGTGCTGGCGCGCTGCACCGAAGTCGATTCCGGCGCGCGCAACGTCGACACGATCCTGAACGGCACCCTGCTGCCCGAGATCGCCGACAGCGTGCTGGCCAGCATGGCCGCGGGCGGATCGATCGCGCGCATCAAGGTCGGCGCCACCAGGGCCGGCAAGTTCAAGTACGCGATCGACCCCGCTTGAGGAGGTCCCATGTTCAAGGTCGAACAGTGTCTCACTCCCGTCTCCGCCGCCGCCCCGTGCGGCGAGGACCTGGCGTTCTCGCCCGAACTGGACGCCATCGCCCAGGCGCGCAAGGCCGACGATCCGTCGATCGAGCAGGGCGCCTGGGTCACCACACTCAAGGAAGCGGACTGGAAGTTCGTCACCAAACGCTGCGCGCAACTGTTGGAAACGCGCAGCAAGGACATGCAGCTGGCGGTCTGGCTGACCGAAGCGAGCGTCAAGACGGGCGGCCTGCGCAGCCTGGGCGACGCGCTGCTGGTGCTGGCCGGGCTGTGCGAGCGCTACTGGGACGACGTCTATCCGCTGGCCGACGAAGACGGCTTCGAGCGCCGCATCGGCAACCTCGGCTGGATCGCGGCGCGCGTGCCGCAACTGGTGGCGGAATGCCCGCTGACCGAAGGCACGGCGTTTTCGATGCGCGACATCGAGGCGGCGCGCGTCCACGGTGCCGAAGCGATTGCCAACGTCGAAGCGGCGCGCAGCCGTACCTCGAAGGTCTTCCAGGCGGCGCTGCTGGAGGATGCCAACCACTGCCTGGCCGCCCTCGGTGCGCTGGAACAGGCGGTCGATGCGCGCCTGGGCGCCGATGGTCCCGGTTTTACCGCAGCGCGCACGGCGCTGCAGAACCTGGCGCACTTCGTCGCGCCTGCTGCGGGCGCCGCCACTTCGCTGTCGGCCGCGTCACCGATGGCGCTGCCGGTCGCGCATGCGGACGGCGCCCTGATGCCGGTCGCGGCGGGCCTGCCGGTATTCGCCGGCACCATCGCCAGCCGCGCGCAGGCGCTGGGCCAGCTGCGGGCCGTGGCCGATTTCTTCCGCCAGACGGAACCGCATAGCCCGGTCGCCTACCTGGCCGACAAGGCGGCCAGCTGGGGCGAACAGCCGCTGCACCTGTGGCTGAAAACGGTCGTGAAAGATGCGGGCGCGCTGGCCCATGTCGAGGAATTGCTGGGGATCGAGAAGGAAGAGGGTTGAAATATTCTTTCATCCGGCTGGGCTGGATGAAAGAATATTGCAGGGCGGCGGTTGCCGCCCTGCGCGTGTTGACGCTTACTGAGCCGGCTTGTCGTTCGGCTGTGCACTGGCCTGTGCAGCCGGCGCCGCGCCCGGATTGAACTGCGACGACGCCTTGGCGATCTGCTCCTCGACGTTCTTGACCGCCTCGCGCGTGGCTTGCGTCACCTGCTCGTAGCCCTTGAAGGCATTGTCGATCGCCGCCTTGATGATCTCGACCGCGTTTTCCGAACCGGGCTTGACGTTTTGCGTGACGTCGTAGATCAGCGCCGACAGCGTGCTTTTCGCTTCGGCCACGTGGACGTCGGCGGCGCGGCGGAATTCGCTTTGCATTTCCTCGATGATGACCTTCATCTGGTCGCGGTATTCGACGTTGCCGGCCATGTCCGGCGTCATGCGGGCGGAGAGGGCATCGAAGGCGGCGCGCGCGTCGCGTGCCTGCGAGAGGTCGCGGCTGGCTGCGAGCGTCTTGTCCATGGTGCTGCGGGCGGTCGCCATGTTCAGGGCCATTACCTGTTCCAGACCCTTGACCGTTTTATTGGCCAGCATGTCGAAAGTCTGCATCTGCAGGTCGAACAGGGTTTTGGTGGCGGATGCGAATTGTTCCGGACTTGTGAACATCAATGTCTCCTCGGTGTTATGAATACTGCGATGGACGACGTGCCATGTAACCACCCCATTATTTAACAAGGATGCGCTTTTCGCAACGGCTGTCCGGTTGAGGAGTGAGAGGGCGGACGCAACAACGCAAAACGCCGCAAACCTTGTGCAAGGATTGCGGCGTTTTGCGCCGGTCATATCGACCAGAAAAGCTTTGGTGCCCACGGAGGGACTCGAACCCCCACACCTCGCGGCACATGGACCTGAACCATGCGCGTCTACCAATTCCGCCACGTGGGCCTGCATTTACAACCAGGTATAACAAACAACGGTACAACAAGATATTGCGGATTTACTGCCAGTAGATGGTGCCCACGGAGGGACTCGAACCCCCACACCTCGCGGCACATGGACCTGAACCATGCGCGTCTACCAATTCCGCCACGTGGGCATTTAATACAGCATTACATCGACAACGGTACGACAAGATACTGCGGAGTACATCCAGTAGTTGGTGCCCACGGAGGGACTCGAACCCCCACACCTCGCGGCACATGGACCTGAACCATGCGCGTCTACCAATTCCGCCACGTGGGCATTGTTACTGCTACAGCCAACATCATTTCGGCGATGAGTCCTGCGCTCAAGAGCACAGGCTACGTCTTCGTTCACCGAAGCTGATACAATATCAGGCTTTCCTGTTTTTCGCTAGATCAACTTTCGCTGCTCTGGCACAGAACTTCCTGCTACCGCTCCTGCTTTTCTTCCCCTCGAACATTGCTGTCGTTGCGAAAGAGCCGAGATTATAGCGGAAGGTTTGCAAAAGTCAAAGACCCGCTTGCCTCGTTTAATAGCTCACCCCACGGGGCGCACCGCAGCACGCTTCGTTAGGCGAATCCCAGGGTCCTCCGTTACACTACGCCTGACAAGGTGTCAATCCAACCATCGTGCCGGGTGCTCCGGCGTTCATCAAAAAGAATTCAAGAAAACGATTTGAAGCAACCTACTCATACCATTCCTAGCCGAGAGGAAATTCTCGGTGTG
Organism: Telluria sp. ZB2R32; assembly: GCF_059685715.1. NCBI lineage: Bacteria > Pseudomonadati > Pseudomonadota > Betaproteobacteria > Burkholderiales > Oxalobacteraceae > Telluria > Telluria sp. ZB2R32. The sequence goes on along the minus strand of NZ_JCASIG010000008.1, from coordinate 160,027 downwards.
TTCCGCGATGCCGGTACGTCGCTCGATGCGGCCACGCTCGCACGTACCCTGGGCGTCAAGCCCGCCGCCGCCGAAGTTCTCGGGCGCCGCCTGAATGCAATGGAACGCGACGGCCAGATCCGTAGCGAAGTCAACGGCAGCTATGCGCTGGCGGACGGGAGCGGCTTCATCGCCGGCAAGGTCAGCGCGCACCGCGATGGCTTCGGCTTCGTCATTCCGGACGAACCGGGCAACGACCTGTTCCTGAACGATAAGGAAATGCAGAAAGTACTGCATGGCGACCGCGTGCTGGCCAAAGTCAGCGGCACCGACCGCCGCGGCCGCCTGGAAGGCACGATCGTCGAAGTCGTCGCGCGCGCCAACACCCACATCATCGGACGCCTCCTGAATGAAGGTGGCGTCTGGATCGTGTCGCCGGAAGACCAGCGCATGAACCAGGACGTGCTCGTTGCCGGTTCGCCCGGCAAGGCCAAGGCCGGCCAGGTGGTCAGCGTCGAACTGATCGAGCAGCCGGCGCGCTTCCAGAAGCCGACCGGCCGCATCGTCGAAGTCCTCGGCGAACTCGACGACCCCGGCATGGAAATTGAAATCGCCGTGCGCAAGTTCGGCGTGCCGCACGTGTTTTCGCCCAACGCGCTGAAGCAGGCCAACCGCCTGCCGAACGAAGTCGTCGACAGCGACCTCGCGGACCGCGTCGACCTGCGCGATGTGCCGCTGGTGACGATCGACGGCGAAGACGCGCGCGACTTCGACGACGCCGTGTATTGCGAGCCGATCAAGCTGGGACGTGAAGACGGTTTCCGCCTGCTGGTCGCGATCGCCGACGTCAGCCACTACGTCAAGCCGAACGACGGCCTCGACGCCGACGCCATCGAACGCAGCACCTCGGTGTATTTCCCGCGCCGCGTGATTCCGATGCTGCCGGAAAAACTGTCGAACGGCCTGTGCTCGCTGAACCCGGCGGTCGACCGCCTGAGCCTGGTCTGCGACATGGTCGTCAGCAGTGATGGTGTTGTGCAGGCTTACCAGTTCTACCCGGCCGTGATCCACTCGGCCGCGCGCCTGACCTATAACCAGGTCGCCGACATCCTCGCCGATCCGCAAGGCGAAGAAGCCGGCCGCCGTCCGGCCATCGTGCCGCACCTGCAAAACCTGAACGGCGTGTTCCAGGCGCTGCTGGCCGCGCGCCAGCAGCGTGGTGCGATCGACTTCGAGACCACCGAAACCTATATCGTCTGCAATGCGATGGGCAAGATCGAAAAGATCATCCCGCGCACCCGCAACGACGCCCACCGCCTGATCGAGGAATGCATGCTGGCCGCGAACGTCTGCGCCGCCGACCTGCTGATCCGCCACAAGCATCCGGGCACCTTCCGCATCCACGCCACGCCGACCGAGGAAAAGCTGAACCAGCTGCGTACCTTCCTCAAGATGACCGGCCTGAACCTGGGCGGCGGCCTCAAGCCCTCCGCGAGCGACTATGCCGCCCTGATGCGCGAGATCAAGGAGCGTCCGGACGCGTCCCTGCTGCAGACCATGCTGCTGCGCTCGATGCAGCAAGCGGTCTACAGCCCGGACAACGTCGGCCACTTCGGCTTGGCCTACGAGGCCTATGCCCACTTCACCAGCCCGATTCGCCGCTATCCCGACCTGCTCACGCACCGCGCCATCAAGGCAGTGCTGGCCGGCCGCAAGTACGAACCGAAGGGCATCGACCTGGCCAAGCTGAACACGACCATGTCGAACGCCGGACGCAAGCAGGCGGCGAAAGACAAGGCCGAAGGCACCGCCAAGGATCCGAAAGACCTGACCATCTGGGACGCCCTCGGCGTGCACTGCTCGGCCAACGAGCGCCGCGCCGACGAAGCCTCGCGCGACGTCGAGAATTGGCTCAAGTGCTATTTCATGCAGGACAAGCTGGGCGAGTCGTTCACCGGCATCGTCGCCGGCGTGACCACCTTCGGCATCTTTGTCCAGCTCGATGAACTGTATGTCGAAGGCCTGGTCCACGTGACCGGTCTCGGCGAAGACTACTTCCAGTACGACGAAGCGCGCCACGTGCTGCGCGGCGAACGTACCGGCAAGACCTTCGGCCTGACCGACCGCGTGACCGTGCAGGTGGCCAAGGTCGACCTCGAAGCACGCAAGATCGATCTGGTACTGGCGCAGGAAGGCAGCGTGGCAGCGGCACCGGCCGTGCAGGAAGGAAGCAACGGTCGGCGCGACGACAACAAGGTCGAGCGTAACCGTTCGAACGCGCAGCCGGCACCACAGGCACCGCGCATCGCCGCCCAGGAAGAGGCTAAAGGTAGCCGTTCGAAGCGTTCGCGCCGCGGACGCAAGGAACGTGCAGCCGCGCGTGAACTGGCGGCGCAACTGCCGGATGCAGGGCAGGAAGAACTGCTGGAACAACCGCAATTCGTCGCTGACGATGATGCGGTCGACACGGCGGGCAAGGCCGACGCGAAACCATCGCGCCGTGCGCGCAAGCGTGCGGCGGCGCGTGAGGCAGCCAATGAGGCAGCACTCGAGGCAGCAAACCCGAGCGGCTACGAGACCGGCAACGGCCTGACCGACACGCAGTCCGCTGCAGCCGAGGAGGCAGCCGCAACGCCGACGCTGCTGGAAGACATCGGCCAGGAAACAGGCGCCTCGAAGCGTGCACGCCGTGCGCGCAAAGGGGAGGCGCCAGCCCAGGCCAGCGCCGAGCCGGTCGCAGCCATCGTGCAACCCGCGCCAGAGAACGGTGAAGCCAGGCCCGCGCGCCGTTCGCGCAAGGCGGCAGCGGTGCCGGAAGCGGCTGCACCAGCAGCGCCGGAGCCGGCAGCAGTCGCCGCCGAAACCGTTGAGCCGGTTGCCGCCAAGCCTGCCCGCAAGGCCAAGGCACCTGTACGCGCCGCCATCAAGGCGCCGGCCGAGGCGGCACCCGCAGCGGTACCAGTAGCCGAAGCCGCCACGGAAGCCAAGCCGAAGCGCGCACGCCGTGCCAAGGCACTCGATCCCGACGTTGCAGCATCGATTGCAGCGCCGGCGCCGGCAGTAGAGGAAGTCGCCGAAGTCGTCGTTGAAGCGCCGGCCAAGCCACGCCGCACCCGCGCCGCCAAGGCCGAGGCAGCACCGGTGGTGGTCGAAGCCGCCGCCGAGCCAGCACCGGTATCAGCACCAGCGCCAGCAGCAAAAAAGAGCGTCGCCAAAAAGAGCGCCGCCAAGAAGCCTGCAGCCAAAGAGGCGAGCAGCACGTCCAAAACCAGCAGCAAGAAGAAAAGTAGCGAGAAAAGCAAGGCATGAAAAATAAAATGATTTTCGGCTTCCACGCCGTGACCTCGCGGTTGCGCCACGAAGCCCAGTCGGTCGAAGAAATTTTCGTCGACGCCGAACGCAACGACGGCCGCATGAAGGACCTGATCGCCAACGCCAAGGCGGCCGGCGTGCGCGTCATGCCGGTGGAAGCGAGCCGCCTCGACAAGATCGTCGGCACGCGCCGCCACCAGGGCGTGATCGCCTTTGCCAGCCAGCTGGCGCTGGCGCGCAACCTCGACGAACTGCTCGACGCCATCGAAGGTCCGCCGCTGCTGCTGATCCTCGACGGCATCACCGACCCGCACAACCTGGGCGCCTGCCTGCGCGTGGCCGACGGCGTCGGCGCGCACGCGGTCATCGTGCCGAAGGACCGCGCGGTCGGCTTGAACGCCACCGCCGCCAAGGTGGCGAGCGGCGCCGCCGAGACCGTCCCCTACATCACGGTGACCAACCTGGCGCGCACCATGCGCGAGCTGAAAGACCGCGGCATCTGGCTGATCGGCACCTCGGACGACGCCGACAAGGGCCTGTACGAAGCCGATTTCAAAGGCCCGGTCGCGCTGGTGATGGGGTCCGAAGGCGAGGGCATGCGCCGCCTGACGCGCGAGACCTGCGATCTGCTGGTCAACATCCCGATGTTCGGCTCGGTCGAGAGCCTGAACGTCTCGGTCGCCTCCGGCGTCTGCCTGTACGAAGCCCGCCGCCAGCGCGGGGTGTGATCCTTCGGGAGCCAGTGCACCATCCTTGGCCTGGCTTCACGCACTATGTGAACCGGCGGGCATGCCCGCCGTACTTCCGCAGCCCTGCCTGCGGCAAACTTCAGAATCGCCCCCTCCCAAGCAGCAAGTAGCCGTATAAGCTACCATCTGCCCTTGTTTTCCTTCTGTACCTATTATGTTTTCCTCGTTGCGCGAAGATATCAACAGCATCATCGAACGCGACCCGGCCGCCCGTAACGGCTGGGAAGTGCTCACCTGCTACCCCGGCCTGCACGCCATCGTCATGCACAAGTGGGCGCACGCCTGCTGGACGCGCAACCTGAAGTGGCTCGGCCGCTTCATCTCGTATCTCGCACGCGTCATCACCGGCATCGAAATCCATCCCGGCGCCAGCATCGGCCGGCGCGTCTTCATCGACCACGGCTTCGGCGTGGTGATCGGCGAGACCGCAGTGGTTGGCGACGACTGCACCATCTACCAGGGCGTCACCCTGGGCGGCACCACGCTGGTGGCCGGCACCAAGCGCCACCCGACGCTCGAGCGCGGCGTGATCGTCGGCGCCGGCGCCCAGGTGCTGGGCGCGTTCACGGTCGGCGAATTCGCCAAGGTCGGCTCCAACGCCGTCGTCGTCAAGCCGGTTCCGGCCGGCGCCACAGCGGTCGGCAATCCGGCCCACATCATCCGCAAGGAAGAGCAGTCGAGGAGCGCGCGCATGTTCGCGGCCTATGGCGTCACGCCGAACGGCGACGATCCGCTGTCGAAGGCCTTGCGCGGCCTGATCGACCACGTGGCGCGCCAGGACGAGCAGCTGGAACGGCTGACCGTCACCATCAAGGCGGCCGGCATCGCCTGTCCGAACGTGCTCGAGGGTGATAAACTCGATTCGGCCACATTGAACCGGCTGGTTGACTGACAGCTTAAGGAACCCATGACTGAAGAAATCATCGCCGGCGTCGGCAGCGCGCCGGTGCTCGATCCGTTCGAGATCCGCGTGCTCGCCGTGCTCGCCGAAAAAGAAGCGCTCACGCCCGACAATTACCCGATGTCCCTGAACGCCATCGTCAACGGCTGCAACCAGCTGTCGAGCCGCGATCCGGTGATGCAGCTGTCGGACGAAACCGTGCAGGACACGCTGCAGCGCCTGATCGAGCGTCGGCTGGTGAGCGGCATCAGCGCCGCCGGCGCGCGCGTGACGAAATACGAGCACCGCATGCGCATCAAGTGGACGCTCGAGCAGGACAAGGTGGCGGTGCTGACCGTGCTGATGCTGCGCGGCCTGCAGACCGCCGGCGAGATCCGCACCCGCACCGGGCGCCTGCACGAATTCAAGACCGTGGCCGACGTCGAGGCGACGCTGCAATTCCTGGTCGATAAATACCCGCCGCTGGTGGCGCGCCTGGAACGGGCGCCCGGCACCAAGGAGCCGCGCTACGGCCAGCTGCTTGGCGGCGAAATCTCCACCGCGCGCGACGATTCCGCCTTTGGCGCCGCCGCCGCGCCGGCACCATCGAGCCGCATCGGCCAGCTGGAAGAAGAGGTCGCCGCGGTGCGCGCCGAACTGAACGACCTCAAGGCGCAGTTCGAGGCGTTTCGCCAGCAGTTCCAGTAATGCCGAACCCGCCGTGCTCGTCGCTGCGGCGGGTTCGGCAAAGCGCTATTTACCGACGCTTCGACATCAGGCGCGATCAGCCTCGGTCAACCTTCGTCGCGCCAGCGGCGCAGGCGGATCGCCCCGAGGATCATCGCCACGCCCGCCACCACGCCGCCCCAGAGTGCCGGCTTGGCCAGGGTCGACCACGAGTAGCTCAGCATCGGCAGCAGCGGAACGCCGCTCGAAGTCGGCTGCGGCAGGTCGCTGGCGCCCATGAACCAGGTGCCGGGGACCAGCCCGAGCAGGATCGTCTCGAGCACATTGTTGATGAGCCAGTCGGCATTGATCGTGAGGCCGCCGGTCATGCCCAGCAGGAAGTCCAGCCATTTCAGCAGCACGGCGGCCATCAGGGGCACGCCCACCGCCCACAGGAAGACCTTCGACTTGGCCCAGCTCGATACCAGCAGCAGCCAGCCGGCGCTCGGCAGCGCCCACAGGATGTAGATTGGCAGCATGCCGACCAGGTAGAAAGGCGCCAGGTAGAAGTTGACGTTGGTCAGCACCGCGCCGAACAGGTTGACGCCGTGGAAGCTGGTCGCAATCCCGGCGAAGAGCAGGATCGCCAGCGCCGCCGCCGTGGCCACGCCGATCGTGATCAGTGGCGCCACCACCAGCACCGTGACCAGTTTGGAAAGCACGGTATCGGTATCCGAAATCGGCAGCGACTTCCAGAACAGGATGCTGCGGTCGCGCCGGTCGTCGTAGAGCGCGGCCAGGCAATAGAAGAAGGCGACGATCGGCAGCACGAAGAAGATCGGCGCGCCGACGGCGATGTAGTTGTTCGCGGCGACGCTCGCCATGCGCTCGCGGATTTCCGGCGTGACGCTCTTGGCCATCGAGATCGAGGTCGTGTGGACTTCCTCGCCCTCGACCCGGATGGTGACGTTCTCGGTGCCCATCTTGCCGCTGGCGAGGCCATAGCCGACCACGCCGCCGACCAGCAGGACCATGATCAGGGCGGCGATCAGCGGCGCCCAGACGAAACCGCCCTTGTTTTCCCAGAACTCGCGGCGCAGCAGCCATTTCATCGTATTCATGCGTAGGTTCCTTTCATCGTTGCCACGAACAGGTCGGCGACGCTCGGATTGCGCGTCTCCCCAAGGGCGGACAGTTGGGCGCGCGAGACGCCACCGGCGCGCGCCGAATCGAACAGCATCACCGACTTGCCGAACACGGTGCGCTGGTCAAGCGGCTGCAGCGCGTTGGCGGCATTGACCTTGTCGGCCGCGACCATCACTTCGACGTAGCGCTCGCCGACTTCGTCCATCGAGGCGGCCAGCACGATCTTGCCGTCGCGGATGAACAGCAGGTCGGTCAGGATGTGCTCCACCTCTTCGACCTGGTGGGTGGTGATGATGATCGTCTTGTTCTCGTCAAAGTAGTCTTCCAGCAGGTTCTGGTAGAACTGCTTGCGGTAGATGATGTCCAGGCCGAGCGTCGGTTCGTCCAGCACCAGCAGCTTGGCGTCGATCGCCATCACCAGCGCCAGGTGCAGCTGGACGATCATTCCCTTCGACATTTCCTTGACCTTCATGGTCGGGCGCAGGCGGGTGTTGGCGATGTATTTTTCTGCGCGGGCACGGTCGAAGCGCGGATGCACGCCGGCCACGAAATCGATGGCGTCCATCACGCGCAGCCAGCGCGGCAAAATTGCCACGTCGGCGATGAAGCACACGTCCTGCATCAGGGCGTCGCGCTCGGTGCGCGGGTCGCGCCCCATCACGGTCAGTTCGCCGTCGAACGGGATCAGGCCCAGCGCAGCCTTCAGGGTAGTGGTCTTGCCGGAACCGTTGGGGCCGATCAGCCCGACGATGCGCCCGGCCGGGATGTCGAAGTCGATGCCGTCGATGGCGGTCTGCTTGCCGTAGCGCTTGGTCAGGCCGCGCGCGGAGATCACGGCGCTCATGCTGTGCCTCCCGGCTGCGAGGTGTGCAGCAACTGTTCGACGTCCAGGCCCAGCAGGCGGATGCGTTCCACCATCGCCGGCCACTCTTCGCGCAGGAAGCGCTCGCGTTCGCTTGCAAGCAGTTTCTCGCTTGCCCCTTCGGTAACGTACATGCCAATCCCCCTTCGTTTTTCTACTAGGTTTTCGTCCACCAGTTCCTGGTACGCCTTGGAAACGGTGATCGGGTTCAGTTGGTATTCGGCCGCGATCTGGCGGACCGAGGGCAGGGCGTCGCCGGCCTTGAGGACGCCGTCGAGCATCATCTCGATCACCCGGTCCTTGAGCTGGCGGTAAATCGGTGCGTTGTCGTTCCAGCCGATGTTCATGAATGGCCTCCCTGTCGCGCGGGTGCTGCGGCATGTTCCAGCATGTCTGCCTCCTGTAGATGAATGTCTTGGTGTTGTAGTGAACTATAACAGTGACATTTTTTGAGGCAGCAGAAATGCGACGAACTGCACGAATGCGGAGGTGAGCGGCAGGGAAGCGGTACCGGGCCGATCCTCGTAGATCGATTAGGAAGCGCAGCGCCTTCAATAAAACCGTTTCATTTAGGCATCATAAATGAAATTTTCCCTGCAAAAATCACCAACTGTTTCAGCACTGTGAGATTGACCAACGAAACTGTTTCGCATGGTTTGTAGAAATTTGCAATATGTCCTTCAGGCACCAAAAAGCCTTTCCTTAGTGAATGGTTCACCATAAAATGTTGTCGAAATGAACAGCGCAGGACGCGCTACACTTGGAGAGACGATAGTGAAACAACTGAAACCATTCCGGCATAACGGGGCCGCGGCGGCTGTCCTGCTCGCGCTGCTGGCCGGGTGCGGCGGCGGGGGCGACGCGACGCCAGCTCCGGCAACGCCGGTTGCACCGGCTCCGGGACCTGCCGTGCAATTTACGGTGGGCGGCACGGTCGCCGGGCTGCGCGAAGGCGCGGCCCTTACCCTCGTCAACGGCAGCGAAAAGCTGGTTGTCGCGGCAAACGGCGCGTTTAAGCTGGCAACCTGGTTCAGCACTGGCGCATCCTACGATATCAAGGTGACGGCGCCGGATGGTTATCAATGTAAAGCGGCGGGCGCTTCAGGCACGGTGGCCGGTGCGAACAGCAGCGCGACCGCAATCGAATGCGCACCGACCGTGCTGGCGGGTGTACATACTGCTCTTCAGACGCCGGCATCGATTGCCGCCGACAACACGGGTTCCGTGTACGTTTTCGACAATAGCCTCCAATCCATCATGAAAGTCGCACCGTCGGGCGCTGTTTCGCTCGTCGCCGGCGGCATGGGCAAAGTCGGGTTTGCCGACGGCAGCGGTAGCGCGGCGCGTTTCCATGGGCTCAGCGAAAGTGGGCTGGCGCTTGACGCCCAGGGTAATCTGTTCCTGGCCGATTGGTGTAATGGCGCGGTACGCAAGATCGCCAACGGCGTAGTGACGACCCTGGCAGGAAACGAGCCGGCAACCTGCAATAATGTCCAGAGTGACGATGACTTGTCGCAGAATGTCGACGGTACCGGGGCTGCGGCGCGATTCAAAGCGCTGAGCCAACTCGTGCCCGACGGCGCGGGTGGGGTCTTCGTACTGAGCCAGCTGAACCAGCGGGGCTTACGCCACGTCAGCGCCGCCGGTGTGGTCACGACAAGCGAATCGTGGGCTGGTGCGGACGACGAGTCCAATCAGATCCTCTACTCGGTCGCGCGCAGCCCCGACGGGACTTTTTATGTAGCAAACACCAACCGTATCTGGAAAGCCGTGGGTGGTCAGCTCGTCCGTGTGGCAGGCGGCCGCAGTAACGGTCCGGCAATCGATGGCCAGGGCGAGGCAGCACAATTCAACGGCATCTTCGGTATGGTCGCGGGACCCAGCGGCGACTTGTACATCGCCGACAATGCAACGGTGCGCAAAGTAAGCCCCCAGGGGCAGGTGACCACGATCGCCGGTAATTCCGAGCAGCGCGGCGTTGCGGACGGGCAGGGGAGTGCTGCGCAATTCACCCGGCTGGCATCCATTTCGTTCGCCGGCCCCGACCTGATCGTGCTCGACGTCGACCGCAAAACCTTGCGCAAAGTTACCCTCGACGGCGTCGTTACGACCCTGGCGGCGACACCGCCTTCGCGCGGCACCGTCGACGGCTCCGGCGGCGCGGCGCGCCTGAACATCACGACCGCACTGGCAGCCGATGCCGACGGCAACCTGTTGTTCGGCGATCCCGTGACATACCAGTTGCGCAAGGCGACACCAGGCGGCGAGGTGACCACGATCGCAGGGCAACGCGGTGTCCTCGGGATGACCGATGGGCCGCTCGCATCGGCGCTCATGAGTACCCCGAAAGCGGTGGCGGCCAGCCGCGACGGCGCCATCTGGCTGGCCGACGGCGTCGGACTGCGGCGCATCGCCAACGGCGTCGTTACCACGATCGATCGCACCAGCAGAATCGCCAACATAACGGTCGACGAGGAAGGAAATGCGATCGTGACAGGTAACCAAATGGTGACGCGCATCACGCCGGCCGGGGTCAAGACGGAATTGTTCGGCGAATTCCACACCGGGCCGCTGATCGGAGAGGGTAATTTCATTCCCCAGTCGGTGGCTGTCGACGGCAGCGGAAACATCTATGTTGCCGATACCGGCAATGTGGTCGTCTGGAAGTATACGAAAGCCGGGCAACTCAGCGTGTTCGCAGGTACGGTCGGCAAGGAGACAGGCGATATCGACGGGCCGGTCGGCACGGCCACGCTCGGCTTCTACGCGCTCGATTACATGACGATCGACGACAAGGGCAATCTCTACCTGAGTGGACAGGGCAATGTGCGCATGATCAGCCCGGCCGGCGTCGTCTCCTCACCCTCGTTTGGCTGGGGCAACGCAGTCGTGGGCCCGATTGCCTTTTCTAAAGGCAAACTGTACGGCATGACGCGTTTCGCGTTGCTGCAAACCTGGTTGCCTTGAATCGACCGAAGTGCCTGCAGGCAGCGTGGCATAGCCAGTGTCGCGCTGCCTGGCGGCACTGGAACGCGCTTTCAGCCATGTTGCATACCCATCCCTTCCTCCTCCTTAATCGCCACGAGGAAATTTCTATTGAGCGACAGTTCCCAAAAAAATGTGTGAAAATCAATTAATATATTTTCATGTATGTTTTTACTGTCAACGTTGTATCGCGACGTGCATGGTGCAGTTCGCCAGCAAGTGCTCAAGGAGAAAAAATTGAAACTCAAGCGATTTGAATATGCCGTTGCCACGGCACTGGTGTTGTTGCTGGCGGGTTGCGGTGGCGGCGGTGGAGGCGGCGGTGATTCGAGCCCGGCCCCGTCGACGCCACCGCCGACGGGCGGCACGCCGCCGGTGACGCCGCCGGTCGCGCCGGCAGCCGATTACGCGCTCGGCGGCACTGTCTCCGGCCTGCGCAGCGGCGCAACCTTGACCCTGGTGAACGGCGGCCAGACGCTGCCGGTCGCAGCGAATGGTGCATTCAGCTTCCCGACCCGGCTTGCGGCCGGGACGGCGTTCAATATCCAGGTCACGGCGCCGTCCGGCTACACCTGCAAGGCGACCGATACGACCGGTTCGATCGACAATACGAACGCCGCCAAGGCAGCGATCGACTGCGCACCGCAAGTGCTGGCAGGCGTGCGCGGCGCGCTGCAGGCGCCGCTGGCCGTCGCCGGCGACGGCGGCGGCAACCTCTACGTCACCGACGGCAGCCTGCATGGCGTGCTGAAGCTGTCGTCGAACGGCCAGCTCGGCATGGTCGCCGGCGGCACCGGCCAGCCGGGCCTGGCCAACGGCGCCGGCAGCGCGGCGCGCTTCTGGCTCAACGCCAGCGGCGCCGCCGTCGACAGCCAGGGCAACCTGTTCGTCGCCGATACCTGCAACGGCGCCATCCGCAAGATGACCGCCGCCGGCGAAGTATCGACGCTGGCCGGCAGCGGCTCGACCGCCTGCTACAACGTCGAGTCCGCCAAAACCACGCCGACCAAGGCCGACGGTGTCGGCGCCGCTGCGCTCTTCGAAGGTCCGCAATCGATCGCCTCCGATGGCGCGGGCGGCGTGTACGTGATCGACCGCTCCGCCGGCCTGACGATCCGCCAGGCCACCGCGGCCGGCGTCGTCACCACGGTGACCTATTCCAACCCGGATGCGGTGGCCCCGGTCACGCTGTTGCAGACCATCGCGCGCGGCGCCGACGGTACCCTGTACGTGTCGGACGATACCGACCGTATCTGGAAAGTCGTCAACGGTGCGCTCGTCCTGCACGCAGGCGGTGTGCTCGGTACGACCAAGGATGGCGTCGGCGCCGCTGCGCGCTTCGGCGCGATCACCGGCATGGTTGCCACGCCAAACGGCGACCTGTACGTGACCGACTTCGCGTCGGTGCGCAAGGTGACGCCGGGCGGCGTCGTCAGCACCCTGGCGGGCAGCCAGGAACGCGGCGACATCGATGCCACCGGCACCGCGGCGCGCTTCGGCAACCTGCTGTCGATCGGCTTCGACGGCACCAGCCTGTTCGTGGTCGACAGCGGCCAGGAAGTGCTGCGCAAGGTCACGCTCGACGGTGTCGTGACCACCGTCGCCGCCACCCCGGCAGTGCGCAAGACGGTCAACGGCGACGCCGCCACCGCGCGCTTCGGCTCGTTCAGCTCGCTCGCAGCGGATGCCGACGGCAACATGTACTTCGTCGATCCGGTGACCCACGTCGTGCGCAAGGCAACGCCGGACGGCACCGTGACGACGCTCGCCGGCGTCGTCAACAGCGCGGCCCCGCCTAACCAGGGCGATGGCCCGCTGGCCACGGCCCGCTTTGCCGCGCCGACGCGGGTTGCGGTCGGCCGCGACGGCAGCATCTGGATCGCACAGAGCCTGGGCCTGCGCCGGATCAAGGACGGTGTGGTGACGACGGTCGATATGGCGGTGCGCCCGATTGGCCTGGCGGTCGACCCCGACGGCAACGCCATCGTAACCACGGGTGCCGTGACGGGCGAAGTGTTGCGCATCACGCCGACCGGCGCCAAGACCGTGCTGGTGACCAGACCGCAGATCACGGCGCTGGCTGGCGCGGGCGCCAATCCGCGGCCGCAATCGGTCGCGGTCGATGCCGCCGGCAACATCTATTTCGCCGACACCGGCACCGTCGCCGTCTACAAGCTGACCAAGGCGAACGAACTGAGCGTGTTCGCCGGTACGCAGCTGAAAGAGACGGGCAACATCGATGGCCCGGTCGGGACCGCCACGCTGGGATTCTATGAAGTCGATCACATGACGATCGACGACGCGGGCAACCTGTACCTGACCGGCTCGGGCAATGTGCGCAAGATCAGCCCGACCGGCGTGGTGTCGACGCCGAGCTTCGTCTGGGGTAACGCATCGATCGGTGCGATCACCTACAACCGGGGCAAGCTGATCGGCATGACCCGCTACGCGGTGCTGCAGCAGTACCTGTAATCAGAGGAGGCTGCCGTCGAGGGCATGGCGCGTGACGGCGCCACCCTCGTCGACGGCGATCCAGCCGCCGCGCGGCGGCTCGCTGGATTCGCTGTCGAGTTCCCAGTCGGGCAGGACGTAGCGGCGGCGGCGGCCGTGTATATGCAGGGCAGGGCGGTGGGTATGCCCATGGATCAGGACGTCGGCGCCGGTGGCGTCGAACAAGGCCTCGATCGCGCCTGGCGTCACGTCCATGATGGCGTACGACTTGGTCGTGTGCGCTTCACGGCTGCCTTCGCGCAGGCCGGCGATGATCGCCTTGCGCTGGGCCAGCGGCATGGCCAGGAATTGGTTTTGCCACGCGGTATCGCGTACCATCCTGCGAAATTCCATATATTTTGTATCGAGCGTGCATTCGGCGTCGCCGTGCACGAGGGCGATGCGCTGTCCGCCGACGGTAAGCACGTGCGGTTCGTCCAGCAGCGTCAAGCCGGCCGCCGCGGCGAAGCCCGCGCCGACCAGGAAGTCGCGGTTTCCCGCCATCCAGAAAATCCGCAGGCCGCCGTCGGCCAGGGCGCGCAACTCCGTGACGACGCGCCGGTTCAGCGGCGGATCGAGGTCGTCGTCGCCCGCCCAGTATTCGAAGATGTCGCCGAGGAGATAGAGCTGATCGGCATGCGCCGCATGCACGGACAGGAAGTGGAAAAAGGCGTCCGCGGTGCGCGGATGGGATTCCTGCAGGTGCAGGTCGGAGATGAAGAGCGCGACGGTGCGCGCGGGAGTAGTGGTGGAAATGCTGTGCTCCCGCGCCTGGATACTACTTTACCGGATTACTGAACGACTTCGGCTTTTTCGATGATGATCGGCTCGACCGGCACGTCGGCGTGCATGCCCGAACGCGAGGTTTTCACGTTGTTCAGCTCGTCGACGACGTCGGTGCCGGCGGTGACTTTACCGAACACGGCATAGCCCCAGCCATCCTGGCCCGGGTAGTTGAGGAAGTCGTTGTTCTTGGTGTTGATGAAGAACTGGGCCGATGCCGAGTGCGGCGCCGAGGTACGGGCCATGGCGATCGTGTACTTGTCGTTCTTCAGGCCGTTCTTGCCTTCGTTCTCGACGGTCGCGTCGGTCGCCTTTTGCTTCATGCCTGGCTCGAAGCCGCCGCCCTGGATCATGAAGTCCTTGATCACACGGTGGAAAATCGTGTTGGTGAAGTGACCCTTGTTCACGTAGTCCAGGAAGTTGGCAACGGTCTTCGGCGCTTTTTCGGCGTCGAGTTCGATGGTGATGTTGCCCTTGTTGGTGGTCAGCAGTACGGAGGTCATTGGGAAATCCTGTTCTATTTGTTGATCAAACGTGCAAGTCGCGTATTTTACAACTTATTTCACCCGCTTTTCGCCCGAGAGCACGGTAGTGGCGCTGATGAAGATCGGCGTTACCGGCACATTCTGCATGCCGCGCATGTCGTCGACCATCACGCCCTTGATCTTGTCGACCGTTTCCTGGCCCTGCACCACGCGTCCGAATACCGTATAGCCGTGGCCGTCCTGGCCCGGATAATCGAGGCCGGTATTATCGTTGACGTTGATAAAGAATTGCGAAGTGGCCGAATGAGGATCGCCGGTGCGCGCCATCGCCAGTGTATACGGCTTGTTCGAGAGGCCGTTTTTCGATTCGCTCGGGATCGGCTTGCGGACGCCAGGCTTGTCGATCAGTTTTTCGGTATAACCGCCGCCCTGGATCATGAAACCGTCGATTACGCGGTGAAATACCGTGCCCTTGTAAAACCCGGATTTCACGTATTGCAGGAAATTTGCCGTGCTTTTTGGCGCATTCTCGGCGTCGAGTTCGACCACGATCTCGCCCATGGTCGTCTTGATCGCCACTTGCGGATTGTCGGCGGCAAAGGCACTGCCGGCAAAGCTCAGGGCCAGTGCGGCGCCGGCCAGGCGCGTGAAGAGTGTGCGGCGGGATTGTTTTTGTGCGTGCATGAAGCGGTCTCCTCGGTGGACGTGGCGCAAAGCCCTGTCAAGGCTTTTACAGAAAAATAAACCTGAGCCATATGCGGCCAGCCGGGTTTTTATCAATGCTATACTTTGCGCAGAACGTCCCCATTCTATCAAATAAGAACAGCACAGAGCGGTAGACGGTCCCGACGCAAAGATTGACTTCTGGCACGCGCTCTATGGCGTACGTGCCCGGTGTCGTTCCGCTCCGGGTATCCGATCCCCTCTCGATTCATCACACCAATGAGCCAATTAAAGATTTACAACACGCTGGCGCGCGAAAAACAGGTATTTGTCCCGATGGAAGCCGGCAAGGTCGGCATGTATGTCTGCGGCATGACCGTCTACGACTACTGCCACATCGGCCACGCGCGCATGATGATGGCCTTCGACGTCATCTATCGCTGGCTCATGGAATCGGGTTACGACGTCAAGTACGTGCGCAACATCACGGACATCGACGACAAGATCATCAAGCGTGCGGTCGAGAATGGCGAAACGCTGTCCTCGCTGGTCACGCGCTTCACCAAATACATGGACGAAGACACGGCCGCGCTGGGCATCCTGCCGGCCACGTTCGTGCCGCGCGCGACCGAACACGTGTCCGGCATGCTGTCGATCATCGAGCAGCTGGAAAGCAAAGGCCTGGCCTATAAAAGCGATGACGGCGACGTCAACTTCGCGGTGCGCAGTTTCGACGGCTACGGCAAACTCTCCGGCAAGTCGCTCGACGACCTGCGCGCCGGCGAGCGCGTCGACGTCAACACCGGCAAGCGCGATCCGCTCGACTTTGTCCTGTGGAAAGCGGCTAAGGAATCGGAACCGGCCGAAGCCAAATGGGATTCGAAATGGGGCCGCGGCCGCCCGGGCTGGCACATCGAATGCTCGGCCATGTCGTGCGCGCTGCTGGGCGAACACTTCGACATCCACGGCGGCGGCCAGGATTTACAGTTCCCGCACCACGAAAACGAGATCGCCCAGAGCGAAGGCGCGTTCGGCGCGCCGATGGTCAACTACTGGATCCACAACGGTTTCGTGCGCGTCGATAACGAAAAGATGTCCAAGTCCCTGGGCAACTTCTTCACCATCCGCGACGTGCTCAAGAAGTACGATGCCGAAGTGATCCGCTTCTTCATCGCGCGTGCCCACTACCGCAGCCCGCTGAACTATTCCGACGTCCACATCGACGACGCCAAGGGCGCGCTGACGCGCCTGTACACGGCGCTGGCCGACGTCGACCTCGGCGACGCGCCGCCCGCGGTCGACTGGGACCAGGCCAACGCCGCACGTTTCCGCGATGCGATGGACGACGATTTCAATACGCCGCTGGCCGTGGCCGAGCTGTTCGACCTGGCCAGCGAAGTCAACCGCACCAAGTCGGTCGAGAGCGCGCGACAGCTGAAAGCCCTGGCCGGCGTGATCGGCCTGCTGCAGCGCGCGCCGCAGGAATTCCTGCGCGCAGGCTCAGGGCAGGGCGGCCTCGGCGAAACCGAGATCGCCGACCTGATCGCAGCGCGCGCCGCCGCCAAGAGGGCGCGCAATTTCGCCGAGGCCGACGGCATCCGCGCCGAGCTGGTGGCGGCCGGAATCATCCTGGAAGACAAGCCGGACGGGACGACGAACTGGCGTCGCGCATGATGGCAGCGGAAAAGGACAACGGCGCCGGCGGCGCGCCGGAATTCGAGGTGCCTGCGTACTGGGCCGAGGCCAAGGAAGAGCTGATGCGGCGCGACCGCATCATGAAGCGCCTCATCCCGCAGTTCGGCGACATGCACCTGAAGGGGCATCCGGACCCGTTCACCACGCTGGCGCGCTCGATCGTCGGCCAGCAGGTCACGCCCAAAGCGGCCGACGCCGCCTGGGCCAAGCTGAACGCCTGCTGCCCGAAGCTCACCCCCGCGCAGATCATCAAGCTCGGCGCCGAGGGCTTGTCCGCCTGCGGGCTGTCGAAACGCAAGACCGAATACATCCTCGACCTGGCCGACCATTTCAAGGCCAAGCGCGTGCACGCCAACCTGTGGTCCGAGATGGACGACGAGGCAGTGATCGCCGAACTCGTGCAGATCCGCGGCATCAGCCGCTGGACCGCGGAAATGTTTTTGATCTTTAACCTGCTGCGCCCGAACGTGCTGCCGCTCGACGACCCCGGCCTGATCCAGGGCATCAGCCAGAATTACTTCTCGGGCGAGCCGGTCTCGCGCAGCGACGCGCGCGAAGTCGCGGCCAACTGGGAACCCTGGCGCACGGTCGCCACCTGGTACTTGTGGCGCAGCCTCGATCCGGCGCCGGTGCAGGGCGCGGCATCCGGTTTGGCGTCCGCAGCGGCGTCCGGTACGGTAGAATAACGCCACATCGCCACTGCGCGCCGTGTCCTTGCCGGTGCGCCCTGGCCACAGAATAACCTCCGGAGGTCCAATGACAAAAACTACTTTCCTCAGTTTCGAGCAGCCTATTGCCGAGCTCGACTCGAAAATCGAAGAGCTCCGCTTCGTCCAGGACGATTCCGCTGTCGACATTTCGGAAGAGATCGATCGCCTCGACAAGAAGAGCCAGCAGCTCACCAAGGACATCTACGCCAAGCTCACGCCCTGGCAAGTCTCGCAGATCGCGCGCCATCCGCAGCGTCCGTACACGATGGATTACGTGAACGCGATCTTCACCGACTTCCACGAACTGCGCGGCGACCGCAGCTTCGCCGACGACCAGTCGATCGTTGGCGGCCTGGCGCGTTTCAATGGCCAGGCCTGCATGGTCATCGGCCACCAGAAGGGGCGCGACACCAAGGAGCGCGCGATGCGCAACTTCGGCATGCCGCGTCCGGAAGGCTATCGCAAGGCGATGCGCCTGATGAAGGTTGCCGAGAAATTCAACCTGCCGATCTTCACCTTCGTCGACACCCCGGGCGCCTTCCCCGGCATCGATGCCGAAGAGCGCGGGCAGTCGGAAGCCATCGGCCACAACCTGTACGTCATGGCCGAACTGAAAGTGCCGCTGATCGCCACCATCATCGGCGAGGGCGGTTCCGGCGGCGCGCTGGCGATCGCCGTCGGCGACGCCGTGCTGATGCTGCAGTACGCCACCTATTCGGTCATCTCGCCGGAAGGCTGCGCCTCGATCCTGTGGAAGACCTCGGAGCGCGCATCCGACGCCGCCGAGGCCCTCGGCCTGACCGCGCACCGCCTGAAGGCGCTGGGCGTGATCGACAAGATCGTCACCGAACCGCTGGGCGGCGCCCACCGCGATCCGGCCAGCATGGCGCAGATGCTCAAGCGCGCACTGGCCGACACCCTGCGCCAGTTCCAGGGCATGAAGACCAAGGACCTGCTCGAAGCCCGTCACCAGAAGCTGATGGCGTACGGCAAGTTCAAGGAAACCCTGCCGACCGAAGAGTGAGTCGTATCAAGTGAGCAGTACAACAAGCAGTACCAAGGCCGGGTCCGTCCCGGCCGTTTTTACGCGTGCGCTCGACACCTTGCGCACGCAGTTTTCCCCCGCCACGATCGCCATTGCCTGCAGCGGCGGCCTCGATTCGATGGTCCTGCTGCAACTGGCATCTTCCTGGTGCCGTGAGCAGGGGCACACCCTTTTCGTTTTCCACGTCCATCACGGCCTGAGCGGCAATGCCGACGCCTGGCTGCGCCATGTCGAGACTGCCGCCGCCGCGCTCGGTGTACGTGCCGATCACCGCCGCGTCGCGGTCGACGGCACCGGCGCCGGCCTCGAGGCCGCGGCGCGCAAGCTGCGCTACCGCGCGCTCGGCGACATGTGCCGCGAGCACGGCGCCAGCTTGCTGCTGACTGCTCATCACCTCGACGATCAGGCCGAAACCGTGCTGCTGCAATTGCTGCGCGGCTCCGGCCCGGCCGGGTTGTCGGGCATGGATGCGGCCAACAGCGCGCCCGAACTGCTGGGCAACCCGGACCTGGTGATGGCGCGCCCGCTGCTGCCGCTGGCGCGCGCCGAGCTCGAAGCCTATGCGCGGGAAGCCGGGCTCGGCTGGGTCGAGGACGAATCGAACGGCGACACCCGCTATGCGAGGAATGCCTTGCGCCACCGCGTGATGCCGGCGCTGGCCGAGGCCTTTCCCGGCTTCCAGCAGCGCTTCGCACGCAGCGCGGCGCACGCGCAGTCGGCGCAGCGCCTGTTGACCGAGCTGGCCGAGGGCGACCTGGCGCTGGCGCTGGTCGACGGCGCCATCGACGTCGCGCGCCTGCGCACGATGAGCCTCGATCGCGTCTACAACCTGCTGCGCCACTGGTTTGCCAGCCGCGGCCTGGCGATGCCGTCGACCGCCTGGCTGGTCGAGCTGGTGGCGCAACTGATCGAGGCGCGCCATGACGCCCAACTCCTGGTAACGCACCCGGCCTGCCACCTGCGCCGCCACCGCGACCGCCTGTACATCACGCCAAAACTGGCCGACCTCGCCGGCATGCGCGATCCGGACGACGAAGGCATCATCGAAAAACACGGCGAATCCTTCCGCTGGCAGGGCGAGGCGCAACTGGCGTTCCCGGCCTATGGCGGCGTGCTGTACGTCGAGCCGGCGGAAGTCGGCTTCAATCCGGCCTGGCTGCGCGCGCAGCACCTGGTCATCGATTTCCGCAAGGGCGGCGAGCGGTTGAAGCTGGCGCCGAACCGTCCGACGCGCGGCCTCAAGGCCCACTACCAGGCGGCCGACATTCCGGCCTGGGAACGAGCCAGGCTGCCGATCGTCAGCAGCGGGCGCGACCTGCTGTTCGCGGCGGGACTGGGCATGGATTGCCACCACTTTGCGTCCGATGCGGCCGGGTGCGTCAGCTTGCGTTGGGAGGCGAAGAGCGCCTGATACAGCCTCCATGGCTGCGTTGCATCGTCTTGCCGTACAAGTGTACTGTCTTCGACGCTGCGCCTTGCCCTGAAGGCTGTCTCAGACGCTCGAAACCCGAATAATTTCTATGCGAAAAGCGTATTACTTTATTTTCTTTTCATATAGCTTTTCGGATTTCCCTTCTTGTGATCTTGCAGTGCAACATGCTAGAGTAAGTGTTCCCTTTTCACCCTCTTCACGCTGGGAAGCTCTCTTTTATGGCATTAATTGTCCACAAATATGGTGGTACGTCGATGGGTTCGACAGACCGCATCAAGAATGTCGCGGCGCGCGTCGCCAAGTGGCACGACGCCGGACATCAAATCGTCGTGGTGCCTTCGGCGATGTCGGGCGAAACGAATCGCCTGATCGGTCTCGCCAAGGAAATCATGGATCAGCCGGACCCGCGCGAACTGGACATGATCGCCTCGACCGGCGAGCAGGTGTCGGTCGGCCTGCTGGCGATGGCGCTGCTGGCCATCGGCAAGGACGCCGTCTCCTACACCGGCTGGCAAGCCGGCATCCGCACCGACTCCGCCTTCACCAAGGCGCGCATCCAGTCGATCGACGACACGCGTGTGCGCGCCGATCTCGACGCGGGCAAGATCGTCATCATCACCGGTTTCCAGGGAATGGACGAAGAGGGCAACATCTCGACGCTGGGCCGCGGCGGTTCCGACACGTCCGCGGTGGCGATCGCTGCTGCGCTGAAGGCCGACGAATGCCTGATCTACACCGACGTCGACGGCGTCTACACGACCGACCCGCGCGTCGTCGACGAAGCGCGCCGCCTGGAAAAGATCACGTTCGAAGAAATGCTGGAACTGGCCTCGCTCGGCTCGAAAGTGCTGCAGACCCGCTCGGTCGAGTTCGCCGGTAACTACCAGGTCCCGACGCGCGTGCTGTCGTCGCTGACCAACCCCCTGATGCCATTGGAAGAAGAAGCCAAGTCCGGCACCCTGATTTCGTTTGAGGAAGAAACCAACATGGAACAAGCCGTCATCTCCGGTATCGCATTCACCCGTGATGAAGCCAAGATCACTGTCCTGGGCGTGCCGGACAAGCCAGGCGTCGCTTTCCACATCCTGGGCCCGGTATCGGATGCCAATATCGAAGTGGACATGATCATCCAGAACCAGTCGGTCGACGGCAAGACCGATTTCACCTTCACCGTCTCGCGCGGCGACTACCAGCGCGCCCTGGCCGTGCTGGAAGCGCAGCGCGACGAGCTCGGCTATGCGCGCATCGTCGGCGACGCCAAGGTGTCGAAGGTCTCGGCCGTCGGCGTCGGCATGCGCAGCCACGTCGGCGTTGCCTCGCAAATGTTCCGCACGCTGGCGGAAGAGGGCATCAACATCATGATGATCTCGACCTCCGAGATCAAGATTTCGGTCCTGATCGACGAGAAATACATGGAACTGGCCGTGCGCGCCCTGCATAAAGCGTTTGGCCTGGAGAAAGCTTAACTTTTTCCTTATTTTTGGCCGCGCTGCCTTGACCAATCCGGCACCGGCCATTAAGATGCTTGCACTCAGCGCTAGCGCAGTTTGCTGGAGTTGATTGGAGACGTGGCCGAGTGGCCGAAGGCACATCCCTGCTAAGGATGCATATGGCTTATACCCGTATCGTGGGTTCGAATCCCACCGTCTCCGCCAGAATCAAGAGAAAAGCCACCGCAAGGTGGCTTTTTTCGTTGGCAGGGCAGACGAGTTGAGCGCCTGCGCGCTCAACGGGTGGGATTCGAAGGCCATCGCGTACTCGCGATGGCGCGGCCTGCAGCATGTAGGCGAATCCCACCGTCTCCGCCAGAATCAAGAGAAAAGCCACCGCAAGGTGGCTTTTTTCGTTGGCAGGGCGGACGAGTAGAGCGCCAAGTGCCGCGCGCTCAACGTGTTTATCACTTTTGCTAGTGGCGCGCTACCTGATAAGCAATGCGGAACCGAATTGCCAGTTGTGCGAGGCGTTTATCCTGCGACCACAGCTGCGAGCCTGGCGTCAGCAAGGCCGACGCCAACAGAGCCAGGTCGACCAGGCCACACCCCGAGTCCAAACAGGTTTTCGCGCTTGATCAGCGTTCTGACTTCGTCGAGACTGGCTTGCCGTGCGTGGGGAAGCATTGCGATGTCGGCCAGCGTGCGTAGCCTTGGCGCCGGCGGCGTACCACACGCCAGTTCGGTCACGATCATTGGATGCGTCAACGCAAGATCCAGAGAGAGCAGGTCCACAAGCGTGTCGTTGCGCCGCCGAAAATGGTCTACCCATACCGAGGTATCGATCAGCACCCCGCTCGTCATGTCGATTCTGTCCCTCGCCGCGGCACTTCGGGCATCTCGGGGGATGCGCCGCCAAGTGCGGCCAGACGTTTTGCCGCCTGCACCCGTACGAAGGTTTTGATTGCCTCCCGGAATAGATCCGCGCGATCCATGTCCGGGTCAGCCATGTCTAACGCTTTCGCGTACAGATCGTCATCGATCGTGACAGTCGTTCTCATAGGATCTCCATCATCAAGGATGATCCTATTCTGTATAAGATAGAGCATCCCTACAAGTGACCAGGTGTCATATCGGCTGGGGCCTGGGTCGCGGATGGCGGACACCGTCTCCGCCAGACGTAGGGGAAATGCCAGTCGCTGCATCCATCAGATCTTCCTCTTGCGCGCAGCAAGGCTTCCCGCTGCCCAACCCGCCCGGAGGTGACCGGGCGCCGCAACAAGCGGGCGCGCGCGGACGAGCGCAAGGTCGGTCGTCAGCCTGTGTATCGACAGCAGGTCGCAAGCAGCCGCCAGCGCCGCCCGGCCCAGCGCGGCGTCGCCCGCTTCGACCTGCGTCACGATGCGGTGCAGCGAGGCGAGCAGCAGCGCGTTGGCGGCGCGGCGTTCGTGCAGGCCGTCGAAGCCGAGCGTTTCCATGACGGCTTCTTCATGCGCCAGGCCGGCTTCGATGGCGACGACCACCGATTCGAACGCGGCGCTGAATTCGGCGTCGGGCAAGGTTGCGTGCCGCTGGAGTCGGACGAACAGGAACTTGCGTGCACGGCGCAGGGCGGCGGCGGCAGTGTGGTTGGCGGAGGGGAGCAGCGGGGCCATCGGAAGGGGCGTCGGCGGCGTGATTCGGCCAGTTTGCATGCGCTATCGGTAAGGTCTTTGCGCCAGATCAAAGCGGGACTTCGAATAATTCACGTCGTTCGGGCTCAGGTGAACGTGTGCAGCGGCAGCGCTTCTTATCCCCAGTCAATGCCAGGGCGGCGGGGCGATGGGAGCATAGTTTGTTTCCAGCGAGCACGGAGCGGGTATGGACGAGCTACTACGGTATTTCGAGGAAGAGCTGGGTCTGTTCGGCCACCATGCACGCGAATTTCGCAGCCGCTACCCCAAGCCAGCGAGCGACCTGCACATCAGCGGCGAGCGCTACGACGACCCGAGCGTGGCGCGGCTGATCCAGTCGGTGGCGCTGCTGAGCGCGCGCATTCACAAGCGGCTCGACGACGACTATCCGAAATTCACCGAGTCGCTGCTCGAGAGCCTGTATCCACATTACCTGCGCCCGCTGCCGTCTTATTCGATCGCCCGCGTCGTGGCATCAAGCCACGATGGCGCCGAGTTTGCCCAAATCGAGCGCGGCACGCCGCTGCGCAGCAGTCCGGTGAGTGGCACGGTGTGCCAGTTCCGTACCGTCTATCCGGTGCTGACCGGGCCGCTAAGCATCGTCGACGCGGCCTTCTCCGTCCCGATTGCGGCACCACGCACGGCGCAGCTGGCGCGCGGCGTGACGGCGGGGCTGTCGATCGGTCTCGAAGTAAAGGGTTCGCTGGCCGCCCTGTGCGCGCGCGGCGTCGGCAGCATGCGCCTGTTCGTCGACGGCGAGCCGGCACTGCGCGCCGCCCTGATCGATGCGCTGTTCATGCGCGCGCGCGGCGCCTGGGTCCAGGCCGACGGCAGTCCGGGCTGGCGGCCGCTGGCGGCGGTGCCGCTGCGCCTGGCCGGCTTCGGCGACGAGGAAGCGCTGCTGCCGACGTCGACGCGCTCGCATCCGGCCTTCCGGCTGCTCACCGAGTACTTCGCCTATCCGGACAAATTCCATTTCATCGATATCGACCTGAGGGCGCTGGCGCGCCAGCTACCCGCGGATTGCTCGCGCTGCACGCTGCACCTTGGGCTGGCGGGGATCGCCGCCGACGGCGACAGCGCGCGCATGCTCGCGCCCCTGGCCGCGCGCCACCTGCTGCCCGGCTGCACGCCGGTGGTCAACCTGTTCCGCAAGGCCGGCGATCCGATCGCGCTGACCCATACGCGCGCCGAATACACGCTGGCGGCCGACGGCGCCCACGCGGGCGCCTTTGACATCCACAGCATCGACCGGGTGTGCGTCGTGCGCGAGGCGCGCGGCACGGCCAGCGTGACCGAATTCAGTCCCCTCTACGCGGTGCAGCACGACCACCGGGGAGAGCACCAGGGGGGAGGAGGGCGTTTCTGGAGCGCGCGCCGCGACGAGTTGCTGGCCGCCGGCAGCCCCGGGCACGCGCTGCGCCTGTCGCTCAGCGACCCCGATTTCAACCCCGACGACGCGGCCAGCGCCACGATTTCGACGGAACTGACCTGCACCAACCGCGACTTGCCGGCGCAGCTGCGCATCGGCCAGCCGGAAGGGGACCTGATGGCCGAGTCGGCGAGCGGCGCCGCGCCATTCGCCCTGCTGCGCAAACCGAGCGCGAGCTGGCGCTTTGCGAATGGCGACGGCGCCCACTGGCGCCTGATCGCGCACCTGGCCCTGAATTATGCCGGTCTCACCAGCGCCGGGCTGCCGGACCTGCAGAAAATGCTCGCCCTGTACGACCTGCCGCGCTCGCCGGCGGCGCGGCGCCAGATCGCCGGCATCGTCAAGCTCGAACACGGCAGTGCGCGCGCCTGGCTCCGGACGCGCCCGGTGTCGGCATTGATGCCGGGCGTCGCCATCCGCATGACGGTCGACGAGGAAGCCTTTGCCGGCAGTGCGCTGTACCTATTCGCGCAGGTGATGGACCGTTACTTTGCGCTCAACAGCCAGCTCAACTGCTTTACGCGGCTCGAGATCGTGTCGCACCAGACCGGAGAGGAGATCCTCGCATGCGCCCCACGCACCGCCGAACAACTGCGAGCATCATCGAGCGGCTGCTAGCGGAACCGCACGCCTTCGAATTCGTGCAGGCGGTCTCGCTCCTGCTGGCCTGGCTGGCGCGGCAAGGAGTGGCGCCGGAACAGGCCTGGCGCGACTGCCTGCGCTTCGAGAACAGCCTGCGCCTGGGCTTTCCCGCCTCCGAGATCGAAGCGATCGCGCATACGCGCGCGGGGACCGATCTTGCGGAAGCGGATGCCAACCATCGCTTCACGATCACGCCGGCCTTCATGGGACTGCTCGGTGCCCACGGCGCGCTGCCGGCGCACGTTACCGAACGCATCGCCGCCTGGCAAAGCGCCGGCCACGACGCGGCGCCGCGCGCCTTCCTCGACCTGGTCTCCAACCGCATGCTGGCGCTGTTCTGGCGCGCCTGGCAGAAAAACCGGATCGCGCACATGCCGGGAGGCGGCGCGGACCGCCTGCGGCCGCTGCTGCTGGCGCTGGCCGGCGGCGTCCCGGAGTCACAGCCGCAGACACCACCGCCACAGTTGATCGCGCATTTCGCCGGCATGCTCGCACAGCGCCCTTGTTCGGCTGTCATGATCGAGCGCATCGTGTCCGATTTCTTCGGCGTCGCGGTGCGCCTGGAGGAAGCAGTCGGGCACTGGGACCGCCTCGGGCGCGCCGAGCAGGCCGCACTCGGCATCAATGCCGAGCTGGGCGAAAACGTGCTGCTGGGCGAGCGCAGCTGGCGCCCCGACCTGCGCGCGCGCCTGCGCATCGGCCCGCTCGACGCGGCGACCTTCGCCCGTTTCCTGCCCAGCGGCGACGCCAGCGCGGCCCTGCGCGCCGTTCTCGGCCGCTGCGCCGAACCGACTGTCGGCTTCGAGGTGCAACTGGTCTTGCGCGCGCAGGACGTGCGGCCGCTGCGGCTGGCGGCCGCTGCAGCCGACGGCGCCCGGCTCGGCCGCGACTGCTTTCTCGCAGGCGGCCCGGCGCAGGGCGACCGCGCCGACATGCGCTACCTGGTCATGCCGATGGCGCCGCTGCCCGCCTTGCCGCGTGCCAGCAAGCAGGCGGGCAAGGCCCTACAATAGCGGATTGAGATGTCCATGCGTACTCCAGCCGGCGCCGGCTGGCTGCCGCATTGGCGCTAACGCCATCGAAAAGAACAGACCATGGATCAGCACATCGGCCAACTTGCGGGGTCCGACGCCGCCAGCTTCGATATTTCCGGCATGACCTGCGGCTCTTGTGTCGCGCGTGTTGAGAAAGCCATCCGCGCGGTGCCCGGCGTTGCGGAGGTCAGCGTCAACCTGGCGACCGAACGGGCCAGCGTGCGTGGCACAGCCACGCCAGAAGCCGTCCGCGCGGCTGTCGACAAGGCTGGCTACCAGGCCGTCTTCAAGGCTGATCACGACGCCGGCGCAGCGGGTACCAGCGCGAGCGCCAGGGCGCCCGCGGCCTGGTGGCCGGTGGCGCTGGCCGCCCTGTTCAGTGCGCCGCTGGCCGCACCCATGTTCGTCCAGCTCCTTGGCGGCCACTGGTCGCTGCCTGGCTGGCTGCAACTGCTGCTGGCCACGCCGGTGCAGTTCTGGCTGGGTGCGCGCTTCTACCGGGCCGGCTGGAAGGCCCTGCGCGCCGGCAGCGGCAACATGGATTTGCTGGTGGCGATCGGCACCAGCGCCGCCTACGCGCTGTCGGTGTACCTGCTGCTGCGGGGTGGCACGCATCATGCGGCGCACCTGTACTTCGAATCGTCGGGCGTCGTCATCACCCTGGTCCTGCTCGGCAAGTGGCTCGAGGCCCGTGCCAAGGGGCAGACGGTGGAAGCCATCCGCGCCCTCGAAGGCTTGCGCCCGACGGAGGCGATCGTGCGCCGCGCCGGCGTCGACACGGCCATCGCCCCAGACGCCTTGCGTGTGGGCGACCTGCTGGTGGTGCGTCCCGGTGCGCGCGTCGCCGCCGACGGCCGCGTGGTCGAGGGCCGCAGCCATCTGGACGAGTCGCTGCTGACCGGCGAGAGCCTGCCGCAGGCCAAGGAGGCGGGCGCGCGCGTGACCGGCGGCGCCGTGAATGGCGAAGGCCTGCTGCTGGTCGACGTCACCGCGGTCGGGGCAGCGACCATGCTGGCGCAGATCATCCGCCAGGTCGAGCATGCGCAGGCGGTCAAGGCACCGGTGCAGCGCCTGGTCGACCGCGTCAGCGCCGTCTTCGTGCCGGCGGTGCTGCTGCTGTCGGTGATCGTTCTCCTGGCCTGGGGCCTGGCCACGGGCGACTGGGAGGCGGCCCTGCTGAACGCGGTTGCGGTGCAGGTGATCGCCTGCCCCTGCGCCCTCGGGCTGGCGACGCCGACCGCGATCATGGTCGGCACCGGCGCCGCCGCGCGCCACGGCATCCTGATCCGCGACGCCGCGGCGCTCGAACGCGCGCATGCAATCGACACCGTCGTCTTCGACAAGACCGGCACCCTGACCGCCGGGCGCCCGCAGGTAGTGGCGGTCGAAGGCGCCGACGCGGCCTTGATTACCCTGCTGGCCGGCGCCGTGCAGCAGCACAGCGAACACCCGCTGGCGCACGCGGTGACGGCCCATGCGCACCAGCGCGGCCTGCGCCTGCCTGCCGCTGCCAACGCGCGCGCCCTGGCCGGACGCGGCGTGCAGGCCGAGGTCGAGGGCGTGACCGTCTATCTCGGCAACGCGCGCCTGATCGAGGAACTCGGCGGCAACCCGGGCCCGCTGCGCGCGGCGGCCAGCCGGCACGAAGGTGACGGCCGCACCGTCTCACTGCTGGCACGAGACACGCCCGGCGCTATCGAGGTGCTCGGCCTGCTCGCCTTTGGCGACGCGCTCAAGGAAGGCGCCAGGGAGGCGGTCGCGCGCTTGACGGCCATCGGTGTGACGCCGATGCTGCTGACCGGCGATAATCCGGGGGCGGCGCGCGTGGTGGCGAGCGAACTCGGCATCGAACGCTACATCGCGCAGGCGCTGCCGGCGGAAAAGGCCGACGCCGTGCGCGCGGCCATGGCGCAGGGAGCGACGGTGGCGATGGTCGGCGACGGCATCAACGACGCGCCGGCGCTGGCCGCGGCCGACGTCGGCATCGCCATGGCGGGCGGCACCGACGTGGCGATGCACACGGCCGGCATTACGCTGATGCGTGGCGACCCGCGCCTGGTGGCCGACGCCATCGACATCTCGCACCGCACCTGGCGCAAGATCCGCCAGAACCTGGGCTGGGCTTTTATTTACAACCTGGTCGGCATTCCACTGGCGGCCTTTGGCCAGTTGAATCCGATGCTGGCCGGGGCGGCGATGGCGCTCAGTTCCGTCAGCGTGGTCGCCAACGCGCTGCTGCTGCGCCGCTGGCGGCCGGCCCCTTTCATTAACGCCAGCCTCGCGCCGGCGCTTGATTCGACTGGAGAAGAGAAGATGCTTGAATTGACTGTGGAAGGCATGAGCTGCGGCCACTGCGTGGGACGCGTGACCAAGACTGTGCAGGAGCTGGACGCGAATGCGAAGGTGGAGATCGACCTGGCGACGAAGAAGGTGCGCATCGACAGCAGCGCCGACGTGGAGCGCATCGCCGCGGCGATCGATGAAGCAGGGTATCCGGTGACCGCCCGCGCGTAGAGGATGGGCACGCCGTGCCCATCCCGCCTCGGTGCTTCTCAGTGCTTGTGCGTAGCCGGCTTGCGCACCGTGACCGCCGGCTCCCTTGACGCCGCCGCCTTCCCCGGCGCCTGCGGCGCCGTCGGCACCTCGCCGGTCCACTCGCGCGCGACCGTCCCCGCCGGGTGCCTGTACCAGCCCGGATCGCGGTAGTCGCCGCGCTTCAGGCCATCGCGGACCTTCAGCACCGTGAACATGCCGCCCATGTCGAGGTGGCCGAAGGGGCCGCGGCCATCCATCATCGGCAACGTGTTTTCCGGCAGCGGCATCTTCATGTCGCCCATCGCGCCGCCCTTGTCGCCCATCACCATATAGCCCGGGATCAGGTCGTTGATCTTTTGCGCCACGCCGCGGTGGTCGACGCCGATCAGGTTCGGCACCTCATGGCCCATCGCGTTCATCGTATGGTGCGACTTGTGGCAGTGGAAGGCCCAGTCGCCCGGATTGTCGGCCACGAATTCGATCGCGCGCATCTGGCCCACGGCGATGTCGATGCTCACCTCGGGCCAGCGCGCCTCGGGACGCACCCAGCCGCCGTCGGTGCCGGCCACCTCGAAGCGGTGCCCGTGCAGGTGGATCGGGTGGTTGGTCATGGTGAGATTGCCGACGCGGATGCGCACGCGCTCGTTCAGGCCGGCCACCATCGGGTCGATACCGGGGAAGACGCGGCTGTTGAAGGTCCACAGGTTAAAGTCGAGCATCGTGTTGGTGCGCGGCGTGTAGCTGCCCGGCTCGATGTCGTAGGCGCCCAGCAGCAGCACGTAGTCACGGTCCACGGCGTGCCGGCGGATGTCTTTCGGATGCGTGACCCAGGAACCCATCATCCCCATCGCCATCTGCTGCATCTCGTCGGCGTGCGGGTGGTACATGAAAGTGCCGGCGTGGCGCGCCACGAACTCGTAGACGAAGGTTTTGCCGGGCGGGATGCCGGGCTGGGTCAGGCCCGTCACCCCATCCATCCCGCACGGGAGGATCTGGCCGTGCCAGTGGATGCTGGTGTGCTCGGGCAGCTTGTTGGTCACAAAAATGCGCACGCGGTCGCCTTCGACCACCTCGATCGTCGGCCCCGGACTCTGGCCGTTGTAGCCCCACAGGTTGGCCTGCATGCCGGGCGCGAGCTCGCGCACCACCGGTTCGGCCACCAGGTGGAATTCCTTGACGCCGTCCTTCATGCGCCAGGGCAGGGTCCAGCCGTTCAGGGTGACGACCGGGTTGTAGGGCCGGCCGTTCGGCGGCGCGAGCGGCGCGGCGGTGCCGCCGGAGGACTGGACCGGGGCTTCCGGCAACGTCGCGGCGCCGGCGCGGCTGACCAGCGAGGCGCCGACCATGGCGGCGCCGGCATTACTCAAAAAAGATCGGCGTGAAGTCATTCTGCGTGTTCCTTGTGCTGCGATGGGGCGGCATGGGCCGCATGGACAACCCGGCCGCCGAGGGCTTCTTCGAGATCGGCATGGGCGCGCCAGAATGCCTGCAGCGCCTCGATGGTGGCATTCACGGCGCCGGCCTGGTCGCGGGCGTCGGTCAGCAGGTCGAAGCTGCTGGCCAGCATGCCGTTGTAGCGCAGCAGGGTCTCCTGCGAGATCCGCTTGCGCAAGGGGATGACCTCGTCGCGGTAGTGGCGCGCCAGGTCCCAGGCGGCGCGGTAGCCGAGGTAGCGCTCGCGCGCCTGGCTGCGCGCATTGACCGCGGTCTCGGCGACCTGGCGCAGCGACTGCATGTAGAGCGCTTCGGCGCGTGCACTGCGTGCCCCTCCCCAGTCGAACAGCGGCAATTCGATCGACACTTCGTAGCCGCGTTCGGCCGGCATGCCGGTCTCGCTCTTGCGCACCGCGCCCAGTTCCAGCACGTTGACGAAGCGGGTGGTGCGCGTGAGGCCCAGGCTGGCGGCGGTGGCGGCGGCATCCTGGCGCGCGGCGGCCACGTCCAGGCGCTGCGCCAGCGCGCGCCGTTCCAGGTCGGGCAGTTCCACTGGGCCGGCCGGCAGGTCGGGCAGGCGCTCGGGCAGGGTGAAGCTTGTATCCGCACCCCACAGGCCGAGCAGGCGTATCAGCTGTTCGCGCGTGGCCACGGTGTGTTGTGCGGCGCGGGCGACGGCGGCCGCGGCCTCGGCCTGGAAGGCCTGTTCGCGCGCCAGGTCGAGACGGCTGGCATTGCCGGAGCGCGCCATGCGTGCGCGCAGTTCGGCACTGGCCTCGGCTGCCGCATGCACGCGGCGCGCGTAGTCCAGGCCCTGGACTGCCGCCACCGCATCGATCCAGGCGCGCCGCGTTTCGGCGGCGTGGCGCTCGATGCCGGCGCCCACGGCCAGCTTCACCGCTTCGAAGCGGCCGCTTTCCACGCGCCGCGCCAGCGGCAGGGTCAGGGCCTGCACCAGGTTGAACCCCAGCGAGCGATCGATCTCGACTTCGCCGCCGCCGGCCATGCGCTTGAAGCCGAAGGCGGGATTCTGCAGGCGCGCGGCCTGGGCCAGGTCGGCCTGGGCGATGCCGACGTTCCAGTAGCTCGCCTGCAGGCCGGGGTGGTTGATCAGTGCGACCCGGACCGCGCCATCCATGTCGAGCGGGCGCGCCAGGAGCGCGCGCGTGGTGTCGGCGACGGCGCGCGCGTCGGCCTCGTTCATGACGATGCGCGGCGCCAGGCCGCCGCGTTCCTGTGCACGCGTGACAACGGCGTCGAAGCCGCCGCCGGGCGTGACGTTGGCGCAGCCGGCCAGCAGGGCCAGTGCCGCCAGGGCGCCGCCGCGCAAGTGGCGTCCGCGACCGCTCACGGCTGGCCTCCATGCTGGTGCGCGGCGGGAGCAGGGGCAGCTGTACCAGTATGGTCCGAATGCCGCTCAGCATGCTGGTGCGTCGCTTTGTCCGCCGCCGCAGGCGTGGCCGGCATGTGGTGGCCGGCGTGCGGATCGGCAGGCGCGTTGGCCGTCGCGCCGTGCATCGCGCCGTGACCGGCATGCCCTGCATGCCAGCGCATGGTCAGCGCCATCGAATCGTAGGCGCCGACGATGCGGTTCTGCTCGCGCCAGGCCTGGTCGGGGCGGACGGCGTCAGGGGCGGCGGGCCGGTAGGGAAGGGCCGATTGATAGGTGGCGGCCGGCACCGGTACGGCGCCGTCCGCGGCAGGTACAGCGACAGCAACAGGAGCAGGAGACGCGTGGGCGACGCCGGCCAGCAGGCACGGCGCGGCCACGCGGAAAAGCGTGGTGGCGAAGGTCATGACATCCTCGACAGAATCGTTCGACAAGGCCGCACACCGGCGGCCAGCTAGGGTTCAGGCGAGGAGAGGGCGGGGAGGTCGTTCCGGCTGGGCGAGATGAACCGAAGGCAGGTAGTTGATGGCTGCCGGGCTGGCCGCGGCGGCCGGCGCATGGGCCGCCAGTTGCGGCAGGAAGCTCGGCAGCACCGCGCTGCCGATGCCGCAGGCCGAGCAGGTGCCGCACTTGCCGGCCTGGTGATGCGGCGCCGGCTGTTCCTGCTCGGACGCGGCGCCGGGCATGGCGGCTTCGTGACAGGGCGGCATCGCACCGTGCATCTGCTCCGCCACCGGCATGACCTGCGCCGGCATGACGTGCGCCGGCAGGCACGCGTCGGTTGCCACTGCCGCCATGCCCTGGAAGGGCACTGCCA
Organism: Telluria sp. ZB2R32; assembly: GCF_059685715.1. Taxonomy (NCBI): domain Bacteria; kingdom Pseudomonadati; phylum Pseudomonadota; class Betaproteobacteria; order Burkholderiales; family Oxalobacteraceae; genus Telluria; species Telluria sp. ZB2R32. The sequence goes on along the minus strand of NZ_JCASIG010000008.1, from coordinate 127,758 downwards.
GCAGAAGCAGCCAGACGATCAGCGAGCGCAGGAGAGTATTCACCAGAATATTCTAGCATGCTCGCCCGGCCATATCGCCATCCCTGCTCGGCAAACTGTCCTGCGAACGGTCAAGGGGGACCCGATGGCTGCCCTACTGCCGAACGCAGCGCCGCCGCCTCGAAATAAACCCGCTTGACCTCAGGATCGAAGTCGCGCACGGCGCGCTCCAGGCGCGCGATCGCGACGTCCACCTCGTCGATGCGCATGCCGCGCTTGAAGCGCACGGCCGCCGTCAGCAGCACGTCGTCCGGCCCCAGCTGCATGGTCATCAGCTGGCCAACGGTCTCGATGGCCGGGTCGGCGCGGAAGATCTCCTTCAGCTTGCCGGTCTGCTCGATGCCCACGCTTTCGCCGACCAGCAGGGCGCCGGTCTCGCGCGCCAGCGTGAATGCCGCGCCCACCAGCAGCAGGCCGATCACGATCGAGGCCGCCGGATCGATGTACGGATTGTCCAGCAGATGTCCGAGGAAGATCCCGGCGCCGGCCACGATCAGGCCGAGCAGGGCGGCGCTGTCTTCGATGAAGACGGTGAACACCGAGGCATCCTTGCTGGCCCGTACCGTCTGCCAGAGCGTGGCGCCGGGGCGGCGGTTGCTGTTCAGTGCGCGCCGCGAAACGTTCCAGCTGTATCCTTCGAACAGGAAGGCGACGCCCAGCACGACATAGTTCCAGAACGGGTCGGTGAGCGGTTCGGGCGCCTGCAGGCTGTGGATGCCGTGGTAGATCGAGAGGCCGCCGCCGAGCGAAAACACCGACAGCGCGACGATCAGCGCCCAGAAATACACCGCCTTGCCGTAGCCGAACGGGTGGCGCGCGTCGGGTTTGCGCGCGCTGATCTTTTCGCCGACGAGCAGCAGCAGTTCGTTGCCGGTGTCGACCGCCGAGTGGATGCCTTCGGCCAGCATGGCGGCGCTGCCGGTGAGGGCGGCGACGATGAATTTGGCGATGGCGATGCCGAGGTTGGCGACGATGGCGGCGTAGATCACCTTGCGGCTGTCGGGGGCGGGGGCAGTTGCAGAAGTGGATGTGGCGGCGTTTTTATTATTGGTCATGTTCGAAGGGTGGAGGTCGGGGTGCCATCGAGTCTAGCGAATTCGCCGTCCGCGGCTCACACTGCTGCGCGCGCTGCCGTGCACCGCCGTTTCAATGGGCGCCGGCCATGAGCGTCCGCAACCTGAACAGGCTGTTCGCGCCGCGCTCGGTGGCGCTGATCGGCGCCTCCAGCCGTCCCGGCAGCCTGGGCGCGACGCTGCTGCGCAACCTGCTTGCCGGCGGCTTTCGCGGCGCCATTTACCCGGTCAACCCGAAGTACGGCGAGCTGTCCGGCCTGCCGACGGTTGCCTCCGTTGCCGACCTGGCCAGCGCGCCCGACCTGGCCGTCATCTGCACGCCGCCGGCCACGGTGCCGGCGATCATCCGCCAGCTCGGCGAGAAGGGCACGCGCGCGGCGGTGGTGCTCAGCGCCGGCCTGGCCGAGGGCCGGGACGAGCGTGGCCGCTCGCTCAAGCAAGCCATGCTCGATGCCGCCCATCCGTATTTGCTGCGCATTTTGGGTTCCAACAGCGCCGGTCTCCTGGCGCCCGGCCTCGGCCTGAACGCGAGCGTCGCCCACAGCGGCGCGCTCCCCGGGCGGATCGCCTTTGTCTCGCAGTCGGGCGCGCTGATGACCGGGGTGCTGGACTGGGCGCGCTCGCGCGGCATCGGCTTTTCGCATTTCATCGCGCTCGGGGATTCGAGCGACGTCGACCTGGGCGACGTGCTCGACTACCTGGCCAGCGACGGCGCCACCGGCTCGATCCTGCTGTACGTCGAGCACCTGCGCTATGCGCGCAAGTTCATGTCGGCGGCGCGTGCGGCGGCGCGCAGCAAGCCGACGCTGGTGCTGAAAGCCGGGCGCGTACAGAACGATGTGCGCGCCGCCGCCAGCGAGAGCGGCGCACTGGCGGGCATGGACGACGTCTTCGACGCGGCGATCCGGCGCGCCGGCATGCTGCGCGTGGCCACGACCGAGCAGCTGTTCGCCGCCGTCGAAACGCTGGCCCATGCCAAACCGCTGCATGGCGAACGCCTGGCGATCGTCGCCAACGGCGCCGGCCCCGGCCTGCTCGCCTTCGATGCGCTGGTGGGCGCGGGTGGGCGCGCGGCCGAGTTGTCGGCGGCGACGCGCGAGCGCCTGGCTGCCGTGCTGCCGCGCGCTACGCTTGGCGCGGCCACGGGCGCGCTCAACCTGCACGGCGGCGCCGAACCGGAACTCTACCGCCAGGTGCTGGAGATCCTGCTGAAGGATGACGGCACCGACGCCGTGCTGGTCGTGCATGCGCCCACCGCCACCGTCGACAGTGCCGACATCGCGCGCGCGATCGCGCCGCTGGCCAAGGGCGCCTCGCGCAACGTGCTGGCCTGCTGGCTGGGCGGCGACTCGGTCGCGGCGGCGCGCGCGATCGCCTCGCAGGCCGGCATGCCGACCTTCGGCACGCCCGAAGACGCGGTCGCCGGCTTCCTGCAGATCGTCCACTACCGCCAGAACCAGACCCTCTTGATGCAGGTGCCGCCCTCGGTTTCCAGCATCGGCGCCAACGAGCGCGGCGCGGCGCGCGCGCTGGTGCGCGAAGCGCTGGCGGGCGGGCGCTACCTGCTGACCGACCCCGAGACCAAGGCCATCCTGCGCGCCTACGGCATGGCGCTGGTCGACACGCGCGCCGCCGCCACGGTCGACGAAGCGGTGGCGGCTGCCCGCGGGATCGGCTTCCCGGTGGCCGTGAAAATCCTGTCGCCGGACGTGATGCACAAGTCCGACGTCGGCGGCGTGGTGCTCGACCTCGACTCCGAGCAAGCCGTGCGCGCCGCCGCCCAGCGTGTGAGGAAGCGCCTGCAGGAACTGCGTCCCGACGCCCGCTTCGAAGGCTTTTCGGTGCAGGCGATGGCGCGCCGCCCGGAAGGGCACGAACTGATCCTGGGCGCGGCCACCGACCCGGTGTTCGGCCCGGTGATCCTGTTCGGCCAGGGCGGCATGGCGGTGCAGGTGGCGGACGACTACGCGGTGGCGCTGCCGCCGCTGAACGCGGTGCTGGCGCGCGACATGATCGAACGCACGCGCGTGGCGCGCCTGCTGGCCGGCTACCGCAACCGTCCCGCCGCCGACATGGATGCGATCGTCGCCACGCTGGTGCAGGTCTCGCGCCTGGTGGCCGACATCCCGGAAATCGTCGAACTCGACATCAACCCGCTGCTGGCCGACGCCAACGGCGCCATCGTGCTCGACGCGCGCATGCGCCTGGCGCTGGCCGACCAGTCCGCCAGCACGCTCGACCGGCTGGCGATCCGGCCCTATCCGCGCGAGCTGGAGCAAACCATCGACTTCGGCGGCAGCGCACTGCTGCTGCGCCCCGTGCGTCCCGAGGACGGCCCGGCGCACCTGCGCTTCTTCGACGCCCTCACGCCCGACGACGTGCGCTACCGCATGTTCGTGCGTATCCGCGAGCTGCAACCCTCGCAGCTGGCGCGCTTCACCCAGATCGACTACGACCGCGAGATGGCCTTCATCGCCACCCGCCCCGGACCGGACGGCCTGCCCGAGACCCTGGGCGTGGGGCGCGTGGTGGCCGACCCCGACAACGTCAGCGCCGAATTCGCGGTGACGGTGCGCTCGGACCTGAAGGGCATGGGGCTGGGGCGGATTCTGATGCAGAAACTGATCGACTACTGCCGCCTGCGCGGCACGCGCGAAATCGTCGGCGAGGCGCTGCCGCAGAATAACCGGATCATCGGGCTGGTGAAGAAGCTGGGCTTCGAAGTGATGCGGGCGGACGAGGAGGGCGTGCGCAAGTTCCGGCTGGTACTGTGACGAAAGAATATTTCATAAATTTCGCGCGGGTGAAATTTTCTTTCGCGTGCATCTCACCCTTGGCGCCCACCCTACGATGATCGTCAACGCCGGAAACGCACGTCCTCGGTCACGACCTTGGCGTCCCCCTTCGGCTTCTTCGGCTTTTTCGGTTTCTTGACGACCTGGCCGCTGGCATCGGTTTCCGGCACGCGGTGATCCGGCGCGAAGCCGGGCTCTTCGACGCGCTTGAGGGTTTGCCCGGTCAGCTGTTCGATCGCCGCCAGTTGTTGCACTTCGTCGGCACAGACCAGCGAGACCGCCTGGCCCGAAGCGCCGGCGCGGCCGGTGCGGCCGGTGCGGTGGACGTAATCTTCGGCCACGATCGGCAAATCAAAATTCACCACCACCGGCAGGTCGTCGATGTCGAGGCCGCGCGCGGCGACGTCGGTGGCGACCAGGATATTTACTTCACCAGCCTTGAAGCGTTCGAGTGCGCGCAGGCGCGCCGGCTGCGGCTTGTCGCCGTGGATCGAGTCGGCGTCGATGCGTTTCGCGGCCAGCAGCTCGACCAGCTCGTCGACCCCGCGCCGGGTCTTGACGAAGGCGAGCACCTGGCCCCAGCCGTGTTTTTTCAGGAGGTGCAGGAACAGTTCCGATTTGCGCTTCTTGTCCACCGTGACGACCCACTGTTCGATCGCTTTCACCGTCGTGTTGCGTGGCGCCGTCTCGATCCTGACCGGGTCGCGCATCAGGCGGTTCGCCAGCGCGCGGATCGGGTCAGAGAAGGTGGCCGAGAACAGCAGGGTCTGGCGCTTTTTCGGCAGGGCGGCCAGGATCCCGTCGAGTTCGCGCGAGAAGCCGAGGTCGAGCATGCGGTCGGCCTCGTCCAGCACCAGCATCGCCACTTCGTTGAGTTTCAGGGCGTTCTGGCGCTGCAGGTCGAGCAGGCGCCCGGGCGTGGCCACCAGCACGTCCACGCCTTTGCGCAGCGCCATCATCTGCGGATTGATGCTGACGCCGCCGTAGGCGACCATGGTGCGCAGCGGCAGGCCGGCGCTGTAAGTCTTGAAGCTCGTGTGCACCTGTTCGGCCAGTTCGCGCGTCGGCACCAGCACCAGGGCGCGCGCGGCGTTGGACGACACCTGGCCCTTCATGGCGAGGCGCTGCAGCAGCGGCAGGGCGAAGCCGGCGGTCTTGCCGGTGCCGGTCTGGGCCGCGGCCATGACGTCGCGTCCGGCCAGCACGGCGGGAATCGCCTGCATCTGGACCGGCGTCGGTTCGTTGTAGGCGAGGGTGGCGAGGGTGCGCGTGATCTGGTCGATCAGGCCGAGCGAGGAAAACGACATGCAAAACCTTGGGGCAAATGAAGAGCCGACAGTTTACTCTGCGCAGCCCCGGCGCGTGACGAATTTATCGCGCCCGACACCAAGGTGCTTAGTAATCGATGCAGCAAATCAGGGGCGTCGCGGCGATCGGCTTGACGGGTTCGGGGCGGTCCTTGCAGGCGCTGGCCAGCAGGCAGGCAAGGGCGACGGCGCCGCAGCGCAGGGCACGCATGGTCATGGCGAATCCTCCTTTGCCCCCATGATAACGGGATTTGGCGGCGCCGGATACGGTCGCAATTCACGGTCCGTTACGGCGTTGCGACAAGTGTAACGGTGTGTTGCAACCAACAAAGTTTCGACTTCACACTGATACAGTTCACGCAACATCGCACCGTGAGGACCACCATGACATCTCTGCTCCGTTCCCTCTTTCTTGGCGCCGCTCTCGCCGCTGCAGCCCTGCCGGCGCTGGCGCAAACCAACGTCAGCATCCGTGTCGGCCAGCCCGGCTTCTACGGCCGCCTGGACCTGGGCGACTTCGCCCCGGCGCCGGTCGTCTATACCCAGCGCCCCATCATCGTGCGCGAAGTACGCCACGTGCGCGCCCAACCGGTCTACCTGCGCGTGCCGCCCGGCCACCGCAAGAACTGGTCGCGTTATTGCGGCCGCTACGACGCCTGCGCGCGTCCGGTGATGTTCGTGCGCGACGACTGGTACACCAACACCTATGCGCCGCATTACCGCGCGCATCATCACGGTTACCGCGAGGTGCGCGAAGTCCACCACGTCGTTCATCACGATGACCGGCGCGGCCGCCACGGCCACCATGACCGTCACGACAGGCGCGACCGCCATGACAGGCACGACCGCCACGACAAGCACGGTCATGGCCACGGGCACGGCCGCGGACACTGATGCGGCACACGGCGGGCGGCGACGCGCTTTTCCCTGCGGGTGTACACTTTCCAGGTAGCCAATAACCGGCCTGAGCCGGCGGCATCTCGAATGGAGGGTGGCTTTGCAGAGCGAAATCGTGATCGTTGGTGGCGGGGCGGGCGGACTGGAACTGGCCTGCAAACTCGGGCGCAAGCTCGGTCCCTCGAAGGTGATGCTGGTCGACACACGGCTGTACCACATCTGGAAGCCGTCGCTGCACGAGGTGGCGGCCGGCACCCTCGACATCCACCAGGAGGGCCTCTCTTACCAGATGCTGGCCCACGATAACGGTTTCACCTTCGTCTACGGCCCCATGACGGCGCTCGACCATGCGGCCCGGCGCATCACGGTCGGCGCGGTGCGCGCCTCCGACGGCGAAGACGTGCTGCACGAACGCCGCATCGATTACGGTTCGTTGGTGATCGCGGTCGGCAGCACCTCGAATTACTTCGGCGTGCCCGGCGCGCGCGAAAACACGATTTCGCTGAACGCCACCGAAGACGCCGAACGCTTCCGCCTGCGCCTGCTGCGCCTGATGGCGGTGGCCGAGCAGGCGCGCGAGGAACGCAACGACGCCAACGCCGCGCTCGACGTCGTCATCATCGGCGGCGGCGCCACCGGCGTCGAGCTGGCGGCCGAACTGCGCGAAGCCTCCGGCGTGTACGCCACCTACGGTTTCTCGCGCCTGCAGGTCAAGCGCGACGTGCGCATCACGCTGCTCGAAGGCGCGCCGCGCATCCTGGCGCCGCTGCCCGAGCGGGTCTCCGCCGCGGCCCTGAAGCTGCTCGACGAGCGCGGCATCCGCGTCGTCAACAATTGCCGCGTCACCAGGATCGACGCGGACCGGGTGCTCGACAGCGACGGCAACGTCTACCCGGCCAGCCTGTGCGTGTGGGCGGCGGGCATCCGCGCGCCCGAATTCCTCGGCACGCTCGGGCTGCCGGTCACCAAGGGCGGCCAGATCGAGGTCGATCCGCAACTGCGGGTGCCCGGCGTGCCCGGCGTGTATGCGCTGGGCGATTGCGCCGCCTGCATCGACGCTTCCGGCAAGCCGGTACCGCCGCGCGCCCAGGCCGCGCACCAGCAGGCCGACTACCTGCTGAAACAATTCCTGCGCCGCGCCAAAGGCAAGCCGGTCGACGAGAAACCCTACCGTTACCGCGACTACGGCTCGCTGGTCTCGCTCGGCAAGACCACCAGCGTCGGCAGTTTGATGGGATCGCTCAGCGGCGCCAGCTGGTTCGTCGAAGGCATGATCGGGCGCGTGATGTACACGAGCTTGCACCTGATGCACCACCAGGCGGTGCTGGGGGCGATGCGTACCGGGGTGCTGGCGGTGGCGCGCTTCCTGATTCGCAGGACGACGCCGTTGGTCAAGTTGCACTGATCAGGGAGGGCGTTGCGGTGTGCGAACGCACGTCAACGCGTGGACGGAGTCCACCCTACGTTACACCACCGCCTCCGGCATCAATGACGAACCGCTGCGCACCGTAGGGTGGACTCCGTCCACGCGTTACGTGCCGTCGAACACCCGACGATCACCGCCCGCCACGAACCTCAACCGCCGTGATTACGCGGCAAAATCATGGTCAACGCGGCGCCACCGCCATCGGCGCCGGCCAAGGTTACATCACCCCCCAACGCGCGCGCCCGTTCGCGCAGCAAACGCAAGCCGTGGCAGCGCAGCGATTGCACCGGCGCCGACTGCGCCAGCCCGACGCCATCGTCGCGCACGGTCATCATCAATTGTTCGCCGTCGTCGTCGAGGATCACGTCGATCGTGGCCGCGCGCCCGTGTTGCAAGGCATTCTGCAAGCCTTCCTCGGCGCAACGCAGCAGCGCCACGCCCTGGGCGCGCGGATAGCCGTCGTCGTCGTCGGGCAGGCTGGCGCGCGCCGTGACGCCGTGCTGCTGGGCGAACTCGGCCACCAGTTCGGCCAGCGCCGCCTTGATGCCCAGGAATTCGAGCTTGTCGTTCCACAGCGTCAGCTGCACGGTGCGGTTGGTCTCGATGATGCCGTTCAAGAGCGTTTTCATCTGCTGCGCACGGTCGATCGCTTTCGGGTCGGTCAACCCTTTCGAGAGCAGGCCCAGGTGCATGGTGAGCGCCGTCATCGACGAACCGAGGCTGTCGTGCAGCTTGCGCGCCAGCAGGCGGCGCTCGTCGTCCCAGCAGTTCATCAGGTGGGCGACCAGCTCGGTCAGTGCGGCGGTGCGTTCGGCAACCAGCCGTTCCAGTTCCGGGTCGGGGTGTTGCGGGTCCGGTGCGGTCATCGTGGGCTCGGTTGAATGTTTCCCAAATCATACAACAGCTTCGTAGGGGAAGTGCGCACGGCGGCGCTACCGCGCCGCCTGCGTGCGCTGCCGAACGGTAGAGCACCCCGTTTCGGAGGATGCTGGAGGCCTGCACTTAATAAAACTATATTCTTTTAAACCGGACACTTTTCAGGGAGTTCCCATGCCGAACAATACGAATGCAGGCGTCGATGCCGTCGAACTGCTGACCCAACAGCACCGCGAAGTCGAAGAGATGTTCGAGCGCTTCGAGAACATGACCGACCGCGCCAAGGTCAGCAAGAAGAAGCTGGCCGACGAGATCTGCAAGGCACTGATCATGCACACCCAGATCGAGGAAGAGATCTTCTACCCGGCCACCCGCGAAGCGAGCGAAGACACCGAAGACATGGTCGATGAAGCCGTGGTCGAGCACGCCTCGGCGAAGGACCTGATCGCCCAGATCATGGAAATGGACCCGGGCGACGACCTGTACGATGCCAAGGTGAAGGTGCTGAGCGAAATGATCGAGCACCACGTCGAGGAAGAAGAGAAGGAAATGTTCCCGAAAACCCGCCAGCTGAAGCTCGACCTGAAGGCGCTGGGCGAGAAAATGAAGGCGCGCCAGCAGGAAATCGAAGCCACTCAATGAGCGAAGCGACGCAATAAGCGCTCGACACGCAGATGAAAAACGGCGCCGCGGCGCCGTTTTTTGTTGGCTTACTGTGCCGAGGTGCGCAGCGGCGCCGGCTCGCCCAGCGCACCCAGCAGTTGGGCGATGTCGACCGGTTTCACCAGGTGCATGTCGAAACCCGCTTCCAGCACGCGGCGCTGGTCGTCCGCCAGGCCGTAGCCGGTGAGGGCGATCAGGCGCATGGCGCTCGTTGCCGGATTGGCGCGCAGGCGCCGCGCCACCTCGTAGCCGTCGATGCCGGGCAGGCCGATGTCGACCAGGGCCACCTGCGGCAGGTGCGCCGTCGCCAGCGCCACGCCGTCGAGGCCGTCGCCGGACTGCAGCACCGGGTAGCCATACACGTCGAGCATGGTTGCCATCATCTCGCGGCCATCCTCGTTGTCTTCGATCAGCAGCACCGGCGGCTTGCCGGGTGCGGCCGCAGGCTGCGCGGCAGGGGCCGTGGCCTGGGCCTGCCCCGCGTCGGCGCGCGGCAGGCGGATGGTGAACGCGCTGCCTTCGCCGGCGCCGCTGCTGGCCGCGCCGACGCTGCCGCCGTGCAGTTCGACCAGGCGCCGCACCAGCGACAGGCCGATGCCCAGGCCGCCCTGGGCGCGGTCGAGGCTGATCGAACCCTGCACGAAGACGTCGAACACGTGCGGCAACAGGTCGGGCGCGATGCCCACGCCGGTATCGCGCACGCTGAGCAGAACCTCGTCGCCATCCTGGCCGATCGTGATGTCGATCGTGCCGCCGGCCGGCGTGTATTTCAGGGCGTTGTCGATCAGGTTGGTGGCGATCTGTTCGAGGCGGGTCGGATCGCCGTCGACCCAGTTCGGCGCCAGGTCGACGTTGATGCGGTAGCCGCCGGTACGGCCGGTGGCGCGGAAAGTGTCGAGGCAGGCGCCGACCAGGCTGGCCATGTCCACTGGCTTCCTGGCCAGCAGGATCTTGCCGGACATGGCGCGCGACAGGTCGAGCAGGTCGTCGACGATGCGCGAGAGGTGCTGGGTCTGGCGCTGGATGATCTGGCGCGCGCGGGTTGCCATTTCCACGTGGGCGCCGGGCATGTCGATCAGGGCGGCGGCGCTGGAAATGGCCGACAGCGGATTGCGCAGTTCGTGGCCGAGCATGGCCAGGAATTCGTCCTTGGCGTGGCTCTTGGCCTCGGCCGCCTGGCGGTCCTCGATCTCGCGCATCAGGCGCTCGTTGGTGCCGGTCAGTTCCTCGGTGCGCTGCGAGAGCTTTTCGGTCTGGCGCCGCAGCTGCTCGTTCTTGTTGGCCAGGGCGACGAACACCGACACCTTGGCGTGCAGGATCTGCGGGATCACCGGCGTGAACAGGAAGTCGGCGGCGCCGCGCTGGTAGGCTTTCAGGCGGTCGATCTCGTCGGCCAGGAAGGCGGTCACGAAAATGATCGGGATGTCGGCCGAGCGCGCGCGCTGGTGGATCGCTTCGGCGGTCTCGAAGCCGTCCATGCCGGGCATGTTGACGTCGAGGATGATCACGGCGAAGTCATGCAGCAGCACCTGGCGCAGCGCTTCCTGGCCGGAGCGCGCGGACAGGACTGTGTAGCCGGTCTCGTCGGCCCATTGATCGAGCAGGCTGGAAAGGGCGAGCAGGCTTGCCGCATCGTCGTTCACGACCAGAATTTTTGGTTTGTCGGTAGTTGGCACGTCGTTCCTGCTGCGTTCGTCGGAAAGGCCGAAATTTTCGCGGAATGAAAGAATAGCAGACCGCCTTTGTTTTCCAAAGTAAAGACACAATTGAAGCGCTGAAATGATAGCACGGCAATTTCTGGTAACTATCAGCAATCGTGCAGGGTGGTGCATGTTCGGCAGCGCACATACGAAAGCGGCGCCGGATGCGATAGTGGAACCGTGTCCGGTTCAACCATGTCGAACTTGAACAGGCTGCTTACTTGAGAGGACAAAAAATGAATATCGATACCATCGTTACCGAGCAGTACCGCGGCAAATCGCCGGTGGAACTGGTCGATGCACCCCTGACCGCCCTGCATGGGATTGGCGAAAAAGAAGCCCGCGCCTTGCAGGAAGCCTTCAACGTGACCACCATCGGCCAGCTGGCGCGCCACCAGGTCATCGCGAATGCCTTCGCCATCGAGATGATTGCCGCCCCCGGTTCGCTGTCGGCCTCGGAATCGGCCAAGGAAACCCTGCTCGACGAAGCCGTCGAGATGACCTTCCCGGCCAGCGACCCGATCTCGGTCGATTCGGGCATCACCCGCATCGAAGTCGCCCCGGAAAAGGTGGAAGCGGCGCGCGACCACCAGCATGCCCTGGGCATCGCCGCGCACAACGAAGAAGCGGGCGGGCAGACCAATGTCGGCAGCACGCAGACCGGGTCGAAGGATCTCGGCACCGCGTGATGTAAGCATTAGCCGGTGTTGCCCAGACGGCGCACGTATCCGCGGCAATGCGGGTATGTGCGCCGTTGCCGTTTGTGCGGCCGATAAACAACCGCCATAACGGTGGGCATGCCCACCCTGCGAAACCCGCGCACCGTAGGGTGGGCCGGGCCGCGCAAGGCATGCCCACCGGTACCTCCCACGACACACCGCACCGCCTCCGCAAGTCCGAACGTAAAAAAGCCCGGTTCGAACTGGAACCGGGCTTTCCTGGAAATAAACAAACTACCTGTGCGGCGCCAGCTCCGGCATCTGCTTGGCCGGCGCCTTGACCGCCGCCGCTTGCGGCTTGCTGCCGGTCGAGCAATAACGGTTCTTGCCCGCACGCTTGGCTTCGTACAGGGCGTAGTCGGCTATGCTGATCAGGGCGTCCACCGATTCGGCGTCGTCCGGATAGATGCTGATGCCGATCGAGGTCGACAAGCGCAACGTGAGGTCGTTGATGAAGAAGGGCTCGACCAGGGCGTCGACCAGCTTGGCGGCCGGGCCCTGGGCGTCGGCCAGGCTGTGGATGTCGCCCAGCACGATCATGAATTCGTCGCCGCCCAGGCGCGCGACGGTGTCTTCCTTGCGCGAGTTCGACAGCAGGCGCTGCGAGACCATCTTCAGGATCTCGTCGCCGTAGGCATGGCCATACGTGTCGTTGATCGCCTTGAAACCGTCCAGGTCAAGGTACATGATCGCGGCCTTGGCATGGCTGCGGTTGGCGTGCTGCAGGGCGGTTTCGATGCGGTCTTCCAGCAGGCGCCGGTTGGGCAAGCCGGTGAGGGCGTCGTGCAGGGCCAGCTCTTGCTGGGCTTTCGAATACTGGGCCAGCTCTTTATAGAGCAGGCGCACTTCGAGCATGTTGTGGATGCGCTTGTGCACTTCCAGCAGGTCGAACGGTTTGCTGATGAAGTCGCGCGCGCCAGCCTCGAGAGCGGCAATCTTGAAACTCGGCTGTGCGGTCAGGGCCAGCACCGGCAGGTAGCCGCCTTTTTCGATTTCCTTCAGGCTTTTCATGACCTGGAAACCGTTCAGGCCCGGCATTTGCAGGTCGAGCAGGATGAGATCGTAATTGTGCTCGCGGTGCAGCGGGCAGACCTGCTCCGGCTCCATGGTCGAGCTGACATTGCTGTAGCCTTCTTCACGCAATATCTCTTCCATCAACTCGATATTGTCGGGCGAATCGTCTACGACCAGGATCTTGGCGTTCAAAATTTCTTGTCTGCTCGGCATGCTTTGTCTCTTCGAAAGGTACTGGAAGGAAAATAATTTCGATAAGTCAATCCAACTTTCCCACTCCAAGTAGTCTAACAAACCCAAAAGAATTTCTTGTAGGACAGCGCCGCGTCCTACGGTAGGAACTTCATTAACGTTTTCTTACAACTGGGCGACGTACCAAGGAACCCACGGCCTCGATCAATTCGTTCGGCTCGACCGGCTTGGAGATATGCGAACTGAAGCCTGCCTCCAGCGCGCGCAGGCGGTCTTCGGAGCGGGCGAACGCGGTCAGCGCCACCGCCGGCAACAGGCCGCCGCGGTCGCGCGGCAGGGCGCGCACCCAGGACAACAGCTCGAAACCGTCGACTTCGGGCATGCCGAGGTCGCTGATCAGGAGGTCGGGCATGTCCGCCTGCAAAGCCTCGAAGGCGTCACGCGCGCTGGCGGCGATGCGCACCTTCGCGTGGCAATCGGTCAGGATGCGCAAGATCAGTTCGCGCGCATCGCGGTCGTCGTCGACCACCAGCACCGACACGCCGGACAGGTCGCGCAGGGTCAGGTCGGGCGCGGCCGGCGGCGGGCTGCCGAGGATCATGGCGCTGCGGCGTTCGGCGCGGGTCATGGCCTTGGCCAGCGGCAGTTCGAACGAGAAGCTCGATCCTTGCCCTTCGCCCGGACTTTCCGCGCGCACGGTGCCGCCGTGTTGCTCGATCAGGTGCTTGACGATCGCCAGGCCCAGGCCGAGCCCGCCGTGGCGGCGCGTCATCGAGGCGTCGGCCTGGCGGAAGCGTTCGAACACGTGGGTGATGAATTCGCGGCGGATGCCGCTGCCGGTGTCGTGCACCGTCACCACCACCGAGCCGTCGCCGCCTGCCAGTTCGACCGTGACCTGGCCGTCGCGCGGGGTGAACTTGATCGCGTTCGACAGCAGGTTCCACACCACCTGCTGCAGGCGCGCCGCGTCGCCCGCGACCATGCCGGGGTTGGGCTGGTAGCGCTTCTCGATGCGGATGTTCTTGGCGTCGGCTGCCGGGCGCACGGTTTCGATGGCGGCGTCGAGGAAACCTTCGGGCTTCAGGGTCTGCATGTCGAGCAGCACCTTGCCGGAGGTGATGCGGCTCATGTCGAGCAAGTCTTCGATCAGCTGCGCCTGGGCGCGCGCATTGCGCTCGATCGTTTGCAGGCCGCGCTGCAGGTCGGCTTCGTCCTTGCCGCCCCGGCGCAGCACTTGCGCCCAGCCGAGGATGGCCGAGAGCGGGGTACGCAGTTCGTGCGAGAGCGTGGCCAGGAACTCGTCCTTCATCTGGCTCGAACGTTCGGCCTCGGCGCGCGCCTCGCGTTCGCTTTCCAGCAAGACCTTGCGTTCTTCGGCGGCCTGCTGGGCCGCTTCGTAGAGCCGGGTGTTGTCGAGCGCGACCGCGGCCTGGGCCGCGATGCCGCGCACGATGCGTTCGGTGCGTTCGGTAAAAATGGCCGGTTCCGGGTGGCCGAAGAACATCGTCCCCAGCACTTCGCCCGAGCCGGCCGTGACCGGCACGGCCAGGTAGCTGCGCACCGTCGGCTGGCCCGACAGCAGGCTGAACTGCGTCGGGCTGGGGCCGAAGCGCGGATCGTCCATGATGTCGTCCAGGCGCACCAGGCCGGCGCCGCGGAAACTCGGTCCGAACAGGGCGCTGGCCTGCGGTTCGCCGAAGCTCCGGAATTCGTTGGCGGTGCCGCCGGAGAGCGTGTACAGGGAGAACTTGGGCCCTTCGCTTTCCTTGTCATGATAAAAGAAGGCGCCGAAGCGGGCGCCGGCGATGCCGCTGGCGGCGTCGGTGGCCACCTGCAGCAGCGAGCGCAGGTCGCGCGTGGAAGCGAGCGCGCTGCCGGTGTTGTTGAGCAGTTCGAGCACTTTCGATTCTTCGCGCAGCGCCTGCTCGACGCGCTTGACCTGGTCGACGTCGGTATTCGTGCCGAACCAGCGCACCACCTTGCCGTGGCGGTCGCGCACGGCGTTGACGCGCGTGAGGAACCAGCGGTAGTGGCCGTCGGCGCCGCGGATCGGGTATTCCATCTCGAACGGCTCGCCGCTCCGGATGGAGGCGCGCCAGTGTTCCAGCATGGCGGGCAGGGCGTCGGGTTCGATCGTGTCTTGCCAGCCCCAGCCTGTGGCGTTTTCCGGGGTGGTGCCGCTGTACTCGTACCAGCGCTCGTTGAACCAGACGATGGCGCCGTCGGCGCGCGCCATCCAGGCCAGTTGCGGAATCGTGTTGGCCAGCGCCCGCAAGACCTCTTCGCTCTGGCGCAGGCTGTCTTCGGCGCTCTTGCGCGAGGTGATGTCCTGCACCACGCCGGTCATGCCGGTGACGCTGCCGGGCAGGGCGGGGTTGGCCACGTCGGCGCGGCCGACCAGGGCGATCCAGCGCGCCGGGCCGCCGTCGGGCAACAGCCGGCATTCGATGTTCAGGTCGGTCTGGGTGGCAAAGGCGTGCATGACTTCGCGGCGCACGACTTCGCGGTCCGGCTCGTCCAGGCGCGCGCGCAGTTCGGCCCAGGCGTGCGGCGTTTCAGGATCGAGCCCGAGGATGCCGGCGGCGCGTTCGCCCAGGCTGACGCGGTCGCTGGCGGCGTCCCAGCGCCAGTCGCCGAGGCGCCCGGCGGCCAGCGCCACCTGCAACCGGCTGTTGCCGTCGATCAGCGCTTGCTGGTCGGCGCGGCGCCGCGTGATGTCGTGGAAATACAGGGTCAGCCCATCCGGCGACGGGTACATGCGCGCTTCCAGCCAGATCGCCAGGCGCGGATAGAAGAATTCGCGGCTGCCGGTCTGGCGCGAACGCATCGCGCGTTCCAGTTCGATGGCCAGGTTGGTGCCGCCGAGTTCCTCGAATTCTTCCCACAGGCGCTTGCCGACCAGGCCTTCGCGCGACTTGTTCAGCGGCGCCAGCAGTTGCAGGGCGCGCCCGTTGACGTAGGTGATGCGCCACTCGAAGTCGACCGCGCAAAAGGCGTCGGTCAGGCTCTCCAGCATGTTTTCGGTGCGCTCGTTGGCCTGGCGCAGCGCTTCCTTCGCGGCCGCCAGCTCGGCCTCGGCCTGCTGGCGCGCGGCGAGCACGGTCGTGGCGTTGCGCAGCGCCGCCGCGCGCATCAGTTCGAGGTCGTCGCGGTCGCTCATGCGCTGCCTCCGGCAACCGGCATGCCCGCGGCAACGGCGCGGCGGGAACGGCAAGGGAAGGTTCTAGTGGCAGGCATGAAGAGAGCAAGGATTCGGCTGGAACGGGTATTCGGCTGGACGGCGGTGCGGGTTCTGCGGGCGCAGGTGTGGGCGTACGTATGTACGTAACGCGGCGCCGCTTCCGGCCATTTTAGCCCGGCCGGGCGGTTTGCCTGCACACGCCTGGGCGCCACTCAGGCGCCCGCCCGTAATGCACTGCTCGCTTGCCCGAGCGCATCTTGCAGCTGATCGAGTTCGTAGGGCTTTTGCAGCGACTGGTAAGGGAAGTCCAGGTGGCGCAGCAGCATGTCGCCATAGCCGGACGCAAAGATCACTTTCAGGTGCGGATAGCGCTGCAGCGCCAGGCGCGCCAGGTCGACGCCGGACATGCCGGGCAGGCTGACGTCGGTAAACAGCACGTGGTAATGGCGCACGGCCAGGTGCGCCAGTGCGTCGTCCGGATGCGCCACGCCGTCGGCTTCGTAACCGAAGGCCTTGAGCATCTCGCACACCAGGTATTGCGAATCGAGATTGTCCTCGACCACCAGGATGCTCAAGGTGCCCGGCTCCTCGGCCGGTTGCGCCTGCGCCGCCTCGGTGGCCTCGGTTGCTGGGACGAGGGCGCACAGCACGCCGCCGCCCAATGGCGTGAGGTAAAGGTCGAAGCGCGCCGCCTCGCCGCCGAAGTCCAGCTGCGCCGCGCGCACGCAGGCCGGTTCGCCGCGCCGCGCCGCCGCCAGCGCCTCGCCTGCCGCCGCGAACGGCGGCGGCAGCACCACCGGCACCGCGCCGCCCGGCACGCGCGCCTGACCGGGACCGGCCAGCGCTCCATAGGCTTCGTTGCACAGCACCACTTGCCGCTCGCCCCAGGCCAGCAGCATCGGCAGCGGCGTGTTGAACATCAGGTCGGCGGCCGTGCGCAGTGGCTGCGGCCAATGCGCGGGATCGCCGAGCGCACTGGCGCTCCAGTCGTAGGAAGAAGCGATGCGAGGGTCGATACTAGCGGCGAACGACGCCGGGTTACCGGAAGCGGACATGGGAGACGGCCTGTTGTATATTCAAAAACATGGCCGAATCGTACACTAAATGGTCGCTACTTGTCGGCATGGTGAAGCGCGGCATGCAAAGCGCGCGCCCGCATCCTCAGGCGCCGCCGGCTGTCGCGCAGGCAAGCGCATCCTCAAGGCGGTCGTTTCCTCAAAACATCTCGTCGTCGACGAAGAAAGTGGGCGCGCCAAAGATGCCGCGCGCGGCGGCCGCCTCGGTATGCGCGCGCAGGCGCCCCTTGTTCGCGGGTGCGAGCGCCGCGGCCAGCACGGCCTCGGGATCGGCCACCAGCCCGGCCAACGCTTCGCGCACGGGCGCCGGATCGTCGATCTCGTGGTCCTGCACCCAGTTCTGGTGCATCACGCGGCGGCAGAATTCGCCGATCCAGGCTGTGTCGATTCCCACGGTGGCCACGCGCATCGGCAAGATCGCGCTGCGCGGAAAAGCGCTCGGGCGGCGCCAGGGCAGGCCGTATTTGGCCGCCTGGCGTTCCGCTTGAAGTTCCATACAGCGCCACATGTAACGTCCTTTGGCGGCCTGCAGCACGAAAGGAGAAGTGTTCCAGCCGAGTTCGCGAAAGATCGGGCCCAGCAGGAAAGGGCGCCACAGTACGGTGACGCCGGCGTCCCGCGCCAGCGCCTCGAACCGTAGCGCCGCCAGGTAACTGTAGTTGCTGCCGAACTCGCACCAGAATTCGATGGAACGGGGACTCGCTGCGGTGGGTGTCACAATAGTTTCTCGTGATGCGCGGACGCCGAGCCATCCCATGATGGCAAGGCTACCGTCGCGGCAGTGCAAAAAAAAAGCCCGCTCTGGGAGCGGGCTGAATCTATTCCCTAGGAAGAAAATAGAGGAGACAGAAGAATTATGCTGCAATGCAATAACGAAAGCCAATTGAGATTCCTGATGAGCGTGATTAACAATCCTAATGAGCCTTGCCGGTTTGCTGCACGAGCCTGACTTGTATAGGCCAGCTGCCTATGCGATGTAAATGTGCACGAGGTGTTCGCGCTCGCTTGGTGCATTTGAGAAAATGTTTTACCATGCGGGATGTCACGACACAATTCATGGCCCATCCCGCATGAGCGCGACCTGCACATTTAACCCCGGCCAATGACCCGACACCGCTTTTTCCGCACCTCGCAGCAGTCTTCCTCCGCGCGCTCGCGCCGGCGTGTCGTCGGCTGGGCGTTGGCTTGCGCCGCGGCCGTGTTCGCGGGTGGCGTGCTGCCGATGATGCCGGCCGTCGCCCAGGGCGGGAGCAGCGAGGCGCTCGAGCGCCGCGTCAAGGCCGCCTTTCTCTACAAGTTTCTCGGCTATGCCGACTTTCCCGCCGCCGCGTTCGCCGACAGCGGTTCGCCCTTGACGATCGGCGTGATCGGTTCCGACGACATGGCGGCCGAGCTGGCGCGCGTGGTGGCCGGGCGCCAGGTGCGCGGCCGCGCGATCGTGGTGCGCACGCTGCGCGAAAACGAGCCGGCTCCGGTCCACCTGCTGTTCGTAGGCGGCGCCGACAATGCGCGCGCCGCGCGGGTGCTGCGCGGGGCAGGGGGCGCAGGGGCGGCACCGGCGGCCCTGCTGACGGTCACCGAGTGCGATCTCGGACTGCAGAGCGGCAGCGTCATCAATTTCAGGATTATCGAGGAGCGGGTGCGGTTCGACGTCTCGCTCGACTCGGCAGAGAGGAATAACGTGAAACTCAGTTCGCGCCTGCTTACGGTCGCCAACCGCGTCGTCAAGGGAAACAGCTGATGCAATCGAGCCAGTATTCGCACGGCGCCGGTTCCGTCCGCAGCAAACTGATCAAGATGGCGGTTTTCACCACGCTGGCGGCATTGCTGTCGGCCTCGATCGCCATGCTGCTGCTCGACCTGCGCACCTTCCAGCGCCTCTGGGTCGACGACCTGACCACGCAAGCCGACATCATGGCCAGCGTCACGGCGCCGGCGCTCGCCTTCAACGACGCCGCGACGGCCCAGCAGCAGCTGTCGGTGCTGCGTGCGCGTCCGCAAATCCTGGCCGGCGCGGTGTACGCGAATACCGGCGCGCGCTTCGCCACCTATGCCAAGGCGGGCAGTGCGCAGGCGCTGCCGCCGCGCCCGCAGGCGGCCGGCTACCGCATCGAACGCGGCGAACTCGAGGTCTGGCACAACATCGTCGAGAACGGCGAGCCGGTCGGCACGCTGTTCCTGCGCTCGCGCTACGGCCTGGTCGAGCGCCTGCTCAACTATGGCGCCATCCTCGGCGGCGTGATGCTGGGCGCGCTGGTGATCGCTGCCCTGGTCGCTTCGCGCCTGCAGGCGGCGATTACCCGTCCGCTCGAAGCGGTGACCAACGTGGCGCGCCAGGTGATGCAACAGCGCGACTTCACGCTGCGCGTGCCCGGCAATAACAGCGGCGAGATCGGCGTCCTGGTCGAAGCCTTCAACGACATGCTGGCCGAGATCGGGCGCCGCGCCGACGCACTGCAGGCGGCGAATCGCACGCTCGAACACGAAATGGACGTGCGCCAGAAGGCCGAGGACGCCCTGATCGTGGCCGACCGCCGCAAGGACGAATTCCTGGCGACCTTGGCGCACGAGCTGCGCAATCCGCTGGCGCCGATCCGCACCGGCCTCGACATCCTGCGTATCCGCAGCGGCGACGCCCAGGCCACCCAGCGCGCGACCGACATCATGGAACGCCAGCTGCGCCAGATGGTGCGCCTGGTGGACGACCTGCTCGACGTCTCGCGCATCAATACCGGCAAGTTCGCGATCAAGATGGGCCGCGTCGAACTGAAGGCGGTCGTCAACGACGCGCTGGAGGTGGTGCGTTCGTACATCGAGCTGCACGGCCACGAACTGGCGCTCGACCTGCCGGACCGTCCCGTGTTCCTGCACGGCGACGCCACGCGCCTGGCGCAGATCCTGTCGAACCTGCTCAACAACGCGGCCAAGTACACCAACCGCGGCGGACGCGTGACGCTGTCGGGCCACGTCGAGGACAAGACGCTGGTGCTGGAAGTGGCCGACACCGGCATCGGCCTCGCGCCCGACATGCTCGATTCGGTGTTCGACATGTTCGTGCAGGTCGATTCGACGCTCGAGCGCACCAACGCCGGCCTCGGCGTGGGCCTGTCGCTGGCGCGCAAGCTGGTCGAACTGCACGGCGGCACGATCGCCGCCAGCAGCGAGGGCCTGGGCCGCGGCAGCCGCTTCACCGTGCGCCTGCCGATCGTGGTTGAGCCGGAACTGCCGACCAAGCCGACCCCGGCCGCTTTCATCAGCACCGAGACCTACCGCATCCTGCTGGCCGACGACAACGTCGACTTCGTCAACAGCATCGGCGCGCTGCTGACCGCCATGGGCCACAGCGTCGTCATCACCCACAACGGCGCCGACGCGCTGGCGGCGGCGGCGCGCTTCTGCCCGGACTATGCCTTCCTCGACATCGGCCTGCCGCAGATGTCGGGCTACGACCTGGCGCGCGGCATCCGCAAGCTGACCTGCGGCCCGATGACGACCCTGATCGCAGTGACCGGCTGGGGCCAGGAAAAGGACCGCCAGCTCGCCTTCGAGGCCGGTTTCGACCACCATATGGTGAAACCGGTGCGCTTCGAGCAGATCGAGGAAATTCTCGGCAACCGCAGCATCATCAAGAAGCTGCGTACGTAACAGGACGAAAAGGTACGGCGCAGCTTGCGCTGCGCCGTACCGCACACCGCACTCCCTGACGCTCAGTCGCGTCTGGCCTTGCGGCGCCGTGCCAGGAAGCCCAGGATGCCCAGGCCGCCCAGCATCATGCCGTAGGCGCCGGGCTCCGGCACCGGCATGAGCATCATCGCCCCGCCGAAGGAGGCGCCGTCGTCGGACACCACCGTACCGTTGACGCGCAGGTAGTAATCCCCCGCACTCAGGTTGCCCCCGGCGACCGTCCACACGTCGGTCGCGCCGCTCTCCAGCGACGTCCCTTCGCTCAGCAAGGTGTCGGTGCCGTCGAACAGCCAGATGCCGGTGATGTCGAGGCCGGCGTCGGCCGTCCGGCTGACCGAAGCGACGATGGCATCGAGGTTCTGGCCGACGGTGCCGGTCACGCTGAAGGTGAAGCGGTCGGCGAAGGTGTTGCCGCTGTTGCCGGCGTCGAAGCTGTCGCCGAAAAAGGCCGAACCGTCGATCAGTTCGAGGGCTTGTGGCGGGCTGCTGATGTCCGTCTGCGCCCATGCGGCCGGGGCAGCGAACGACGCGCTCGCCAATACCGTTGCAGCAATTAACGATGTTTTCATAACGTCCTCTCGCGAAATCAGCCGCGTCCTGCGGCCGGGTTATGGCAATCGGGGACTTCATGCTAGCAAAGGGAAGAGGTAACGCATGCCGTTTGCAAGAGGTGTGACGCTACGGCGACAGTCGATTCCGTTTGGAAATCTGCACGCTGGCGCTCCCGAAACCCCTGTTTCTCATAGGAGGCGAATTTTGAGGCAATTGTTGAGTGGAAAACGCAGCGACGTTGCTCAGGTAACGTGGGCCTGGTCCTACATCGAGCGGGGTGATCTTCCTGTGCTGAGCTAAGCCTCGTTTAAGACTCGGAAGATGCGCGTGCCGGTTGGGTACGCTGGCAAGAAGGGGAGTGTGGAAAAGCGAAGCGGAAAAGACAAATGGCTCAGAATCTCTTCTGAGCCATTTCCTTGAAACTGTGGTGCGGCTGGCAGGAATCGAACCCACGACCCCTTGGTTCGTAGCCAAGTACTCTATCCAGCTGAGCTACAGCCGCCCGAAGCACGCATTATAGCGGGACATTGGCAAAATGGGAAGTGTCCTCTTGGCGCTTGCAAAAGACCGCCAAGGTGGGCGGCCCGGCCCGCTACGTGCACTTCGTTATCGCCTGCGCCGCCACGCGTTCAAACCGACCGCACAAACGAAAAAGGCCAGATCTCGTGATCTGGCCTTCATATTCGTGGTGCGGCTGGCAGGAATCGAACCCACGACCCCTTGGTTCGTAGCCAAGTACTCTATCCAGCTGAGCTACAGCCGCCCGAGGCACGCATTATAGCGGGGCATCCGCGAAATGGGAAGGGCTCGCTTGGCGCTTGCAAAGAAACCTGTAGGGTGGGCGGCGCAAGTGTCTACGTGAGTCATGCAGCAACATGGAGCCGCCCACCCTACGAGGTTGTGAAAAAATCGCCATGGCGGCGTTGCGCCGCCTTGCCGTACCCACGTACTGTCTTCGGCGGCGCGCCGGGCGGCCGTATCCCTTGCCCTGACGAATTTTTCACAACCTCTACGGTCATCCGGCAGGTGCAAACCGGACGCGCAAACGAAAAAGGCCAGATCTCGCGATCTGGCCTTCGTATTCGTGGTGCGGCTGGCAGGAATCGAACCCACGACCCCTTGGTTCGTAGCCAAGTACTCTATCCAGCTGAGCTACAGCCGCCCGAAGCACGCATTATAGCGGCGCATCGGCAAAATGGGAAGGGCCGGCTTGGCGTTTGCAAAAACGTGGCATGGGCACTTGCGCGCTTCCTGCACGAACCGGCGGCGCAAACGAAAAAGGCCAGATCTCGCGATCTGGCCTTCGTATTTCGTGGTGCGGCTGGCAGGAATCGAACCCACGACCCCTTGGTTCGTAGCCAAGTACTCTATCCAGCTGAGCTACAGCCGCCCGTGAGACGCATTATAGCAGCGGCGTCGGCATTGCGGAAGTCTTAATTTATTTCAACTCTTTGGGAAGCTCTGGTAGATTACCCATTCCGAATCCGATACCTTGGAGACTATGCTGGGCAATATCTTGCGCGCGGGTTTGTTGCTCGCGCTGGCGTTGGCGGGCAGCGCCGGCGCCGCCGGGTTCGACCCGCAACAGGGCAGCGGGCGCAACCTGCGCTTCGAACGCGTATCGGTCGAACACGGCCTGTCGCAGGAATCGGTCCTGAACATCCTGCAGGACCGCCAGGGTTTCATGTGGTTCGGTACCCAGTCCGGCCTGAACCGCTACGACGGCTACAAGATGACCGTCTACCGCACCGACCCGCAAGACCCCGATTCGCTTCCCGACGGCTTCATCAACGCCTCTTTCGAGGATGCCGAAGGGCGCCTGTGGTTCGGCACCAAGGGCGGCCTGGCGCGTTTCGACGCGGCGGCCGGCAAGTTCGTGCGCTATGCGCTGGCCGACGCCGGCACGCCCGCCAGCGGCAACCGCAGCGTCAACGCCATCGCCGCCGACCGCAAGGGCTCGCTGTGGCTGGGCACCAGCGACGGCCTGAAACGCTTCGATCCGGACAGCGGCGCCTTTACCACGATCCGCCATCGTGGCCACGACGGCGTCCTCGGAGGCGACGTGGTCAGCGCGCTCGCCTTCGACCGGGACGGTGCGCTCTGGATCGGCACGGCGCGCGGGGTGGGCCGCCTCGCGCCCGGCGCCGCCCAGATGGAACACTTCGCGCCGCTCGATGCCGACCCGCGCCGCGCGCGCGTCAATGCGCTCTCGGTGGGGCCGCACGGGGCGGGTTCGAGCGACACGCTCTGGGTCGGCACCGACGCCGGACTGGAAGCCTGGGACCTCGCGCAGGCCACCCCGCAGCGGCGCGCGCTCGCCGCGCACGAGGGCGTCGGCGACACGCGCGTGGCGGCGCTCTATCACGATGCCGGCGGCGCGCTCTGGGTCGGTACCGACCTCGATGGCGTAAAGCGGCGCGATCGCGACGGCGGCCGGTTCGTCTCCTACCGCAACCGGCCGCTCGATCCGCACAGCCTGTCCGATAACCAGGTGAGCGCGATCCGGATCGACCGCAGCGGCACGCTCTGGGTCGGCACGCGGGTGCGCGGCGTGTCGCGCACCGACCTGGCCAGCGGCGGCTTCTCGAATTTCAGCTTCCGTCCCGACGGCGGCTACCGGATCGGATTCGAAAAGGCGCGCGACGTCGCCGTGCGCGCCGACGGCAAGGTCTGGATCGGCACCACCGGCGGCGGCCTGGTGCTGCTCGACCCGGAAAGCGGGGCCACCGCGCAGCTGCGCCACCAGCCCGGACGCGCCGATTCCCTTCCGAGCGACGTCGTGCACAGCCTGTCGATCGTCGGCGAGCGCCTGTATGTCGGCAGCGCCGGGGCGCTGGCCTGGAGCGACGTGCACGGCGGGCCCTTCCACCCGGTCGTGCTGCCGAACCTCGGCACGGCCACGGTGCAGGACGTGCAGCGCACGCGCGACGGCACCCTGTGGGCGGTGACGCGCGCCGGCCTGTACCAGCTGGGTGACGACTTGCGCGTGCTGCAGAGCTGGCGCCATGACCCGCGCAATCCGGCCGGCATCGGCGACAACACCCTGTTCCAGATGGTCGAGGATGCGCAAGGCATGCTCTGGATCGGCACCGACAATGGCCTCGACCGCTTCGACCGCCGCAGCGGCGTCTTCACCCACTACCGCCACGACCCGCGCGACCCCGGCAGCCTGCGCCACAACCGCGTCTACGCCGTCACCGTGACCGGGAGCGGCCAGGTCTGGGTCGGCACCGCCGGCGGCCTGCACCTGATCGAGCGCGACGGCGCGGGCCGGGCCGTCTTCCGCCTGGTGCGGCTGCGCGACGCGCCCGAGCCGTTGCCGATCGGCGCCGTGCTCGAAGACGCCCGCGGTCGCCTGTGGGCCAGCATGACCGACGGCATCAGCCGCTACGACCCGGCCAGGGGCCAGTACAAGCACTACACGGCCAAGGATGGCCTGAACGAAGGCACCTTCTACGTCGGCTCGAGCGCGCGCGGGCCGGACGGCCAGCTGCATTTCGGCGGCGTCAACGGACTGGTCTCGTTCATGCCCGATGCGATCCGCGACAACCCCTATCCGCCGGTGGTGCAGCTCACCGATTTCCTGGTCTTTAACAAGTCGCAGCGCTTGAGCACGGCGATCGACCGCACCCGCGAGATCACGCTGACCCAGCGCGAATCGGTGTTCTCGTTCGAGTTCGCCGGCCTGCACTACGCCGCGCCCGGCAGCAACCGCTATGCCTACCGGCTCGAGGGTTTCGACAAGGGTTGGGTCGACACCGACGCCGCCCGGCGCTTCGCCACCTATACCAACCTCGATCCGGGCACCTACGTGTTCCGGGTCCGGGCCAGCAACAAGGACGGCGTCTGGAGCGACGTGCCGGCGGCCGTGACGGTGACGATCACGCCGCCCTGGTGGGAGAGCTGGTGGTTCCGCCTGCTGGCGCTGGCGCTTGGCGCCGCGCTGCTGGCCGCCGGCTACCGCATGCGCATCCGCGCGCTGACCCAGCAAAAGGAGATGCTCGAGCGCGAAGTGACGGCGCGCACGGGCGAATTGATGCTGCAGAAGGACGCGGCCGAACTGCGCAAGCGCGAGGCCGAGGAACAGGAACTGGCGGCCGACAGCGCGCGCCGCAACATCGCGCTGCTGTCCGACATCGGCCGGCGCCTGACCGCCAACCTCGACACCGAGGCGATCATGGCCACGCTCTACGAACACGTGCAGGTGCTGATGGAGGCGCCCGTGTTCGCGGTGGCGGTGGCGCGGCCGGACGGCGCGCTGTTCGACTTCGCGTATGCGGTGGTCGACGGGCGCCGCTGCCCCAGCGTGCAGGGCGGCCGGCGCATAGGGGAAGTCGAACAGCGCCAGCTGGCCGCGTGGTGCATCGAACACGGGCGCGAAGTGTTCATCAACGAGCTGGCGCAGGATGCCGCGCGCTACCTGCCGGGCGCCGATCCGCAGGAAGTGGCGGCGCATGCGCTGCCGTGCGCGCCCGAGCCAGGGTTCGACATTCGCCTGCCGCAGTCTTTCCTGTACGTCCCGGTCGCGGTCGGCCAGCGCGTGCTGGGCGCGCTCGGCGTGCAGAGCTTCGCGCCGCGCGCCTACCAGCGCGTGCACCTGGACATGCTGCGCACGCTGGCGGCCTACGTCGCCGTCGCGCTCGACAATGCCCAGGCCTACCGCCAGTTGAAGGACGTGCAGGGCCAGCTTGCGGCGCAGGAAAAGCTCGCCTCGCTCGGCTCGCTCGTGGCCGGCGTCGCGCACGAACTGAACACCCCGATCGGCAACAGCCTGCTGATGGCCAGCACCCTGCATGAAAAGACGCTGCACATCATGCAGGCGCTCGACAGCGCGGCGCTGCGCCGTTCGGAGCTGCAAGGCTACATGGACGCCGCCGGCGAAGCCTCGCAGCTGATCGTGCGCAGCCTGCACCAGGCCGCCGACCTGGTGAACAGCTTCCGCCAGGTCTCGGTCGACCAGGCCAGCGCCCAGCGGCGCCGCTTCGACCTGGCCCAGGCCTGCCAGGAAATCCTTGCCACCCTGATGAACAAGGTGCGCCTGGCCGGCCATACCCTGACGCTGGAGGTGCCGGCCGGGATCGTCATGGACAGCTATCCGGGGCCGCTGGGCCAGGTGCTGATCAATTTCGTCAACAACGCGCTGCTGCACGCCTTCGATGGACCGGGCGGCAACATGCGCCTGTCGGCCGAGCCCATCGACCGGCACTGGGTGCGCATCGTGTTCGCCGACGACGGCCGCGGCATCGCGCGCGAGCACTTGCCGCGCGTGTTCGATCCCTTCTTCACCACGCGCATGGGGCAGGGCGGTACCGGTCTCGGACTGAACATCGCCCACACCATCGCCACCTCGCTGATGAAGGGCGCGATCCGGGTCGAGGGCGCGCCCGGCGGCGGCACCGTCTTCATCCTGGAACTGCCCTTGCGGGTGGCGGAGGCACGGGCGCCGGCGTCGGCTGCCGTTTGATGTCGGTATGACACCGGGCCTGTGATAGCATCGCTGAGTTCGTTGCCTCGCCGGCATCTCCGCACCTGTTCCCATGGCCAAACCGCTCCAGCTCGTCCAAGACCACACCGCCGCGCCGCTCGAGGAGCCTGACGGGCCGCCGGCCGGTTTCGAGCTGCCGCCGGCGTTCATGGCGGCGCGCGGCCGCGGGCGCCTGGGCACGGCACTGTCGGTGTCCTTGCTGGCGCACGCGCTGCTGCTCAGCATCGCGCTGGGCGGCGATGCCTTGGGGCTGCCCGGCCTGAACTTGCCGTGGAAGGAGAGGCGCCTCGGCGCCGACGATTTGCGTATCGTGCTGGCGCCTGCGCCTGATCCAGCGCTTGCACCTGCTCCAGCGCCTGCTCCCGTGCCAGCGCCTGCGCCGGCCGCCAGGGACGAACGCGTTCCTGCGCCCGGCGCGACGGCGCTGGCCATGGGGCCGCCCGCCGCCGTCGACAACGTGCCCGCCCTGGTGTCGATCCCATTGCCGGTCAGCGCGCCCGGACCCGCACCGGCAACCCCGCCTGCGCCACCGGTGGCGGAACCGGCGCCGGCAAAGCGGCCTGCAGTGAACCTGCCGCTCGCGCCGGAGGCGCCGCAGGTGCGGGCGGCCGCCGACGACACGGCGCCGGACCTGCCGGTCGAGGCGCGCGATCCGCTCGCGGAGGCGCAGCAAGAACAGCGCGCGCAGGCGCTACGGCAGGCCGAGCTGTTGGCCCAGGCCCAGCAGCGCGAGCAAGCCGCGCGTGCCGAGGAGGCAGCCAGGAACGAAGCGGCGCAGCTGGCGGCTGCTGCGGAGGAACAGGCCCGGCTGAACGAGCTGGCGCGGCAGGAGGCGGGCCGCCAGGACGCGCTCAGGCAGGAAGCGGCACGCCAGGAAGCGACGCGACAAGAGGCGGCGAAGCAGGAAGCGACGCGACAAGAGACGGCTAAGCAGGAAGCAGCACGTCAGGAAGCAGCACGTCAGGAGGCTGCACGTCAGGAAGCCGCACGTCAGGAAGCGGCACGTCAGGAAGCGGCACGTCAGGAAGCGGCACGACAGGAAGCAGCACGACAGGAAGCAGCACGGCAGGAAGCGGCACGTCAGGAAGCGGCACGTCAGGAAGCAGCACGTCAAGAAGCCACCCGGCAGGAAGCAGCGAAGCAGGCCGCGGCACGCGAAGACGCGGCCAGGCAGGAAGCCGCCCGCCAGGAACGGGCACGCCAGGATCAGGCGCAACGCGAGCGTGCCGCGCAGGAGGCCGAGCGCGAAGAGCGCCTGCGCGCGATCGGCAGGCAACTCAACCAGGAAGCCGTCCAGCGCGACGCCGCGCGCACGCCGACGACCAGCAGCCTGCGCCGCGGCTGGCTGTTCGGCCGTGCCGACGCCAACGCCGACCTGGTCCAGTACGCGCAATCCATGAGCCGCAAGATCGAGATGAACATGGCCTTCGACACCGTGCGCGACTTGGTGAAGCAGCCGCACACCCAGCCGGTGGTGACGGTGGCGGTGCGCGCCGACGGCTCGGTGGAAAAGGTGACCTTCGTGGTTTCGAGCGGCGTGCCCGCCATCGACGAAGCGATCCGGCAGGTGGTGGCGGGGCAGGCGCCCTACGGCCCGTTCCCGCCGGGGCTGGCGCGCCAGTACGACGTAGTTGAAATTCGCCGTACGTGGATTTTCGATATGACGATTCGGTTGCAATAACCGATCCATGGTGGCCGTGCGGCACGCACGCGTGCGACCGCGTGGGCACAAGTGCCCACCCTACGAGCCCGGGCCGCTTACACCAAGTTCGTCGCCCGTCCCGCTTCCCACGCCTCGATGTTATCGACCAGCATATCGGCCAGCGTCTGCATCGCGCCGCCGCTGGCCCAGGCCACGTGCGGGGTGAGGATGAAATTCGGCAGACGCAGGCCCAGCAGCGGGTTGTCCTGCGACGGCGGCTCCTTGCTGAGCACGTCGAAGCCGGCGCCGCCGATCGTGCGCCGCATCAGCGCCTCGGCCAGCGCGTCCTCGTCGACCAGGCCGCCGCGCGCGGTATTGATCAGGAGCGCGGTCGGTTTCATGAGGCCCAGCTCGCGCGCGCCGATCAGGTGGCGGGTGGCTTCGTTCAGGGGCAGGTGCAGGCTGACCACGTCGGAGGTTGCCAGCAGTTCGTCCAGGTCCAGTTGCGTCACGCCCTGCTCGTTCACCGGCGAGCGCGAGGTGGTGGCGACCGTCATGCCGAAGGCCTGGCCGATCTGCGCCACGCGCCGGCCCAGCGCGCCGTAGCCGACGATGCCGAGCCGGCTGCCGGCCAGGTCGCCGATCGGGTGGTCGAGCAGGCAGAAGCGGTTCGAGCGCTCCCAGCGGCCCGCTTCGACGTCGGCGACGTAGGCGCGCAGGTTGCGGCGCAGCGCCAGCATCAGGGTGAAGCAGTGCTCGGGCACCGAGACGCCGGAATAATTGCGGATGTTGGCGACCGCGATGCCGCGCGCACGGCAGGTGGCGAGGTCGACGTTGTCGGTGCCGGTGGCGGCGACCGCCACCATGCGCAGGTCCGGCAACTGCGCGAGCGCCTCGGCACGCAGCGGCACCTTGTTGCTGACGGCGATCGTCGCGCCGCGCAGGCGCTCGACCACCTGATCGGGGGCGGTGGCGGGATGGTCTTGCCAGTCGTGGTCGAAAACGGGACGCCGTACTTTGGCAAGCAGGCTGTCGCGGTCGAGGAAGACGATCTTGTGCATGGCGCGCTCCAGGAAGGGGTGCGCATATTGTAGAGCATGCGCCGGGGCGAAATGGAAACAGGCCTTTGTGAAGGCTTTGGAACGAAAAAAGGACAGGGCGAACCCTGTCCTTTTTGGGCTATGGTGGGGGCTCGAGCGGCCTGTAATTATCTGGCTGTATTCGTGGTGGTGGTCGTGTGCGCAGCGTGGGTGTCGGCCTTGTGTTCGGCTTTCGCTTCGGCAGCATCGGCCTTGGCTTCGGCCTTTTGCTTGGCGGCTTTCTTGGTGGCCTTGGCCTTGGCCTTGTCCTTCGCGGCGTCGGCTTTCGCTTCGGCGACGTCGGCCTTGGCTTCGGCGGAGGCCTTTTCTACCTTGGCATCGGCCTTTGCAACTTCCTTCGCTTCCTTCGCTTCCGCCTTGGTGGCCGGGGTAGTCGTCTGGGTAGCGGTACTCTGGGCAAATGCCGAGGTGGCGAACAGGCCGGCGATTAGGGTAGCGACGATTTTGCTCATGGTGGTCATTCCTTCAAGGAGTGGAAAGGTGGGAACCAGGTCGGCGTTCCCGCTGCTGCTGCCTCCGATAACGCGGGCTGGACGAACAAGGTTGACGCGATTACATCCCGTTACAAACAGCGCCTTCATGTGCGCACAGCACGACCGTTAGCTGCCGTACAGTCGCCCCGGCGCCTCCTGCCTACACTGGCATGAACGGAAAACGCAGGAGTTCGCCATGCCCGATGCCCTCAAGCTCTACAAATCCAAGCGCGATTTTTCGATCACCTCCGAGCCGGCCGAAGGCGGCGAACCGGGGAAGGATGCGCTCACGTTCGTGATCCAGAAACATTGGGCCAGCCGCCTGCACTACGACTTCCGGCTCGAACTCGACGGCACCATGAAAAGCTGGGCCGTGCCGAAGGGGCCCAGCTACGACACGCACGACAAACGCATGGCCGTGCACGTGGAGGATCACCCGATCTCCTATTCGGATTTCGAGGGCACGATTCCCGAGAAGCAGTATGGCGCCGGCAAGGTCATTATCTGGGACAAGGGCACGTGGGAACCCGAAAGCGACCCGCACGAGGGCTACCGCAAGGGCAACCTGAAATTCCGCCTGCACGGGCACAAGATGCACGGCAACTGGGTGCTGGTGCGCATGAAGGGACGTGGCGACGACAAGCAGGAACCCTGGCTCTTGATCAAGGAAAAGGACGAGTACGTGCGTCCGGCCGAGGAGTTCTCGGTGGTCGACGAGATGCCCGACAGCGTCAAGGCGCTGCCGATGCCGGGCACGGCAGAGAAGGTGCCGGCCAAGGTGAAAAGCAAGGATGAGGCTCAGGCGGGCGCCGAGGCGCCGAAGAAGGGGCGGGCCACGAAAGGTCGCACCACCAAAGCCAAAGCCGATGCCGCCGCCGCGAAAGCGGCCGACAAGGCGCGCGACATCAGCCTTCCCGAAGGCGTGGTCGAAGCGCCGCCGCCCAAGGAATTCGCCCCCGAGCTGGCGACCCTGGTCGATGGGCCGCCGGCCAACCCGGAAGAGTGGGTGTTCGAAGTCAAGTTCGACGGCTACCGCATGCTCGCGCGCATCGAGAACGGCGAGGTCAGCCTCATCACCCGCAACAACAACGACTGGACCGACAAGTTGCGTCCGCTGCAGCAGGAAATCGCACGCATGGGGCTGCCGGACGGCTGGTACGACGGCGAGATCGTCGTGCACGACGCCAACGGGCGGCCGAATTTCGGCTTGCTGCAGCTCGCCTTCGACGGCAGCAACCGGGCCCGGATCATGTACTTCATTTTCGACGCGCCCTATCTGGGCGGCTATGACCTGCGCAAGGTGGCGCTGATCGAGCGCCGCGCGCTGCTCGAAGGCGCACTCAACCAGGCGAAGGCATCGGAGATCGTGCGCTTCTCGTCCGAGTTCGGCACCGATCCGGAAGGGCTGGTGGTGGCCGCCTGCAAGATCGGCCTGGAAGGCGTGATCGGCAAGCGGCGCGATTCGCATTACGTTTCGCGCCGCTCGCCGGACTGGATCAAGCTGAAATGCGGGCTGCGCCAGGAGTTCGTGATCGTCGGCTACACCGACCCCAAGGGCTCGCGCAAGGGCGTGGGCGCGCTGCTGCTCGCTACCCACGACAAGGAAGGCGTGCTGCGCTACGCGGGTAACGTCGGCAGCGGTTTCAATGCCGAGAGCCTGCGCGATATCAGGGCAAAACTGGAGGCGCTCGACACCGACGTCAGCCCCTTCCCGCCGCGTACGGTGCCGGGCCGCAAGCATCACTGGGTAAAACCGGAACTGATCGCCGAAGTCAGCTTTTCCGAATGGACCGAAGCCGGCGCCGTGCGCCACCCGGTCTTCCAGGGCCTGCGCAGCGACAAGCCGGCGGCCGGCATCACGCGCGAATTGCCGACACCCGTAGAGGAGATAGAAATGAGCGATGAAGACGCAGGCGCCAGCACGCACGAGGCGCCAGGCATGGTCGAGGGCACGCTGCCGGCTACCCTGAAAATCACCAACGGCGACCGCATCGTCGATCCGCAAAGCGGCGCCACCAAGATGGACGTGGTCCGCTATTACGCCCTGGTCGGCAACCTGATGATGGAACACCTGAAGGGCCGCCCGGTATCGCTGGTGCGGGCGCCGTCCGGCATCAAGGGCGACCTGGTGTTCCAGAAGCATGCCGACATCAAGAAGCTGCCCGGCATGAAGCAGCTGCCCCAGGCGCTCGACCCGGATCATCCGCAAATGCTCACGGTCGACAACATCGCCGGCATCCTGTCGGCGGCGCAATGGAACGCGCTCGAGTTCCACACGCAAAATGCCTACGGCAAGTCCTACGACAAACCCGACCGCATGGTGTTCGACCTCGACCCGGGCGAGGGCGCCGAATGGCTGGCGATGCAGGAAGCCGGCTTCGTGATGCGCGCCTTCCTCGAGGAACTGGGCTTGCCGGCATTCCTGAAAACCAGCGGCGGCAAGGGCTTGCACGTGGTGGTGCCGATCAAGGGCGGCAAGGACTGGGACACGGTCAAGGGCTTTTCGCAGGCCATCGTGACCCATCTTGCGAAAACCTTCCCCGACCGCTTCTCGGCCAAGAGCGGCGCAAAGAACCGGGTCGGCAAGATCTTCATCGACTACCTGCGCAACGGGCAGGGCGCCACCACCGTCAGCGCCTGGTCGGTACGCGCCCGTCCGGGACTGGGCATCTCGGTGCCGTTGTCCTGGGACGAGTTGCCGGGCATGAAATCAAGCGACCAGTGGAACGTCAAGAATGCGCACACGCGCCTCGACCAGGGCAACGATCCGTGGGAAGGGTATGACAAGGCGGCCAAGACGCTGACGGCGGCGATGAAAGCCTTGGGCTATAAGGCGGAAAAATAGGCGCGACCTCGGGCAGCGAAGGCAATAAATAGTGCATTACCTATCAATGGCATAGGAATAATTAATTTCATCTATGCATACGTTGCGGTTAGGATAACTATCCAAATCGAAACTTTGATAGGTCGTAACTATGAAATTGTCTTCCTCGTCTGTCGGGCGCGCCGCCCTGTGTGTCCTGACGCTTGCTTCCGGCGTTATCGCCCTGTCCCAGGACGTGCAGGCCCAGACCCTGACCAAGGATAATGGCGCTCCGGTCGGCGACAACCAGAACAGCCAGACCGCCGGACCCGGCGGCCCGACCCTGCTGCAGGACGTGCACCTCGTGCAAAAGCTGCAGCGCTTTGACCGCGAACGCATTCCCGAGCGCGTCGTGCACGCGACCGGCACCGGCGCCCATGGCGAATTCATCACCACCGACGACCTCTCGGACCTGACCAAGGCCAGGCTGTTCGCGAAGAACACCAAGACACCGGTCTTCGTGCGCTTCTCCACCGTGATCCCGAGCCGTTCGGGCGCCGAGACGACGCGCGACCCGCGCGGCTTTGCCACCAAGTTCTATACCCAGGAAGGCAACTGGGACCTGGTCGGCAACAACCTGCCGGTCTTCTTCATCCGCGACGCCATCAAGTTCCCGGACATGATCCATGCGCTCAAGCCGTCGCCGATCTCGAACGTGCAGGAGCCGGAGCGCGTATTCGACTTCTTCTCGCACGTGCCGGAAGCGACGCACATGCTCACCCGCGTGTATTCGAACTACGGTACGCCGGCAACCTACCGCGAAATGAACGGCAGCAGCGTGCACGCACTGAAGCTGGTCAACGCGCGCGGCGAGTACGTGTATGCGAAGTTCGCCTGGAAATCGCGCCAGGGCGAGCGCAACCTGCGTCCGCAGGAGATCCCCGCCGTGCAGGGCCGCAGCACCAGCCACGCCACGGTCGACCTGTACGGCGCCATCAATGCCGGCAGGTTCCCGCAGTGGGACCTGACGGTGCAGGTATTGAAGCCGCAAGACCTGGACAAGTTCGACTTCGACCCGCTGGACGCGACCAAGATCTGGCCGGGCATCCCGGAGCGCAAGGTCGGCACCATGGTGCTCAACAAGGTTCCGGAGAATTTCTTCGAAGCGACCGAGCAGGTCGCCATGGCCCCGGGTAACCTTGTGCCGGGTATCGAAGCGTCGGAAGACCGCATGCTGCAGGGCCGCCTGTTCTCGTACATCGACACCCAGCACCACCGCCTGGGCGC
Source organism: Telluria sp. ZB2R32 (assembly GCF_059685715.1). Taxonomy (NCBI): domain Bacteria; kingdom Pseudomonadati; phylum Pseudomonadota; class Betaproteobacteria; order Burkholderiales; family Oxalobacteraceae; genus Telluria; species Telluria sp. ZB2R32. The sequence continues at coordinate 93,774 of NZ_JCASIG010000008.1, read as the reverse complement.
CAACTTCCAGTCGTTGCCGATCAACCGTCCGCTGGTCGCCGTGAACAACAACCACATCGACGGCGCCGGCAACATCGGCAACCGCAAGGGGAACGTCAACTACGAGCCGAGCCGCCTGGCGCCGCTGCAGGAAGACGCCAACGCGCGCAGCAGCCAGCTGCCGCTGGCCGGCACCACCCAGCAGGCGCGCATCGCGAAAACACTGAACTTCCGCCAGGCGGGCGAGTTCTACCGCTCGCTGGGCGCCCAGGACCGCGACGACCTGATCGCCAACCTGTCGGGCGACCTGAAGAACGTCAGGAACGACGACAGCCGCAACACCATGCTGTCGCACTTCTGGAAGGCCGACGCCGACTACGGCAAGCGCCTGGTCAAGGCCGTCGGCGCCGATGCCGGCAAGATCGCCGCGCTGGCGGCGCAGCTGGAGGAGTAAGCCTCACCGGCGGCCCCTGGCCGCAATCCGCAACAGCCGCGGCAGGGTGTCAACCCGCCGTGGCTTTTTTGCGTCCAGGCCACTTGCACCAGCAACCACTGCCGGGCTGTGATACCGATCCCGATGGCGAGGCAAGGACCGTAGCGACAGCGATGCGCAGACCTGTAAGGTGGGCGGCTGTACCCAGGGGCGTGCCTGCCGCTGCCTGAAGGCCGCCCACGCGGCCAGCCACACCCGGAAAACTTCGCGACGAATTTCCTGCTGGTTGAACGCGTGGGCGGCTGACACGTCGCTGGCACGCGAACTGACGAGGCGAGCCGCCCACCTTACGGGTCCGCGCATTCTTTTCGAAAGGTTAACTTCGCCGACTGGCAACGGCAACGAAAAAAATGGCGCCAGGCCGAAGCCATGGCGCCATTTGCCGGCAGGGGGAAGACTTACGCGACTGCGCGGCCCAGGCGCTCGAGGCTGGCGCGCACGCCGTTACCGTACGCCGGGTCGGCCCGGTGGAACTGCGCCAGCTGGCGCGCCAGGATCTCGTCCGTCACCTGCGACAGGGGCCCGGCCAGGTTATCGCACAGCTTCCGCTTTTCCTCGTCCGTCATCAGACGGAACAGGTTGCCAGGCTGGGTGTAGTCGTCTTCCTGGCCGCGGAAATCGAAGCGCCCCGCATTGCCCGACAGTGGCAATTCCTGTTCGCCATGCCCCATCCCGGTGGCGCCGCGGCCGACGGCGTCGACCGTGGCGTAGTTCGGCGCATTGCCGCCGTTATGGAACGCCATCGCGCCGTCGCGCTGCTGGTTGTGGAACGGGCAGCGTGGCGCGTTCACCGGCAGGTGCTGGTGGTTGGTACCGACCCGGTACAGCTGGGCGTCGTGGTAGGCGAACAGGCGGCCCTGCAGCATCTTGTCCGGCGAGTAGCCCATGCCGGGCGGGACGTTCGCCGGCGAGAATGCGGCCTGCTCGACCTCGGCGTGGTAGTTCAGTGGATTGCGGTTCAGTTCCAGCACGCCGACCGGCTGCAAGGGGAAGTCGCCGTGCGGCCAGACCTTGGTCAGGTCGAACGGATTCCAGCCGGTGCGCGCTTCCCAGTCCGCCAGTTGCTGCGGCGTCGCCACCTGCACCTTGACGTCCCACTGCGGGAAGTCGCCGGCCGCGATCGCATCGAACAGGTCGCGCTGGGCGTGGTCGGGGTCGGCGCCGCCGAGGCGCACCGCCTCGTCGTTGCTCAGATTCTTGATGCCCTGGCGCGTCTTGAAATGCCATTTCACGTAGACCCGTTCGCCCGCTTCGTTGATCAGGCTATAGGTGTGGCTGCCGAAGCCGTCCATATGGCGGTAGCCGTCGGGCGTGCCGCGGCTGGAGAACAGGATCGTCACCTGGTGCAGGCTTTCCGGGGCCCGGCTCCAGAAATCGAACATCATGTTGGCCGATTTCAGGTTGCTGTCGGGCAGGCGCTTCTGGGTGTGGATGAAGTCGGGGAACTTGATCGGGTCCTTGATGAAGAACACCGGCGTGTTGTTGCCGACCAGGTCCCAGTTGCCTTCCTCGGTATAGAAGCGCAGGGCGAAGCCGCGCGGATCGCGTTCGGTATCGGCGCTGCCTTTTTCGCCGCCGACGGTCGAGAAGCGCAGGAAGGTGTCGGTTTTCTTGCCGACTTCGCCGAACAGCTTGGCGGTGGTGAGATGGCGGATGTCGTGGGTGACGGTAAAGCTGCCGTAGGCGCCCGACCCCTTGGCGTGCACCACGCGCTCGGGAATGCGCTCGCGGTTGAAGTGCTGCAGCTTTTCGATCAGGTGGAAGTCTTGCAGCAGGAGCGGGCCACGCGGGCCGGCGCTGAGCGAATTCTGGTTGTCGGCGACCGGGATGCCGGAAGCGGTGGTCATGCGTGGCTGATTCATACGTACTCCTCATTGCAATTGATGAAATTGATGAGAAGATTCTACGTATGGCCGAGCGAAAGATAAATTTGATTGATTCGATTAGACCGATAGGAATTACCTAAAGATCAGGCAAGAGGGAAACGCCGCGACAGGGCATCGCGGCGCGGGGAACATCAATAGCGGCGCCCGCTCGTGGTGCCGTTATAGGTTTGCTTGTTCATCTTGGCCTGGATTTTCTTCCAGATGAAACCCGCGATTGCCATCATGATCATCTTACGCATGGAAAACCTCCTTGTTGGTGGACGGCGACATGCCGTCCGGTTGAATGGGTTGCTGCTCCTGGCCGCCGGATCTGTTACCCCGGCGATCCGTTCTTGAAAATGCCGCGGATATTCATCGCCATCAGCGCCACCTGCAGCGAAATCAGCGCCCACGCTTCGTCGTGCACGCCCCAGATGATCCACAAGACGTTACTGAGGATGAACATCCAGAACCCGAATACACGCTTGCCTGCTTTTTTCGAACCGATCATGAAGGCGGCGAACAGGCTGACCGCCATCGCGGGCCATTGAAGGAAGTCGAGGAATCCATCCATCCTTCAGGCTGCCTTCTTGCGGCGCGCGGGCGCCTTGGTTGCGGCGGTGGCCGTGGCCTTCTTTGCAGCCGGCTTCTTCGCCGCGGTCGTCCGTTTCGGCGCCGCCTTGGCGGCGACCGCCTCGCGGCTGCTCGCCGCCGTCTTGCGCGAGCGCGGCGCCGGCTCGTCGTCCTCGTCGTCCGCTTCCGGCTTGCGCGCGCGCTTCGGTGGCGGCGGTTCGTCGTCATCGTCGTCGTCCGCGGCGGCCCCCTTGCCGGGCTTCTTGCCGAGGCTGGCCTGCAGCAGCGCGACCAGGTCGATCACGTTGGTGGCCTTGGCCGGCTTCTCATCCTTGTCCGGCATGGTGATGGTCTTGGTCTGCTTGGCCTTGATTTTCCGTTCGATCAGGGCCAGCACGTCTTCGCGGTAGGTGTCGTGGTACTGCTCCGGCTCCCACTCCTCGCTCATGCCCTCGACCAGGGCAGTCGCCATCTTGAGTTCCTTGTCGGTGATGGCGGCGCCTTTCGCATTCTTCGTCGGGATCTTGAGTTCGCCCGGGTCGCGGATCTCGTCGGCGTAGCGCAGCGTGTTCATGACGATCGTGTTGCCGACGCAGTGCAGCGCCGCCAGGTGCTGCTTGACGCGGATGACGACGGTGGCGATACCGATCTTGCCGACCTTTTTCAGGGTGTCGCGCAAGAGCGCATACACCTTGTCGCCGCCCTTGCCGGGCGCCAGGTAGTAAGGCTGGTCGTAGTACAGCAGCGGCACGTCGCCGGCATCGACGAATGCCAGGATGTCGATGGTCTGGGTCGCTTCCGGATTGGCGCGGCGCAGGTCTTCGTCGGACAGCACCACGTATTCGCCGTCGCTGTATTCGTAGCCCTTGATGATGTCGTCCCAGCCGACTTCCTTCTCGGTGTTCTTGTTGTAGCGCTTGAACCCGATCGGGGAGAAATCGCGGCGGTCCAGCATGTGCAGGTCGAGCCCCTTGTTGCTGGTTGCCGGATACATGTCGACCGGGATGTGCACCAGCCCGAAGCTGATCGCACCTTTCCACAAGCTGCGTGCCATACGATTCTCCTTGTTCTAGTCGTCGTTATTCGCCCACGCTGCCCGTCACCGGCAGCACGATGCCCGTGATGTAGCTCGAGCAGGCGTTCGAGGCCAGGAATACATAGGCCGGCGACAGCTCTTCCGGCTGGGCCGCGCGGCCATAGGTCGTGCTCTCGCCGAAGTGGACGATCTTGTCCGGCGACTGGTCGGCCGGGTTCAGCGGCGTCCATACCGGGCCGGGCGCGACGCAGTTGACGCGGATGCCCTGCTCTAACAGGTTGGCCGCCAGCGACATGGTGAACGCGTGGATCGCGCCTTTCGTGCTCGAATAGTCGAGCAGCAGCTTGGAACCCTTCAGGCCCGTCACCGAGCCGGTATTGATGATGGCCGCGCCGCGTTTCAGATAGGGCAGGGCGGCTTTCGCCATGTGGAAGTAACCGTAGATATTCGTGCGCATCGTTTCGTCGAAGCGCTCTTCGGTGATGTCCAGCAGCGAGTTGGCGTGCATCTGGAAGGCGGCGTTGTTCACCAGCACGTCCAGGCGGCCCCACTGGCCAACCACGGCATCGACCGCCTGCTGGCAGAAGTCCATGTCCTTGACGTCGCCGGCGATCGTTACGCAGCGCCGGCCCTCGGCTTCGATGCAGCGCTGGGTTTCGGCGGCGTCTTCGTGTTCGTTCAGGTAGAGGATGGCGACGTCGGCGCCTTCGCGCGCGAACAGCACGGCAACCGCCCGGCCGATGCCGGAGTCGCCGCCGGTGACGATCGCGACCTGGCCTTCGAGCTTGCCGCTGCCTTTGTAATTCTCGGCCATGAACCGCGGCCGTACTTCCATCTGCGCTTCCAGGCCGGGTTTGGCCAGGTGCTGTTCGGGCATCGGCGGCACCGGCTGTTCGGCGCCGATCTGCACCGGCTTTTGTCCTTCTTCTTCCTTGCCGCTGGCGTCGATCTGGTCCTGGCGATTCTGGATTGCCTTCTGGTGGTTTGCTACATCGTCCTGGTTGGCCATTGCGCTTCCTTCCCTCTGCATTGTTCGAGACCGGCCCAGTATCGGCCGCACAATTGGGCGCGACGGTGCGCTCCCACACACAGGCGGCCACTTTGCCAGCGGTTTTGCCTGTTCGGGGGACCCCGTTTATGTCAAAATCTCCACTGTTATGTAACAAATATGCATGTGGAGGAGAGCACCATGTCCCAGCAGGTCACGCCGCAAGGCCAATACACCGGGCTGTTCGTCAACCCGGCGGCCGGGCGCCGTGCCGATTTCGAGGCCGCCTGCGGCGCGCAGTTCGCGCAACTGACCTCGGTCGACAGCGCCGACGCCGCGCTGGCCGAGGTCGACCTCAAGCCGATCGACCTGCTCGTCATCGACCTCGAGCGCTTCGACCCGGAACTCGACCATGCGGGCCTGGCGCGCCTGGTGGCGGCGCGCGCGGGGGCGCCCACGTTTGTCCTGTGCCCGTTCGCGAATGCACGCTGGCTGCCGGCCCTGATGGCCTGCGGCCCGGTCGAGTACGCGATCGCGCCGCTGGGCGAGGAGGCGCTGCGCGCGGCGATCGGTGCACGTCTCGCCGCCGGGCCGACCGTGGCGGCGGCGCCGACGCCGCGCGAACAGGAACTCGACGCCTTGCAAGCCTTGCGCGGGCGCGTGCGCCAGGCCCTGGCCGAAGGCGAGGAACTCGACGCCCTGGCCGAACGGCTGTGCCAGGCCCTGTGCGGCTGGCCCGGCGTGCTGCACGCCGCGCTGTTCTACCTGCAGCCGGGCGGCGACCTGCAGCTGCAGGCCCAGCAGGGCGAGCGTAACCTGAACCTGGCGAAAGTGCTGGGCCGTGCCGAGCGCCTGCTGCAGTCGCCGCTGCGGCATGCCTTCCCGGGCCTGGTCGCGGCCGCCGGCAACACGATCGCGCTGCTCGATGACCTCGACAAGCCGGGCGAACCGGCGCTGGCCGAAGCCTTGCGCGAGCACGGGGTCGGGATGGTGCTGGCGCTGCCGATCCCATCGGATGGCCCGGGCGCGCCGCGCGGTTCGCTGTGCCTGCTGTTTCGCGATGCACGCGCCTTTTCGCGCGACGAACTCGCCGCCCTGGCAGAACTGTGCGACCTGGCCGCGGTCGGCCTGCGCCTGGCCGACATGAACCGCGAGGGCGAAGCGATGCTGGTGCGGGTGACGCACCTGTCCACGCTCGACGCCCTCACCGGCATCGCCAACCGGCGCCATGGCGAAACCCTGCTCGAGCAGGAGATCAAGCGCGCGCGCCGCTACAAGCATCCGCTGGCCCTGATCGCGTTCGACATCGACCGTTTCAAGGGCGTCAACGACCGTTACGGCCATCCGGTCGGCGACATGGTGCTGCGCGCCGTGGCCGACGCCGCCGGGAAGCTGGTACGCGCCAGCGACGTGCTGGTACGTTCCGGCGGCGAAGAGTTCCAGGTGATCGCACCGCACACCAGCGCCATCGACGGTCTGAAAGTGGCCGAGAAGCTGCGCACGGCGATCGAAGCCACCGAAATGCCGGGCGTCGATCAGGTGACCATCAGTCTTGGCGTGGCGCAGCTCGGAGAGCACGAGAGCGCCGATTCGCTGACCGTGCGCGTGAATGCGGCGCTGGCGCGGGCGAAGCGGGCGGGGCGCAATTGCGTGGAACTGGCGATGGGGTAGTTCGCCGGCGGTCCCACCAACACGCGTGGGCATGCCCACCCTACGTACGCCGCTGCCACGCTTGTGTAGGGCGGGCATGCCCGCGTGTGAATCCTGCATATCACGAACGCTCGCGGCGGTTACGTTCTCGCCACCCCGCCGCGTGCTACCCTTGCGCCTTTTGAAATGGACGAGCAATGCTGCACTGGTTGAGGCACTACCGGCGCGCCATGCTGCCCGGCGATATCAGCGCCGGCGTAGTGGTGGCGATGATGATGATCCCGCAAGGCATGGCCTACGCCCTGGTGGCCGGGCTGCCGCCGGTGGTCGGCATCTACGCCAGCATCATCCCGCCGGTCCTGTATGCCTTGTTCGGCACCAGCAGCACCCAGTCGGTCGGGCCGATGGCAATCATCTCGCTGATGACGGCGTCGACCCTGGCGCCGCTGGCCGCCGCCGGCAGCCCCTTGTATGCGACCCTGGCCGCCCAGCTGGCGCTGCTGTCCGGCCTGGTGCTGCTGGCCTGTGGCCTGCTGCGCATCGGTTTCATCGCCAACTTCTTTTCGCGGCCGGTGATGAGCGGCTTCACCATTGGTTCCTCGGTGGTGATCGCGCTTGGCCAGTTGCCGGCGCTGCTCGGCGCCGGCCGGGCGGGCACCTGGCTTCCAGACATTCACCCGCCGAGCGCGCTCCTTGGCATCGGCGCGCTGCTGCTCCTGCTGGCGGCGCGCAGCCACTTGGCGCCGCTGCTGCGCCACTTGGGGTTAAGCCCGACCGTGGCCGACATCGGCGCCAAGCTCGCGCCGATGGCCGTGGTGCTGGGTGCGACCGCGCTGGTGCCCGCCCTCGGGCTGGAAGCGCTCGGCTTGCGCACCACCGGCACCGTCCCGGCCGGGCTGCCGTTGCTGCACCTGGCGGCCTCGAACGACCATTGGCAGGCGCTGTTGCAGCCGGCGCTCCTGATCGGCTTCATGGTCTTCCTGATCAGCATGTCCGGCGCCCAGACCCTGGCCCTGAAACGCGCCGAGAAACTGCACAGCAATTACGAACTGATCGGCCTGGGCGCCGCCAACGTCGGCAGCGCGCTGACGGGCGGCTTTCCCGTCACCGGCAGCATTTCGCGCTCGGCGGTGAACTTCGCGGCCGGGGCGAATACCCAGCTCGCCAGCCTGATCACGGCCAGCCTGCTGGCGCTGGCCCTGTGCGTGCCGACCGGCTGGCTGGCGCTGCTGCCGCTGCCGGCGCTGGCCGCCACCATCATCGTCGCCGTGCTCGGCATGTTCGACACCTCGACCCTGCGCACCGCCTGGCGCTACGACCGCGCCGATGCGCTGGCCCTGATCGCCACCGCCGCCGGGGTGCTGGCGCTGGGCGTCGAGGCCGGCGTGGTGGTGGGCGTGGCGCTGTCGATGGGGGCGCTGATCTGGCGCGCCAGCCGGCCGCACATCGCGGTGCTGGGGCGCATTCCGGGCACCGAACACTTCCGCAACATCGACCGCTACACGGCCGACACCGCGCCCGGACTGCTCCTGCTGCGGGTCGATGCCGGCCTGTTTTTCGGGAATGTCGAGGCGGTCAACGAGCGCATCGAGGATGAGATCGCGGCCCGTCCCTGCACGCGCCACCTGGTCTTGGTGCTGTCGGCGGTGAATGCGATCGATACCTCGGCGCTGTTCGCCCTCGCCGAATTGAACGCGATGCTGCGCACGCGCGGCATCGGCCTGCACCTGAGCGAGGTGAAGGGGCCGGTCATGGACCGCCTCAAGCACAGCGAACTGCTCGGCGCGCTCAACGGCAGGCTGTTCCTCAGTACGGCGATGGCCTGGGACGCCTTGTCGGCGGGAGAGGCGCACGGTTCGCACTAAGGCACGCTGCCGGTGTCGCTTCCGGTGCACGATCACACTTTATGCACCAGCATGGTGCACGTGAGGCGCTCAATCGGCTTGGAAAGCGGGCACGAATCCTGCACACTCTGGCGTATCGACAGGGAGGACACGACATGCAGGTAAGAATGCTCGACGCGGCCGGCGCCAGGGCGCACGCGCCGCAATTGCGCGCGCTGTTGCAGGATGCGGTGGCGCATGGCGCCTCGGTCGGCTTCGTCATGCCATTGGCCCAGGAGGCGGTCGACGCCTACTGGCGCGACGTGGCCGAGGCGGTCGCGGGCGGTTCGCGCATCCTGCTGGCCGCCTGGCGCGACCACGTGCTGGTGGGGACGGTGCAGCTCGACCTGTGCATGAAGCCCAACGGCGCCAACCGCGCCGAAGTGCAAAAGCTGCTGGTACACAGCGGCGCGCGCCGCGGCGGCGCCGCCACGGCATTGATGGCGGCCGCCGAGATGCAGGCGCTGGCGCTGCGGCGCGGCCTGCTGTTCCTCGATACCGAGGCCGGCTCGGATGCCGAAGCGCTGTATGCCCGGCTCGGCTATACGCGGGTGGGCGAACTGCCCGAATACTGCGCCACCCCGGGCGGCGCCTGGCGCGCCACGGCGATCTGGTACAAGACCCTGTTCGTGCGCGAGCGCCAGGGTGCGCGGCAGATGTGAGCGCCGGCTGAACGCGTGGACGGGGAACTCGCCTCTCGTGGCCCGGTCCACCCTACGAGGTTGTGAAAAAATCGCCATGGCTGCGTTGCCTCGTCTCGCCGTACACTCGTACTGTCTTCGACTCGGCGCCGGGCGGCCGTATCCCTTGCCCTGACGATTTTTTCACAACCTCTACCGGGACCGGCGCCGTAGGGTGGACGGCTCCGCCGTCCACGCGTCGACGTGCGTCCGAATCAACGCGCCGAGCGATCAGCCCTTGCGCCGGTCCGGCCCGATATGCGGCGGCGCCAGCTTGATCGGCGCCGCATCCTGCGGGTTGAGCGCCTGGCGGTCCTGGTACACGGCGGCGATCGCCGCCATATCGGCATCCTGGTCGCCGCTCAGGTGGATGAAATCGACCAGGCCCAGTTCCTTCTTGCCGTAGTCGATGTAGACCAGCACCAGCGGCACCCTGGCGGCCATCGCCAGGTGGTAGAAACCGCTCTTCCAGTGCGGACGGTAGCTGCGCGTGCCTTCCGGCGTGATGCCGACCCAGCACCACTTTTCAGCCAGCATGTTGTCCGCCAGCATGCGCGTCGCCCCCATCGGCGCGCGGCGGTCGACGGGAATCCCGCCCCAATAGCGCATCAGCGGGCCGAACGGACCGCGAAACAGCGAGTCCTTGGCCAGCCAGCGGAACGGCAGGCCGAGCGCCCACTTGCTCAGCAGGCCGATCGGGAAATCCCAGTTCGAGGTATGCGGGTAGACGACGGCGATGCCGTGCGGGCCGGGCAGCGGCCGGTAGCGCAGCTTCCAGCCGAACAGGTTCAGGAGGCGCAGCGCGGTGCGCTGGCGCCAGGTGGGCAGGGCGGCTGGATGCATCAGGGTGTCGCTCATCATTTCTCCGTCGTGCCGCGCTTGACAGCGGCCATCTTGTTCTGTGTGTTGTGACTCGCACAAGGCAGCGCCCGGGCCGGGGACATTACCTTGCGGAAAACGAGCGGGGGATTTTATAGGGCAAGGGCAAGAGCGACAAGCAAAAAAGCTGGCCGGGTGCGGGGGCGGGCCGTATCATGGCCGCCTCTTTGTCAGTTTGATCATCATGGACATCACGATCTACCACAATCCGCAGTGCAGCAATTCGCGTGGCGCGCTGGCCGCGATCCGCGCAGCAGGCTTCGAGCCGCGCGTCGTCGACTACCTGGCTACGCCGCCCGCGCGCGACGAACTGGTGCGCATGCTGGCCGCCGCCGGCCTGTCCGCACGCGCGGCGATGCGCACCAAGGAAAGCCTGTACACGGAACTCGGGCTCGATGCGGAGGGCACGAGCGAAGATGCGCTGATCGATGCGATGCTGGCGCACCCGCGGCTGATGAACCGGCCGTTCGTGGTCACGCCGAAGGGCGTGCGCCTGTGCCGGCCGCCGGAGACGGTGCGCGAGATCCTCTAGGAACCTTGCCGCAGGTGTGCGCCGCTAGCGCACCGCATCGGGGTCTTCGTTGCGCGACAGTTCGGCGTCGGGCAATTGCTCGTGCTGGAAGGCGCCGATATCGAAGCCGGTGGAGACGCTGCGCTGCTTGCCCTCGAAATCTGGTTCCAGGGCTTCGATCACCGCGCCGCGCCCGATCGCCGGTGAACGGCTGCTGAGGCGGAAATCCGGCGTGCCGGTGCGGCTGTACTCGAGGAAGGCCGGTTCGGCCGCGACGGTGCCGACGTGCTCGCGTCCCGGCGGCAGGCGCCAGTCGGCGGCGCTGTTCTGGAACACCAGGTTGTGCACGTAGCGGTTGTTCTTGCCGGTGGCGCCCTGTTCGAGAATGCCGTGCTTGTTGTCGAAGACGATGTTGTTGGCCACGACCGTATTGTCGTTCGGCCCCTTCGAATAATAAAAATCGCCGCCGCCGACGACGATGCCGGAACCGGAAGTGGAGATCGTATTGCCGGTGATGTCGACCCGCTGGGCATCGTGCCACAGATGGATACCGGCGCCGGAAATCCGGTAGATCACGTTGCTGCGCACGCGCGCCTGGGTGCTGACGTAGATGCCGTGGTGGAAGCGGCACTCCGGCGGGCCGATGTCGTGCACGTTGTTGCCGATGACCTCGCCATGCTTGCCCTTGTAATAGCTGTCCACGCCGATGCCGGCGCCGCCGGCCGCCTCGCAGGGGACGTCGAGGGCGATGTGGTGCACGTGGTTGTGGCGGATGCCGTTGTACGAACCGCCGTTATAGATGCCGCTGAGCCACTTGGTGCCGCTCTGGTACTGGAAGCCGTCGACGTCGAAGCCGACGATGTCGACGTAGTTGCCGCGGTTGTCCCAGGCGCTGCTGGTGCGCGAATCGAGCGGCGGGACGATTTTCGCGCCCCAGCGTTCGGACGACACGAAGATGATGCGCGCTTCGGCGGTGCCGCTGACGCTGGTGCGAAAGCCGCCCGTGTACTGGCCCGGCGCCACGTACACGGTGGTGCCGGCGGTCACCACCTGGGCGGCGCGCGCGATCGTGCGGAAGGGCTCGGACTGGGTGCCGGGGTTGGCGTCCGAGCCGTAGGGGGCGACGAACAGGTTGGTGCGCACGACTTCGGGGACGACCAGTTGTTCGGACGAACCCTCGCTCAGGCGGCAGCCGTCGAGCCCGAGCAGGGTGGCGCAGAACAATACCGCGAGCAGGGGATTGGCGGGACGATTGGCTGGACCGGGCATGGCGACACCTCGTGGACGGCGGACACCAATGCAGTGTCGCCCGGCGCGAACGCCCACTGGCGCGGTTTCCTCAAGTTTGCCTTTGAGCAGGCGCAAGGTGACTCAAGCTAACCCATGCATAGCCCGCGCCCGGGTGCGTTCAGGCGCTTTTCACCACCTGCGGCATGTAGGCGTCCAGGAATTCGGGCGGCATGCGGCGCGGGCGGCCGCCGCCGATGTCGATGCAGACCAGTTCCCAGCGCCCGCGCAGCACGGTCGCGCCGTCGCCGTCGCGCACCAGCTGGAAGCGCCGTTCCATCGACAGCTTGCCGTCGCCGCCGACCAGCCAGGTGCCCAGCGTCAGCGCCTCGCCCAGCAGCGTCGGCAGGATGTAATCGTATTCGGCGCGCCGGATCGCCATTGCCCGGTCGAGGCGCCGGTAATCGTCGATGCCCAGCCCCAGTGCCTCGGAGTGGGCCCAGCCGGCCTGCTCGCACCAGCGCACGTAGACGGCATTGTTGGTGTGGTTCAGGCCATCGATGTCCGCGGCGCCGGGCGCCAGCGACAACACGAAGGGTTGCGGATAATCCCAGGTCAAAGTCATTCCTCGTTCGACGCGGCCGTATAGCGCCGCCAAGGCGCCCATTCTAGCCGTTCGGCCGCGGCGCTGCTGACCAGGACATCTGCCGCCCCGGTCTGATCCAGGTCAGCCGTGCGCGCCGAACCGCGCGGCCGGCGCCGCTATCCAACCGGCAGACCATTAGCGAGAGGCCGCCGTGTTTACGATCGTCCTGCTCTTGTACCTGCAGCAGCATCTCGAGGTGACGCTCGAGAGCAGCAGCCTGCGCGGCGCCTACCTCACGCGCGCCGAATGCGAGGCGGCCGCCACCCGCCTGCGCGGACCGCTGCCGACGCCGCGCACTTATGCCGCCGCCTGGCACGATGCCGTGTGCCTGCCGATCGAGCGCGAAGTGAAAGTCAACGACGTGGCGCCGCAGGGCCTCGGCCAGTTGTTCGAGCGCACGCCGCCAGCGGGCGAGTGCTTTGCCGACGGTTCCTGGCGCCGCCTGGCCGAGCTGTGCGTCCCTGGCACGGGTACCAGACCTGTAACGAAAGGAGGTTGAGTGCTTGACGAACAATCAGTGACGGGTCCAGCTGACGCTTGTGGGGCAGGTCGTGTTGCCGGCGCCGTGGAGGTCGGCGTTGCCGAACTGCGTGGTCAGGCCGCCGACGCTGCCGCTGCGGTAGCACCTGACCTTGCCGGCCACTGTCTTGCGGTAGATGGTCACGCCGTCCGGCGCTGTGTAGCTCTCGAGGGTGACGCCGGGCGGGGCATCCTTGCGCGCGGCGGCAAAGGCTTCAGCGAAGCGTTCCCATTTGCGCTCGGGCTCGGCCGTGATCGGGCTCGATCCATTGCGCAATGCGCGGTCGGCCTTGCCCGCCATCGCCTTCGACGTGGCAAGAAGTTCGCCGGGCGTTGGCGCCAAGGGGATATCAGGGGCCCGGTCGGCTTGCGGCTCGGAGGCCGGTTCGAAAACAGGGGCGGATGGGACGACAGGCGCAGGCGACACGATCGCCGACACCGAAATCGCCGCCGGACTGCGCGTACGCGGTTTGGGAAGTTGCAGCGGTTCGACAGGCGCCGGCGGGGGCCGGGCCGGCGGCTGCACCAGCACCAGGGTCGAGATGCGCTCCGTCGGCGCCGGCTGGAGCACCGGGCCGTGCATGCCCGTCAGCCAGGCCAGCACCAGCAGCAGGTGCAGCCCGACCGTGAGCGCCAGCGGCGTCCACGAGCGGGACGCCGCATAGCCTGGCACAACGCCGTAGCTCAAGACTTATTTCGGCGCCGTCATGGCCTGCTTGATCGTCACGCAGCGCTGGTCTTCCTGCTGGGTGTCGAGCAGCGAGCGGCGGGTGCCGGCCGACAGGTCCTTCATGCTTTCGGCGGCCTGGGTCAGGCGCTTGACGCTGGCCGGCGTGCAGTTGGCCGGAATCAGCGTGTTGGCGTAGCTGCGCATGTAGACCGGGCCGGCCGCCTTGTCGATCGCCGGCAGTTTGGCCAGGCGCGCGGCCGCCGTCTGTTCGGCCAGCGCGTTCTGCTCGGCCGGATACAGGCTGCCCATCGCCATGCGGATCTTCGAGAACGGCAATTCCGTCTTCAGGTTTTCGACCGTCGCCAGCCATTCGGCCTTGACCTTCGGATCCGGACGCACCACGGTGGCGGCCAGCGCCGCGGCCTGGCCGCTGTCCGACTTGTCGCGCTGCGCTTCCTGCTCGACCAGCGCAGCGGCGCCGGCGTGGTTGTAGCGGTTCAGGCGGGCGACGATGGACCAGCGCAAGTCCTGGTTGAGGTCCAGGCCTGCCACCGGCACCGTGCCGGCCAGGATGCCCGCCAGGCGCTCGAGCGCGGCTGGCGTGCTGGCCAGCCCGATGTAGGTCGTGAACCAGCGGCGCTGGAAGTTGTCGTTGCCCTTGTTCGCTTGCACGCCGTTCCACGCCATGGCTTCCAGGTCGGCACGGGTCTGCTGCGCCCAGGCCGAGTGCAGGCCCATCGCATCCAGATAGTACTTGGCCATGCCGACCTTGCCGAGCACGTCGCCGAGCAAGGTGTAATCCTTTTCGAGCGGCGCATTCGCCAGCGCGGTCTTGATGAATTCGTTCAGCGCCAGCTTGCCGTCACGCACGCCATCCCACAGGCTCTGCCACAGCATCGTGCGCAGCAGCGGGTCTTCCACGCCGGCGAGGCTGGCGCGCGCGGTTTCGAACGAACGCTTGTCGAGCTGCACTTTCACGAAACCCCAGTCCTGGTAGTTCGGATACACCATGTCCGGGCAGGCGCTGCCGACCAGGGCCGGTACTTTTGTGCTGGCGCCGGCGTAGGTCACCGGCACGTTCTGCAGCTGGGTGAACTTGCCGCCCTCGACCTTGAAGGTGGCAACCTGCACGCGCTGTTCGCGCAGCGTCGGCAAGGCCTTGCTCGGCGCCGTCTGCTGCAAGGTGAACGACTTGATCTTGCCGCCGTCTTTGCCACTACTGCAGGTGAAGTTCGCCGCGATCGTGTTCACGCCCGGCTCGTACAGCCACTGTTTGGTCCAGCCCGACAGGTCGCGTCCCGCCGCTTCGCCCAGGCTGCCGATGAAGTCGTCGAGCTTGGCGTTCTGGTAGGAATACTTGGTCAGGTAATTGTGCACGCCCTTGCGGAAGACTTCCGCGCCCAGCAGGTGGCGCAGCTGGATCAGGGTCGAGGCGCCTTTCGAATAGGTGATCGCATCGATGTTGTCGAACGCGTTCGCGGTCGACGGCACCGGCACCTCGATCGGGTGGGTATTCGATTTCTGGTCCTGCACGTAGGCGGCCTGCTTGCCGGTCGAATAGAAATGCTGCCAGGCGTCCTTGAACTCGGTCGCCTCGGCCGTGGCCAGCGTACCCATGAAGGAAGCGAAGCTTTCGTTCAGCCACAGGCCGTTCCACCACTGCATGGTGACCAGGTCGCCGAACCACTGGTGCGCCATCTCGTGCATGATGACGGACGCCAGCGACTGGCGCTGGGCGTCCGTCATCTTCGCCTTGTGCAGGAAGCCGCCTTCGGCAAAGGTGATGGCGCCGGCGTTTTCCATGGCGCCGTACAGGAAGTCAGGCACCAGCAACTGGTCGTATTTCTCGAACTGGTAAGGAATGCCGAAGTAATTGTCGAAGAATGCCAGGCCGTCTTTCGTGTAGCGGAACCAGTCTTCCGGCGTTACCTGGGCGGCGACCGACTGGCGCGCGAACAGGCGCATCGGGTACTTGCCGCTCTTGTCTTCCCACACTTTATAAGGACCGGCGTGCAGCGAGAAGTTATATGGGCTCAGCTTTTTCGATTTCGGGAAGATCCAGCGCTTGTTGGCACCCGCTTCTTCGATGCGCGTCTCGCGCGTGGTCGACACCACGTGCCAGTCGGCCGGCGCGGTGGCCGTAACTTGATAAGTCGCCTTCAGGTCGGGCTGGTCGAAGACGGCGAACATCTGGTGCGCGGCGGCCGGCTCGAAATGGGAATAGGTGTAGACACGGCCATCGACCGGGTCGACCATGCGGTGCAAGCCTTCGCCGTTGGTGCTGTGCAGGCGCTCGTAGGCGATCACGACGGTGTTACGGCCCTTGGCGAGGTCGGCGGCGGCAATCGTCACGAACCAGTTGTTGTATTTCGTCTCGACCGTCTTCCCGTTGACGCTGACCGATTTCACGGTCGCCTTGTCGAGGTCGATCGTCAGCGGCTGGCTGTTGTCGGCCAGGTCGAAGGTGGCGGTGGTGACGCCGCTGAAGGTCGGCTTGCCGGTCAGCGTGAATTCGAGCGCGTAATCGACGTTCGACACGCGCGCCGAACGGGCGGCGGCGTCTTCTTGCGACAGGAAAGCGTTTTCGGCACGGGGCGTAGTGGCAGCAGCGGAGGCTTTGGCGGCGGGTGCGGCGTGGACGGCGGAGAAGGCAAGTGCGGAGGCGATGGCGAAGGCCATGACGCGGGGAACAAAAATCTTCAAGACGGATTCCTGGTGAGCAGGCGCCGGCCACCGGCGCACTATGCGAATCGCGCAAGAATATCATGAGTGCAACAGGATCTGCAGGGAAAAACGCCCCGTTCTACAGGGCGTACATACCTGATACATACATGTAAACACAGGGCGCAGACCGGTCCCGCGACCAGTTTGCACCCACGGATTTATGAAGCTTGCTGCAGCGACGCGTAATCCGTATAGCCTTCGGCGCCGCTACCGTAGATCACTTCCGGACGCAGCGGGTTGAGTGGCGCACCGCTGTGCAGGCGCTGCGGCAGGTCCGGGTTGGCGATGAACCACAGGCCAAAGGCGATGGCGTCGGCATCGCCGGCCGTCAACAGGCGCTCGGCCGTTTCGACCGTCATCTTTTCGTTGGCGATGAAGGGGCCGCCGAATTCCTTCTTCAGCAGCGGTCCCAGGCTGTCCTCGCCGACCGCTTCGCGTGCAAAGATGAAGGCGATGCCGCGCTTGCCGAGTTCGCGCGCGACGTAGCCGAAGGTCTCGACCGGGGTCGAATCGCCCATGTCGTGCGCGTCGCGGCGCGGCGCCAGGTGCATGCCGACGCGGTCCGCGCCCCAGACGGCGATGCAGGCGTCCGTCACTTCCAGCATCAAACGTGCGCGGTTCTCGATCGAACCGCCATACTCGTCGGTGCGCAGGTTGGTGCTGTCTTGCAGGAACTGGTCGAGCAGGTAACCGTTGGCGCCGTGGATCTCGACGCCGTCGAAGCCGGCCTTTTTCGCATTTTCCGCGCCCTGGCGGTAGGCGGCGACGATGCCGGCGATCTCGTGCGTTTCGAGCGCGCGCGGCGTCGCGTATTCGCGCTTCGGACGCACCAGGCTCACCGTACCGGCCGGCTTGACCGCGCTCGGGGCGACCGGTGCGGCGCCATCGAGGAAGACCGGATCGGAAATGCGGCCCACGTGCCAGAGTTGCATGACAATGCGTCCGCCGGCGGCGTGCACGCCCTCGGTCACTCGCTTCCAGCCCGCGACTTGCTCCTCGGACCAGATGCCCGGCGTGTCGGCATAGCCGACGCCCATCGGCGTGACCGAGGTCGCTTCCGACAGGATCAGGCCGGCGCTGGCGCGCTGGACATAGTATTCGACCATCAGTGCGTTCGGCACGCGGTCCGGGCCGATGGCGCGGGCGCGGGTCAGCGGCGCCATGATGATGCGGTTCGGCAGCGCGAGCGCGCCGATGGTGATCGGGTCAAACAGTGTCGTCATTTGCATTCCTCGCTTTATCGATCCGGGCATCTTACGGGACACTGCGAATTCCTGCCGGGCCCGCCTGGATTTCGCCGGCCATCGGACTTCGGCGCAAGGGGATGTCGCATCACGATGTTATACTTGCGCCCGTTTTTTACAGACGGGCACGCCCCGCGAAAGGTCGATGATGAGCTGGTTTTACCTCGTGCTGGCAGGACTGCTGGAAGTGGCGTGGGCCGCCGGACTGAAATACACGGAAGGATTCACCAAACCGATCCCGACGGCATTCACCTTGCTGGCAATGCTGCTCAGCGTCGGCATGCTGGGCCTGGCGCTGCGTAACCTGCCGCTCGGCACCGCCTACGCGGTCTGGACCGGCATCGGCACCATCGGTACCGCGATCTTCGGCATGATGATGCTGGGCGAACCGGCCGGCGCGCTGCGCATCGGCTCGATCGGCCTGATCGCGCTCGGCATCGCCGGTTTGAAATTGCTGACGCCTGCCTGAGCCAAGCCGAAACGAAAAAGGCAGGCTGCGGTCTTAATGCCGTTCAGTTAAGGGGCGTGTTACGCATTTCCAGCTAGTACCAAGCCCGGTCGCGCAATACGATTTGCGCGATATGTAGGGTGGACTCCCGAGTCCACGGCCCTCTTTATGCCTATCGAGACGCGCCACCTGGCCTGGGAGCGCGAACATACAGGCTTCTCCTGGCGTTGAAGAGTGCAACGGCACGGCCGTGGACTCGGGGTGCGGCTTAACTGAACAGCATTCGACCTGCGGCTTTCCTTTTCCACGCATGCTCTGCGCTTCAGAAGCGGTAGCTGATCCCCGCGCGCAGCACCGGGTACAGCTTGAAATCCTTGACCTCCTTGGCCAGGCGCGCATTCTCTCCGGCAGCATCGTCGGCAAGGCGCGAGC
The DNA here is from genome assembly GCF_059685715.1 of Telluria sp. ZB2R32. Classification (NCBI taxonomy): domain Bacteria; kingdom Pseudomonadati; phylum Pseudomonadota; class Betaproteobacteria; order Burkholderiales; family Oxalobacteraceae; genus Telluria; species Telluria sp. ZB2R32. Next base: position 75,327 of record NZ_JCASIG010000008.1, on the reverse strand, counting down.
AGATCAGCGCCGGCGCGGTGCAGCCGCGCAGCGCCAGGCTCGTCTTCGGCCCACCCTGGAAGGCCACGCCCAGGTCCATGCCGAAGCTCCAGCCCGCCGCCTTGACGGCATTGCCCCAGCCGATGCCCAGATAAGGCGCATTCTTGCGGAATTCGACCTTGCCGATCAGGTTGCCGGCAAGGGCGGCATCGTAGCTGCGCCCGTTGATCGTGTAATTGCCGTTGGCGTCCGGACGCGACCTGGCATCGATGCTGTTACCGTTATGGACCAGGCCGGCGCTGAAGCGCAAGCCGCCGTCGAACGGGTGGTAGTCGAGCAGGGCGTCGACGGTGGACAGTTTCAGCTTGAAATCATAGTCCACGCTCGAGGTGTGGCCATCGTACGAATAGGTGGCGTAATTCAGGCCCACTCTGGCATTCAGTTTCGGCGCGACCGGTGCGGTGAGGTGCAGGCCAAGGCCGGTCGTGCCGAGGTCGACGGTTGTTGCAATGTCGGCGGCCTGGGCCGCGGTGACCGTCGCCAGCGAGAGCAGGGCGATCGAAAAAATCGTGGGGAATTTCATGTGATGTCCAATATCCCAGCGGGCGCTGGTGCGGAGAGGCAAAGGAAAATGGATTGCCGGGCGGCAATCAGAAGACCCGATGATATGGACGATGTTTGGTGTGGGCAAGCAATTTGCCGCTCCGCAACATGTTCCGTTGTGACCTGGCGACAGCTCTTATTTAACAATCAAGGCAGGCGTTGTACAAGGGATATTGCAATGAAAAACGGCGCCTGGGAGCGCCGTTTTCGTATTCGAAAGATGAATTGTCAACAGGCCGGCAAGCTTGCCGGCGCGGCCGCTCAGCGGTAGAACGCCTCGACCTTGCCCTTCAGCTTGATCAGCATCGGCTTGCCCTTGCGGTCGAGCGTCTTGCCAGCGGCGACCTTGATCCAGCCTTCGCTCAGGCAATACTCTTCGACGTCGAAGCGGTCCTTGTCGTTGAAGCGGATGCCGACCTCATGCTGGAACACGTCGCGGTTGTGGAAAGGGCTGCTCGGATCGATCGAGAGCCGGTCGGGGAGAGGGGGGAGGGTTGCGGTATCGGTCATGGTGTCGAATTATCCACTAGAACGCAGTCGGGGACAACGGCGCACCGCACCTGAGTACGTCCTCTACGCCCTTGTGCGTTTCAGCCGCGCCCGAATTCCGGATTGGCCCGCGTCAGGTAATACCACTCCGAATTCGCGCCGGCCTTGGCATCCGGGAACAGGATGCGGCCGCTGAATTCGGCCAGCACCGGCGTGCCGTCGGCGCGCGTGCCGATCTGTTCGCCCTCGCGCACCGGGTCGAAGCTGGCCCAGCTGCGCACGAAGCTGTCGTCGGCGTCGAGCTTGTCGTACACGGCGACCATGTGCAGCGCTTCCATCTCTTCGAAGGGCACCGGTTGCGGCTCCGGCGCCTCGATCAGTTTTAAAAACGCCAGCGTGTTGATGATGGCGCGGTAGGCCACTTCCGGCGCCTGCGGATCGACGTGCTGCCCGCATTCGAGGGTCAGCGCATAGCCGCCGGTGCTGCGCATGTACTCGGTGGTACCGACGCCGTAGCGCAGTACGGTTTCCAGTTCGGCCGCATTGCCGCGCGAGCGGCGCTGCACGCCGCCGCCATAGGCCGCCATCCAGCCGGTCACGAAACGGCGCACGCCGAGGCGGCGCGCCAGCGCCCGTTCCTTTTCCGCATGCGCGAAGGGCTCGAGCGGACCATCGTTGTTCACCGGGCCGACCATCACGAAGGGTTCGCCGTGCGCGGCGTTAAACGAGTGCAGGTCGAGCAGCACGTCGTGTTGCGCCAGCAGCGGACACAGCCAGTTGGCGATGCGGTCTTCGAAATCCTGCGGGTCGTCTTTCGGGAACAGGTTGCGGTTCAGGTTGCGCTCGCCATTGCGCTGGTTCTTGAAGTAGGCCAGCGGATTGACGATCGGCACGAAGGTGACGCTGCCGGCCGCGATGCGCAGCGTGCCGCTGTCGAGCTCGGCCATGACGCGGCGGATCGCCTCAGTGCCGCAAATCTCGTTGCCATGGGTCGCGCCCATGATGATCACGCTCGGACCCTCGTCCAGGCCGGTATAGTTGACAAACTTGAATTGCAGATTCGGGGCGGAAGCCATGCGCGGTGATCCAGGGAAATTTTTGGTGCCGTCATTTTATCGGGAATCACTGGCACATGCGAAAAGGGCATGGCATGATCCGCCACTCTTCCTTTCGAACGATCCGATGCAAGATCCCCGTAGCGCCCGCCTGAACGGCCTCGACACCCTGCGCGCGCTCGCCGTCACGCTGGTCGTGCTGCACCATTACACACTGTTCGTGTCGAACGACGACGCTACCTTCGGCTGGGTCGGGCGCATCGGCTGGGCCGGCGTCGACCTGTTCTTCGCGCTGTCGGGCTACCTGATCGGCAACCAGATCTTCAAGGCGATGGCGACGGATGCCGGCCTGTCCTTACGGGCTTTTTACGCGCGCCGCCTGCTGCGCACGCTGCCGAATTACCTGGTGGTGCTGGCGCTGTATGTCCTGTGGCCGGCCTGGGGCGAGAACGCGCCGCTGGCGCCCCTGTGGCGCTACCTGAGCTTTACCCAGAACCTCGGCTTGACCCCGGGCACCGCGTTTTCGCACAGCTGGTCGCTCGCGATCGAAGAACAGTTCTACCTGCTGCTGCCGGCGCTGGCCCTGGCGGGCGCCGCGCTGCGCGGGCGCATCGCCTTCGCCTGGACCTTCATCGCCTGCGTGGTCGTGGGCGGCATGCTGCTGCGCGCGCAGTTGTGGGCGGCGCAGGTCGATGGCCAGACTTATGGGACTTACTTCTATTACAAGCTCATCTATTACGCCAGCTTATGCCGGCTCGATGAACTGGTGGCCGGTGTCGGCCTGGCGCTGCTGAAGAACCGGCACCCGGCGTTGTGGACACGCGCGACGCGCCACGGCAACCGCGTGCTGGCGGCGGGACTGGTGCTGACCGGCCTGGCCTTCTGGCTGTTCCTCGATGACCGTTACGGTTTCGCGCCGACCGCGTTCGGCTTTCCGCTGCTGGGGTTGGCGTTCGGCCTGCTGATCCTGGCGGCGCTGTCGGAGCGCTCGCTCTTGCGCGACTTGCGCATTCCCGGCGCCGGGCGCCTGGCCATTTGGTCGTACGCCATTTACCTGACGCACCGCGGCGCCTGCGCGGTCGCCTATCAACCCTTGCAGGCGCTCGGCTACGGCCCACAGACGGCGGTCGCAATCGTGCTGCTGCTGGCGCTGTCGGTGCTGTCGGGCTGGTTACTCTACCGGCTGGTGGAAACGCCGTTCATGGCGCTGCGCGAACGTTACGTGCCGAGCAATCTGGTGCAGCCAAAGTTTATTGCGCTTCGATGACGTCGAAGGCGGCCGGCATCGCGCCGAGAAAAGCGAGCGTGGCGTGCACGCGTTCGCGCGGCTCCTGCCCGGCGCTCGCTTCGATCGCCGCGCGCAGGCCCGGGCGCGCTTCCATCGTGTACGGACTGCGGTAGGCCTCGATCAGCAGCAGCACCAGGTCGGACGGCGCGCCGCAGGAACGGCGCAGGCGCGTATCGATCACGCCGAGCAGGGTACGCTGCATGGCCGGCGTCGGGTTGGCGATGTGGGCGAAGATGGAAGGCGTGTTGGCGATCGAATCGCATAGCGAACGCTCGATGGCCTCCGGTTTCAAATCGGAGGCGATGTCGAAATAGGCCCGGTCCCAGTGCGTGCGCGCGTGCAGGTGGTTGCGCGGGAAGCGGTCGAGCGTCTCGAAGCCGAGCGCATGGCTGGCGCGCGAGAGCAGGTCGAGGACGACGGGCATCAGGGGCATGAGGGTAAAATAAAAGCGCGCATGCCGGCAGTGTAACGCAAGCGCGCCCGGACGGTCCGGGCGCGGGTAGAACGATGACTTACGCTGCAAAGCGTCCGCTTCTGAAGTCCTCGACCGCCTGCTGCAGCTCGGCCTGCGTATTCATCACGAACGGGCCGTATTGCGCAATCGGCTCCTTCAGCGGCCGGCCCGCGATCAGCAGCAGGCGCGTCGGCGTGGAAGCTTTGATGACGACGCCATCGGCGCCCTCGGCATTGTCGAGGATCGCCATGCGCGCCTGTGCCACGCCCTTGCCGCCGACGACGGCCTCGCCGCGAAACACGTACAAAAAGGCGTTGTGTCCCGCCGCCAGCGGCTGCTCGAAAGTCGCACCCGCCGGCAGCGCGATGTCGAGATACAGCGGCTCGGTGCCCGCGCGCTGCACCGCGCCGTCGACGCCGTGGGTGCTGCCGGCGATCACCTGCACGGTGACGCCGGATTCAGTCGTAAAACGCGGCACCTCGGCATTCGGGATGTCGCGGTACCACGGGGCGCGCATCTTGTCGCTCGCCGGCAGGTTCAGCCACAGCTGGAAACCTTCCATCAGGCCCTCGTTCTGCTCGGGCATCTCCGAGTGGATCACGCCACGCCCGGCCGTCATCCACTGCACGCCGCCGTCGGTGATCAATCCCTCGTTGCCGGCGCTGTCGCGATGGCGCATGCGCCCGGCGAGCATATAGGTGACGGTCTCGAAACCGCGGTGCGGATGTTCGGGAAAACCGGCGATGTAGTCGCCCGCCTTGTCGCTGCCGAAGGCATCGAGCATCAGGAAGGGGTCGAGGCGGCGTTGCAAGGTTTGCGTGAGGACGCGGTTGATCCTGACGCCGGCGCCGTCCATCACGAACTGGCCGCCGATGACGCGTTCCACGCCGCGCGGCCGCGCCACGCGTTCAGTCATCACTGCATTCATTTTGCTCTCCTCGATAATGCCGCCGCCTGCAATCAGGCCACTGCGGCTGCGATCGTGGCGTCCGCTTCGGCACGGCCCTTGGCCGACGCTTCCGGACCCATCGACTGTGCCGGCGAATGGATGAAGACGTGGTCGGTCATGCCCAGGAAGTTCAGCAGCATGCGCACGAACGGGACTTGCGGATCGGCCTCCGCCGGATAGATGCCGCCGCGCGCGGTGGCCACGTACACCTTCTTGCCCTTCAGGAGGCCTTCCGGACCGCTCTCGGTGTAGCGGAAGGTCACGCCGGCACGGGCGATCGCGTCGAACCAGCTTTTCAGCTGCACTGGAATGCCGAAGTTGTACATCGGCGCGCCGATCACGACCACGTCGGCGGCCTGCACCTGGGCGATCAGGGCGTCGTCCAGGGCCACGCGGGCCGCCTGGTCGGCCGTGCGCGATTCGGCCGGGGTGAACAGGGCGCCGAGCGCCGCTTCGTCCAGCTGCGGATGCGGATCGCGCGCCAGGTCGCGGGTGACGACGGTCGCGTTCGGGTTGGCGGCGAGCAGGCGGGCGACGATGCTGTTGGTGACGCGGCTCGATTCGGAGTCGGCGCCACGCAGGCTGGAGGTGATCTGCAGGATGTTCATGTCGTTCCTTTGGGTGAGGGTTCGGTGATGCGATGGAGCTACTTTAGCAGTTCCAAAATCAATCCAGAAGACGCTAGAATGGATAACATTATTCAGCCAGTGGAACAATGTCATGGAAGTCGAACCGAACGACCTGCTGCTGTTCGCGCGCATCGTCGAAGCCGGCAGCTTCAGTGCGGCGGCGCTGCGCGTGAACCTGCCCAAATCGACGGTGTCGCGCCGCATCGCCCTGCTGGAGGCGCGCCTGGGCGAACGGCTCCTGCAGCGCACCACGCGCAAATTGATGGTGACCGAATTCGGCGCCAGCCTGCTCGAACACGCGCGCAAGGTGGCGGAAGAAGCGGAAGCGGCCGGCGCCCTGGCCCAGCACCGCCAGGCCGCGCCCAGCGGGCGCCTGCGCATTTCGCTGCCGGCCGATTTCGCCAACCTCGGCATGAGCGCCATGATCGGGCGCTTCCTGGCGCGCTATCCGGCGGTGAGCGTCGAGCTGGATTTGTCGCCGCGCCGGGTCGACCTGGTGGCGGAAAATTTCGACATCGCGATCCGCATGGGCGACCTGCCCGACGACGCCACGCTGGCCGCGCGGCGCGTCACGCTGCAGCGCTTCGGCCTGTATGCCGCGCCGTCGTACACGGCCGTGCGCGGCCTGCCCGAGCATCCCGACGACCTGCTCGGCCACGACCTGCTATGTCTTCTGAGCCGCGGCGGCGGTGCGCTGTCGTGGACGCTCACGCGCGGCAAGCTGCGCTGGCAGCGCGAACTGCCGGCGCGCCTGACGGCCAATTCTCCCGACCTGCTGGCGCGCATCGCCTGCAGCGGCGCCGGCATCGCGGCCAGTTCCGAACTGTTCGCCGCGCCGCTGGTCAAGAAGGGCGAACTGGTGCGGGTGCTGCCGGAATGGGACTTGCCGCCCGCGGTTGGCTGGGCCGTCTTTCCGGGGCGCCGGCTGATGCCGGCCAAGACACGGGCGTTTCTGGATATGATGGAAGAGATGTTTTGCGGCGAGGGCTAGCCTTTCATCTCCAACCTGAAAAGAGCACATGACGATGCGATCCGGACCCGTACTTCTGCTGGCGGCCGCGCTGCTCGCCGCCGCGACGCCGCTGCCGGGGCGCGCTTTCACGCCGCCACCGCCGCCACCACCGTGCGTTCCCGCGCCGGCCGGCGTGTCGGCCGCAGCGCTGGGTGCGATCATCGCGGGCAATGCTTCTCCACATGTCTTTACCGGACGAAGCGACGCGGCATGGCAATGGACAGGCCGCCTGTTCGCTCGCCGGTATCAATCCCTTGCCGGCGGACTTCGCCGCGCCGCTGGCGGCGGCACTGGCGAACAATCCCGGCGACGTCGGCTTGCGCAAGGCGCTCGCGAATACGCGGCAGACGAGATAGCGCCCGCGGCGACGGCTGCAAAGCATCCCGCTCCAGAAGCGATCAAATTCGGACAAAGAACAATTGACGGCACCGTTTACAAGTGTAATCATCCATGCTGATTACACTTGTAAACGATAACTGCATGAACGACGAATCAGGTACGAAGATCAGCGACGCCGAGTCGCATGTCATGGAAGTGCTGTGGGCAGCGCCGGCGGCGCTGGCCGCCGAGGACATCATTGCGGCATTGTCCAGGGAGCGCCAGTGGCAGGCCGCCACCATCAAAACCCTGCTCAATCGCCTGCTCAGGAAAGGCGCGATTTCCTCGCAAAAGGACGGACGCCGCTTCCTGTACCGGCCGGTCCTCGAGCGCGAGGAATGGCTGGCCCAGGAAAGCGGCAGCCTGCTCGAACGCCTGTTCGGCGGGCGCATCGCACCGCTGGTTGCGCATTTCGGAAACCGGCGCAAACTGTCGCCCAACGACATCGCGGAATTACGCAAGCTGATCGATGAGCTCGACGATGGCAAGTGAATTCACCTCCCTCATCTTGCGCGCCGCACTCATGAGCAGTATCGCGATCGTGGCCTTGCTCGTCCTGCGCAGGCCGCTGCGGCGATGGCTGGGCGCGAGTAGCGCCTACCAGGCCTGGTCGGTCGTCCCTGCCGTCACTGTCGCCGCCATGCTGCCGGCCGGCCTGGCGCCGGTCATCCAGGCCGCGCCCGCCTTGCGGCCGGTACAGGCGCTGGCCGCACGGGCGACCCCGCTGGCGGCTGCCCACGTCGACCTGCTGCTCCTGCTCTGGGCTTGCGGCCTGCTCGCCGGCGCGGCCTGGTTCGTCGCCGCCCATGGCGCATTCCTGCGCAGGGCGGGGCGGCTGACCCGCAGTGGCGACGTCCACGTCGGCGCCGGCGCCGTCGGCCCGGCATCGGTGGGGCTGTTCCGCCCCCGGATCATCGTGCCGCACGACTTCCGCCGGCGCTATTCGCCGCAGGAGCAGGTGCTGGTGATCGCCCACGAACGCACGCATATCCTGCGCCGCGATGCCTGCGCCAACCTGCTGGCGGCCGTTTTCCAGTGCGTTTTCTGGTTCAACCCGTTGGCCCACATCGGTGTCAGGTCCTTGCGCCAGGATCAGGAAATCGCCTGCGATGCAATCGTCATGCAGCAGTATCCGCGCCAACGGCGCATCTATGCGGAAGCGCTGCTCAAGTTTCACACCGGTGTGCCTGCCACGCGCGCCGGCATCCACTGCCACTGGCAATCCCATCATCCCACCAAGGAGCGTCTCATGAGTCTGCAGCTTAGCCCTTCCACTACTGTTCGCCGTGCGATCGGCCGTTGTGTTCTTGCCTGCCTGGCCGTCACTGCTGTCGCCGCCACCATCGGCGCGCGCGCCGAACAGGCTACAACCGGACCCGTGTACCGGATCGAGATGACGCTCGACGCGAACGGCGAACAATCGACGCCGCGCGTATTGGCAAGGAACGGCGAGCAGTTCGCCGTCGCCTCGGGTAAGTGGCGCGTCGACATGACGGTGCGCCAGGCCGAGGCGCAGGACGCCGTGTGGTTGACCGGCCGCCTGTTCGACGACGGCCGGCTCGTCGGCACGCCGACCTTGCTCGCACGCCTGAACGAACCGGCCACCGTCAAAGTCGATGGCGCACATGTGCCGCTGACCTTGTCGATGACCGTCCTGTCCCAGCCGTAGTTTGCGACGCAGCGGCTCGGCGTGCGCGCCGGGTCATCAGCGCCCGCGCCGCGCCGCAGCGAGGATGAACGTACCAAAGCCCACTTCGATCGCCGCACCCGCGAACGCGCCGGTGGCCGCGCCGGCGCCCTGCGACCCCAGCGCATAGCCGGCCAGCGCCAGCACCGCGCCGAACGGCAGGTAGATGCGCATGCCGTAGAGTGTCGCAAAGGTGAGGTAGCGCCCACCGATCACGAACAGCATCGCCGGAAAGAACCAGTCGATGCGCAGCAGCGACACCGCATAGGCCAGCGGCAGGCACAGGATCATCCAGATCGTCGTCGTCAAGGCGAGGGTGCCGAGCGGGTTGGCGCGCGCATGCGCCGCCGGGCGCCCGGACAGCTTGAGCAGGACCAGGGCAACTGGATGGATCAGCATGCCGCCGATGAACAGCGCCCACACGGCTTGCGCGGGCGAGCGCAGGATGCACGCCATGCCGGCGACGAACCAGACCGTGCCGGAGGTGAGGATGCCGGGCGCGCCATCCATGTAGGCGTGGCGCATGTCGCGCTGCGCGTCGGCGATGGTGAGGGCAGCCGGGATGGCGGTGGCGGTCTGGGGCAGGGCGCTCATGGACAGGCTCCGCAGGAGAATGGTTGCTCATCCTCCCACGAAAACCTTGTCAGGACAACATTAAACCGGCCGGTTACCCATCATCTCGCCCAGCCGCACCTTGCGCTCCGGCGCCCAGTCGGCATTGAAGGCAATCGTTTTTTCCTTGAACAGCATCACGACCGTGGAGCCGAGCAGGAAGCGGCCCATCTCGTCGCCCTTTTTCAGCACGACCGGCTTCGACTCATAAGTCCATTCCGAGATGCGGCCGGTGCGCTGCGGGTTGACCACGCCATGCCATGGCGTCGCCATGCTGCCGACGATGGTGGCGCCGACCAGCACCATGACGAAAGTGCCGAATTCATCGGACTCGAACACGCACACCACGCGCTCGTTGCGTGCGAACAGGCCCGGCACGCCGCGCGCGGTGGTCGGGTTCACCGAGAACAGCGCGCCCGGCACGTAGATCATGCGCGTCAGGCGGCCGTCGCAGGGCATGTGCAGGCGGTGGTAATCCTTCGGGCTCAGGTACAGGTTGGCGAAGGAACCGTGCTGGAACTGGGCGCCCAGCGTGGCGTCGCCGCCGACGAGCTGGGTGGTGGTGAACTTGTGGCCCTTGGCCTGCAGGATGTGGTGGTCGTCGATCGCGCCGAACTGGCTGATCGCGCCATCGACCGGGCAGACGAAATCGGCCTGCGCCAACGGACGCACGCCATCCTTCAGCGGACGCGTGAAGAACTCGTTGAAGCTCGGGTAGCTGGCGATGTCCGAATTGTGCGCCTCGTCCATGTTGACGCCGTACTTGGCCACGAACCAGCGGATCAGGCGGGTCGTCATCCTGCCGCCGCGGTGGCCGGCAACGCGGCCGGCGAACGAGGTCAGCGCCTGCTTCGGCAGGACATATTGCGGCAGTACTTTGAAACGATCGGACACGATGGCAGCCCTTATTACTTGTGATGATGGCGAATTATAAATAAGCGGCGTACCGGTGCATATCTTTGTTTGAACGGCAGCCCTGCGCAGCAGTGTAGCGCATCGTCCACGGCGGGCGCGCCAGTCCGGCGTCTGGAGGACATGCATATCGAAAATATATTCCACTGAGCATCTATTCAGGAGTGAACTCATGGACAATACATTCTCATAAACTTGGCTTTCTGATATGTATATCCTCGCACCGATCCGCCTGACCCTGCTGGCCGCCGCGCTGGCTTCCGCCTTCCCTGCCTTTGCCCAGCAGAGCACGTCCACGGTGTCGAAAGCGGACGATTCCGCTTCCGCGCCCGAGCAGAAAATGCAGAAAGTCGAAGTGCGCGGCAGCGCCGACAGCTACGACCCGCGCCGCGACGACACCGCCACCAGGATCGTGGTCGGGCAGGAGGAGCTCCTGAAATACGGCGATACCAATGTGGCCGACGTGCTCAAGCGCGTACCCGGCATCACCGTCAATAGCCCGAACGGGCGCGGCGCCGAGATCCGCATGCGCGGCTTGGGCGCCGGCTACACGCAGATCCTGATCAATGGCGAACGCGCGCCCAACGGCTTCACGCTCGATTCGCTGTCGCCCGACGTGATCGAGCGCATCGAAGTGCTGCGCGCCGCCAGCGCCGAGTTTTCCACCCAGTCGGTCGCCGGCACCGTCAACATCGTGCTGAAAAAAGCGGTGCGGAGCAGCCAGCGCGAATTCAAGCTCGGCGCGCGCGCCGGCAGCGGCTTTTCCGGCCCGACGGCGAATATCCAGCTGTCCGACAAACTGGGCAAGATGTCGTACTCGATTGCCGGCAGCGCCATGTTCGAACAGTACAGGCGCGAGACGGCCAGCGACGAGCAGGGCTTCGACCTGGCCGCCGACCCGAACCTGGTGCGCCGGAGCGACGGCGACGAGCACGCGCGTTTCAACCATTTCAACCTCGCGCCGCGCCTGAACTGGACGCTGGACAACGGCGACACGCTGACATCGCAAACCTTCGTCAACCTGGTGCGCTTTCGCAACCGCAGCCACGAGAGCACGCGCACGACTTTGGGCGCGGCCCCGCTCTATCCCGAGCTCGATACGGCGCTGCGCCTGAACAACGACGTGCTGCGCAGCGAATTGAACTGGGTGCACAAGATGGCCGACGGCGCCAAGCTCGACGTCAAGGCCAGCCTGATCGGCGGCCAGAACACGACCGACAACTGGCGCTGGACGGCGCCGGGATCGCCGCGCGCACTCGACAACCAGGTGCATCTGGAAGCGGACGAAGTCGGCGCCACCACGGTCGGCAAGTTCAGCAAGACGATCCTGAAGGACCACGCGCTCGGCATGGGCTGGGATGCCGGCTGGTCGGTACGCGAGGACAGCCGCGAGGAATTCGAGGCCGGCCGCACGCTCTATCCGGCGCTGGCGGACGGCGAAACCTCCGAATCGCGCGTCACGCGCCTGGCCCTGTACGCCCAGGACGAATGGAACCTGACGCCGCGCTGGTCGGTCTACCTGGGCGCGCGCTGGGAAGGCATCCGCACCACCACCTCCGGCAACACGTTCGTTACCGGCCGCTCGAGCTCGAACGTCTGGAGCCCGGTCATGCAGACCCTGTGGAAGATCCCGGGAACGAAGGGCGACCAGGTCCGCTTCGCCGTCACCCGCACCTATAAAGCGCCGAGCTTCCAGCAGCTGATTCCGCGCCGCCAGACCTCGGTCGACAACCGCTCGACCGATCCCGACTACGCCGGCAATCCCGACCTGCAGCCCGAACTGGCGCTCGGCTTCGACGCCTCCTGGGAGCATTACTGGGCCGAGGGCGCGCTGTTCTCGGTCAGCGCCTCGACGCGCCGCATCGACGGCTACATCCGCCACCTGGTCGATTTCGACGGCGCGCGCTGGGTGGCGATGCCGATGAACGCGGGACGCGCGGCCACGCGCGGGCTGGAACTGGAAACCAAGTTCCCGCTGAAAGCCCTCATGAAGGAGGCGCCGGCGATCGACCTGCGCGCCAGCCTGTCGGCCAACTGGTCGCGCGTGGATGGCGTGCCGGGGCCGGACAACCGCCTCGACGGCCAGACGCCGCTGTCGGGCAACCTCGGTATCGACTACAAGCGCGCCGCCATCACCACAGGCGCCAGCTTCGCTTACAAGCAGGGTGGCACGGTGCGTGTCTCCGAACGCCAGACGTCCTTCATCACGCCGCGGCGCGACCTCGAAGCCTACGTGCTCTACAAGTTCAATGGGAAGCAGGCACTGCGCGTGGCGCTGTCGAACCTGCTCGGCCAGGATTTCGTCAACCGCGGCAGCTTCGTGGAAGAGGGGCGCGGCCTGGTGCTGCGCGAGTCGCGCTTCAAGGCCGGACCGAGCGCGCGCGCGACGCTGGAGATGAAGTTTTAGGAGTCAGCCTAGTCGCATCGCGGCGGCGCCGGCCGCGATCAGCACGGCGCCGATCACGCGCGCGGGGCCGACCCGTTCGCGCAGCACCAACGCCGCGATCAAGGTCGCAAACAGGATCGACGTCTCGCGCAGCGCGGCCACCGCCGCCACCGGCGCCGCCGTCATCGCCCACAGCGCGATGCCGTAGGAGCCTGCCGTCATCAGGCCGCCGCCCAGCGTCACGCCCAGCGTCAGGTTCGGACTGCGGCGCGCGAACGGCAGCAGTTCGCGGCCATGGCGGCGCCAGCCCAGCGCCAGCACGCCCATGGCCGTCAGCACGAAGATCTACATCGTGTAGCCGGCGGCGGCGCCCGAGCGGCGTACCCCGGCGCCGTCGACCAGCGTGTACAGCGCAATCACGCAGGCGGTGCCGAGTGCGAGCAGCGTGGTACGGCGCGATCCGGCCTGACCGCTTCCGAACATCGCCAGCACGCCGCCGCAGATCAGCGCGACGGCCAGCCATTGCGTGGCGCTCAGGACTTCGCCAGCAAGGGCGCCGCACAGGGCGACAATCAGCGGTGCGCAGCCGCGCATCAGCGGATAGGCGTGGCTGAGGTCACCGCTGCGGTAGGTGGCGATGAGCAGGAAGTAGTACCCGATCTGCGCCAGCGCCGAGGCGCCGATGTAGGGCCAGCTGGCCGGATCGGGCGCGGCCACGAAGGGCAGGGCGAGCGCGCACAGCAGACCGGCGCCGCCGGCCACCAGGATGGTCGCCACGGCGCCGCCATGGGCCTTGATCAGCGTGTTCCAGCCGGCGTGCAGCAGCGCTGCGCAGAGGACGGCGGCGATGATGGGATCGGACAAGAGAGACGCTCGTTCAGTTGGATTCTCCGGCGCGGCGGCGCCGGAAGTAGCGCAGCGCCGCCAGCACCGCCAGCGCCTGCATCGCCGCCGTGACGTAGAAGCTGCTGCCGATGCGCCAGTCGCCCGCCGGCAGGTGGCTCACCTCGCCCAGGATCGCCGCGCCCAGCAGCGGCATCACGACCACGCCCAGGCTGCTGATCGATTGCAGTGAACCCATCAGCTCGCCCTGCTCGGCGGGATCGGTTTTACGCGAGATGAGCGCCTGCAGCGCCGGCCCGGCGGCAAAGGCGAGCAGGTTGCAGCAGATGAAGAGATACATCATCCAGCCCTGGGTGGCGAGCCCGTACAGCAGGTAGGTGAGCGCGCCCGAGGCCAGGCCCAGCACCGCCAGGCGCGCCTCGCCGAAACGGCGCACCAGGATCGCCAGCAGCCAGGCCTGGACCACGACAGTGGCGAGCCCCACGCAAAACATGGCGATGCCGTTGTCGCGCGGGGTCCAGCCGAAGCGGAAGGTGGTGTACAGCACCCATGTCCCCTGCGTCATCATCTGGGCGAAGCTGGCCAGCGCAAACACCAGCACCAGCGGCCGGATCGCGCGCCGCGCCAGCAGCCGCCGCAGCGCGCGCAGCGGATTGATGCGGCTGCGCTCGAACGGCGCGCGCGGGCCAGGGGGCAGCGACTCGGGCACGAACAGGGCGCCATACACCAGGTTGGCCGCGGCCAGCGCGCCCGCCACCCAGAACGGCAGCGCCAGCGAGATCTCGCCCAGCAGGCCGCCCAGCACCGGGCCGCAGATGAAGCCGGCGCCGAAGGCGGCCCCGATCCGGCCGAAGCTCCGGGCGCGATTCTCCGGCGTCGACACGTCCGAGGCATAGGCCATCGCCGCCGACATGCTGGCCGCCGACACGCCGCCAATGGCGCGCCCGACGAACAGCCAGCCCAGGCTGGGCGCCCAGGCCGTGACCAGGAAACTGAGGCTCATGCCGCCCATCGAATACAGCAGCACCGGACGGCGTCCGACACGGTCGCTCACAGCCCCCACCATCGGCATGAACAGGAATTGCAGCAGACCGAACACGGCGGCGAGGATGCCGTACCACAGCGCCTGCTCGTCGCGCCCTGGGACGAACTGGCCGACCAGCACCGGCATCACCGGCACGATCAGGCCGATGCCGAGCATGTCGAGGAAGACGCTGATCAGGACGAAGTTGAGCTTGCCCGTGCTGGACTTTGTGTGCGGATCGGATGTCGGCGCCGGTGCGTTCACGCGTCCGATCCTGATGACCCGCCCAGCCACTCGGCCGCGAACTCGCGGCGGAACGCCAGCAGGCGCCCCAGGCGCTCGTCGGCGAGCGCGCGTCCGGCCTCGGTCCCCATCATGCCCGGCAGTTGCGCCAGCTTGACCATGACGTGGTCGAGCGTCCAGGCACGGTCATCGAGCGGGCGCGCGTCGGCCAGCGGATCGCTCGGGTGCGCCAGCGCGCGGCCCATGCTGCCGGCCACGTAAAACATGCGCGCCAGGCCGACCGCGCCGAGGGCGTCCAACCGGTCGGCATCCTGCACGATCTGCGCTTCGATGGTGGTCGCCGCGATCGCGGCCGAAAAGCTGTGCGCCGCGATGGCGTGGGCGACGGCGTCCAGCCGTTCGGGCGGAAAGCCGAGCTCTGTCAACTGTGCGCAGGCCAGCCGCGCCGAGCGGGTCGAGGCCTGGGCGCGGTCCGGGTCGTCTTTCGGCAGGTTGACCAGGTCATGCAGGTAGCAGGCGGCCAGCACCACCAGGGCGTCGGCCTCCGGGTGGTGCGCCAGCAGGGCTTGCGCACTGCGCCAGACGCGCTCGAGGTGGCTGGCGTCGTGGGCGCCGTCGTCGTCGTTGCGGGCGGCTGCCAGCGCAGCCAGGCGTGGGCGCCAGTGTGCGAGTTCAGGGGAGGAGGGCATCGTGTTCCATGGTGGGCGCCAGGCTGGCGCGCTGCGACAGCACGTCGGCTTCCAGGTTCTTGTGGCGGGGCACCCAGCGCAGGCTGGCGCCGGGGAGGCGCGCCAGCAGCGCGTGCACGCGGGCGCGGTAGGGCTGCAGCGAGGGCGCGCCGGCGCTTGCGGGGGCGGCGACGTCGTCGATCACGACCCGGCTGTCGCCATACACCGTGAGTTCGCGCGCGCCGTGCGCCATCGCCGCTTCGAGCACGGCGATCAGGGCCAGGTATTCGGCTTCGCTGCTGTTGCCGTAGCCGGCCGGCTGCGAGAGTTCGACCAGTTCGCCGGCGGGGCCGAGCAGACGGGCGCCGATGCCGCAACGGCCCGGATTAGGACGGGCAGAGCCATCGAACCATGCGCGCCAGGCCGTGGGCAAGCCGTCGTGGCGGGCGCGCCGTTCTACCCGGGCGGTCTCGCGTGCCACTGCGCGTGCGGCACGCCGCACCGCCTCGGCCGCGCGCAATGCCGCGCGTTCGCGCAGCAGCGCGTCCAGGCCGGCGCCGCCGCTGCTGGCAGTGAGGGTGGCGCGCAAGGCCTCCTCGAGGGGGAGACTGGCACGCAGGGCCAGCTTGCGGCTGGCGGACAATTCGGTGCGGTTGGCGGCGCCTTGCAGGCGGTCGAGTTCGGTCATGGCGTGAGCATAACCGTTTTTTGGCGTAGGGTGGCCGGCTCCACCCGAGAGGGTGAGCAGCGGCTGCGTGTACGCCGCCCACGCGTTACCAAAGCCCAGCCACTGCGGTGGAGCCGGCCACCCGGCCCGGATCAGCGGCGGTACGGATTGTCCGGCCGGCTGTCGCGGTCGTTGCGGCGGCCGTCGCCATCGCGGTCGCGGTCGTAGCGGTTCGGCACGCCGTCGTTGTCGCGGTCGCGGTCGTAGCGGTTGGGGATGCCGTCGCGGTCGGTATCGCCACGGCCGCCACGGTGGTCATAGCGATCGCGGTCGCCGCGGTAGCCGTGGCCGCCGTTATACCGATTATCGTAGAAGCCCTGGCGCCCGTAGCCGTCGCGCACGCCGTAGCCGCCACGCGGGGACCAATGACCCTGCTGCATGTACCAGCGGCCGCCGCGCTGCTGCCAGGCCGGCGGCGCGTAGATATAGCCGGGGCGCTCGACGATATAGGTGCCCGGCACCCAGTAGTGGCGATGGCCGCGCCAGTCCCAGTACCCTGGCGACCAGACATAGCCGCGGCGCACGGCGGGAGCACGCTCGTACATCGGGGCCGGCGGGGCCGAGCCGATGTACAGTTCGACGTTTTGCGCCATCGACGGCAGCGGTGCATAGGCGGCGCCGAGGGCGATCAGGGTGGCAAGGGTCAGGCTGGATTTCATGTCGTTCTCCATCTCCAAAAGCGGATGATTCAATATATCAATCGCTTGATCGGGATGGGGCATTTGACGCAAGTGCTTACAACTGAAACAGATTGCAGCAGCTGGGCTGCAACAGGCTGCGGGGAGGCGGAAAACAGTAGAGCGGGAAGGCGGATGGAACGGGATGCCGGGCGCCCGTCAAGGAGCGGACCGGCGCACAGCGGCGCTCAAATCCGGCTCCCGCCACTGCGGCGATCGGCCAGCACGGTCGGCTGTTCGGCGCCGGGGCGCTTGCCTTTCACGACCACGACAGCCATCTTGGTTTCGGTAGCGATGCTCGAATCCAGGATGGCGGCCGGGCGGGCCTGGGCCTGCGCTTCCGACAGCGGAGCGCTGAAGAAGCTGGCCGAGCCGAGGGCGGCGAAGGCAACGACGAAAACGGCTTCCATGTGCTTGGCGATGTTCACGGTGTGTCTCCTTGTAGCGTCTGAAAAAATCCTCCATGGCTGCGTTGCATTCGTCTCGCCGTACTATCGTACTGTCTTCGACGATGCGCCTTGCCCTGGAGTTTTTTTCAAACGCGAGTGGGTTGGGTTTCGATGTGTCCACTGTAGTCATCGCCCCTCCCAAACGCCATCCGATTGCGACAAGGTGCATGAAAAGCGGGATGGCCTGCACAAATCCGCGACCGGCGCGCCGGCGCCAACGTCGGCGATCGCGACGGTAACGGGCGGCTTTTCGCGTCCCCCCGCTAAAGGCTGCAGGAGCGGCCGCCCTGGGCGCGTGGAGGAACGATGGGAGAGATGTTTGCGACGGTATTTGCCGGGCTTGGTGCAAGGCGCAGGGCCTGGCGGCGCGCGCGCAACCTGCGCGCCGGCAGCCGCTCTGCGCCTGTTGCGCTGGGCCGGCTTGCCTTTGGCTGGCGCCCCAACAGCGGCTTCTGGCTCGCCCTGCTGGCCACCGCTTTCGTCCTCGGCGGCGCCTTGCTCATCGCCGGCCATGCGCGTTCGCTCGGCGCCGCCGCGCCCGGCAGGATGGACGCCGGCGGCCCGGTGCGCACACTGGCGTCGTTCCAGCCGGCGCTGCCGGGCGTCTCGTTCAACGTTCCCGCAACGTCCGGCGTGAGCCTGTCGGCGCAGCCCGGCGGCGCCTTGCTGGTCGTATCGAACATGCGCGCCGGGCGCCCAGTCGCGATCGACCTGTGCAGCCAGGTGTTGGCCGGCAGCGGCGGGCGGCTGGCGCCGCTGCGCATCGGCTACCGCTTTCGCGACGTGGCGCGCTGGGCCGCGCGCAACGAGACCGCGGCCAGTCCCGTCACCTTGCGCAATGTCGTGCTGAGCGGCGCCGCCATGCCACTGGTCGACGTCACCGGCTCCCTGGCTGCGCCGCTGCAGCTGGCCTGGCGCGGCCAGGCGCGCTGGATCGGCGACGCCAGCGGCGGCACCATCGGTCGCAATGGATACGATGGGCGCGGCGCCGCGACCCTCGGGCGCGAAGGCTGGCTGGTCTGGAGCGAACACGATGCGCTGCGCATCGCGCGCCGCGCCGGCGGCGCCTGCCCGCAAGGCGAACTGGTACTGACGCGCTATTCGGCGGCACCCGGCGCCGAGGGCGCGGCCTTTGTCGCTGCCTTTCCCGCGCAGGGCCCGGTGCATGGCGCGCGCCTGGCGCCCGGCGACTACCGCGTGCCGGCAGCGGCGCCGGCGGCGCTGGAAGACGGCGCCCTGTTCCGGGACTTGCTGGCGCGCGGCCTGGTGCGCCTCGGGGCGGGCGGCCTGGTCGAGGTGGCGCCGCGCGACCTGGCGCAGTGGCGCGCGGCCGCGCCCGGCCAGCGCAGCGCCGACCTGCACACGTGGGACAAGGTCGTGCTCGACGCCGGCGGCCGGCGCCTGCTCGAACGCCTGCATCACCGCGCCGACGGCGCCTATGTGCGCGAACAGATCCGCGTCTTCAACGGCGAACGGCGCCTGCTGGCCTGGCGCGTGCGCCCGGATTTCACCGGCGGCGCCTGGCGCGCGCAGGCAGCGTCTGCGGCGGCCGCCACGAGCGAAGCGATGCCGCTCGCGTCGGCACGCCTGTTCGACCGCCTGCCGCAGGGCTGGGCGCCATGGCGGCGCGTGGCCGACTGGCCCGGCGGCGCGGGCACAGGTGAAGGCGCGGCGCGGCTGGTGCTGACGCTGGCGCAACCGGCCAGCGGCAACGAGCGCTTCGAATTGATGCTGGCCGGGCGCGTGCAGGGTATCGCCGGCGCCGCGACCATCGCTACGCTGCCGGCCTGCGGCGGCCGCGCCTGCCGCCAGCCCGACGACGTGCGCACGCTGTTGCTGGCGCCGCAGCGCGGCGCGCGCGAGATCGTTGTCAGCGCCACGCCGCTCGGCCTTGCCGCCATGAGCGGTACGGGCGACGCCGCCTATCGCCATCTGCAGATAAAGAATGGCCGGCTTGCGTGGCAGGCGCTGCCGCACAGTGGCCCGGTTGCGGGCACGGCTTCCGTTCCGGTCAGCCTGGCCGACCGCCACGGCGCACCGCTGTGGGAAGCCGGCGGCGCAACCGCTAGCGCGCGCAACGCGGGCCTGGCCACGCTGTTGGGCCTGAACCCGCAGCACGCCGCCAGCGTGGCCGGCATGCTGGCGCGCCTGCCGTCGCCCGCCGGTCGCGCGCATGCGGCCACACTCACGCTCGACCTCGACCTGCAGCTCCTCGCGGCGGCAGTGCTGGACTGTGTCGGCATGCGCCGCGGCGCATGGGACGGCAGACGTTGCCAGGGCGGTGCGGCCGCGCCCGAGGGCCGCCAGGCCGGGCTGGTGCTGCTCGATACCGGCAGCGGCGACATCCTCGCCGCCGCCAGCGGTGGTGCCGCCGCAGCGCAGCACGAATGGAGCGAGCTGCGCGATTTCGACCGCGTCGACCCGGCGCGCAGCCCCTTGCGCCAGGCGGCGCTGCAGCACGACGGCGGCGCCGAACGCAGTCCCGGCTCGACCTTCAAGATCGTCAGCGCGCTGGGGCTGGAACTGGCGGCGCAGCGCAATTCAAAGTTAAATTCGCAACTCGACGCGCTGCTGGGCGGGATGCCGCTGGCGCAGATCAACGCGCTGGCCGCCGCGCGCGGTTTCCCGTTCCGTACCGATGCGGCGAGTTACCCGAATGCGGGCAGCGGTGCGCGCATCACCAACTTCCGCGACGGCAGCCTCGACCGCCGCGCCAGCGAAGGCAAGCTGGGTCTGGCGCAGGCGCTGACCTATAGCCTGAATACCTGGTTCTCCTGGGGCGCGGAACTGTCGGATGCCAGCCTGCTCGGCAAGGCGCAGGGCGGAGCGCCCAGCCTGCGCGCGCTCGACGACACCGCGCTCGCCGGCGTGCGCCCGATCGCCGACATGGCGCGCCGCCTCGGCTTCGAGCGGCCCTTGATGCTCGACGGCGGCCTGCTGCCGCTTGAATACGACTGGCGCAGCTGGGATGCGCTGCAGTCGAGCGTGGCCGGCTTCGACCCGATCGGTGCGCGCCACGAACTGCGCCAGATGGCGATCGGCTTGCGCATGCAAGCCACGCCGCTGCACATGGCCCTCGCCGCCGGCGCCGTCGGCGAGGGCAGGGCGATCGCGCCGCGCCTGCTGCTGGCGCTCGACGGTCGTGAAGCGCGCGCGCAGCCGGGCGCGCCGCTGGGCGTGCGCCTGGACCGCATCCGCGCCGGCCTGCACGGCGTCGTCACGCAGGGCACGGCGGCGAGCGTCTTCCGTGATCCGGCATTCGAGCGCCTGCGCGCCGGCCTGTACGGCAAGACCGGCACCGCGCCGGTGGGCGACGAAGGTCTCGCCAGTGTCTGGTTCACCGGCTGGCTCGAACCCGGCAGCATCCCCGGACAAAACCGGCGCCTGGCCTTCGCGGTCTTCGTCAGCCGCTCGAACGCCACCGGCGGCGAGCACGCGGCCCCGGTGGTGGCGGCCCTGCTGCGCACGCTGGCCCAGAACGCCAAACAGAAAGAAGGCTAAGCACAGACATGTAAGGTGGGCGGCTCCACTTCTTCGGTTTGTGTGCTCGTGCTGCGTGCGCCGCCCACGCGTTCAGCCAACGGATGATTCGTCGCGAGATATCAGACTGTGGTTGAACGCGTGGGCGGCGTTTAGCAACAGATAGGCACGCGCACAGGTATAGCCGCCCACCTTACAGGTCAGTGCATCGTTACCAAAACCTCGAACAGAAACGGATCTGACCCACTCCAAAACGCCTTGCATCTATGTTTCTGTGGCATGATTTACAAAATCCGTTATCTGGCGGATACACCATCGACACAAGAGGAAGGTATGCGTTTGCCGGGAACCCGGTACCAGGAGCCGGGCTGGGAGCAGGTGCGCAAGCTGCTCGGACAATGTTCGCTCGAGGCCTTTGCCCGCTGCGGCCTGGCCGCGCTGTTGCCGCCCGCCGCGCGGGAGGAAGCGCTGGCCGAGTACATCGACCTGCTGGCCGAACGCCTGCACGCGGCGCGCCACGGCGCGCGTGCGCAGGCCGCCGGCAACAGCTATGGCGACAGCGTGTTCGAGCTGGCGCTGCTGCTGGCCTATGAGCTGGCCGCACGCCCGGACGATTGGGATGCCTTTCGCACCGCGCTGGCGCCAGGGTTCTGGCGCCAACCCGGCGGCGAGGCGCTGCTGCGCAAGAAGGTCAACGATATGTTCGCGCTCTTGCGCGACAAGGTCGACGCCGACAATTACCAGGCCGCCTGCGGCCGCCCCTGCAGCCCGAACCGCATTTACGCCTACCGCATGCTCGACACGGCCTATGGCGAGATCGCGCGCCTGTTCGGCGGCTGGCGCGAGCACCGCGCCCAGGTCGGCGCCATCCTCGGCCGGCCAGTCGAGACGACGATTCCGATCGAGGTACGACAATTGAGTTCGATCGCCGGCTGCCGCCCCGAATGGATCCTGCGCTGGAGCGAGACGCTCGAACGATTCAGCGGTGCGCCCGGCCCGCTGCATACGCGCTCGAAGCGCTTCGACAGCCTGAAGAACAATGCGGGCCGGATCGGCGAGATGCTGGCCGAGATCGGCGAATACGAAGCGCTGTCGGCGAACCGCGACCGCGACTGGCTGCACGACCTTGACAGCTCGGCCGCCTGGATCGAGGATTACTGGCGCGTGCTGGACGAGTCACAGGCTGCTGCGGAGGCCGCGGCCACGCCAGGCCCGGACCTGATCCTCGAAGCGCTGCAGGACGAACTCGACGCAGTGGAGGCGCCGCCTGCCGCGGGTGAGGACGATGCCGGCGACGATGCCGACGAGGACGCTCCGGCGGCCGCGCTGCGCGCACAGTCCGTTTCACTGCCCCCCGGCTTTGTGCTTGAGGCGGGTGCGGCGCAGGAGCCGGGCAGCTGGAGCGCGCGCATGCTGGCCGGCGACTCGCTGGCGGTGCGCCTTGCCGTGTACCTGCACATCCTCGGCCCCGCGGACGACAGCTATCCGGACGCATGGCGCGACCCGGCGACGAACGCGCTGCCGACGATGGCGCAACTGGCCGCGCTCGATGCGGTGTCATTGCCGACGCTGCGCAAACGGCGCGACGCGGCCATCGCTCGGCTGGACGCCGCAAACCAATCCGCATGACGATCGACTGGAGAAGCGAATGAAGAGGACGAGCGAGATGGAGCGCAAGCTGCGCGAACACCTGC
This sequence comes from Telluria sp. ZB2R32, assembly GCF_059685715.1. NCBI lineage: Bacteria > Pseudomonadati > Pseudomonadota > Betaproteobacteria > Burkholderiales > Oxalobacteraceae > Telluria > Telluria sp. ZB2R32. Next base: position 53,089 of record NZ_JCASIG010000008.1, on the reverse strand, counting down.
TGCTGGCGCCGCGGGTGGGAGGCGACCGCCTGATGCTGGACGACGCCGTGCTGGGCGCCGCGCTCGACGGCAGCCGGCCCCTGACGGCGGGAGAACGTGCGGTCCTGCGCGCTTCTCCCTTGACCGTGCGCCGCCTGCGCACCCTGGCGCTCGAGGCACGCGCCGCCGGCGCCGCCGCCAACGACGCCTGGCACGGCAGCAGCGGCATGCTGCGCGCGGCCGACAGCGGCGCGGCGCTGGCGCAGCTGGCCACCGACGACGGTTTCTGGCGCCTGCACTTTGTCGATACTGGCGGCGAACGGCGCGTGATCCTGCAACTGCTGCCGGATGCGCCGTTCGCCGCGCGCCTGCTGCGCGACGCGGTGTCCTTGCAGGTGCTGGACGGCGCCGGCGCACAGGTGCTGGCCGGGCGCCTCGACCTTGATGGCGAATGCGAAGCGGCCTGGCCATTCGCGCTGGCGCCGGCCGCCCACTTCCAACGCCATGGCGCCGCCTTCAGCGTGCAGCCGGCGATATTGACGGAGTAGTGTTCGTATGATGTTCGATCTGTTCAAATGGATGGCGCGTCCGAGCGCTTTCGACGGCGCCGGACTCGGTAGCGAGGTCATCGCGCGGCCGATCGCCGCGGACTGCGCGCTGCCGCCCGGCACCCATGGTGTGGTGGTCAGCGCGAGCGGCCATACGCGCCGCGTCAGCGCCGGCGGCCGGGTCACCCTGGCCGACAACGAGAGCGGCTGGTGTTTTCACCCCGGTCCCTACGGCTGCGACCTGGTGCCGTTCGCGGCCGCACCGGAGATCGGCCTGCGCGTGCATTTCGCGGTCGACAGTCCCGACCCGCGCGTGCACCAGCAGCGCTTCGACCTGTTCCTGGCCAGCGAAGCAGTGGGCGAACTGCTGCTGGCCGACCTGGCGGCGCGCATCGAGGCCGCCCTGCAGCGCGAACTGGCACAGGGCAACCTCGAACTGCCGCCCTGCACGACGCTGGACGAGTGGAATGCCTTTCGCGGCGGCTTCAACCAGCTGCTGTACACGCGCTTCGGCGTCACCGTCGACGATTGCGTGCCGGTCGACCTGGCCGGCACGCGCGATTTTGCGCGCGCGCTGGCGGCGCGCGCAGTTGTCGACGCGCCGGCCCCGCAAGCGATGCCGGCGCCATTGCAGGCCGCGCCACGGCCCGCCGCTACGCCGCTGGAGGATGCGCAGGCACTGCGCCGCCTGTTCCTCGAACTGCCCTGCGTGATGTGCCGCGTACGCCAGGCGGCGCTGCCGCAGGGGCAGGACCTGTTCCGCCAGCAGCAGGCGTTAATCGGGCGGCTCGACCTGGTGTGCCTGGCCGCGTCGACCATGCCCGCGCTCGGCCTGGCCGCGCCCGGACAGCCGCTCGCGCCCGACGTCCAGCAGCGCCGCGCCGCGCACAGCCTGCGCGCGGCCGCCGCGCTCGACGAAGCCTGGGCGCTGCTGGCGCGCCTCGAGCGCGCCGAGGACGAGGGATTGGGCACGCTGCTCGATGAAGCCGACCGCATCGCCGCCAATCTCGAGGAGGCGCTCGCCGCACGCAAGCAGATCGCCTTCAACGCGGAGGCGGCATGAACGCGCCATTGCTCAAGCGGCCTGACACCGTCGCCGTGCGCAGCGCGCTCTCCAGCGGCGGCTTCGCCACCATCACCGCCACGCGCCGCCCGCGCGCCGGCCGCGCCGAGGTCAAGTGCAATGCGCCGGGTGTGCCCGCCCTGGCCGCGCGCATGGCGCTGGTCGCGCGCCTGGCACGCCATACGGAGGCGCGTTACGACAGCCGCGACCAGGTCGTGATCAGCATCGACCGCGCACCGGCCGACGGCGAGCGCGATTGGGAATTGGCTGTCGTGCTGGCCGACCGCGCCGTGCGCGGCTTGCTGACCCTGGGCGAGGGGACAGTCGCCAACGGCTGGTCCGATGCCTGGGAGCGCGGCCGCATCGACGGCCACGCCGTGCAGGCCTTACCGGCGGGCGCGCTGCTGGGCGGCCCCGGCTATTTGCACCATCTCGGCGCATTGAACGGTCAACCGGACGTGGCGGCTTCGGTGTCGAGCGCGCGCGCCTGGTTCCCGCTGCATAGCGGCGGCGTCCACGACGCCCTCGGCTGGGTCGAGGTCAGCGTCTATCCGCTGGCTGCCGGCGAGGCATCCGACGAAGAAGCCATCGCGGCGCCCGGCGTCGACGGCGTACGCCAGCAGGCATTGCGCCAGGTATTGACGGGCGCGCGCCATTTCGACGGCGAAAAAACGGCGCGCTGGCGCACCACGGTGCGCTTCGGTGAGGAAGCGTTTTCCGGCGATTCCTACGAACTGGCGCTGGTGCTGGCCGACCGCCTGGCGCGCGGCCGCGAATTCGTCCCGCGCGGACGCATCATCGCCAGCGGCCGCTCGAACGCCTGGCATGCCGGACTCGTGGAGCCGGTCGAAGGGCTGGAGCCGAAGTGCGCCCTGATCGAACGCGCTGCGCAACCGGGCGACCGCGTGCTGCTGCCGCGCGCCTGGGAGCCGGACCTGCCCCCCGGCCTGCGCGACAGCCTGCGTGCGCGCGGCGCCAGCCTGGTGTGCGTTGAACGGATCGGCATTATCTAGGGCATGCCTGTTAGAATCGGCGCGCCTGTGTGGTTTGAGAATTGAGGAGTCGGATCATGGTCCAGATGTTCGGTTTTGGCGGCAGCAAGTGCCCGCGGTGTCAGCACAGGAATGCGGGCGGCGCCGGCTATTGCGCGGCCTGCGGCATCACGCTCGGCGCGCCGCATAACGCCCCGGTGCTGGTCGAGAACCGCTGGATCGCCGGCCCCGACGAACTGGCCGTGTTCTTCGGCGTGCGCGCGCTGTCGGGCCTGTTCGTGAAGACCCTGCGCGTGCCGGCCGCCGCGCGCGCCTACATCCTGCAAGGCGACGAGGCCACCGAAGTGCCGCAGGGCGAATACGAGATCGAAGGTTTCTTCTCGCGCCTGAACCACCTGCTGCGCGACGGCCACGCCGAGATCCTGGTCACGCGCACCAATGCGCTGCCGGTGGAATTCGCCTTCGACGACCTGGAGACGGCCGAACACCTGGCGGTGGGTGCCGCCTTCACCGTCAGCCTGCGCATCGAAAACGTGCCCGCCTTTGCGCGCCACTTCATGACCATGCCCGGCACCGTGACCGCCGCCCAGTTGCGCGAACTGCTGCTGCCGGCCGTGCGCCAGGTGGCGGCGGAATTCGTCGGCGCGCGTTCGCTGCGCGAGATGGCGGCGCAGGCGCCGGCGCAAAACACGTTGCGCGCCGAATTCGACGAGCGCCTGCAGGGCGCCCTGCGCCTGCTGCTGGCCGACTATGGCCTGGGCGTGGTGCAGGTCGATACCCTGGCCCTGCGCCACGACAAGTTCGACGCCAATCGCGCGCGCATCGGCACGCTGTGGCTGGCGGCCGACGAGCGCCGCGTGCAGATGACGCATGCGCGCCAGCTCGAGGAACTCTACGACGAACAGGCGTGGCACCGTATCGCGCGTGAAGAACAGGCCGCGCGCCAGCGCCTGCGCCGCCTCGAACTGCAGCAGAACGACACCCTCGACCGCGCCGAACTGAGCCTGGCCAATGGCGAACGCGCCCAGGCCGTGCGTGCGCGCGAGATCGACCTGTATGCGCGCGTGACCGAAGCACGCAGCCGGCGCGAAGCGATCGCGCGCGGTGCCGGCGAGATCCTGGCCGAACTCGAACACGACCTGGCCAGGAAACGCGGCGGGCGCGCCGGCGAACAGGCCGAGTGGGCGCACGTGCAGGCATTGGGCGCGATCCGCATGCGCGCGGCGCTGGAAGTCGCGCAGCAGGAAGCGCTGCAGGCGCGCACGCTGGCGCGCCAGCGCTTCGCGCAGCAGTTGCTGACCCAGCAGATCCGCAACAAGGTCGAGCAGGCGAAAGAGATCGAGGACGCATCGCGCCAGCGCGCCGAGCTGGCGCGCCTGCGCGCCGCCGACGAAGCCGCCGCACGCCGCGCGCAAGACCTCGACGCCGAGGAGCACGGAGCCCAGTTCGCGCTGGTGGTGCTGGCCAATGCCGCGCGCCGGCGCGCGGCCGAGCGCGAGGAAGAATGGCTCGAACTGCAGGGTCTGGCGCGCGCGCGCCAGCAAACCCTTGGCGCCGACCTCGACGCCGAAGCCGTGCAGCAGAAGATCGCTGCGCTGCGCCGCGACGGCGGCCAGCAAGACGCCGTCGCCCAGCACGAAAAGCTGCTGCGCACGATCGAGGCCGAGCACCGCCAGGCGCGCGCGGCGAAAGAAGTCGAACTGCTGGGCGAAGAGCGGCGCCACCAGCAGCGCCGCGCCGAGCAGGAGGCAGCCTGGCAGCAGGAACTGCGCCGCCTGGGCGCCGAGCGCGCCGAACGCGCCGCCCAGTTCGAGCACGGCCTGGCGCAGGCGCGCCTCGAGATCGCGCGCGCCGAAGCGCTCGATGGATTGGACGACACCACCAAGCTGGCCGTGGCCGGCGCGCCGAATGCCGCCGTACTGGCCGACTACCTCAAGACGCGCGTGCACGCGGGCATGGATGCCGGCCAGTTGAGCGCATTGGCGCAAGTGGTGGCTGCCGGCGGCGCCATGAGCGCCAGCGACGCCGCGCGCCTGGCCCAGGAAACGCTGGAGCGCGAACGGCTGCGGCGCGAAGCCGAAGTCGACAAGGACCGGCGCCACCAGCTCGATCTGCTGGCGCTGCAGAACGACGTCAACAAGACGGCGCTGGCGGCCCAGGCACAGGTGGCCGGCAGCATCGGTGCGGCGGTCACCGCCGCGGCTTCGGTCCAGCGTGCCTGCCCGCAAGGACATCCGGTGCGCGGCGACGACCGCTTCTGCGGCGCCTGCGGCGCACCGCTGGGCTGACGCCGCACGCATGCAAACCGCCATCGACAAGATCCGCGAGCTGCGCGCGCTGCACGAGGACGGGCTGCTCAGCCGCGAGGAATTCGACCGGCGCAAGAACGCCATCCTCGACGCCGCGCATGCGCCCGCAGCGCCGACTCCAGCGGCGCCGGCGCGCGGCACCGAGCTGGGGCTGATGGCGGGCCAGCAGGTCGGCCCGGCCAACCGGCGCTATCGCCTCGAACGCCTGATCGCGCTCGGCGGCATGGGGCAGGTCTGGCAGGCGACCGACCTGGCCACCCACGCCGAGCTGGGACACAGCGCCCAGGTCGCGCTGAAGATCCTGTCGCCCGAGCTGACCGAAAGCGCCGGCCACGCCAAACTGCTGGTGCAGGAAGCCACGCGCGCGCGGCGCCTGGCGCACGAACACATCGTGCGCGTCTACGACTGGGCGCAGGACCCGGCAACGGCCAGCTATTTCGTGATCATGGAATGCCTCGAAGGCGAAGACCTGGAAAGCCTGCTGGCGCGCGAAGGGGCGCTGCCGCTGGCGCGCACGATTGAGCTGCTGCGTCCGGTCGCCGAGGCGCTCGACTATGCCTGGGAACGGCACCGGCTGGTCCACCGCGACATCAAGCCCGGCAACGTGTTCGTCACCGCGCGCGGCGAGGTCAAGCTGCTCGACTTCGGCATCGCCGCCCGTGCCCGCGCGGGCGGGCGCAGCGCGCTCGATGCGCCGGCGCTGTCGGGCACGCCCGGCTACCGCGCGCCGGAAGCGGGCGCGCCCGGCAGCGTGCCCTCGCGCGCACTCGACGTGTACGCGGTGGCGGCGATGGTGCACCAGATGGTGTCCGGCAGCGCCACGCCCGTCATCGGCACGCCGGCGCGTCCCGAGGGACTGCGTGACGACCAGTGGCAGGCGCTGCAGGACGGCATGGCGCAGGATCCGGCGGCGCGGCCGGAGAGTGTGTCGCAGCTGCTCGACCGGCTCTGTGCAGAGGCCGAGACATCCGTCGAAGCGCCTGCTGCGGCCGAGGAAATGGCCCCGCCGCCGGCCGAACCGGCTCCTGCTCCAGCTGCGAGCGTGCCCGATCCGGTCGCACAACAAGCTGCAGATGCCGCGCAAGCACGCAGCGCTGCCGCCGCCCAGGCCGCCCGCCAGCAGCTGCGTGAACAGCTGCGCGAACAACAGCGGCGCGAGCGTGCCGAAGCCGAGGTGGCACGGCGCGCCCGGCGCGAAGCCCTGCGCGAACAGCTGGCCGCGCGCCGCGACGAAGAGGCGGCCAGGGCGCGCCAGGCCCAGGAAGAAGCCCAGCGCAAGGCGCTGCAGGTCAAGGCGGCCGCAGCCTACCTGGCCGAGCAGGAACGCGCGAAAGCGCAGCAAGCGGCGCCCGTGCAGGCCGTAGTGCCCGTACCTGCCGAACCGCCCACGCTGCTGCGCGACCGCTTTCTGGAAGGCGAGGGCGCCGGCCCCGAACTGGTGGTCTTGCGCGCCGGCCGCTTCCAGATGGGCTCCCCGGAACACGAACGCAAGATCGCGATGGCATCCGGCGCCCAGAAGAACTGGCTGGCGCGCGAAACGCCGCAGCACTGGGTCGGCATCGCCCGGCCGTTCGCCATCGGCCGTTATCCGGTCACCGTCGGCGAATGGCGCGCCTTTGCCCAAGCCGGCGGCTGGCAGCCGCAAGGCGAGGTCGACTGGGCCGCGCCCGGCTTCGCGCAAACGGACATGCACCCGGTGGTCGGCGTCTCCTGGCACGATGCCCAGGCCTACCTGGCCTGGCTGACCGAGCGCACCGGCCAGCGCTACCGCCTGCCGAGCGAAGCCGAATGGGAATACGCCTGCCGCGCCGGCACCAGGACGGCCTTCAGCTTCGGCGACGCCATCGACACCACGCTCGCCAACTACGACGGCAACTTCACCTGGAATGGCGGCCCGCGCGGCGACTACCGGCGCGGCACCACGCCGGTGGACGCGTTCGCGCCGAATGGGTGGGGCCTGCACGACATGCACGGCAATGTCTGGGAATGGGTGCAGGACGTGATGCACGACAGTTACGAAGGCGCACCCGCCGACGGCAGCGCCTGGGAGAGCGGCGGCGAACGCGCACGCCGCATCCTGCGCGGCGGCTCCTGGCTGTACAACCCGCGCTATCTGCGCTCGGCGCTGAGGAATGGCTTTTCGGCAGTGATGTCGAACGATATCGTCGGCTTTCGCGTCGTGCGCGAACTGCCCGAGGACGCTGCCGCGCCTGAACTTTCCTGAAGTTGATTTCCCGGTCGTAGCGTGTGGAAGCCGGCGCGCGCCTGGCGTAGGCTGACCGCAGTCACGGATCGTTTATGGCCCACAGGAGGGCATCATGAAAATTCCCGAAGAGCTGCGCATTCCGGCCATCGTCTTCGGCTTGCAGGGAGCCCTGCTGGCCGGCTGCGCGCTGGTGTTTCTCTTGCTGTCGTTCAGGCATTGAGTGAATGCCGCTCAGTCGAGTGCCGTAGGGTGGACTCCCGAGTCCAGGCGTTACGTGCGTCTCACATATACGCGGCCGTGACTGTTCGCTCGTGCGGTGTTTGATTCGGTGGCTCGGCAGCCTGGCACATCGTCCATGGATGCCGTACGAATGAAGTCACTGCAGTCGGGGAAAGGATGCGTCCGTAACGCGTGGACTCAGGAGTCCACCCTACGCCGCGCTGCGCTCCTGCGCATCCAGCGCCGCCTCGTCGCCCCGTTCCGGATACGCACGGTCAGCAAAGCGCGCCCCTTGCGGCCAGTGGGCCAGCCCCTGCGCGGCCGTGGCCGGCGTCAGCGGCGTTTCCGCGCCGCTGGCCGGGTCCAGGTGCCAGAAGCCGCCGTCGCGGTGGAACAGCAGCGGCAGGCCCAGCGCCGCCAGGCGTGCGGCGGCGCCCAGGCTGCGTTCGGGGTCCATCAGGTAAAACGTTTCGTGCTGCATGCCGGCGTCGAGCCGTTGCAGCAGGATGCCGTTCGGCAGCACCGCCACCACTTCCAGCACCGCCACGCCGGGAATGCTGGCCGTCAGTTCGATGCGCATGCCGGGGCGCAACGCGACCGGCGCGTGCTTGCCGGGCCAGGCGCCGTCGACCAGCAGGCCGTAACGCGACACGTCCTCGATCTCGTAGCCGCCACGTGCGCGCCGGATGAGCGCGTGGCGGCCGGAAATGCGCCGCGTCAGGCCCTCCGGTTCCGGGCCCGCTTCGTTGTGGTGCATCAGGCGAATATCGGCATCGACGGCGCCCGCTTCGCCGCGCCCGAGCACGCATTCGTCGAGGGCGAACAGGCGCAGGTACCGTGGACCTTGCGGGCCGGCCGCCCCGTCCCTTACCAAACACGCCGCGCTCGCCGGGCAGGGATGGACGGCCGCTGCCGCGGGCACGTCGATTTCGAGCAGGTCTTCATCCCAGGCGATGCTGGAAAAGCCGAGGTCGACCTTGCCGCCGCCGGTACCGGCATCGAAGTCGAGATGGGCGATGCCGGCATTGCTGGCATGGACGTCGATGTCGACCCGCCCGCCGCCGTGGCCATCCATGCGCGCACCGACGCGTGCGATCGAGGCGTCGTCGGCGTGCACGCGCACGTTCTTGTGGGTGGCGAGGAAGGTCTGGTGGATCTCGTGCAGGCTGGCGTCGGCGCGCGGAGCCAGGATCAGCAGCGTCGCGATCCAGCTGTGGGCGGCGGCAGCGGGCGCATCGGCGCGGCTGTGCAGCTCGAGTTCGATGCGGTACTGGCCGTGTTCCAGGCCGCGCGAGGAAAACTCGAGAAAGACCGGCAGCCAGTCGCCGCGCACGGTGCGGCTGAAACTGTGGCGCTCGCCGTTTTCCAGGCGCAGGCGCGAACTGGCGAGCAGCGTCACCTGCGTGGCGCAGTCGGACGGCATGCCGCGCAAGGTCAGCTTCAGCACCTGGCGCCCGCCGGCGGCGCGCGGATCGAAACCGCTGACGTGGAGGTGCGGACGCAGGGTAGTAACTGGAGCGATCGGCATCGGAACGACGACGGACGCGTCCGGCGTCTCCGCGTCAGCCACCGGGTTAGCTACCGGGTCAGCTACCGTTAACGGCGCCTCCGGCTGCACATGGCCATGCGCGCAGGCGTGTTCGCCAGGCATCACCCAGACGGTGCAATGCGGATGTTCAGGGTGGCGGCAACGGTTCATGGGAGGGACTTGGTGGACCGGGGAAGCTTACGCGGATTCGCCCAGCCGTGGCGCGCGGCAGGGTCTGGCTGCGATTGATTTACCGCATTATTTCCTATTGTAACGTTTCGCCAGGTTTACGCGTTTTGCGGCAGGGCGGTCTCGTCGTGACCGTGGCCGCGCAGGCGCAGCACGATCGCGCTCAGGTTGTCCGGTTGCAGCCCGACTGGCGGCCGCTCGGCCATCTCGGCGAACAGCGCGTCGAGGCAGGCGGCGGCATCGTTCGCCGCGAACAGGCGCGGCCAGCGCGCCACGAACTCGGCCGGGTCGCTGCAGGACCAGAAGCCGTCGGTGGCGAGCAGGTAACTTGCGCCCGGCCGCAAGTGTAGGACGCGGCGGTCGGGCAAGGCGCCCAGCCAGGGCGGCAGCGTGGCGGCATCGAGCGCGACCAGGCCGTCGTCGAGGTGCGACGGATCGAGCAGGGTGTTCCCCAGGATGAAGGCCTGGGCGATCTGCGGCGCGTGGCTGCCGTGCACCTGGCGCCACCAGCCTTCTTCACCCAGCAGGCCGGCCATGGCCAGCACGGTCGCCGGCACGTGGTCGACCGTGAGCGGCACGACCGCCTGCGGCGTGATTTCGTACAGGCGCGAGTCGCCGGCATGCCACAGCAACGGCGTGCCGGCGGGCGCCATCTCGAGCATGGTGAGCGTGGTGCCGGGCCGGGGCCCGGCTTCGTGCAAGTCATCGTGGAGGTTGTCAAAGCGGCGCTGCAGCCAGCGGTGCAGCCCGTCCAGGTGGCGCGACAGGGTGTCGAGGTCGGCGCAGGCGGGAATCGCCAGCAGCCCGGCCGCCACCGCTTCGGCCGCCTCGCGGCCGTGACCATGGCCGCCCATGCCGTCCATCACGGCCAGGCGCAGGTGGCCCGGCGGCCAGCCGGCGACCTGGCTGGATGCCGGCTGGCCGCCGGCCAGGTAGCTGGCGCAGCCGGCGCCGTCGATCACCAGCAGGTTGTCCTGGTTCTCGCGGCGCTGCGCCGGCCCGACGCCGACCTTGCTGCCTGCCGCCAGGTCGAGCAGAGGCGCGCCTGCCGCCGTTGCCAGCATATTGGTCCCGCGTTCATTCATTATGCGCATTCATCGTTATCTGCCGCCGGTTTCAGGTGCATATCGTATGGTAAGTTATGGTTTTGCCAAAGCCGCGCACGACATGCTGATTCGTCCCTTCGAAGCCTCCGACCTCGCCGCCTGCGCGCGCCTGCTGCACGCCAGCGCCAGCGAATTCATCGTCCACGCATCGAGCCGCGAGGGCGCCTGCACCTTCCTGCGCGAGAACGACGAGGAAGGCATCCGCGGCTATGTGGCCGCGGGCCACGTCTATCATGTAGCGGATGCCGCCGGCGAGTTGGCCGGCTTCATCGCCATCCGCGACAACAGCCACGTGTTCCACCTGTTCATCGACAAGCGCTGGCATGGCCAGGGACTGGCGCGGCGCCTGTGGGAGGTGGCGCGCGCCGCTGCGCTCGAGCGGGGTGCGACGGGCACGTTCACGGTAAACGCGTCCAACTACGCCGTGCCGGTGTACGAAGCCTTCGGTTTCGAACGCACCGCGCCGACCCAGTGCGTCAAGGGCCTGTATTTCAACCCGATGCGCTGCACGCCCGCCTAAGACAGGCTCCACGCAGTTACGGCCGGCGTTCGTCGGCGCGGCGCAGCCACAGGCTGCTGGCCCAGCCTTCGACGCGCCCGCCGCCGGCCTCGGCGCTGACCTGCCACCAGTCGCCCTCGCGTAAGCCGGTTGCCCGCACCTGCGCGCCGGCCGGCATCACCAGCACGCGGCGCGCACCGACGCCGCGTTCGGCACGCAGGTTGAGCGCGTCGGCGACGACATAACTGCCTCCGGCGCGCGGCGTGTCGGCATGGACCGGCGGCACGACCGCCAGGGCCGCGACGGGCGCCATCGCCGGCGGCGCCAGCCAGCGCCACAGCGCACCGCCGACCAGGCCCGTCCCGAGCAGGAGCACCGCCAGCGCCTTTGCGTTCGGACGCTGCCACCACGCGCCCGGCGTGCAGCGCGCCGCCAGCACCAGGGTCGCCAGCAACCCGGCGGCGGCGCAGGCGAGGGCAAGGGCGACCGGTGTCATCGTTATGCCTCGACGCGCAGCACGTAATGGCCGGCCACGATGTGATGGCCGAGCGGCACCACGTATGGCGCCTCGGCCGTGGCGCTGTCGATCGCGGCGACGAAAGCGAGGCGCTCGTCCAGGTGGTACAGCGCCTGGGTGGCCGACTCGCGCACGATGCGGTAGCCCTCAGGACCGGCTTCGAAGGCAAAGGCATTGCGCGACAGTCCGAGGCGGTCGGCGCCGCCGGCCTGCGCTCCATCGGCGCCGCGCAGGCAGCCGGCGCCGTCGAGCACGCGCAGGTTCACCAATGCCGGCGCCGAACGCCCGAATACGTGGCGCGTGCCGCCCAGCACCGGCACGCCCTGCGCCTGCGGCAGGCAGACGATGGCGCTGTAGCGCTCGGCCATCTGCGGCGCCGGCATCAGCAGGCGCACGTCGACGCCGTCGCTGGGCGCAAAGCGGTTCGGCACGGCGACGCGCTGGCGGCCGTCGGGCGTGACGGCGTACACGGCGTCGAGCGCATCGAGGGCGAAGCCGAGCAGCGAATCGGCTTGCAGCGGGCCGACCGCCAGGTCGCGCCCGATCCCGAATTCGATCGCGGCGGCGCCGGTATCGCGGTAGCGCGACAGGCGTGGCAGGGCCAGCGCGGCCAGGCTGACGCGCTGGCGCATCACGGGCGCGTAGGTCGCGTCCTGGTTGACAGCGACTGGTGCCGCGGCCGCGCGGTGCAAGACCGGCATCGCGGTGAGGTCGGCGTCGTCAAGGGTGCGGGCGCGGGCCTTCCAGACCGCCGGCGCGCGGGTGGCCGGCGAGGCGGCAGGCGGCGCGCTCACCGGCCGCGGCGGCGTGGCCGCCTTTGGCTGGCTCGGCGCCACCTTCAGCAGCAGGCGCGGCGGCATGCCGCTCGCGTCGGCGGCACGGGCGCGGATCGTATAGTAGCCGCTGGCGGCATCGAAGCTGCAATCGAAGGCGTCTTTCGGCCGCACCTGCACCTCGACCGGCGTGTCCGGCCCGTCGTTGATGAGGAGGATGTTGGCGTCCTGCGCGAACGGCCAGCCCGGCACCGCGTGGGTGGCGCGGGCGGCGTCGAGCCCAAGCACCGTCAGGCGCCCGTTCGGATAAATCGGGCATACCGGCTGCCAGATGGCGCTGTCGCGCGACACGCTCACCGTATACAGCACTTGTTCGTTGGGCGCGGGCAGGTAGACGGCGTGGCCGAACTTGACCTCGACCTGTCCCGGCGCCAGATCGTCGGAACCAAGCACGTGGTAGCGCACGTCTTCAAGCCCGAGCAGGTCGCCGAAATCTTTCTGGTGCAGGGCTTGCAGCGTCTGCGCCAGGTCGCGCACGCGCGCGCCGCGGGTCAGGTGGCGGTCGTCGTCGACCTCGTCCTGCGGCAGCACCAGGGTCACGTGCGCGAAACAACGCGTGGCGGCGCGCCCGCGCTGCTCGCGCGGCGCGCGTTCCAGCAGATCGCGCAGGTAAGGGCGGCGATTCAGCAGCGCCAGCCCGGGCGCCTGCCACAGGGCTTCGGCATTGAATACGTCGCCGACGCGGTTCAGGGTTTCGTGTTGGACGTAGACCGGCATGATGAATTCTCCTCGATGATTGGGGCGCCTGCAGCAGTGCCAAACGCTAGCAGGGGGAAGATGAAAAACAGCAGGTGCGAGCCGCCGGCGGACAGGAAACTCATCGGCTGGCCCATGATCGGAAAGAAGGCGAGGTTGGTACCCCACGACAGCAGGAAGTGGCCGAACACGAAGGCGGCGCCGCCGCACAGCACGAAGCAGCGAAAGCGCCCGAGCCAGGTCTGGCGATAGTCGCGCGCGGCGGCGCCATGCTGCCAGGCGCGCCGGGCGGCTTGCAGCAGCGCGCCCAGGAACAGCGCCTGCAGCGTCCACAGCAGCAGGCCACTCGCCAGACCATGGCGCTGCAGCAGGAACGAGGGCGCGAAATCGTCCTGCACCGCCGGGATGGCGAGGGCGTCGGGCGCGCCGTGCCCGAGCGCCGCCAGGCCGAACAGGCCGTCGGCGCCGAACCAGCCGCCGTCGGCGATCGCCTGCGCGGCCAGCAGCAGTTGCTGGCCGGTGTGCGGGTGCGCGCCGGGGTCGAGCCAGACGCCGAAGCGCTCGCCGTAGAAACTCCATGCGGCGACCTCGCCCGGCGCAGCGCCGCGCAGCAGCGCAAGTCCCAGCAGGCAGGCGCAGGCGCCTGCCGCCACCGCCAGCGCCGGACCGGCCTTGCGCGCCGCGCACGACCAGGCCAGCAGCATGGCCGCGCCCCAGACCAGCAGCAGGATCAGCGGCGAATAATCGTCGACCTGCACCAGCGCCACCGCCAGCAGCACGATGAACAGCAGGGCGGGCGCGGCCAGGCGCAGCCAGCGCAAGAACGCGCCACCGCGTGCATCGGCACGGCCCAGGCCGAGGGCGAGGCAGTGGGCGGTAAGGATCGTCAGCGCCAGCTTGGCGAATTCCACCGGCTGCAGGTCGAACACGCCGGTCTCGTTGCCCCAGCCGACTTGCAGCAGCAGCGCGCCCAGCGCCGCGCCGGCCAGTAGCAGCAGGAGCAGCTCGACGCGGGCCTGGCCCGGCGCCTGGGCGCGCGCCGCCAGGGCCGCGGCGACGCCGGCCAGCCCGAGGCCGCAGGTGGCGGCGGCAGCCGTCTTCTGGAAGTGGCGCAGCCAGGACGTGTCGGGCGCGCCGATGCCCAGTTCCAGTTGCAGCAGCAGGCCGGCCGCCAGCAGCAGCACGCCGAGCGCCAGCGGCGCACCCGTGCGCCGTCCCGCCAGGGCGCACCACAGCGCGGCCCAGCACAGCAGCAGCGACGGACCCACGCCCGGCGCACTGCCGCCGCGCTGGGCCAGCAGCAGGCCGACGCCGGCGAGGGCGAGCGTGAGGTTCATCCCCAACTGTGCGGCGCCCGCCAGGTCCTCCCGCGCGCGGCGCGCCAGCACGGCGCCCAGCAGGCCGAGCGCCGCGGCGCCGGCCAGGACCCAGGTGCCGCCAGACGGCCAGGCCCAGGCGTCGCGCGGCTGCCAGTGCCAGCCCACACCGGGTGGCAGCTCGGTGCGCGCTTCGTGGAACAAGGCGACGCGCCGGGTCGGCTGCAGACGCAGTGTGTTGTTCTCGATCTGCGCAAGCAGACGCGTGCGCCCGACCGTGAGCGCGTTGACATCGGCCAGCGGCTGCTCGGCCAGCGCGAGGTCTTGGCCCACGCCGCCATCGAAGGCCAGCAGCGGCGCCCGCTCGACACCGCTGGCGGCCGTCAGCACCGGCAAGCCATCCTCGAACCCGAGCTGGGCGCTGCCGGGCGCGGCGCCGGCGTTGCCGACCTGGGTGCCGCAGGAGAGGTTGCCGCCGAAGCGCAGCGGCCGCGCCAGCGCCAGTGCGCGCGGCGCCCAGCGGTTCCACAGGCCGAGGAAACGCGCTCCCGGTGCGCTGCCGGGGCAGGCCGCCAGCGCTTCTCCGTCGCGCCGCACCAGCGTGCCGTCGTAGTGCCAGCCGTGCGTGCCGTCGCTAAAGGCGACAATGTCCTCGCCTGCCGCCGTGAAGCGGTAATGCACGGCGCCGAGCTGGACGTGCTGGCCGGCCCGCACCACGCGGCTGCCGCTCCTGGCACGTTCAGTGCCGCGTTCAATGCCGACGCCCTGCACGCCGTCGCTCGACGAGACGAACCAGGTGCCGCCGGCATCGCGGCGCAGGCGCAGGTGGCGCTTGCCGGCCTGGGGCGCGGCCAGTTCGGCGCGGCCCAGCAGCAGTTCGGCGCCGGGCGCCAGCGTGATCTCGATCGCGGCCGGCAGCCAGGCCGGCGGCGTGCGCAGCAGGGCCAGCGCCTGCAGCGCGCACAGCAGCGCCAGCGCCGCCGCGGCCAGGGTTTTCATGCCGAATGCGCGCATCATGCAGCGCGCCGGACAAGACCGCCCTGGGCGCTGGCGAGCAGGCGGCTGATCGCCAGCGCATGCGGCGGGCGGTCTTGCGGACGGCGCGCCAGCAATGCGCGCAGCAGCGTCAAGGCGGCCGCGCCTCCGGTGTCGCCGTCGGCGCAGGCGAGAAAGTGCGCCGCTTCGTCGTCCGCCAGGATCGGCGGCAGGGTGAAGCGCAAAGTGGCATCGGCGCAGCCATGGGTGCTGCCATAAGCGCGGAAAGCATCGCCACAGGCGCTGCAATAGCGCAGCGTGGCGCCGTCGGTGACGAGGTAGTACAGCAGCGCGCCCAGCGAAAAATAGTCGGCGCGGGCATCGGTGACGTAGCCGCAGGGCATGCCGGGCAGGGCCGGGAAGAACTGCTCGGGCGCCTGCCAGCTGGCAGTGCCGGCGTAGGAGTGCGCGCCGCTGTCGCGCAGGCTGCGGTTGGTGCCGAAGTCGGCGAGTTTCAGGCTGCCGCCGGCGGCATCGACCAGCAGGTTGGCGGGTTTCAGGTCGAGGTAGCGCCAGCCGTGCCGGTGCACCGTGGCCAGCGCCGCATTGACCTGGCCGGTCCAGGCCAGCGCCTGCGCCAGGCCGACCCGGCGTCCGGCCGCGTTCTGCGCCGCCAGGTGCGCGGCCAGGTCGCCGTCGTGCAGTTCGAGCGCCAGCGCCGGCAAGCCGTCGTGCAGGCCATGGTCGAGCAGGCGCACGACGTGGCGCGCGTCCCAGGGAGCGAGACTGGAGAGGAAAACGATTTCGCGCGCCGCGCATTCGGTCCAGCGCGCGCGCAGGGACGGCTCGGCGCGCGCCATCTGCGCGCGGTTGACGAGTTTGATCGCCACCGGGCCGAGGCCATCGCGCTCGGCACGCCAGACCAGGCCGTAGCTGGAGCCGGCCAGCTGCTCGCGCAAGCGGTAGTGGCCCAGGCCCAAGGTGACGATGTCGCCGCTGTGCAGCATGCTTCCCCCGAATCAATGCGGCGACGCTGCCGCTGCGCACAACTAGCGGGGGGAGATGAAAACGATGGACGAAAAAAACCGCGCCTCAAAGGACGCGGTTCGTATTCCAGCCGGGCCGGATCAGCGGCGATAGCCGTCGCGGTCGCGGTAGCCGTCGCGGTCATGGCCGCGGCCGTCGCGGTCCCAGCCGCGGTCGTGCCCACGATCGTAGCCGCGGCCGTAACCACGGTCATAGCCGTGACGGTGACCGCCGCGCGGCGCGACATACACGACCGCCGGTTCGCGGTAGTAGCGCGGCTGCTCGTAGTACACCGGACGCGGCTGGACGTAGACCGGGGCCGGCTGGTAGTAGCCGACCGAGGCATAGCCGCGGTTGTCGTAATGGCGACGGCCGTCGTAGCCACCGATCGAGTTGCCGACCGCGGCGCCGAGGACACCGCCGACGATGGCGCCGCCACCGCCACCCGCACTGGCGCCGATTGCTGCGCCGAGCACCGCGCCGACCGCCGTATTGGTGCCGCGGTCGCCAGCGAATGCCGAGGGCGAGACGGCGACAGCGGCCAGGATCACCGCACCAAAGCATTTTTTGTTCAACATGGCTTTTCCTTTGTTGCCGCAACGAGGATCGACATGATCGCTGTGACGCCGGGGCATGGAATGAACTATAGACCGGCTTGCCGGGGCCTTCACCTCCTAATACAGATTCTTACATCTGCTCGGCACTCGGTAACATTCTTTGGACAAGCCTTGCAGACGGCGCCGGCCGCCCCATCTTTCCCGAATCACCTGTTCATTCAAGCCACCATGTCCGCACGCCGCAACCTGTTCGTCATCCTTTCCCTGCTGGTCCTCCTGCACCTGTACATCGGCCTGCGCCTGATGCCCGACCTCGGCCTCGGCTGGCTCGGCATGCTCGCCGGCGGCGCGCTATTGGTGCTGTCGACCGTGCTGGTGCCGGTCGGGCTGCTGTCGTCCTCGTTGCGGCGGCGACGCTGGTCGGAACAGCTGGCCTGGCTCGGGCTGCTGGCAATGGGCCTGTTCTCCTCGCTGCTGGTGATCACCTTCCTGCGCGATCTGGTGCTGTTGCTGGCGGCGGTGGCCGGCTTCGGCAGCGACGCACTCCATTACTACAGCGCGCTGGCGGTGCCGCTGCTGGCCCTGGCCGTGACGGTCATCGGCTTCGTCAACGCCCGCCGCGTGGCGCGCGTGGTGCGGGTCGAGGTGCCGATCGACGGCTTGCCGCAAGCGCTGCACGGCTACTCGATCGCGCAGATTTCCGATATCCACGTCGGTCCGACCATCAAGCGTCCCTACTTGAACGCCATCGTCAACCGCGTCAATGCGCTGGGCGCCGATGCGATCGCGGTCACCGGCGACCTGGTCGACGGCAGCGTGGGACGCCTGGCGCTGCATACCCAGCCGCTGGCGCGCCTGTCGGCGCCGGACGGCGCCTTTTTTGTCACCGGCAACCATGAGTATTATTCGGGCGCCGAGGAGTGGATCGCCGAGTTGCGGCGCCTGGGCCTGACCGTGCTGCTGAACCAGCACGTGGTGCGCGAGCGCGGCGGCGCGGCGCTGATGATTGCCGGCGTCGCCGATTATTCGGCCCACCATTTCAATCCGGCCCACCGCAGCGACCCGCAGCAGGCGGCCGCCGGCGCACCGCGCGGCCTGGCGGTGAAGATCCTGCTGGCGCACCAGCCGCGCAGCGCGACTGCCGCCGCCGAGGCCGGCTTCGACCTGCAACTGTCGGGCCACACGCACGGCGGCCAGTTCTTTCCGTGGAACCTGTTCGTGCCGCTGCAACAGCCTTTCGTGGCCGGCCTGCACCGGGTGCGCCAGTTGTGGGTCTACACCAGCCGCGGTACCGGTTACTGGGGGCCGCCGAAGCGCTTCGGCGCGCCGTCGGAAATCACGCTGGTGCGGCTGGTGCCCGCGTAATGGCCGGCGAGCTGGTTCCGGGCTTGTAAGGACAGCAAAAAGTTGCCGGATGCGCTATTGTTTCGCTCCTCTCTCCCTTCGAAGGATCGACCGCATGAACCGTCCCCGCCATCCCGCCCTCGGCCTCCTTGCCGCCACCCTGTTCGCCATCTCCGGTGCCGCCCACGCCGCCAGTCCCGGCAACGACCCGGCCGCGCTGGCGAAGATCCGCGATACCGCGCTGGGTAGCGACTACGCCTGGGAACGCATGGCCGACATGACCGACCTGATCGGCCCGCGCCTGTCGGGTTCGCCCGGCGCGGCGGCGGCCGTGACCCAGGTCGCCGACGCCATGCGCAAGCTCGGCGCCAGGGTGACCCTGCAGCCGGTGAAAGTGCCGCATTGGGTGCGCGGGCAGGAGACGGGCGAACTGGTCGAGTACCGCGGCCGTCCGGCCGGCATCAGCCAGCGCGTGGTGCTGACGGCGCTGGGCAATTCGGGCGCGACCCCGGCCGAGGGCCTGACGGCGCAAGTCGTGGTGGTATCGAGCTTCGACGAGCTGAAGGCGCGTGCGGCCGAAGTCAAGGGACGCATCGTGCTGTTCGACGTGCCGTTCGACCAGGACATGGCGAACCGTGGCCTGGCCGGCCCCGCTTATGGCCATGGCTCGAACTACCGCAGCAACGGCCCGCGCATGGCGGCGGAACTCGGTGCGGCCGCGGCGCTGGTGCGCTCGGTGGGCGGCGCGGCCTACCGCCTGCCGCATACCGGCAACACCAACTTCCAGGACGGCGCACGCATCCCGGCCGCGGCCGTCACGGTCGAGGATGCCATGTTGATGACGCGCCTGGCCAAGCGCGGCCCGCTCACCATGCGCTTGCTGCTCACGCCGCAGATCCTGCCCGACGCCGACAGTTATAACGTGATCGCCGACTTGCCGGGTAGCGACAAGGCGGACGAAGTCGTGATCGTCTCGGGCCACCTCGACTCCTGGGACCTGGCCACCGGCGCCCACGACGACGCCTCGGGCGTGGCCAGCGCCATGGCCGTGTTCGACACCCTGAAAAAGCTCGACTACCGCCCGCGCCGTACGATCCGCATGATCGCCTGGATGAACGAAGAGAACGGCACACGCGGCGCGCGCACCTACCTCGAAGCGAACACGGCGAACGCGGCCAGGCACGTCGGCGCGATCGAAAGCGACAACGGGGCAGGGCGGCCGTTCGGCCTGCGCGCGAGCGTGCCGGCGACCTCTTCGCGCCTGTTCGCGCCGCTGCAGGCGGCCTTGCAGCCGATCGGCGCCGGCGTGTTCCAGCGCCAGGACGCACTTTCCACCGGCGACCTGTCGGGCCTGGAACGCGCCGGCGTGCCGAGCTTCGCGCCGCTGATCGACACCTCGACCTATTTCGACTATCACCACACGGCAGCCGACACGCTCGACAAGGTCGATCCGGACAACCTGCGCCGCCACGTGGCGCTGATGGCGGCCACGGCCTGGTTCCTGGCGAACGTCGAGGAGCCGATCGGGCGCGCCGTCGTGCCGGCCCGCTGAGGCGCCGGACTCCCTTATTCGATCAGCACACGCCTGACCGCGCGCGCATGCCCGCGGAAAGGCCGCCCGTACACGGTCTGGATGCCGCTGGCGAAGTTTTCGCCCCAGACCAGTTGCGAACGCGTTTCGTGCGGTTCGGACGACCAGTACCACTCGCGCTCGAACTGCTCGCGCAGGTTCGCGAACAGCAGCGACAGTTCGCGCCGGTTCGGCAGTTCGCCACCTTGCGCGGCCGTCCATTCGAGGGCGCCGGGCCAGCCTACATCGGCCGCGTCGCCCGGCAGCAGGATCAGGTGGTGGTCGGGATCGCCGCCCTTGCCCAGGATGATGCCGGCGTAGTGTTCGCCTTCTTTCAGCGTGTCTCGTAGTTGCATATAGATGCCCATCGTGTCCTCGCGCGTCGGTATCTGGAGATACAGATATGACCGGCTTCTCTTGTCTTTAGTTGCTGCGCTAAACACGACATGGATCATGGTTCTGTTCGATTTCGCGAGAAATAACTGTTTTAACCGTTTGATACTCCAAGAAAATTTATTTAGGAAAATGTTGAACTAAGGAAGTTTCCTGCCCTCAAAGCTTACGTATTCACCTCATGTTCCTACTTTCGCTTCAGCACCGGCGGTTCGTATAACGTCATCGAGGGTAATCACGTGCACCACACCGCCAACACGATCGCCTGCAGCAGCGCCGGCAGTTCGGCGATCGGCGTCGACAGCTACTACAAGGGCGTCATGACCGACGTCATCGGCAACACCGTGCACGATATCGGCCCTGCCGGCTGCACCTACGTGCAAGGCATCTATGTGTCGACCTCGGGTTCGATCAAGAACAACGTGGTCTACCGTGTCGGTTCGGCAGCGATCCACCTGTGGCACGACGCTAACAATGTGAAAATCACCAACAACACGGTGAGCTCGTCGGTGTTCGGCATCATCGTCGGCGGCGGTGACTTCTACTTCACGAGCGCCGGCGCCAACAACGTGGCCGTACACAACAACATCGTGTACGACAACAAGTACGGCATCTCGGAGCAGGGCAAGACCGGTACCGGCAACACCTACAAGAACAACCTGGTCTTCAAGAACACGACCTACGACTGGCAGTTGCGCAATGGCCTGAAGCACACGGCGACGATCAGCTCGGACCCGTTGCTGGCCGGCTACTCGCGTACTGCCGCGATGCCGAACTTCAAGCCGAGCGCCAGCTCGCCGGTGATCGGCCGCGGCATCGCGACCTATGCGTACCCGACCGACATCGACGGCAAGGCGCGTAATGCATCGACCGGTTTCGATATCGGCGCATATCAACACTAAACGAGCACTGATCAGCGACATCCCGAGCTTGACTCGAGCGACCCCGCGCTGCCGCAAGGCACGCGGGTTTTTTTCGTCTGCAAAGAATAGCCCTTGCCCGAGTAGAAGAAACGGTGAGCACAGGCAGAGCCAGATTGTTCACAAATGTTTCTTCATACAAACAACTTTTGTGACAATGATATCCAAAAGAAATTTTTTTGCGAAAACGTTGAACTTAGGAAGTTTCCAGCGCTCAAAGGTACGTATTCAATTTTTTTTGTTAGGGAAACTCTCGCATGAAACAGCAAGCCATCATCACCAACTTCCGTCTGAATGCAGTCACCCGCGCTACCGCAGCCGCACTCGTGGCAATTTGCGCCGTCTCCGCCGCAAACGCAGCCGAGCAATTCGCAGTCACAGGTTACAGCGCCGGCAATGTCGCCGCCGCGGTCACCGCAGGTGCGTCCCCCACCCAACAGATCACCGAGTTGTACCGTGACCTGCTCGGCCGCGCGCCGGATGCCGTCGGCCTGGCCTACTGGCAGCGCATGATGGCCTCGGGCATGACCATCGCTCAGGTGGAAGCCGGCTTCAAGCAAAGCGTCGAGTACCAGAAGCGCGTTGCCAACACCGGCGGCGGCACTGTCGCTACCCCGACCACCGCCAACAATTACTACGTGGCGCCGAACGGTTCCGACACCGCCGCCGGCACCAAATCCGCACCATTCAAGACCCTGGCGCGCGCCGCCAAGGCAGCAGTCAAAGCCAACACGACCGTGTTCGTGGCACCGGGCACCTACGACGGTGGTTTCAAGACGACCGGCAACGGCACCGCCGCCGGCCGCATCTACTGGGTCTCGACCACGAAGTGGGGCGCCAAGATCGTGCCGCCAGCGAACTCGGCCAACAAGACCGCCTGGGATAACCGCGGCAACTACGTCAGCATCATCGGTTTCGAAGTCGACGGCACCAGGATCCAGAAGGGCACCAAGTGGACCCTGGGTATCTACACCGGCGGTTCGTACAACGTCATCGAAGGCAACCACGTGCACCACACGGCCAACACCATTCCTTGCAGCAGCGCAGGCGGCTCGGCCATCGGCGTGGACAGCTATTACAAGGGCGTGATGGGCGACGTCATCGGTAACGTCGTGCACGATATCGGCCCGGCCGGCTGCACCTACGTCCAGGGCATCTATCACAGCACCTCGGGCTCGATCAAGAACAACGTGGTCTATCGCGTCGGTTCGGCGGCGATCCACCTGTGGCACGACGCTAACAATGTGAAAATCACCAATAACACGGTGAGCTCGTCGGTCTTCGGTATCATCGTCGGCGGTGGCGATTATTACTTCACCTCGGCTGGCGCCAACAACGTGGCCGTGCACAACAACATCGTGTACGACAACAAGTACGGCATCTCGGAGCAGGGCAAGACCGGTACCGGCAATACCTACAAGAACAACCTGGTCTTCAAGAATCCGACCTATGACTGGCAGCTGCGCAATGGCCTGAAGCACACTGGCACCATCAGCTCCGACCCGCTGCTGGCCGGCTACTCGCGCACCGCTGCGACGCCGAATTTCAAGCCGAGCGCCAGCTCGCCGGTGATCGGCCGCGGTATCGCCACCTATGCCCATCCGACCGACATCGACGGCAAGGCGCGTAATGCATCGACCGGTTTCGATATCGGCGCATACCAGCACTAAGCATCTGCAGGCCATGGCCTGAAAAAACCCGCGCAGCCGCAAGGTGCGCGGGTTTTTTATGTCCATTACGGTGCTGACTGAGCATGAGTCATTCATAAAAGATAATTCATGAGAAGAAACATTCTTTGTTTTAGTGTTACTTGTAAGAATTTTTTTTCCAAAAAGTTGAACTAAAGAAGTTTCCTACCCTCAAAGTCTACGTATTCACTTTTTATTTCAGGAAATTTCTCAATGAAAATGCAAGCCACGAACGCAGTCCGTACCGCCGCCATCCTCTTGATCGCTTCCTTCGCCGCCGCCGGCGCCAACGCACAAACCTCCGCTTCGATGACCCTGTCGGGTTACGACAGCCTGAGCGCCACCCCAGGCACGATGTCCGCCGCCACGCTGCCAGCCACCGCCAACAATTACTACGTGGCGCCGAACGGTTCCGACACCGCCGCCGGCACCAAAGCCGCACCATTCAAGACCCTGGCGCGCGCAGCGAAAGCCGCCGTCAAGGCCAACACGACTGTCTTCGTTGCTCCCGGCACCTACGAAGGTGGCTTCAAGACGACCGGCAACGGTACCGCCGCCGGCCGCATCTACTGGGTCTCGACCACGAAGTGGGGCGCCAGGATCGTGCCGCCAGCGAACTCGGCCAACAAGACCGCCTGGGACAACCGCGGCAACTACGTCAGCATCATCGGTTTCGAAGTCGACGGCACCAGGATCCAGAAGGGCACTAAATGGACCCTGGGCATCTATACCGGCGGTTCGTACAACGTCATCGAGGGTAATCACGTCCACCACACCGCCAACACGATCGCCTGCAGCAGCGCCGGCGGTTCGGCGATCGGCGTCGACAGCTACTACAAGGGCGTCATGACCGACGTCATCGGCAACACCGTGCACGATATCGGCCCTGCCGGCTGCACCTACGTGCAAGGCATCTATGTGTCGACCTCGGGTTCGATCAAGAACAACGTGGTCTACCGCGTCGGTTCGGCAGCGATCCACCTCTGGCACGACGCCACCAACGTCAAGATCACCAACAACACGGTGAGCTCGTCGGTGTTTGGCATCATCGTCGGCGGCGGTGACTTCTACTTCACGAGCGCCGGCGCCAACAACGTGGCCGTACACAACAACATCGTGTACGACAACAAGTACGGCATCTCGGAGCAGGGCAAGACCGGTACCGGCAACACCTACAAGAACAACCTGGTCTTCAAGAACACGACCTACGACTGGCAGTTGCGCAATGGCCTGAAGCACACGGCGACGATCAGCTCCGACCCGTTGCTGGCCGGCTACTCGCGTACCGCCGCGATGCCGAACTTCAAGCCGAGCGCCAGCTCGCCGGTGATCGGCCGCGGCATCGCGACCTATGCGCATCCGACCGACATCGACGGCAAGGCGCGTAATGCATCGACCGGTTTCGATATCGGCGCATATCAACACTAAAAGCGAGCACTGATCGGCGACATTCCGAGCTTGACTCGATCGACCCCGCGCTGCCGCAAGGCACGCGGGGCTTTTTACATGTTGAATCGTGCACGCAACGATTCGCACTGCAAAACTTAGAAAAAACTTAGGTGTCTTAATCTAACGCAAACACCCATTGCAAATACGTACTGAACAGTGGAATGCTTGGTGTAGAATAAACTTTTATGTTGCGAGTCGGGACCGGCGTTCACAAGACGCCTGGCAGGAACAAGCTTTCCCGACAGCAGTTGAACACGGTACCTGGAATGTTACGCACTGCGCATCACGAGTCGTCCGGTTTCATGCCCCTCGATGGCGCGGCGCCTGCCTGCGCCACATTCCCTTCTGCCCGTCCAACCGCGTGTCGCCCGATCCCAGGGTCTCCCGTCCGGCTTGCCTGAGCTCGGCCGACGCCGCGCGTCGTGCCCGAGCCTCCCGATCCAGTACCGCACAGGACAGCGCCGCTGTCGTGCATTTTCGAGCTTTCAGGATTTATTAATGGATATCGTAGAGATGAACGCGCAACATGAGTCGAAGCCCAACGTGGGCACCAACGGCGTCCGTCCGAGCCGCAACATCGCCAAGCAGGTGGTCGAACGCGGCCAGCGCCTGCGTAGCCGCGCCGGCGTGCTGATCGCCATGTCGCTGGGCCTGGTGGCGCTGCTGTCGATCCTCGAATAAAGGCAGGCCTTATTCCTGCATCGGCAGCGCCATCTCGGGGCTGTCGGCATTTGCGCGGTTCACTTGCGGCGTGACCTTGAACCACTCGAACGCATCGGGCGGCAGCGCCGCCTGGCGCGCCAGTTCGAGCGCCTGCTCGGGACTGATGGCGGGGTCGAGCCAGAGCGCGGCGTCCGCGGCCTCGAGCACGACCGGGCGCCGGTCGTGGATGTCGAGCATGCCTTCGGCGGCATCGTCGGTGACGAGTACAAAGCCGGCTTCGGCGCGATTCTCGGTAAAGGTGCCGAAATTGGCCAGCGCCAGCATGTACAGGGGCGCGCGGTCCTTGCGGTGGATGTGCCAGGGCTGCTTTTTCCCTTTTTCGCCGGTCCACTCGTACCAGCCGTCGGCGGGCACGATGGCGCGGCCGTTCTTCAGCAGCCGGCTCCAGTAGCGGTTGGTCAGCTTGTCGAGGCGGGCGTTGATGGAAATCGGCAGCTTGCCTTCCGCCCATTTAGCGCGGTAACTCCAGAACACGTCGTCGACGCGGCGCTCGCCGTCCTGGATATGCATGACGGGGCGATACGTTCCGGGCGGCACGTTGTAGGCCGGCCGCGATTCGCTGTCGTACACGGCGTCGGCCCAGCCGAAGACGCTCGCGTAGTATCGTGCCGTTTGGCTTTGGTCAAATCGTCCACACATGGGGCCATGGTACTGCAAACGAGGCGCCGCACGATTGGCGCGCATGCGCAAGGCAGAGCAGGACCGCGCTGGTGCTATGCTGTATGAACGACAAGTAAAGGAGAAAGCATATGGCGGGAGCCTGGTTGAGAGTATTGAAGTCCGTGCCGTGGGGCGAAGTCCTGGCGGCGGCGCCGCAAGTGGCGAACAGCGCGCGCCGGCTGTGGGATACCGTCGGACGCAAGGGCGTGACGATGCCGGATACGGAATTCGACGAAACCGTGGCGCACATGCCGCTCGACGAGGGCATCGCGCTGATCGCGACCCAGGTCGAGCGCCAGGATGTCGCCATCGCGCAGTTGCAGGGACAGGTGCGCGAAGCGTCGAAGCTGATCGCCGAACTGGCCGACCAGAACGCCCAGCTGGTGGCGAAACTGCAAGCCGCGCGCGAACGCCTGACCCTGGTCGGCTTCACCGCCGCCGGCGCCGGCGTGCTGGCCATCATTGCCCTCGGCCTGGTGCTGGCCCGCACCTGATTTCTACCTTATAGCCTGCGTCATGAAATTCGTCCTCCTCCTGTTCCTCGGCTTCATCTTCATTGCGATGCTGATGAATTCCGGCCGCAAGCGCGGCATGCTCAGCAAGGATGCCGACAAGGCGGTGACCGGCCTGGCCACCGCGATGCGCTATTTCCTGTTCGGCTTGCTGGCCGTCGGCGCGGCGGCCGTCGCGGTGCTGATCTACCAGGGCAGCTAGCCGGCCCTTAAGCCACGGCGCGGTCGACGAAGTCCGCCATCGGCAACATGTAATCCGGATAGCGGGCGCGCAAGTTGTCGAGCTCGGCCAGGGTGCCGGACAGATGGCGCCGCACCCAGGCCTGGGCGGTGGCCGGGTCGCCGGCGCCGATCGCCGTCACGATGCCGGTATGTTCTTCCAGCACGGCCTGGGCCTTGCCGTTGATCGGCACGTGCAGGCGCCGCAACCGGTCGAGGTTGCCGCTGGCGCCGCGGATCATGTGCCAGACGCTCATCAGCTGGGCGGCGCTGTACATGGTGCGGTGGAATTCCTGGTCGAACAGGATGAAGCCGCCGAGATCGTCCGCCTCCAGGCAGGCGCGCTGCTTGGTCAGCGCGGCCTGCAGCAATTTCACGATCTCCGGATTGGCCGCCCTGGCCAGCCCGTTCACGATTTCCAGCTCGACCGACAGGCGCAGCACGTGCATCTGGCGCGCCGCATCGACGTCGATGGCGCGCACGCGCGTCAAGTGCTGCGGAAAAATCTCGACCAATCCCTCTTTCTCCAGCCGCGACAAGGCGTCGCGCACCGGCATCGGCGACAGGTCGAGCGCCTCGGCCACTTGCGTGCGCGACAAGGGCGTGCCCGGCGCCAGCGCCAGCGTCACGATCAGCTCGCGCAAGTGTTCGTACACCTGGGACGCCGCACTGCGCGAGCGGTCGAGGCGGAAGGTGGCGGACAGGCTCTCGAGGTTCATGTTGTAGAGAAAATTCACTAGGGTTGGATGGCGATTCTAGCATGGTGCCCAGGGGGTAAAGCCGCCAATGAAGCGGCTCCGGAGAGCACCCGCGACGGCGAAAGCGAGACTCAGGCCCCGATTGTTGAACAAGATAAATTCAATAGCGCAATTGCAAAAGTTCATTTACACTCGGGTCCGTTACCTAGGATCCCAGCTACTTTACATGACCACTATGCGCCAATCAAGCACTCCCACCGTCGTCGACATGCAAGTCATCCCGGTCGCGGGCCGCGACAGCATGCTGCTCAACCTGTGCGGCGCCCACGCGCCGTACTTCACCCGCATCCTCGTCCTGCTCAAGGACAGCGCCGGCAACACCGGCATGGGCGAAGTGCCCGGTTCGGCCGGCATCCTGAGCACCCTGGAGCGCGCGGTGCCGCTCGTGACCGGCACCGAGATCGGGCGCTACAACCGCACCCTGAATGCGATGCGCGAGGCGATCGCCGGCAAGGCCAACCACCAGGTGACCAACGCCGCCGAGGAAGCGGTGCTCAGGCAGCCGCACGAAATCAACCTGCGCCTGGAAAACGTGGTCACCGCGGTCGAGGCCGCGCTGCTCGATTTGCTCGGCCAGCACCTGGGCGTGCCGGTGTGCGAACTGCTCGGCGCCGGCCAGCAGCGCAGCCACGTGCCGATGCTGGCTTACCTGTTCTACATCGGCGACCGCGCGCGCACCGACCTGCCGTATCTCTCCGGCGAGGGCAAATCAGGCTGGTACGGCATGCGCCACGCAGAAGCGCTGACGCCCGAGGCGATCGCCGACCTGGCCGCGGCCAGCGTCGACAAGTACGGCTTCCGCGACTTCAAGCTCAAGGGCGGCGTGATGCGTCCGGAAGACGAAGTGGCGGCGGTGGCGGCGATCAAGGCGCGCTTTCCGGATGCGCGCGCGACGCTCGACCCGAACGGCGCCTGGACCCTGGCCGAGGCGATCGCCGCCTGCAAAGGCAAGGGCGACGTCCTGGCCTACGCCGAAGACCCGTGCGGCCCCGAAAACGGTTACTCGGGCCGCGAGATCATGGCCGAGTTCAAGCGCGCCACCGGCATCCGCACCGCCACCAACATGGTTGCCACCGACTGGCGCCAGATGGCCCATTCGCACCTGCTGGGCGCCGTCGACATCCCGCTGGCCGACCCGCACTTCTGGACCATGCAGGGTTCGGTGCGCCTGGCGCAGCTGTGCCACGACTGGGGCCTGACCTGGGGTTCGCATTCGAACAACCACTTCGACGTCTCGCTGGCGATGTTCACCCATTGCGCCGCGGCGGCGCCGGGCAACATCACCGCCATCGACACCCACTGGATCTGGCAGGAGGGCGAGGAGCGCCTGACGAAAGTGCCGCTGCAGATCGTCGGCGGCCAGGTGGCGGTGCCGCAGCAGCCGGGCCTGGGCATCGAGCCGGACATGGACCGCATCATGGCGGCCAACGCGTTGTACAAGCGCGTGGCCGGCGGCGCACGCGACGACGCCATGGCGATGCGCTACCTGGTGTCCGGCTGGACCTACGATCCGAAGCGCCCGAGCATGGGCCGCTGAACCACGCATCCCCATACCAGACGGGGGAGGGCACGCAGTGCCCGCACCTCCGCATTGCACCTTACTGCGACATCAAGGAGACGACTTTGCACACGAAACACCTGGCAGCCGCTGTGCTGACCCTGCTCGCCCAATCCGCCTGGGCCCAATCGGGCGTGACGATGTACGGCGTGGCCGACGCCGGCCTCTCTTTCGAAGGCGGCAACAAGGCGGGCGCGACCACCAAGGTCACCGGCGGCATCGCCTCCGGTTCGCGCATCGGTTTCAAAGGCAGCGAAGACCTGGGCGGCGGCAACAGCGCCCTGTTCCTGCTCGAGAGCGGCATCGGACTCGACACCGGCAACTCCGGACAGGGCGGGGTGCTGTTCGGACGCCAGGCCTTTGTCGGCCTGTCCAGCCGCGCGCTCGGCACCGTCACCTTCGGGCGCCAGTACGCCCCGCACTACCTGGCGGCGGTATTTGCCGATCCGTTCAGCAGCGGCACTTCGGCCGACGAAAAGAACCTGATCAACGCGGTCTCGAACGGTGGCCGCATGGACAACAGCGTCAAGTACGCCAGCCCGGCCTGGCGCGGCTTCAGCACCGAACTGGCCTACGCCGCCGGCGAAGTCGCGGGCAACCTGTCGGCCGGCCGTTCGCGCGGCCTGGTCGTGGCCTATGGCGCCGGTCCGCTGACGCTGCGCGTCGCTTACCATAACAAGAGCAACGACACCGCCAGCACCACGCTGGCCAGCGCGCGCAACACGCTGCTGGCGGCGACGTACACCGCGCAAATGGCCAAGTTCTCGCTGGCCTACGGCGTCAACAAGGGGCCGCTCAGCTCGACCCTGCGCAATGCCAACAATCCCTATGGTTATACGGTGGCGCCGACGGCCGCCGCGGTTACGCGCGACAGCACCGACCTGCTGGCTGGCGTGACCGTCCCGCTGGGCGCGCACACGCTGCTGGCCTCGTGGATCCACAAGAACGACAAGGAAGCGGCGAACCGGGATGCCGACCAGGTCGCCCTGGGCTATCGCTACAATCTGTCGCGCCGCACGGACGTGTACCTGGTCTACGCGCGCATGCGCAACGAGAACGGCGCCGGCTACACGCTCGGCAATGCCAGCGACGGCGGCAGCGGCGACCGCGCCGTCAACCTGGGCATGCGCCACACCTTCTGAATGCCGGGTAACAGCAGCGTAAACAATATAGAGAGTTAGGGGAAGATCGTGCAGAAGACACTCGCAAATACCGGGCGCGTGCCCAATCCCTTGCTGGCGCAGGCGGTCAGCAAGGTCAAATGGCGCATCCTGCCGCTGTTCGTCGTCATGTTCATCGCGAACTACATCGACCGGGTGAACATCGGTTTCGTACGGCCGCACCTGGAGGCCGACCTCGGCATCGGTCCGGCCGCCTTCGGTTTCGGCGCCGGCCTGTTCTTCATCGGCTATGCCTTGTTCGAGGTGCCGTCGAACCTGATGCTGCAGCGCTTCGGCGCCAAGGCCTGGCTGACCCGCATCATGTTCACCTGGGGCCTCGCCGCCACCGCCATGGCCTTCGTCCAGGGCGAAAACTCGTTCTACGCGCTGCGCTTCCTGCTCGGCGTGGCCGAAGCCGGCTTCTTCCCCGGCGTGGTCTACTACTTCACGCGCTGGCTGCCGCGCGCGGAGCGGGGCCGCGCGATGGCCATCTTCCTCAGCGGTTCGGCAGCGGCCTCGATCCTGTCCGGCCCGATCACCGGCGGCCTGCTGCAGCTGAGCGGCATGGGCCTGCACGGCTGGCAGTGGATGTTCATCATCGAGGGCATGTTCTCGGTGCTGCTGTGCGGCGTGGTCTGGTTCCTGCTCGATTCCGACCCGCGCGACGCCAAGTGGCTGACCCATGCGGAACGCGACGCGCTGACCGGCGAGATCGCCGCCGAGCAGAAGGAACGCGAAGCCGAGCAGGCGGCGAATGGCGCCAAGGGCGGCGCCCTGCGCCTGCTGCGCGATCCGCAGATCGTGCTGTTCTGCCTGATCTACTTCATGATCTCGCTGACCATCTACGGCGCCACTTTCTGGCTGCCGACCATGATCAAGAAGATGGGGCAGTTCAGCGAATTCCAGGTCGGCCTGTTCAATTCGGTGCCGTGGATTATCTCGATCGTCGCCATGTACATCTTCGCCGCGCTGGCGCAGCGCTACAAGCACCAGCAGGCCTGGGCGGCGTCGGCCTTTGTCGTCGCCAGCGTCGGCATGTTCGCCTCGGCCTCGACCGGCAATCCGGTGTATGGTTTTGTGTCGGTCTGCTTCGCCGCGATCGGCTTCAAGGCGGCATCCTCGCTGTTCTGGCCGATCCCGCAGTCCTACCTCGACGCGCGCATCGCCGCCGGCGTGATCGCGCTGATCAACTCGCTCGGCAACCTGGGCGGCTTCGTGGCACCGACCGCCTTCGGCATGCTCGAGCAGCGCACCGGTTCGATCCAGGGCGGCCTGTACGGCCTGGCGAGCGCTTCGCTGCTGGGCGCCCTGCTGGTCCTGTTCGCCCGCACGCGGCCGAAGAAGGACAAGCCGGGCGCGCTGGCGCCGGCTGCCGGCTGACTCGAGATCAGCCGATCGCCAGCATGCCGGCACCGGCCAGCGCGACCAGTGCCGGCGCCACCCGCTGCAGGGCAGGCTTGCTTCCCGCCAGCCAGCCCAGGCCCATCAAGCCCATGCTCATGCAGATCGCGCCGGCGGCGGCCGCGAAGCCGGCCGTTTCGTGGCCGTGCGCGTGGCCGTGCACCAGGCTGAATGCCGCGGCCAGCGCCAGGCCGACGCCCGCAGGCAGGCGCGCGGCGCCAAGCCCCATCAGGCCGGCAACGAGCACGCTGGCCGCCAGCAGCGGCTCCACCGCGGGCAGCATCAGGGGGGCGAAGGCGCCCACCGCCAGGGCCATGCCCACCGTCGCCAGCGCCTGGCCCGGGACACCGGCGGCGCGGCTCCACAGGCCCAGTCCCAGCATTGCCAGCCAGTGGTCCAGCCCGAGCAAAGGGTGCAGCAGGCCGTTCGCCAAACCCCCGTCGGCGTGGCCGGGGTGGGCCCAGGCGCTGCCGGTGGATATCAGGATGATCAGGAAGATCGACGTTTTCATGCTGCGTGCTCCTGTTGTGCGGCGTCCAGCAGTCCCTGTTCGCGGATAAAGGCGATCACTTCCGCCACGCCGGCGCCCGTGCGCAGGTTGGTAAACACGAAGGGCCGCTCGCCGCGCTGGCGGCGCGCGTCGGCGGCCATGACGCCGAGATCGGCGCCCACATAGGGCGCCAGGTCGGTCTTGTTGATGATGAGGAGGTCCGAGCGCGTGATGCCCGGTCCTCCCTTGCGCGGGATCTTTTCGCCGCCGGCCACGTCGATCACGTACAGCGTGAGATCGGACAGTTCCGGGCTGAAGGTGGCCGCCAGGTTGTCGCCGCCCGACTCGACCAGGATCAGTTCGAGGTGGGGAAAATCGGCCTGCAGGCGGGCGATGGCTTCGAGGTTGATCGAGGCGTCTTCGCGGATGGCCGTGTGCGGGCAGCCGCCGGTCTCGACGCCCATCAGGCGCTCGGGCGCCAGCGCACCGGCGCGCAGCAGGATCTCCATGTCTTCGCGGGTGTAGATGTCGTTGGTGATGACGGCCATGTCGTGGTCGTCGCGCATCGCCCGGCACAGCTGCTCGCACAGCGCCGTCTTGCCGGATCCGACCGGTCCGCCTATGCCGACGCGCAAGGTATTCGATTGCATGCTGGTTCCTTTCTTCTCTCTCTGTTCACGACCGGTACAGCCGGCCGCTCTGGACTTCGTGGGCCATGGACAGCCGGGCCAATCCCGGCGCCCAGCTCGATAGTTCGTCGTCAAGCAGCGTGCGCGCCTGCACCGCCGCGCCTTCGATGGCCGGGTGCAGCGCCAGCAGCAGGCGCTGCCCGGCCACCTGGCCGAGCGGGATCGATTTCACGCACACCAGCACCTGGTTCTCGGCCCACGAGAACAGCAGCGCCAGCAGCGCTTCTTCATGCGGCACGCGCAGTGCATGCACCCCCTGCGCCAGTGCGGCGGGGAAGCAGGTGTCGCCCGCAGTATTGCCCGCTGCGGCGGGCGCCAGCAGGTCCAGTTCGACCAGCAGCCGGGTCAGCGAAAAACCCATCTGCACCGTTTCCGCGCGCAGCTCGGCGCTGTCGCGCGAGGCCAGGTAACGCGCATTCCACAGCGCGAACGCCGCGCCGTCGCCGGCGGCGCAGGCGGCCAGCAGGCGCCAGAACACGGCGCCGTCCCAGGGCGCCTGCACGTCGTCCAGTTGGCGCACCAGGTAGCGTTCGGCGCTGCCCGGGCAGGTCACGCGGCGCTGTTCTATCGCCGTTTCCAGCCCTTGCGAATAACTGTAGGCGCCGACCGGCAGCGTGGGGCTGGCCAGCTGCAGCAGGTGCAGCAGGGCGGCTGCGTTCACGCACGCTCCACGTCGCCGGGGCGGTGGATTTTCTGGCGCAGCGGCACGGGGGCCAGCAGGTGACGCGGTCCGTCGTCATGGCTATGCCCATGGCCGCCGCCGTACGCCCCCGGTTCCGGATGAAAGGGCGCCTGTTCTTCGGTCACGCTGGCGCCCAGGCCGGCCAGCATGTCGCGCAGGACCGGATCGGCGCGGATGCGCAGGTGGTCGGCGCCGATCTGCACCTGGCCATGGCGGTTGCCTAGGTGGAAAGCGCAGCGCACCAGCGCCTGCGGGTCGGCTGCGCCGATGCGGTAGGTCGCTTCCAGCGCCGCGCGCACGCGCACCACCGCGCCTTCGGGACCGGTCAGCAGGTCGCCGTCGCGCAGGATCGCGCCGCGCGGCAGGAACAGCGCCGCCGTCGCGCCCGAGGCCAGGGTCAGCCGCAGCCGGCAGCGTTCGCGCTGGTCGTAGGCCAGCACGACTTCATCGGTGACATGGTCGGCCGCATCGAGACGCGTATGCAGGGTAATCATCAGTTAGTCCTCAAAAATACGCCTCAAAACAGAAAATAGCGCTGCGCCAGCGGCAGCTCGCTGGCCGGTTCGCAGGTCAGCAGCTGGCCATCGGCGCGCACCTCGTAAGTTTCGGGGTCGACCTGCATCGTCGGCGTGGCGCCGTTGTGGACCATGTCGCGCTTGGACAGGCCGCGCGTGGCGCGGATCGGCAGCACGGTTTTCGCCAGTTGCAGGCGCGCCGCGATGCCGTCGTCGAAGGCGGCCTGCGAGACGAAGGTGACGGATTTTTTCAGGGCGCCGCCAAAGGCGCCGAACATGGGCCGGTAGTGCACCGGCTGCGGCGTCGGGATCGAGGCGTTCGGGTCGCCCATCTGCGCCATCGCGATCATGCCGGATTTCAGGATCATCGACGGCTTGGCCCCGAAAAAGGCCGGCTTCCAGACCACCAGGTCGGCCAGCTTGCCGACTTCGATCGACCCCACCACGTGGGCGATGCCGTGGGTGATGGCCGGGTTGATGGTGTATTTCGCGATGTAGCGTTTGACGCGGAAGTTGTCGTGGGTGGCGGTCGCTCCATCGGGCGCCGCCAGTTGGCCGCGCTGCACCTTCATCTTGTGCGCCGTCTGCCAGGTGCGCATGATGACCTCGCCCACGCGGCCCATCGCCTGCGAGTCCGACGACATCATCGAGATCGCGCCCAGGTCGTGCAGGATGTCTTCGGCGGCGATGGTCTCGCGGCGGATGCGCGATTCGGCGAATGCGACGTCCTCGGCGATGGCGGCGTCGAGGTGGTGGCAGACCATCAGCATGTCGAGGTGTTCGTCGAGCGTGTTGACGGTGTAGGGGCGGGTCGGGTTGGTCGACGAGGGCAGCACGTTCGGCTCGCCGACCGCCGCGATGATGTCGGGCGCATGGCCGCCGCCGGCGCCTTCGGTATGGAAGGTGTGGATGGTGCGCCCCTTGAACGCGTCCAGCGTCGTTTGCAGGAAGCCAGCTTCGTTGAGCGTATCCGAATGCAGCGCCACCTGCACGTCGAAGCGCTCGGCCACCGCCAGGCAGTTGTCGATTGCCTGCGGCGTGCTGCCCCAGTCTTCGTGCAGTTTGAGGCCCACCACGCCGGCCATGATCTGTTCTTCGAGGGGACCCGGCAGGCTGACGTTGCCCTTGCCGAGGAAGCCCAGGTTCATCGGGAAGGCCTCGGCCGCCATCAGCATCGAATGGATATGCCAGGGCCCCGGCGTGCAGGTGGTGGCCGCCGTGCCGACCGCCGGTCCGGTGCCGCCACCGATCATGGTGGTGACCCCGCTGGTGAGCGCCTCTT
This sequence comes from Telluria sp. ZB2R32, assembly GCF_059685715.1. NCBI lineage: Bacteria > Pseudomonadati > Pseudomonadota > Betaproteobacteria > Burkholderiales > Oxalobacteraceae > Telluria > Telluria sp. ZB2R32. The sequence continues at coordinate 18,518 of NZ_JCASIG010000008.1, read as the reverse complement.
TGATCTGTTGCGGGCAGATGAAATGGATGTGGGTATCGACGCCGCCCGCGGTGACGATGTTGCCTTCGCCGGCGATGATTTCGGTCGCCACGCCGATGGTCATCGTCACGCCCGGCTGGATGTCGGGGTTGCCGGCCTTGCCGATGGCGGCGATGCGGCCGTCCTTGAGGCCGATGTCGGCTTTGACGATGCCCCAGTGGTCGACGATGACGGCATTCGTGATGACGGTGTCCATGACCTCGGCGTGCAGCCGCTGCGACTGGCCCATGCCGTCGCGGATCACCTTGCCGCCGCCGAATTTCACTTCTTCGCCGTAGTGGGCGGCGGCGTGGTCGTGTTCGATCTCGATGAACAGCTCGGTGTCGGCCAGGCGGATGCGGTCGCCGACCGTGGGGCCGTACATCTCGGCGTAGGCGCGGCGGCCGATGGTGGCCATCAGTTGTCCTCCAGCGGCGGCAGGGCGCCCATCACCTGGCCATTGAAGCCATACACTGCGCGCGCGCCGGCCAGCGCCACCAGTTGCACTGTGCGGTGCTGGCCGGGTTCGAAGCGCACCGCCGTACCGGCGGCGATGTCCAGGCGCATGCCGAGCGCAGCGGCGCGGTCGAAGCGCAGCGCCGCGTTGACCTCGGCGAAGTGGAAGTGCGAGCCGACCTGCACCGGGCGGTCGCCGCCGTTGGCCACGCGCAGCGTGCAGGTCGGACGGCCGGCATTGAGGACGATGTCGTCTTCGCGCAGGATATATTCGCCAGGGATCATGGACAGCACCTCATACGATCGGGTGGTGGACGGTGACCAGCTTGCTCCCGTCCGGGAAGGTCGCTTCGACCTGGATATCCGGGATCATTTCCGGCACGCCCGCCATCACGTCGGCGCGCGCCAGCACCTGCGTGCCTTCGTACATCAGCTCGGCGACGCTGCGGCCGTCGCGCGCGCCTTCCATGATGGCGGCCGAGATCAGCGCCACCGCTTCCGGATAGTTCAGCTTCAGTCCGCGCGCGCGGCGGCGCTCGGCCAGCAGGGCGGCGGTAAAGATCAGCAGCTTGTCTTTTTCTCGTGGTGTCAGGTCCATGGCGGTGGCGGCAAAGTTCAGGTGGCCCAGATGCGGGGCGGGATGGCGGGACGCCCCAGCAGGTGGGGCCGCAGCAGTTGCCATGCGCGCGTCATCACGGCGCGCGCATGTTCGCTGTCGCCGCACAGCAGGCGCGCAATGAAGACCGACTTGACCTGGCTGGCGCCGAGCGCCGGGTCGAGCGCGCGCACCTGCGCCTGCAGGGCGGCGGGGACGGGCGGCCCGACGGCGGTGAGGGTGGCGCACACGGTCGCGCCATCGAGCCCGAACGGACCATCGAGGCTTGCAGAACCGGCGTCGATGCGCGCCTGTTCGTACCACAGCAGTTGGCCGGTGCACCAGATCTCGGAATGCAGGCGCAGCCGGCCACGTTCGAAACGCTCGCCGCTGGCCTGGCGGCCGAAGCACATCACCTCGCAGCCGATATAGCGCGCCCCGGCGCCGAGGTGCACGCTGTGGCGCTGCAGCGCGTGCGCGCCGTTGAAATAGATGGTCTCCTGCGGCATCCATTCGAGCCCCGCGCCGGCGCCGGCCGTCAGCGTGACCGATTGGCAGGCGTCGTCGTGGCGCTCATCGCTGCGATACCACTTGGTGGCGCCAGGAGAAGTCAGGAATGCGTGCGCCCCCGGCCCGACCTCGAGGGCGATCTCGAGCCGGTCGCCGGCGCGGATGCCGCCCGGCGGATGCACCACGATCGCGTGGACGGTTTGCGCACCTTCCGGGTAGAGCGGCTTTTGCACGCGCAGCGGACCCTGGTGGCGGTTGCGCCCGACGATGCTGGCGCCACCCTCGAAGGCGATGTCCAGTTCCAGCCTGGCCAGCCAGCGGGCAGGGGAACGTGTGTGGGCGGTCGGTTCATCTCGCATGACCTGGACACAGCACGTTCCGTGCCACGGCCAGGCAGATGCGGTTTGCAGGCGCGGCGCACAGGCGGTGGGCATGGTGCGCACCGGGCTTGGGCGAAGCGGGCTGCCGGTGTCGCCCGCGCCCGATATTGGTGCGGCGCGCGATCCAGGCGCACCGTTTTCGGCGCCGCGGCAGCCATCCGGTGTCCGGCCCAGGCGCGCCGCGAAATCGTGCAGGAACTGCTCGTGCCAGCGGCCAGCAAGACGTGGAGACGTCGTCTGCTCAGCCCCGGTGCGCGGCCCTTTTACGCGGGCCGCCGCCGATGAAACGCGAGCGGGCTGTAGGGCACGGCCGACGGCGGCGGCGAGCGCAGGATGCCGGGCTTCATGGCCCCGACCACGTGCATCTCGCACGGCTTGCAGTCGAAGCGCAGCGTGTAGATTTCCTCGCCCGAGGTCAAGGTCATCGGTTCGGCGCGCACCTGGCCTTGCACGCCCTGCACGCCCTTGGCCTGTTTCGGGCACAGGTTGAACGAGAAGCGCAGGCAGTGCTTGGTGATCATCAGCGACACCTCGCCCGGCTCCTGGTGCGCCTCATAGGCCGCGTCGATCAGGCCGACGCCGTGTTTGCGATAAAAGGCACGCGCCTTGTCGTTGTAGACGTTGGCAAGGTAGGACAACTGGGTGGCCGGATAGACGGCGGGCGGTTCGAGCGGCGCCTTGCGTTCGGGCCGTTCCCAGGCGGCCAGGCGCGCCGCCTCGTGCGCCGCCACGGCATCGCGCCGCAAGCGATTGATGGCGGCGGCCGGTACGAACCACGGCTGCGACAGCGCCAGCGAGATGCCGTCGGCTTCGAACATCGTGTTGCCGAGTTTGGTCAGGCTGGTGCGCAGCGCGGCGTCGGCCTGCCCGGCGTTGTGCGCCGCTTGCAGCGCCAGCTGCGCGGTCGTCACCGTCTCGATGCCGTCCTCGTCGCGCAGGGTGAGCGCCAGGCCGCCGTCGATGTCCGCCAGGCTCAGGTGCAGCGCCACCTTGCGCTCGGCCGAACGCCTGGCCAGCGCCGCTTCCCAACCGTGGTCGCGGTTGCGGTGCACGCGGGTGCCAGGCTTCAGGCCTGGCAAGGCGCTGATCGGCTCGTTCGGAAACACGCGCCAGCGCTGGCCCTCGTCGCTCTCGCCCAGCTTCTGCACCGTGTTGACGCCGATGCCGACACTGGTGCGCTTGTTCATGTAGTTCAAGCCGTCGCCGTTGGCCAGCGGCGTATCAAGCATCATCTCGACGTGGTCGAGGCCGACCCTGGTAATGGCGCCGATCTCCACGCCCAGGTATTTCGGCGAATCGAAGGCGCCGATGTCTTCCTGGCGGCCCTGGGCGAAATAGTCGGTATGGCCGCGATTGAAGTTCTTGTCGACGTCAGGCGTGAAGAAGATCTGCGTATGCCCGCTGGCGGCACGCACAAATCCAGAACGACCCGCCGCGCGCCGTTCCAGGATCTCGTCGAGCAGCAGGCGGTAGTGGGCCGTGATGTTCTTCACGTAGCCCATGTCCTTGTAGCGGCCTTCGATCTTGAACGAGCGGATGCCGGCGTCGATCAGCGCTTCCAGGTTGCGGCTCTGGTCGTTGTCCTTCATCGACAGCAGGTGCTTGTCGTAGGCGACGACGCCGCCCTTGGCGTCGGTGAGCGTGTAGGGCAGCCGGCAAGCCTGCGAACAGTCGCCGCGGTTGGCGCTGCGGCCGGTGTCCGCATGCGAGATGTAGCACTGCCCGGAAAACGCCACGCACAAGGCGCCATGGATGAAGTATTCGAGCGGCGTGTCGACCTGTGCGCGAATGGCGCGGATCTGCTCGATCGTCAGCTCGCGCGCCAGCACCAGCTGGGAAAAGCCGGCGTCGCCTAGGAACTTCGCTTTCTCGACGCTGCGGATGTCGCACTGCGTGCTGGCGTGCAGCTGGATCGGCGGCAGGTCGAGTTCAAGCAGGCCCATGTCCTGCACGATCAGCGCATCGACGCCGGCTTCGTACAGCTGCCAGACCTGCCGGCGCGCGAGATCGAGCTCGGCGTCGTGCATGATCGTGTTCATGGTGACGAAGATGCGCGCGCGGTAGCGGTGCGCGAACTGCGCCAGGGCGGCGATGTCCTCCAGCGAATTGCTGGCGTTGTGGCGCGCGCCGAAGGCGGGACCGCCGATATAGACGGCGTCAGCGCCATGCAGGATCGCCTCGCGGCCGATCTCGGCGGTTTTGGCGGGCGACAGCAATTCGAGCTGGTGGTCAAGCAGAGACATGGCGCGTTCCTCGTCGACGGAGACGGGGATTATAGCGTCAAGGATTTACTACGCCTGCAATTAGGGGCGTGAAAAATTCTGCGGAACTATGGCAATGTTGCGGAACTACAGGATCGCGCTTCGTTTTGCGAGAACCGCATAAACAGTGGTGCCCCGAGCCGGAATCGAACCGGCACGCCCTTGCGAGCACGGGATTTTAAGTCCCGGGTGTCTACCAGTTTCACCATCGGGGCAGCGCGGCAGGATTCTAGCACAGGCGTGCAGGGGCGGGTCAAAATTGCAAGATTGTCGGCGCCGCGGCCAAGGCCGGGCCTATGGTCCAGCCATCGAATGGTGTAGCATGCTCCCCGGCGCGAATGGAGCGAACCCAGCCTCTGATCCGTGCCTGAACGAGAAGCACAAGGACCCGAATTGACCACGAATATCATCATTAACGACCAACTGCGCGCCTTTGTCGATCCGCTGAGCGAGATCGAATACGCCGCGCTCGAGCGCAGCCTGCTGGCCGAGGGCTGCCGCGACGCCCTCGTGCTGTGGCGCGACGTCCTCATCGACGGCCACAACCGCTACGAGATCTGCCGCCGCAACGGCATCCCGTTCCGTACCGTCCACAACAACAACTTCGAGACCATCGAAGACGTCATGCTGTGGATGATCGACAACCACCTGGCGCGGCGCAGCGTGTCCGACTTCCAGCGCGGCCTGCTGGCCCTGAAGAAGAAAGAGATCGTCACCGCGCGCATGGCGCAGAAGATGGCCGACGAGCCGCCTGCGCCGAACCCGGACGACATGGACCCGCGTCCGCCGCCACCCTGGAACACGCGCGAGGAAGTCGCCAAGGCGGCGCGCGTGTCGAGCAATACCATCAGCCAGATCGAACGCATCCAGAAGGCGGCCACGCCGCAGCTGGTCGAAGCGGTGCGTTCGGGCACCATCTCGATCAACGCTGCCGCCAACGTCGCCTCGCTGCCGCAGGAGGAACAGATCGCCGCCGTTGCCGGTGGCCGCAAGGAGCTGCAGCAGGCCGCGCGCCAGGTGCGCGAGCAAAAGGCGGGCGCCAAGCCGAAGAAGCTCGGACCGGACGGCGAACCGATCGACGAAAAGGCGGCGCTGAAAGCCGAGATCGCCGCGCTGAAGGACCGCATGGCGACGCTGCTGACCGAGAACGAGATCCTGAAACAGAAGCTCGCCAACGCCGGCTGAGTTGATCGGGACCGATAACGATAACAACATGGAGAACTCCGCATGATCCCGTCCCGTTCCGTAGCAATCGCCCTGGCCGGCATGGTGGTCGCCACGGCCTCGTATCCGGCGCTGGCCGGGCAGAAGGCCGCCCCGGCCAATGTTATGGCAACGGCGCGCACCGCGCCGGCTGCCACGGAACTGGCGCGCTGGCAGACCACGGCCGCCCGGGTCACGATCATGCGCGACAAATGGGGCATCCCGCACGTGTTCGGCAAGACCGATGCCGACGCCGTCTTCGGCATGCTGTATGCCCAGGCCGAGGACGACTTCAACCGGGTCGAACTCAATTACATCAACGCGATGGGGCGCCTGGCCGAAGTCGAGGGAGAAAAGGAAGTCTGGCGCGACCTGCGCATGAAGCTGTACATCCAGCCCGCCGACATGCAGGCCAAGTATGCGGCCAGCCCGGCCTGGCTGCAGGAATTGATGGTCGCCTTCGCCGACGGCCTGAATTTTTACCTGCACACGCATCCGGAAGTGAAGCCGAAGCTCCTGACCCGCTTCGAGCCGTGGATGGCGCTGGCGTTCAGCGAAGGCAGCATCGGCGGCGACATCGAATCGATCGAGCTGAAAGACCTGGAAGCGTTTTACGGCAAAGCCTTGAAACCGACGCTGGCCGACCGCCGTCATGTCAAAGATGAAGAGCCGCGTGGCTCGAACGGCTTTGCGATCGCCCCGAAACTGTCCGCCTCGGGCCATCCGCTGCTGCTGATCAATCCGCACACCTCGTTCTACTTCCGCCCCGAAATCCACATGGCCAGCGAACAGGGCCTGAATGCCTATGGCGCGGTGACCTGGGGCCAGTTCTTCATCTACCAAGGCTTCAACGAGCGCGCCGGCTGGATGCATACCTCGGGCGGCGGCGACGTCATCGACGAGTACCTGGAAACGGTGGTCGAGCGCGAGGGACAATTCTTCTACAAATACGGCAAGGAAGAGCGGGCGCTGCGCGCCGTGCCGATCGCGCTGCCTTTCAAAAAGCCGGACGGCGGCATGGGCAGCCGCAGCGTAACGGCGTACTTCAGCCACCACGGCCCGATCGTGCGCAGCGAGAACGGCAAGTGGGTCGCCGTGAAAATGATGGACGAGCCGGTCAAGGCGCTGACGCAGTCGTATTCGCGCACCAAGGCGAAGAATTACGCCGCCTTTTACGGGGCGATGGAATTGCGCACCAATTCCTCGAACAACACCGTGTATGCGGACGCCGACGGCAACATCGCCTACTTCCACGGGAATTTCATCCCGAAACGCGACACGCGCTTCGACTGGTCCAAGCCGGTCGACGGCAGCAACCCGGCCACCGAATGGCAGGGCCTGCACGATATCAAGGACACGATCACGCTGTATAACCCGGCCAGCGGCTATATCTCGAACACGAACAACTGGCCCTTCAGCGCGTCCGGCGCCAACAGCCCCAGGCGCAAGGACTATCCCGACTACATGTGGTCGCTGCCGGAAAACGCGCGCGGCATCCACGCCGAGCGCGTACTGAAGAATGTTAAGGCGCTCACGCTCGACAGCCTGATCGCCGCCGCCTACGACAGCTATCTGACGGCCTTCGAGCCGCTGGTGCCGCAGCTGGCCAAGGACTTCGATGCGCTGCCGTCCGGCGACGCGCGCAAGGCGCAGCTGGCCGAACAGGTGGCCAGCCTGCGCGCCTGGGACTTGCGTTTCGCAGCGAACTCGGTGCCGACCGCGTTGGCCGTCTACTGGGGCCAGGACATGGTGGCCGCCAACGCGCCGCGCGCACGGGCGGCCAACATGCCGACGGTCGACTTCATCAGCACCCGCCTGACTGCGGACGAGCGCCTCGATGCCTTGACCCGCGCCAGCGCCAGGCTGACGCGCGACTTCGGCACCTGGAAAACGCCATGGGGCGAGATCAACCGCTTCCAGCGCATCAGCGGCGACGTCGATCAGGCCTACGACGACAGCAAGCCGAGCTGGCCGGTGGCGTTCACTTCGGCCACCTGGGGCTCGCTGGCGTCGTTCGGCATGGTGGCCAAGCAAAAGACCAAACGCATCTACGGCGACCGCGGCAACAGTTTCGTGGCCGCCGTCGAGTTCGGGCCGAAGGTCAGGGCGAAGAGCATCCTGGCCGGCGGCCAGAGCGGCAACCCGGCCTCGAAGCATTTCGCCGACCAGGCCGAGATGTACAGCCGCGGCGAATTCAAGGATGTGCTGTTCTACAAGGAAGACATTCGCAAGCAGCTGGAACGCGAATATCACCCGGGGCAATAAGAGAGAGACCGAGCAATGAAGAGCGAACGCGAAAAAATGCTGGCCGGCGAGCTGTATCACCCGAGCAGCCCCGAACTGCAGGTGGAACTCGAAGCCTGCGCAGCCTGGCTGGCGCGCTACAACGCGGCGATGGGAGAAACGGCCGATGTCTGGCGCGACTTGCTCGGCGAGCGCCTGCATGAAGTGGGCGCCAACGCGATGCTGCGCCCGCCGTTCTATTGCGACTATGGTTTCAATATTCGCCTGGGCGCGAATGTCTTCATGAACTTCAACTGCGTCATCCTCGACACGGCCGCGGTCACCATCGGCGACGACACCCGCATCGGCCCGGCCGTGCAGATCTACACCGCCGACCACCCGCGCGACCCGGAAGTACGGCGCAGCGGGCTGGAATCGGGCATTCCGGTGACCATCGGCAGCAATGTCTGGATCGGCGGCGGCGCCATCATCCTGCCGGGAGTGACGATCGGCGACGACGCCATCGTCGGCGCCGGCAGCGTGGTCACGCGCGACGTGCCGGCCGGGGCGACCGTCGTAGGCAATCCGGCGCGGATCGTACCCTCCAAAGCCAATGGCTGAGCTGGCGCGGCAGCCGGCGCGCACGCTATAATTTCGCGATTCTCATTTGGCGCACGGGCAGGGCAGTGGCAAAACTCTATTTCAGGTATTCGGCGATGAACGCCGGCAAATCCACGGCGCTGCTGCAGGTCGCGCACAACTACGAAGAGCAGGGCCAGCAGGTCAAGCTCTACACGGCCGTGATCGACAATCGCTACGGCGTCGGCCTGATCACCTCGCGCCTCGGCCCGCAGCGCCAGGTCGATACCTTCGACGCCGGCACCAACTTCCTGGCCGCGGCGCCGAAGGTGTCCTGCGTGCTGGTCGACGAGGCGCAGTTCCTCACCAAGGAACAGGTGCAGCAACTGCACCAGCTGGCCCAGGTGCGCGGCGTGCCGGTGATCTGCTACGGCTTGCGCAGCGATTTCCGCGGCGACCCGTTCCCTGGTTCGGCCTACCTGCTGGCGCTGGCGGACGATATCGAGGAAATCAAGAATATCTGCACCTGCGGCAAGAAGGCGACGATGAACATCCGCGTCGACGAAGCCGGCCGGCGCATCCATGAGGGCGAGCAGGTCAGTATCGGCGGCAACGAAAGCTATCGCCAGGCTTGCGGCCGCTGTTTCTACTCGCGCTAAAACGTTTCGATGACCGTACTGCCCGCGTGCACGGCTGTGTTGCCGGGCTTCCTGTGCGGCAGCGCCGACATTCTGCTCTACCTGGTGCCGTCGATGGCGGTCGCCTTTCTGTTCTGGATGCTGGCCGGCCGCCATCCCGCTTTTTTCCTGCTGACCGCGCCCGGCACCCTGTGCCACGAGCTGGCGCATTTCGGCGTCGGGCTGCTGACGAATGCCGAGCCGACCAACATCAGCCTGTTTCCGCGCCGTAAGGGCAAGGTGTGGGAACTCGGTTCGGTCACCTTTGCCAACCTGCGCTGGTACAACGCGGCGCCGGCGGCGCTGGCGCCACTGCTGATCCTGCTGCTGCCGCTGACGGTGGCCGCCTGGCGCACCAGCCCCGGCTGGCATTTCGCGCCGCTCGACCTGGCGCTTGCCGTATTGCTGGCGCCGCAATTCCTGTCGTTCTGGCCGTCGCCGGTCGACTGGCGCCTTGCCGCGCGTTCGTGGCCCTGGGTCGTGGTGCTGGCCGTGGGTGGCAGCCTGTACCTCTGGCACGATGCGCTACCGAGGCTGCTGCAGCTGGTGCGTGCCTGACCACGCCGGCTTAAGCCATCCTTAATCTTGTCAGTCCGCCCAACGCGAGCCGACTCGACGCGGGCCCGCGTTCCTGTAGAATGAGTTCGCACGCTGTCGATACCATAGGTATCCGGCGTTCGGTACGATACCCAAGTTCACGTTCGGAGAACGACTAATGAAGAAGCAGATGTTGATCGTCGCCCTGGCCGCCGCCTGCGCCCTGTCGACGCACGCGGTCACCGCACAGCCAGAAAAAGTCGCGTCCACTCAGATGAAACCCGTTGCCGCACAGACGCAAGCCGCGCTGTGGGCCTCGCGCGTGCTCGGGCGCTACCACTACAAGGCGACGCCGCTCGACGATGCCATGTCGGAAAAAATCTTCGACAATTATTTCCAGACGCTCGACAGCGAAAAGCTGTATTTCACCCAGGCCGACCTCGACCGCTTCGCGCCGATGCGCACGAAGTTCGACGACGCCATCAACAACGAAGATTTAACGCAACCCTTCGCCATCTACAACCTCTACCAGCAGCGCTTTGCCGACCGCATGAACTATGCGCGCAGCCTGCTCAAGACGAAACTCGACTTCACGGTCGACGAAACGCTGCAGCTCGACCGCGAAAAAGCCCCGTGGGCAAAGTCCGAGGACGAAGTGCGCGACCTGTGGAGGAAGCGCGTCAAGAACGACTGGCTGCGCCTGAAACTGGCCGGCAAGGACGAGAAGGGCATCCGCGAGACGCTCGACAAGCGCTACGAGAACTACGTCTCGCGCATGAAGAAGCTGAACAACGAAGACGTGTTCCAGATGTTCATGAACGCGTACGCCACCGCGATCGAGCCGCACACCAACTACCTCGGTCCGCGTTCGGCCGACAACTTCGACATCGCCATGCGCCTGTCGCTCGAAGGCATCGGCGCCGTGCTGCAGACGCGCGACGACTACACGGTGATCCGCGAAATCGTGCCCGGCAGCCCGGCCGACAAGTCCGGCAAGCTGAAGGTGGGCGACCGCATCGTCGGCGTGGCCCAGGGTACCGGTCCGTTCACCGACGTGCTCGGCTGGCGCATCGACGACGTGGTGCAGCTGGTGCGCGGCGAGAAGGGGTCGACCGTGCGCCTGGACGTGATCCCGGGCGACGCCGGCGTCGACGCCAAGCACGTCACCGTGTCGATGGTGCGCAAGAAGATCAGCATGGAAGAGCAGGCCGCCAAGAAGTCGATCATCCAGGTCAAGGAAGGCGGCGTGAACCGCCGCATCGGCATCATCTCGCTGCCGACCTTCTACCAGGACTTCGAAGCGCGCCGCAAGGGCGACAAGGACTTCAAGAGCGCCACCCGCGACGTCGCCCGTATCCTGGGCGAGCTGAAGAAGGAAAAAGTCGACAACGTCCTGATCGACCTGCGCAACAACGGCGGCGGTTCGCTGACCGAAGCGGTCGAACTGACGGGCCTGTTCATCGACAAGGGTCCGGTGGTGCAGCAGCGTACGGCCGAAGGCCGCGTCGAAGTCGAGAGCGACACCCAGGCCGGCCTGGCCTGGGACGGCCCGATGGGCGTGCTGATCAACCGCGGTTCGGCCTCGGCGTCGGAAATCTTCGCCGCCGCGATCCAGGATTACGGCCGCGGCCTGGTGATCGGCGAACCGAGCTTCGGCAAGGGCACGGTCCAGACCCTGATCGACCTCGATCGCTTCTCGCAATCGGACAAGGTGCGCTACGGCGAACTGAAGATGACGATCGCCCAGTTTTTCCGCATCAACGGCGGCACCACCCAGCTGCGCGGCGTCACGCCCGACATCAAGCTGCCGGTGACCACCGATCCGGACAGCTTCGGCGAATCCTCGTTCGACAACGCCTTGCCATGGGTGTCGATCAAGCCGGCGACGTATATCCCGAGCGGCGACCTGAAGGAACTGGTGGCGCCGCTGCAGAAGCGCCACGAGGCGCGCATCGCCAAGGACAAGGAGTTCCAGGACTTGCGCGAAGACATCGCCGAAGTGATGAAGCTGCGTAAGGAAAACGCGATCTCGCTGAACGAAGCCGTGCGCCGCAAGGAGCGCGACGCCCAGGACGCCCGCGCCAAGCTGCGCGAAGCCCGCCTGGCGGCAGCCAAGGGCAGCGTCGACGAACCGGTGGCGGCGCCGGGCGGCAAGGAGGCACGCAGCAAGGTGCCCGAGCCGACCCGTCCGGCCAAGGCGGTCGTCGCCGCCCGCAATGCGCTGCGCGACGACGGTTTGCAGGGCGACGAGCGCGCGCTGTCGGCCGAGATCGCCGCGGAAAAGGCGGCCAAGGATGCCAAGGACGTGCTGCTGCAGGAAGCCGCCCACATCCTGGCCGACGAAGCCGGCATGCTGAAAACCGATACGCGCATGGCCTCGCGCACGATGCCGTACATGGCGAGCGGCAAGCCGGAGTAAGGGTTTGCACGGTCAAGAAAAGCTCCTTCGGGAGCTTTTTTTTCGTCCGTGGCCGCGGCGCAGGGTGGCGACTTGCATGCGCCACAGGCGGGCATGCCCGCCCTACGCCTCCACATTTTTATTTGCAAAACCCACCATTTTTTCGGTTAGAATCTTCTGTGAACGATCGTGCTTTTTCACCCGGCGCGACGATAACGAGGAGACCGAATGGACCTGACCTACACGGATGAAGACCTGGCATTTCGCGACGAAGTGCGCGCCTTCCTGACTGAAGCCTTACCCGCCGACCTGCAGCACAAGGTGCGCCACCACCTGCGCCTGACCAAGGACGACAGCGTCCGCTGGCACAAGATCCTGGCCGCCAAAGGCTGGGTCGCCCCCGGCTGGCCGGTCGAATTCGGCGGTCCGGGCTGGACGCCGGTGCAGCGCCACATCTTCGACGAGGAATGCGCGCGCGCCGGCACGCCGCAGATCATGCCCTTCGGCGTCAACATGGTCGCCCCGGTCATCATGGCCTTCGGCAGCCCCGAACAAAAAGCCCATTACCTGCCGCGCATCCTGTCCTGCGAGGACTGGTGGTGCCAGGGCTATTCGGAACCGGGCGCCGGCTCCGACCTCGCTTCGCTGAAAACCACGGCGGTGAAGGACGGCGACGAGTACATCGTCAACGGCCAGAAGACCTGGACCACGCTGGCCCAGCACGCCGACATGATCTTCTGCCTGGTGCGCACCGACACCGGCGTGAGGAAGCAGGAGGGCATCTCCTTCCTGCTGATCGACATGCACACCCCCGGCATCACGGTGCGCCCGATCATCATGCTCGACGAAGACCACGAGGTGAACGAAGTCTTCTTCGACAACGTGCGCGTGCCCGCGGCGAACCTGGTCGGCCAGGAAAACCGCGGCTGGACCTATGCCAAATACCTGCTCGGCCACGAGCGCACCGGCATCGCGGCGGTGGGCCGCAGCAAGCGCGAACTGGCGTTCCTGAAGACGCTGGCCGCGCGCGAAACCAAGCACGGCAAGCCGCTGATCGAAGATCCGCTGTTCGCCGCCAAACTGGCCGGCCTGGAAATCGAACTGATGGCGCTGGAGACGACGGTGCTGCGCGTGCTGTCGCGCGCCGACAAGGGCCCGGGTCCGGAAGCCTCGGTCCTGAAGGTGCGCGGTACCGACATCCAGCAGATGCTGTCCGAGCTGATGGTCGAAGCGGTGGGGCCGCTGGCGCTGCCCTTCGATCCGGAGTACCTGGAAGGCGCGTCCGAACACAGCCTGGTCGACGACGACGATGCCGCGCCGCTGCTGTCGCACTACTTCAACTATCGCAAGACCTCCATCTATGGCGGCTCGAACGAAATCCAACGCAACATCATCACCCAGATGATCCTGGGCCTGTAAGGAGCGAACACGTGGACTTCAACTTCAATTCCGAGCAGCGCCAGTTTGCGGACGCGCTCAAGCGCTGGATCGACAAGGATTACGGTTTCGAGGCGCGCCGCGCGATCATCCATTCCGCAACGGGTACGTCAAGCGCGGCCTGGGCCACGCTCGCCGAACTGGGCATGACGGCGCTGCCAGTACCGGAAGAATCGGGCGGCTTCAACGGCAACGCCGTCGACATGTTCGTCGTGATGCAGGAACTGGGCCGCGGCCTGGTCGTCGAACCGTATTTCGCCACCGTGCTCGGCGCCGAATTCCTGCGCCTGGCCGGCGGGCGCGGCGACTTGCTAGAAGGGGTCGCCGGCGGCGAACTGAAACTGGCCTGCGCCCTCGGCGAGCGCCAGTCGCGCCACGACATGTTCGACATCGCTACCCGCGCCGAAGCGAACGCCGACGGCTGGACCCTGAACGGCGAAAAGAAGGTCGTGCTGCACGGCGGCCAGGCCGGCATGCTGGTCGTCTCGGCACGCACCGGCGGCGCCCAGCGCGGCCAGGACGGCATCGCGCTGTTCGTGCTGCCCGCCGATACGGCCGGCGTCACGATCACCGACTACCGCACCCTCGACGGCCAGCGCGCCGCCGACGTGCGCTTCACGAACGTGCAGGCGCCGCGCGCCAGCCTGCTGGGCACGGAAGGCGCCGGCGCCGGCATCCTCGACGCCGCCCTCGACTACGGCGCCAGCCTGCTGTGCGCCGAAGCCTTGGGCGCGATGGAAGCGATTTTTGCCGCGACCCTGGACTACCTGAAGACGCGCCAGCAGTTCGGCGCCCCGATCGGCAAGTTCCAGGCGCTGCAGCACCGCATGGCCGACATGTACATCCACCTCGAGCAGGCGCGCTCGATGGCGCTGCTGGCGGCGGTAAAAGTCGCGTCGGACGATGCGGGCGAACGCCGCCGCGCCGTGTCGGCCGCCAAGTACCGCATCAACCAGGCCGCGCGTTTCGTCGGCCAGCAAGCCGTGCAGCTGCACGGCGGCATGGGCGTGACCGACGAGCTGCCGGCCGCGCACTACTTCAAGCGCCTGGCGACGATCGAACTGACCCTGGGCGACGCCGACCACCACCTGGCGCGCTTCATCGCCCAGCCGGGGTTCACGGAAGGGGCGGCCGCATGAGAAAGCAATGGTATTTCGACGACTTCGTGCCGGGCCAGGAAATCGAGCTCGGGCAGCGCACCGTGACCGAAGACGAGATCATCGCCTTTGCCACCCAGTTCGATCCGCAGCCCTTCCACGTCGACAAGGAAGCCGCCGCCCAGTCGATCTACGGCGGCGTCATCGCCAGCGGCTGGCATACCTGCGCGATGATGATGCGCATCGTCCTCGACGGCATGGGCTGCGAGGAAGCCAGCATGGGCTCGCCCGGCCTGGACGGCGTGCGCTGGCTGCAACCGGTGCGCGCCGGCGACACGCTCTCGGTACGCTACGTGACGAAGGAAGTAAAACCGTCGAACTCCAAGCCGGACCGCGGCGTGGTGTTCTCGACCTGGGTCGCCACCAACCAGCGCGGCGAGCCGGTGTGCACGATCGACGGCAAGGCGCTGTTCAAGCGGCGCGCGCCGGGCGGCGCGCAGTAAGCGGCAAAGGCAGACCCGATACCAGTCGGGCTTTGTTCCGAGGCCGCCGGATCGAACCAAAAAAAGCTGCGTCGTCCTTGCAAGTCGCGCCGCCTCGCCTATGCTGGAATGGGCGGCGGCCTCTGCGCTGGCGCCAAAGGCGGACGAAGTGGACATTTTTACGGCAGTGGAACGAAAGAACCTGCGTGAACTGAAGCGAATCCTGAACAGTGATCCGCTTGCAGCGCGCAGGACCGATTGCTGGGGACGCACGGCCCTGATGCTGGCCTGTGTCGAAGGTGACGAAAGCCTGGCCAGGCTGTTGCTGCCGCTGAGTGACCCCAAGGCAAGTGACCGCGACGGCGAAACGGCCCTGATGCTGGCCTCCTTCGGTCATCCGGCCTGTGTCGAATTGCTGCTGCCGGTCAGCGATGCCAGGGCGCAGGACGGAGACGGCTGGACAGCCCTGATGTGGGCCATGTCGAGCGGCAGCCCGCGTTGTGTGGAGCTGCTGCTTCCTCGGAGCGCTGGGGCTGCCGCCCTGGTGGAACTTGCGGGCGCGCCGCCGGGACGTGCGCCCGGCCTCCCGTCCGCGCCTAGCGATTGACCAGGCTGCGCGGCTGCAACAAGGCAAGCACCGCGCCCAGCAGCAAGGCTGCCGACACGACGTACATGCCTGCATTCGTGCTTTGCGTCACGTCCTTCATCCAGCCGATGATCGATGGGCTGACGAAACCGGCCAGGTTGCCGACCGAATTGATCAGGGCAATGCCGGCCGCCGCCGCGGTGCCGCCGAGGATGGCGCTCGGATAGGTCCAGAACACCGGCATGGTCGCCAGCAGGCCGGCGGTACCGAGCGACAGCGCGGCCATGGCCAGTACGACGTTGTCGCCATAGACCGTGGCCAGCAGCAGGCCCAGGCCGCCAAGCGCGCTCGCGACCGTGAAATGCCAGCGGCGCTCGCGGGTGCGGTCCGCGCTTTTCGCGATCGCCAGCATGGCGACGACGGCGCAGCCATAGGGAATCGCGGTCAGCATGCCGACGTCGAGCGCATCCTTGACGCCTGCGGCCTTGATCAGCGTCGGCAGGTAGAAGCCGACCCCATACAGGCCCATCATGCAGCAGAAGTAGATCGCCGCCATCAGCCAGACCCGTGGATTCTTGAAGACACCGGAGAACGCGTGGTCCGTCTTGCCGGTGTTCTCGGCCGCGATGTTCTCTTCCAGCAGCCGTTTCTCGTCGTGGTTCAGCCACGACGCGGCGCGGATGCTGTTCGGCAGGTAGAGGATCGTGACGATACCCAGTATCAGCGAAGGAACGGCTTCGACCAGGAACAGCCATTTCCAGCCCTCCAGGCCCTGCATGCCGTCCATGGCGTTCAGGATCCAGCCCGACAGCGGTCCACCGATCACGCCCGCAAACGGAATACCGATCATGAACAACGCATTCATGCGGCTGCGGCGCTGCGCCGGGAACCAGTAGGTGAGATACAGCACGATGCCCGGGAAGAAGCCGGCCTCGGCCACGCCCAGGAAAAAGCGCACCACGTAGAACATGGTGGGCGTGGTGACGAAGGCCGTCGCGGCGGACAGGATGGCCCAGGTGATCATGATGCGGCCGATCCAAACCCGCGCGCCGACCTTGTGCAGGATGATATTGCTGGGGATTTCGAACAGGAAATAGCCGATGAAGAAAATACCGGCGCCGAGTCCGTAGACCGTTTCGCTGAATTGCAGGTCATTGAGCATCTGCAATTTGGCGAAGCCGACGTTGACGCGGTCGAGGTAAGCCGCGACGTAACAGATGAACAGGAAGGGGAGCAGCCGCGCGGTCACCTTGGCATAGGTACGCGCTTCGCTCTGCCTGCGTTGCGCCATCCCGGCTTCCTGCGAAAGGGTAGGGGAATCCATTGTGTGTGTCGACCGTGATTGGTGGGATATGCAAAGGGGCGCCGGCTGTGCGCGCGCTATTTGTTATCGATTATATATCTGCCGTCGTACAGTTCGCGCAGGCGCTTGGTATATTTCTCTGCTGTCAATGGACTAGCTGCCTGCTCAAGCCAGGCGCTGAAAGATTGTTTTGACAATGCTGGAGAACTGCGATGAAATGCCTGCCGATATTTATAATTTGCAATCAATGGGGAAGCGCTTGAAAATCCAGGTCAGTAACAAACTCGCAGGCTGCCTGCTGATCGCCTCCGGGTCGACATTTTTCATCGTGGCAGGGATGATGCGCCAGCCGGCTTTTTTAAGCGTCGGTAGCGCCCTGATTGTCGTCGGCGCCATCGTAGTCCGAAAAAAAGCGTGACAATGGCGCCCTTCACGCTGCGAGTAAAGGAGTTCATGCATCGCGGACTTGCCCTGTTACCCTTGCTGTTCAGCATGCCGATGGCAATGGCCGCAGTGCCAGTGGATACCCACCCGCCAGCCAGTCTGTCCGCCTGCACGCAGGCGAAACGATGTCCGGTCGCCATCGTGAGTCCGGGATACGGACTTTCGGGGTCGGACTACGCTTTCGTCACCAGGCACCTGAACGCGATGGGTTACCTGGTCGTTGCCGTGCAAGACAGTGCTGGCGGCGCAAAGTTGGACCGGGAAGCCCCGATAGCGCCGCAGGTGCAGAGGATGGCCCGGGTGGCGTCGCAGGCGCTCTCGGCGGTAATCGATGCAGCCGCAGAACGGTATCCGCAGTTCGATTGGCAACGCTTGCTCCTCGTTGGGCACTCGCTGGGCGGGGACAATTCGGCGCAGTTCGCGGCTGACCACGCGCACCGCGTCGCCGGCCTGATCAGCCTCGACAGCCGACGGGTCGCATTGCCGCGCGCGCCAGGTATCCGCGTCCTCACGATTCGCGCCAGCGACACCACGGCGGACCCCGGTGTCCTGCCGAACGAGGAGGAGCGCGCGCGCTACGGTACCTGCGTGGTGCGCATCGACGGCGCGCGCCACAACGATATGCAAGATGGCGGCAGCGAACAACTCAAGGCCAGGATCACGTACATCATCGATACCTTCCTTGCACCAAAGTCCGATCCGGGATACGCGTGCGCCCAGGACGCCAGGCTGGTCGGAAGCGGACGTCGGATCCGTTTCGAGAGAGCTGCCTAACTTTCCTATCTAGCAATTACTCGGGTAGACTGATCGCTTTACGAACGTCTGCTGCCAGCCAAGAGCGGGCGTTTGATGACTCCCATAAAATTATCGCGAACGGTTAAGTATGTGGAATTTCGATCAACCGCCAAACTGCGCGACACTCATGTCGCGCACCATCGTTCAGGATGGACAACCGATTCTTCTTGTTTCTCATGATGAAGATGATCATGGATGGCAGTTCCTTGATGGCTCGAATCCTCCATCCGAACCTCTCATGGTGTGCCTAAGCCATGCAGTCGATCTTGATTCCTCGGTAAGCCAGCTCGCCGATCTTCCGCCAGGATGGATTGCTTGGCGCGAAAGCGTGGGCAGTCCTTGGGTTCGTCAACAGCACGACACTGATAACGAGTATTAACGCGATCTTCGACGCCGTCCCAATTAACGACCGCTTCGGGTCCAGGCTGTGTAAAAACGTAGGCCGATGTAAACGAAACCGATCCGGTAAACGTTGAGGAAGTATCTCATCACTAGGGTCCCAAATGAAGCGCTTTATTGAAGGCGAAGAACGCGGAC
>NZ_JCASIG010000007.1:0-294281 GCF_059685715.1 Telluria sp. ZB2R32 | reverse complement strand
AGATGAAGGCGGCCGTCACACCCCGTTCTTCAACAACTACCGTCCGCAGTTCTACTTCCGTACCACCGACGTGACCGGCTCGATCGAGCTGCCAG
This sequence comes from Telluria sp. ZB2R32, assembly GCF_059685715.1. Lineage (NCBI taxonomy): Bacteria > Pseudomonadati > Pseudomonadota > Betaproteobacteria > Burkholderiales > Oxalobacteraceae > Telluria > Telluria sp. ZB2R32. Next base: position 294,186 of record NZ_JCASIG010000007.1, on the reverse strand, counting down.
CGGACAAGGAAATGGTCATGCCGGGCGATAACGTGTCGATCACCGTCAAGCTGATCAACCCGATCGCGATGGAAGAAGGCCTGCGCTTCGCAATCCGCGAAGGCGGCCGTACCGTCGGCGCCGGCGTGGTTGCCAAGATCATTGCCTAATTAGGCTTCGATCCGCCGGCGGTTCGTTCCGCCGGCACAACAAGAGGGGACAGAATTCCGATTCTGTCCCCTCTGTTCGAGTAGGAAGGGTGATATACTTTCGCTCCTTTGCTGTACCCGTCGTCCCTGAAGTACCTGACAAATCATTGCCGGCCACGCGCCGGTTCGCTCTTTTCTAAGGAACTAGCATGTCCCAGAATCAGAAAATCCGTATCCGCCTGAAAGCGTTCGACTACAAGCTGATCGACCAGTCCGCACTGGAAATCGTCGACACCGCCAAGCGCACCGGCGCCGTCGTCAAGGGCCCAGTCCCACTGCCGACCCGTATCCAGCGTTTCGACGTCCTGCGTTCGCCGCACGTCAACAAGACCTCGCGCGACCAGTTCGAAATCCGTACGCACCAGCGTCTGATGGACATCGTGGACCCAACCGACAAGACCGTCGACGCACTGATGAAGCTGGACCTGCCAGCTGGCGTCGACGTCGAAATCAAGCTGCAGTAATTTTTTGGCGAACGCGACAGCGTCGCGAGCCGAAATGAATCGGGGCCGGGAAGGGCCGCCAAATGGCGGACTTTCCCGGCCCCGATACCGTTTACGTCGTAGGGCGGGCATGCCCGCCTTCCGGCGGCCGCACATCGAAACGCACAGAACGGCGCGCAGCGCATCCGTAACCTGTGTTGTCGGCCGAAGCGGAATTACCCGCGTATGAAGGCGGGCATGCCCGCCCTACGCTGAACGGCTTTAATCCTTGCTGCCAGTCTTCCAGCGCAGCCCGAAATTGAAGCGCCGGTCCATCATCTCGTGCGCGCTGGTGCGGCCCTGCTGCTCGAAATACTCGACCATCTTGGTTACCTGCAGCTGGCCGGCCTGGTTTTCGATCATGGCGATGGCGCACATCATCTGGCTGCCGCCGCCGTCCAGGCGCACCTCGATCGGGGACTGGTTCGGCACCGCAATCGTGACCACGCCGTCGGTGGCGGACCAGTTCGGCACGCCTTCGTAAATGAACGTGAAAATGATCGCGCGCCGGATTTGCCCGAACTGGTCGCCGTTGATGTACAGGTTTTCGCCATTGCTGGACGCGCCGGTACGGTCGTCGGCGTCGAGCTTCATGTAGGGTGCGCCCTCGTATTCGCCCCAGGCGTTGCCGAGCGCCTGCACCAGGCCCTTGCGGCCGTCGGCGAGTTCGAACATGCAGCCCAGATCGAGGTCGATGCCGCCGGAGCGTTTGCGGCCCGCCATCGCGCCGCCCATGGCGCCACTCATCACGCCGCTCAGGCGTCCGAGCAGGCCGCCTTTTTCAGGCGCCGGGGCTGGGGCGGGCGCCGGTGCGATGCTGGAACGGTTCCAGTTCAGGTTGACGTGGATGCGGCCGAAGCCGGCGCCGGCGCGCTTGTCGAGCGAGACCTTGTCGCCGCGTTTTTCCAGCGTGATTTTGGAAAGCGAGACCTTCGGTGCAGCAGCGGGAGCCGCAGCCGGTGCCGGCTTCGACGGCGCCGCTTGCGTGCCGCCGAAATGCTCGAGCAGCACGGCCAGGCCGCCATTGAAACCCTGGCCGACGGCGCCGAAACGCCACTGGCCATCGCGCCGGTAGATCTCGGCCACGATCACCGCCTTTTCGTCGCCGAAGTCGCTGCCCGACCACGGGAAGCGTACGGCGTTGCCGAGGCTCAGGCTGGACGCGCCCAGGGCGCGCATGGTCTGGGCGCCGTCGATCGCCGCCACGAACACGAGTTTGGCGATCGAACCTGGGAGCGCGTCGAGGTTGAGGTTGAAACGGGCGCCGCCCGAGCGCAGCTCGAGGCGCACCGCGTCGCCGGGGCTGGCGAGCTGGTTATAAAACACCATGTAGCGGTCGTCCGACAGTTTATCGGCGCTGTCCAGGCCGAAGCAGGAGACGTCGACCGCCATGCCGGGCGCCGCGATGTCGAGGTCGACCGCGAAGCTGGTGCCGACGCCGAGATCGGCGAGTTTGCCCTTCTGGCCGCGTGAGAAGTTATTCATGGGGTGTCCCTTTCGATGTTCAGAGGGCGCCGTGCGCGCCGAAGATATGCGATTGCGCGACCAGGCGTTCGGCCCACGCGCGGTGGGTGGCGACTTCGCACATCGACTCGTGCATCTTGAAGACCGCCGGGCTGTTCTCGTCGAGGATCGCGTGCGCCACCGCCAGGTCGTGCGGCCGGACCTTGTAATGCTCTTCGATCGGCGCGATCTGGCTCGGGTGGATCGCGGTCTTGCCGACCATGCCGTAGGCGATGTCCTCGCTGACTTCCTGGTCGAGCAATTCGGGCAGGTCGAGGTGCTCGAACACCGGCGCGGTGAGCATGAAGCCATGCGGGCGGAAGATCGTCACCAGGCGCGCGATGGTCGGTCCGAGCGGGGTGCGGTAGATCGTCATGCCGCGCGGGCGGCGCAGGCCGAGCAGGGCCAGTAAATCGTTGCCGCCGATGCGCAGCGCCAGGATGCGGCTGCGCACGCCGGGCGACTGGAGCAAGTCGCGGAAGGATTCCATCTCGCGCTCGCTGAACACCTCGCTCGTTTCCAGCGTCGGCATCAGCATGTGGCTTGTATCGCGCACGAGACGGTAATAGGCTTCGAAATTCTGGCGCGTCGCCTTTGGAATCACGAAGCCGGTCAGCTTATGGGCGCCGGGCATGGCCAGCACGCGTGTGAGCACGTCCGGATTGCGCACGCGTACAAACCGCTCGGCCTGGACTTCCGGCTGCATGTTCTGCAGCACCACCGACAGGTTGAATAGCGCCCAGCCCAGTTCGCGGTCGGCGACCGCATCCTCGGTGCAGAAAATCAGCGAGCGCGCCTGCGGCAGTTTCTCGCCGTTGGCGATCTGCAGCAGGTCTTTGTGGTTGGCTGGCACGTACAGCGACGCGCCCATCGATTTATGCATCCGATGCACTCCTGATCAGCGATACAGCTTGGTAGGGCAATGCCGGATCGACTTCGACCGGCACGTCTTTCTCAATGGCCAGCAGGCGCAGGTGCGCCGCGGCCGGATGGTCGGGGTCGCGCAGCAGCAGCAGGCGCGGCACGCGCCGCAGCAGCACACGCGTGGCTTCGCCGATGCCCGGTTTGATTAGGTTGACGTCGCTGACGCCGTAGCGTTCTTGCGCTTCTGCGATATAGGCGCGCGAGCGCGCCGCGGCGGCGTTGGCATCGACCGCCTGCACCGGTTCAGCGTGGTCGGCCTGCGCCAGCGCCAGCCCTTCGAGCATGTCGACAAAGCTGCGCGAGCGGTCATCGCTTGCGAAATCGTCGTACAGCACGCAGCCGTGGAAGTCTGCAGGGCCGATGGCCTCGTTCAACACCGAGCGGCTGACCAGGCCGGAGACCGTCGCGTTCAGGATGCTCGACGGGATCAGGTAATCGTCGCAGGAGGCGGCGCAGGCGGCGGCGCCGGCTAGGTCGGACAGCACGTACAGGCCGGGATCGAGCGCGAGACCGTGCTGCGCATTGAAGCGGGCGATCGAGCCCGCCAGCTCGCGCGCGATCACGCCCTTGCCGGTCCAGCCGTCGACGAACACGATCGATTCCGGAGAATGGCCCTGCGCCAGGATGTGGCGCAGCGCATTGGCATCGATGCCGCGGTCGCGCACGATCGAAACCGAATAGTGCGTCGCCGCGCGTCCGTGCACTCCTTCCAGCAAACGTTTGAGGACGACGCCCACCGGCGTGCCGCCGCGCGCCAGCGACACCAGCGTGACCGCACCACTGCGCCGCGCGGCGATCAGGCCAGCCAGGCGCAGGCAATCGCGCGCCATGCGCTCGCCATTGTTGCGGCAGGCGGCATCGAACAGCGCCAGGTAGCGCTCCGACGGCAGCCGTTCCGGCGACAGCATTTCGCTGTAGTGGCGCCGCCCCGACTGGATCAGCGCTTCCTTTTCGCGCACGTCGACGAAATCGGCCAGCGGCAGGCGCTTGAGCAGGAAGCGGACGTCGCTGTCCAGATAGCTCCCAGGGAAGCTCACAGCGCCTCCACCGTCAGTTTCGACAACTGCGTGCGGCGCGGGATGATGGCGTAGTCGCAATCGGCCATGAAGCGTGCATCCGAGCGCGAGTCGCCCATGCCGAAGGTGACGATCTCGCCGTGCTCGCGGCGCAGGCGTTCGGTGACGTAGGCGACCGCGTTCGCTTTATCCAGGCTCGTAGGCAGGATGGCGAGGTTGTTGCCGTTGCGGTGGACGCAGTAGCCACCGTTGCCGTCGGCGATCCAGGGCCGCACCACGTCGCGCTCGATCGTCTCCAGGTTGGCGTGGACCTTGTCCGGATCCTTGACGACGATGAAGAAAGGCGTGCCGGCGTCTTCCACCAGGCGCGTGCGGCCGGCATAACCGGTCCGTTCGGCCCAGGCGTCGATGTGCGCGGCAAGCGCCTGCAGGCCGGGCAAAGCCGCCGTCATGAGGCCGTGCATGCGGCCCTGCCAGTCGCGCTCGATGCTGCCGTCGGGCTGCAGGATGATGCCGCCGAAGTTCAGGACGACATAGCTGCTGAAACCAAGCTTAACCCGCCAAAACGCATCCAGGCTGCGCGCCGTGGTCGGGATCACGGTCATGCCCTCGCTGACGAAGGCAAAAAACGCGCGCTGGGCCGGCGTCGTGTACGAACAGATGCTGCCATTGCTGTAGTAGGCGGCCGGCTCGAGCGATTCGAGGGGACCAAATGCGGCGCATTTTTCCAGCGTCTGGAACAGCGTATCGTCCAGGTCAGCGAACAGGAACTTCTTCAACATCGTCCTCGGTGTGATAGTGGAACAGGCGCGCGTCCAGCGTGCGCGCAAGCGCGTGCAGGGCTTCGCCGGCCGGCGTCTCGTGGCAGACCAGCACATGCCGGTACCGGCCAGGCGCAACGTTATAGATGAAATTCGGGATCCCTTCGCCGTAGTTGTCGGGGAAGGTCAAGGCGTGCTCCACCGCGCCCCAGGTCAGAATGGGCGAGCGCGTGGTCGACTGCACGACGACATCGAGGCCGCGCCGTTCGAGCGCGGCGCCCAGCAGCGTCGAGGCATGCATGAATTCGCCGGTGCCCAGCACCAGCACTGGTTCTTCAAGCGCGATCGACGCCGCCAGCCGGTCGGCCAGCATCTCCGGCGTGCGCAGGGCACGCGACAGTCCCAGGCGGCCAAAGGCACCGCTGGCGCCGCGTTCCGCCCGGGCGTCGTAGCGCTGCGCCGGCGCCGCGTCGACCGGGCAGTCGCTTGGGATAAAACGGTAGGCGCCTGCGACCAGCGCGCCGAGCGTCGCCGGCAAGCCGAAGCGCGCCGTCAGGGCGTCCGTTGCGGCGGCGCCCATGAAGTTCGCCAGCACCGCCAGATGGACCTGCGCCAGGTCTGGATTCAAGCGCCGGCACGCCTGCGTCAAATTCAGGAATGTATTGCCGGTGCTGGCCTCGTCGTCCACCAGCACGATGGTGCGCGCGCCCCGCAGCAGGCCTTGTTCATGGTTGCCGGCCGGCATGTGCAGGAACTGGCGCGGCGCGTGGCTGTGCGCTTCCTCGAATTCGATGATGGGGCCGTCGCCCACGCGGTAGCGCGTCGTCTGCAGGAACAGGGCTTGCTGGCCGGGGTGGGCGCGCAGCCACGCTTCGAACACGCCCTGGCCGAGGCCGACGGCCGTTTCCGCCATGGCGATGAACAGCACCGGGCCGGGCGCATCCGGCACGCCGGCGGCCAGGCGCGCATGGATGTCGAGCATGCGCTGCGGCCGCACCGGCCAGTGCTTGCCGAGCACCTTGCTGACGAACAGGAAGCCGCGCTTGGCATTCGCGCGCGCGGCAAAGCCGAGCAGGTCGTCGAGTTCGGCCGCGCCGCGGTGCAGTTCGACTTCCAGCCGCCCCGTCGGCAGCTCTCTGACGATGGCAGCGGGCAGGCTGTCGGCGCGCGCGTTCATGCCAGCTCCACGGCGCGCGCCAGTTCGGCGACGCGGATGCGGTCGCGTACCGGCGCGATGTGCAGGCCGTCGTAGCCGTCGGCAAAGCCGCGCAGCGAGATATATGGCAGGTTGGGACCAGCGACGCAGGCCATGCCGATCCCGCCCGACATGCGCGGGTTGATTTCGAGGAGACGCGGCTTTCCCGCAGCTTCGCGGAACTGGACATTGAAAATGCCGTTCAGGCCATGGGTACGGCACAGCTGCGCGGTCGCTTCCAGGATGTCATTTCTCTGGTCGATGCGCTGGCCGGCGCCGGCCTGCGTCGACTTGCGGCGCACCACGGCAACCACCAGGCGGCCGTTGTCGCCGACGCAGTCGACGCTGTATTCGCGGCCTTCCAGGAACTCCATCAGCAGCATGCTGCGGAAGGTCCCGAGCTTTGCCAGCCCGGCGCGGAAATCGGCGAGCGAGACGTGGTATTCGGCGCCGGCCATCAGCAGTTCGGCGCTATTGCGCTCCTCGTCGAGGACGGCGAAGCCGAGGCCGTAGATCGAGTGGGTCGGCTTGACGCACAGTTTGGCGTGGCGCCGGCGCAGCTGGTCGTAGGCGGTTTCGAAGGCGGCGGCATCCTCGAAGGGGCGGAACTCGGCCACCGGCGCCAGCGGCAACTCGGTTTCGGCATAGAAGCGCGCCTTGTCGTGGATGAGCTGCAGGGCCGCTTCGGACGCGGCGCTCTGCACGCGCGTGCCGATGGCTTCGAACAGGGCGTGGGCGCCGGCGATCGCCGTCGCTTCGCGGCCGGGTACGAAGATATCGACCTGGTGCTTGCGGCAGAAGTCCACGCACCAGCCGATGTAGTCGGCGGTGCTCAATCCGGTCGGTTCGAGGTGAAATTCGTGGGCGATCCGGGCGACGGGAGAGGTCGGATTCGGATTGCTGTGGAGGATAGTAAAACGCTGATCGCTGTCGGCCTGGCGGATCAGGTCGATGGCGGTATGGACGGACGAAAAGCTACGGTTGAACCAGACGCGCATAAATGATGTTGTCGCAGTGGGAAAGCAGTCCCGCCAGGGGAGGGCGGGACCGGGTCTGATGCAGCTTAGACGTTGACGCCGAACGAGCGTGCGAGGGGGCCGAGGCCGCCGTTATAGCCCTGGCCGACGGCGCGGAACTTCCAGTCGGTGCCGGCGCGGTACAGTTCGCCAAAGATCATGGCGGTTTCGGTCGAGCTGTCTTCGGACAGGTCGTAGCGGGCGATTTCGGCGTTGCCGTTGGCGTTCAGGCAGCGGATGAAGGCTTTGCCGACCATGCCGAAGCTCTGGCGGCGGCTTTCCGCTTCGTGGATGGTGACGCAGAACGAGATCTTGTCGACATCCTGCGGTACGCGCGAGAGGTCGACGGTGACGGTTTCGTCGTCGCCTTCGCCCTGGCCGGTGGTGTTGTCGCCGTTGTGGACGACGGAGCCGTCGCTCGACTTCAGGTTGTTATAGAAGATGAAATCGTTGTCGGCGCGGACCTTGGCGTCGGATTTCAGCATGAAGGCCGAGCCGTCCAGGTCGAAAGCGGCGCCATCGGTCGAACGCGGGTCCCAGCCCAGGCCGATGATGACCTTGGTGAGGTTCGGGGCTTCCTTGCTGAGGTTGACGTTGCCGCCTTTTTGCAAACTGATTGCCATTACAGCTCCTTTCAGTAGGGAGTGAAACTGCTCGATATGCCGCCCCCGCAGGGACGGCGCGTTGCCGGATAACGCAGGGGCCGCCAATGCTTCGCTCGGCAGCCAATATAGGCGCTAATTGACCGATTGTACACAGGTGGGCTTATAGCAGACTTAGAATGCTAAGCCGCCGCACGATCGTCCGCCGCCGGGTCGTTTGCGGTGCCTTGCGCGCCGCTGCGCACGTCGGCCAGGTGCAGCACCTGGGTCGGCAGCGCGATCGGCACGCCGCGCTCGTTAAGCGCCGTGTAGACGTTCAGCAGAATCTCCTGCTGCAGGTTCATGTGCACCGTGTAATCCGGGCTGTTGACGATGTAGACCGCCTCGAAGGTGAGGGCGGCCGGGCCGAAGCCGCTGAAGTGGGCGCGGTCGAAGGTCACCGCCGGTTCCTGCGCCTTGATCTTCTCGCGCACCATCTCGGCGATCGCGCGCAGTTCCGGTTCGAGCGTGCCGTACGGGACCCCGAAGGTGAACACCGCACGCCGCGTTTCCATCCGTTTCAGATTGTGGATGCGGCTCTTGAGCAGGTCGTTATTGGAAAAGATGATTTGCTCGCCGCTCAGGCTGCGTACGCGCGTCGTCTTCAGGCCGACGTGTTCCACCGTCCCCATCACACCGTTGACGTTGATGAAATCGCCGATCACGAAAGGTTTGTCGAGCACGATCGAGAGCGAAGCGAACAGGTCCCCGAGGATCTGCTGCGCCGCCAGGGCCACCGCGATACCGCCGATGCCGAGGCTGGCGACCAGCGTCGTGATATTGAAACCGAGGTTGTCGAGCACCATCAGCAGCAGTACCGCCCACAGCACGATGCGGAACACGAAGCCGAGCGCGGCGGTCGAGGTGGCGCGGCCGGGATCGTCGGCGCGCGCGGCGCGGTGGATCAGCAGCCAGGCGCCGAGCGCACGGTCGCCCCAGCGCGCCACCTGGAGCAGCGCCGCGGTGACGGCGATGCGCGTGATGACGAGGGCGCTGCGTTCCGGCAGGTTCAGCAGGGTCGAGCCGGCATAGATGCCGACCAACAGCATGACCACGACGCTGGTGCCGCCCAGCGCTTTCAACGCAACGTCGTCCAGCTTGGTGGCGGTACGCGGCGCCAGCAGTTCCAGGCGCCGTTGCAGCAGCGTTTTGACGGCGTGCAGACCGGCCGTCACCAGTACGGCGACGGTCAGCGCCGCCAGCCAGTCGAGGGCGGAGTTGTTGAGGAAGGTGATGTTCATTCGTGTGGTCTCCGTTGCCCGCGGACGTGAACGGGCATCGGTCATCCTTTGTAAATGGGTGTGCATTGCGTCATCGGGACGTTGCGCACGGATGGAAGATCCTGGCAGTGGCGCGGCCGGCACGCCAGGAGCATGCGAAGTGGGGGTGGCAGGAGAAAAACGGCGCTTTACCCTCGTGAAGCTTTTTCAGCATAGCAGTGCAAAATGGCATGCACAACCCGCGTCACAATTGGCGGGCGGATGCCTGTGCGCCGGAGCGAAGCGCGGGTTGCCAAGTATTTTCACTCAGCTATTGCCAAACGACTGTAGAGCTTCGTATAATGCGGCTCCTCGGGCGGTTAGTTCAGTTGGTTAGAATACTTGGTCGACATCCAAGGGGTCGCAGGTTCGAATCCTGCACCGCCCACCAAACACTTCAAATATTCGCGCAGCCCTTTACGGGTTGCGTAGAGAAAAGGCGCACTGGTGCCTTTTCTGTGCTGGCCAGCCAGGCCAGATTCCTTCTTCTCCAAGAAACTGCGAAAAACGCGCAACAGGGGCGACATACCCCCGATTAACTTGTTGCGTCAAGCCCTTTTGCGCGCTATACTAGCCGGCTTCGGTACGGGTTCGTCAGAACTTGTACGTTTTTAGTAGTTCAACTACCCCCGCCCAATCGTAGGTGGGAATGGAGAAAAAATGAGCTTGGGCCTTCTCGGTCGCAAGGTTGGCATGATGCGCATCTTCACGGATGACGGGGATTCGATCCCAGTTACCGTGCTCGACGTGTCGAACAACCGTGTCGCACAAATCAAAACTCCTGAAACTGACGGCTACGCCGCAGTCCAGGTCGCATTCGGTCAACGTCGCGCTTCCCGCGTGACCAAGGCAGTTGCGGGTCACCACGCAAAAGCAGGCGTCGAAGCTGGCACCATGCTGCGCGAATTCCGCGTCGACGCCGCCAAGGCAGCCGAACTGAAAACCGGCGACGCAGTCAATGTCTCGCTGTTCGAAGTGGGCCAGAAGATCGACGTGCAAGGCACCTCGATCGGTAAAGGCTACGCCGGTACCATCAAGCGTCACAACTTCGCATCGGGTCGTCAGACCCACGGTAACTCGCGTTCGCACAACGTTCCAGGCTCCATCGGTATGGCGCAGGATCCAGGCCGCGTGTTCCCAGGCAAGCGCATGACCGGTCACATGGGCGACGTCACCGTCACCACCCAGAACCTGGAAATCGCACGTATCGACGCTGATCGTCAACTGCTGCTGGTCAAGGGTGCAGTTCCTGGCGCGAAGAACGGTCAAGTGATCGTCAAGCCAGCCGTCAAAACCAAAGCACAGAAAGGAGCTTAATTATGGAACTTCAGCTCCTGAATGAGCAAGGTCAAGCCGGCGCCAACGTTGCCGCTACCGACGAAGTGTTCGGTCGCGAATACAACGAAGCCCTGATTCACCAGGTCGTGGTCGCCTACGCTGCCAATGCACGTAGCGGTAACCGCAAGCAGAAAGACCGTGAAGAAGTCAGCCACACCACCAAGAAGCCATGGCGCCAGAAAGGCACCGGCCGCGCTCGTGCTGGTATGTCGTCGTCGCCACTGTGGCGCGGCGGTGGTCGCATCTTCCCGAACTCGCCTGACGAGAACTTCACCCACAAAGTGAACAAGAAGATGTTCCGCGCAGGTATCTGCTCGATCTTCTCGCAGCTGGCCCGCGAAGGCCGCCTGGTCGTTATCGAGAACCTGTCGATCGAAGCCCCGAAGACCAAGCTGCTGTCGCAAAAGCTGCAGGGCATGGGTCTGGAATCGGTCCTGGTGATCACCGACACCATCGAAGAAAACCTGTTGCTGGCATCGCGTAACCTGCCGAACGTGCTGGTTGTCGAGCCAAAAGCAGCTGACCCGATGTCGCTGGTGTTCTACAAGAAAGTCCTGGTCACCAAAGCTGCTCTGGCCAAGATCGAGGAGATGTACGCATGAGCACCGCAATCAAATTTAGCGAAGAGCGCCTGATGAAGGTGCTGATGGCTCCGGTCATCTCCGAAAAGGCTACCTTCGTCGCGGAAAAGAACGAGCAGATCGTGTTCAAGGTCCTGCCTGACGCGACCAAGCCGGAAATCAAGGCTGCCGTCGAACTGCTGTTCAAGGTCGAAGTGGAATCGGTGCAAACCGTGAACCGCGAAGGCAAACAAAAGCGTTCGGGCCGTTTCAACGGTCGTCGCAACCACACCAAGCGTGCTTTCGTGTGCCTGAAGCCAGGCCAGGAAATCAATTTTGTCGAGGAGGCTAAATAATGGCACTCGTTAAGATGAAGCCAACCTCCCCAGGCCGCCGCGGCATGGTGAAAGTTGTGACCGAAGGCCTGTACAAGGGCCGTCCGTTCGCAGCACTGGTTGAGAAGAAATCGAAGACTGCTGGCCGTAACAACAACGGCCACATCACCACCCGTCACATCGGTGGTGGTCACAAGCAACACTACCGTCTGGTCGACTTCAAGCGCCAGAAGGACGGCATTCCTGCCAAGGTCGAGCGTATCGAATACGACCCGAACCGTACCGCGCACATCGCACTGCTGTGCTACGCGGACGGCGAGCGTCAGTACATCATCGCCACCAAGGGCATGGCTGTCGGCGACAGCGTCATGAACGGCGCGGAAGCACCGATCAAGGCCGGTAACTGCCTGCCGATCCGTAACATCCCGGTCGGTACCGTGATGAACTGCGTCGAAATGCTGCCAGGTAAGGGTGCCCAGATGGCCCGTACCGCCGGCGCCGGCGTTGTCCTGATGGCCCGCGAAGGCACCTACGCCCAGGTCCGCCTGCGCTCGGGTGAAGTTCGCCGCGTGCACATCGAGTGCCGCGCTACCGTTGGCGAAGTCGGCAATGCCGAACACAGCCTGCGCAAGATCGGTAAAGCCGGCGCGATGCGCTGGCGCGGTGTTCGTCCTACCGTGCGCGGTGTGGTCATGAACCCGGTCGATCACCCGCACGGTGGTGGTGAAGGTAAAACCGCAGCTGGTCGTCATCCAGTGTCGCCTTGGGGCCAACAGACGAAGGGCAAGAAGACGCGTTCGAACAAGCGCACTTCTTCGATGATCGTTTCGCGCCGCGGCAAGAAATAAGGGATAACTAAATGACTCGTTCATTGAAAAAAGGGCCGTTCGTTGACGCCCACCTGGTGAAAAAAGTCGAAGCCGCGCAAGCGAACAAAGACAAAAAGCCAGTTAAAACCTGGTCGCGCCGCTCGACGATCACGCCTGACTTCATCGGTCTGACGATCGCTGTGCACAACGGCAAGCTGCACGTGCCGGTGTACGTCTCCGAGAACATGGTTGGCCACAAGCTCGGCGAATTCGCGCTGACCCGTACGTTCAAGGGCCACGCCGCTGACAAGAAGGCGAAAAAATAATGGAAACTAAAGCTATCCTCAAAGGCGTACGCCTGTCGGACCAGAAAGGCCGCCTCGTGGCCGACCTGATCCGCGGCAAGAAAGTTGACGCAGCACTCAACATTCTGCAGTTCAGCCCAAAGAAGGGCGCCACCATCATCAAGAAGGTTCTGGAATCGGCCATCGCCAATGCAGAACACAATGACGGCGCCGATATCGACGAGCTGAAGGTCGTCGAGATCTATGTTGAAAAAGGCCCGATCCTGAAGCGCTTTACGGCACGTGCCAAAGGCCGCGGCGATCGCATTTCGAAACAATCCTGTCACATCTACGTGACTGTCGGTAACTAAGGAGTCACACGATGGGACAGAAGATTCACCCAACAGGCTTCCGCCTGTCCGTCACCCGTAACTGGGCGTCGCGCTGGTACGCCGGCAACGGCAACTTCGCCGAAATGCTGCAAGAAGATCTGGCAGCACGCGCTTTCCTGAAAAAGAAGCTGAAGAACGCTTCGGTCGGCCGCATCGTCATCGAGCGCCCAGCCAAGAACGCGCGCTTCACCATCTACTCGTCGCGTCCAGGTGTCGTGATCGGTAAAAAAGGCGAAGACATCGAAGTGCTGAAGTCGTCGCTGACGAAGATCATGGGCGTGCCCGTGCACGTCAATATCGAAGAGATCCGCAAGCCGGAAATCGATTCGCAGCTGATCGCCGATTCGATCTCGCAACAGCTCGAAAAGCGCATCATGTTCCGCCGCGCGATGAAGCGCGCCATGCAAAACGCCATGCGTCTGGGTGCCGTCGGCATCAAGATCATGTCGTCGGGCCGTCTGAACGGCATCGAAATCGCACGTACCGAATGGTACCGCGAAGGCCGTGTGCCTCTGCACACCCTGCGCGCCGATATCGACTACGGCACCAGCGAAGCATCGACCACGTACGGCATCATCGGCGTCAAGGTCTGGGTCTACAAGGGCGACCGTTCGGTCACCGGCGAAGCACCAGTCATCGACACCCCGCCGGACGAGAAGAAGCCACGCGGCCCACGTCGTGACGATGGCAAGCCATCGCGCGGCCCACGTCCAGCTGGCGGCGCCCGCCCAGCTGCAGCGCCAACCGTGCGTGCGCGTCCAGCCGTCAAGCTGGCGACCCCGGCCGCTGCTGCACCAGCTGAGAAAGCAGGAGAATAAGCATGCTGCAACCATCGCGCAGGAAGTATCGTAAAGAGCAGAAAGGCCGTAACACCGGCATTTCGCACACCCGCGGCACCGCGGTCTCGTTCGGCGAATTCGGTCTGAAGGCAGTTGCCCGCGGCCGTATCACCGCCCGCCAGATCGAAGCGGCACGTCGCGCCATGACCCGTCACATCAAGCGTGGCGGTCGTATCTGGATCCGTATCTTCCCGGACAAGCCGATTTCGAACAAGCCGGCCGAAGTCCGTATGGGTAACGGTAAAGGTAATCCGGAATACTACGTCGCCGAAATCCAGCCAGGCAAAGTCCTGTATGAGATGGATGGCGTCGGTGAAGAACTGGCGCGCGAAGCATTCCGCCTGGCCGCTGCCAAACTGCCACTGGCAACCACGTTCGTGGTTCGTCAAGTCGGCCAATAACAGGAGTTGAATATGAAAGCATCGGAACTCCGCGGCAAGGACCAGGAAGCGCTGCAAAAGGAGCTGAGTGAGCTGCTGAAGGCCCAGTTTGGCCTGCGCATGCAAATCGCTACCCAGCAGCTGGGCAACACCGCGCAGCTCAAGAAAGTACGTCGCGACATCGCGCGTGTGAAGACTGTGATGAACTCGAAGGAAGCCAAATGAACGACACCACTAAAACGGCGCTGAAGCGTACGCTGGTCGGCAAGGTCGTGTCCGACAAAATGGACAAGACGGTAACCGTCCTGATCGAGCGTCACGTGAAGCACCCGCTGTACGGCAAGATCATCGTGCGCTCGAACAAGTATCACGCGCACGACGAGACCAACCAGGCCAAGACCGGCGACACGGTCGAGATCGCGGAAGGTCGTCCGATCTCGAAGACGAAAGCTTGGACTGTGACCCGTGTTGTGCAGGTTGCACAGGTACTGTAAGCACTAAAATTTGTCTTGCGTGGCCCGCTGGTATCTGAGATACTAGCGGGCTTCGTTCATGTGTTGCCGCAGTTTGTCCCCCTCGGTAACTGCGGCCTGTACGAAGCAATTGGAAAGTCCAATCACCCAATCGTAATGCTCCAGCAGGGGCGTCACGGCGGGACCAAGACTGACCGCAGGCCTACGGTTTACCGTGGGATTTCTTCGGCTTAAGTTGGGAAAGAAAATACTATGATTCAAACTGAAAGCCGGCTCGAAGTAGCCGACAACACGGGTGCAAAAGAAGTTTTGTGCATCAAGGTGTTGGGCGGCTCCAAGCGCCGTTATGCGAGCATTGGCGACATCATCAAGGTAACCGTCAAGGTTGCTGCGCCACGTGGCCGTGTCAAAAAAGGTGAAATTTATAACGCTGTGGTTGTGCGTACCGCTAAAGGTGTGCGCCGCCAAGACGGCTCCCTGGTGAAGTTCGACGGCAATGCCGCAGTGCTGCTCAACGCCAAGCTGGAACCGATCGGCACCCGTATCTTCGGACCAGTGACCCGCGAACTGCGCACTGAAAAGTTCATGAAGATCGTGTCCCTGGCACCTGAAGTACTGTAAGGAGTCGCAATGGATAAGATTCGTAAAAACGACGAAGTCATCGTTTTGGCTGGTAAAGACAAAGGCAAGCGTGGCGTGGTTTCGCGTCGCGTCGACGCCGAGCACGTCATCGTCGAAGGCGTGAACGTTGCCAAGAAGGCCGTCAAGCCAAACCCGATGACCGGCGTCCAAGGTGGTATCGTCGACAAGACGATGCCGATTCACGTCTCCAACGTCGCGCTGTTCAACGCCGCGACCGGCAAGGCTGACCGCGTAGGCTTCAAAGACCAGGACGGCAAGAAAGTCCGCGTCTACAAGTCTTCCGGCGAAGAAGTGAAGGTGTAAGAAATGGCCCGTCTCCAACAATTCTACAAAGACAAAGTCGTCGCTGACCTGACCGAAAAATTCGGCTACAAGTCGGTGATGGAAGTGCCGCGCCTGACCAAGATCACCCTGAACATGGGTGTTGGTGAAGCGATCGCCGACAAGAAAGTGCTCGAGCACGCTGTGGGCGACCTGACCAAGATCGCCGGCCAGAAGCCAGTGACCACCAAGTCGCGCAAGGCAATCGCGGGTTTCAAAATCCGTGAAGGCTACCCGATCGGTACGATGGTGACCCTGCGCGGCGCCCGTATGTACGAGTTCCTGGATCGTTTCATCACCGTGGCCCTGCCGCGCGTGCGTGACTTCCGTGGCGTGAACGGCAAATCGTTCGATGGTCGTGGCAACTACAACATCGGTGTCAAGGAACAGATCATTTTCCCTGAAATCGATTACGACAAGATCGACGCGCTGCGTGGCATGAACATCTCGATCACCACCACCGCTAAGACCGACGACGAAGCCAAAGCGCTGCTCGCCGCCTTCAAATTCCCGTTCAGGAACTAAGAGCATGGCAAAACTTGCACTGATTAACCGCGAACAGAAGCGTGCAGACCTGGTGGAGAAATTCGCCGCAAAGCGTGCAGCTCTGAAAGCAATCATCGACGACCAGTCGAAGACCGAAGAAGAGCGTTACGAAGCGCGTCTGAAACTGCAGACCCTGCCACGTAATTCGGCGCCGACCCGCCAGCGTAACCGCTGCGCCATCACCGGCCGTCCACGTGGCACGTTCCGTAAATTCGGCCTCGCCCGTACCAAACTCCGCGAATTCGCCATGAAGGGCGAAATTCCGGGTATGACCAAAGCCAGCTGGTAATAGGAGAATAAGCAATGAGTATGAGCGATCCTATCGCCGATATGCTGACCCGCATTCGCAACGCACAAACTGTTCAAAAGACCACGGTCGCAATGCCGTCGTCGAAAGTCAAGGTTGCCATTGCCAACGTCCTGAAGGACGAGGGTTACATTGAGGATTTCGCCGTGTCCACCGAAGGTGGCAAGTCGGAACTCAAAATCGGTTTGAAGTATTACACCGGCCGTCCGGTTATCGAGCGCATCGAGCGCGTTTCCCGTCCTGGCCTGCGTGTCTACAAAGGCAAAGACGAGATCCCGACCGTCATGAACGGCCTGGGCGTGGCGATTGTCTCCACCCCGCAAGGCGTGATGACTGACCGCAAAGCCCGCGCCACCGGCGTCGGCGGCGAAGTTATCTGCTACGTAGCTTAAGGAGTAGACGATGTCTCGAGTAGCTAAGATGCCAATCGCAGTCCCAGCTGGCGCCGAAGTGGCGATCACTGCGGCCGCGATCACGGTCAAAGGCCCACTGGGCACCCTGACCCAGCCGCTGAACGGCCTGGTCAAGGTAGAAAACAACAACGGCACGCTGTCGTTCGACGTGGTGGACGATTCGCGTGAATCGAACGCCATGTCGGGCACCCTGCGTGCACTGGTCAACAACATGGTGACCGGCGTGACCAAGGGCTTCGAGAAGAAGCTGAACCTGGTCGGCGTGGGCTACAAGGCAGCAGTGCAGGGCAACGCCCTGAACCTGTCCCTGGGCTTCTCGCACCCGGTGCTGCATGCGATGCCGGAAGGCGTCACGGCCGTGACCCCGACCCCGACCGAAATCCTGATCAAGGGTATCGATCGTCAAAAGGTTGGCCAGGTCGCCGCTGAAGTGCGCGCTTACCGCTCCCCTGAGCCTTACAAGGGCAAGGGCGTCCGTTATTCGGACGAAGTGGTGAAGCTTAAAGAAACCAAGAAGAAATAATCGGAGCTGACGATGGACAAGAAAGAATCGCGTCTGCGTCGCGGACGCCAAACCCGCATCAAGATCGCGCAGCTGGGCGTGAACCGTCTGTCGGTTCACCGCACCAACCTGCACATCTATGCGAACCTGATCAGCCCGGATGCGAAGGTCCTGGTTTCGGCTTCGACGCTGGAAGCAGATGTGCGCGCCGAACTGGCAGGCCAGAGCGGCAAGGGTGGCAACGCCGCAGCTGCTGCACTGGTTGGCAAGCGTGTCGCAGAGAAAGCACTGCAAGCAGGGATCACCGAAGTGGCATTCGACCGCTCCGGTTTCCGTTACCACGGTCGTGTGAAGGCGCTGGCGGAAGCCGCGCGTGAAGCCGGTCTGAAGTTCTAAGGAAGAATCGTCATGGCAAAAATGCAAGCGAAAATGGCAAGCGACAAGCCGGATGATGGCATGCGCGAAAAAATGATCGCGATCAACCGCGTGACCAAAGTGGTCAAGGGTGGTCGTATCATGGGTTTTGCAGCGCTGACCGTTGTCGGTGACGGCGATGGCCGCATCGGCATGGGTAAAGGCAAGTCGAAGGAAGTTCCTGTCGGCGTGCAAAAGGCAATGGAAGAAGCCCGCCGCAACCTGATCAAGGTGCCCCTCAAGAACGGTACCCTGCACCACACCGTCACCGGTCGTCACGGCGCCTCGCGCGTCATGATGTCGCCAGCCAAGCCTGGTACCGGCGTCATCGCTGGTGGCGCAATGCGCGCTATCTTCGAAGTGATGGGCGTGACCGACGTGGTCGCCAAGTCGACCGGTTCGTCGAACCCGTACAACCTGGTGCGTGCAACCCTCGACGGTCTGTCGAAGATGAGCACCGCCTCCGACATCGCCGCCAAGCGTGGCAAGTCGGTCGAAGACATCCTGGGCTAAGGTGAAGACAATGGCAAACACCATCAAAGTACAACTGGTCAAGGGCCTGATCGGCACCCGTCAGGATCACCGCGCTACGGTGCGTGGTCTGGGTCTGCGCCGCGTCAACTCGGTTTCCGAGTTGCAGGACACCCCGTCGGTGCGTGGCATGATCAACAAAGTCTCGTACCTCGTTAAAGTAGTCGGGTAAGCCTTCGGGCTTACCTAACGGAGAAAACAATGGAATTGAATACCATTCAACCAGCTGACGGCGCCAAGCACTACAAGCGCCGCGTCGGCCGCGGTATCGGCTCCGGCCTGGGCAAGACCGCCGGTCGCGGTCACAAGGGTCAGAAGTCGCGTTCGGGCGGTTTCCACAAAGTCGGCTTCGAAGGCGGTCAGATGCCTCTGCAGCGTCGTCTGCCAAAGCGTGGCTTCAAGTCGCTGAACGCAACGTTCAAGGCTGAAGTGCGTCTGTCGGACCTGAACAACCTGGCCGTCGGCGATGTCGACATCCTGGTGCTGAAGCAAGCGGGCATCCTGCCGGTGGTGGCGCGCGACGTGCGCGTGATCCTGTCGGGCGAGATCACCAAAGCGGTGAACCTCAAGGGCCTGAAAGCGACCGCGGGCGCGAAAGCGGCCATCGAAGCAGCTGGCGGTTCGGTCGCTTAAAGCGATCGCTGCCTGATCGGAGCAAAAATTGGCGACTAATTCACAACTTGGTAAAAGCGCCGCTGCCGGCTTCCCCTGGGGTCGGTTGTGGTTTTTGCTTGGCGCGTTGGTCGTGTACCGCATCGGTGCCCATATCCCGGTCCCCGGGATTGACCCGATTGCGTTGGCGTCGCTGTTCAAGCAGAACGAAGGCGGCATCCTGGGCATGTTCAACATGTTCTCGGGTGGCGCGTTGTCCCGCTTTACCGTGTTCGCTCTCGGGATCATGCCCTACATTTCGGCTTCGATCATCATGCAGCTGGGGTCGATCGTCTCGCCGCAGCTGGAAGCGCTGAAGAAGGAAGGCGAAGCAGGGCGCCGCAAGATCACCCAGTACACCCGTTACTTCACGGTGGCACTGGCGTTGTTCCAGGCGTTCGGCATCGCCGTCGCGCTCGAAGCCCAGCCGGGCCTCGTTCTCGATCCTGGCATGGGCTTCCGCTTCGTTACGGTCGTGACCCTCCTGACCGGCACCATGTTCCTCATGTGGCTGGGCGAGCAGATCACCGAACGTGGCCTCGGCAACGGTATCTCGATCATCATTTTTGCCGGTATCGCTGCCGGTCTGCCGTCGGCACTGGGTGGCTTGTTCACGCTCGTCTCGAACGGTTCGATCCCAAGCTTTGCCGCGATCTTCATCGTCATCCTGGTGGCTCTGGTTACGTACATTGTCGTGTTCGTGGAGCGGGGACAGCGCAAGATCCTGGTGAACTACGCCAAGCGTCAAGTCGGCAACAAAGTGTACGGCGGCCAAACCAGCCACCTGCCACTGAAGCTGAACATGGCCGGCGTGATTCCACCGATCTTCGCATCCTCGATCATCCTGTTCCCGGCGACGATCGTTGACTGGTACACGCGGGGCAAGGACTCCAGCGGCCCGTTCATCGGGTTCCTGAAAGACCTGGCAGCCTCGCTGACGACCGGTGAACCGATCCACGCGTTGCTGTATGCGGTGGCGATCGTGTTCTTCTGCTTCTTCTATACCGCGCTGGTATTCAACAGCAAGGAAACGGCGGACAACTTGAAGAAAAGCGGCGCGTTTGTGCCAGGCATCCGTCCTGGCGACCAGACCGCCCGCTATATCGACAAGATCCTGATGCGCCTGACCCTGGCTGGTGCGGTGTACATCACCGCCGTGTGCCTGGTGCCGGAGTTCCTGCAATCGGTGTGGAAAGTTCCTTTCTACTTCGGCGGCACGTCGCTCCTGATCATCGTGGTGGTGACGATGGACTTCATGGCACAAGTGCAGAACTACGTCATGTCGCAGCAATATGAGTCGCTGCTGCGCAAGGCGAACTTCAAGGGCGGAATTCCGACGCGATAAGCGGGGAGTGATGAGACCGAATGGCAAAAGACGACGTCATCCAAATGCAAGGTGAGATTCTCGAGAATCTCCCAAATGCGACATTTCGCGTAAAGCTGGAAAACGGGCATGTGGTCCTGGGGCATATCTCGGGTAAAATGCGGATGAACTATATCCGCATCCTCCCGGGAGACAAGGTAACGGTCGAGTTGACGCCGTATGACCTGTCCCGGGCGCGCATCGTATTCCGCACCAAGTAAAAAATATTAAGTAAACTCACCAGAGAGAGTACAAAATGAAAGTTAATGCTTCAGTCAAGCGGATCTGCCGCAACTGCAAGATCATCAAGCGCAAGGGCGTGGTCCGCGTGATCTGCGTCGAGCCGCGTCACAAGCAGCGTCAAGGTTAAGAGGAATAACGAATGGCACGTATTGCAGGGGTTAACATCCCAAATCATCAGCACACTGTTATCGGCCTGACGGCGATCTACGGTGTTGGCCGTCCACGTTCGCAGAAAATCTGCGACGCGACTGGTATCGCGACCAACAAGAAGGTCAAGGACCTGGACGACAACGAACTCGAGAAGCTGCGTGACGAAGTCGCGAAGTTTGTCGTGGAAGGCGACCTGCGCCGCGAACTGTCCATGAACATCAAGCGTCTGATGGATCTGGGTTGCTACCGCGGCATGCGTCACCGTAAGGGTCTGCCAGTGCGCGGTCAGCGTACCCGCACCAATGCACGTACCCGCAAAGGTCCGCGCAAGGCCGCTCAATCGTTGAAGAAATAATCTAGGAACCGACCATGGCCAAGCAACAAAGCAGCGCAGCAGCAGCGCGCGTCCGTAAGAAAGTGAAGAAGAATGTGGCTGAGGGCATCGCCCACGTCCACGCTTCGTTCAACAACACCATCATCACGATCACCGATCGCCAGGGCAATGCCCTGTCGTGGGCGACGTCGGGTGGCGCAGGCTTCAAAGGCTCGCGTAAATCGACTCCGTTCGCGGCTCAGGTCGCTGCTGAAGCAGCCGGCAAGGTCGCCCAAGAAAGCGGCGTGAAGAACCTGGAAGTGCGCATCAAGGGCCCAGGCCCAGGCCGCGAATCGGCTGTCCGCGCACTGAACAACCTGGGTATCAAGATCACCGAGATCCAGGACGTGACGCCAGTGCCGCACAACGGCTGCCGTCCTCCAAAGCGTCGTCGTATCTAAATCCGGCCGGGCAGTTCTGCTGCCCAGTTGTTTTCGGTACTTCCGCGTTCGCGACCGCTTAAGCAGTCGCAGTAGCAAAAGCCGGTGCAGTGACCCGAATTCGGGTATACTGCCCGGCTGTTGTCGTCCTGCACCTCGGTGCCGGACATTTTTTCAGCCACGTCCGCTCAATCTTGGGTCGGACTAGCGCCTGCCGCATCGATCACGATGCCTCTGGGGCGTGATTAATATATCAAAGGATTCAACGTGGCACGTTATATCGGACCAAAAGCAAAACTGTCGCGCCGTGAAGGCACCGACCTGTTCCTCAAGAGCGCACGCCGCTCGCTCGACTCGAAGTGCAAACTGGACGTCAAGCCAGGCCAGCACGGCGTCAAGTCGGGTGCGCGCACCTCGGACTACGGCAACCAGCTGCGTGAAAAGCAGAAGGTCAAGCGCATGTACGGCATCCTCGAGCGCCAGTTCCGCCGCTACTTCGCAGAAGCGTCGCGCAAGAAGGGCAACACCGGCGAAACCCTGCTGAAGCTGCTGGAATCGCGCCTGGACAACGTTACCTACCGCATGGGCTTCGGCTCGACCCGCGCTGAAGCGCGTCAGCTGGTGAGCCACAAGGCGTTCACCGTCAACGGTAACGTCGTCAACATCGCTTCGTACGCGGTCAAGACCGGCGACGTCATCGCCGTGCGCGAAAAGGCGAAGAAGCAAGTGCGTATCGTCGAAGCGCTGTCGCTGGCAGAACAGATCGGCATGCCGAGCTGGGTGTCGGTCGATTCGAAGAAGATGGAAGGCACCTTCCGTTCGTTCCCAGAGCGTAACGAGATCGCTGCAGACGTCAACGAAGCACTGATCGTCGAACTGTACTCGCGTTAATCGTTAGTCGGTATTCACGCCCGCTCCTCACCGGGCGGGCGTTTGCACTTCCCAGAATTCAAAGTCATCAGCCTTATCGGTGTAACGAGCCGAGGGTATTGAAAAGGACATTTCATGCAAAATAGTTTGTTGAAGCCACGTATCATCGACGTCGAAGCACTCGGCGCCGGTCACGCCAAAGTCGTGATGGAGCCGTTCGAACGTGGCTATGGCCACACGCTGGGCAACGCACTGCGCCGCGTCCTGCTGTCGTCGATGATCGGCTACGCGCCGACCGAAGTCACCATCGCCGGCGTCGTGCACGAGTACTCGTCGCTCGACGGCGTGCAGGAAGACGTCGTCGACCTGCTGCTGAACCTGAAAGGTGTCGTGTTCAAGGTGCACAACCGTGACTCCGTGACCCTGACCCTGAAAAAGGAAGGCGAAGGCGCCGTGCTGGCATCGGACATCGATCTGCCGCATGACGTGGAACTGATCAACCCGGATCACGTGATCGCTCACCTGACCGCCGGTGGCAAGCTGGACATGCAGATCAAGGTCGAAAAGGGCCGTGGTTATGTGCCAGGTAACGTCCGTCGCCTGTCGGAAGACACCAACAAGACGATCGGCCGCATCATCCTGGACGCATCGTTCTCGCCAGTGCGCCGCGTGTCGTACGCAGTGGAATCGGCCCGTGTCGAACAGCGTACCGACCTGGACAAGCTGATCATCAACATCGAGACCAACGGCGTCATCACCCCGGAAGAGGCGATTCGCCAGTCGGCCCGCGTGCTGGTCGACCAGTTGAACGTGTTCGCCGCCCTGGAAGGCACGGAAGCCGCCGCCGAAGCACCATCGCGTGCGCCGCTGGTCGATCCGATCCTGCTGCGTCCAGTCGACGACCTGGAACTGACCGTCCGTTCGGCCAACTGCCTGAAGGCGGAAAACATCTACTACATCGGCGACCTGATCCAGCGTTCGGAAAACGAACTGCTCAAGACGCCGAACCTGGGCCGCAAGTCGCTCAACGAAATCAAGGAAGTCCTTGCTTCGCGCGGTTTGACCCTGGGCATGAAGCTCGAGAACTGGCCACCAGCCGGCCTCGAGAAGTAATTTGCACTACCTATCCGGACACCATCGTCCGGATAGTCTTAACCCCTAATAACCGGTCCGCGGTCATGCGCAAGCATGAACGATCGAAGAACTGGAATTTATACACTCGAAAGGAAGTACCATGCGTCACCGTCACGGCCTCCGTAAGCTGAACCGTACCTCGTCCCACCGTCTCGCCATGCTGCGCAACATGACCGTCTCGCTGCTGCGTCATGAAGCCATCAAGACCACCGTGCCAAAAGCCAAGGAACTGCGTCGCGTCATCGAACCGATCCTGACCCTGGGCAAGACCGACACGCTGGCCAACAAGCGCCTGGCATTCGCCCGCCTGCGCGACCGCGAAATGGTGCAGAAGCTGTTCGCTGAACTCGGCCCACGTTACGCCAACCGTAACGGCGGCTACCTGCGCATCCTGAAAATGGGTTTCCGCGTGGGCGACAACGCGCCAATGGCGTACGTCGAACTGCTGGATCGTCCGGAAGTCACCTCGGCCGACGAAGCTCCGACCGCTGAGTAATCGCTCCGTGCGAATGAAAAAACCAGGCCGCGTGCCTGGTTTTTTTTCGCCCGTACCCACCCGGTGCAGAGCCGGTGTACCATTCCGCTGCGCCGTCGTTCATCAAAGGAAGTCATGTTCATTGCCCGTCTTAGTGAAGCCTCCGCACGCCTGCTGGCCGCGCTGATGCTGCTGTTCGTCTCCCTCACGCTGCTGGCCGCGCCAGGCTGCGCGCAGGACTTCCTCGACCCCGCCGTCGCCTTTAAATTCTCGGCGCGCATGGAAGGCGAACGCACCGCCGTCGTCACCTACGACATCGCACCGGGCTACTACATGTACCGCGAGCGCTTCAAATTCACGGCGACGGGTGCGACGCTGGGCGAGCCGCAGATCCCGCCCGGTAAAGTGAAGTACGACCAGACCTTCGAGAAGGATGTCGAGACCTTTCACGGCTCGGTGACGATCCGCATTCCGGTCGAGAGCGGTGCAGCGTTCACCTTGAACGCGACCAGCCAGGGCTGCGCCGATGCCGGTCTGTGCTACCCGCCGCAGGAACACAACGCGCGCCTCACGGCTGCCGGCGCAACGGTTGCGCCGAGCATCCCGTTCGGCGCCGGCGCCGAGCCGTCGTCCTCGATCGCGCTATCCTCGACAGCCGTCGGCGAAGGGCCTGCCAGCAAGCCGGCCTCCACGGCGCCTGCAGCCGCCGCGGCACCCGCGGCCGCACCGCAGGTAGCGGCTTCCGAATCGGCCGCCGCACCTGCCAGCACCAGCACCAGCGCCCCTTCCGACCTGGCCAGCATCGACGCCGTCCTGCAGGGCGGCCGCCTGCTTGCCATCGTGCCCGCGTTCGCCTTGCTCGGCCTGGGGCTGGCATTTACTCCCTGCGTGTTGCCGATGGTGCCGATCCTGTCGTCGATCATCGTCGGCGAGGGCGGCAAGAGGGGAGGCACCAAGCCAGGACGCGCGCGTGGCCTGCTGCTGTCGGTTACCTATTCGCTCGGGATGGCGATCGTCTACACGGCGCTCGGCATTGCCGCCGGCCTGATCGGAGAGGGGCTGGCCGCCGCCTTGCAGAACCCGTGGGTACTGGGCGCGTTCGCCTTATTGATTGTGGCGATGGCGTTGTCGATGTTCGGCTTTTACGAATTGCAGGTGCCGGCCGCGCTGCAAAGCAGGCTGGCCGGCGCCTCGAACCGCCAGGCCTCGGGCAAGCTGGCCGGCGTGTTCGCGATGGGCGCCATTTCCGCGCTGATCGTCGGCCCGTGCGTGGCCGCGCCCCTGGCCGGCGCCCTGGTCTACATCAGCCAGACGCGCGACGTGCTGGTCGGCGGCGCCGCGCTGTTTTCGATGGCGGTCGGGATGAGCATCCCGCTGCTGCTGGTGGGGGTCTCGGCCGGCTCATTGCTGCCGCGCGCCGGCGCCTGGATGGAAAACGTCAAGCGCTTCTTTGGCGTGTTGATGCTGGGCATGGCCTTGTGGCTGGTGGCGCCGGTGCTGCCGGCGCTGGTGCAGATGGTCCTGTGGGCGGCGCTGCTGCTGGGCTACGGTGCCTGGCTGCTGCGCCGGCGCGGCGGCTGGGTGGCGACAGCCTTTGGCGCCGCTTTTGGCATCCTGGGCGCGATGCAACTGGTCGGCGTCGCCAGCGGCGGCCGCGATCCGCTGGCGCCGTTGGCGCACCTGACAGGCAGCGCGCAGCACGGCCTGACGTTCAAGCGCGTGAAAACCGTGGCCGAGCTCGATGCCGTGCTGGCGGAATTGGCAACAAGCGGCGGCAAGACGGCCATGCTCGATTTTTATGCCGACTGGTGCGTCTCGTGCAAGGAGATGGAAAAGTTCACTTTCGTCGACCCGGCCGTGCAGGCGAAGCTGGCCAATACCGTGCTGCTGCAGGTCGACGTGACCGCCAACGATGCGGATGACAAGGCGATGCTGAAACGATTTGGCTTGTTCGGGCCGCCGGGGATCATCTTCTTTGACCGCACCGGCAAGGAGATCGCGGACAGCCGCGTGATCGGCTACCAAAATGCCGGTAAATTCCTGAACTCGCTGCAAAAAGTAGAATGACGTAGGGTGGGCACTTGTGCCCACGCGGTGCGGCATTCGCGGGTCGAGAGGGCCTTTTACAGCGATGGATATGCATGTCATGCGTCCGGATCTGGCTGAAACGCAGGTCACGCGCCGTACCGCGTGGACTCGAGAGTCCACCCTACGAACACCAATTTGCATCCGTTACCACCGGGTTCAGCCGTCAAAAAAAAGGATGCCGAGGCATCCTTTTTTAATAACTAAATGATTTAGCTTTGCAGCGCGGCGCCACGCTCGCTGTGGTGGCCACGATGGCCGCCGTGACCGCGGTGCTTGCCGCCAAAGCGCATTGCTTTACTGTCGAGCACCTGCTTCTGTTCCGGCGTCAGCACGGCGTACAGGTTGTTCATGGCCGCCAGGCGCGCTTCCAGGCGTGCGGTACGCTGCTTCTGGCGCTCGATCTGCTGCTCCAGGCGCTGCGGCGCGGGCAGGGCGGCCAGTTTGGTGCGCTCGCCGCGTACATCCTGGCGCTGTGCCGGCTTGCCGGCCGCCAGGTAGGCGGCGAAGGCCGGCTCCTGCTGGGCCGTAATCTTGAGGTCGGCACGCAGCTTGGCGGCGTGCTGGGCCTGGCGTTCGGCACGCTTGGCCTGGCGCTCGGCCTTGAAGGCTGCGCGCTGTTCGGCACTGACGGCGTGCCCATGGCGGCCTTCGGCAGGCTGCGCAGGGGCGGTCTGGGCAAGGGCGGCGCCGGCGATGCCGAAGGCGGTGAGGGCGATCACAACGTTTTTGCGAAAGGTGTTCATTTCAGGGTCCTTGTGTAGGTGTCAAAGTCAGTCGGTGTGTGCATCAACTTGTCTCTGCACGGGATCCATCATCGCCAGAAAATGTAAGCGCAGCGTGTCCCCTGCCACGATCTTTGTATCAGTTTGTTTCCTTCGATATTTCATATACATACGGATACAAATGCGCTGTTCATGCCCTGTGTAAGTAGGGATAATCACGGCCATGGACAATCCATCTACCATCCTCATCGTCGATGACGACCGCGACATCCGCCAGCTGCTGGCCGACTACCTCGAGTCGAACGGCTACCGTGCGCTGGCCGCCGGCGACGGCGTCGCCATGTGGAAGATCCTGGACGAGGCGCGCCCCGACCTGATCGTGCTCGACCTGAACCTGCCGGGCGACGACGGCCTGACGCTGTGCCGCAAGCTGCGCGCCACGTCGAGCCTGCCGGTGATCATGCTCACCGCCCGCAACGAGCCGCTCGACCGCATCCTCGGCCTGGAGATGGGCGCCGACGACTATTTACCTAAACCCTTCGAGCCGCGCGAACTGCTGGCGCGCATCCGCAGCGTGCTGCGCCGCTCGCACGCCATGCCGTCCAACGCGCCGGCCGAGAACGTGCAGCAGATGCGCTTTTCCGGCTGGACGCTCGATCTCACCGCGCGCCACCTCCTGAATCCCGACGGCATGGTGATCATGCTCTCGGGCGCCGAATTCCGCCTGCTGCGCGTGTTCCTGGAGCACCCCAACCGCGTGCTCAACCGCGACCAGCTGCTGAACCTCACGCAAGGGCGCGACGCCGATCCGTTCGATCGTTCGATCGACATCCAGATCAGCCGCCTGCGCCAGAAGCTGGGCGAAGATGCGCGCATGCCGCAAATCATCAAGACCGTGCGCAACGGCGGCTACGTGCTGGCCGGCCAGGTCACGGTGGAGCCGACCACGTGAAAGCCTTCCTCGGCTCGATGACGGGCCGTGTCTTTGCGACTTTGCTTCTCGGTATTTTGATTTCGGCGGCGCTGACCCAGTGGATGGCCGACGTCGAACGCCAGCGCGTGCTCGAGCGCCAGCGCGACCAGACCCTGATCGAGCGTGCCGAGCAACTGATCATGGCAACCGAGATCGTGCCGGCCTCGGCGCGGCGCGCCTACCTGGCGGTCGCCAACCGGCCCGGCCTGCAGCTGGAAGCGGGCGCACCGCACCGGCTGGCGCCGCTGTCGACGAATTTCGCCAGGACCTTATCGGAACGCCTGGGCGAGCAATACGCGATCTCCTCGGCGGCCGATGCGCCGCCGGCCTGCGCCCACCGGCCGCGCATGCCGCTGCTGTACGGCCTGCTCAGCGCGGAGTGGCGCGGCGCCTGCGAAAATTTGAACGTACGCTTGCGCGACGGCGAACAATTGCACCTGGCGGTGCTGCCGCCGCGCACGCTCTACGCGGTCGAGACCGACTACCGCGCCGTCATCGCCCTGTTTTTCCTGAGTATCGCCATCCTCGCCTACCTGGTCGCGCGCATGACCACGCGTCCCCTGAAACAGCTGGCGCAGGCGGCGCAGGATCTCGGCCACGACATCAACCGCGCGCCGCTCGACCTCACCGGCGCCAGCGAAATCCGCCAGGCCAGCGCCGCCTTCAACGCCATGCAGGCGCGCATCCGCCAGTACATCTTCCAGCGGACGCAAATGCTGGCCGCCATCACCCACGACCTGCAGACGCCGCTCACGCGCATGCGCCTGCGCCTGGAAAAGGTGGCGGACAGCGAACTGCAGGAACGCCTGATCGGCGACCTGTCGGCAATGCAGGCGATGGTGCGCGAAGGGCTCGACCTGGCGCGCAGCATGGACACCACCGAGAGCATGCAATGCCTCGACCTCGATTCGCTGCTCGATTCCGTGTGCGACGACGCCGCCGACGCCAGCCAGGCGGTCACGCTGGCCGGGCGCTCGGGCATGGCGCTGCTGGGCCGCCCGCTCGACCTGCGCCGCTGCCTGGGCAATTTGATCGACAACGCGGTGAAATACGGCCAGCAGGCGCAAGTGGCGGTCGAGCGCGTGAACGGCGCCGCGCGCATCCGCATACGCGACGCCGGCCCCGGCATTCCGCAGGCGGAGCAGGCGCGCGTGTTCGATCCGTTTTACCGGGTCGAAACCTCGCGCTCGCGCGAATCCGGCGGCACCGGCCTTGGCCTGACGATTGCCCGCAACATCGCCGAGCAGCACGGCGGCAGTATCACGCTGGCGAACCACCCCGATGGCGGCCTCGAAGTCACCCTGATGCTGCCCGAATACTATCCTGGTAAATGACACTGTCATATGCGACTGTCATACTGATTGTCTTACTCGAATATTGACTGATAAAGCCGCCGGTACGCGCGGCAAGGGACTTGAATGAAAAAGAATACGCTCGTAGTGACCGCCATCGTCGTGGCCCTTGGAGCCGGCGGCGTCTGGTACATGAACCGCGGCGCCGAAGCGCACACCGAACAGGGCCCGGGCGGCCCCGGCGGCGCCCAGCCGCCGACCACCGTCAACGTGGTCGCGCCGACACGCCAGGACGTCGGTGTCGACGTCGCCGCCAACGGCACCGTCACGCCGCAGCGCACCGTCGACCTGCGGCCGCAGACGACCAGCACGATCCGGCAAGTGCATATCAAGGAAGGCCAGTTCGTGAAAGCCGGCCAATTGATGTTCTCGCTGGACGACCGCAGCGACCGCGCCAGCGTGGCGCAGGCCGAAGCGGAAGTGGCGCGCGGCCGCGCCACCCTGGCCGACCTCGAACGGCAATACAAGCGCAGCCAGGACCTGGTGGCGCAGAAATTCCTGGCGCAAAGCGCGGTCGACACCTTGCGCAGCCAGGTCGAAGGCGCGCGCGCCGCCCTGGCCGCCAGCAGCGCCGCCGTGCGCGCCAGCCAGGTCAACGCCAGCTACACCACCATCCGCGCGCCGATGGCGGGCCGCGTCGGCGCCATCAACGTCTATCCGGGCAGCCTGGTGCAGCCAGCAACCTCGCTCACCACCGTCACCCAGCTCGACCCGATCGACGTTGCCTTCACCCTGCCGGAATCGAGCCTGGGCGCGCTGCTGGCCGCCCAGCGCCAGGGCAAGGTCGTGGTGGAAGCAACCACGGGCGGCGAAGCGAAACCGGTGACCGGCGAATTGTCGTTCGTCGACAACACGGTCGATGCGACCAGCGGCACCATCCGCGTCAAAGCCCAATTCGGCAACGGCGACGGCTTGCTGTGGCCAGGCCAGTACGTGAACACGCGCGTGACCGTGCGCACGATTCCGAATGCCGTGGTGATTCCGCAAAACGCGATTATCATCAACGCCCAGGGCACCTTTGTTTATGTGATGGAAAAGGACGGCACCGCACGCCTGGTGCCGATTGCGCGCCAGCATGCGTTCGGCCTGAACGCCGCCGTGACCGGCCTGGCCGGCACCGAGCAGGTGATTACCGAGGGCAAGCAGAACCTGCGTCCGGGCGGCAAGGTGCGCATCGCCGGCGCGAAGGGACAAGGCGCGCAAGGCGCCAAGGGTGCCCCGGGTGCGCAGGGCGCCACTGCGGCGGGAAAGGATAAAGCGGCATGAATTTGTCCGAACTGTGTATCCGCCGCCCGGTGATGGTGGTGCTGCTGTCGATCAGCCTGGTGCTGGTCGGCATCCTCGCCTACATGCACATCCCGGTCGCCGCGCTCCCCAGCTATAACACGCCGGTCATCAACGTCAACGCCAACCTGCCGGGCGCCAGCCCGGAGACGATGGCATCCTCCGTGGCGCTGCCGCTCGAGAAGCAGTTCTCGACGATCGCCGGCATCAAGCTGATCACCTCCACCAGCACCCAGGGCAACACCTCGCTGACGCTGGAATTCGCCACCGAGATCGATGTCGACAAGGCGGCCGTGGACGTGCAGGCGGCGCTCCTGGCCGCGCAGCGCCAACTGCCGCTGGAAATGACCGACTTGCCGTCCTACCGCAAGATCAATCCGGCCGATGCCCCGGTCCTGTTCATGCACATGACGTCGCCGTCGATGAACCTGTCGGAGCTGAACGATTATGCCGAGAACATGGTCTCGCCGGCAATCTCGACCTTGCCGGGCATCGCCCAGGTGACGGTGAACGGCGGCAAGCGCTTCGCCGTGCGCGTGCGCGCCCGTTCCGACCTGATGAACGCGCGCAATATTTCGATGGATGAGCTGGCAACGGCCCTGCGCGCCGCCAACTCGAACGCGCCGCTCGGCGTGCTCGACGGCCCGGCCCAGACCTTGACCATCCAGGGCGGCGCCCAGCTGATGCGCGCGGCGGACTTCGCCAAACTGATCGTTGCCACCCGCGACGGCATGCCGGTGCGCCTGCAGGACGTCGCCAATGTCGAAGACAGCTACCAGTCGGTCAAAGCCGCGGGCAGCCTGAACGGCGAGCGCTCGATCGTGCTGATGGTGCAGCGCCAGCCGAACGCGAACACCGTGCAGGTGGTCGACTCGGTACGCGCGCTGCTGCCGAAATTCGAGTCCCAGTTGCCGGGCTCGATCAAGATCCACCTGGTCAACGACCGCTCGATCTCGATCCGCGAAGCGATCCACGACGTCAACCTGACCCTGGCCGGCACCGTCGTGCTGGTCATCCTGGTGATCTTCCTGTTCCTGCACCGCCTGACCGCCACCCTGATCCCGGCCGTCACCGTGCCGATTTCGCTGCTGGGTGCGCTGTCGCTGCTGTATGCCTTCGGCTATAGCCTGGACAATATCTCTCTGCTCGGCATTACGCTGGCGGTCGGCCTGGTGGTCGACGATGCCATCGTGGTGCTGGAAAATATCGTGCGCCACATGGAGCTCGGTAAAAAACCATTCCATGCGGCGCTGGTCGGTTCGCGCGAGATGGGCTTTACGATTATTTCGATTTCGATCTCGCTGGTGGCCGTGTTCATCCCGATCTTCTTCATGCCGGGCGTGATCGGCTTGCTGTTCCGCGAATTCGCGGTGGTGGTCGGCCTGGCGGTGCTGGTGTCGGCGGCAGTGTCGCTGACCCTGGTGCCGATGCTGTGCTCGCGCCTGATCAAGGGCGGCGGCCACGTCGAACCGCACGAAATGTCGTGGGTCGGGCGCCGCTTCGAGGCAATGTTCACCAGCGTGCGCAACGGCTACGCGCGCAGCCTGGACCGTGCGCTGCGCCACCGCTTCCTGGTGCTGATGATGGCGGTCGGCACCCTGGTGCTGACCGGAGTCCTGTATTCGACCATGCCGAAAGGCTTCTTCCCCGAGGAAGACCTGGGCCAGCTGCGCGTGACGGTCGAGACGGCCGAAGACACATCGTCGGCGCGCCTGCTGGAACTGCAAGGGAAGGTGGTCGACATCATGCGCGCGAATAAACACGTGCAGGACGTGACCTCGTTCACCGGCGGCGGCAATACCGGCCGCATGTTCCTGGTGCTGGTGCCGCGCTCCGAGCGCCCGGCGATGCCGGAAGTACTCGACGAGTTGCGCAAGGCGACGCGCAACATCGCCGGCGTGCAGGTGTACATGGCGCCGGTGCAGAACCTGCAGCTGGGCGGACGTCCGAGCAAGAGCCGCTACCAGTATTCGCTGCAGAGCGTTTCCGGCGGCGAGATCGGCGGCTGGGCCGACCAGTTCCTCGAGCGCATGCGCGCCAACCCGATCTTCCGCGACGTCACCAGCGACTCGCAGAACCGCGGCCTGCAAGCCACCCTCGACATCGACCGCGACAAGGCGGCGCTGCTGGGCGTCGACATGGCCAGCGTGCGCACCGTGCTGTACGCCACCTTCGGCGAGCGCCAGGTCTCGACCATCTATTCGAGCGCGGCCAGTTATTACGTGATCCTGGAAGCGGCCGAGGCCGACCGCTATTACGACGATGCGCTCTCGAAAGTGTCGGTGCGCGCGAAATCGGGCGAACTGGTTAAATTGTCGAGCTTCGCGAACGTGCGCCGCACCGTCGGCCCGATCGCCATCAACCACCAGGGGCAATTGCAGGCGATCACGCTGGCCTTCAACCTGGCGCCGAACGTGCCGCTGGGCGACGCCACCGAGGCGATCGAACAGATGGGCCGCGACATGAAGCTGCCGGCCTCGGTCATCACGCAATATGGCGGCGACGCCGCGGTGTTCCAGGATACGCAGTCGAGCCAGCTGATCCTGATCATCACCGCGATCGGCGTCATCTACGTCCTGCTCGGCGTACTGTACGAGAGCTATATCCACCCGTTGACGATTCTGGCCGGCTTGCCGTCGGCGGCGGTGGGGGCATTGCTGACGCTGTGGATCTTCGACATGGACCTGACCCTGATCGCGATGATCGGCATCCTGATGCTGATCGGTATTGTGAAAAAGAACGCGATCATGATGATCGACTTCGCGCTCGATGCCCAGCGGAATGCAGGCATGAAGCCCGAAGAGGCGATCCGCGAGGCGTGCATCCTGCGCTTCCGTCCGATCCTGATGACGACGCTGGCGGCGATGATGGGCGCGCTGCCGATCGCGCTCGGCATCGGCGCCGGCGCCGAACTGCGCCAGCCGCTGGGCCTGGCGGTGGTGGGCGGGCTGATCTTCTCGCAGGTGATCACGCTCTACATCACCCCGGTCATCTACCTGTACCTCGACAAGTACAGTGGCACCGGCCCGATGACGGACGACGACGTGGCGGCAGCGGAAGCGGGTCACCCGGCACATGAGCCGCACCACGCGCCACTCAAGCAGCCATCGCGGGCTGCCTGAAACAAGTTGTAACATCCATCAGGATGGCAAGCCTGTAAGCTCTGGCGAAACGCGGCCGTGCGGGAGCGACCCAAACCGGGTAGACTTCCGCACTGGCAGCCTTTCGCCGATCTCCATTCCAGGAAGTGCTATTGAACTTGCGTGACGATCCCCATACCTGCACGAACACCAGCGATGTCTGCGCACATTGCGGGCAGCCCCTGCCTGACCGTGTCGTGCCCTATTATGGCGATCGGCGCACGAACCGCACCGGCCTGGCCGTCACCGTATTGCTGCACCTGCTGCTGGTGGCGCTGTATTTTTATCAGCCGGAACGGCCCGAGAAAAAGGCGCGTCCGCCCGATGGCGGCGAAGTCGTCTACGTAGCGCCGCTGGCGAAACCGGCCCAGCCGCCGCCGCAAAAATCTGCCACGCGCACCCCGACCAAGCCGACGAAAAACACGCCGCGCGCGGCGCCGACGCGTCCGCGCGTCGAGCGCTTGCCCGACACCATCACCATCCCCGACGAAAAGCCGGTCGAAGTCGCGAAAGAGGAACCGAAACCGGAAACCAGGCGCGAGGAAATCCCGCCCGAGATGGACATGGCGGAATACATCGCCAAGCGCCGCGCGGCCCGTGGCGCCACCGACCCCAGCACCTCCACCGAGGAAAGCGAGTCCGCGCGCGGTACCCGCAACGCGCTGGCGAACATCGCGGCGATCAACAAGCGTGGCCAGGACGATGCCAACGAAAGCGGTGGCGTGTTCTCGATCTCGAACAAAACCTTCCACAGCATGGATCTGAAATTCCGTGGCTGGAACCCGAACTTCAAGCGCCGCTGGCTGACCTCGGTCACGGTAGAGCAGGGCAATGAACCGGACGTCGAAACTGCCGTGGTCAAGAAGATGATCGAGCTGATCCGGCGCGAAAAGACCGGCGACTTCGAGTGGGATTCGCACCGCCTCGGCAAGGTCATCACGATGAGCGCGCGCCCGCGCGACACGGCGGAGCTGCAAGCTTTCCTGATGAAGGAAATGTTCCCGGAATACAGGCCGCCGGCACGTTGACGTGCTCGAGTGCACCGCCAACGGCCGCGATTGCGGCCGTTTTCTTTTCGCCTGAAAACATCCCAACATTCGCTGCGTGGATGCAGCGTGCACCTTTGCGGTGCGCCATGGGTGTCAACTATGGACGAGCTAGGCTGGGAGCATATGCCAGCTGGATCGTGCCTACTTCGGGCACAGGCGGGCAATCATCGGAGCTTTCCATGATAAAAAATCCCTTCGCCGCCTTTAGTCCTTCACGCCGCAATACCTTGAAGCTCACCGGCGCCGCGTTCGCCGCGGGCGCGGTGTCGTTCGGCGCCGTGTCGTTCGGGTCGGCGGCGCCGTCGTTCACGCCCGGCCCGCCCGCGCGCAACTACCGCCGTCCGAATGCCTCCAGTCCCGCCGGCAAGCAGATGCTCAAGTTCTACGCCAAGGCGGTGCGTGCGATGCTGGCGCTGCCGCCTGAAGACCCGCGCAACTGGTACCGGCACGCCATCATCCACACCCTCGATTGCCCGCACGGCAACTGGTGGTTCCTGCCCTGGCACCGCGGCTATCTCGGCTGGTTCGAACAGATCTGCCGCGAATTGAGCGGCTTCCCGCATTTCGCGCTGCCGTACTGGGACTGGACTGCCGAGCAGAAGGTGCCGGACGGCATGTTCGACGACGTGCTCGACCCGAATCACAGCGCGTACATCGTCACCGCCGGCGACTTCGACAACCGCCTGCGCGCGGCGGTCGCGAACGCCGGCTACTGGACCTCGCCGAACGGCGTCTTCAGCCGCAATTCGCAATACGGCCAGCTGCTCGGGCGCGGCGTGCGCTTCGAGCAGGACCTGATGTTCGACATTATCACCGACCCGTCCGGCCGCCTGTTCTACGAGCAGCCGGGCGCGCGCGGGATCCGGCGCGAGCGTCCCGAATTGAATGCCGCCACGATCGACTCGGTCGCGCCCGCCACCATTCGCGCTGCGCTGGCCGCGCCCGATTATCCGACCTTTGCCAGCCCGAAGAGTTCGAACCATGCCACCTCGGCCGGCTTCGGCATCCTGGAAGCGCGGCCGCACAATTCGGTGCACCGCTGCGTCGGCTCGCGCGACTGCAATTTCGTCGAGGCGCAAGGCTTCATGACCGACATGCTGTCGCCGGTCGACCCGATCTTCTTCCTGCACCACGCCAATATGGACCGCCTGTGGGACGTGTGGGAGCGCAAGCAGAAGCGCCTCGGGCTGCCGACCTTGCCGGCCG
This sequence comes from Telluria sp. ZB2R32, assembly GCF_059685715.1. Lineage (NCBI taxonomy): Bacteria > Pseudomonadati > Pseudomonadota > Betaproteobacteria > Burkholderiales > Oxalobacteraceae > Telluria > Telluria sp. ZB2R32. Next base: position 258,662 of record NZ_JCASIG010000007.1, on the reverse strand, counting down.
GCGTGGAACTGCGCACGGACTTGCCGGACGACCAGAAATCGGCGGCGGAAAAGGCCACCGACTACTACCGCTGGGCGCGCGAACCGCTGCTGTTCTTCGTCGACCGCCAGGGCGCGCCGGTGAAGGCTACCAATGCCGGCGCCTACGCCTCGATGGCGGCTTTCCGCTACGACTACGAGCCCGGTTCCGGCGAGGAGGTAGTGCCGCGCACCGACACCCGGCCGCGCGCCCGGACCGCGGGGCCGCGCGTGTTCACGGGCCGGGTGCTCAACCGCGAGACGGGCGGCGGCAAGGTGGCCAGCGCCGCGGTGCCGGTGCCCGCTTCCACGATCGATGCGGCGGTGTCGGCGGGGGCAACGCTGGTCGCCAATATCACCCTCAATTTCACGGACATGGCGCACGACCCGTTCGTGGTGGTACTGAATGGTCCCGACGACCTGTCCGGGGTCGATCCGAAAAGTCCGTTCTACCTCGGCACCATCGTCATGTTCGGCCACCACCGCCACGGCGGCGCGCTCACCGTCGCCATGCCGCTGGGAGAGAAGCTGGGCGCGGCCGGCGCCAACCAGCGCAGCGATGCCGATGGCAGCATACGGGTGGGCGTGGTGCCGATGCATGCCGCGATGGGGCATCACGGCATGGAGGAGAGTGGCGCGGTGGAGCTGGTGGCCGTGAACATCGAGGTGTATTGAAGGGGGCAACTTCGTTCACGCGGCGATGGCGCACCGTAGGGTGGGCACTTCACTTGTGCCCACGCGGTCGTGCGGGTGCACACCGCAACGTATGGCGTTTCGACGTGCATGTGTGGTACCGCGTGGGCACCAGTGCCCACCCTACAAGGGCGAAAAAAAACCGTGCTGCGGCACGGTTTTTTTTTATTCAAGCCAAGGCTTAGCCGCCGGCCTTGAGCTTCCTTGCCACATCCAGCGCAAAATAGGTCAGCACGCCATCCGCACCGGCGCGTTTGAAGGCCATCATCGATTCCATCATGACCTTGTCGTGATCGAGCCAGCCGTTCTGCGCCGCCGCCTTGATCATCGCGTATTCCCCGCTGACCTGGTAGGCGAAGGTCGGCACCTTGAATTCGTCCTTCACGCGGCGCACCACGTCGAGGTAGGGCATGCCCGGCTTGACCATCACCATGTCGGCGCCTTCGGCCAGGTCGAGCGCCACTTCGCGCAGGGCTTCGTCGCTGTTGGCCGGGTCCATCTGGTAGGTGTTCTTGTCGGCCTTGCCCAGGTTGGCGCTGGAGCCGACCGCGTCGCGGAAGGGGCCGTAGAAGGCTGAGGCATACTTGGCCGAATAGGCCATCAGGCGCGTGTGGATGAAACCGCCTTCTTCGAGCGCGCTGCGGATCGCGCCCATGCGCCCGTCCATCATGTCCGACGGGGCGACGATGTCGACGCCGGCTTCGGCCTGGGCCAGCGCCTGGCGCGTCAGCATGGCGATCGTCTTTTCGTTGACGATATAGCCGTTTTCGTCGGGCAGGCCATCCTGGCCGTGGGTCGTGTACGGGTCGAGCGCGACGTCGGTCAGGATGCCGAGCTGCGGGAATTGCTGCTTGAGCTTTCGTACCGCGCGCGGCACCAGTCCGTCGGGATTCGTCGCTTCGACGCCGTCATAGGTCTTCAGCGACGCGTCGACCACCGGGAACAGGGCCAGCACGGGAATCCCGAGCGCCACGCATTCTTCGGCCACACCCATCAGCAAGTCGATCGAGACGCGTTCCACGCCCGGCATCGACGCCACCTGCTGGCGCTGGTTCTCGCCGTCGAGGATGAAGACCGGGTAGATCAGGTCCGCCGCGGTGAGGGTATTTTCGCGCATCATGGCGCGCGAGAACGGGTCGCGGCGCATGCGGCGCATGCGGGTCGCTGGGTACTGGCCGGTAATGATGGAAGACATCGTGATCGCTTTCTTCAGGGTTGTTCGGGGTCGCTACCGCTGTCGCTGGATGCGTTGCTGCCTGCGTCGCCGCCACCGTCGATTGCATCGTCGACGTCGGATTCGTCGATATCGAGACCGATCAGCTGCTGGATCCTGGCATCCGCTTCCTCGATGCCGATGCGTTTCAGGGCCGAGAACAGTTGCACCGTAAACGGGAAACCTTCGCCGTCTTCGTCGACATAGCTTTCCAGCACACCCTTCGCCTCGCGCAGCACGTTGGCTTGCTCGTTGCGGTTCAGTTTATCGGCCTTGGTGAGTATGCAGTGGATCGGCTTGCCGGTCGGGGCGAACCATTCGAGCATCTGCACGTCGAGGTCGGTGAACGGGCGGCGCGAATCCATGATCAGCACCAGCGCGGCCAGCTGTTCGCGGCGCTGGACGTAATCGCCCAGCAGCTTTTGCCAGTGCAGCTTGGCATTGCCCGACACTTCCGCATAGCCATAGCCCGGCAAGTCCACCAGCAGGGCGCGGATTTCCTCGACGATGGTCGGGTCCTTGCGGTGCTGACCGACGTGGGCGCCGCCGATCGAAAAGTAATTGATGTGCTGGGTGCGGCCAGGGGTTTTCGACGCGAAAGCGAGACCCTTCTGGTTGGTGAGGATGTTAATCGCGGTCGACTTGCCCGCGTTGGAACGGCCGGCAAAGGCGATCTCGGGCACCACGGTGTTGGGGAGATCGCGCAGCTGGTTGACGGTCGTGAAGAAGCGGGCTTGCCAGAGTTTGGACATGGGGACGAGGTGAAAAATGCAATGAAATGAAGCAATAGGGAAACAAAGCTATTGTACAATAAGGGGTTATCAATTGTTTGGGGCGCCCTGTCAAGGGGCTCGGTACGCCGCTGTATACATAAAAACTGTTGTCGACTTTTTCAGGGTGCTCGAATGAATCGTGTGTCTGTATCGTCCGCTAGCGCGGTGTTCGTGAAATCGTTGTTGGTTGCAAGCCTGGCGCTGGGCAGCATGGCCGGCGCAGCCGAAGCGCAGCGCCCCGCCAAACCCGATCCCGCCAAAGGCGCCACCCTGTACGACAGCGGCGATACCGCGCGCGGCTTGCCCGCCTGCCTGTCCTGCCACGGCGCAGCCGGCAATTCGAGCATCGCAGCGAACCCGAAACTGTCGAACCAGATCGAAGCCTATACCCACAAGCAGTTGGTCGATTTCACGACGCCGCAGCGCGTGAACCCGGTCATGACCACCTACGCCAAGATGCTCACCGACGAGGAAAAGCGCAACGTCGCCGCCTACCTCGCCACCCAGAAGGTCAAGCCGGGCGCCGCCAGGAACAAGGACACGATCGAACTGGGCCGCAAGATCTACCGCGGCGGCATCGCCGAGAAGGGCGTCGCCGCCTGCGCCAGTTGCCACGGCGCCGCCGCCGGCGGCATCCCGGTCCAGTATCCGCGCCTGGCCGGCCAGCACCAGGATTACACGACCGCCCAGCTGGTGGCCTTCCGCACTGGCGCGCGCAGCAACAGCCCGCAAATGACGACGCTGGCGCAACGCCTGTCGGACGCCGAAATGAAGGCAGTGGCCGATTACATCGCCGGCTTGCGTTAAACTATTGGCTTAACCCGAGTAGAAAAGGGCGGCAGCGCGAGCTGGCGCCCTTTTTGTTGCAAGCGATGCACGAGGAAGTTGCCAGAACATGAGCACCACCGGAATTGAACTGAACACGCGCCGTTCCTGGCTGGCCGAGACCGTCGAGCTGGTGTCGTCGATGCGCTTTGCGATCAGCCTGCTGATGATCCTGGCGATCGCCGCCATCATCGGCACCGTGCTGCGCCAGGGCGACATCATGCCGAACTACGTCAACCAGTTCGGCCCGTTCTGGTATGAAGTGTTCCGCAAGCTCGGCCTGTACACCGTCTACACCAGCTGGTGGTTCCTCCTCATCCTGCTGGTGCTGATCGTCTCGACCAGCCTGTGCGTGATCCGCAATGCCCCGAAAATGATGCGCGACATGCGCAGCTGGCGCGAATCGGTGCGCGAAGAGTCGCTGCGCAATTTCCACCACAAATCGGAGTGGACCGCGCCGCTCGACGCCGCCGCGCTGGCGCAGCAAAGCGCCGTGCGCCTGGGCCACGCCGGCTACAAGGTCAAGATCGTCGAGAAGGAACACGGCACGCTGGTGGCGGCGAAGAAGGGCGCCGGCAACAAGTTCGGCTATATCTTCGCGCACACGGCGATCATCGTGATCCTGCTGGGCGGCATGCTCGATTCCGAACTGCCCATCCGCATCCAGCAATGGTTCTTCGGCAAAACGCCGTACAGTGGCGGCGGCCTGATCGCCGACGTGCCGGCCCAGCACCGTCTCAGTGTCAACAACCCGACCTACCGCGGCAATATCCTGCTGGCGGAAGGGCAGACCGGACGTGTCGCCTCGATCGCGCAGGCGAGCGGCATGCTGCTGCAGGAATTGCCGTTCGATCTGGAATTGAAAAAATTTCACATCGAATTCTATTCGACCGGGATGCCGAAACTGTTCGCCAGCGACGTCGTCGTACACGACCGCGCGCTCGGAAAAAACTTCCCGGCAACAATTAAAGTCAACGAGCCGCTGATCTACAAGGGTGTCGCCGTCTACCAGTCGAGCTTCGAAGATGGCGGCAGCCGCCTGACCCTGACCGGTTTCCCGATGGCCGGCACCGATGCCAAGGCGTTTACGATCGCCGGCGAAGTCAACGGCGCCACCGCACTCAAGGCGGCCGGGGCGACCTATTCGGTCGAATGGTCCGGTTTCCGCCCGTTCAACGTCGAGAACATCGCCGCCAACAACGACGTGCGTGCAGTGAGTAAAAGCCAGTCGCTCAATGAGCAGTTGACGGCGACGCTGGGTAAAGCGTCGGGTTCGGCCGGCAAGCATGCCGGCAACAAGGACCTGAAAAACGTCGGTCCCAGCGTGCAATATAAACTGCGCGACCAGACCGGGCAGGCCAAGGAATTCCTGAACTACATGCAGCCGGTGACGCTGGAAGGAGCGCAGGTCTACCTGGCCGGCGTGCGCACCAGCCCGTCGGAAGCCTTCCGCTTCCTGCGCATTCCCGCCGACGACGCCTACAGCGTGCGCGAATGGATGCGCCTGCGCGCGGCACTGGCCGACCCGGCCTTGCGCGCCGAGGCGGCGCGCCGCTACGCCGGACGCACCATGGCGCAGGGCCAGGCAGGCGGCGCGGGCTTCAGCGACCAGTTGCGCGAATCGGCCGAACGCACGCTCGCCATGTTCGCCGGCGCGGGCACGCCGGGCGGCTTCGTCGCGGTGGCGCAGTTCCTGGAAAAAATCCCGGCGGCCGAGCAGGAAAAGGCGGCGGCGGTGTTCATCAAGATGCTCAATGGCGTGCTGTGGGAGCTGTGGCAAGCGGCGCGCATCCGCGACGGCCTGGCGCCGATCGAGGGCAATGACACCCATGCGCGCTTCCTGCAACTGGCGACGAATGCTTTATCCGACAGTTTCTTCTACGGCGCCCCGGTGTATCTGCAACTGGACGAGTTCCACGAAGTCAAAGCTTCGGTGCTGCAGGTAACGCGCTCGCCCGGCAAGAAGATCGTCTATCTCGGCTGCGTGCTCTTGATCGCCGGTATCTTCGCGATGTTTTATATTCGCGAGCGGCGCCTGTGGATCTGGGTGCGCAAGCAGGACGGTGGCGCGCAAGGTGGGTCAAATGCGCTGATGGCAATGAGTACCCAGCGCAAGACGCTGGATTTCGAAAACGAGTTCGCCGAGCTGGCAGCCAGGCTGCCGCAATCGGCGTAAGCTGCAACCTTGCCGAGACTGGCACTGGAGACAAGCATGGAAGCATCCCGACACAACCCCGGCGTGGTCTACAAGGAAACGCCCGGCTATTTTCGCCGCCTGACTGCCATCGACTGGCTGTTCGGCGCCGGCCTGATGGCGGCGGCGCTGTTCGCCCTCAGCCGCTATGCCGCCTACATGGATGGCTACGAGCGCGCCATCCTGCTGCTGAGCGCGCCGACGTTTGCCGCGCTCGGCTGGCACTGGAAACCGGTGCGCTGGCTGATGCCGCTGGTGGCGCTGCTGTCGCTGTGGGCCATTTCCCTGTACGACGGTTCGCTGGCTGCCGCCGAGCAGAAATTCTTCCTGAAATACATGCTGTCGAGTCAGTCCGCGATCCTGTGGATGAGCGCGCTGTTCGCGTTCTCGACCGTGTTCTACTGGATCGGCTTGCTGGCGAGATCAAGCTCGGGCGCCGCGATCGGCTCGCGCCTGTGCTGGGCCGCGGTCGTGCTCGGCTTTACCGGGATGATGGTGCGCTGGTTCGAAAGCTACCTGATCGGCCCCGACGTCGGCCACATCCCGGTGTCGAACCTGTACGAGGTGTTTATCCTGTTCGCGATGATCACGGCGCTGTTCTACCTGTATTACGAAGAACGCTACGCCACGCGCCAGCTGGGCGCGTTCGTCCTGCTGATCATCGGCGCCGCGGTCGCCTTCCTGCTCTGGTACACGGTGTCGCGCGACGCCGCCGCCATCCAGCCGCTGGTGCCGGCGCTGCAAAGCTGGTGGATGAAGATCCACGTGCCGGCCAATTTCATCGGTTACGGCACCTTCGCGCTGGCGGCGATGGTCGGCACCGCCTATCTGCTGAAATCGCACGGCATCCTGGCCGATCGTTTGCCGGCATTGGAGGTGCTGGACGACGTCATGTACAAGGCGATTTCGGTCGGCTTCGCCTTCTTCACGGTGGCGACCATCCTCGGCGCGCTGTGGGCGGCGGAAGCCTGGGGCGGCTACTGGTCGTGGGACCCGAAAGAAACCTGGGCGCTGATCGTCTGGCTCAACTACGCGGCCTGGCTGCACATGCGTTTGATGAGCGGCCTGCGCGGACGGGTGGCGGCCTGGTGGTCGGTGGTGGGACTGCTGGTGACGACCTTCGCTTTCCTCGGCGTGAACATGTTCCTGTCGGGGCTGCATTCCTACGGGGAACTGTAACTCACTGTAAATCTGCAACGCGGCAAGGCAATTTAACGAAATCATGTATCGTGATAGTTCAATTGCCTGGAGTAAGCGATGCTCATCAAATCATCCCGCGACGGCCTGAATCCGCCGCTGTCGTCCGAAATCACGCCGCGCGAAGTATATGAAGAGCGGCGCAAGTTCATCGCCCGCATGGCGGCCGGCGCGGTTGTCGGCAGCGCCTTGTGGGAGATGGCCAACCGCGAAGCCTTCGCCCAGGGCGCACCCGCCCAGAAGCTGGCCGCGCGCGCCAATCCCGCCTTGTCCACCACCGAGCCGCGTACCGCCTTCAAGGACGCGACCGGCTACAACAATTTCTACGAGTTCGGCCTCGATAAAGGCGACCCCGCCGAAAACGCCCACACGCTGCAAACGCGGCCGTGGACGGTGGCGATCGAAGGCGAAGTCAAGAAGCCGATGCGGCTCGATATCGACAGCCTGACGAAACTGGCGCCGCTCGAAGAGCGTGTCTACCGCCTGCGCTGCGTGGAAGGGTGGTCGATGGTGATTCCCTGGGTCGGCTATTCGCTGTCGAACCTGATCCGCCACGTCGAACCCACCGGCAACGCGAGATACGTCGAATTTACCACCCTGGCCGACCGCAAGCAGATGCCGGGCCTGCGTAGCGGCGTACTCGACTGGCCCTATGTGGAAGGCTTGCGCCTGGACGAAGCCATGCATCCGCTGGCGCTACTGACCGTCGGCATGTACGGCCAGGTGCTGCCGAACCAGAACGGCGCGCCGGTGCGCGTGGTCGTGCCCTGGAAGTACGGTTTCAAGTCGGCCAAGTCGATCGTGCGCATCCGTTTTACGCGCGACCAGCCGAAGACGGCCTGGAACGACTCGGCGCCCTCCGAATACGGTTTTTATTCGAACGTGAACCCGAAGGTGGACCACCCGCGCTGGTCGCAGGCGACCGAACGCCGCATCGGCGAAGACGGCTTCTTCAAGAAAAAGCGCGACACGCTGATGTTCAACGGCTATCCGGAAGTGGCCTCGCTGTACGCCGGCATGGACTTGAAAAAGTTTTTCTGAACGATGGCGTTCAATCCCACACCCAAGCAGGTTGCGCTGATCAAGGGCGTTATTTTTGTTGCGGCGCTGCTGCCCTTCCTGTGGGGCGCGCTGCAGGTGTCCGGCGGCGCGCTGGTCGAGCCGCTCGAATACATCACCCATGAAACGGGCGACTGGGCTTTATACCTGCTGTGCATCACGCTGGCGATCACGCCCGTGCGCCGTTTGACGGGCTGGAACTGGCTGGTCAAATTGCGGCGCATGCTCGGTCTGTACACCTTTTTCTATGCGCTGCTGCATTTCATCGCCTTTTTCTGGTTCGACCATTTCTTCGACCTGGCCGCGATGCTGCGCGACGTCGCCAAACGGCCCTTCATCCTGGTCGGGTTCACCGCGTTCGTGCTCTTGATCCCGCTGGCGGCGACCAGCACCAACGGCATGATCAAGAGATTGGGCGGCAAGCGCTGGCAGTGGCTGCACAAGCTCATTTACCTGATCGCGCCGCTGGCGGTACTGCACTTCTGGTGGATGAAGGCGGCCAAGAACAACCTGGCGCAGCCGGCGCTGTTCGCGGCGATCGTCATCGTGCTGCTGGGCTTGCGCTTCTACTGGAGCCGGACCAAGGCGCGCACCGCGGTGCGCGCTTGAACTATTCGTCCGGGCAGGGCGCGTAGGGACCGGTAACAGGGGCGAGGCTGAAGCGCCTGCTGCCGAACTCGATATCGGCCCATTCGCGCCGCACGGCGCGTGGCAAGCCGGCTGGCATCGCCGTGCCGGCAGCGCCGCAGCGGGGCGTGCCCAGTTCGCCCGTTGCCGCCACCTGCCATTTGCCGTCCGGGCCTTCCTTGACCACCAGCGCGCGCCCGCCGTTGGCGGCGACCAGCAGCAGTTCTCCCTTGCCGTCGCCGTCCAGGTCGAGCCGGTACACGTCGCACAGTTTCCCCTTCTCGTGCAGGCAATCCGGGCCATAGACGCCCTGCGGCAAGTCGGTCCAGTCGGACCGCAGCAAGCCTTCCGGCAAACGGCTGCCTTGCGGTTGCATGCGCAAGTTGGGCGCGATCGCGGCGGCATCGAGTGCGTCTTCGGCTGCGACCTGCGGTCCGCCATCCGGCCTGACCTCGGTCGGCATCCAGGCCCGCCTGGCGGCGCGTGCGGCAGCGATGCGCTGGCGTATGACTGCCGCGTCCGGACCGCCTGCACTGTCGAACCGCGCCAGCGCTTCCCGCCCGAAGCGTTTGCCGTCGTTTTGCAGGTAATCGAAGTCGAACTCTCGTGCGCTCACCCGGCCAGAGGCCAGCCGCGCGAGCTGGTCGTTCACCGACAGCCGCGTTGGATCGGCGAGCGGAGAAAACAGCAGCAACAGCGTGGCGAGGACGACAAAGGCGGTGCCGACGTTGACGCCGGCGAAGGTAACTACCCAGCGCGGGCGCAGGACGGCCGCCGCATAGCCGAGCGCATAGCAGCCGGCGACCAGCATGCAAGCCGCGGCGACGATGCGTTCATCGGTCCAGCCATGGTCGCCCACGCGCAGCGCGAGCGCATACACCGCGATCGCCGTGACCGGCACCAGCAGCAGCGACGCCAACTGGGCGCTGAGGCGGATGACGCGCGCCACGACAGCGCTGCCGTTCTGCCATGCCGCATTGATCAGGATGACCAGTACGGCATCGGTACCGAGCAGCACGGCGGCGGCCTGGCGCGTGGCCCACAGCGGTTCCAGTCCCGTGAACGGCAGGCTGGCCAGGAAGCCGGCAACGAACAGGGTGAACACCGGCAGGATCCACGACGCCAGCATCAGCAGCAAGCCGCGGATGCCCTGCACGATGGCCGGGCGCACGTCGGTCAGGTGCATGGCGCAGGCAAAGGCGAAAGCCGTGACCGGAATTGCGAACCACGGCTGGCGCAGCAACCAGGCAAAAAACGTTAGCCTGACCAGCTCGAACAGCGTCGCGCCAAGCTGAAGGGCAAGCCAGGTGATGCCGACAAAGAAAGCGCTGAAGGCGAGTTGCACGCCCAGCTTCCAGGCGATGTCGAAATAGGTGGTGTAGGCGGCGATACGGCGCCGGTCGCGGGCGCCGGACAGCACCAGCGCATGGGCGATGAACAGGGCGGCGACCAGCATCGCGACGAAGCCGGGCGCGGGCATGGCCACGTGCGATAGATGTCTCAGGTTCAGTACGGTACCCATGCGCCAGATGTCGTACACGGAGAGCAGAGCGATCAGCAACGCGGCGCAACCGATCCACAGGATGACCTGGCGCCGCGTCAGGTGCCCGAGGGCGCTGACCAGCAGCAGCGGGCAGAACAACGCCACCAGCAGCATCGGTGCGAACAGCAACGTTTCGATGGCGGGCCAGACATCGTAGTCGGCCACCAGGTAGAGCAAGTACAACACCAGGCCCTGCGCCAGGCCGATGCTCGTCCTGAACAGCGCGATACCTGGCGCAACGCTGGAGTCGGGCTGAACAGCTGCGTGCATGGCGATACTCCGATAGTTGACTCGAAGCAGCTTATCACTTTACCAACCAGGACAACAGCCTGGTCCATTGTATTTACGAACTGAAACATCTCGTAGCATCCCTTACCGGTCTGCCTCACCTGCCGCGCCCGATTCGCGGTGTAATGACTCCATCGACGCAGCCACAGCGTTACATTGAGAGGAACGACAAATGAAAACCAAGTTAATCGCATCAGCACTCATCGCCTTGAGCTTTGCCAGCGGCAGCGCTTTTGCACAACGCGGTGACCATGGCAACGATCGTTACGATCACGACCGCAACGGCCGGTTCGAACACCGCGACAGTGGTCGTCACGATAATGAGCGCCATGACAATGGCCGCTATGACCGCGACAACCGCAACGACCGTTACTACAATGCGCAGCACTTCCGCCGTGACGACCACCGCGGCGGCGGCCCGCGCCACGACATGCGCCGCGGCCAGCGCCTGAGCCAGGAATACCGCGGCAACCGCTACGTCGTCAGCGACTGGCGCGCCCGCCACCTGAGCGCGCCACCGCGCGGCCATCACTGGGTCCGCGCCGGCAACGATTACGTGCTTGCCGCGATTGCCACCGGCATCATTGCCCAGGTCTTGCTCAGCAATTAAGTTTTAGACGAAAAAAAGCCGCGCCCTCGAAAGACGGCGCGGCTTTTTTGTCGTGCAGTCGATGCTTACTTGATCATCGTCTCCAGCGCAAACAAATCCGCCGGATGCTCGCGCTGGCGAATCAGGTGCACCTGGTCGCCATCGACCATGACTTCGACCGCGCGCCCGCGCGTGTTGTAGTTCGACGCCATCGTCATGCCATACGCGCCAGCGCTCATCATCGCCAGCAAATCGCCCGGCTGCACCGCCAGTGCCCGTTCGCGCGCCAGCCAGTCGCCCGATTCGCAGACCGGGCCGACAACGTCGTACAGCGCCGGCGCATCGCTGCTGCGCGGCGCAACCGCCTTCATGTCCATCCAGGCGCCGTACAGGGTCGGGCGCATCATGTCGTTCATGGCGGCGTCGATGATGCAGAAGTTCTTTTCGACACCCGGCTTCAGGAATTCGACTTTCGTGACCAGCACGCCGGTGCTGGCGACGATCGAGCGGCCCGGCTCGAAAATCACCTTCACCGCACGGCCATCGTGGCGCGCGGCGCGCCAGGCGTCGATGCGGGCGAACAGACGTCCCAGGTAGTCGCCGACCGGCACCGGAGCGCCATCGCCGGCCGCGCCATAGTCGACGCCGATGCCGCCGCCAATATCCAGGTGGTGGATGTGGGTGCCTTCGCCGTCGAGCGCGTCGATCAGCTCGATCAGTTTATCGAGCGCTTCCAGCAGCGGCGCGTCGTCCAGCAGCTGCGAGCCGATATGGCAGTCGATGCCGACCACGTCCAGGTTCGACAGCGACGCGGCGGTGCGGTAGGTGGCCAGTGCATCGTCGAAGGCGACGCCGAACTTGTTGGCCTTCAGGCCGGTCGCAATGTACGGGTGGGTCTTGGCGTCGACGTTCGGGTTCACGCGCAGCGACACCGGCGCGCGCTTGCCCATGGACGCTGCGACCTCGTTCAGGCGGTGCAGTTCCGGAATCGACTCGACGTTGAAGCAGAGGATGCCCTTGTCCAGCGCCAGGCGCATTTCATCGACCGTCTTGCCCACGCCCGAAAAGATCACCTTGTTCGGGTCGCCGCCGGCGGCGATCACGCGCAGCAACTCGCCGCCCGAGACGATGTCGAAGCCGGCGCCCTGGCGCGCCAGCAGGTCGAGGATGGCCAGGTTCGAGTTGGCTTTCATCGCATAGCAGACCAGGGCGTCGCGGCCCTGGCAGGCATCGCTGTAGGCGGCAAAATTTTCCAGCAGCGCCGCTTTTGAGTAGACGTAGGTCGGCGTGCCGAATTGTTCGGCGATGGCGGGCAGGGGGGTGCTTTCGGCATGCAGGACGCCGTCTTGGTACGAAAAGTGCGACATGTAGGGCTTATTGGACAGGGACGGGATTGGGAGTCGGCGGTGGTGTCGGCGTTGCTGCCTGGGACGGCGTCGGGGTCGCTTGCGTGGTCGGCGCGACCACGGGCGTGACCGGCTTGGCCGGCGGCGCGGCCGGGCGGGTCGGCGGTTTCGGCATGTACAGCGGGCCGGTCTGGCCGCAACCGGTGACAGTTACGGCGAGCGCGGCTGCAACGATGAGCGCGTAAGGTGACTTCACGATTAGAATCACGGTTTAATCAAGACCTTGGAGTGTAGCATGACCGAATCCGAATTTTTGGCACTGGCCGAATCGACGCTGAACCGCATCGAGACCTGTTTCGACAACCTGAACGACCAGGACGTGGTCGACGTCGAATGCAAGCGCAACGGCAACGTGCTCGAGGTCGAGTTCATCGCCAACGGCTCGAAGATCATCATCAACAGCCAGGCGCCGCTGCAGGAAATGTGGATGGCGGCGCGTGCCGGCGGCTACCACTACAAGCGCGTCGGCGACGAGTGGCGCAATACGCGCGACGACAGCGAGTTTTTTACGGTCTTGTCGGATATCGCCACGCAGCAGGGCGGGGCGCCGGTGAAGTTGGGGTGATGCGCATGTAGCGGCGGGCATGCCCGCCCTACGGTGCACCGCCGCCGCGGTATCCATCGTTGGCCGTCGTGTAAGGGATGTAACGCGGGCATGCCCGCCCTACGGTGCACCGCCGCCGCGGTATCCATCGTTGGCCGTTGTGTAACGTAGGGCGGTCATGCCCGCCATTACGCACGTTTGAAAAATCGAATCATGAAAGAATATTTCATCGGATGCGCATCCGTGAAATATTCCTTCCCGTCCTCATTTAAAACAATTCATTCCTCACCGCGTCCTGCGCCTTCTGCTGCGCCGGCGCCGGCGTCGTCCCCACATCCAGCGACTGCACCCCCGTCCCCGGCGGGTTCTCCGCATAGTAGTACTCGCCATCGGCCATGATCAGCCCCGCCGGTACCGGGCGTTCCTCGACCGGCACCGATTTCAGCGCGGTCTGCATGTAGCCGATCCAGATCGGCAGCGCCAGGCCGCCGCCGGTTTCCTTGTTGCCCAGGTTTTTCGGCTGGTCGTAACCCATCCAGGCAATGCCCACCACCTTCGGCTGGTAGCCGGCGAACCAGGCGTCGATCGAATCGTTGGTGGTGCCGGTTTTACCGGCGATGTCGTTGCGCTTGAGCTGTTGCGAGGCCTTGGCCGCGGTGCCGTAGCGGGCAACGTCGCGCAGCATGCTGTCCATCAGGTAAGCGTTCCTGGCGTCGATCACGCGGTTCGCTTCCATGCCGGCGCGGTCCGGCCGCGCTTCCGACAGCACTTTGCCGGCGCTGTCGGTCACCTTCGAGATCAGGTACGGGCTGATGCGGTAACCGCCGTTGGCGAACACGGCATAGGCGCCCGCCATCTGCAGCGGCGTGGTGGCGCCGGCGCCCAGGGCCAGCGTCAGGTAGGGCGGGTTCTTTTCCGGATCGAAGCCGAAGCGGGTCGCGTATTCCTGGCCGTAGCGCGCGCCGATGCGGTTCAGGATGCGGATCGAGACCATGTTCTTCGACTTGGTCAAACCACGGCGCATCGTCATCGGACCTTCGTATTTCGCGTCGTAGTTCTTCGGCTCCCAGGCCTGGCCGCCGGTCTGGCCGGCGTCGAACGAGATCGGCGCGTCGTTGACCAGGGTCGCCGGCGACAGGCCGCGCTCCAGCGACGCCGAATAGATGAACGGTTTGAAGGAGGAGCCCGGCTGGCGCCAGGCTTGCGTCACGTGGTTGAACTTGTTGCGGTTGTAGTCGAAACCGCCGACCAGCGCCTTGATGGCGCCGTCTTCGGTGCTGGCCGCAACAAAGGCCGATTCGACCAGCGGCATCTGCGTGATCTTCCAGTCGGCGCCGCCGTCCTGCATCACGCGGATCAGCGCGCCGCGGCGGATGCGGCGGTTGGGCTGGGCCTTGGCCGACAGCCAGGCCGAGGCGAACGACAGGCCGGGGCCGGTGATCTTGATCTCTTCGCCGGAAGCGAGCACCGCGGTCACGGCCGTGCTGGAAGCCTGCAGCACCACGGCGGCGACGATGTCGTCGCTGTCGGGCTTTTCGGCCAGTTCCGCCTCGATCGCTTCGTCGGCTTCGGTCTTGTCGCGCGGGATCTCGATATACGATTCCGGGCCGCGGTAAGGGTGGCGCCGTTCGTAATCCATCACGCCGCGGCGCACGGCGAGATAGGCCGCGTCCTGGTCGGCCTTGGTGATGGTGGTGAACACGTTCAGGCCGCGCGTATAGGTGTCTTCCTTGAACTGTTCATACACCAGCTGGCGCGCCATCTCGGCCACGTATTCCGCGTGTACGCCAAAGGCGGTGCTGTCGGTCTTGACGGTCAGTTCCTCGTTCTTCGCCGTCTCGAACTGGGCGTCGGTGATGTAGCCGAGCGAATGCATGCGCTGCAGGATGTACTGCTGGCGCGTCTTGGCGCGGGTCGGGTTCACCACCGGATTGTAGGCCGACGGCGCCTTCGGCAAGCCGGCCAGCATCGCCGCTTCGGCCACGGTGATGTCGCGCAGGTCTTTACCGAAATAGATCTGCGCCGCCGACTGGAAGCCGAAGGCGCGTTGGCCCAGGTAAATCTGGTTCATGTAGACCTCGAGGATCTGGTCCTTGGTCAGGTTCTTTTCGATCTTCCAGGCCAGCAGCGCCTCGTACGCCTTGCGTTTCAGCGTTTGTTCCGACGACAGGAAGAAGTTGCGCGCCACCTGCTGGGTGATGGTCGAGGCGCCCTGGCGCGAACCGCTGGTGGCGTTGTGCAGGGCCGCGCGCAGCACGCCCCAGTAATCGACGCCGCCGTGCTGGTAAAAACGGTCGTCCTCGATCGAGAGCACCGCCTTTTTCATCACGTCCGGGATTTCCTTGAAGCGCACCAGGGTGCGCCGTTCCTCGCCGAACTCGCCGATCAGGACGTTATCGGCGGTGAATATCCGCAGCGGCATCTTGGGGCGGTAATCGGTGATGGTGTCCAGCGCCGGCAGGTTGGGGTACGCCATGGCAAGGGCGAATACCACCAGCAGCACGCCGGTCAGGGCCAGGCCGGCGAGGGCGCCGAAGCCCCACAGGACCAGGCGTTTCGGGCTGAATTTTTTCGGTGGCGCGGACTTCGTCGTTTGGGAAGATTTCATTCTGGCGTCTACTTTATTGATCCGCCTCATTATAAGGCACCGCTTTCAGCGGTGGCGCGGACTCAGCCACAAAGCGCGGCTTGTAGGCAGGCTGACAAAGGGTTTGGTGCCTCGGTGACAAGGGGTATTACCAAGGAAATATCAGAGTGTGGCGTCCCCGTCGGATTGTAATGTTCCAGTGCAGAAATATCTTGTCGGTGCGCACTATTGTCGCTAGCATTTGAAGGGTTGCCTCCTATGGACGAGGCATCTTGTCCTAAATCTACAAGACATTTTCCCTGCGAGCGGCGCGGGCGTTGACATACATTGGCCTGCAACCAGCGGAGCAGGCCGCAGCTGAGGAGTACGCTCGTGATCAATCTGGGTTCCCTGTTCGGAAAGTCGAGTCCGCCGCTTGCCGGACTCGACATCAGCACGTCGGGACTGCGCCTGGTCGAACTGGCCGATGCCGGCAAGGGCGTGCTGCGCCTGGAGCGCCACGCCTTCGAAGCGCTGCCGCGCGGCGCCGTCGCCGACGGCAACATCGAAAACTTCGACCAGGTCGCCGATGCCGTGCGCCGCATCTGGAAGAAGAGCGGCACCCGTGCCCGCAACGTCGCGCTCGGCATGCCGCCGGCGTCGGTCATCACCAAAAAGATCATCCTGCCGGCCGGCATGGCCGAAGACCAGTTGGAGGTGCAGGTCGAATCCGAAGCCAGCCAGTACATCCCGTTCGCGCTCGACGAAGTGAGCCTGGACTTCGACGTGGTCGGCCCGGCGCCGAATTCGCCCGAAGACATGGAAGTGATGCTGGCCGCCGCGCGCCGCGAAAAGGTCGAGGACCGCGTGGCGATCGCCGAAGCGGCCGGCCTCACCGCCACCGTGATGGACATTGAATCGTATGCGGCGCGCGCCGCCTTGTTACGCGCTATCGAGGGCGTCGCGCCAAAGCGCGCAGCCCTCGGCGCTGAGCCTATCGTCGCCCTGTTCCAGATCGGCGCCGGCATGACCCACGTCTCGGTGCTGCAGAACGGCGACACGATCTATGAGCGCGAGCAGCCTTTTGGCGGCAACACGCTGACCCAGGAAATCGTGCGCAGCTATGGCATGGCCTACGAGGAAGCGGAAACGCGCAAGAAGTCGGGCGACCTGCCGGAAAACTTCCGCGCCGACGTATTGACGCCTTTCCTGGAAAGCGCGGCGCTGGAAGTCACGCGCGCGATCCAGTTCTTCTTCACCTCGACCCCGTACACCCGCATCGACCAGATCTGGCTGGCCGGCGGCAGCGCCCAGCTGCCCGGCCTGACCGAACTGATCGGCGGCCGCACGCGCATCGCCACCGGCGTGGTGGCGCCGTTCGACGGCATGCTGCTCGCTCCCGGCCTGCGCGAAGCACAGCTGCGCGCCGAAGGGCCGGCTTACCTGGTTGCCTGCGGCCTCGGCCTGCGGAGGTTCGGCTGATGATCCGTATTAATCTGCTCCCGCACCGGGAAGCGAAACGCAAACAGAAGCAGGCGGCCTTTGTCGCCATGCTGGTGCTCGGCGGCCTGCTGGGCGTGGCCATCGTGCTGATGGTGGGCGGCTGGAACGCCAGCCGCATCGCCATCCAGGAAGAGCGCAATGCCGTGCTCTCCACCGAGAACGCGGAACTCGACAAGAAGATCAAGGACATCGCCACCCTGAAGGAAGAAATCAACGCCCTGAAATCGCGCCAGCAAGCGGTGGAAGACCTGCAGGGCGACCGCAACCAGCCGGTCTACCTGTTCGACGAACTGGTGCGCCAGACGCCGGAAGGCGTCTACCTGAAGGGTTTTGAACAGGATGGTCAGCGCGTGGTCCTGAACGGTTATGCGCAGTCGCAGGAACGCGTCGCCGAACTGCTGCGCAATTTGTCGGGCAACTCGCCCTGGCTCGAACGCCCCGACCTCACCGAAGTGAAAGCGGCCACGCTCACGCAGAACAAGGTCGTACGCAAGGCGGTCGAGTTCACGCTGGCCGTGGCCATCAAGCGCGCCCGCGAGAGCGAGGAAGGCGACGACGGCAAAGCCAAAGCCGCCGGCGCGAGGGCGGAAGGAAGCACCCCATGAACATCGACCTGAAACAATTCGGCGCCGACCTGTCGGCGCAATTCCAGGATTTGCAGGGACGTCCGCCCGGCCTGTGGCCGCTGGCGCCGCGCTTGCTGTGCGCGGCCGGCGTAATGGCGCTGGTCGTCATCGCCGGTTACTTCCTGTACTGGAGCGGGCAGTTCGAAACCCAGGAAACGCTGGCGGCCCAGGAAGAGACGCTGCGCGAAGAGTACCGCGCCAAGGTCACGCAGGCGGTCAACCTGGAAGCGCTGCAGGCGCAAAAGATCCAGGTCGACCAGTCGGTCGAACGCCTGGAAAAGCAGTTGCCGAGCAAATCCGAGATGGCCGCGCTGCTGTCGGACATCAACCAGGCCGGCGTCGGCCGCGGTCTCGCGTTCCAGCTGTTCCGTCCCGATCAGATCGTCGTGCGCGACTATTACGCCGAACTGCCGATTGCGATCGAACTGACCGGCAGCTACCACGATCTGGGCGCCTTTGCCGCCGACATGGCGCACCTGCCGCGCATCGTCACGCTGAACAACATGCGCCTGAAGGCTGGCAAGGACGGCACCCTGACGCTGCAGGCGATCGCCAAGACCTTCCGCTACCTCGACGCCGAAGAACTGGCAACGCAAAAAGCGGCGCGCCTGAAAGCGAAGAAGAAGAAAGCGGAGGGCACGCCATGACGACCAAAAACAGTGCGCTGCTGGCGCTGGCAGCCGTGCTGCTGGCCGGCTGCGGCGACAGCGACGTGCGCGAAGTGCGTACCTGGATGGACGAGACGAAAGCGGCAATCAAACCGGCCGTCAAACCACTGCCGGCGCCCAAGGAATTCGTGCCTTATGCCTACAATCAGGCGCAGGCGCCTGACCCGTTCGACGCCGCCAAGCTGGCCGGTCCGGGCGGCATGGCGCCGCAAGCGAATGCGCTGCAGCCCGACCTGGACCGTCCGCGCGAGGCATTGGAGGGTTATCCGCTCGATACCATGCGCATGGTCGGCATGATGCAAAAAGGGGGCGTGAGCTTTGCCCTGGTGCAGATCGAACGCAGTGTCTACCGCGTGCGGGCCGGACAGCGCCTGGGCCAGAATTTTGGGCAGGTAACGCGCGTGACCCCGGCTGCGCTGGAGATCCGGGAAATGGTACAGGACGCGGGCGGCGATTGGGTCGAGCGGATATCGAAGCTGGAATTGCAGGAAAGTAAGGAGATCGGGAAATGACCCCATTCGCAATGATGAACCTGAAGCGCGCCGTCGGCACGCTGCTGGTGCCGGTGCTGCTGGCATTCGGCGCGGCCGCGCACGCCCAAGACAATTCCATCGAATCGATCAGCGCCAACCAGCAGGGCGCCAACGTGGTGGTCAACATCGCGATGAAAAACGCCCCGGCCAAACTGCCGCTCGGCTTTGCGATCACCAATCCGGCGCGCATCGCGCTCGACTTCGGCGCCACCAGCAATGCCACGGGAAAAAGCGCGCAAGAGATCAACCTGGGCGAGGTGCGCGGCGTGAACGTGGTGCAGGCCGGCGAACGTACGCGCCTGGTGATGAACCTGAAACGCGCGGCCAGTTATTCGACCGCGATCGACGGCAAGTCGGTGCTGGTCACCGTCGCCGGTGGCGTTGCGGCAGCCGCAGCGCCGGCCGCTGCCGCACCGGCACAAACGAGCGCGGCGCCGGCAATGCGCCAGACCCTGCGCAACCTCGACTTCCGCCGCGGCCAGGATGGAGAAGGCCGCGTCGTGGTCGACCTGCCGAACAACGCGGTCGCGGTCGACGTGCGCCAGCTCGGCAACAAGGTGCAGGTCGACTTCATGAACACCGGCCTGCCGGAAACCCTGCGCCGCCGCCTGGATGTCACCGATTTCGGCACCCCGGTCTCGCGCGTGACCACCAGCGCCAACGGCGCCAACGTGCGCATGGTGATCGAAGCGCAAGGCCAGTGGGAGCAGTCGGTATTCCAGAGCGACACCCAGCTGGTCGTCGCCGTGCGTCCGGTCAAGGAAGACCCGAACAAGCTGGTGCAGGGCACGCAGGGCTTCCGCGGCGAGAAGATCAGTTTCGATTTCCAGAACATCGAAGTGCGCGCCGCGCTGCAGGCGGTGGCGGACATCTCGGGCCTGAACATCATCGCCAGCGATTCGGTCGCCGGCAGCCTGACCCTGCGTTTGAAAGACGTGCCCTGGGACCAGGCGCTGGACGTGATCCTGCAATCGAAGGGCCTGGACATGCGCAAGAACGGCACCGTCATCTGGATCGCGCCGAAGGAAGAACTGCTGACCAAGGAAAAGCTCGAACTCGAGCAGCGCGCGCAGATTTCGGACCTGGAACCGTTGAAATCGGAGATCTTCCAGCTGAACTACCAGAAGGCCGAATCCTTCCGCACCGTGTTCGGGCTGGACGCCGGCGGCGGCGCCGCGGCCGGCGACAACCGCAACCGCGTGCTGTCCAAACGCGGCAGCGCGATCATCGATCCGCGCACGAATCAACTGTTCGTGACCGACATCGCTTCGAAGATCGAAGACATCCGCCTGCTGATCCAGAAGACCGACGTGGCCTCGAAGCAGGTGCTGATCGAAGCGCGCCTGGTCGAAGCGAACGACGGCTTCTCGCGCAACCTGGGCGCGAAAATCGGCTTTGGCGACATGCGCGGCGTGCGCGGCGGCGATCCCGGCTACGGCATCGGCGGCAACAACCGGGTCGCCATCGGCGGCAACCTGGCCGGTGTCGGCCAGGTGACGGGCCAGACCCCGGATACCGGCGACGCCTACACCAACACCACGATGGTGAACCTGCCGGCGGCGGCGATCGGCGGCATCTCGCCGTCGAGCCTGGCCTTTACGCTGTTCTCGTCGGCCGACAACCGCTTCCTGAACCTGGAACTGTCGGCGCTCGAGGCCGACGGCAAGGGCAAGATCATCTCCAGCCCGCGCGTGGTCACCGAAGACAAGATGGTGGCCGTGATCGAGCAGGGCATCGAACTGCCGTACCAGGTGGCCTCGTCGAGCGGCGCCACCTCGATCGAGTTCAAGAAGGCGAACCTGCGCCTGGAAGTGGTGCCGCAGATCACGCCGGACGGCAACGTCGTGCTCGAAGTCGACGTCAGCAAGGATTCGAAGGGCGAGGAAACGCGCGCCGGCTTCGCCATCAACACCCAGCA
Source organism: Telluria sp. ZB2R32 (assembly GCF_059685715.1). Lineage (NCBI taxonomy): Bacteria > Pseudomonadati > Pseudomonadota > Betaproteobacteria > Burkholderiales > Oxalobacteraceae > Telluria > Telluria sp. ZB2R32. The sequence goes on along the minus strand of NZ_JCASIG010000007.1, from coordinate 237,880 downwards.
TGTCAAGACCAAGGTGATGGTCGAGAACGGCGGCACGGTGGTGCTGGGCGGGATCTACCAGCAGACCGAGCGCACCAACGTCACCAAGGTGCCGGTGCTGGGCGACGTCCCGGTGCTCGGCTACCTGTTCAAGACCCAGGGCCGCGAGAACACCAAGACCGAACTGCTGGTCTTCATCACCCCGAAGATCGTCGCCGATCGCACGAGCGGCGGGCGTTGAACGACACGCCACCCATACCGAGACCATGCCGGAGCGTCCTGCCGACGTTCCGGCATTTTTTACAGATGACAAAGAATAGGAACAACAATATGTTGCAAGCATCTACCCGTACTCCTTCCGCCCCGTTTGGACGCGCGGCGGTCCTGACCCTGATCGCCGCGGCGGTATTGAGCGCCTGCGGCGGCGGTGGCGGCGATCCCGGCACGGTGCCGGCGGCATCGGGCGGGAGCGCGGGTAGTGCCGCTCCGGCGCCGACGACGCCGACGACGCCGGCCGTCCCTGCAACGCCGACGGTGACCCTGGCGCTGCTGGACGGCACCGGCCAGGCCAGCAATTCGCTCACCGATGCCACGCCGCTGACGGCGCAGGCAGTCGTCAAGGACGCCGCCGGAAAACCGGTCAAGGACGCGTTCGTCACCTTCTCGACCGCTGCCGGCATGGCCCTGTTCTCGCCGTCGTCGGGCCGGGTGCTGACCAATGCCGACGGCGTGGCGACCGTCAAGCTGCTGGCGGCCAGCCTGTCGGCCGCGGGTGCGGAAAAACTGAGCGTGACCGCGGAAGTCGGCGGCGCGAGTTTTACCAAGGAGGGCGCCTACATGGTGGGCGCCACCGCGCTAACCTTGGGCACGCCGACCGCGTCGCCGGCAAAGATCGCCGCCTACGATACGACCACCCTGTCGGTGGACCTGCGTGCCGGCAGCGCGCTCTACACCACCCAGTCGGTGAAGGTGAACTTCAGCTCGGCCTGCGCCGCGGCCGGTAAGGCCACGCTGGCCACGGCCGTCTCGACTAACAAGGGCGTCGCGCGCGCGGTGTACCGCGACCTGGGCTGCGCCAACAACGACGTCATCACCGTTTCTTCCGACGCCGTCACGGCGCCGGTCAGCGTGAGCCTGGAGATTGCGCCGCCGACCGCGTCGTCGGTCCAGTTCGTGACAGCCGCGCCGACCGACAAATCGATCGTGATCCAGGGCCAGGGCGGCATCAACCGTACCGAAACGGCGACGCTCAAGTTCCGCGTGGTCGATACCTTCGGCAATCCACTGCCGGGCCGCGTGGTCGAATTCAGCGTTCCGGGGCCACAGGTCGTCACGCTCGGCAAGACGAGCGACAGCACCGACCAGAATGGCGACGTCATCACGACCGTCAGTTCCGGCACGGTCGCCACGACCTTCCGTGTGGTCGCGACCTTGCCCAATACGGCCACGGCGACCCGCCCGAACATTTCGACCACCTCCGATTCGATCGTGGTGACCACCGGCCTGCCGGTGCAGCGCGCCTTCTCGCTCAGCGTCGGCAAGGTCAATCTCGAAAGCTTCCGTGAAAGTAACCCGGCCGAACCTGCCACCCACGTCCAAGTGCTGATCGCCGACGCATCCGGCAATCCGGTCCCGGACGGCACCCCGGTCGTCTTCCAGACCAACATGGGCTCGGTTGGCTCTGCCGACAAGGGCGGTTGCAACACGGTCAACGGCGGCTGCCAGGTCGATTTCCGGGTCCAGGACCCGCGCGTGGCAACGCCCGGCTTGCCGGCAACGCCCTGCAATACCGGCAGCGCCGCCACCGTCAGCCCGGACAGCAAGCGCGCCGGCCTGGCGACCGTCTGTGCCCACACCACCGACGGCATCAACACGATCTTCCGCAAGGTCGGCCTGTTCTTCAGCGGCAGCAGCGCCGATAAGGTCTTCATGAACGGCGTGCGCCTGTCGGGCATCACCGACCTGGGCAGCGTGGCCGCGGTCGATCCCAAGGTCTTCGTCCTGCAGATCAACGACGGCAACGGCAATCCGCTGCCGGCGGGTACGAAGGTCGAGGTCACCGACATCGTCAACGGTGCCGGTTCGGTGGCGCCGGCGCTGGTGCAGAACATCTTCCCGCAGACGACGGATGGCGCGGAATTCAGCGGCGACAACGTCACCGGCAACCAGGGTTCCTACCACACGTTCACGATTTCGAACCCAGGCGGCAAGGACTGCAAGGTGCCGGTGACGGCCACCTTCAATGTCACAACAACCACGCCAGGAGGGGTCGTGACGGCAATTCCGTTTAAACTGGCGTTCAGCTGCCCATAATGGTGTAACCAGGCGGGGTTGACCGTAACAACAAACGGCCAGGCGAGTTCTGGCCGTTTGTCTTTGTAGGCGACGTGATGATCGTGCCCGATGTAAAAAGCAATAACATCTTCCTGGTCGGACTGATGGGGTCTGGCAAGACCACCATCGGCCGGCTGCTGGCGCGCCGGCTGAACCGGCGCTTCGTCGATTCCGACCATGCGATCGAGGCGCGTACCGGCGCCACCATCCCGTGGATCTTCGAGATCGAAGGCGAGGCAAGCTTTCGCCGGCGCGAAGCGGAGATGATCCGCGAACTGACCGGCCAGCGCGGCATCGTGCTGGCTACCGGCGGCGGCGCCGTGCTCGACGCCGCCAGCCGCGCCTATCTCGCCGAACGCGGCACCGTGATCTACCTGCGCGCCGGCATCGGCAGCATCCTGCAACGCACCGCGCACGACAAGAACCGCCCGCTGCTGCAGACCGCCGACCCGCGTAAAAAACTGGAAGAGTTGCTGGCCCAGCGCGAACCCCTGTACCGCGGGATCGCCGACCTCGTCATCGATACCGGCCGTCCTAACGTACAATCGATGGTTCAGACAATTTTGGACCAGCTCGACGCGCTCAATTCGGCGCGCTCGCGGCGGGCGAGGGCGGCATCGATGAATCAAACGGCACAAACTAATCTCAACGTCGACCTGGGCGAACGCAGCTACCCGATCGCCATCGGCCCCGGCGTCATCGACGACGGCGCGGCGCTGCTGCGCCAGGTCGGCGGCAGCAAGGTCGCGATCGTCACCAACACCACGGTGGCGCCGCTGTACCTGGACAAGGTCGCTACGCCGCTGCGCGCGGCCGGACGCGACGTGGTGGAAATCGTCCTGCCCGACGGCGAAGAACACAAGCACTGGGGCTCGCTGATGCAGGTCTTCGACGCGCTGCTGGCCAATAAATGCGACCGCAAGACGACCCTGGTGGCGCTGGGCGGCGGCGTGATCGGCGACCTCACCGGCTTTGCCGCGGCCAGCTACATGCGCGGCGTGCCCTTCGTGCAGATTCCCACGACCTTGCTGGCCCAGGTCGATTCCTCGGTCGGCGGCAAGACCGGCATCAACCACCCGCTCGGCAAGAACATGATCGGCGCGTTTTATCAACCGCGCGCGGTGCTGGCCGATACCAGCACCCTGTCGACGCTGCCGGACCGCGAACTGTCGGCCGGCCTGGCCGAAGTGATCAAGCACGGCGCCATCCTCGACCTCGAATTCTTCGACTGGATCGAAGCGAACATCGCCCGCCTGATGGCGCGCGACCCGGCCGCGCTGTCGCATGCGATCGCACGTTCCTGCGAGATCAAGGCCGACGTCGTGCGCAAGGACGAACGCGAAGGCGGCCTGCGCGCGGTGCTCAACTTCGGCCATACCTTCGGCCACGCGATCGAGGCCGGCCTCGGCTATGGCACCTGGCTGCACGGCGAGGCGGTCGGCTGCGGCATGGTGATGGCGGCCGATTTGTCGCAGCGCCTCGGCTTCATCGACGCCGCCGCCAGCGCCCGCGTGCGCGCGCTGGTACAGGCCGCCGGCCTGCCGACGGTCGCGCCCGACCTCGGCGCCGAACGCTGGATCGAATTGATGGAAGTGGACAAGAAGAACGAGGGCGGGGCGATCAAGTTCATCCTCACGAAACCCCTGGGCAGCCCCAGCATCACGGGCGTGCCGCGCGAACTGCTGCTGGCCACCCTGGACGCCTGCATTCGTTGACCATTGAATGAACCTTGAAAGGAGCGTGCGCATGATCGACTTCGACTGCAACCTGGCGCCCTATGCCGCGCATTCGGCGAAGTCGCGCGGGCGCCGTTTCGAGGAACCCGCGCCCGGCTCGCGCAGCCAGTTCCAGCGCGACCGCGACCGCATCATCCACTCGACGGCGTTTCGCCGCCTCGAATACAAGACGCAGGTGTTCCTCAACCACGAGGGCGACTTGTTCCGCACGCGCCTGACGCATTCGATCGAAGTGGCGCAGATCGGGCGCACGCTGGCGCGCAGCCTGCGCCTGAACGAAGACCTGGTCGAAGCCACCGCGCTGGCGCACGACCTCGGACACACGCCGTTCGGCCACGTCGGCCAGGACGTGCTCAACGAATGCATGACGGACTATGGCGGCTTCGAGCACAACCTGCAAAGCCTGCGCGTGGTGGATCACCTGGAAGAGCACTACGGCGCCTTCGACGGCCTGAACCTGACGTTTGAAACGCGCGAGGGCATTTTAAAACACTGCTCGCTGAACAATGCGCGCCTGCTCGGCGACCTCGGCCAGCGCTTCCTCGACAAGACGCAACCGAGCCTGGAAGCGCAACTGACGAACCTGGCCGACGAGATCGCCTACAACAACCACGACATCGACGACGGCCTGCGGTCGGGCCTGCTCAGCATGGCGCAGATGGAAGAAGTGACGCTGTTCGCGCGCCACCGCCATGCGGTGGAAGCGCAGTACCCGGGCTTGCCGGGCCGGCGCGCGCTGTACGAGACGATCCGCCTGATGATCACGGCGATGACGGCCGACCTGGTCGAGACCTCGGCCGCGCTGCTGCGCGACGCCGCCCCTGGCAGCATCGACGACGTGCGCGCCGCGCCGCCGTTGATCCGCTTTTCTGACCAGATGCGCGCCGAGACCACGGCATTAAAACGTTTTCTGTACGCGAACCTGTACCGCCACTTCAAGGTCAACCGCATGCGCGTCAAAGCCAGCCGCATCGTGCGTGAGCTGTTCGACGCCTTCATGACCGACCCGGTGCTGCTGCCGCCGGATTACCAGGTGGCTTCGGGCGATAAGCACAAGCAGGCGCGCAAGATCGCCGACTACATCGCCGGCATGACCGATCGCTATGCGATCCGCGAGCACAAGCGGATTTTTTCGCTCGATGAATTGTAGGCGGTTGTCGATGGCCCGCCGCGCCGTTTCAAACCGGGACCGTCGTGTAACGTAGGGTGGGCTCTCGAGCCCACGCGGAGCGGCGCATGAGGATCGAAACGTATGACGATGCCAAGGCGATGATCGACCGCCGTACCGCGTGGGCACAAGTGCCCACCCTACGTTACGCCGCCGCGGGTCGAATCAACCGAACAGGCTCGGACGCGCCAGGTCGACCAGCAGCTTCTTCACCGGCGCCGGCAGCGCCGCATCCCCGATCGCATCGAGCGCAACCCACACATGCCCCGCCGGCGTTGCGCCACGTCCGGCCAGTGTCACCTTGTGCGGATAGATGTGCAATTTGTAGTGCGTGAACACGTGCACCAGCGGCAGCAGCGCCTGCACTTCCTCGACTTCGCCGAAGCGCTCCAGCGCAGCCGCCAGCGCCAGGCCGCCATCGCGCGCGGTCTCGATGCCAACGTGGCCGTCGACTTCCGGCAACGACAATAATCCGCCCCAGATCCCGGTCCCGGGCCGCTGCTCGAGCAGCACCTGGCCATCGTGCACGACCACCAGCATGTCGGCGCGCTTCTCCGGCGTCGTCTTCTTTGGCTTACGCACCGGCAGTTCATCGGTGCGGTTCGTCGCAAACGCCACGCAGCGCGCCTGCAGGGGGCAGCGCCCGCACGCGGGTTTCGAACGCGTGCACAGGGTCGCGCCCAGGTCCATCAAGCCTTGCGTGTAGGCCTCCATGCCATCGTCGGGCAGCAGCGCGTCGGCACGCCGCCACAAGGCGTCTTCGATGCGTTTTTCGCCGGGATAGCCGTCGACCCCGAACACGCGCGCGAACACGCGTTTTACGTTGCCATCGAGGATGGCGGCGCGGGTGCCGTTCGAAAAGGCGGTAATCGCGGCGGCGGTGGAGCGGCCGATGCCGGGCAGGTCGGCCAGCAGCGCCGGGTCGGCCGGGAATTCGCCGCCATACTCGCGCACCACGCGCACCGCGCAGGCGTGCAAGTTGCGCGCGCGCGTGTAGTAACCGAGCCCGCTCCAGTGCGCCATTACGTCCTCGATCGGCGCAGCGGCGAGGTCGTGCACGGTCGGGAAGCGTTCCAGGAAGCGCGCGTAATAGCCGAGCACCGCGGCCACCTGGGTCTGCTGCAGCATGATCTCGGAGAGCCAGACGCGGTAGGCGTCGCGCGTGTTTTGCCAGGGCAGCGCATGGCGCCCATGCACGCGCTGCCAGGCGATGACGGCGTGCGAAAAGGTAGGATCGACCAGTTCGTCGAATTCGGTCAGGCGTTTCAAGCGGCTTCCTTCAGGGGTGTGTCGTCCAGCGCCGCCACGACGGCGCCGTTCAGCGCCAGCAGGAGATGGCGCTGGCGTTCGAGTGCTTGCTGGTTTGCTTCGAAGGCGGCGATCTTCTGCTCCAGGCTATCGGTCGCATCGTGGATGCGCTGGATCGACGACAGGCGGTGGCGCAGCTGTTCCTTGTGCTGGCGGATCTGCGTCTCCAGCGGCACCATCAGCACCTTCAGCCAGGCTTCGACATCGGCATTCGCGGCGCGGAAGGTGCGGCGCACACTGGAGACGATGGAATCGAAAAAGCGCTCGAGCAGGGTGCTGCGGCTGGTCATGAACAGGGTCGCGGTGCCGAACTGTTTGACGTAGAGCGCCTCGACCGCCGCGATCTCCTCGACATAGCGCGCCAGCGACAGCGGCAAGGGGGGCGACAGCGTGAGGCCGTGTTCGGCGGCGAAGCCGCGCAGCAGCGTCTCCATCAGCGTGCCGATCTCCGTCACCTGCTCGCCGGCGGATTCCAGGCTGACGCGGGCATTCTCGAAAAACGCCCGCACCGGCGCGCGCATGCCGGTGGCGAAGCGCGAGGCCTGCAGCGCCAGGCGCACGCTTTCGGCCTGGCGCGCCACCGCATCCATGTCGAGCGTCGAATACAGTTCGGTCGACAGGCCGGCAAAGCGCGTGCGCGCATCCTGCAGGCGCAGCAGGCCGGCATCGAAATCCTTCCGTTCGGCCTCGATGCGGCGCATCATGTGCGCCAGCACGTTCTGGTTCTTGCCGCGCAGGCTTTTTAACTCCTGCATCTGCTCGACCAGGCCGCGTGCGCGCGCAGCCAGTGCGCTCGCCTGCGCGGCCTCCAATGCTGCCAGGTCGTCGCGCAGGGCGCTGCCGAGGATCGCCTTTTTTTGCGGGATCAGGCCATGCAGCAGGGCCGCTTCCAACGCTCCCAGGCGACTGCGCTCGAACAGGTCCATGTCGCCCTGGATGCGTCCGACCAGCGCCTTGTGCGCCGACACCGGATACACCTGCTCCGGATCGAGCCCGAGTTGCTGCGCCACACTGGCTTGCTGGCGCGCGATCTCGGCGTCGTTCTCGGCATCGCTTTTGAGCGCATCCCACATCGCATCGATCTTGTTGAGGACCACGATGCGGCCCGGACCGGCGCCGATATGGGTACGCCAGACCTCGATGTCGCTGCGCGTGACCCCGGTCTCGGCGGCCAGCACGAACAGCACCGCGTGCGCGTTCGGGATCAGGTTCAGCGTCAGTTCGGGCTCGGTGCCGATCGCGTTCAGCCCCGGCGTGTCAAGGATCACCAGGCCCTGTTTCAGGAGCGGATGCGGCAGGTTGATGATCGCGTGGCGCCACTGCGAAATCTCTACCAAACCGTCGGCGCCGAGCGCGTCCGCCAGTGCGGCGTCTTCCGGATCGTACAGGCCGTAGCGCTGCGCTTCCTCGGGAGATACGCGGCGCGTCATGCTGACCTGGCGGAAGCTGTCCACGATGCGGTCCGGTGCATCGAGCTCGAGCGGCAGTACGGTCCAGGCGGATGCATCGTCGCGGTAATCGCTGGTTGAGAGTTGACCCGCGCGCGTTTCGATCGGCAGCAGGCGGATGCAGGGTGCCCAGGCGGCGTCGTACAGCAATTCGGTCGGGCACATGGTGGTGCGGCCGGCCGCGGAGGGCAGGATGCGCTGGCCATAGTCGGCGAAGAAGATCGCGTTGATCAGCTCGGATTTACCGCGCGAGAATTCGGCGACGAAGGCGACCGAGAGGCGGTCGTCGCGGACGCGCGTGGCCGCTTGCGCCATGCGCTGGCTGGTCGCCGCGTCCGAGACATCGGCAGCGGCCAGCGCGGCGCGGTAGTCGTCCAGCGCTGTGGCGATGCTTATGCGCCAGGCGCCATAATCTTGAATGTCTTGCATGGGGTCCGCCTGCGGTTAGTTGGCCTTAGCGCTGGCAGGTGGCGCAGTAAAACGTCGACCGCTGCCCCTGCTTGATCTGGCGCACCGGCGCGCCACAGTTTCTGCAAGGCACTCCCGCACGATCATAGACGAAATACGTCTGCTGGAAATAGCCGGATTGGCCATTCACGGCAATAAAGTCTTTCAAGGTGCTGCCGCCCTGCACGATGGCCGCCGCCAGGATCTCGCGAATCGCCGCCGCCAGCTTTTCGTAGCGGGCGCGGCTGATGCGCCCGGCCGGCGTGGTCGGGCTGATGCCGGCCTTGAACAGGCTTTCGCAGGCGTAGATATTGCCGACGCCGACGACGATATCGCCCGAGAGCAGCACCTGCTTGATCGGTGCGCTGCGCTTGCGGGTGGCCCGGTACAGCAATTCGGCCGAGAATTTGTCTTCCAGCGGCTCGACGCCGAGGCCGCGCAGCAGGATGTGGCCGTCGATTTCCCCGGCGTCGACGGCATGCCAGAGCACGGCGCCGAAGCGGCGCGGATCGTGCAGGCGCAGCACCTGCGACTGCACGCCGTCGCCCACGACCAGGTCGAAGTGGTCGTGCTTCTTCAACTCGATGCCCGGCGGCAGTACGCGCAAATGGCCCGACATGCCGAGGTGGACGATAAGGGTGCCGCTCTCGAAACCGATGAGCAGATACTTGCCGCGCCGGCCAACCTGCGTGATGCGCTGGCCAACGAGGTCGGTGGTCAGATGGGCCGGAAACGGCCAGCGTAGACCCTCGCGGCGGAACACCACCTGTTCGACCACGCGGCCTTCGAGGTGCGGCGCGACACCGCGCCGGGTCACTTCTACTTCGGGGAGTTCAGGCATGAAAATCCGACAAAATTCTTGTAAATTCGTGTTGGGCTCGCGCACGCGCAACGGGGCTTGGGCGTAGAATCGAACATCATTCCACACATGGACTTGCCTTGAAAAACGCTTTCGTCATTGTAACCCTCTCCGGCTTGCTGTCGGCGTGTGCCGTGGCGCCGCCGGCGCAGCCTGTTGCAGAATCGGCGCAGCTGTCGACTGAAGCACAGGAGCAGGCGCAAGCCAGGGCCGAGCGCGATGCGAAAGCCGAGGCCGACGCCGAACAGGCGCGCCTGCCGAAAGTCGAACTGACCAGCACCTTGCTGAACCAGTTGCTCAAAGCCGAATTCGCCTTCCGCGGCGGCGACTGGCAAGGGCCGTATCTCACCATGCTGAGCCTGGCGCAGCAGACGCGCGACCCGCGCCTGGCACGCCGCGCCGCCGAGATGGCGCTGGCCGCGCGCCAGCCGGAAGACACCCTGGCCGCAGTGCGCCAATGGCGCCAGCTCGATCCGCAATCGGACGAAGCGACGCAGTACTATCTGGGGATGGTCATCCTGTCCGACAATATCTCGGACGCAGAAGAAATTTTCCGCAAGCGCCTCGAAGGGGCGCCGGCAGGGGTACGCGGCATCGTCCTGTACCAGGTGCAGCAATTGCTCGCGCGTGCCAAGGACAAGGAAGCGGCGGCTGCCATGCTGGAACGCCTGGTGTCCCCCTACCGCGGCACGCTCGAGGGTCACGTGGTGCTGGCCCAGGGCGCGCTGGCGCGTGGCGACAAGGCGGCGGCAGCCCGCGAGGCGCGCGCCGCGCTGGCCCTGAAACCGGACTCGGAAATTGCCGTCCTCACCCTGGCCCAGGCCGGTGAGAACGAAGGGCAGGTGCGCGAATTGCTGGCGACATTCGTGGCCGCCAATCCGAATGCACGCGAAGTGCGCGCCGCGCACGCGCGCCTGCTGGTCAACGACAAGCAGTTCGAAGCCGCGCGCAGCGAATTCCTGCTGCTCGACAAGCAGCAACCCGACAACGTCACGACCCTGTACGCGCTCGGCGTGCTGTCGACCCAGCTGAACGACCCGAGCGGCGCCGAAACTTATTTCACGCGCTTCATCGACGTGCTCGGACGCAACCCGGAAGACGAACGCGATCCCTCGAAAGCTTTATTAATCCTGTCGCAGCTGGCCGAGGAACGCGGCGACATCAAGGCCGCCGTCAGTTGGCTCGATAAATTGCCCGAGGGTGACGAAAAGGCGCTGTTCGGCACCCAGCTGCGCCGCGCCCAATTACTGGGGAAGGGGGGCGACGTGCCGGCTGCGCGCCGTTTGCTCGCTTCGCTGAAGCCGGGCGAACCCGCTGCCCAGGCCCAGGTCGCCGCAGCGGAGGCGCAAGTGCTGCGCGACGCTGGCCAGGCCGAGCAGGCATTCATCCTGATGCAGGACGCGGCCAAACGCTTCCCGACCAATCCGGATTTGCTGTACGACTTCGCGCTGCTGGCCGAGAAGACCGGCCACCTCGAGGTGATGGAACAGACCCTGCGCGACGTGATGCGTCTGGCGCCCGACAACCACCACGCTTACAACGCCCTCGGCTATTCGCTGGCCGAGCGTAATGTCCGCCTGGAAGAAGCGCGCGCGCTGATCGAAAAGGCCTTGTCCATGGCGCCGGAAGATCCCTTCATCATGGACAGCATGGGCTGGGTGCAGTATCGCCTCGGTAACCTCGATGCCGCCGAAGCGCACCTGCGCCGCGCCTATGGCTTGCGCCGCGATCCCGAGATCGCCGTCCACCTGGGAGAGGTGCTGTGGCAAAAGGGCAAGCAGGCCGACGCCCAGAAACTGTGGCGCGAAGCGCGTGCGAAAGATCCGCAGAACGACACGCTGCGCAGCACGCTGGCGCGCCTGCGGCTGTCGCTGTGAAATAATGCAGCATTAGCACGGCGGGCAGGTGCCCGCCGTTTTCATTTTCACTGCCCACCGACCGATGCCCTTCAATCGCCACCTTTCCCTCATCGTTCTCGCCGCCGCGCTTGCCGGCTGCGCCACCACCGCCACGCAACCGGGCGGCGCTCCCGGTGCCGCCGCGCCCGTAGCGAGTGTTCCCTACCGCGAGACCATCGAACTGAGCGGCCGCCTGCAGGTGACGTACCAGAAGGATGGCCAGCCCGGCAGCATGAATGGCCCCTTCGAATGGTCGCAGCGGCCGGGCCAGCTCGACGTCGTCTTCCTGAACCCCCTGAAACAGATCGCCGCCACGATCAACGTGACGCCGCAACAGGCCACCTTTACCGAAGCCGGACGCGCACCGCGCAGCGCCGCCGACCTCGAGTCGCTCACCAGGCAGACGCTCGGCTGGTCGCTGCCCGTCTCGGGCCTGCGCGACTGGCTGCAGGGCTATGCCACCGATGCTTCCGGCCAGCGCGTTGCCGCCTCGGCCGCCAACAACAGCGTCTTCACGCAGGATGGCTGGCGCCTGCGCTTCGTCTCCTGGCAGAACGCGAAAGAGGGCGGGCAGATGCCGCGCGAAATCGCCGCCGAGCGCAGCGCCACGGCCGCCGCCGACGAGCTGGCGATCCGGATCATTCTCGATCCAGCAACATGATCGCCTCACTCCACAATTGCCCGGCTCCGGCCAAGCTGAACCTGTTCCTGCACGTCGTCGGCCGCCGCGCCGACGGTTATCACCTGCTGCAAAGCGTGTTTCAACTGATCGAGCGCGGCGACACGCTGCATTTCGACTTGCGTGAGGATGGCCGCATCCGCCGCACGAACGACGTGCCGGGCGTGCCGGAAGCATCCGACCTGATCGTGCGCGCGCTGGGGCGCCTGGCCGATGCGTATCAAAGGCGCCATGGCCGCGCCGCGCCCGGCATCGACGTCGCCGTCAAAAAAATCCTGCCGATGGGGGGCGGGCTTGGCGGCGGTTCGTCGGATGCGGCTACCGCCTTGATGGCGGCAAATCATGTATGGCAAGCCGGCTTCAGCGATGCCGAGCTGATGCAAATCGGCTTGCCGCTGGGCGCCGACATTCCCTTTTTTATTTATGGCCAGACGGCATTCGTCGAGGGCGTGGGGGAGGCGATGCAGCCGCTTGCCGGGCCCGATTGCTGGTATGTCGTGATCGAACCGGGCGTCTCGGTACCGACCCCTGCAATTTTTACTGCTGAGGATTTGACGCGCGACACGAAGCCCATTACAATAGCGGACTTTCCTGCAGCACATTTAATAAATGAGTTCGGGAAAAATGATTTGCAAGCAGTGGCGTCCCGTTTATTTCCGCCGGTAGCACAGGCGATCGAATGGCTGGGTCAATACGGAGCGGCAAGGATGACTGGTTCGGGAGCGTGCGTATTTTGCGCGGTACCGGATGAGGCGCAGGCGGATCGGGTAGTCGGACAAGTTCCTTCAGCCTGGCGCGCCTGGAAAGCCCGGTCCCTGCAGCGACATCCGATGAAATCGCTCTTGCAAAACACTGAGTTGTAGAATAAAATTTTGCCTGTTGCAGGATTTGACGATGAGTTGAATACTTCAGCAAGCTGTAAGTTGCGTAGGGGAATCGCCAAGCTGGTTAAGGCACCGGATTTTGATTCCGGCATACCAAGGTTCGAATCCTTGTTCCCCTGCCATTCGTTTTGTCGGGTCTGTCGATGCCAGTGCGTCCAGCGGATAATCCGGGCGAACCGCTCTCGCGGTCGAGCCTTTTAAGCGCATAATCAGCCGGTACACCCGGCTGATTGTTTTTCAAAGTATCAACGCTCTTCTCTCAGGACTCCCATGGCTTACGAAAACCTGATGGTTTTTACCGGCAACGCTAATCCGGCGCTAGCAGAAGGGGTCGCAAAAAGCCTCGGTATCCCCCTCGGTAAAGCAGTCGTCTCGAAATTCTCGGACGGCGAAGTCATGGTCGAAATCAACGAGAACGTGCGCGGCAAGGATGTCTTCGTCCTGCAGTCGACCTGTGCTCCGACCAACGACAGCCTGATGGAAATCATGCTGATGGTCGACGCCCTCAAGCGCGCATCGGCAGGCCGCATCACCGCCGCCATCCCTTATTTCGGTTACGCCCGCCAGGACCGCCGCCCACGCTCGGCGCGTGTCGCGATCTCGGCCAAGGTCGTTGCCAACATGCTCGAAGAAGCCGGCGTCGAGCGCGTCCTGATCATGGACTTGCACGCCGACCAGATCCAGGGTTTCTTCGACATTCCGGTCGATAACATCTACGCATCGCCGCTGCTGCTGGGTGACCTGCAAAAGCGCAACTACGACGACCTGCTGGTCGTTTCGCCGGACGTCGGCGGCGTGGTGCGTGCCCGTGCGCTGGCCAAGCGCCTCGGCTGCGACCTGGCGATCATCGACAAGCGCCGTCCAAAGGCGAACGTGTCGGAAGTCATGAACATCATCGGCGAAGTCGAAGGCCGTAACTGCGTCATCATGGATGACATGGTCGATACCGCCGGCACCCTGACCAAGGCTGCCGAAGTGCTCAAGGAGCGCGGCGCCAAGAAAGTGGTTGCGTATTGCACGCACCCAGTGCTGTCGGGTCCTGCGATCGAGCGTATTTCGAACTCGCCGCTGGACGAACTGGTCGTGACCGACACGATCCCGCTGAGCGAAGCCGGCCGTGCCTGCGGCAAGATCCGCCAGCTGACCTGTGCGCCGCTGCTGGCCGAGACCTTTAAACGTATCGTCAAGGGCGACTCGGTCATGTCGCTGTTCGTCGACTAAAGAATCAAGCATCAACATGCGGCGCGCCCGGCTTCAAGCCCGGCGCGCCGTTGTACTGTAAGACGAATTTCTTGAGCGCGTCATCAGCGCTCAGCCAAGCCGGTCCCTGGTCGCGGGGGCGGCACAAACCGGGAAATCGGGCGGATATCTTCCGCATGCGATCCCAAACTTATGGAGTTTCACATGAAAGTAGTTGCATTCAACCGCACCCTGCAGGGCACCGGAGCGAGCCGCCGCCTGCGCAAGGCTGGCCAGACCCCAGGCATCATCTACGGCGGCGCCGCTGCCCCACAACTGATCGCCCTGGACGGCAACGCCCTGTACCACGCGCTCAAGAAAGAAGCTTTCCACGGTTCCGTGCTGGACCTCGAAATCGAAGGCCAGGCCCAGCAAGTCCTGTTGCGCGACTTCCAGATGCACGCATACAAGCAACTGGTCCTGCACGCTGACTTCCAGCGCGTCGACGCATCGCAGCCGATCCACACCAAGGTCGCCCTGCACTTCATCAACGCCGAGACCTCGCCAGCCGTCAAGCTGAGCAGCGCTGTCATCTCGCACGTGCTGAACGAACTGGACGTGTCCTGCCTGCCAGGCCAGCTGCCAGAGTTCATCGAAGTCGACCTGGCCAACCTGGAAGCCGGCCAGTCGATCCACACCGGCGACCTGAAGCTGCCAGAAGGCGTGACCGCACTGACCCATGGCCAGAACCTGACCATCGTCACCTCGTCGATCCCACGCGGCGCCGTTGCTGCTGAAGCGACCGAAGAGAAGAAGTAATTTTTTCATGTGCCGCGCGAGCGGTGCTGAAAACCAAACCCGCCGCGCGCAAGCCGGCGGGTTTTTTCATTTCCGCCGCCTGTGCATTTCCTCCTGCTCGTTTCTTAATCGGCGATAATCCTCCTTTTCCTGACGCGACCGCTATGTCCATCCGCCTCATCGTCGGCCTCGGCAACCCTGGCCCCGACTACGAACAAACCCGCCACAATGCCGGCTTCTGGCTGGTCGACAACCTCGCCAATAGCCTGCCCGGCTGCCGCCTGCAGCGCGAAAGCCGTTTCAACGCCATGATGGCGAAGACCAGCATCGGCGGCAACGAAGTCTGGCTGCTCGAGCCGCTCACCTTCATGAACCGTTCCGGCCAGTCGGTCGGCGCGCTGGCGCGCTTTTATAAGATCAATCCGGACGAAGTGCTGGTCGTGCACGACGAACTCGACCTAATGCCGGGCGTGGCCAAACTCAAAAAGGGCGGTTCCTCGGGCGGCCACAACGGTTTAAAAGACATCACCGCGGCGCTCGGCACCCAGGAATACTGGCGCCTGCGCCTCGGTATCGGCCACCCGCGCACCCTGGGCCTGAACCAGGGCGTCGCCGACTTCGTGCTGCACCGTCCGCGCAAGGACGAGCAAAGCCTGATCGAGGAATCGATCGACAAGGCCTTGCGCATCATTCCGCTCGCCGTCGACGGCAAACTCGACACGGCGACGATGCAGCTGCACACCGCTTAAACGCCACCTTACTGCGCGCCCGGACGCACCAGCCCGCGTGCGAACACATAGTCGGCCACCTGATGGCTCAGCGCCTGGCCGCCGGTCTTGTCGAACTGCCAGTGCACGCCCAGGTAGATCCGGCTTTGCCCCGCTTCCTCTTCCGCCTGCGTCAGGTTGGCGTAGCTGCGCGGCAGGCGCGGGCGCACGCGGCCGTCGTTGTCGCGCGTGATGCCGTTGTATTCGTCCGAGACGAAGGTGAAGGGCACCCGGTCGCCGTAGAGCCGGCGCAGCATGTGGAAGGTGGCGCCGCAAAAGCCGGCGTGGCCGGACACGTAGGACGGGAAGGGCGGCGTGAAATCCGGGCCGGTGAGGTTGCTGGCGGGGGCACCCAGTGGCGTCCAGCCCGGATCGCCACGGGTGTCCGGATTGCCGTCGCCCTGGCCGGTCGGGCCGGTCCCGGGACTGGCTTCGCGAATCGCGACGACCGGGCGCCAGAAATCGTAGGCGTACTTCACTTCCCATCCGGTAATGGTCGCATCGGCAATCGCCACGTTTACCAGCGCCAGCACGCGCGCCAGTTCGAGCGCGTCGTTGCAGCGCTGCAGGGCGATCTGCATCGTGATCTGGTTGAACAGGCGCGCCGGCGTGCCGATCCAGGCCGTGCTGTCATACGCCCAGTAAATGCCGGCAACGGTCTGGTCGGGCGTACGTTTGGTCGGCGTGCGCACGCCATCGCCGCCCAGTTGCTTCACCTCGTTGAAGGCGCGCATATAGGCCGCGCTGGCCAGCGGCGGCGGTGGCGGCAAGCGGAACTGGGTGCTCGACTGCAGCACGAACGGTTTGACGCCGCGCCACCAGGCGCCGAGCGCAATCGGGCTGCGGCTGACCGGGTCGGGCCGCCACTGTCCGGACGCGTTGCTGACCGGGTAATCGACGCCGACGATCGGTTCAGTATCGTAGGCGCCGTCGCCGGCGCGCAGCGCCAGGATCGCGGCGGCCGCGCGACGGCCCACGTCGATGCCGTTGAGCTTGGCGCGGCCGTCCGGCAGGCGCGCCAGGTCGGCATTCAGCCAGGCATCGAAGCGCGGTTTCTGGCGCGGATAGAGTGCGGCCAGGGTGTCGTGCGCCGCCTGGGCAATGGCGGCATCCTGCGCGCTGTCGGGGTAGGCCTGCAGCGCACCGGTATAGCCGGGATAGCGCCTGACGATCGCATTCACCGCGTCGTAGATGGCAATGTGGAAGATCGCCATTGCCCGGCTGGTACGCGTCGGCCCGAGCTGCTCGGCCTCCATTTCCACGTTGCCGACGACGGCCGGCGTATGGTCGACTGCGTTGGCGCGCTGCGCGACTTCGTTCCAGTAGGCCAGGCGCGCCTTGGCATTCGCCCCGGCCGGCGGCGCATAGCGCGGCGGCAATTCCTGGGTGCCGGGCTGGGTCTGGTAGACGACCGGCCCGCCACCGATCGGGGGCCGCGTACCCGCCGCGGCCGGCGGGCCAGCCAGCGACATCAACAAAGAGCAGCACAACAACGAGCACAGCATAACGCGCGACTTCATGACGGTTCTCCAGTCGGGAAAAGCGGATCGGTGCGGCAGGCGCCCGCCTGACGGCACGGACCACCCGGTGTCGAGTCGAGCTTAGAAATGGATGAATTAAAAAACAAGCGGAACAGCGACGGGGCTTGATTTCGCCCAGCTAGCATTCTGCTCTGCATTAAAGTGCTCGGCGCCATTCTTTCTGCCGGTCTAACGTTTGCGGACGGCAGCCGCTGCACGCCGCCGGGCCTCCTGCGATAATGGAACGCATGAGTGCACTTTCCTTCCACGCCGGCCCGCGCGCGCTGGCCCGGATCCGCGCGCACGGCTTGCGCGCGGCCGACGTCGCCGTCATTCCTGCCGCCGCCGGCGGTCCCAAGGGCCTGATCTTCCAGGCGCTCGACCAGTACGTGTTCGGCGAATGGCTGCCCGCCAGCCCGCGCGAACGCACCCTGATCGGTTCCTCGATCGGCGCCTGGCGCATGGCGGCGGCTTGCCAGCGCGACCCGGTGCGCGCCTTTGCCCGCCTGGGCGAACTGTACGCCGGCCAGCGCTATACCAGCACCAAGCCGAGCACGCAGCAGATCGACGCGGTGGTGCAAGGCCTGCTGCACGCTTTTGTGAGCGGCCACGAGGACGATATTTTGAGCCACCCGCAACACCGCCTGCACCTGCTGGCCGTGCGCGGCAAGGGAGCGCTTGCAGAACCCGCGCACCGGCGCGCCGAGATGCGCGGCTTCGCGGCGGCGGCGCTGACGAATTTCGCTTCGCGCGCACGCCTGGGGCGGCTGCTGGAACGGGTCGTGATCGGCGACGCCCGTGCCCCGGCCGCCTGGCTGCGCAAGGAGTTCGACGGGTTTACGACCCATTTTTCCCCCCTCACGAGAAATAACCTGGCCGCCAGCCTGCTCGCCTCGGGCACGCTGCCGCTGATCATGCAACCAGTGACGGGTATCGAAGGCGTGCCGCCCGGGCACTACTGGGACGGCGGCATTATCGACTACCACCTGGCGCTGCCCTACGCTCGCCTCGAGCAGGACGAGCCGGACGCCATCGTGCTGTATCCGCATTTCAACGAACACATCGTGCCCGGCTGGCTCGACAAGGCGATGCCGTGGCGCCGCTGCGCGCGCGGCCCCAACCGCGGCTGGCTCGACAACGTGCTGATCGTCGCGCCCACGCCGGCTTTCATTAAAACGCTGCCGCGCGCCAAGTTGCCGGACCGCAGCGATTTCAAGTTTTATGGACTCGACCACGACGCGCGTATCCGCGCCTGGTCGCAGGCGATGGGGGCGGGTCAGCGGCTGCGCGACGAGCTGGCGGCGTTTATCGCGCGGCCAGACCTGGCGCGCCTGCGTGCGATCTGACAGCCATCGGGGCGGCGCCGCGACTGTGGCGCCGCGCCTGTTTTTGCGGCATGCGGCGGCATCCGCGGTTACAATACGGGGTTACGAGCTGCGCTACCGCGCTCACCACCATCGAATGAAAGAATTCCCATGAGTCTCCAATGCGGCATCGTCGGCCTGCCCAACGTCGGTAAGTCCACCCTGTTCAATGCGCTGACCAAGGCCGGCATTCCGGCCGAAAACTATCCGTTCTGCACCATCGAACCGAACGTCGGCGTGGTCGAAGTACCGGACCCGCGCATGCAGGCGCTGGCCGACATCGTCAAGCCGGAGCGCGTGGTGCCGGCCATCGTCGAGTTTGTCGACATCGCGGGCCTGGTGGCCGGCGCCTCGAAAGGCGAGGGCCTGGGCAACCAGTTCCTGTCGCACATCCGCGAAACCGACGCCATCGTCAACGTGGTGCGCTGCTTCGAAGACGACAACGTGATCCACGTGGCGGGTAAAGTCAGCCCGATCGACGACATCGAAGTCATCCAGACCGAACTGGCCCTGGCCGACCTGGGCGCCGTCGAAAAGGCGATCCACCGCGAAAACAAGAAGGCGCGCTCGGGCGACAAGGATGCGGCCAAACTGGTCGCCATCTGCGAACGCCTGCTGCCGCACCTGAACGAAGGCCAGCCGGTGCGCACGATGGGCCTGGACGCCGACGAGATGGCGCTGATCAAGCAGCTGTACCTGATCACCGCGAAACCGGCGATGTACGTCGCCAACGTCTCGGATACGGGTTTCACCAACAACCCGATGCTCGACCAGCTGACCGAATTCGCCAAGAAGCAGAACGCCCCGATCGTCGCGATCAGCGCCTCCATCGAATCGGAAATCGCCGACCTCGACGACGCCGACAAGGCCGCCTTCCTGGGTGACATGGGCATGGAAGAACCGGGCCTCGACCGCCTGATCCGCGCCGCCTATAAACTGCTCGGCCTGCAGACCTATTTCACCGCCGGCGTCAAGGAAGTGCGCGCCTGGACGGTAAAAGTCGGCGCCACCGCCCCGCAGGCGGCCGGCGTGATCCACACCGACTTCGAACGCGGTTTTATCCGCGCGCAGACCATTTCGTATGACGATTACATCGCCTACAAGGGCGAGGCGGGTGCGAAGGAAGCGGGCAAGATGCGCGCCGAGGGCAAGGAATATGTGGTCAAGGATGGGGATGTGTTGAACTTCTTGTTCAACGTCTAACCTTGTACGACCGGCGCCGCTGCTGCGCACCGGCATCGACAGAGCCCGCCGCGTGCGGGCTTTTTTTTTGCGTCCAGATTGTATTCGCGTCGGCCGCTGGTCATCAAGCTGACATACTGCCCCGTTATTCTGCGCCTCCATGAACGCGGCAATCGCCGCGCACGACCCTGACTTGGAGAGACGCATGAACCCGACCCCCGAACTGTCCCGCCGCCGCCTGCTGCGCATGCTGGGCGCCGCCCCAATGCTGCCGATCGCCAGCGTTGGCGCCGCCTCGCTGCTGACCGCCTGCGGCGGCGGCAGCGACGATGACGCAGCCCCGGTGGCCGTGGCCCCGGTGGCGCCGGTCGCCACCCTCGGCTCGGTCACCTTCAGCTCGATGGCCGCACCGAACCTGGCGAACGCCGCCGCGATGGCGACCAACACGGTCGGCTCGACCATGAGCGTGAACTTCAGCGACAGCAGCAAGCTCGATTTCAAGCTCGCCTATCAACCCTTCTTCATCACCGGCGACATGGTCCCCAATGGCAGCGGCGGCACGATCCTGGCCGGCGGTTACTACGACATCCGCAACCAGCCGATCGTCGACACCACCGTGCCTGGCAAGGAGCGCCACTTCTTCTCGGACGCGCCGGACGGCACCTCGCTGTTGACGGTACCGAACGCCAGTGTGGCGGGCGTGAAGGGCAAGCCCGTGTTCGCCGTGGTCCAGTTCGAGTACACGACCTTTGCCCAGGACGGCAAGACCGGCATGTACGGTCGCCTGCCGTCGCCGATCGGCGTGCTCACGCTCGACCAGGACCAGTCCACCGGCAAGCTCACGCTCGTGAAATACCATAACGTCGACACCTCCAGCGTCGAGGGCTTGTGGATCACCTGCGGCGCCAGCCTGTCGCCGTGGGGCACGCACCTGTCGAGCGAGGAGTACGAGCCGAACGCGTTCACCGCCGCCAGCGATGCCCAATTCAAAGCCTTCAGCAAGAATTTGTATGGCAGCGAGACGACGGCCAACCCGTACCACTACGGCCACTTGCCGGAAGTGACGGTCAACCCGGACGGCACCGCCTCGATCAAGAAGCACTACTGCCTGGGCCGCATCTCGCACGAGCTGGTGCAGGTGATGCCGGACCAGCGCACGGTGCTGATGGGCGACGACGCCACCAACAGCGGCTATTTCGTGTTTGTCGCCGATAAGGAGAAGGACCTGTCGAGCGGCAGCCTGTACGTGGCCAAGGTCGGCGCCGGCTTCTCGCTCGACCCGGCAGCTGCCGCCGCGCCGCTCACCTGGATCAAGCTTGGTTCGGCTACCAGCGCCGAGATCCGCGCGCTGGCCGTGTCGGTCAAACCGATCGACATCATGGACGTGCGCACCGCCGACCCGCAAGACCCGACTTTTACCAAGGTGGCGGCGAACGGCGCCATCGAATGGATCAAGCTGAAACCGGGCATGGAAAAGGCGGCGGCCTTCCTCGAAACCCACCGCTACGCATCCCTGGTCGGCGCGTCGATGGGCTTTACCAAGATGGAAGGCACGACCGTCAACGCCAAGGACAAGATCGCCTACTCGGCGCTGCAGAACTGCCAGAGCTCGATGGTGGCGGGGAATGCCCTGAACGTGGCCGGCAACGGCGTCTCGATTCCAAAGGCGCTCAATGCCGGCGCGGTGATGGCCCTGAAGCTGGCCGGCGGCCAGAAGGATCTGACTGGTGCGGCGATCAACAGCGAGTGGATGCCGGTCGATTTGAAGGCGCTCTTGACCGGCGAAGACATCGCGGCCGACGCCCTCGGCAACACGGCCAATCCGGACCGCATCGGCAATCCGGACAACCTGAAATTCTCGGAAAAGATGCGCACGCTGTTCATCGGCGAAGACAGCGGCCAGCACGTGAACAACTTCCTGTGGGCCTATAACGTCGACACCAGGGTGCTGTCGCGCGTGATGTCGATTCCGGCCGGCGGCGAGTCGACCGGGCTGCATGCGGTCGATGAACTGAATGGCTGGACCTACATCATGAGCAACTTCCAGCACGCCGGCGACTGGGGCGGTATCCACAACGTGGTCAAGGGCACGCTCGATCCGCTGGTGCGAGCGAACTACAAGGACAAGTTCGGCGCAGCCGTGGGGTATCTGACGGCGGACTTGAGCCAGACGAAGTTGGCCAAGGCGTGATGTCCGACCACGCGTCGTCGTCGTCGGCGGGGGCGCTTGGTCATTGATGGTGTAACGCGTGGAGTCGGGACTCCACCCTACGAGGTTGTGAAAAAATCGCCATGGCGGCGTTGCGCCGCCTTGCCGTACCCACGCGTGGAGTCGGGACTCCACCCTACGTATACCTGAGTTCGTAGGGTGGAGTCCTGACTCCACGCGTTTTTACGAGTGGCATCCACGCGGCATGCGATACTGTCGCCCTCATGCCCACGCTCACCCACCTCATCCTGTACCCGATCAAATCCTGCGCCGCCATGCCGGTCGAGGAAGCGATCGCCACCGTCTCCGGCCTGTCCGCACTGGGCGTGCACGACCGCGAATGGATGCTGGTCACAGAAGACGGCCATTTCCTGACCCAGCGCGAATTCCCGCGTATGGCGACGATTGTTCCGCGCGTCGAGGGCGATGAACTCCTCGTCGGCGCGCCCGGCATGGCGCCGCTGCGCCTGCCGCTGGCGCAGGCGTCAACCCGCACGCTGCGCGTACAGATCTGGGACGACTCCGTCGACGCCATCGACTGCGGCGATGCCGCCGCCGCCTGGTTCGGGCAAGTGTTGAACACCACCTGCCGCCTGGTGCGCTTCCGCCCGGATGCGGCGCGTCCGACGAGCGAAAAATGGACCGGCGGCGCGCCTTCAAGCGCCCGCTTTGCCGATGCCTATCCGCTGCTCCTGATCGGCCAGGCCGCGCTCGACGAGATCAATGTCCGCATGCTGGCCGCCGGACGCGACCCGCTGCCGATGGACCGCTTCCGCCCGAACCTGGTGGTCGACGGCACCGATCCGTTCGAAGAGGACTATACCGAGGCCTTCGCGGTGGACGGCATCGTCATCAAACCGGTCAAACCCTGCGCGCGCTGTCCGATTCCGGCGATCGACCAGGCGACAGGTATTCCCGGCCCGGACCCGCTCGACATCCTGCAAACCTGGCGCGCCAAGGCGGTGCTCGACGGCGCCGTGTGCGTCGGCATGAACTGCATCGTGGCCGACGGGGCAGGGCGGCCCTTGCGCCGCGGGCAGCAACTCGCGGTCAGCCTGTCGTTTTAAGGCAGCGCCGCGGCTGGCGCCGGCGAAAAAATCGGCCATCCCGTTCTCAAGCGTGGGAAAGTCACGTAATGTAACGGGTATTGCTGAAAGGAATTCCCATGCACCAGTCGGATGCCGCTGTGTTGCCCAACCCGCAGGACCAGCGCGACCTCGTCGCCGAGAACGAAGCCCTGCGTGCACAGGTCGGCTATGTCATGGAGCAGGCGCAGCGCAACCACGACATCATGTGCCGGCATCAGGCGTTTGACCTGGAAATCGTTGGTGCGGCCAACTTCCCGCAACTGGTCGGCACCATCTTTCGCCTGCTGCCCGTCATTTCCGACCTCGACAGCGTGACCCTGGCGCTGGTCGACACCGACGCCGACATTTATACGGTCATGCACAAGCTGGGCATCGACTTCGAGACGCTGCCCGACCTGCTGTTTTGCGAGCATGCGGTGGAACTCGGCTTCGAGGTCGAACATGCGCGTCCGCGCCTGGAGCCGTACGCGCATGGCGCGCACCGCGCGATGTTCCCCCATCCGCCTGCGGGCCTGCAAAGCGTAGCCCTGGTGCCGCTGCTGCGTAATCAACGCCTGATCGGCAGCCTGAACCTGGGTAGCCGCGACAGCGAGCGCTTCACGCCGGCGCTGGGCACCGACTTCGTCGAGCACATGGCCTCGATCATCGCGATCTGCCTGGAAAACGTGATCAGCAACGAGATGCTGAAGTACATCGGGCTGACCGATCCGCTGACCGGCATCTACAACCGCCGCTACATCGACCGTCGCCTGGTCGAAGAGATCGCGCGCGCGCGGCGCCAGGACTACCGCATCTCCTTCATGTTCATCGACGTCGATTATTTCAAACAGGTCAACGATAGCGTTGGACACCAGGCCGGCGACGACGTGCTGCGCGAAGTGGCGGCGCGCATCAAGATGGAATTGCGCCTGTCCGATGCGCTGGCGCGTTTCGGTGGCGAGGAATTCGTGGTGCTCCTGATCGACGCCGACCTGGCGGCGGCGGCTTTAGTGGCCGACCGCATCTGCGCGGGTGTGGCCGATAAGCCGTTCGACCTGGCGGGCGGGCAGTGCCTGGACGTGTCGGTGTCGATCGGTGTGGCGGTGCTGGATGACTATCAGCGCGACCATGCGATCGAGGGCGTGGCGCAGCAACTGGTGGCGTCGGCCGATGCGGCGCTGTACCAGGCGAAGGAGACGGGGCGGAATCGGGTCGTGACGGCGGAATGAAATAAATTTCACCCGTAAGGTGGGCGGCTTCACCCAGAAATCTGTATCGCGTTAGCTGTAACGCCGCCCACGCGTCCAAGCGGCCGAAGCATACCGCACAATCATTCCAGCACCGGTTGAACGCGTGGGCGGGGGACCCGCCCACCTTACGTCCCTCCAGCCCATACCGCATCACCGTACCATCACAGCAACCGTCCCTCCGCCCGCGTCACCGCATCGCCCGACCCGCGCAGCACCACCACGTCGCCCGCCTGCAGCACCGTCCCCGGCACCGGTTCGATGCGCACGCGCGCACGCCGGATGCCGCTGACTTCCGCTTCCAGTTCGTCCAGCCCGAGTTCGTCGATGCGCCGGCCGACCGCCTGCGCTTCTTCGTTCAGCACCACCGAATGCAGGCGCACGTACATGTGCTCGGGGTCGTCGACGACGTCGCTGGCGCCGTGAAAATAGCCGCGCAAGGAGGCGTAGCGTTCGTCGCGCGCGCTCTGCACGCGGTGCACCACGCGCCGCAGCGGCACTCCGACCACGACCAGGGCGTGCGAAGCCAGCATCAGGCTGCTCTCGAGCGCTTCCGGCACGACTTCGGTCGCGCCGGCCTGGCGCAGCAGTTCGAGATCGCTGTCGTCGTGGCTGCGCACGATCACCGGCAACGAGGGCGCCAGCTCGTGCACCAGGTGCAGCACTTTTAACGCCGCGCGCGTGTCGGCGAAGGTGATCACCAATGCACTCGCCCGATTAATGCCGGCCGCGATCAGCGCTTCGCGGCGGCCGGCGTCGCCGTAACTCACACTCGATCCCGCCGCCTGCGCTTCCTGCACCCGTTCCGGATCGAGGTCGAGCGCATACCAGGGCAGCTTTTCGTCGGAGAGCAGGGTCGCCACGCTTTGCCCGCTGCGCCCGAAGCCGGCGATGATCACGTGCTTTTGCGCCGCCATCGTGCGGCTCGCCAGCTGCGTCAGTTGCAGCGACTGCATCATCCATTCGTTGGCGGCGATCTTCATCACGATCTGGTCCGACTTGGCGATGACGAAAGGCGCGACCAGCATCGACAGCACCATCGAGGCCAATACGAGCTGCATCAGGAACGGGTCGATCAGGTTCGAACCCGACGCCATATTCAGCAGCACGAAGCCGAATTCGCCGGCCTGCGCCAGGGCGAGGCCGGTGCGCATCGCCACGCCGTCGCTCGATCCGAACATTTTTGCCAGCACCGCGATCAGCGCGAACTTCAGCAGCACCGGCACGGCCAGCAGCAGGAGCACCAGCCACCAGTTCTGCAGCACCAGCCGCATGTTCAAGAGCATGCCGATGGTAATGAAGAACAGCCCGAGCAGCACGTCGCGGAAGGGCTTGATGTCTTCCTCGACCTGGTGCTTGAACTGGGTTTCGGAGATCAGCATGCCGGCGACAAAGGCGCCCAGCGCCAGCGACAGGCCGGCGCGTTCGGTGATCCAGGCCGCGCCCAGCGTCACCAGGAGCAGGTTCAGCATGAACAGTTCCTGCGAGCGGCGCTTGGCCACCAGGGTGAACCAGCTGCGCATCAGCTTCTGGCCGAAGAACAGCAGCAGCGCCAGCACCGCCGCCGCTTTTACGCCAGCCCAGGCCAGCGTTTTCACCAGGTTCTCCGGGTCCTTCGCCAGCGCCGGAATCAGGATCAAGAGCGGCACCACGGCCAGGTCCTGGAACAGCAGGATGCCGATGATGCGCCGTCCATGTTCGCTTTCCAGCTCCAGCCGTTCGGTCAGCAATTTGACGACGATCGCCGTCGACGACATGGCCAGCGCGCCGCCCAGCGCAAAGGCGGCCTGCCAGCCGATGTGCAGCTGCGGCGCCCACAGGGCGAGCACCAGGCCGCCGATGACGGTGGCGACGATGGTCAGCACCACCTGCGCCAGGCCCAGGCCGAACACGATGCGCCGCATTGCGCGCAACTGGGCCAGCGAGAATTCGAGGCCGATCGAGAACATCAGGAACACCACGCCGAATTCGGCCAACGCGTGGGTCGAACCGGTTTCGGCCGCCAGGCCCAGCGCGTGCGGGCCGATCAGCACCCCGACGGCGAGGTAGCCCAGCATCGGCGGCAGGTGCAGGCTGCGGAAGACGACGACGCCGAGAACGGCGCTGCCGAGCAACAAAAGGGTCAGTTCAAGGCCAGATGCCATACGATGAGTACTCTTTCTACGAACGGAGCGTTGTTCGATACGTCTGGCAAGTTTTTTGCTTTCGCAATTCGTTTATACTTCCAGAATGAGTGTAACCGATGAAAAAACAATGCTGAACAGTTTTGACGAGAACCAGGCGGGACGCATATTGACGCTGGCCCGCGAGACCCTCGCGATCGAAGCCGAGGCCATTCAAGCGCTGCACGCACGGCTCGACGCCGACGACAGCCTGGTGCGCGCAGTGGCCGTGCTGTACGCCTGCAGCGGCCGCGTGGTCGTCTCGGGCATGGGCAAGTCGGGCCATATCGCGCGCAAGATCGCCGCCACGCTGGCCTCGACCGGCACGCCGGCCATGTTCGTGCACCCGGGCGAAGCCGCGCACGGCGACCTCGGCATGGTGACCGCGCAGGACGTGTTCATCGCCATCTCGAATTCCGGCGAATCGTCGGAGCTGATGGACATTCTGCCCGTCGTCAAACGCATGGGTACGCCGCTGATCGCCATGACCGGCAAGCCGCAATCGCGCCTGGCGCTGCTTGCCGACGTCCACCTCGACATCTCGGTGGCCAAGGAAGCCTGCCCGATGAACCTGGCGCCGACCGCCAGCACCACGGTGACGCTGGCCATGGGCGACGCCCTGGCCGTGGCCCTGCTCGATGCGCGCGGGTTCCGTGAAGAAGACTTTGCGCGCTCGCATCCGGGCGGCGCGCTGGGACGGCGCCTGCTGACCCACGTGCGCGACGTGATGCGCAGCGGAGAAGCGATTCCCGCCGTGAGCCCGGACACGCCAATGACGCGCGCGCTGCTGGAGATCAGCCAGAAGGGCATGGGCATGACCGCCGTGGTCGACCCGGCCTTCAAGCCGCTCGGCGTGTTCACCGACGGCGACTTGCGCCGCCTGATCGAACGCGTGCAGGACTTTTCGAATCTGACCATCCGCGACGTCATGCACGTCGGCGCGCGCACCGTGCACCCCGAGCAGCTGGCGGTCGATGCGGTGGCGATCATGGAAGAATTCCGCATCAACCAGATGCTGGTGATCGACGAGAACGGCGTGCTGGTCGGCGCCCTGCACATCCATGACCTGACCCGGGCAAAGGTGATCTGATGGCTGACTCCCTTACTCCGCTGGCCCACGTCGAACGCGCCGCGCGCATCAAGGTCATGATCTTCGACGTCGACGGCATCCTCACCGACGGCAGCCTGACCTATGGCCCGGACGGCGAGATCACCAAGACTTTTAACGTCCTCGACGGCCTCGGCATCCAGCTGCTGCAAAAGACCGGCGTCGAAACCGCCATCATCAGCGCGCGCAAATCGCCGATCGTGCTCGCGCGTGCAAAGGACCTGGGCATCACCCATGTCTGGCAGGGTTTCCACGACAAGCGCATCGCGTTTGCCGAACTGCTGGCGCAGCTGAACCTCACGGCCGAGCAGTGCGGCTACATCGGCGACGACGTGATCGACATGCCGCTCTTGAGTAAAGTCGGCTTTGCCGTTACGGTGCCGAGCGGGCATCCGGAAGTGCAGCACCGCGCGCATTACGTCACCAAAGCCGGCGGCGGGCGCGGTGCGGTGCGCGAAGTGTGCGACCTGGTGATGCGTGCCCAGGGTACCTACGAGCAGGCCTTGGCCCCGTATTTCAAATGAGTTCGCATGAGTGAAATAAACGAATGGCGACCTACGTGAACAAACGCACCGCGCACCGCTGGCGTACGCTGGCGCTGATGCTGACGGCGGTGTTCTTCGCCTTCGGCAGCTTCTGGCTGTTGCAGGCCTTCGATTCCGACGACGGGCCGGGTGTGGCCAACAACCTGAACGAACCCGACTACATCGTCGAGAACTTCAGTTTCGTGCGCATGACGGAAAACGGCGTACCGCGCTACGTCATGTCCGGCGCGCGCCTGGCGCACCATCCCGACAACGACGTCTCGGAAGTGACTCGCCCGGTCGTCGAGAGCATGGCGCCGGAACGTCCGCGCATGACCATGCACGCCGACCGCGGCCAGGTCTACCATGGCGAAAACCGCGTCGAACTGATCGGCAACGTCGACCTCAAGCGCCCGGCCACGCCCAACAGCGAAGCGCTGCAGGCGCGCACCGAGGCGCTGACCGTGCTGGTCGACGACGAGATCGTCAAGACCAGCCGTCCGGTCCAGATGACGCTGGGCGCCGCCACGGCGCACGGGGTCGGCCTGGTGGCGGAGAACCCGACCCAGAAGCTGCACCTCGGCGGGCGCGGCCAGATCGTCTATCCGCCGCGCCCGGCGCGCGCACCCAACCAATAACAGGAACGAGCATCTATGAAAAAAAGCATTCACAACATGATTGCCGCCGCCTTCGTTTCGCTGCTGTCGCTGGCGCCGGCCCATGCCGAACGCGCGGACTCGCTCAAGCAGGCCGTCATCAATTTCGATTCGCTCGATGTCGATGAAGTCACGCAGACGCGCATCCTGACCGGCAACGTGATCCTCACGCGCGGCACGCTGACTTTAAAATCGGACCGGGCGCTGGTCAAGGAAACCCCTGAAGGTTACATGAGCGTGACCCTGACTTCGGGTCCGGGCCGGGTCGCCACCTTCCGCCAGAAGCGCGACGGCGGCCCCGACCTGTGGATGGAAGGACAGGGCGAACGCATCGAATACGACGAGCGCCAGGAAGTAGTGAAACTGTTCTCGAAAGCGATCGTGCGCCAGCTCGAAAACGGCCGCCTGACCAACGAACTCGATGGCGCCTACATCGCCTACGACAGCCGCCGCGAAGTGGCGACCGTGCGCAACGACGCCAGTGGCGAAAGCAAGGTGGGCGGCGGACGCGGCACCCTGATCATCGCACCACGCCGCGCACCGGCGGCAGGCGCCGCACCGGCAGCGGCTGGTTCCACCCCGGCGGCGCCGGCAGCAGGAAAGAAATAATGAAAGATGCACCTGACAGCCGCAGCACCCTCGTCGTCCGGGGACTGCAGAAAAGCTACGGCAAGCGCCTGGTCGTGCGCGACGTTTCGCTCCAGGTGGGTTGCGGCGAAGTCGTCGGCCTGCTCGGCCCGAACGGCGCCGGCAAGACCACCTCGTTCTACATGATCGTCGGCCTGGTGCCGTCCGACGCCGGCACCATCGAGATCAACGGCGCCGACATTTCGAGCCTGCCGATTCACCGCCGCGCGGTGATGGGCCTGTCGTACCTGCCGCAGGAAGCCTCGGTATTTCGCAAGCTGACGGTGGAAGACAATATCCGCGCCGTGCTCGAACTGCAGCACGACGAGAACGGCAAGTCGCTCACCAAAGCTGCGATCAACGACCGCCTGGATTCCCTGCTGGCCGAACTGCAGATCGAGAAGCTGCGCGAAAACCCGGCGCTGTCGCTGTCGGGCGGCGAACGGCGGCGCGTCGAGATCGCGCGCGCCCTGGCGACCAATCCGCGCTTCGTGCTGCTCGACGAACCGTTTGCCGGCGTCGACCCGATCGCGGTGATCGAGATCCAGCGCATCGTGCGCTTCCTGAAGGAGCGCGGCATCGGCGTCCTGATCACCGACCACAACGTGCGCGAGACGCTCGGCATCTGCGACCGCGCCTACATCATCAACCAGGGCGCCGTGCTGGCGTCGGGACGCCCCGACGACATCATCGCCGACGAGTCGGTACGGCGCGTCTACCTGGGCGAACACTTCCGCATGTAAGAACAGCACAGCGAACACACAGCGCCATGAAACAATCCCTGCAACTCCGGACCTCGCAGCACCTGGCGCTCACGCCGCAGCTGCAGCAGTCGATCCGCCTGCTGCAGCTGTCCACGCTCGAACTGCACCAGGAAATCGAGCAGATCCTGTCCGACAATCCCTTGCTCGAACGGCTCGACGATCCGCTCGACCACTCGGTGCGCCTGCTGGCCGACGGCGCCATCAACGACGCTCCGGCGCAGGCGCCCGAGGCGCCGGCGCCGAACGGTGAAGACGCGCCCGCCCCATCGGACGCGGCCGATGGCGGCGAAGGCGGCGACGTCGAACGCGGCGAGCCCGATGCCGACTGGGGAGAGGGCACGCGCACGTCCAACAGCGAGAACGACGACGACGGCCGTCCGCAACTGGGCGCCATCGGCATCACCCTGCGCGAGCACCTGACGGAACAGATCCGCGTGACCGGCGTGACGGCGCGCGACCGCGCCCTGGCCGAACTGGTGATCGACGCCATCGACGACAACGGCTACCTCGAAGAACAGCTCGACGAAATCCACGCGAGATTACCCGAAGAACTCGAGGTCGAGATCGAGGAACTGCGCTGCGCGCTGGCACTGGTGCAAAGCCTCGATCCGGTCGGCGTCGGTGCGCGCAGCGCGGCCGAATGCCTGGCGCTGCAGATCCGCAGCATGCCGGGCGTGCCGCTGGTAACGCGGCGCATGGCGCTGAAGATCGTCGAGGGCTACTTGACCTGGTTCGCGCAGCGCGAATTCAACAAGCTGAAAAAGGCGCTCGACTGCGACGACGAAGACTTGCGCGAAGCGCAAGCCGTGATCCGCCAGTGCAATCCGCACCCCGGCGCGGCGTTTGCGTCGAGCGCTTCGGATTACGTCGTTCCGGACGTTATTGTCCGCAAGACGCCGACCGGCTGGAGCGTCGCGCTGAACAACGACGTGATGCCGCGCCTGCGCGTGAATAACGTCTATGCCAACCTGCTCAAGGGCGGCAAGGGCGAGGGGCAGATGAGCGCGCAGCTGCAGGAAGCGAAGTGGCTCATCAAGAACATGCGCCAGCGCTTCGATACGATCCTGCGTGTTTCGCAGGCAATTGTGGAGCGCCAGAAGAACTTTTTCAGCCATGGCGCGGTTGCCATGCGTCCCCTTGTGCTTCGCGAGATTGCTGATACACTGGGTCTGCACGAGAGCACCATTTCTCGTGTAACAACTCAGAAATTCATGCTGACCCCGCACGGCATGTTTGAGCTGAAGTATTTCTTCGGAAGCCATGTCGCCACCGAAGCGGGGGGCGAAGCATCGTCGACGGCGATACGGGCGCTCATTGCGCAGCTGACAGGAGCAGAGGACCCAAAGAACCCATTATCCGATAGCAAGATCGCGGAAATGCTCGGTGAACAAGGCATGGTCATTGCGCGCCGCACGGTTGCAAAATACCGCGAGGCGCTCAAGATACCTCCCGTCAGTCTCCGCAAATCCTTGTAACAGCGGCCCCCACGTGCGTCCCAAGCGCCAGGCGGTGCCGCGCATTTATCAAAGGAGTGTGTATGAATCTCACCATCAGTGGCCACCACCTCGATGTCACCCCCGCCATCCGTGAATACGTACAGAACAAGCTCGAACGCATCACCCGCCATTTCGATCAAGTGATCGATTCCCATGTCATCCTCGCGATCGACAATCTCACCGAAAAAGACAAAAGGCAAAAAGCCGAGATCAACCTGCGCCTGTCGGGCAAGACGGTGCACGTGGAAAGTGTGGCGCAAGACCTGTATGCCGCGATCGACCTGTTGATGGATAGGCTCGACCGCCAGGTGATGAAGTACAAATCGATGCTGCAGAATCATAGTCACGAGGCGCTCAAGCGCCGTCCTGAAGGCGGAGAGGCCGCTGCTGCGATCTGATCGCGCACCGAGCACCGTCTGAACGAGGGCGCCGCACGGCGCCCTTTTCAATATGTGGGAGCGTTGCCGTGTCTTGGGTAAAATGCATGTCTCTCCCATCATCCTGCTGACCATGACCGACCATGTCCTGACCCGCGTTGCCAACGGCACCGGCATCATCACGCTCGACCGTCCCAAAGCCCTGAACTCCCTGTCGCTGGCCATGGTGCGGCGCCTGGCCGACATCCTGCTGGCCTGGCGCGACGACGCGGCCGTATCCGCCGTGGTACTTGCCAGCAGCAGCGAAAAAGCCCTGTGCGCCGGCGGCGACATCCGCTTCTTTTACGAGGCCGGCCACGCCATCCCGACCGCCAACAGCGCGCTGCTGGAAGACTTTTTTACCGAAGAATACGCACTCAATCACCTGATCCATTTTTATCCGAAACCCTACGTGTCCATCATGGACGGCGTGGTGATGGGCGGCGGCATGGGGATCGCCCAGGGCGGTCCGGAGACCGGCCTGCGCATCGTGACCGAGCGCACCAAGATGGCCATGCCGGAAGTGAACATCGGCCTGTTCCCGGACGTCGGCGGCAGCCATTTCCTGTCGCACGCGCCTGGGCAGCTCGGCAATTATCTGGGCCTGACGGGGTTGACGATCGGCGCGGCCGATGCGCTGTACGTCGGCCTGGCCGACGTGTTCGTGCCGGGCGCGCAACTGGGTGAATTGCATGCGCTGATCGAGACGACGCCGGGGGCGCAGCTGGCCGAGGCGATCCGTGCCTTTGCTGCGGGCTTTACCAGCGAGGTCGGGGAGAGCGTATTGAAAGCGCAGCGCGCCGCGATTGACACGCACTTCGGCGCCGGTTCGGTGGCCGCGATCATCGCCTCGCTGGCAGGGGATGACGACGCGTTCGCGCAAAAGGCGCTCGCCGCGATGCGCCAGCGTTCACCGCTGATGATGTGCGTGACGCACGAGATGCTGGTGCGCGGCGCGACGATGTCGGTCGCCGACTGCCTGCGCATGGAGCGGTCGCTGGTGCGCCGCAATTTCGAGCACGGCGAAGTACTGGAAGGCGTGCGCGCGCTGGTGATCGACAAGGACAATGCGCCGCAGTGGAATCCGCCGACGCTCGACGCCGTGACGCCGGAGATGATCGAGCGCTTTTTCGAGCCGGTGTGGCCGGATCACGCGCATCCGCTGCGTCACTTGAGTTGATAAACGCGGTGTAACGTAGGGTGGGCACTTGTGCCCACGCGGTCGTACGGCCGCGGACTGCAAAGCGTGCAAAGGGTATGAGAACGCCGCATATCGTGGTCACCGTCAACACTGATTAACCGGTGCAGCCGTGTGGGCACAAGTGCCCACCCTACAACTCTCTACGACTGCTCGCGGTGCCTCACCACCACGCGCTCGCTCTCGTTGAAATAGGCCGCCAGCCGCTCGGCCATGTACACCGAGCGATGCTGCCCGCCGGTACAGCCCACCGCCACCGTCAGGTAGCTGCGGTTATCGGTCTTGAACGAGGGCAGCCACTTCTCGACGAATTTGCAGATATCGTGCAGCATCTCGGTGGCGCTCGGCTGGGCGTCGAGAAAGGCGATCACGGGGGCGTCCTTGCCGTTCAGCGGGCGCAACGCCAGGTCGTAATATGGATTCGGGACGGCGCGCACGTCGAACACGAAGTCGGCGTCGAGCGGCACGCCGACCTTGAAGGCGAAGGATTCGAAGAAGAGCGTCAGCGGCGCATGCTGGACCTCGGCCAGTTCCTTGATCCAGGCGCGCAGTTTGTTCGCCGAGGCCTCCGACGTATCGATCACGTGGCCGAGCTGCTCGATGGCCCCCAGTCGTTCGCGTTCTTCGGCAATGCATTCGATGAGGGTACGGCGCGCGGCCGGATTCGCGCCCGGCATCAGGGTATGCGACAGCGGGTGGCTGCGCCGCGTTTCGGAAAAGCGCGCAACCAGCGAATGGGTGCTCGCGGTCAGGAACAGCACCTTGACCTGGTGCCCTTCTTCCTTGAGCGTGCGCACCGTGACTGGCAAGCCCGCCAGCGATTCGGCGCTGCGGGCGTCGACCGCCACCGCCAGTTTGATCGTGCTCGTCGCGACAGAATCGACCAGTTGCGGCAGCAGGGGCGGCGGCAGGTTGTCGACGCAGTAGTAACCTGCGTCTTCCAGGACATTCAGGGCAACCGACTTGCCCGAGCCGGAAATACCGGTAATGAGGACGATGTGCATGGCTCGATGATACCGCAAGCGCTGCCGCTTTGTCGTCTCAATCCCCGCTCAATCGCCGCTCAATCTCCGCTCATGGCTTGACGTTGCCGCTCCATGAACTCCTGCAGCGTATCGATCCCGCGCAGCTGCAGGATCGTGTTGCGCACCGCGGCTTCGAGCAGCACGGCGATGTTGCGGCCGGCGGCGACAGGAATGACGACCTTGCGGATCGGCAGGCCCAGCACCTCTTCGGTGGGGAAGTGGAAGGGCAGGCGCTCGACCTCTTCGTCGAGCACGCCGCGTTTGACGAGGTGCACGATCAGTTTGAGACGCATCTTGCGGCGCACGGCGGTCTCGCCAAAAATCGCCTTGATGTCGAGCAGGCCGAGGCCGCGCACTTCCAGCAGGTTCTGCAGCAGCGGCGGGCAGCGGCCTTCGATCATGTTGGGGGCGATGCGCGAGAATTCGACGGCGTCGTCGGCGACCAGGCCGTGCGAGCGCGAGATCAGTTCCAGGCCAAGCTCGCTTTTACCGAGGCCGGAGTCGCCGGTGATCAGCACGCCGACACCGAGCACGTCCATGAAGACACCGTGCATGATGACGCGCTGGGCCAGCTTTTTCGACAGATAGACCCGCAGGAAGTCGATCACCTGGGCGGCCGGCAGCGGCGTCGAGAACAGCGGGATGTTCTGCTCGTCGCAGATGGCGAGGATGTCGGGCGGGGTCTCCAGACCTTGCGCGATGATCAGCGCCGGCGGTCCGCCGCCGATCAGTTCGCCGATCACGTGGCTGCGCGAACTCGATTTGAGGCGGTGGTAGTAATTCAGTTCCTGGTGTCCGAAGACCTGGATACGGCCCGGGTGGATCAGGTTCAGGTGGCCGACCTGGTCGGCAGCCGAGGCGACGTCGCCGGAAATGAGCCGCTCGCCGCCGGGAAAGCCGGCGAACCAGCCCAGTTGCAGGCTGTCGCGATTGTCGTCGTACAGCCGTTGGATGGTGAGCGGAGTCTGCAGCATGGCGAGAAAAATAAGGGGAGGGAACTCCCCCGAGTTTAACCCAAGGCCTGCAAGCTAGGTTGCCAGTTGATAATACGTTCGTGGATCGCGCGCGGATCGGACTCGGTGGCCAGCGCCGTGCGGATCGCTTCGTCCGAGAACAGTTCCGCGATTTCCGACAGGATTTCCAGGTGCTGCTGGGTGACGTGGTCCGGAATCAAGAGGAAGAACAGCAGGCTGACCGGCTGGCCGTCGGGCGATTCGAATGGGATCGGCGCCGCCAGGCGCACGAAGGCGGCGATCGGCTGTTTCAGGCTCTTGCTGCCCTTGATGCGTCCGTGCGGCACGGCCACGCCATGGCCGAGGCCGGTGGAACCGAGGCGCTCGCGCGCGAACAGGTTTTCCGACACGGTCGAACGGGCGATCCCGCAGTTGTTCTCGAAAATCAGTCCAGCCTGTTCAAAGGCGCGCTTCTTGCTGGACACCTCGATATCGAGCTGGACGTTTTCGAGAGAGAGGATTTTGCTCAGATTGGTCATTTCACGCTTTTCATGTTGCGGCGCACAATAGCCGACTTGCGGTGCAGAATTATAGGCCGGTTTTTCAGCCATGTAATTCGATTTCGCGTCGGTATCGTACGCCTGTCGCCCACCTATTTCAGGCTTTTAGCCAGCAGTGTGATGAGCGCTGTTTGCGCTTCCACAAGGTCCACGCAATTTCCGTATCGAAAATTAATGCGTACCGAATGAAACGGCAGATGCAAGCCGCATCGACCGTAGTTTCCCCGTATTTGCTTAAAAAGCGTTTAAACGGACGCACCGTGCCGGCTGTTGTTTTTCCGTCAGTTTCTGTGGCTGGAAAGGTACAGGTAACAATCCGCCTTTACTGGCGCGCGCCGCGCAGGTTGTGCGGACGCCCGGTACTGAAATTCGCCCGCCATGGATTGATGTCGAGGCCGCCGCGGCGCGTATAGCGCGCATACACCGCCAGCTTGGTCGGCTTGCACTGGCGCAGGATGTCCATGAAGATGCGCTCGACACATTGTTCGTGAAATTCGTTGTGCTCGCGGAAGCCGATCAGGTAGCGCAACAATCCTTCCTGGTCGATTTGCGGACCGACGTACTCGATCTGCACGCTGCCCCAGTCCGGCTGGCCGGTGACCAGGCAATTCGATTTCAGCAGGTTCGACACCAGGGTTTCCTCGACCGGCGCCTCGTTGACATTGGCAGTCAGCAGGTGCGGCGCCGGCGAATAATCGTCGACTTCGATATCCATGCGGTCCAGCGACAGGCCCTCGAGTTCGCCCATTTTCAGTTTGCCGAAGTTTTCCGGCTCGGTGATGGTGATGTGCACCGGCGCGCCGAAGGCGTTCGACAAGTCTTCGCGCAGCAGCGCCACCAGCGCCTCGACGCCGGCCACGCGGGTCTGGTTGAAGGAATTCAGGTACAGCTTGAACGACTTCGATTCGACGATGTTCGGTGAATCGGCCGGCGCGCTGATGGTCGCGATCGCCACCTGCGGCTTGCCGCGCATGTTCAGCCACGACAATTCATAGGCGTTCCAGATGTCGAGGCCGAAGAAGGGGAGCGTACCCTGGATGGCCAGTTCGTCGCGCTTTTGCTGGCGCGGAATCGGGAACAGCAACTCGGGCGCGTACTGGGTCTGGTAGGCGGAGGATTTGCCAAGTGGCGATTGATCGGGGGTATTGTTCATGATCTCGTCTGGAAGCGCCGGCGCTGCGCGACAGCGGGTGGCTATCGCAATGGGTGCCGGCGCGGCGGCGGCAAAGCGGCGTATCGTACACCTTTCCGGAGCCGCTTGCGCGTCGCGTCCGCTTGGAGCGATGCATGGGCTGGTTGAACGCGTGGGCGGCGTCTGCGTCAACGATGATCATGTGCTTAGGTGGAGCCGCCCACCTTACGGATATGCCAGACGCTGGCGTGGCCGTCCTGCTGCATACACCCGTAAGGTGGGCGGCTCCATCAGGCAATCCGCGTAGACGCAGCCGACGCGCCGCCCACGCGTTCAACGCACGCGTGCACGCCGCAACCGGCGAATCACAGGAACAGCTTATACACCGGATTCGCCGTCTCATCCCAATACCGGTATCCCAGCGTCGCCAGGAACTGGCGGAAATCGTCCATCTCCCCGCCCGGTACCTGCAGCCCGACCAGGATGCGGCCCACGTCGCCGCCCTGGTTCCGGTAATGAAACAGCGAGATATTCCAGTTCGGCGCCATGCTGTCG
The DNA here is from genome assembly GCF_059685715.1 of Telluria sp. ZB2R32. Lineage (NCBI taxonomy): Bacteria > Pseudomonadati > Pseudomonadota > Betaproteobacteria > Burkholderiales > Oxalobacteraceae > Telluria > Telluria sp. ZB2R32. The sequence continues at coordinate 200,631 of NZ_JCASIG010000007.1, read as the reverse complement.
AGGAAGCGCATCAGCGCGCCGGGGCGCTCGGGGAATTCGAAGCGGTACAGCAGTTCGTCGCGCGCCAGTGCGCTTTTGCCGCCGACCAGGTGGCGGATGTGCAGCTTGGCCAGTTCGTCGTGGGTGAGGTCGAGGGTGGCGAAATCGTGCTGCTCGAAGGTGTGCGCCAGCAGGCCGGATTCGCCGCGGCTGCTCACCTGCACGCCGACGAACACGTGCGCCTGGCGCGCGTCGCTGATGCGGTAGGTGAACTCGGTGACGTTGCGCGCGCCGACCAGCGCACAGAAACGTTTGAAGCTGCCGCGCTGCTCGGGAATCGTCACCGCGAACACGGCTTCGCGCGCCTCGCCCAGTTCGGCGCGTTCGGCGACGAAACGCAGGCGGTCGAAGTTCATGTTGGCGCCGCAGGCGACCGCCACCAGGGTCTCGTTCTTGACCGGCTGGCGCGCCATCTGCGAGCGTTCCACATACGCCTTGGCGCCCGCCACGGCCAGCGCGCCGGCCGGCTCGAGGATGCTGCGCGTGTCCTGGAACACGTCCTGGATCGCGGCGCAGATGGCATCGGTATCGACCAGGATGATCTCGTCGACCACCTCCTGCGCCACGCGGAAGGTCTCTTCGCCGACCAGGCGCACCGCGATGCCGTCGGCGAACAAGCCGACGTCCGCCAGCGTGACGCGCTCGCCCGCTTTCAAACTCCGGGCCATCGCATCCGAGTCGATCGACTGCACGCCGATGATCTTGATGTCCGGCCGCACCGCTTTCACATAGGCGCCGATACCCGAGACCAGCCCGCCGCCGCCGATGGCGACAAAGATCGCGTGGATCGGACCCGAGTGCTGGCGCAGGATCTCCATGCCGATCGTGCCCTGGCCGGCGATCACGTCCGGGTCGTCGAAGGGGTGGACGAAGGTCAGCTTCTGTTCGCGCTCGAGCAGGATCGCGTGGTTGTAGGCGTCGGTATAGGAGTCGCCATGCAGCACGACCTCCACCGCATTGCCGCCACGCGCCTTGACTGCATCGATCTTCAATTGCGGGGTCGTGGTCGGCATCACGATCAGGGCGCGGCAGCCCAGCTTCGCGGCCGACAGCGCCACGCCTTGCGCATGGTTGCCGGCCGAGGCGCAGATCACGCCACGCTGCAAGGCTTCGGTTGATAAGTGCGCCATCTTGTTGTAGGCGCCGCGCAGTTTGAAGCTGAACACGCTCTGCATGTCTTCGCGCTTGAAGTAGATGCGGTTATTGAAACGCTGCGACAGGGTGGGCGCGAGTTCGAGCGGGGTTTCCTCGGCCACGTCGTAGACGCGCGCGGTGAGGATTTTTTTCAGGTAGTCGATTGTCATGGTCGGGAAAAGGAGGGTGTGCGGCCAGTGTCCTGGTTCCTGTGACGCGAGACTGTTTACCGTGGCGGGTGACCGTGGGCTGCAGTGCGAGACGACGGGCTGGGTTGCAGGCTCATCGTATCGTGTCGGGGCGATGTGTTTTCCTCATTATAATGGACGCCTCCAACTGCCGAACCTCAACCGATGATCGAAACCGCTGTCCTCTGGCTGCTCAAGGTTCTCGCCGCTCCCACAGTCGGGCTCACGTCGGTTTTCGTCATCGCATTCGTCTCCGCCACCCTGGTCCCGCTCGGCTCCGAACCGGCCGTGTTCGCCGTCATCAAGGCCAACGAGGCCATGTTCTGGCCGGCGATCCTGGTCGCCACCCTCGGCAACACCCTAGGCGGCGCGGTCGACTACCTGCTCGGCTACCGCGCAAAGATCGCCTTTGCGCGCGAGCGCCAGAGCCGCTGGTTCGGCTGGCTGGCCAAGTACGGCGCCAAGACCATGCTGCTGTCCTGGCTGCCGGGCATCGGCGATCCGCTGTGCACGCTGGCGGGATGGCTGCATCTGCCGTTCTGGCCGAGCGTGATGTACATGGCGATCGGGAAGTTCGGGCGCTATCTGACCATGACGCTGGTGCTGCTGTATGTGCCGGATGATTTCTGGCGCAATCTGGGCACAATGATCACGCGGATCACAGGCTGATCTGGTGTGGCAGGGTGGGCTCGTAGGGTGGACTCTCGAGTCCACGCGGTGATACGCGACGGCTCCGCTTCCGTACACGATGATCTCGCCGCCGCGTCCCACCCACGTCCTTCCGATTCGGCCTACAAGCATCTCATGCTTATTTTTGATGCCTACAGGCTAGTTTTTGCAAATCTAATTTGCAACACGGGACGTTATTGCACATTTTGTTGCTTACGGACTCTGTATAAAAACGTCCCGGCTCTGCGTTGTGCGGCGCAATAAGCTAGAATGGTTGTCCTTCGGGCCAGTCCAAACGTCGATCATCCATGAACGCCCCAGTACACATCCAGACCCTGCTCGCCGATAACGCACCGGCGCGCCTGCGCGAAATTCCTTATAACTACACCTCGTTTTCGGACCGCGAAATCGTGATCCGCCTGCTTGGCGAGTCGTCCTGGCAGCTGCTCGACCAGCTGCGCGGCGCACGCCAGACCGGGCGCTCGGCGCGCATGCTGTACGAGGTGCTGGGCGATATCTGGGTGGTGCGGCGCAATCCGTACCTGCAGGACGACATGCTGGACAACCCGAAGCGGCGCCAGAAGCTGATCGACGCCTTGCACCACCGCCTGGCCGAAGTCGACAAGCGCCGCCTCACCGTGGATACGACTGATGGTGGCGACGCCGACACCGTGGCCGCACGCAGCAGCGCCGTCGAACAGCTGCTCGCCGCCGCGCGCCGGGCCGTCGATGACTTCGGCCGCGAGTTCCGCGACATGTACGACCTGCGCAAGAAGGCGCGCGCCGTGCTCGGCGCCTACACCGATAAACGCAACATCCGCTTCGACGGCATGCACCGCGTCTCGCACGTGACGGATGCCACCGACTGGCGTGTCGAATACCCGTTCCTGGTGCTGGTGCCGGACAGCGAGGAAGAGATGGCGGGCCTCGTCAAAGGCTGCATCGAACTCGGGTTGACCATCATCCCGCGCGGCGGCGGCACCGGTTATACGGGCGGCGCGATTCCGCTGACCCCGATGTCGGCCGTGATCAATACCGAAAAACTGATCGGCATTGGCGAAGTCGAGATGACGCGCCTGCCCGGCCTGGACCGCGACTACGCGACCATCCATACCGGCGCCGGCGTCGTCACCCAGGTCGTCTCGCAGGCGGCCGAAAAGGCCGGCTTCGTATTCGCGGTCGACCCGACCTCGGCGCACGCCTCCTGCATCGGCGGGAACATCGCCATGAACGCGGGCGGCAAGAAAGCCGTGTTGTGGGGCACCGCGCTGGATAACCTGGCCTCGTGGCGCATGGTCGACCCGAACGGCGACTGGCTCGAAGTGACGCGCCTCGACCATAACCTCGGCAAGATCCACGACGCGCCGACCGCCGTCTTCAAACTCGAATGGACGCACCCGGCCGTGAAAGGCGCCCCGAAAGGCGCGCCGTTCCGCACCGAGACGCTGACCATCGAGGGCCGCAAGTTCCGCAAGGAGGGGCTCGGTAAAGACGTCACCGACAAATTCCTCTCCGGCCTGCCGGGCATCCAGAAAGAGGGTACCGATGGCCTGATCACCTCGGGCCGCTGGATCCTGCATAAAATGCCGAAGTTCACGCGCACCGTGGCGCTGGAATTCTTCGGCCAGGCGCGCGACGCGATTCCGTCGATCGTCGAGATCAAGGATTACCTCGATTCGCTGCCGAAAAACGGCAGGCCCGAATTCGCGACCCTACGCCTGGCCGGCCTCGAACACCTCGATGAACGCTACCTGCGCGCGGTCGGCTACGCCACCAAATCGAAACGCGGCACGCTGCCGAAAATGGCGCTGTTCGGCGACATCGTCGGCGACGACGAAAATGCGGTGGCCATGGCCGCCTCGGAAGTGGTGCGCATCGCGAACACGCGCGTCGGCGAAGGTTTTGTGGCGGTGAGCGCCGAAGCGCGCAAAAAATTCTGGCTGGATCGCGCCCGCACCGCGGCGATTGCGCGCCACACCAACGCCTTTAAAATCAACGAAGACGTCGTCATTCCCCTGAACCGAATGGGCGAATACACCGACGGCATCGAGCGCATCAACGTCGAGCTGTCGATCAAAAATAAACTGCAGCTGGCCGGCGAACTGCACACCTATCTGTCGGGCGGCCACCTGCCGCTGGAAAAGAGCGACGACGCCAGCGGCGACACGGTCGCGCGCGACGAGATCATGGGAGACAGGCCGGAGCAGGCCGTGGCCCTGGTCGAAGCCGTGCAGGCGCGCTGGACCACTGTGCTGGCGAACCTGGACCGCAAGCTGGTCGACGTCCACCACCAGCTCGACGAACTCGGCCTGGGCCATCTCTCCGGTACGTTCGATCTGCGCATCGGCAACCAGCCCGATGCGACGCTGTTCGACGTGGTGCAGGACCATACCTTGCGCATCTCGTGGAAGCACGACCTGCGCGCGCCGCTGCGCCAGATCTTCAATGGCGCGGCGTACAAATGCATCCTCGACGAGACCGTCGCGATCCACAAGCGCGTGCTGCGTTCGCGCGTGTTCGTGGCGCTGCACATGCACGCCGGCGACGGCAACGTCCACACCAACCTGCCGGTGAACTCGGACGATTACGCCATGCTGCAGGATGCCCACAAAGCGGTCGAGCGCATCATGAAGCTTGCCCGTTCGCTCGACGGCGTGATCTCGGGCGAACACGGCATCGGCATCACCAAGCTCGAGTTTTTGCTTGATTCCGAAATCCAGGACTTCCGCGACTATAAACTGCGCGTCGATCCGGAAGGGCGCTTCAACAAGGGCAAGCTGCTCAACCTGAAGGAAGCGCACGCCGACCTGCGCAACGCCTACACGCCCTCGTTCGGCCTGATGGGCCACGAGTCGCTGATCATGCAGCAGAGCGATATCGGCGAGATCGCCAATTCGATCAAGGATTGCCTGCGCTGCGGGAAGTGCAAGCCGGTCTGCACCACCCACGTGCCGCAATCGAACCTGCTGTACTCGCCACGCGACAAGATCCTGGCGACGTCGGCCCTGATCGAAGCCTTCCTCTACGAAGAGCAAACCCGCCGTGGCGTCTCGATCCGCCACTGGGAAGAATTCGAAGACGTGTCCGACCACTGCACCGTGTGCCACAAGTGCGTCACGCCATGCCCGGTCAACATCGACTTCGGCGACGTCTCGATGAACATGCGTAATCTGCTGCGCAAGATGGACAAGCGCAGTTTCAAGCCGGCGAATCGCGCCGCCATGTTCTTCCTGAATGCGACCGATCCGACCACGATTAATGCCACCCGCAAGGCGATGGTCGGCGTCGGTTTTAAAGCCCAGCGCCTCGGCAACCAGTTGCTCCGTAAATTCGCCAAGGAGCAGACCGCGGCGCCGCCGCCGACCACGGGTAAAGCGCCGGTGCGCGAGCAGGTGATCCATTTCATTAACAAGAAAATGCCGGGCAACCTGCCGAAGAAGACGGCGCGCGCGCTGCTCGACATCGAAGACGACAAGGTGATTCCGATCATTCGCAACCCGAAGGCGACCAATGCCGACAGCGAAGCGGTGTTCTACTTCCCCGGTTGCGGTTCCGAGCGCCTGTTCTCGCAAGTGGGTCTCGCCACCCAGGCGATGCTGTGGGAAGTCGGCGTACAGACCGTGCTGCCGCCGGGCTACCTGTGCTGCGGCTATCCGCAGCGCGGCGCCGGCCAGTACGACAAGGCCGACAAGATGATGACGGATAACCGCGTGCTGTTCCATCGCATGGCCAACACGTTGAACTACCTCGACATCAAGACGGTCCTCGTTTCGTGCGGCACCTGCTACGACCAGTTGGCGACCTATGAATTCGAAAAGATCTTCCCGGGCTGCCGCATCATGGACATCCACGAATACCTGCTCGAAAAAGGGGTGAAGCTGGAAGGCGTGGAAGGCACGCGCTACATGTACCACGACCCTTGCCACACGCCAATGAAGCTGCAGGATTCGGTCAAGACCGTGAACGAATTGGTCAGTACCTTCGACAACGTGAAAATCGAAAAGAACGAGCGCTGCTGCGGCGAGTCCGGCACCTTTGCCGTGACGCGGCCGGACATCGCGACCCAGGTGCGTTATCGCAAGGAGAGCCAGATGGAGAAGGGCGCGGCCAAACTGCGCGCCGATGGCTTCGAGGGTGAAGTCAAGGTGCTGACCAGCTGCCCGTCCTGCCTGCAGGGCCTGTCGCGCTACAACGGCGATTCGAAAACCTCGGCCGACTACATCGTCGTCGAAATCGCCAGGCACCTGCTGGGCGAGAACTGGCTGCCCGATTACGTGGCACGCGCCAACAACGGCGGGATCGAGCGGGTGCTGGTATGAGTTCGGCTTTTAACGGCGCCCTCCCAAACTGCGAGCTGTGCCAGTTCGCCGCATCGACGGTGCACGCCAACGAAAAATTTTCGGTGATCCTGGTCGACGATGCGAATTATCCCGGCTTTTGCCGCGTCATCTGGCGCGACCACGTACGCGAGATGAGCGACCTGGCGCTTGCAGATCGCCTGCTGCTGAACGAAGCCGTGTACGAGGTCGAACAGGCGATTCGCGAGACCATGGCGCCGGTTAAAATCAACGTCGCCAGCCTGGGCAATGTCGTGCCGCACCTGCACTGGCACGTCATCCCGCGCTACACTGACGACGCGCACTTCCCGGCGCCCGTGTGGGCAGCGGCGGTGCGCGAGACGGACGCCGCCGTGCTCGACGCACGCCGCGCCCTGTTGCCGCACCTGGCCGACGCCATCGCGCGCCGCATGAACCGAACAGACAAGTAAAAAGTAAAAGTCATTATGCCGATTCCAACCGAACTGACCGTCCACCAGAAATCCCGCCTGCTCGAAATCGCTTTCAACGACGGCCGCGCCTTTTCCATTCCCTTCGAACTGCTGCGCGTGTATTCGCCCTCGGCCGAAGTAAAGGGCCATGGGCCGGGCCAGGAAACCCTGCAAGTGGGCAAGCGCGACGTTGGCATCAGCGGTGTCGAACCGGTCGGGAATTACGCCGTGAAACCGTTGTTCACCGATGGCCACGACAGCGGGATTTTTACCTGGGATTATCTGTATAAACTGGGCAGCGAGCATGAAGCGCTGTGGCAGGATTACCTGGGCCGGCTGCAGGCCGCCGGGTTTGCAGGAGAGAGTGGGCGCGAACCGGGCACGGTGTTGCCGGGGGCGCTGGTGCGTGGTGGGGTTTGCGGGAGTGGCCACAATCACTGAGCTGATTCGCAAACGTTGATCCGCGTGGGCACAAGTGCCCACCCTACGGTGCACCACCGCCCGTAGCAAGTTCATGGAACAGTTGCATAATGTAGGGTGGGCTCTCGAGCCCACGCGGTACGGCAGCGCTAATTCACCACCGCATCCGGCAGCCTGCCCAATTAATCACCATAAAAAAAGCGCCCCGAAAGGCGCTTTTTCATTTATTCAAACCGCGTCGGCCACCGTAGCAGCCACGCAATCCAAATATCACTGCGGCTGGATATTGGCAGCCTGTTTGCCCTTCGGGCCAGTGGTGATCTCGAAGCTCACGCGCTGATTCTCCGACAGGGATTTGAAGCCCGGTGCGTTGATTGCCGAGAAGTGCGCGAACAGGTCTTCACCGCCGCCGTCAGGCGTGATGAAACCAAAACCTTTTGCATCGTTGAACCACTTAACAGTGCCAGTCGTCATTTTAATTCCCCAAAAGTTTATTTTAATATGCCTTGTTTCGGCCTGTCGGTGAAGAAAACGAATGACGCCAGCGACTGTCTTAACAAAGCGAAATTATTATAGGCAGAAATCTGCGTTCGTGAAGGAAAATTTGGCGACGTATTTATTGCCGAGTTGGGGCGAAACGACAGCCGAGCCGCGATCGCGCCTTATCCCGTTCTCGGCTGCAATGAACGTTGTCGAGCGCTAAGCGAATTCTTGAAAGAAGCTGGATATTGAACGGCTAGTTCTGGACAACTGCCTGCGACAACACTGCTACCAGCTGCTCAATCGCATACGGTTTGGCCAGCACTTGCACGTCGGGCACGGCGACTTGCTGTTCGGTGTAGCCGGTCGCCAGGATGACCGGCAAGCCGGGATAGCGCTGGCGCAGGATGCCGGCCAGGTCGATGCCGCTCACTTGCCCTGGCATGACGACGTCGGAAAAGACGACGCCGGGCCGGCGTGCATCGCTTTCCAGCAGGCGCAGGGCGGCTTCGCCGTTCTCGGCGACCATGACGTCGAAGCCGCTTTCCTGCAGCGCGCGCAGCACGGCTTCGCGCACCAGGGCGTCGTCTTCCACGAACAGGACGGTGCCGCTGCCGTGTGCCGGCGCAGCGCCATTGCCGTCGATGGTGGGCGCGGCCATCACGGCATCGCGGGCGCGCGCCAGGTACAGGTCGACCCGGGTGCCGATGCCGGGAATGCTGTCGAGCACCAGCGTGCCGCCGGTCTGGGTCGCGAAGGCATAGGCTTGTGGCAAGCCCAGGCCCGTGCCCTGGCCCGGCGGCTTGGTCGTGAAGAAGGGGTCGAGCGCGCGCGCCATGACCTCGGGCGTCATGCCGCTGCCGCTGTCGACCATGCTCACCAGCACGTAGTCGCCGCGCGCCAGGGCGGGGCCGGCGCCGGCGTCGCCACTGTCGATCGTGATATTCCGCGCTTCCAGGCGCAGCACGCCGCCGTCCGGCATGGCGTCGCGCGCATTCATGGCCAGGTTCAGCAGCGCCACGTCGAACTGCAGCGGTTCGAGCGTGACCGGCCAGACCTCGTCCGTGCAATGCACTTCGACCGCGACCTTGCCGCTCAGCGAGCCTTTCATCAACTGCACCGCACTGCGCAACTGCTCGCACAGGTCGACCGTGCTGCGGCGCGCTTCCTGCATGCGCCCGAACGAACCGAGCTGGCCGGTGAGGGTAGTGGCGCGCGCCACCGTGCGCTGGCAGGTCTGCACCAGGCTTTTGACCTTGTCGTCGCGCGTGGTGAACGCCGCCAGTTGCAGCGCCGTGGTCAGGGTCTGCAGCAGGTTGTTGTATTCGTGGGCGATGCCGCCGGTGAGGCGCCCCAGGGCTTCCAGCTTCTGGTTCTTCAGCAGCGCGCTCTGGGCGCGTTCGGTGGCGGCGATCGCGGCGGCGACGCGCGCTTCCATCTCGGTCTGGCCCTGGCGGATGCGGATGCTGGCGTCGGCCAGGTGGTGCGCCACGCTGTCGAGCTCGGCCCAGCCGGCGGGCTGGTAGCGCACCTCGGCGCCGGTGCCGAGCGCCACCGCGCTGCGGCCGAGCGCGTCGATCGGCGCGATGGCGCGGCTGGCGAAGCGGCGCGCCGCCACCAGGCCGACGACCAGCAGCAGCGCCATCATGCCGCCGAGCAGGGCGGCGGCGCGCAACGGCGCCTGGCGCAATTCGCTGCGCGGAATGCTGAGCAGGATCTTCCAGTCGGCGCCGGGCACGGTGCTGGCGTAGACGCGCGAGTCGATTCCGTCCAGGGTACGCGATTCGTACATCGTTTCCTGCACGCCGCGCACCAGGGCGCGGGTCGTGTCGCGTACGGGTTTGCCCAGGTACAGTTCCGGCGCCCGGGTGCGCGCCACGACCAGCCCGTTGCGGTCGATCAGCGTCGCCAGCCAGGGAGCCGGCAGCCGCTGGCGCCCCAGCAACTGCTGCAGGGAACCAACGTTCATGCCCAGCGATAGCAGGTAACGGATCGGCCTGGCGCCGGGATCGCCGTTGCCGGCCGCGCCGTACACCGGCACCTGCAGCGCGATGTCGTGGCCTCCCGTCGTGCGCGAGACGAACAGGTCGGAGACGAAGGTATTCGCCGGGTCCTTGTTCTGCATCAGCTGCGCGATATTCGAACCGCCACGGGGCGGCAAATCGCTGCCGTAGGGACGCCGGGTATTGAGCAAAGGGCGGCCGTCCAGGTCGAACAGGACGATCACCGATTCCGGTGGCGGCACCGCGCGGCGGGCGTGCTGGTAGAACTCGACCAGGTCGCCGCGCTCGAGCGAGGGCGCCCCGGCCAGCGCACGCAGCAGCTCTTCCTTCTTCTCGAGCTCGTTATCGACGAGCAGTGCCATGGCCCGCGCCGTCTCGGCCATGCTGCGATTTTGCGCTTGCTGGGCATCGCGGTAGACGTAGGCAACCGCCAGCGCCGCGGCGATGAACGAAGGAACCAGCACGGACAGCACCAGCAACAGGAAACGGGTCCTCGTTCGCATGCAGATTGAATATTGCAGAGAAGGAAAGAAAGAGTGGCTGGAAATTATACAAGAGTTAACAATTCAACGCCGCACCGATGGGCTTGCCGGGCGGGGGCTGTGCAGCACGGCGCAGGTCAGCGTCTGCAGCGGGCGAGCAGGTGCCGCGAGACGGCGCCGTACAGGTCGGGCGCGGAGCGTTGCGGGCTGTCCGGGTTGCAGGCTTGCGCGCGTTCGTAGGCCTCGACCTCGGCATCGAAGCGCAGGATCGTGTCTTGCGGCGCGGCGGTTGCGGTGGCGGGAATGCGCGCGCCGTGGGCCTTGAAAAACGCATAGATCGCGGCGGCCTTTGATCCGGGTTCCCATTTGTCGAGCAGCCTGAAGGTCTTTTTGCCGGCATCCCAGACCTGCAAGCGGTAGCCGGGCAGGCTGTCGCCGCGGACGTGGCGGCTCGGGAAACTACCGACCAGGTAATTGGTCTTGCCTGCCGCATCGTGAATGACGCCGATTTCCTCGCCGAACAAATAGCGGTCTTGTTCCTCCATCGTCTTGCCGACGCCGGGCTCGTCCGGCTCGTGGGCGGGCACCGTGGCGCCGATCCGCAGCCAGCCGTTCTGGCGGCCGAGATAGAGCGTGTTGATCGAATCGCGATCGCCTCCGCTCGACAGCGGCGCCGAGGCATTCAGGTACCAGTCGCACTGGCCGTCGTTGTCGAGATCGAGCCGATAAAAGCTGAGCCAGGTGTACATCGCCGACCCATCGGCGCGCTCCCCGCCATTGCCGCTCACTTCGGCGTCGGCAGGGGCAGCCTTCCGAATCCAGGCATAGCCTTTGTCGGTCCTGGCCAGTTTTTCGTATTTCGCCGGAAAGGATTTGGCGGGCAGCCGGCAAGCCGGGATCTGCGTCGTCGGCCGCACGGTTTGCGCCGACGCCATTGAAGCGATGGTAGTGAACAGGAAGATGAACGGTATTTTCATGAATGGGCGAGCCTTGTTGGTCGATAGCGGATTTCATTGTTCAAGATGTTGCAGATGTTGCCATAAGCGGTGTTCCGCTGCGTCCGCGCCCGCCATGCATGTCGCTTGTATAATGCGGCAAGATCAACCGGCAGAGCACTATGACCAACACCACCCATTTCGGCTATAAAACCGTTTCCGAGGACGAAAAGGTCCACGAGGTCGCCAAGGTTTTCCATTCCGTCGCCGCCAAGTACGACGTCATGAACGACCTCATGTCCGGCGGCCTGCACCGCATCTGGAAGACTTTTACCATTGCCCAGGCCGGTGTCCGTCCAGGATTCAAGGTGCTCGACATTGCCGGCGGCACCGGCGACCTGTCGAAAGCCTTCGCCAAGCAGGCGGGGCCGAGCGGGGAGGTCTGGCTCACCGACATCAACGAGTCGATGCTGCGCGTTGGCCGCGACCGGCTATTGAATAAGGGTTTGGTGACCCCCACCTTGCTTTGTGATGCCGAAAAGTTACCGTTTCCGGACAATTATTTTGACCGGGTCAGCGTGGCCTTTGGCTTGCGCAACATGACGCACAAGGACCAGGCGCTGGCGGAAATGCGCCGCGTGCTCAAGCCCGGCGGCAAGCTGCTGGTGCTGGAATTTTCGAAAGTCGCGGCGCCGCTGCAAAAGCCGTACGACATGTATTCGTTCTCGGTGCTGCCATGGCTGGGCCAGCGCATCGCCAACGATGCGGAAAGTTATCGTTACCTGGCCGAATCGATTCGCATGCACCCGGACCAGGAAACGCTGAAAGGCATGATGGAAACGGCGGGCCTGGAACGCGTCCAGTATTTCAACCTGACGGCGGGCGTGGCGGCGCTGCATACCGGTATCAAGTTGTAAACAAGCGCTAAGGGAGCGTTAAGCTTCAGGCATTAAGCTAAGGGCAAATTTTAAGGGGGCATGTGAAATGAAAAAATTCCTGGTTACGATGGTACTGGCCTTGAGCACGACGGCAATGGTTGCCGAAGCTTTTGCCCGTCCGATGGGCGGCAAGCGTTCCATCGGGCGCCAGTCGCAGACGGTGCGCCAGATGCCTGCCCCCGCACCGGCCCCGGCCGCCCCGATCAACCGCCAGGCGGCAACGCCGGGCCCGGCCGCACCGGTTGCCGGCGCTGCTGCCGGCGCCGCCGGCGCCCGCGCTGCGCAGGCGGCCAAGCCGAGCATGTGGAAAGGCTTGTTGGGCGGCGCGCTGCTCGGCCTCGGCCTGGGCGCCCTGTTCTCGCACCTGGGCATCGGCGGCGCCATGGCTTCGTTCTTGTCCTCGGTCCTGATGATCGCGCTGCTGGCGCTGGCCGTGATGTTCATCGTGCGCATGTTCCGCCGCAAGGACACGCCGGCGAATGCCCAGTTCAAGGGCGGCTTCAATCAACAGCCGCTGCCGGCCGGCGGCACGCCTGAAATCGGTTCGGGCTTGCAGCAGCCGTATCAACCGCAGTCGTTCCAGGGCACTGCCGCGGGCGTGTCGCTGAACAAGGGCGCCGCCGCGCCGGCGCAGCACGTGCAATGGGGCGTGCCGGCCGACTTCGACAATGAAGCCTTCCTGCGTCATGCGAAATCCTCGTTCATCCGCATGCAGGCAGCCTGGGATAAAGGCGACGTGGCCGACCTGCGCGAATTCACGACGCCGGAAGTGTTTGCCGAACTGAAAATGCAGATCGCCGAACGCGGCGCGAATGCCGATTTCACCGACGTCGTCTCGATCGACGCCCAGCTGCTCGGCATCGAAACGAGTGCCAGCGATTACCTCGCCAGCGTCCAGTTCAATGGCATGATCCGTACCGCCCCGAATGCGCCGGCCGAGCCATTTACCGAAGTCTGGAACATGGAAAAGCCGCTGTCGGGCAATACCGGCTGGGTACTCGCGGGTATCCAACAGGTGGCGTAATTATTTTCCTGCAAACTTTCCGTGCACGGGGTTTGTGCCCCGGCAAACTGGTAAGATCGAAACCGCCCGCCTCAACCCGGGCGGTTTTGTTTTTTTCGCGACCCATTCCATGTTCCCGAGCCCTCTATTCCTGGCGCCGCAACGCGCCCTGACGGTGTCTGCCGTTGCCACGATCAACCACTTGCTGGCGGACGAGTCCTGGGCGCGCGCTTCTCTGCAGCGTCACGCCGGCAAGATCGCCGTCATCGATACCGGCCACCTGGCGCTGCGCCTGCGCGTGGCGGCCGACGGCTTGCTGGAAGCGGCGCTGCCCGAGGCCAGCGCCAACGTCACCATCCACGTCAAGCTGACCGACCTGCCGCTGATCGCGCAAAACCGCGAGCGCGCGTTTTCCTACGTGCGCATCGAGGGCGACGCCGAATTCGCCAACACGATCTCGCAACTGAGCCGCGGCCTGCGCTGGGAACCCGAGCACGACCTCGAGCGCCTGTTCGGACCGATCGGCGCCAGCCGCCTGGCAGGCGGGGCGCGCAGCGTCTTTGCCAACGTGAATGCCGGTGGCCGCCGCCTGGCCGAGAACCTGGCCGAATTCCTGGTCGAGGAACGCCCGGTGCTGACCCGCCCGGCCGAGGTGGATGCGTTCGGCGCCGACGTGGTGCGCCTGCGCGACGACGTCGAACGCACCGCCAAGCGCATCGCCCGGCTGGAACAGCTGGCCGCGCAGCAAGCCGTGCAAAAGCCGGCGCAACAGTACGCCGTGCAAGTGGCGCCGCCCAGCGCCCTCATTCCGACAACCCGCACGAGCGGGGATTCCACCCTGGATAGCTGATGATATTGAAATTCCTGCGCCTGCTTAAAATTTTCACGGTCGCAACCAAGTACGGCCTCGATGAAATCGCAATGTCCGGCTTCAATGCCCCGCGTACGGCACGTTTTGTCAGCGGCATGTTTTTCTGGCGTGGCCACATCACCACCCCGCGCGCGATCCGCCTGCGCCTGGCCCTGGAAGAGCTGGGGCCGATCTTCATCAAGTTCGGCCAGGTGCTGTCGACCCGGCGCGACCTGATGCCGCCGGATATCGCCGACGAGCTGGCGCTGCTGCAAGACCGCGTGCCGCCGTTCCCATCCGACCAGGCGATTGCCCAGATCACGGCCGCGCTCGGCGCCCATCCCGACCAGTTGTTCGCCAGTTTCGATCCGGTGCCGGTGGCCTCGGCTTCGATCGCGCAAGTGCACTTCGCGACGCTGAAGAACGGCAAGCAGGTTGCCGTCAAGGTGCTGCGTCCGGGCATGAAGAAAACGATCGACGAAGACATCGCCCTGATGCACCTGGCGACCGGCTTGTTAGAGCGCGTCTGGGCCGAGAGCCGGCGCCTGAAGCCGCGCGAAGTCGTGGCCGAGTTCGACAAATACCTGCACGACGAACTCGACCTGATGCGCGAGGCGGCCAACGCCAGCCAGCTGCGCCGCAATTTCGCGGATTCCGAGTTATTGATGGTTCCGGAAATGTATTGGGACTATTGCTCCAGCAGCGTGATCGTCATGGAACGCATGAACGGCATCCCGGTGTCGCAGATCGACCGCCTGGCGGCCGAAGGCGTCGACCTCAAAAAGCTCTCCAGCGACGGCGTCGAGATCTTTTTTACCCAGGTCTTCCGCGACGGCTTTTTCCACGCCGATATGCACCCCGGTAACATCCTGGTCTCGGTCGAGCCGGAAACCTTTGGCCGCTACATCGCCCTCGATTTCGGCATCGTCGGCACCTTGAACGACTTCGACAAGGATTATTTGTCGCAGAACTTCCTCGCCTTTTTCCGGCGCGACTACAAACGCGTGGCCGAAGCCCATATCGAATCGGGCTGGGCGCCGCGCACTACCCGCGTCGACGAACTCGAATCGGCGGTGCGCGCCTGCTGCGAACCGATTTTCGACCGGCCATTGAAAGACATCTCGTTCGGCCAGATCCTGCTGCGCCTGTTCCAGACTTCGCGCCGCTTCAATGTCGAGGTGCAGCCGCAACTGGTGCTGCTGCAAAAGACCCTGCTCAACATCGAGGGACTGGGACGCCAGCTCGATCCCGACCTCGATCTGTGGAAGACGGCGAAACCGTATCTGGAGCGCTGGATGGGCGAGCAGGTCGGCTGGCGCGGCCTGGTCGAACGATTAAAAGCCGAAGCACCGCGCTACGCCCACATCTTCCCGCAACTGCCGCGCCTGGCGCACCGCGCGCTCGAGCAGCAAGCGCAGCCGCATGCGGCGACGCAGGATTTGCTGGCCCTGCTGGTGGTCGAGCAACGCCGCACCAACCGCCTGATCGGGTTTGTCGCCTGGCTGGCCGGCGGCATCGCCTCGGGCATCATCTTCGCGGCCGTGCTGGCGCGCTACGGCAATACTTTCTGACATGCCCGAATTCAGCAGCCGCGATCCGAATACCCCGCAATTCTGGGACGAACGCTTCGAGCAGGCGTTTATGCCGTGGGACCTGGGCGGCGTGCCGCAGGCGTTGCGCGATTTCGTTGCACGCGACGCAGTGACAAACCCTTCGCCGCGCACGGTGCTGATTCCGGGGTGCGGCAACGGCTATGAATTGCAGTTTTTATCCGACGCCGGATGGGATGCCACCGCCATCGACTTTTCGCCCGCCGCCGTCAGCCGCGCGCGGGCACTGGTCGGGCCGTGGGCCGCGCGCGTGGTGGAGGCGGACTTTTTCAGCTGGCAACCGCAAGGGGCGCTCGGACTGATCTACGAACGCGCCTTCCTGTGCGCCTTGCCGCCCGCCATGCGCCCGCACGTGGCGACGCGCTATGCCGAACTGCTGCCGCCGGGTGGGCTGCTGGCCGGCTTCTTTTTCTTTGGGAATACGCCAAAAGGGCCACCGTTCGGCATCCCGCGGGCGGAACTCGAGGAATTGCTGACGCCGCATTTCGCGCTGGTGGAGGAGGGCGATGTGGTCGATTCCTTGCCTGTTTTTGCGGGACAAGAACGCTGGATGGTGTGGGAACGGCTGGACAGTGTACAGGTTTTGTAGGGTGGGCTCTCGAGCCCACGCGGTACTACGCACGCACATCGAAACGCGACCCGCCGAGGTAGCGTCTTACTCAAACTGTCGGGTGTGCGAAGGTACAGCCGCGTGGGCTCGAGAGCCCACCCTACGACCCAGGCTAATTCACGGACAAAAAAAAGCCCGCATGCGCGGGCTTTTAACTACAGCTTCTTGTACGGCCATGCGGCGATGAGACATCGCGCCAACTTCTGTTTCTTTGACCTGGTTCCAGCAAGCCGGAACCTGCCGGCAGCATCTGCTGTCGAGGATGCTATTTAAACAGCTGAGTTGATTTTCAGCAAATGGTACGATTGAAATGCTGATTAAAAACAACAGTTCGCGGCGCTGCCGCTTTCGCGGGCAATCGCTGCCGACGCTGAGCGGTCCATCAGTCCGTCAGAGCCCGCTAAAACCTTTATAATTCAGGGTTTTGAAGATTTTTGCGGAGTATCACAATGCCGATTTACGCTTACCGCTGCGATGAATGCGGTTTTTCCAAAGATGTACTGCAAAAAATTTCCGACCCGGTCTTGACGACCTGCCTGTCCTGCGGCAAAGACGCGTTCAAGAAACAGGTCACCGCTGCCGGCTTCCAGCTCAAGGGCTCGGGCTGGTACGTCACCGATTTTCGCGGCGGCAAGGCCCCGGCAACAGGTACCGCACCCGCCACCAGCGCAGCGGCGCCTGCCGCGGCCGAGTCCGGCAACGCCAGTGGGTCGAGCGAAAGCAGCACGGCCGCCAGCCCGGCGCCGGCAACCAAGAGCGACACGAGCGCCTCTTGATGCCGCTCCCTGCGGCCTGTTGGCCGCAGCAATAAGAACAATGAGAACTTGATGCGCAAATACTTCCTGACCGGCTTGCTGATCCTCGTGCCGCTGGCCATCACGGCCTGGGTGCTGAGCATGATCATCGGCATGCTCGACCAGTCGCTGCTGTTCGTGCCCGAACGCTGGCAGCCGCGCGCGCTGTTCGGGGTCAACATCCCGGGCATCGGTGCGATCCTGACGATCGCCATCGTCTTCATCACCGGCCTGCTGACGAATAATCTGGTCGGCGGCTACGTCGTGCGCCTGGGCGAGCGGCTGCTGAAACGCATCCCGGTGGTCAGCTCGCTGTATGGCAGCGTCAAGCAAGTGTCGGACACGCTGTTTTCGTCGTCCGGCAACGCCTTCCGCCAGGCCGTGCTGATTCCTTACCCGCATGCCGATTCGTACACCATTGGCTTCCTGACCGGCGTGCCCGGCGGCGACGTGAAGAACCACCTGGTCGGCGAATTCGTCAGCGTGTACGTGCCGACCACCCCGAACCCGACCTCGGGCTTTTTCCTGATGATGGAGCGCAGCAAGGTCGTCGAGCTGGACATGACGGTCGATGCGGCCCTGAAGTACATCGTGTCGATGGGCGTGGTGGCGCCGACTTAAGCACCCGAACAAGCTCCCCGAGCGGACTACAATAGCAAGCATCAAAGCCGCTGCAGGCGGCACCGATACACCAACCTGGAATAGAGAAAATATGTCCTCCATGCGTACTCACTACTGCGGCCTCGTGACCGAAGAATTGCTGGGCCAAACCGTCAGCCTGTGCGGCTGGGTGCATCGCCGCCGCGACCACGGCGGGGTCATCTTCATCGACCTGCGCGACCGCGAAGGCCTGGTGCAGGTCGTCTGCCATCCGGACAATGCCGATGTGTTCAAGGCCGCCGAGCACGTGCGTAACGAGTACTGCCTGCGCATCACCGGCACCGTCACCAACCGCCTGGAAGGCACGGCCAACGCCAACCTGAAGTCGGGCAAGATCGAAATCAACGCCAGCGCGGTCGAAGTGCTGAACGCATCGGTGCCGGTGCCGTTCCAGCTGGACGACGACAACCTGTCGGAAACCACCCGCCTGACGCATCGCGTGCTCGACCTGCGCCGCGCCCAGATGCAGCGCAACCTGCGCCTGCGCTACAAAGTGTCGATGGAAGTGCGCAAGTACCTCGACAACCTCGGCTTCATCGACATCGAAACCCCGATGCTGACCAAGTCGACCCCGGAAGGCGCGCGCGACTACCTGGTCCCATCGCGCGTCAACCCAGGCAACTTCTTCGCGCTGCCGCAGTCGCCGCAGCTGTTCAAGCAGCTGCTGATGGTCGCCAACTTCGACCGTTACTACCAGATCACCAAGTGCTTCCGCGACGAAGACCTGCGCGCCGACCGCCAGCCTGAATTCACGCAGATCGACTGCGAAACCTCGTTCCTGACCGAACAGGAAATCCGCGACCTGTTCGAAGACATGATGCGCGTCGTGTTCAAGAACGCCGCCGGCATCGACCTGCCGAACCCGTTCCCGGTCATGGACTTCGCTACCGCCATGGGTTCCTACGGTTCGGACAAGCCGGACATGCGCGTCAAGCTGGAATTCACCGAACTGACCGAGCTGATGAAGTCGGTCGAATTCAAGGTCTTCAACAGCGCCGCCAACATGACCGGTGGCCGCGTGGTCGGCCTGCGCGTGCCGCAGGGCGCCTCGATGCCGCGTTCGGAAATCGATGCCTACACCCAGTTCGTCGCCATCTACGGCGCCAAGGGCCTGGCCTACATCAAGGTCAACGAAAAGGCCAAGGGCCGCGAAGGCTTGCAGTCGCCGATCGTGAAAAACATCTCGGACGACGTCCTGACCCAGATCCTGGAACTGACCGGCGCGCAAGACGGCGACCTGATCTTCTTCGGTGCCGATAAAGCCAAGGTCGTCAACGACGCCATCGGCGCGCTGCGCGTCAAGATCGGCCATTCGGAATTCGGCAAGAAAGCCGGCCTGTTGGACGACACCTGGTCGCCGCTGTGGGTCATCGACTTCCCGATGTTCGAGCACGACGAAGAAAACGACCGCTGGACCGCAACCCACCACCCGTTCACGGCCCCGAAAGACGGCCACGAAGACATGCTGGAAACCAATCCAGGCGCCTGCATCGCCAAGGCCTACGACATGGTCTTGAACGGCTGGGAAATGGGTGGCGGCTCGATCCGTATCCACCGCGAAGACGTGCAGAGCAAGGTGTTCCGCGCCCTGAAGATTGACGCCGAAGAAGCGCAATTGAAATTTGGCTTCCTGCTCGATGCCCTGCAATACGGCGCGCCACCGCACGGTGGCCTGGCCTTCGGTTTGGACCGCCTGGTTACGCTGATGACCGGCTCGGAATCGATCCGCGACGTGATCGCCTTCCCGAAAACCCAGCGCGCGCAGGATCTGCTGACCAATGCGCCGTCGGAAGTCGACGAGAAGCAGTTGAAAGAATTGCACATCCGCCTGCGCAACGAAGCGCCGAAGGTGGCGTAAGCACGCTCAGCCAGTTGGCTGGGTAGAATAGGGGCCGGCGCATCGAATGATGCGCCGGCCCTTTTATTTTGTTTCGGAGAAGCGCGCGTGCACAAGATTCCTGAGTCGGTCCTGGTCGTCATCCACACCGTGGACATGCAGGTGCTGCTGATCGAGCGCGCCGACCGGCCCGGATTCTGGCAATCGGTGACCGGCTCGCTCGACGCGCCCGACGAACCCTTGCTGGCGACGGCCACGCGCGAACTGTTCGAGGAAACGGGGATCGTCGCCGACGGCGAACGCATCCGCCTGCATGACTGGAACCTGTCGAACGTCTACGAAATCTATCCGACCTGGCGCCACCGCTACGCACCCGGTGTGACCCACAATACCGAACACGTGTTTTCGGTGTGCGTGCCGCGCGATATCCCGATCACCTTGAGTCCGCGCGAGCACCTGCAGTACGCATGGTTGCCGCTACTGGAAGCGGCGGATCGCTGTTTTTCGTCGTCGAATGCGGAGGCGGTGCTGCAACTGCCGCGGCATGTCGACGTCGAACATGACTAGCCTGATCGCCCCTTAGCGGTAGCAGCTCAGGCGCAGGGTATCGTCTTCGCGCGCAACGATGCGTTGCGGCTGGCCATCGCCGCAACGGTAGACGATGTTCAGGCGTTTCTCGACGTTGCGCGCCGGATCGCCGCACAGGTGATTGCCGGCGACGACGACGCCGCCATTGCGCTCGGCTTCCTGGCGCACCGCCCGGCGCGCATCGCACATGGCGCCGCGCGCGCCATAGCTCGCCTCTTCGACCCGCAGCCGATCACGGCCAGGGCCACCACGGCGGTCGTCGTGGGCGGCGCGCTGGCCGGCGGCAAATCCGGCATCGTAGCCACGGCGATATTCAGCGCTTTGGGCAAACGCGGAGGTGGAGGCGGCAGTCAGGGTCAGGACGGCGGCAAGGCGCAGAATGGTGTGGCTAGCAAATCGCATGATGGTCTCCGAATTCAAATGATGAATGCATGGCGCCATTGTGTCAGTAAATACGGACAAATTTGTCGGTTGCACTGTAAGAAAAGTGTCAATCTGTAAGCTGGGGTCTGACATTCGGACACGGCCTCCGCCTTGGCACCTAACGCTCCGCAACCCGAAAACAGCAGACCTCGGCAAGAAACAGCCTCGAAGTATCGTCGAGCTTGTGTCTGAATGTCAGACCTGACCCCAGCCAATCTGTATCAGAAAGCGCGGTAGCGTTGCTCGCGGTAGAGCAGCGAGGGCAGCATCACGTGGGCCATGGCTTTCGACACGCGCGTGTCGTCGGGCAGGCCGGCCTCGAGGTCGAGCGCGCCGGTGGCGGCATCGTAGCTGGCGCTCAGCGGCGTCTGGCCGGGACGCAGGATGGTGGCCGAGCTGCCTTCGAGCCATGCAAAATAATTATCGAACTGCATCATGGCGCGCCCTGGGCTGGTGCTGTCGCGCGCAAAATCGCGTCCGACCATCGGGTGGCTGCTGGAGACGCCGAGCAGCGACAGCAGGGTCGGGCCGAGGTCGATCTGGCTGGCGATGGTGGCGATGCGCTTCGGTTCGATGTCGGCGCCGAGGATCAAAGCCGGGATGTGGAATTTCTTGATCGGCACCAGGCTGTTGCCGTAGACCCGGTTGTCGTGGTCGGCCACGATCAGGAAGACCGTGTCTTTCCAGTAGGCCTGCTGTTTCGCTTCCCGAATGAACTTGCCGAGCGCGAAATCGGCGTACTTGACGGCGTTGTTGACGGTCTGCTTGGCCGGGTCGTACAGCTTGATTTTCCCGTCCGGGAATTCGAAGGGTTCGTGGTTCGACGAGGTAAAAATCAGACTGAAGAACGGTTTGTTTTTCGCATGCAGATCAGACAGGCGTTCGAGCGATTTGGCGAACAGGTCTTCGTCCGACGCGCCCCAACTGCCGACAAACGCCGGCTGCATTTCCGCCCGGTCGACGATCTTGTTAAAACCGTTACCGGAGAAGAAGCTGCGCATGTTGTCGAAATGGGCTTCGCCGCCATACACGAATTCGGTGTGGTAGCCCTGCTGGCCGAGACCGGACGCCAGCGTATAGAAATTTTGCTGGGCCAGCGACAGTTTGACGACGCTGCGTGCCGGCGTCGGCGCGTAACCGGCGACCACGGCCTCGATGCCGCGCACTGAGCGGGTGCCGGTGGCATACATCTGCTCGAACCACCAGCCTTCACGCTTGAGCTTTTCCAGCTCGGGCGTCACCGGCAAGCCGCCGAGCGATTCGACGAAGGTCGCGCCCAGGCTTTCTTGCAGGACGATCACCAGGTTGAGCGGCTTGTCACGCGTCAGCGCGGCTTGCTGGTGGTGTAGCGTCGGCAGGGCGGGGGTGTCGAAACGGGCGTCGCGCAGCCAGGGCGCGGAGCGCACTTCTGCCAGGACCTGGCTGCGCGGAACGGTGCCGTAGATCTCGGAAGAGACAGTCTCGTTGCGCATCGAACCGAGGGCGCTCAGTACCGACCATCCCGAATTGATGATCAGGGAATTGACCATGGCGTCGCCGGTGAGCGCGAACATGGCCGGGTTGGCGGGGCGGTGCGCCGTTGTCGAGCGTACCTGCATGAACACGAGCAGGCAGCACAGCGGCCATAGCAACAGCAGCTTGCGCGCTGGCCACATGACGCTGGCGGCGGAGGCATGACGCAACAGGCGATACAGCGCCGTGCCGATCAGCAGGGTAGCGGCCAGGCCGGCAACCAGCGCAATACGAAAGCCGTTCCAGAGCGTGGCGAACACTTCGCGCGGATAGGCCAGGTACTCGATGAACAGCCGGTTCGGACGAATATCGTATTGCATGATGAACTGCGGCGACGACAGTTCCATGAACAGGATGAAGACGAGCGCGAACGTGCCCCAGCAGGCCATCGCGCCTTTCCAGAAGCGGGCGAAGCGCCGGTGCGCCAGGAGCGGCGCCAGCAGCAGGGGGATGGCCAGGAAATAGCCGACCAGGATCAGGTCGGCGCGCACGCCCTGGACCAGGATCGGCAGCAGCATGCCGGTCGGCTGCACGCGCTCCCATTGCCAGGCGACCAGGGCGGCGCGCGAGAACGACAGCAGGGCCAGGCCGATGAGCAGGATCTGAAACAGCGGGGCATATGGTCCGGCCCACCTGGTGCTACGCGCCAGCCTGTTTCCGATTGAATGCAGTTTGATGCCAATGCCTGATGCTTGAATCACCGTCGTGTTCCTGTTTTACTTTGTGTATCGGGAATGGCGATGCGGTTGATCCGGACATGGCCAAGGGCCAGCTTACGAGAGGTGGCCTCATTGCAATGTAAAGTGGGCGTTAAGAAAGCGTTAAATGGCGTGGCAGCCAACGCCAGTCAGTTCAGCCAAATTTCCCGAGAAAGAATGATCAGACCCGTAAGGTGGATGGCTCCACCTCTCCGGTTGGCGGAACAGCGGTGCGTGTGCCGCCCACCTTACGCGTCCATGATCAATGTCGGAGGGAAATTTCTTACCCTCAAGAGGTACAAACGACATTGTTTGCGAATAAAGAAGTGTGATCTAAATCGTTCATTTTTCACTCGCCTTGGAGTAGGCTAGGTGCATGAACGACAACTTCCACGACCAGGGCGGCGCCAATCACTGGCACCTCGGCCCCATCATCGACGCGCTGCGTACCTCGCGCGAATCGACCCACAACATCCGCCACCAGGGACGCGTACGCGAGCTGCCTTCGCGCACGGTACTTAGGCAGGTGATCGAAGGCGTCTGTGCGGCGCTGTTTCCCACGCATTACGGGCGTCCCGACCTGAATGACGAGAGCATCGATTTCTTCGTCGGCGATACCCTGAACGTCGCCCTCGACCAGCTGGCGGAGCAGGTGCGGCGCGCCTTGCGCTTCAATCCGGAGCTGGAACACATCGCCGAGCCGGAGCTGACCGAGCGCGCGCGCGCGATCACGCGCCAGTTCGCCGCCAGTCTGCCCGAGATCCGCGCCCTGATCGTCTCCGACGTGCAGGCGGCGCTGGCGGGCGATCCGGCCGCCAGTTCGGTCGCCGAAATCATGCTGTGCTACCCCGGCACGATCGCGGTGCTGTATCACCGCATCGCGCACCGCCTGCACCGCGTCGGCGTGCCCTTCCTGGCGCGCCTGGGCGCCGACATCGCCCACACGTTGACCGGCATCGACATCCACCCGGCGGCGCAGATCGGCGCCAGCTTCTTCATCGACCATGGCACCGGCGTCGTCATCGGCGAAACGGCCATCATCGGCCGCCACGTGCGCCTGTACCAGGCCGTCACGCTGGGCGCGCGCCGCTTCCCGACCGACGAGAGCGGCGCGCTGGTAAAAGGAGCGCCGCGCCATCCGATCGTCGAGGACGACGTCGTCATCTATGCCGGCGCCACCATCCTCGGGCGCATCACTGTGGGGGCGGGATCGACCATCGGCGGCAATGTCTGGCTGACGCAGAGCGTCGCACCGGGCAGTAACGTTACCCAGGCCCAGATGCGCGGCGCCTAAGGTCGCACTATCCAGGATCGCAAGCACCGGCGAGTACGCACCGTGACGCTGTTCGTAGAGAGAAAACACAGTGTGGTCTTGACCAGTTTAACCACGCTACCGCGTTCTGATGACATTTTGTAAGCTGCAAATAAAGATATTCGAAATGTCAAACAAATTTTGTTTGTAGGCGTAGATACAACGTCACCCCTCCTTTTGTCCTACAAGCTCACCTCGCCAAAACGTACAAATGCTATTCGTCAAGCATAAAAACGCAAGTTTTAGCACGCATGTTCTTTAATGTCCTGGTGAAAGTTCGGCAGATTGCTGCTAACTACCGTCTAACTTGCATACATATCGATACAAATCTCTGAAATCTGAAACAAATTATCTACGGCAACTTTCATTGTAACAACTTGAAACAAGTTCTTTGCGGCAAAATTGCTTGAGGTTATTCGTTATGTTAGCTAGCGCACAGTAGAAACTGCGTTTGACAATCAGAAACCGGTCGCCTATCGTCAATGGTTCGCGTCGAGCGAATTTTTGAACTGCAACAGTCCAACCAACGGATTCTGGGGGAATACAAGCATGGAACAATTCGAACCGAAGCATGAGGAAAAAGTGAAAGCAGTCAGCGTGGACGATGATTGTTTCTACATCGACCTGCTCTGCGGCCTGCGCCTGTCCGGCCCGCGTCTGATTTCCGTTCCCTTGTCCGAGGCGGAGAACCTGGCGTCGCCCCGCAATGCCGCATTGCGTCAGCATTGGGAAGCGGCCCCTGCGTTCGAATAAGCAGTACACAACGGTGACGGGGTAGCGGCTCCCAGAAGCCGCGCCCCGTACCGCACGATTGGAAACCTTATAAAAATGAACACGGACTGATGGGGTTAGAATATTCCCATGAAGATTCGTGTCGCGACCTACAATATTCACAAGGGTGTCACCTCATTGCGCAGTACCCCGCGGGTGCTGGCGCTCAAAAAGGCGATTGCCGAGTTCCATGCCGATATCGTCTTCCTGCAGGAAGTGCAGGGAAGGCATGACCGCCATCAAGCGCGCTATGGCCAGCACAAGCGCGAGACCCGCATCTGGCCGGAAACGGCGCAGTACGAGTACTTTGCCGGCGAATCGCACCACCATCATTCCGCCTATGGCATGAACGCGGTCTACGACCATGGCCACCATGGCAACGCCTTGCTCAGCTGCTTCCCGATCGAAAACAGCCACAACCACGACGTCTCGGACCACGCCTACGAGCAGCGCGGCATCCTGCACTGTGTACTGGAGACGCCTGCCGGCAAGATCCACTGCTATGTCGTGCACCTGGGCCTGTTCGAAGGCGGGCGCGGGCGCCAGACCGAGCAATTGATCGAGGCGGTCAACAAGTCGGCGCCGAACGGCGAACCGGTGATCATCGCGGGCGACTTCAACGACTGGCGCAATACCCTCAGCGACCGCCTGCGCAACGCCCTTGGCGTGACCGAGGTCTTCGATGAGCTCGGACCCAAATCGGCGCTGGGCGACATGGTGCGCAGCTGGGCCGGGCGCCAGCCGCGCCTGGCGCCGGCACGCACCTTCCCGGCCGCGCTGCCGTGGTTCCGACTCGACCGCATTTATGTACGCGGATTCAAGATCGACAACGCCCAGGTGATGGCCGGTCCGATCTGGGCCAAGCTGTCCGACCACGCGCCCATCGTCGCCGAATTGCAGCTGGCCTGACGCCATGCGCAGCGTGACGTATGTAGCGAACAACGACATCGTCTTGCTCGAAACCGGGCAGCAACTGTTCCCGGCGATGATCGCCGCCATCGACGCCGCCCGGCACGAGGTGCTGTTCGAAACCTATATCTTTGCCGAGGACGAGGTCGCGCGCAGCATCGAGGCGGCGCTGATCCGTGCGGCCGCGCGCGGCGTCAAGGTGCGGGTGCTGGTCGACTGGTTCGGCACTGGCCACCGCACCTGCTGTCGCCGCGCCGAGGCGTTTGCCGCGGCCGGGGTGCACTACCGCGTGTTCAATCCCTGGTTCAAGCGCGGCATTGCCCGCACTCATCGCAAGATCACGGTCGTCGATGCCGAGGTCGCCTTTGTCGGCGGCATCAACATCAACGACGACATGAAGCACGATTACGAACCCTACCTGCCGCTGCCGGCGCCGCGCTGGGATTTCGCCGTGCGCGTGCGCGGACCGCTGGTGGCCCATATTCATTTCGAGGCAAGGGCGCAATGGATGCGCGCCGGACGCCTCGACCTGCTCAGCCGCATCGGCCTGTACCGCGAGACGCGGCGCCCGCCGCCGACCGAAGGCGCGCGCCCGATGCGCGCCGCCTTTGTCGTGCGCGACAACCTGCGCAACCGCAGGACGATCCAGCGCGCCTACCTGCAGGCGATCGGGCAGGCGAAAAAGAGCGTGCTGCTGGCCAATCCGTATTTCGCACCGGGACGCAAATTCCGCGAAGCGCTGGCCCGTGCCGCAGGGCGCGGCGTCGACGTCACGCTGCTGATCGGCGTCGGCGAATTCCGCATGCAGGACGCGGTCGCCCGTTCCTTTTATCCGAAGCTGCTGGCGGCCGGAATCAAGGTCGTCGAATACCGCAAAACCCAGTTGCACGCGAAGATCGCCGTGGTCGACGACGACTGGTCGACGGTGGGTTCGAGCAATTGCGACGGCCTGTCGCTGTTCCTCAACCAGGAAGCGAATATCGTCGTGCGCAACACCGCTTTTGCACGCGCCGTGCGCGCCCACATCGAGCGCGGCATTGCCGATGGCGAAGTCGTGCACATGGAAGAATTCGAGGGCATCGGTTGGGTGCGCCGCGTGCGCTATGAAATGGCTTACCTTCTCTATAAACTGACCATGCGCATTTTCGCCATAGGTTATGCATAAGGAAGAGTAAAACATGGACAACGTACGGATCGACAAGTGGCTGTGGGCGGCGCGCTTTTTCAAAACCCGCTCGATGGCGGCCGATGCGGTCGAGCGCGGACGCGTGCGCATCGCGGGTGAACCCGTGAAACCGGCGCGCGCCGTGAAGGTGAACGACAAGATTGCGATCGACAACGGTTCCGATCGCTGGGAAGTAATGGTCGCCGCCATTTCGGACAAGCGCGGCCCGGCACCGGTGGCGCGCGAACTTTATTTCGAAACCGACGAGAGCATCGCCCGGCGCGAGAACGACAAGACGGCGCGCCGGCTGTTCCCGGAGCCGAGCCTGGACATCAAGGGGCGGCCAACCAAGCGCGACCGGCGCGCGATTTCGAAGGCGGCAGGGTAAGGACGTCCATGCGTTGAATGTGTCGCAGCCGTAGCGTGGACGGGTTCCCCGTCCACGCGTTCAACCGTCGCGCCACCACCCCCGCACAATAGAACCGCACCTCTAGATTCCCGTTTGACATTCACCGCTCGATAGATAATAGTACGCTCGTTCGGATTTTTCGATTCACGCAGGGGAAACGTATCAACACTTCAGCAAAATTCATGCGCAAGGGTGAACAGACGCGGGCGGCGATTCTCGACGTCGCGCTCGAACTGGCCAGCCGTAACGGGCTCGAAGGCTTGACCATCGGCTTGCTCGCGGACCGCATGAACATGAGCAAATCGGGCGTGTTCGCCCACTTCGGCTCGCGCGAAGATTTGCAGATGGAAGTATTGAAGCTCTACCACCACCGTTTCGAGCAGGAAGTGTTCTTTCCTAGCGTAAAAGAGCCACGCGGCTTGCCGCGCCTGGAATCGATGTTTGCGCGCTGGGTCAAGCGGGTATCGGTTGAAATTGCGTCGGGCTGCATCTATATCAGCGGCGCAGTGGAGTACGATGACCGGCCGGGCCCGATCCGCGAATCGCTGGTGGCGATGGTGCGTGCCTGGCAGGGTGCGCTGCTGCGCGCCGTGCAGCAGAGCATCGATTGCGGCGCACTGAAAGCGGGCACCGACCCGCAGCAGCTGGTTTACGAGATGTACGGGCTGATCCTGGCCTTGCACCACGACGCACGCTTCCTGCGCGTCCCGGGCGCGATCGACCGCGCCAACCGCGGCTTCGCGCGGCTGATCGAGAATTACCGCAATCCCGTTCAAAACACCTGAGCCGGCCCTATCGCCCGCTCTTCAGTATTAAAAATAACCTCACCTTCGTCAGGAGAAAACCATGGGTCAGTACGTCGCGCCAATCCGGGATATGCAGTTTGTGCTGCACGAATTCCTCAACGTCACCGAAGAGTTCAAGAACCTGCCTGCCTACCAGGAAATCGACGCCGACATCATCAACCAGGTGCTGGAAGAAGGTGCGAAGTTCACCCAGGAAGTGCTGTTCCCGCTGAACCATTCGGGCGACCGCGAAGGCTGCCATTTCGACGCCGCCACCAAGACCGTGACCACCCCGAAGGGTTTCAAGGAAGCGTATAAACAGTATGTCGAAGGCGGCTGGGCGGCACTCGCCTGCGATCCGGAATACGGCGGCCAGGGCTTGCCGGTCTCGCTGAACAATTCGTTCTACGAGATGCTGAACTCGGCCAACCAGGCCTGGACCATGTACCCGGGCCTGTCGCACGGCGCCTACGAGTGCCTGAAGGAACACGGCACCGACGAGCAGAAGCAGTTCTACCTGCCGAAGCTGGTCTCGGGCGAGTGGACCGGCACCATGTGCCTGACCGAAGCGCATTGCGGCACCGACCTGGGCCTCTTGCGCTCGAAGGCCGAGCCGCAGGGCGACGGCACCTATAAAATTACCGGTTCCAAGATCTTCATCTCGGCCGGCGAACACGACGTGGCCGAAAACATCATCCACCTGGTGCTGGCGCGCCTGCCGGACGCACCGGAAGGCTCGAAAGGCATCTCGCTGTTCCTGGTGCCGAAATTCCTGCCGAACGCGGATGGCTCGCTGGGCGAACGCAATCCGATCTTCTGCGGCGCCATCGAAGAAAAGATGGGCATCCACGGCAACGCCACCTGCCAGATGAACCTGGACGGCGCCGTCGGCACCCTGATCGGCCAGCCGCACAAAGGGCTGAATGCGATGTTCGTGTTCATGAACGCCGCCCGCCTGGGCGTGGGCATGCAGTCGCTGGGTCTCACCGAAGTGGCGTACCAGAACGCGCTGGTGTATGCGAAAGACCGCATCCAGATGCGCAGCCTGTCGGGCCCGAAAGCGCCTGAGAAGCCAGCCGACCCGATCATCGTGCACCCGGACGTGCGCCGCATGCTGTTGACCGCGAAAGCCTATGCCGAAGGCGCGCGCGCCGTCTGCTCCTACGTCGCGCTGCAGATCGACCGCGAACTGAATCACCCGGACGAAGACGTGCGCAAGGAAGCCGCCGGCGAAGTCGCGCTGCTCACCCCAATCGTCAAAGCCTTCATCACCGACAACGGCTGGATCGCAACCTCGGAAGCGATGCAGGTCTACGGCGGCCACGGCTACATCAGCGAGTGGGGCATGGAGCAGTACGTGCGCGACGCGCGCATCAACATGATCTACGAAGGCACCAACACGATCCAGTCGCTCGACCTGCTGGGCCGCAAGATCCTGATGGACAACGGCGCCAAGCTGCGCGCCTTCGGCGAGAAGATCAAGTCCTTCGTCGAAGAGAACGGCCTCGATGAATCGATGTCCGAATTCGTGACCCCGCTGGGCGAACTGGGCGACAAGGTCGGCAAGATGACCATGGAAATCGGCATGAAGGCCTTTACCAACCAGGACGAAGTCGGCGCCGCCGCCGTGCCTTACCTGCGCGTGGTCGGTCACCTGGTGTTCTCGTACTTCTTCGCGCAGATGGCGAAGATCGCGCTGGAGAAGAAAGACTCGGACGACAAGTTCTACGAGTCGAAGCTGGCCACCGCACGCTTCTACTTTGCACGCCTGTACCCGGAAACCGCGATGCTGATCCGCCAGGCTCGTTCGGGTTCCGCCAACCTGATGGCGCTCGACGCCGACCTGTTCTAACTGCTTCCAGGGATAAAAAACCATGACCAATTTCACCGTCAAGAAAGTCGCCGTGCTGGGCGCGGGCGTGATGGGCGCGCAGATCGCTGCGCACTGCGTCAACGCCAAGGTGCCTGTCGTGCTGTTCGACCTGCCTGCCAAGGACGGCAACAAGAACGGTATCGTCCTGAAGGCCATCGAAGGCCTGAAAAAGCTGTCGCCGGCACCGCTCGGCAACAAGGACGACGCGGGGCTGATCGAAGTCGCCAACTACGAAGACAACCTCGACGTGCTGCTTGGGTGCGACCTGATCATCGAAGCGATCGCCGAGCGCATGGACTGGAAGCACGACCTGTACGCCAAGGTCGCGCCGCATATTGCGCCGAACGCGATTTTTGCTTCGAACACCTCGGGCCTGTCGATCAACACGCTGGCCGAAGGGTTTAACGAAGAACTCAAGGCGCGCTTCTGCGGCGTCCATTTCTTCAACCCGCCGCGTTACATGCACCTGGTCGAACTGATCCCGACCACGTCGACCAATCCGGAGATCCTCGACCAGCTCGAGACCTTCCTGACCTCGACCTTGGGTAAAGGCGTCGTGCGCGCGAAAGACACGCCGAACTTCATCGCCAACCGCGTCGGCATCTTCGGCATGCTGGCCACCATCCACGAAGCCGAAAAATTCGGCCTGTCGGTGGACGTGGTCGACGACCTGACCGGCGCCAAGCTGGGCCGCGCAAAATCCGGTACCTTCCGTACCGCCGACGTCGTCGGCCTGGACACGATGGGCCACGTCATCAAGACCATGCAGGACACCCTGCAGGACGACCCGTTCTTCAGCCTGTACAAGACCCCTGACGTGCTGGCGAAACTGATCGAGAAGGGCGCCCTGGGCCAGAAGACCGGCGGCGGCTTTTATAAAAAGGTCGGCAAGGACATCCAGCGCCTGGACTTCGCCACCGGCGAATACGTGGCCGGCGGCGCGAAAGCTGCCGACATCGTCGGGCGCATCCTGAAGGAAAAGGACCCGGTCAAGAAGTTCAAGGCCCTGCGCGATTCGACCAATCCGCAGGCGCAGTTCCTGTGGGCGATCTACCGCGACGCTTTCCACTACATCGCCGTGCACCTGGACACCATCGCCGATAACGCGCGCGACATCGACTTCGCCATGCGCTGGGGCTTCGGCTGGAGCGTCGGTCCGTTCGAGACCTGGCAAGCCGCCGGCTGGACGCAGATCGCCCAGTGGGTCAAGGAAGACATCGAAGCCGGCAAGGCCCTGACCGATACCCCGCTGCCGGCATGGGTGTTCGAAGGACAAGTCGCCGAGAAGGGCGTGCACACGCCTGAGGGTTCGTACTCGGCCAGCTCGAACAGCTATGTGCCGCGCTCGACCCTGGCCGTCTACGAACGCCAGGCCTTCCGCGCACCGGTGCTCGGCGCCGGCGGCAACGATGCGAAAACCTTCGGCACCACCGTGTTCGAGGACGACTCGGTACGCCTGTGGCACTCGGGCGACGAGGTGCTGGTCATCTCGCTCAAGACCAAGATGCACGTCATCGGCGACGGCGTGATCCAGGGCCTGAAGCGCGGCCTGGCGGAAGCGGAAAAGAACTTCAAGGGCCTGGTGATCTGGAATACCGACGCCACCGAAGGCGGCGCCTTCTCGGCCGGCGCCGACCTGCAATCGGCCCTGCCTGCCTTCATGGCCGGCGGCGCGAAGGCGATGGACCCGATTGTCAAGGAACTGCAAGACACCTTCATGCAGATGAAGTACTCGAACGTGCCGGTCGTCGCCGCGGTTGCCGGCCTGGCGCTCGGTGGCGGCTGCGAGCTGGCGCTGCATGCGTCGAAGCGCGTGGCCTCGATCGAGTCGTACATCGGCCTGGTCGAAGTCGGCGTCGGCCTGGTGCCGGCCGGCGGCGGCCTGAAGGAAGCGGCGGTGCGCGCTTTCACGGAAGCCAAGGGCAACGACATCCTGCAATTCCTGAAGACCGGTTTCACCAATGCCGCCACCGCGCAAGTGTCGAAGTCGGCACTGGAAGCGAAGGCGATGGGCTACCTGAAGGAAGACGACATCATCGTCTTCAACGCCTACGAGCTGCTGCACGTGGCCAAGGTGCAGGCGCGCGCGATGTTCGACGCCGGCTACCGCGCACCTGCGCGCCGCCCGGTCCAGGTCACCGGCCGCTACGGCTGGGCGACGATCCGCGGCCAGCTGGTCAACATGCGTGACGGCGGCTTCATCTCGGCCCACGACTACAAATTGGGCGACATGATCGCCGAGATCGTGACCGGCGGCGACGTCGACCAGGGCAGCGTGGTGTCCGAGCAGTGGCTGCTCGACATGGAACGCAAGGCCTTCATCGAACTGCTGAACAACCCGAAGACGCAAGAGCGGATCATGGGCATGATGCAGACCGGCAAACCAGTGCGTAACTAAGCGAAACTAAGCCGCGACAGAACAGGACTACTGACATGAGCAAACAACTTCAAGACGCATACATCGTCGCAGCGACCCGCACCCCGATCGGCAAGGCGCCACGCGGCATGTTCAAGACGACCCGCCCGGACGACCTGCTGGTGCACGCGATCCGCGGCGCCATGGCCGCCGTGCCGAACCTCGATCCGGCACTGATCGTCGACGCCATCGTCGGCTGCTCGTTCCCGGAAGCGGAGCAGGGTTTCAACATCGCCCGTAATGCGGTCGTGCTGGCCGGCCTGCCGCACACGGTCGGCGGCGTGACCGTCAACCGTTACTGCGCCTCGGGCATCACCGCCCTGGCGATGGCGGCCGACCGCATCCGCGTCGGCGAAGCCGACGTGATGATCGCCGGCGGCGTCGAATCGATGTCGATGGTGCCGATGATGGGCCACCACCCCTCCATCAACATGGAAACCTTCAAGGACGAAAACGTCGGCCTCGCCTACGGCATGGGCCTGACCGCCGAGAAGGTGGCGCAGCAGTGGAAAGTGTCGCGCGAAGACCAGGACGCCTTCGGCCTGGAATCGCACCGCCGCGCCATCGCCGCCCAGCAGGCGGGCTTCTTCAAGGACGAGATCACCCCGGTCGAGATCGTCACCCGCACGCCGAACCTGGCCACCGGCGAGATCACGGTCAAGCGCCGCACCGTGGACCTGGACGAAGGCCCGCGCGCCGACGCCAGCCCTGAGGGCATGGCCAAGCTCAAGCCCGTCTTCGCGGCAAAAGGGTCCGTCACCGCCGCGACCTCGTCGCAGATGTCGGACGGCGCGGGTGCGCTGATCGTCGTCAGCGAAAAGATCCTGCGCGAGCACAACCTGACGCCGCTGGCGAAGTTCTCCTCGTTCGCGGTGCGCGGCGTGCCGCCGGAGATCATGGGCATCGGCCCGAAAGAGGCGATTCCTGCCGCCCTGAAAGCGGCCGGCATTACCCAGGACCAGCTGGACTGGATCGAGCTGAACGAAGCGTTTGCAGCGCAGGCGCTGGCCGTGATCCGCGACCTGGGCCTGGACACCAGCAAGGTCAACCCGATGGGCGGCGCGATTGCGCTGGGCCACCCGCTGGGCGCCACCGGCGCCATCCGCGCCGCGACCGTCGTGCACGCACTGCGCCGCAATAACCTGAAGTACGGCATGGTGACGATGTGCGTCGGCGCCGGCATGGGCGCGGCCGGTATCATCGAGCGCGTTTAAATTGAATCGCGGCCGTATCGACGTGTGCGTTGATGCGGCCGGCACGTATCACCGCGTGGGCACGCGTGCCCACCCTACGGCCGTCGCGTAACGTAGGGTGGGCACTCGTGCCCACGCGTTTTCGTGCCCCAAAATACCTTGGAGACTAAAAATGACGATCCAAACGAACAAACAAAACGGCATCCTCACCATCGAATTCAACCGCCTCGAGCGCAAGAACGCCATCACCGGCGCCATGTACCAGACCATGGCCGACGCCCTGTTAGAGGCCGAACAGGACCCGCAAGTGCGCGCCGTCCTGATCACCGGCAAACCGGAGATTTTCACCGCCGGTAACGACCTCGACGACTTCCTGAACAACGCCGGCGAAGGCGCCATGACCGAAGACCGCCCGGTGTTCCAGTTCATGAAAGCCCTCGAAGGCTGCACCAAGCCGGTGGTCGCCGCCGTCGCCGGCGCCGCGGTCGGCATCGGCACCACCATGCTGATGCATTGCGACCTGGTATATGCCGCCGACAATGCCAGGTTCTCGATGCCGTTTACCCAGCTCGGCCTGTGCCCGGAATTCGCGTCGTCTCTGCTGGTCGCGCAAAGCGCCGGCTACACCCGCGCCGCCGAAAAGCTGATGCTGGGCGAATCGTTCACGGCCCAGGAAGCCTTCGAGATGGGCATCGTCGCGCGCGTGCTCCCAAGCGTCGAGCTGCTCGAATTCGCGCAAGGCCAGGCTGCCAAGCTGGTGGCCCTGCCGGCCGCCTCGATCCGCGCCACCAAGGCCTTGATGCGCCGTCCGCGCGCCGCCATCGTCGCAGAGACGATGGGCGTCGAGAACAAACAGTTCAGCGCGATGCTGACCGGCGCCGAAGCCAAGGAAGCGTTTACGGCCTTCTTCCAGAAGCGTAAACCCGACTTCTCGAAGTTCGACTGAGCGGCCGTTCTCCTGTCGCGCTCAGCGCTTCGCGACGGGGGAGGTCAGGCGCTCCGCGACGACCGCCGTCACCACCGCCTGCAGCACGTGGATCGCCCAGCGCTCGCCGGCTTTACGGGGCCCGGCGGCGATTTCGCCCTTGGTGATGCCGAGTACCGGCGCAATGGCGCCGATGTTGACGGCGTACAGCGCGGTGCCGTAGAGCGTACCGAGCACGACCGGCGACAGCGAGGGCGCCAGTTGCTGGAGCTTCGGCAGCGCCGACGCGAACGCGGCCGAGGCGCCGAGGTGATTGGTGAATTCGACCATGCTGGTGCCGGTGTCGCCGATCACCGCGCGCGAACCCGTCACGTCGTCGATCCAGTCGACGGCGTCGCGGTCGAGCGTCTTGGTCATCAGGCCGCTCTTGCGTCCTGCCCACATGACTGCGCTCGTCACCACCCCCGCAACCAGTCCGCCGATCACTGCCGCTTGTTGTCGTTGCATGAAAACTCCCTGTCAGAAAAATGAATCGGCGCCAGACATGCGCTTGATGACCCCGTCCTCCCTGGCGCCGCCGATCAGGTGACATTACGCTTCTGCAGGGTTCGCTTCGGTTCGATATCGTACGGAGTGGGCAGCGCCGTGCCGGAATCGGCACGGCGCTGCCGTTCTCCCTTGCCTGCAGGCCTTAATTGCCACCAAACGCGATCTGCCCGTCACCGAGCACGACGCTGCCCTCGACGCCGGCCGCTGTCGCGCCTTGCGCGGCAGCATTCGCCTTCGCGCGCGCGCCGTTGTCGTAATCGACCACTTCGGCCTTCGACACCGGATCGATGTGCGCGATGCGCAGGTGGATGCGGTCCTTGCCGCCAGCGTTGGTGCCCGTTCCTGCACCGGCCGTTGCGGTGAGTGCGAACCGGTAGCCGCCCTTGCCGTTGACGGTGCCCTGTCCGCTGTACTGGACGCGGGCGCCATCGCGCGCCACCGATTCGACCCGGCTGCTGCGCAACGCCAGGCCTGCCACATCGACCTCGACGGCGGCCTTGCCGGCGCCACCCTCGGACAGGAAGGCGAAGCTGCCGATCGTCGCCCGACGCGCGCCGGCGCTCGCTGCATTGGCCGGCGAGGCAAAGGCGCCGATGCCGGTGGTGGCCGTCCTGCCGCCAACGACGACCTTGCGTTCGACCGAGCTGTCCTTGCCGCTGCTGTCGGTGATCGTGAGCCGTACCGTATAGATGCCGGCGGCGCGGTAGGCGTGCTGGCCGCTGACGCTACCGGCGCCACCCTTCTCGTTGACGGTGCCAGTCGTCTTGCTGCCGTCGCCCCAGGACCAGACGGCCTTGTGCGTGTCGCGTACATCGACATCCTGGAAGCCCGCCGAGAACGAGAGCAGGGTGCCCGCGTGCGCCGCCCCCGTGTACTTGACCGGGCCCGCCACCGGCGGCAGGGCATGGCAAGCCGACGGCACCAGCAGCACCAGGGTGCCGGCATTGGTATTGGCGACGATGGTGCCGCTGTCGTTCAGGACCAGGCCGCCGAACAGCGTCAGGCCGGCCGGCGCACCGACGACGCGCGAGGTGAGATCGACGAAGCCGCTGGTGCGCGTCCAGATGTAACCGCGGCCGTTCAGGGAGCCGACCACTTGCCCGCGGTTGTTGACGTCGGCCGTATCCGAGAAGTCCGTGAGCGGCGTCCCCACCGTGAGCAAGCCATCGTCGCGGCTCCAGATGAAGCCGTTCCTGTCGCCCGGGGTGGAATACAGCTGGCCGATCACGAGCCCCTTCTCGTTGACCTGGTCGGCCCAGGACAGGTAGGAAGGCTCGGTGCCGAGTCCCTGCAAGCCGCCTGCGCGCGTCCAGATGAATGCCTGGTCGCTGAGCCTGGTGTCGAAGGCGGCGCTGCCGACGATCTGGCCGGCATTGTTGATGTCTTCCGCGACCGACGCGATGCTGGGGAAATCGTTGAGCGGGATCGGCCCGCCGCCCCCGGCGGGCCACTTGGTGACCTGGGTCAGCCTGGGACCCGAAGCCTCGTCCGACCAGCCGACCGCCGTGCCCGCATCGTTGATTGCATTGGCGACCGAGGTCGACTCGGGCCCAAGGGCGCCGAGATCGACCATCCCGGTGGCCGGACTCCAGCGGAACGCGTGGTACCGCGGCAATGGCGAGGTGAAGCGGGCTGTGCCGACGACCTGGCCCTTGTTGTTGATGTCGATACCGAGCGAGTCGCCGACACCGGGCGGGTTCAGGTCGACCAGCCCGGTCGGCCGGCTCCAGCGGAAGGCATGGAAGATCCCATCCGCGGTCGCCGCGGCGCCGGTCACCTGGCCCGCCTCGTTCAGGGCGTTGACGACAGCGGCCGTTCCGCCGAAGGTGCCCAGGTTGCGTACGCTTGCGCCGTCGTAGAAGCGGGCGCTCGGCACGTCGCCTTCGTGTGTGGTGAAGGCCACCTGGCCCTTGCTGTTGATGCCCGCCGGGGAACCATTGGGCGCCAGCGGGACAATCCGGTAGGTGGTCGGCACGGGTGGCGCGGCCGGAGAAGCGGCCGAGGTGCCGCCCAGCGTCATCGAGGCACAGGCTATGGCGACGAGGGAAGCCAGCCGCCAGCGTTGGGGAGCGCGCGCGGGTCCAGTCGCCGCCGTACCGGTCACATTTCTGGTTTGCATTTATTCCTCCTGATCCAGTTTGTGCGCTCGGTCAACATGCCACACGGGAATGTGTGGTAGGCGGGCACACTGGCTCAGCTTATGCAGCAGTGCTGAGCCGGGTACTGGGACAGGTCAAGAAATGCGCACGCGCGCCGGGAACCCGGGCGCCGCCTGCGATGAGGAATTGGTGCCAGTATGTTTCCCGACCGCTGGCGCCGGTAGGGCAGCGAAGCTGCCGTGTTCGTTCGAACAGGGCTATCTTCGCTCGGGAATGTGACAGCTTGTTGACTTACCCCTGCTTGGAGGCGGGGGCCAGCAGCGTGTGCGGTGCGCCTTCGCACAAGGTCAACACCGCGCGCACCAGTTCCACCGGCGCTACCGGTTTCGACAGGTATTCGTCGAAACCCGCTTCCAGCGCACGCCGGCGGTCTTCGTGGCGCGAAAAGGCGGTCAGGGCGAGGGCGCGTACGCCGGCCACGCGCGGATTGCCGGATGCGCGCACGCGCCGCATCAGTTCCAGCCCATCCATGCCCGGCATGCCGATGTCGCTCACCATCAGGTCCGGTTTCAACCCGTCGATCATCTGCAGCGCCTTGTAGGCGGTGGCGGCAGTGACGATGGTGGCGGCCATGTCGGCCAGCACGTAATGGACGATGTCGAGCGAATCGCGTTCGTCGTCGACCACCAGGATCGTACGCCCCGCCAGTGCGCCGCTGCCGGCGCGCACCGCATGCAAATCACCTGGTTTGAGCAGGCAGTCGGGGCTGGCCGGGAGGTTTCCCTCCAGCGTCGGCAGCGGCATGGTAAGCGTGAACGTCGACCCGGCGCCGGCGCCGCCGCTCGCCGCCGTGAGCCGGCCGCCCTGCAGTTCGACCAGCTGGCGCGCGATCGACAGGCCCAGGCCGAGGCCGCCATGGCGCCGTGTCGACGAGGAATCGGCCTGGCGGAAGCGGTCAAACACGTGAGGAAGAAATTCCGGCGCGATGCCGATGCCGCTGTCGCTTACCGCGATCACGATGGCGTCCGCCACGCATTCGGCGCTGACGCGCACGCTGCCGCCGGCGGGCGTAAATTTGATGGCGTTCGACAGCAGATTGGTCATGACCTGCTGCAGGCGGCTGGCATCCGCCGCCAGCGGTCCGGCGTGGCTGTCGATCAGCATTTCGATGCGCACGTTTTTCGCCAGGGCGCCGGGGCGCACCGTTTCCACGGCGGCGCCGATGAAATCCGCGGGCCAGGTGCGGTCGACTTCGATGCGCACCTTGCCGGCGAGCAAGCGGCTCATGTCGAGCATGTCTTCGATCAGTTGCGACTGCGCACGGGCATTGCGTTCGATCGTCTGCAAGCCGCGCTTGAGCATTTTTTCATCCTTGCCGCCATCCATCAGCAACTGCGCCCAGCCGAGCATGGCGTTGAGCGGGGTGCGCAGTTCGTGCGAGAGGGTGGAGAGGAACTCGTCCTTCATGTCGGACAAACGTTCAGCCTCGAGCCGCGCCTTTTGTTCGTGCAGGTACAAGGCTTGCCGTTCGGCCAGGACGTGCGCGCGCTCTTCCAGGCGCGAATCGTAGATGGCGACCAGGGTGGCAATCGTCAGCAGCAGCAGGGCGGTGACCGTCACCATGCCGGCCAACAAATCCTGGCTGATGCCGACGTTTGCTTCCAGGCAAATGCTGCCTGGATCGAAGTGCGCCGCCTCCATGCCGGTATAGTGCATGCCGGCGATGGCGCCGCCCATGACGACGGCAGCCGCGAGCTGCATCAGTTTGTCGTGCTGCATGCGGTGGCGCAGGTGAAAGGCCAGCCACAGGGCGCCGGCCGAGGCGCCGATCGCGATCAGCACCGACAGCGCGAACAGCAGCGGATCGTAGTCGATGCCGGGCCGCATGCGCATGGCCGCCATGCCGGTGTAGTGCATGGCATTGATGCCGAGCCCCATCAGCAGGGCACTGATGGCGAAATGGCTGGCGCGCGGCGTCGGCCGGCTGATCTGCGACAGCGCCAGCGCCGAGGCCAGTACCGGCAACAGCCAGGAAACGAGGGTGATCGCGGTATCGTAGCCGACCGCGAAGGGCAGGCGGAAGGCTTGCATGCCGATGAAATGCATGGCCCAGATGCCGCTGCCCATGGCAAAGGCGCCGCCGGCCATCCACCACCAGGTGGCGCGGCCATGCGCGTGGCGCACGCGTTCGGCCAGGCTCAGCGCGGTGTAGGAAGCGTAGACCGCGACCAGGATCGAGACCACGACAAGGGTCGGTTCGTAATGGCCAATCGACATGGAAAATCCGCTAGCTCGCCGGGAAGTGTCCCGGGCATGTTGGAAAAAAATGCAGGTGAACCAGTCTACACGGCGCTGGTTCAGCACGCATTAAATTTTCCACCGAGCAATTACCGCATGACGAGGAAGTAACAGCGTCATGCGGAAAAGCGCTTATTTGGCCTTGCGCGTATTCGGCAAGAAGGCAGTCGCCAGGCCCAGCAACGGCAGGAATGAGATCACGCCGTACACTTGCACGATGCCGTGGGTATCGGCCAGGTTGCCGAGGCAGGCCGCGCCGATGCCGCCGATGCCGAACATGAGGCCGAACATCAGGCCCGAGACCATGCCGACCCGCCCCGGCACGGCTTCCTGGGCATAGACCACCAGCGCGGAAAAGGCCGACGACATGATCAAGCCGATCGCAATGGCCAGCACGCCCGTCCACCACAGGTTCGCATACGGCAGCGCCAGCGCGAACGGCGCGACGCCGAGGAAGGAAATCCAGATCACGGCCTTGCGTCCGATGCGGTCGCCCACCGGGCCGCCCGCAAAGGTGCCGGCCGCCACCGCCGCCAGGAACATGAAGAGGAACATCTGGCTGTGCTGGACGCCGAGGCCGAAGCGCTCCATCAGGTAAAACGTGAAGTAATTCGTGAACGAGGCGATGTAGACGAATTTGGCGAACATCAGTATGCAGATGACGATCACCGCGCGGATCACGCCGGCGCGGTCGAGTCCTTCGCGGTGGCCCGTCATAAGGCTCTTCGCCTTGGCGCTGCCGTTGTGCGTGACCCACAGCGTCAGGCGGTACAGCACGAAGATGGCGGCCAGTGCGACCAGCATGAACCAGGCCACGGCGCCCTGGCCATACGGAATGACGATCGCGGCCGTGAGCAGCGGACCGATCGCGCTGCCGCTGTTACCGCCAACCTGGAAGGTCGATTGCGCGGTGCCGAAGCGGCCGCCCGAGGCCAGGCGCGCGATGCGCGAGGCCTCCGGGTGGAAGGCGGCGGAACCGACGCCGATGACGGCCGCCGCCGCCAGCAGCATGGTGTAGCTGCCCGCCGTGGCCAGCAGGGCGACGCCGATCAGGGTCATCACCATCCCCATCGGCAGTAGCCAAGGTTTTGGATGTTTGTCCGTGTACATGCCGATCCACGGCTGCAGCAGCGAGGCCGTCACCTGGTAGACCAGGGCGATGAAGCCGATCTGGCCGAAGTTCAACGCAAAATTCGTTTTCAGCAGCGGGAAGATCGCCGGCACCATCGCCTGGATCATGTCGTTGAGCAGGTGCGCGACCGCCGCGCCGCCGACGATGGGCAGCAGGAATTTCTGCGCGACAGGGGCAGGGGGCGCCGCGGTATCCGGTGCGATAGGGGAGGTGGCAGGTGTGGTCATTGGAAGGCGAAGGGTAGGAGCGAAAGCGGCGCTGGATCGCCGAGCATAGCGCAGCTAAGAGTGACCGTCTCGCGCTAGCCTGCCAGCAGCTGTAGAATTCCTGCCATGGAGCCGCATCCTTTTCACAAGCACCAGCTGTTCGATAATTTGCCGCGCCCGCTGGTGGTGATGGAAAATCGCTGGCCGGCCGGCAGCGCGACCGGCTGGCATTCCCATCCGAAAGGGCAGCTGCTGTACGCCACCGCGGGCGTCATGGCCGTGCATACCGATGCCGGCGCCTGGGTCGTCACCCCGAACCGGGCCCTGTGGATGACCACCGGCCTGCGCCACAACGTCACCATGTCCGGCGACGTGGTGCTGCGCACCGCCTACATCGACGTCGCGCGGGTGGCGGCGCTGCCGGCCGCGAGCTGCGTCATCAACATCTCGCCGCTGCTGAGGGAACTGTTAATCGAGGCGGCGCGCATTTCACCGAGCGCGGAGCCAGTCGGCCGCGATGCGCGCCTGATCGCGCTCTTGATCGACGAAATCCGGCTGGCGGTGGCGCTGCCGCTGCACCTGCCGCTGCCGCGGGATGAACGGCTCAGGTCGATGTGCGCCACCCTAAGTGCGCAGCCTGCAGCGTCGGCCAGCGCAGCGGCCTGGGCGGCGTCGATCGACGTCGCCGAACGGACGCTGCACCGTTTATTTGTCAGGGAAACCGGCATGACCTTCGCCAAGTGGCGCGAGCAGGCGCGCCTGCTGTATGCGTTGCAGCGCATCGGCAATGGCGACAAGGTCATCGAAGTCGCGCTCGACTGCGGATATGCCAGCCCGAGCGCGTTCGCCGCCATGTTCAAGCGCCATTTCGGGGTCACGCCGTCGCGCTTTTACCGCTGAAGTTCAAGCCAGGGATGGCTAGCGGCGCAGGAGGAAGGTCGCCATGGCCGCGACGGCGCCGGCCGCCGCCAGTGCCCAGGGGCCGATGCGCATGATCTCGCCCGAGTGCCCGGCCTGTACGGCGAGCGGGCCGGAGATCGGACGCCATTCGTCGCGCCGGGCCGCGGCGGCGCGCGCGGCGGCCGCTTCCTGTTCGTAGAAGGTGGAAAAGCGTTCGAGGTCGAGCGGATTGAGCGTGGCCATGTAGGCGACGATCTGGTCGTGCTGGTCGAGCCGTACCTGGTAACGGTTACGTCCGGCCGCCACCGCCTTGCGCAGGTGCTCGGCTTCGGTCTCGACCAGTTCGCGCACGCTCTCCCGCGTAATGGCGGCCAGCGCGATCCTGGGTCGTTCAACGCTTCGTCTGTCGGCTTGCACGTGCGGTCTCTCTTGGCTTTGCATCTGGATGGCAGTCTACGCCCCTGTGCGGCCGTGTGCCAACACACTTGGCCCTGCTACTGGAATCAAGCTGACAACAAGCGCTTCGGGAAGCGTCTCAAAATTTCTACAAGGCAAAATATATTTCCGCATGATTGTAAGAACGCCATTTAGTTCATGCCGGTAAGTGCGATAACCTGAATAGCTCGCCACATTCGGCGAAACGGTTGGCAAACAAAGGTAGGCACATGCCTGGCGCACGCAGCGGCACATGAAAACTGATTTGAACGATACGACAAATACGGCGGACCTGGCGCGGCTGGCCGAGCAAAATACCGCCCTCATCGAAAATTCGCTCGACCTGATCGCGCTGATCGACGCCGA
The DNA here is from genome assembly GCF_059685715.1 of Telluria sp. ZB2R32. Lineage (NCBI taxonomy): Bacteria > Pseudomonadati > Pseudomonadota > Betaproteobacteria > Burkholderiales > Oxalobacteraceae > Telluria > Telluria sp. ZB2R32. Next base: position 158,247 of record NZ_JCASIG010000007.1, on the reverse strand, counting down.
CGGCCGCTTCCTGCGCCTGAACGCGGCGACCTTCGACATCCTCGGCTACCGGCCCGAAGAGCTGGTGGGGCGCCGTTACTGCGAACTGGTGGGAGAAGAAGAGATCGCGCGCTTTGCCTCGCTGCGCGCCGAACTGCGTAGCGGCGTCTCGGTGCGGCACGACCTGCGCCACCGCTGGCTGCGCAAGGATGGCCGCGAAGTGATCGTGTCGATTTCGGTGCGCTGGTGCGCGCTCAGCCAGGTGACCTATGCCACCGCGCGCGACGTCACCGAACAGCACACCGCGCGCGAAGCGCTGGCCAAGCTGCAGCAACAGCAGCAGCTCATGTTGGAAAGTATCGGCGACGCCTTTTTCGCCGTCGACCGCAACTGGTGCGTCACTTATGCGAACCGCAAGGCGGGCGCCTTTGTGAATGTCGACGCCGGCACGGCCATCGGCCGCAACCTGCTCGAGGTCGCGCCCGACCTGCACCATTCGCCTTCGCTCGCCTATTATCAGCGCGCCATGGCAAGCGGCGAAGCCTGCACCTTCGAAACCTATTGGGAACCGTCCGGTGTGTGGATCGAAGTCCGCGCCTATCCGAGCGAGGATGGGCTGGCGGTGTATTTCCACGACATCAGCTTCAAGCGCCAGGCCGAGGAGGCGTTGAGAAAAAGCGAACAGCGCTACCGCAGCCTGTTCCAGCAGGCGGCCGACAGCATCGTCATCGCCGACCGCGACCTGTTCATCGTCGCCGCCAACGGCCGCGCCTGCAGCAACTTCGGCTACACCGAGGCCGAATTCCTGCGCCTGCGCGTGCCCGACATCGACAGCGGCTATGCCTACACGGAGGACCTGGCGCTGGCGCTGCAGGATGGACACACGCGCCTGCTGCGCATCCAGAAGCGGCGCAAGGACGGCAGCACCTTCCCGGCCGACGTGCACATCTCGCGCTTCGAAGACAACGGCAACGAGTACTACCAGGCCATCATCCGCGACGTCACCGAGCGCGAAGAAACGCAGAACCGCCTGCGCGAACTGGCCACCCACGACACGCTCACCGGTTTACCGAACCGCGCGCTGCTGAACGACCGGGTGCAGCGCCTGCTCGACACCTGCCCGCGCGAGGGGACGGTGGCGACCATGTTCCTCGACCTCGACCGCTTCAAGGAAGTCAACGACTCCTTCGGCCACGAATTCGGCGACGTGCTGCTGTGCGAAGTGGCGGCGCGCCTGCGCCGCGTGCTGCGCCCGAGCGACGTGATTGCCCGCCTCGGTGGCGACGAATTCGTGATCGCCGCCCACTGCAGCAGCGGCAAGGGCGCCGCCGAGCGCATCGGCGAAAAACTGCTCGACGTGCTGACCGCGCCGATCACGATCGCCGGGCAGGACGTGATCATCGGCGCCTCGATCGGCATCAGCCTGTTCCCCTGCGATGGCCACAACAAGGAGCAGCTGTTCCAGGCCGCCGACACGGCGATGTACCGCGCCAAGGCCGCCGGGCGCAACCGCTACCGCTTCTTCGAGCCCGAGATGGCCGTCGCCACGCGCGAACGCATGGCGCTCGAAACCTCGCTGCGCCCGGCGCTGGCGCGCGCCGAATTCGAACTGCACTACCAGCCGCGCATCGACCTGCGCAGCATGGCCATGGTCGGCATGGAAGCGCTGATCCGCTGGAACCATCCCGAGCGCGGCATGGTGTCGCCGGCCCAGTTCATCCCGATCGCCGAAGAGACGGGTTTGATCGTGCCGATCGGACGCTGGGTGCTGTTCGAGGCCTGCCGCCAGACGCGCCGCCTGATGAGCGAATTCGGGCGCGAGATCTGCGTCTCGGTCAACGTCTCGGCGCGCCAGCTGGCGCACCAGACCTTCGTCGGCGAAGTGCGGCAAGCCCTGGCCGAATCGGGCATTCCGCCGCACTGCCTGGAACTGGAACTGACCGAAAGCGCGCTGATCGCCGACATCGAGCGCACCGCGCAGATGCTGCGCGAACTGCACGGGTTGGGCGTCAAACTGGCGGTCGACGATTTCGGCACCGGGTATTCGGGCCTGGCCTACCTGCGCAAATTTCCGATCGACGTCCTGAAACTCGACCGCTCCTTCGTACTGCAAGAAGACGAGCGCATCAGCGCCTTCGATTTCGTCAAGGCCTTCGTCGACATGGCGCACGCCCTGAAACTGGCGGTAGTAGCCGAAGGCGTCGAGACCGCCGAGGTGGTCGAGTTTCTGCGCTCGGCCGCGTGCGACGAGGCGCAGGGTTATCACTTCGCGCGCCCGCTGCCGCTCGATGCATTGCGCGCGCGCCTGGCGGGCGAAACCTGACCCGCGGCCGAGGTACGCCACATCCTCGTAGGGTGGGCTCTTGAGCCCACGCGGTTCATCGCATGCATCGTGGACGCTTCAAACGACATACCGCGGTTGGCGAATTCGGCTTGTTCGCTTCGATGCGAGCTCTGCAACGCGTGGGCTCAAGAGCCCACCCTACGGTGCGCAACATCCAACGGCAAGTTCACAAGACAGTAGTCCATCCATCAGTAGGTGTCGGCTAACGGTCGTCAATATTTTCAGTGGGCAAGAAACAGGCGATAATCGTCGTTTCCCGATTCCAACGACGCCGCCCACCATGCCCGACCGCGATCTCCCCGTAACTCCACCCGAGGCGCCTGCCAGCCCAGCCCGCCGCCGTATCTTCCAGGCTGCCGCAGCCGTCGGCCTCGGCGCCGGCCTGCCTGTCGCCAGTGAAGCCGCGCCGCGCCCGGCGCACAAGCCAGCCTCCTCGCTCGACGCCAAGCTCAAGACCCATGTGAAAAACGTGGTCGTGATCTATCTGGAAAACCGCAGTTTCAATAATCTGTTCGCCAATTTCCCGGGCCTGGCCAACCCGCTGCCGGCCAGTGCGCCGCAAATCGACCGCGACGGCTCGGTGCTGCCGGTGCTGCCGAAGATCTGGGGCGGCATGGTGCCGGGCCGGCAAGACGTCGGCGGCAAGGAATACCTGATCGGCGAAGACAGGATCGCCAACCTGCCGAACGGCCCGTTCGCATTGAGGGATGCGGAGGGTAAACCCTTGCCGGAAGCGCTGGTCACGCGCGACCTGGTGCACAATTTCTATCACAACCAGATGCAGATCAACGACGGCAAGAACGATGGTTTCGTCGCCTGGGGCGATTCCGGCGCGCTGGTGATGGGGCATTACGGCGAAACCAACAACAACCTGGGCCTGTGGCAGATCGCGCGCGAATACACGCTGTGCGACAATTTTTTCATGGGCGCTTTCGGCGGTTCTTACCTGAACCACCAGTTCCTGATCAGCGGCCGCACGCCCGAATATTTCCATGCGCCGCACACCGCGGCGAAGAAAAAGATCGCCGTGCTGGAAGACGGCCCGCTCGGGCAGCGCCTGGCGGTGGCGCCGGACTCGCCGAAGTCGGCCCTGGAAGGCAAGCCGAAATTCGTGAACGCCGGCGCCATCACGCCCGACGGCTATGCGGTGAACACGATGGCGCCGCCATTCCAGCCGAGCTGGGTGCGCCCGGCGGCCGGTGGCGACGCCAACGCCGCCGACCCGCAGGATGCCTCGGTGCTGCCGCCGCAAAGCTACGACACCATCGGCGACCTGCTGTCGCGCGCCAACGTCAGCTGGGCCTGGTATGGCGGCGCCTGGCAAGCGGCGATCGACGGCCGCGGCGCCGGCCAGCGCCCGAACTTCCAGCACCACCATCAACCGTTTAACTATTTCAAGCAGTTCGCGCCCGGCACCGACGCGCGCGCCGCGCACCTGCGCGACGGCGGCCTGGGCGACAGCCCGATCTCGAACCGCTTCATTGCCGACGCCGTCGCCGGCAAGCTGCCGGCCGTCGCCTTTTACAAGCCGCAGGGCAACCTGAACTTGCACGCCGGTTATTCCGACATCGAATCGGGCGACGCCCACATCGCCAACGTGATCGAGCACCTGAAAAAGTCGCCGCAGTGGAAGGATATGGTGGTCGTGATCACCTTCGACGAAAACGGCGGCTGGTGGGACCACGTGGCGCCGCCGCAGGGCGACCGCTGGGGACCAGGTTCGCGCATTCCGGCGATCGTCGTTTCGCCGCATGCGAAGCGGGGCGCGGTCGACCACAATTTCTACGACACGACCTCGATCCTGCGCTTCATCACGCGCCTGCACGGCTTGCCGCGCCTGGAGGGCCTGGCCACGCGCGACGCCGCCTTTGCCGCACGCGGCGCGCGCGGTCCCGGCGACCTGACGGCCACGCTCAGCTTCCGCTGACGCGGCGCTGTCCGCACTGCAAAGCCGGCCTGCGCGCCGGCTTTTTTGCGTCTGCAGGGAACGTCTTTGACAGCAAAATGTTGCTAAAAGGCTACCGCGCGCGGGTTTCCCGAACGCGGCGATACACTGGCCATTGGATCAGCAATGCGCAGCGCGGCGCTGCCGTACGACACGGCGCGGCGTGGGCGCAGGACGATCGGAACACTTGAACAGGAGCGGCGCATGGGAGACATGCCGGCTCTTTCCCAACCCCCCAGGAGAGCATCATGCAAAAAAATAAAGCGTTGAAAGGACTGCTCGCCGTTTCGGCCGCAGCCGCCATGTTCGCCAGCTTCGGCGTGCAAGCACAATCGACCAGCACCTCGGCCACTACGATGAACCCACAGGGCCAGCCGAACATGACCGGCAAGGCCGCGGCTGACGGCACCGTCAACAACACCAACAGCCAGGGCATGGAAGACCGCAGCGGCCAGGTCGGCGCCAGCGCCGCCGGTTCGAGCACCGGTTCGAGCACTGGTTCTGCAACGGCGGGCCACGCGGGCCACGGCCAGAGCGGCGCCGGCATGAGCGGCAGCACCGGCACCGGCGCGACCGGCATGTCGGACGCCACCTCGGGCCAGTCGGGCACCGCAGGCGCCACCGCCGCCGGCGGCGCCAAGATGAGCAAGGCCGACAACAAGGCCATCATGGACATGGCGATGGTGAACATGGCCGAAGTCGAAATGGGCAAGCTGGCGCAGAGCAAGAGCCAGAATCCTGAAGTGAAAACCTTCGCCCAGCAGATGATCGACGACCACACCAAGGGCCTGGCTGAAGTGCAAGCCGTGGCGCAAGCCAAGGGCATCACCCTGCCGACCGAACTCGACGCCAAGCACAAAGCCATGTCGGCCAAGCTGGCCAAGCTCGAAGGCGAGAAATTCGACCGCGAGTACATGAAGGTCGGTGGCCTGGCATCGCACAAGGAAGCCCTGGCACTCTTGAACAAGAACGAAAAGGGCGCCAAGGATGCCGACGTCAAAGGCCTGGCAACGAAGATGAAGCCAACGGTGGAACAGCACCTGAAGGCAGCCCAGCAGATGCCGGCGAACGCAAAGTCGGGCACCACGTCGGGCCAGTAATCGTCGCTCCACCGGGCGTCGACAGACGGCGTCCGTGACGGCAAAGCGCGCCCCTGGAGCGATCCCGGGGCGCGCTTTTGTTTTATCGCGGGGTGGTGCTGACGTATACTTCACGCCATGACGATCCACCGCTGCAGCTGGGCCAACCCGGCCAATCCCCGCTACCTCGATTACCACGACCATGAATGGGGCGTGCCTTGCCATGACGAGCGGCGCCTGTTCGAAATGCTCAACCTCGAGGGCGCCCAGGCCGGCCTGTCCTGGGAAACCATCCTCAACAAGCGCGACAGCTACCGCGCCGCCTTCGACGACTGGGATGCGGACAAGATCGCGCGCTACGACGATGCCAAAGTGGCGCAATTGCTGGCCAATCCCGGCATCGTGCGCAGCCGCCTGAAAGTGGCGGCGGCGATCACCAATGCGCGTGCCTACCTGGCGCTGCGTGCAGAAGGCCAGACGCTCGACGCTTATCTGTGGTCCTACGTCGAAGGCCAGCCTCTGGTGGCGCAGTGGCCGGACGGCGCCCGGCCGACGAAAACCGCACTGTCGGACCGCCTCTCGAAAGACTTGGCCAAGCGCGGCTTCAAATTCGTCGGCTCGACCATCGTATATGCCTACATGCAGGGCATCGGCATGGTCGACGACCACGATCGGCATTGCTTCCGCCACCGTCCCAACGGCGCAGGCTCGGCGTGAACCCGGCACGCTTCTGGCAGGGCCGCGAACGCTATACGGTGTTCGATACCGCCTACGGCAATGGCGCGCGCGCGGCCGCGCTGATCGCCGCCTGGCGCAACGACCCGGAGCGGCCGGCGCGACTGCACATCGTGGCACTCAGCGATGGCTTGCTGCCCGGCTTTCACCGCATCCCGCAAGACGACGATGCCGTCACCCTCGACCTGGTGAATGCGCCGTTGGACGCGGCACTGGCCCAGCTCGCCGCGCGCATCGACTTCGTGCAGCTGCACGGCCTGCGCGGACCGAACACCGGGTTTGCGCGCGCGCTGGCGCGTCTGGCCGCCGGCGATGCGCGCCTCGCCTTCGACTGGCTCGAGCAGGAGCAGGTCGCCGCGCTGATGGCGCAAGGCTTCGTGTTCGACAAGGGCGGGGCGCGCTTCGCCAGCCTCAAGCCGCGCCAGCCCTTGCCGGCGGTGCCGGAACGGCGCGCGATCGTCATCGGCGCCGGCCTGGCCGGCTGCGCGGCGGCCGAGCGCCTGTGCGCGCGCGGCTGGGAAGTGACGCTGGTCGAGCGCCATGCGGGGCCGGCGGGCGAGGCGTCGGGCAACCTGGCCGGCATTTTCATGCCGCTGCTGTCGAAAGACGACAACATCCCGACCCGCCTGACGCGCGCCGCCTACCTGTATGCGCTGCGCTACTGGGAGACGTTAGGCGGCATCGGCAACGCCATCGAAGGCGCCGCCTGCGGCGTGATGCAGCTGGCGCGCGACGCCGGCCATGCGGCCGCCTCGCGTGCCATCGCTTCTAGTGGCACGCTGCCGCGCGAGTTCGCCGAATGGCTGGAAGCGCAGGAGGCGAGCGAACTGCTCGGCTTGCCGGTGCAGGATGGCGCCTGGCTGTTCCGGCAAGGCGGCTGGGCGCGCCCGGGAAGCGTGTGCGAGGCGATGCTGGCCGCCTGCGGCGCGGGCCTGACGCGGCGTTTCAATGCCGGCAGCGTGACCCTGGCGCGCGCCGGCGAAGAATGGGAGGTGCGAGGTGAGGGCGGCACGATCGCGCGCGCGGCCACCGTGGTGCTGGCCGGCGGCGCGGGTTCGACCCGGTTCGCGCAAGCCGCGCGCCTGCCGCTGTCGAACCTGCGCGGCCAGGTGACCCACCTCGACGCCGCCACGCTGCCGCAGCTGCCGTTCGTGCTGTGCCGCGAAGCCTACCTGACGCCGGCCGCCGGTGGCATCGCCTGCGCCGGCGCCACCTATGACCTCGACGCCGATCCGCGCCTGCGCGCAGCCAGCCAGCAGGAAAACCTGGAACGCCTGCGCGCGCTGGTGGCGCAGCCGCAAGCCGGTGCGGGTGCGCCGCTGGCCGGGCGCGTCGGTTTCCGTAGCGTCGCGCCCGACCGCCTGCCGCTGGTCGGCGCACTGCCCGATTTCGAGGCCGCCGGCGCGACCGAACGCCTGCGCGACGTGCCGCGCCATCCGGGCCTGCATGGCTTGCTCGGCTATGCCTCGCGCGGGCTGATCTGGGCGCCGCTGTGCGCCGAGTTGCTGGTTTCGCGCCTGGAAAACGCACCGCTGCCGCTGGAGGCGGCGCTGGTCGATGCCCTCGATCCGGCGCGCTTCGTGTTGCGTGCACGCCGCACTGGGCGGGGCCCGGCGCCGTTTGCGCCGGATTAAACGCCGTCATGCTGGCGCAAGCCAAACCGCCGCGCCGGACCTGCGTATAATTAACGTACGGCAACTTTCCTGCGCTATTTCGGTGGCGCCCGCAGCGATCCCAGCGTATGGACGACACTTCACCTTCCCAGGACTTGCTCCTGTTCCTGGCCTCGACCGCCCACGACATGAAGAATTCGATCAGCGTGCTCTCCGGAACCCTGGAGCGGCTACTGGTCGATGGTGCGCCGCAGGCCGACGCCACCTATCCGCAAATGGCGCAGATGCTGTACCAGACGCGGCGCCTGAACGACAACCTGATGCAGCTGCTGGCGTTATATAAACGGGTCGGCACGCCCGACTATCCGTTCGACGTGCAGCCGATCGAGGCGGACCAACTGGTGGCGCAAGTGGTCGCACTCGGCCGCGTGCTGCTGGACGCCAAAGGGATCGTGCTCGACGTCGCGCTCGAGCCCGGCCTGATCTGGCACCTGGACGAGGACCTGATCGTCGGCGTCGTCGCGCATGCCGTCAATAACGCCGTCCACTACACGCGCGACCGCATCCGCCTGGCGCTGGGCACGGTCGATGGCTTGCTCGAGATCCGCGTCGAGGACAACGGCGCCGGCTATCCGCCGGCGTTGCTCGCGGCCGGCGCGGCGGGCTTGTCGCAGGTCGCCAGCGGCATCGATTTTCGCAGCAACAGCGCCGGCCTGGGCCTGTACTTTTCGCGCGAAGTGGCGCGCATGCACCGCCACCGCGGGCGCGAGGGCAGCGTGCGCCTGGAAAACGGCGGCGCACTCGGTGGCGGCTGTTTCATTCTGAGTTTGCCATGAACGCGCCCGCAGCAACGAAAGCCGAGCCGATCGACTGGGCGGGTAAACATTACCTGGTGGTCGACGATTTCATCGGCGTGCGCCAGCTGCTGCGCGAAAGCCTGCGCAGCCTGGGCGCAAAGAACATCGACCAGGCGGCCAGCGGCGGCGAAGCGATCGGCCTGCTCGCCAAGCTGCGCTACGACGTGGTGCTGTGCGATTTCAATCTCGGCGACGGCAAGAATGGCCAGCAGGTGCTGGAAGAAGCGCGCGTGCGCAACTTCCTGCTGCCCTCGAGCGTGTGGATGATGGTCTCGGCCGAAAAGAGCGTCGAATCGGTGATGGGCGCGGCCGAACACCAGCCCGACGCCTACCTGGTCAAACCGATTACCGAAGGGGTGCTGCTCACGCGCCTGAACCGCGCCTGGCACCGCAAGCAGGTGTTCCGGCCGATCGACCAGGCTTATGCCGAAAAGGATTACCTGCGCGCGGCGCGCTTGTGCGACGAGCAGATCGACGCGAGCCCGGTGCATGAAGTCGAACTGCTGCGCATGAAGGCGCGCCTGATGGAAAAGAGCGGCGAGCCGGACAAGGCGCGCGAAGCCTACGAACGCGTGTTGAATGGGCGCGAATACCAGTGGGCGCGCGCGGGCCTGGCCAAGATCCGCCTCGCCAACGGCGAATTCGAGCAGGCGCGCCAGATGTTCCAGGGCGTGATCGCCGAGAACCGCTATTACATCGACGCCTACGACCAGCTGGCGCTGGCCTACCAGGGCATGGGCAAGCTCGAAGAAGCCTGCTCGATCCTCGAACGCGCCGCCAAGTTGTCGCCCAACTCGGTGCCGCGCCAGCGCAACCTGGGGCAGATCTGCCTCAAGCTGGGCAATGTCGGCATGGCCGAAAGGGCGTTCAGGAAGTGCATCGCCATCGGCGAATATTCGGTGCGGCGCACGCCGGACGCCTACCTCGGCCTGGCGCGCGTGTGCGGCCTGAAGAACGATCCGAAGGAAGCACAAGTCCTGTTGCTGGCGGCGCAGCGTGAATTTGGCGAAGCCCATCCCGACATCGACCTGCGCGCCAAGATCACCGAAGGCCTGGTGTACCACGAGAGCGGAGACTACCGGCGTGCGCGCAAGGCCGGCGACGAACTGGAAGCCTTGCTGGGCAGCCGCGAGGACCGTCCCGATACCGCCACCTGCCTCGAGATGGCGACCCTGCTGTTCGCGGTCGGCGTCAAGGAAGCGCCCGTCGACCTGCTGTGCTACGTCATCCGCAACAACCACGACAACGCGGTGCTGCTCGACGAGGTGCAGGCGATTTTCGACAAGGCGCGCTTGAGCGACGAAGGCGTCGACTTGATCCGCTCCTCGAAAAAGGAAGCAGCCGATCTGATGAACCAGGGCGTGCTGCTCTGGAAGACCGGCAAGCTGCAGGAAGCCGTCGACTGGATGCGCTCGGCGCGCGCCCGCCTGCCGAACAACCAGCGCATCCTGTTCAACGCCGCCCAGGTGCTGGTGTCGCACATGCGCGAGCGCGGCCACGACGAAGCGCTGGCGCAGGAAGCGCACGCCGTACTCGCCCACGTCGACCGCCTGCAGCCGGGTCAGCAACGGTTTGCGCAGTTGATGGAGCAACTGGCGGCGCTGGCGCCGAAGACGGAAGCTCCAGAGACGCCCACCTGATTCGCTAGCCGTCGTGTACCTTATGGGGTCATCGAGGCCAATGGCCTCGATGACGGGTTCACCGGGCTCCGCCCACGCGTTACGGGCGCTTCCTTGAACCCGAGGCTGTAACCTGTCGCCCACGATGTGTTTGCATCGTAGCGCGCCCATCGGCGCCGGCGCAAAAAGGATACGTGCGTAACGCGTGGGCGGAGCCCACCCTACGGTTATCGAAACTCGTTGCGTACCTCAGGATTTGCGTCGCGCACGGGCGGCGGTGCAGGCGGTGTGGCCGGTGCCACCGCGTGCCCACCCCGTAAGGCTTCGCACAATTTGACCACATCGTGTCCGCCGGCCGCTTTGGCCGACAGCGCCGCCGCCTTTGCCAGTGCCGCCTTGGTGATGTGGTAGCCGAGCGCCCGGTAGCTTTCGAACTGGGCTTCGTCGAACCACTGGTCGGCTGTGCTCTGGTGCGGGTAGGCGGGATTCGCCTTGCGGTAGTTGAGCACGTCCGCGTTTTCCGAGCCGACGATGGCTGGCTTGATGTACAGCAGGGTGCCGTCGACGCCGTCGGCGTCGACGTGGCTGTAGCGGATCGCGCCGACTGCGCAGCTGCAGCCCGACAGGCCGGTGTCGCCGGCGACCGCCATTTTCGAGACGTCGAGGTCGATGCCGATGTGCAGGTCGGTGGCGCATTTGCGGATCGCGTTGCCCAGGTCTTCGAAGGACATCGCCTTGTCGCTGGCGACGTCCACCGCGACGACCAGGCGGCAGCGGCGCCGTACCAGTTCGTAGATGCCGAGGTTTTCGAAGTGGCCGCCGTCGGACAGGTAGACGTAGTTGGCGTCGGCGTTGGTCATGCCGAACAGTTCGGCGATGAGACTGAAGAGGCCAATGCCGGGCGAGGAGCGGGTCCAGCTCGACTTCAGCGGGTTCGGGCACCAGCGTCCCAGGCGCACGTTAAACATCGTCATCAAGAAATTCAGCGGCGGCGACGAGTGGGTGCCCATGTTCGGGCTGGCCGCCGCGCCCGACAGGGCGACAGCCATGCCGAGGCGCACCGTGGCGTCGTCGTCGCCGCTGCCGGGCCCCGAGGCGTATTCGCGCGTGGGCCGGTAGACGCCGCGCTGGGCGTCGCGCAGGCCGCCGTTGGCTCCCGGCGTCGGCGTCAGCGGCATCTCGAAGCCGCAAAAGCGCGGCGTGAACGCGAACGAGGCGGCTTTCCTGGTCTGCCAGGCCAGCTCCTCGCCGCCCACCAGGTTCAGGGCGGTGTTGACGATGTGGTAGGGGCGCTGGTTTTCCATGTCGGCCAGCTGCGGGTCGTCGCTGGGATCGAAGCCGGTGAACGGGTGCGGTTTGCGGCGCGTGCTGCTGGCGCCGAAATAGGCGCGCACCAGGCGGTTCCGGTACAGCATGTAGAGCGAGAACTTGTTGATGTCGACGCGCCAGCCGAGCAGCAGGGCGGCGCCCAGGAAGCAGCAAAAGGCGATCACCAGGGTGCTGCCGTCGCTGGCCAGCGTGGCGTTGGCGTGGGCGGCATACACGCAGGGCAGCGAGACCGGCGACGGGCAGGCGACGTCCGGCATGGCGACCACCGCCTGCACCAGGCTCGACAGCAGGGCGAAGATGCCGACCGTGAAAAAGTAGGGCGCCAGGCGCGCGGCGAGTTCGCGCTTGGCGCAGTTGCCGTCGCGCGAGCCGGTGGCGCTGCCGCTGCCGGCTTTCAAACCGATGACGGTCATGACCAGCCAGCCGAGCGCGGTGCCGGCGTTGGCGATCGGCTCGTAGGTCAGCCAGGCCCAGTGCAGGAGCGGCGCGCAAAAGAAGGCGACCCCGAACATGATCAGCCAGGCCAGCGAAAAGATCGACGACCAGGCGCCTTGCCGGCTCCACCATTCGCGGCTGGCGTCGCTGTACAGGGGGCCGATCAGGCCGATCATCAGCGTCATCGTCACCGAGAACAGCGTCATCATCAGCGGCATGCCGAAGATGCCCAACGCGATCGCATTGTTCAGGATCGGGTGTTCCTTCGGATTGGGCAGCAGCGCCAGGCCGGTCAGCAAGAGCAGGGTGCCGGCCGCCAGCGCGCCGATCGCGCAGACGAAGTGGCTCATGCCTTCCTTGAGTTCGTTGCGCGAAATATCGGGAAGCAGCGCGGGAATCGGGCGGCGCAGGCGCTGTTCGAGCGCGAGCGCGGCGCCGTACAGGATGAGCAAACCTGTGACGGCCGGGCAGACGCGCCAGGCCAGCAATTGCGCGATCTCGATCGAGGCCAGGTGGGCGACCGCGCCCGGTGCGAATTCGAGCGCCGCCGACAGCGTCAGGCTGGCGACAAAGGCGGCGCCGGCGCCGCACAGCACATAGCCGGCGCCGCGGTAGGGGCTGGTGCGGTCGTGCGCCAGGTACCAGCCGCTGGCCCAGACGATGAAATACACCAGCCCCGGCATCAGCAGCCAGGCCGCGCCCCAGCCGTGAAAGCGTACGGGTAAACCTTCTTCCCACAGGATCGGCAGGGCCCCGCCGTGGCGCCACAGGCCGATGCTGACCAGGAAGCCCGCCAGCAGCAGCGGCAGATTAATGCAGCGCAGGACCGCTCCCTGCTCCAGCGGAAAGCGGCGCAAGCCGGTCGAGCTTTCCGGCTTGCTCGAGATACTCAGGGCGATGCAGAAGACGGCGAACAGGAACAGCACCGTGCCGGCCAGCCAGATCGCGTCCGACCAGGCCGCCCAGGGCGCGCCCGGCTTGACAACGCGGTGCACGGCCCAGACCGCGAAGCGCGGCAAGATCAGCAGGGCGCACAGCCAGGCCACCAGCATGGCCAGGTTCAGGCAGGTGTTGCGCACATAGGTGCCGATCAGGGTCCAGGTATCGGCGCTGAAGGTGCCGCTACGCGGCGACAGGTAATTACTGTACTGGCGCAGGAACTGGATCTCGACCGGTTCGCTGGCGACCGCCTGGCCGGCCGCACCGGGCGTGAGCAGGGCTTCGACGGCGGCCACGTCGCCGCGCCGTTCGCGGATGCATTTCGACAGCCAGCCGCCAATGAAACCGCCGCCCGAGACGGTCGACAGGTAATCGACATCGCGCAGCAGGCGCAGTTCGGCAATCGCCTGCAGGGCGCCAAGATTAAAAGTGGCGCTGCGCACGCCGCCGCCGGACAGGGCCAGGCCGGCCAGCTGCGCCTCGTGGGCGCGCGTGAGCAGGGCGCAGGTGGCGGCCGGCTGCACGTCTTCCGGGCCGCCGCTGGGCGCGTTCGGTCCCGGGCGCAGCAAACCGAGTTCGTTCTGGAACACTTCGCTGAAGACGCTGCCGCTGCAGGCGTTGAGGCGGCGCCAGGTCGCTTCATCGAGCGCGCCGCCGCCGGGCAGGTTTTGCTGCTTGCGGAAGGCGGAGATTGCCGCGGTTAGTTCTTCGAGGCGGTGGGCGCTGGGCGGCACCGGGCAGCCGGCGCTCTCGAGCTTGCGCCGGACGTCGGCGACCTGCTCGGCAGTCAAACGCGAGAAATTGATAGTAGGCATGCCGTTCTCCAACAGGGGAATACGGCGGCCGGATACCCCGGCCGTGTTGTCAAGTTCAACACGACAGGGGCGGGTGTGATGCCCGTCAAATCAAGACATGGGCTCGCTATTGCGGTTTATTTGCGCTGGGATCAAGCTTTATCGGATTTTGTCCGGGAAGGTTTCTGCGAAGAAGTGCCGGGCGTGCCACCGACGTCGCCGCCCGTGGTTGCGCGTCCGGATGGATCGGGTACGTCGCCGGGCTTGGCCTCCGCCGTGTTGCCGGCCCCCTTGCCGTCGGCCTTGTCGCTGGCCGGCTTGGCGTTTGCTCCGCCGTCGGCTGGCATGGCGCTGGCCACGGCCTGGCGGAACTGATCCTGCAACAAATTCCACCAGGCGACGGCAGGCTGCATGGCGGCATCCGCGCTCGCGCCGCCCGGGGCGGCCTGGGCAGACGCCTGCGGCGGTGGCGTCGGCGTGCCCGCCTGCTGCATACCCGCGGCATTGAAGAAGGCGGAGAAGGGCGGCAGCGAAGATGTTTGATCACCCTGCTGGCCCATGGCCTGGGCCATGCTGTCGCTCATCGATTTCAGGGCGGCGATAGTGCCGCGCTGCACCTCCAGCGCCTGGATCGAGGTGCGCAGCATCGACAGGTTCAGGTTAAGCCAGCTTTCGACGGCCTTCAGGTCGGTGATGCGCTTGTCGAGGTCCTCGGTCGAGAGCGCCGGGGTGCCCAGGCCGGGCGTGCTCAGCGCGCCCATGCCGGGCACGCCCATACCGCCCCAGAGGTTCTTTACGAACTCGAGCGTATCCGTCATGCCGGGCACATTCTGCGAGGGTGGTTTCTGCATGGTCGTCTCCGTTAAGTGGTCGTTCTAGCGTAGCAGATAAATAACACGCGGATCAATCGAAGTCGGAGCCAGCCGGACAGCAAGGGCGGACGTGGACAGGTATATTAGCGGGATGGGTATCGTCTCCGTCATCGTCCGGCAGCGCCGCGCCGTGCTGCTCGGCGCACTGATCGTGTTCCTGCACGCCGCGCTGTTCTCCCTCATCTCTGGTTCGGTGGCGTTGCCGCGCCTGCAGGCGTCCGGCGGCATGGATGTCATGCAGGCGCAGTTGCTGCCGCCACCCGCGCCCCCGTCAAACCCGAGCGACCCCGTTCCCCTGCCGCTGCCCAAACTCGCGTCGCTGCCGCTGCCCCCGCTGCCAAAAATAGCGCAGGAAAGTGCGCCCTTCCTGAACGAAGAAGCGGTCGGACCCGCGGTCGAGCCGGGCAGCGGCGGCAGCGGCGAGGCGCCGGCTCCTGCGTCTGTGCCTGCATCTGCGCCGATCCCGGCCGCGGTCGCCACCGCCGAGCCGCCACCCGCGCCTGTGCCCGCCGAACCGGTCCCGCCGGCGGCGCCCGAAGCGCGCCGCTACAAGGTCGACATGCCGCCGTCCGCGAAGATCATGATGGACGTGGCCCGGGTCGATGCCGACGGCACGCGCTGGAGCGGCGAAGCGCAACTGGCCTGGAGCGTTCGCGACGACAGCTATCGCATCGAATTCGAGGCCGGCATCCGCATCCTCGTCACGCGCGTCAACCTGGCCGTGCTGACCAGCGAAGGGGCATGGGCGGCGACCGGTTTCGCCCCCGTCAAAATGACGGAAAAACGGCGCGGGCGCGCGCTGACCGCCACCCATTTCGACTGGCAGCACGACCGCATCACATTCTCGGCTTCGCAAAAGACGGTGCCCCTGATGGCGGGCGCCCAGGACAAGGCCAGCGTGCCGCTGCAACTGGCGGCGATCGCGCGCGGCGACCCCAGCCAATTGACGGGCGATATCGACCTGCAGGTCGGCGAAGACCGCGACGCCGTCGTGTTCCGCTTCGTCGTGGTCGGCCAGGAAGAAATCGACACCAGACTCGGCAAGCTGCAGGCGGTTCACCTGACGCGTCCGCCAAAAGAAGGGTCTTACCGTTCGCGCCTGGACATCTGGCTGGCCCCGGGCCGGGGCTGGTATCCGGTGCAGATTCGCAATACGGAAGCCAACGGTGCAGTGACCACGCAAACCGTGAATAATATAGTCCTCACCGATACAGGAAAATGATAATGCGAAGCAATCTTTTGAAGAGCGGCGTCCTTGCCATGGCGCTGGCGCTGGCTGGCACTGCACAGGCGGCGGCGCCCGTAAAACGCGCGGTCGAGTTGCCGCCATCGGCCGATCTGGCCTACGAATTGCACGCCCAGCAGCGCGGTATTGCCCTGAAAGGCGACGCGACCATCGCCTGGCGCGCCGGCGACGGCAAATACGATGTGAACGTCGAAGCGCGCGTCCAGCTGCTCGGCAAGCTGACCGAATACCGCAGCCGCGGCACGGTCGACAGCTTTGGCCTCGCGCCCGACGAATTTTATGAAAAGCGCTACCGCAAGGACGCCACCACGACCAGGTTCAACCGCGACGCCAGGACCATCAACCTGAGCGAAGCCAAGGAAGCCCAGCCACTGAAAGGGGGCGAACAGGACCGCGCCTCGGTCACCTGGCAACTGGCCTCGGTCGCGCGTGCCGCCGGCGAGGCGAAGTTCAAGCCGGGCAGCGAATGGAGTTTCATTGTCGCCTCCCGGCGCGATACCGAGCCCTGGACCTTCAAGGTGGTCAAGCGCGAAAAGATCCAGACCGCCATGGGCGAACTCGACACGGTACTGGTGACGCGCGAGGCGCGTGCCGGCAAGAGCGAAGGTCTCGACGTCTGGCTGGCGCCGGGGCAGGAGTGGTATCCGGTGAAATTGCTGTTCCGCGACAACGATCGCGAGACGATCGAGCAGACGGTCACCAGGATCACGAAGAAGTAAGGTAGCAAGTAGCGTGGACGGGTTCCCCGGCCACGTGTTGACACGCAACATCAGCCAATCGGATGTGTCATTCCTGCCAACGGGCAACATCCGTGCTGCTTTCCCCTCCTAGTTGCCCGACCTTAACTGTTATACTGCTCCCCCCGCGGAAAATTGGCTGCTGACCGGCTGTCCGACGTTCTGCGCTCGCAAAACTGGTATCCCACATGATCGACATACAGGCAGGCGCGGCCCTCGCCGCGGAACCCCCTGGATTGGCGCAGGACGAGCCGGACCCGCTCGCCGCCCACTTCCAGCAAGGCATCGCACCCGACGAAATCGAGCAGGTCTTCCACCTGAAACGCGCGCAGCCGATGCTGTCCGCGTTCACGGCGCTGTTCCACGGCACCCAGGACGGCGTCCTGGTGCGCCTCTTGGTGCTGCGCGAACTGGCGGCCGACACCGGCAGTTCGGCGTTTTCGCGCGCCGACATCAACCAGAAGCTCGCCTACCTGATCCCGGAAAGCCTGGAAACGGTGCTGAACCGCCTGCGCACCCACGGTTTACTGGCCTGGGATGCGCCCGCCGCCGTCTACCGCATCACGCCGCTGGCAAGGAATGTCCTGTCCGCGCTGGACACCCTGATCGCCCTGGCCAAGCCGGACGAGGACGACGCCGAGATGGGCTTCCTGCTGTCGCAGGTGGCCGGTGCGCAAGCCGTGGGCGGCGTCACGGTCGAGCAGCTGCGGCATTTGCTGGGGCGCCTGATCGAACTGACCGAGGAGTTCCGCGATGCGATCGCCTCCGGCTCCGAATTCAAGCTGCGCAATTCGCAGGCGAAGTGGCACATGGCGTGTGATTGGGTCGAGAAGGGCTCCGTCATCCTGCGCGCGATCACGTCCGACGAACGCGCCGATTCGGCCACCCACAAGGCGGCGCAGGCGATCGGCCGCGCGCAAAGCGCCTTGCTCAACATGCAGGGCATGTTCTCGCGCGCGCTGAACCAGATCGAACGCCAGCGCGTGCACCTGGGCCAGTCCGGCCTGTCGACGACGGACGTGAAACGCTGGCTGCTGGCGCACGACGACCTGGCCAGCCTGGCGGCAGATGCGATCGACCGTCCTGTGGTGCCGCTGTTCGGTACGCCGGCCGAAATGATCGACGTCGCCGAAACCGAACTGCTGGCCGAGCGCACCATTGTCACCGGTCCCAAGGGCTTGCCGAACGGCGAAGACGCGCCGCTGACGATCAACGACAACCCGGCCATGCAGGCCGAACTGAACGACTGGATCAATAAACTGGCCGACTTCGCCAACCTCGGCAACTTCCCGGAATTCTCGGAAACCGGACCGAAGAAGGTGCAGCTGCACGAATCGCTGCTGCCGGCCGGTTTTGCCCTGGCATCCTACCGCGCCTCGCTGCTGCCGCTGCTGGGCGACGCCAGCGAAGCGAGCCTGCAGGGCGCCACGGCGGAACTGGCGCGCCTGCCGATCCGCTTCGAGCCGACGGACGAGATGGTCCAGCTCGACGATCCGGAAGTGGCCGCCATGTCCTTTGCAACCCTTTCACTCGATCTCGAAAACGGTACTCCCGATGAATGACGACGCACAAATCCTGATCGCGCGCCTGCTGACGCACCAGACGCTGCGCCGCGACGACAAGATGGTCAAGCGCGCACTGTCGGACGAACAGTTCCGCATCGAAGTCGACAAGCGCCTGCTGGAATCCGGCCTGAAACTGCTCGACAACGTGTATGCCGACCACGTGACGATCGCGCTGCACCGCAATGTCGAGCCGAAGATCTTCGGGGCCAAGGACATCTGGCAGAACAATAACTTCGGCCTGACGCGCGACGGCGTGGCCTTGCTGGTGGTGCTGTGGGCGCAGATCATCCTGCCCAAGCGCGAGCGCCAGGAGACCCACGTCACGGTGGCGGACGACCAGAACGACCTGTTCGACAAGGACAACCCGATTCCGCGCGCCGAAGACACCTCGATCGGCATCTCCTATACGGCGCTGCTGTCGGACTTCGGCGACAAGCTCGGCAAGAAGACGCGCATGGACATGAACCTGGGCCAGCTATCGAAACTCGGTTTCATCGAACGACGCGGCGACGTGATCCTGGAAGGCCCGCTGCTCGACCTGATGATGGACACCGACGTGCTCAAGGAGCGCATCATCAACGGCGCCCTGTCCGACGTGTTCAAGCGCGCGCCGCTGGCCGCGGTGCCGCGCAAGATCGCCGCTGCCAACGACTCCGCGAACGACGCCGACGCCGTGGAACCTCTCGAACCATCGAACTGAGACACTATGTTCCACATCAAATCACTCGAGCTGGTCCACTGGGATTACTGGCAGCGGATCAAGAACATCCCGCTCGACGCCAAGATCATCACCATCGCCGGCCAGAACGGTTCGGGCAAGACGACCCTGCTCGATGCCTTGCGCACCCTGTTCGGCCTCGATTGCTCGATGGGCCGCACCTATAAACACTATGCGCGCCACTCGGGCCAGCAAAGCGCCTGGATCCGCGCCGTGGTCGACAACAAGGCGGTCGGCAAGCAGCTGTCGAACCGGCCGTTCCGCCATTCCGGCTTCTTCGCCGACGACGAAGTCACGCTGTTCTGCCAGGTGCAGAAAAACGGCGGCGACTGGAAGCGCCAGTACCTGATGCGGCCCGGGAACGTCAACATCGAAGAGGTCACCGAAGCGACCGACTGGCTCGGCGTCGAGAACTACAGGAAACGCTTAGCTTCAGCAGGGCTGTCGCCGGCGATGTCGAAAGTGCTGGCGCTGGAGCAGGGCGAGACCGATAAACTGTGCGAATACGCGCCGCGCCAGCTGCTCGACCTGGTGTTCCAGGTCTTCGGCGACAAGGAGGTGCTGGACGCCTACGACGAAGCCAAGCGCCACCAGCGCGACACCGAGACAGAGCTGAAACGTTTCGAAGCCGAGCTGGAAACCTCGCGCGTCAACCTCGAAGGCTTGCGCCTGCGCGTGGCGAACTACCATCAATGGGAAGGCTTGCACAAGGAACGGCGCGAGCTGAAGGAAGAAGTACTCCCCAGCCTCGAATACCACGAGGCGCGCGAAAAGGCGGCCAACATCAGCCGCGCACTGCACGAACAGCGTAAACCCTTGGCGCAGGTCGACAGCGTGCTGGCCGAAAAGCGCCAGTCGCTGGCCGCGCAGCAGCGCGCGCTGACCGAAGCGCAGCAGCAGGAAACCCTGCTGGAGCAGGAAGGCACGGCGCTGGCCAGCCGCCTTACCCAGATCAACACCCGCATCAAGCCGATCGAGAACCTGCTCGAGCAAAAGGAACGTCTGCAAAAGCTGGCGGCGGAAGCCGGCGCCGACATGGCCGAAGTGGCCTCGCAGCTGGAAGAAAAGGAAGCCGAGCTGGCGCGCCAGCGCGCCGCGCGCGAAGCATTGGGCACGAAGATCGCCGCAGAGATGGCGACCATCTCCGCGCTGCAGGGCAAAAGCGCGATGCCGGAGCCGGAAGCCCAGAGATTGATGCGCCGCGCCCTGCGCGACGAGGGCATCCCGCACGCGATGCTGTCGGATATCGTCGAAGTGACCGATCCGAAATGGCAGGGCGCGGTCGAGGGTGTGCTGGGCGGTTACGCCTCGGTGGTGCTGCTCGAACGCGCCAAGGATGCCCCAAGCGCCTACCGCCTGGCCGAGAAAGAGCGCTATCGCCACTTCATCGTCCCGGACTGCGTCGAAGCACCGAAGATGAAGGACGACAGCCTGCTGTCGGTAGTGAATTTCTCGGCGCCGGCCCCGGGCTGGCTGATCGATCAACTGGCGCGCATCGACCGCGTCGATTCGGTCGATGCCGGCTTCAAATCCGGTAGCGACGAGTGGATCACGCCGGACGCCTATCACCGCGAACGCCGCGGCGGACGCTCGCTGTTCGTCGAGCCGTCGCGTTACCGCTTCGGCGCCGCGGGCAAAACCCAGCGCCTGGAGGCGATCCAGAAATCCCTGCCGGCGCTGGAAGCGAAGGAAGATGCGCTCACGCTTGCCATCAGCAAGCTGGCCGCCGAAGTCGGCGCGCTGAAGGCGCGTATCGCCGGCGTCGACGCCGCCAAGGAACTGGCGGCGCGCCAGGCCGAGTTCGAGGAAGCGGCGCGCAGCATCGCACCGATCAAGGCCGAGCGCCTGGAAGTGGGCGCGCGCCTGGGCGAACTGCAGGCGCTGACGAAAAACGCAACGGTCGCGCGCACCCGCGCCGACACCGTCTGGCAGAACGCGCGCATGGCCTTGTCGGAAGCGGAAGCGGGCCTGCGCCTGAACAGCCGGCGCCAGGTCGAGCAGCGCAGCGAGCATGCGAAAGCGCTGCTGGCGCTGCGCGGCGGCTGGAAGACGATTCCGGCGGCGTGGAAGCGCGCGGCGCGCCGTGCGGCGCTGGTGTCGCAGCACCAGAATGCGCACCAGGTCAACCTGCGCATCTCCTCGCTCGAACACGCGCTGGCGCGCGACGACTGGGAACTCGACGCCACGGTGATCGACCAGTACGCACGCCTGAACGACCAGCTTTCCGGACGCCAGGTCGAGACCGAGGAGCGCCGCTACCAGAACAACCGCGCGATCGAAGCAACGGGCAATGCGCGCGGCGCCTACATCGAGCGCCTGCGCTATACGATCAAGACCTACTCGAAGAACATCAAGGACCTGGGAGAGCTGGCCGGCATCGACGTGCAGGCCGACCCGGTGCGCCTCGAGAACGACGACGTGCAACTGGCGCAGGCCGGCCTGCACGTGCGCTTCAAGTTCGACGGCAAGGACCAGATCGGCATGAACGACGGCGAAGCCTCGGGCGGCCAGCAG
This sequence comes from Telluria sp. ZB2R32, assembly GCF_059685715.1. Classification (NCBI taxonomy): domain Bacteria; kingdom Pseudomonadati; phylum Pseudomonadota; class Betaproteobacteria; order Burkholderiales; family Oxalobacteraceae; genus Telluria; species Telluria sp. ZB2R32. Next base: position 136,927 of record NZ_JCASIG010000007.1, on the reverse strand, counting down.
GTGATGAAGTCGCTGGTGCTGTTGATCGGGCTGTTGAAATCGGAAGAGGGTTCCGGCGGCTTCGTCTTCATCGACGAACCCTTCGCCCACCTGGACATCCGCAACATCCAGCTGGTCGGCGAGTTCCTCAAGAATACCGACGCCCAGTACCTGATGACGACGCCGCTGACGCACAACACCGACGTCTACGACCCTTCGGAACTGACGCTCATCACGAGCAAGAAGAAGAAGGACACGCAGTGGGCGCAGCCGATTTTCGTGCTGCAGCGGCGGAAGGAAGAGGCGCAAGCCGCGTAACAGAAAGGGACCTCGCGGTCCCTTTTTCATGCTCGTTACCGTAAAGCGCAGGGATCGTAGGGTGGGCTCTCGAGCCCACGCGGTGCGGCGTGTAAGGGTCGAGACAGGTTTTCGACCAGCAAGCGCGGGACCGCGTGGGCACAAGTGCCCACCCTACGACACCTGGTTCAGCACATCACGCCTTTTCGATCGCCTGGCGCAAACGGCGCCGCCACAGCAGCAAGCCTACTGAATACGCCGCGAAATAGGCCCCGGTCAGCCCGACGCACAGCATGGTCAGCGGACTATCGGTAAACCGCGGCGCCGGCGCGCCATTTCCCTGCTGGCTGGCATAGATCTCGACCCCGAGATACAGCACGCGCGCCACCAGCACCATCGCCATCACGATCCCGAGCCGCATCGGCGGGGTGAAGAAGTAACCGAGTTCGGTGTCTTCGTACACCGTGCGCTTGAGCGCGAACACGCCCCAGAACACGCCCAGCGCGGTACCGGCGGCCAGCGCCCCCAGCGCATACGGCCGCGCGAGCACTTCCGACAGCGACACCAGGATCATCCCGGCGAACACCAGTACGCCGGTGTAGTGGCGCGACATGATCGAGCGCTGGCGCGTCATCTGCGTTTTCAGGCGTGTATAAACGCGCCAGACAAGGATCGGCGTCAGCAGGAGCAGGGCGAGGGTGGTGATGGTCATCGAAATGGTCAAGCCTGGTTGGGTCGGAGCGGGCATTGTAACCGGGCGTCGGATGCGCACGGCCCATGGTAAGGTGACAACATCGCTTTCAGGAGACCAGACCCATGTTCCCAGCCATTCCGAATCTCACCCCGCTCCCCGTGCGCGCCCACCGCGCACCCGACCCCGTACCGGCCGACGATCCGCTGCCGGAACCGTTCGACGTGCCGCACCCGCACCATGGGCCGCTGCATACGCCGCAAAACGAAGACCCGGTGCCCGATCCGAAGCCAAGTCTGCACTGACAACGTATAAAAGAAGAGGTCCCCGCAGGGACCTCTTCTTTTGGTCTTTCTACTTTAATCCCACGCCCACGAGTACAGCACGTCGAGCGCCGTATTCGTCCCGGCCTGGAACTGCAGCGTGAACTTCGGCGTCAGTTTGTAGCGCAGGTTCACCAGGCTCGAAGCCGACGACGCACCCTGCTCGAAGCTGATGTAGGCACGCGAGGAAATGCGCTTGCCGATCGTGACCACCGTGTTCGCCAGGCCTTCGGCGTCGCCGTTGCGGCCCTGGCCGATGCCCAGTTCGTCCACGCCGAGCGAATTGGCCAGCTTCGACTGGATGCCGCCGGTGCCGCCTTTGCCGCCCAGCAGGGCGCCGGCGGCGGCGCTCAACACATCCTTCTCGTTGCCGCTGGTGCCTTCCATGCCGTGGCCCAGCACCAGCCAGGACAGTTTTTCGCTGTCCGGCACGTTCGGCGTCGACACCAGCTTCGCTTGCGGCGAGCGCGCGGTGCCGCGCACCTGCACGCCGGCTTCGACGTTGGTCTCGCTCAGCTGCGTGCCTTCGGGCTGGCGGCGCACCGCGAGCACGTCCAGCGTCGGGTTGTCGTAGGGGCCGGCAAAGGTGATGACGCCGCGTTCGATCGCCAGCTTCTGGCCATAGGCGGCGTAGTTGCCGCTGGCGACCCGGATCGTGCCGTTCACGCGCGGGGCGGCATTGCCGGTCATGCGCACGCGGGCACTGCCCTCCAGCATGGCGTCGATGCCGAGGCCGCGCAGGTGGAAGTTGTCGCCCAGGTCGGCCGCGAGGTCGACCACCAGCGGCACTTCCTTTTCCTTTTTCTGCGGCGGCATCGGTTTTCCGCGGCCGAGCACGATCACGTCGTCGGAAATCGTTGGCCGGCCCTGCGGCGCGAACTCGATCAGCGCGCGGTCGGCTTTAAAGCGGCCTTCGAGCGAGAAGCGCGTCGCATCGCGCACCAGCGCCGCATTGCCCGACACGATCACGGTGCGGTCCGGGCGCGACAGCGCTTCGAGCTTGTCCGCCACCAGGTTCAGCTGCATGGTCGGGGCGTCGCCGAAGCGGATTGAACCGTCGGCGGTGGCGCTGCCCGAGCGGCCCTGCAAATACAGGCGCTGCAACACCAGGCGGTCGCCCGCGAGCTGGGCGCGCAGCTGGCCGCCCTGCAGGCGCACACCCTGTTCCGGCCAGCGCACGGCAATCGCGTCGCCGTTGACGGTGCCGTTCAGCGAAGGCGTGCCGATCGTGCCGCCGGCCGTGATCGCCAGCTGCATGCTGCCGCCCAGTTCCAGGTCGCGCTGGCCGGCCAGCGGCGCCAGCCAGGCGATCGAGGCCATGTCGGCATTCGCCGTCATGCGCAGCGGGCTGTCGCGGTTGACCTTACCGCCGATCATCTGAACGCTGCCGTCGACGCGCGCGGTGCCGGTACGGGCGCCGTCGAGCGCCAGCCGGGTGCGCAGCGAACTGCCCTGCACGTCGGCGCGTACGTCGAAGGTGCGCAGGCCGAGCGCGACCGGGGTGTTGGCGCCGACCAGGGCGTCGCCGCCTTCGCGGAACACGTGCACGCTGCCGGCCAGGGCGGGGGCGCCACCCGCGACCATGCGCATGTCCAGGCTCCAGTCGGCGCCCAGGGTCAGGTTGCCCTGCACGTTGTCGCGCAGCGCTTCGGAGAACTGGCCGAGATAGTTCAGCGGCACGCCGGCGGCGGCGCCGCGGCTGTTCCAGCGCGCGCCCGTCTTGGTCAGCGTATCGATGCGCACCGTGCCCGAGGGCAAGCGGATCAGTGCACCGTTGAACGCCAGCGATTCCGGTTTCGCCAGACCGGCGACGCCGGCGCCGGGCGCGACGCCGATGCGCAGCGGGACCGGCTGCGCCAGGGTCATCGCATAACGGCCCTTGTTCTGCAGGGCGGCGAGGGTGCCGGCCCAGGCATTGCCGCTCCAGCCGCCGCGCACCTCGGTGAAGGCGTCGAAGTCGTCGCTCCTTGCCGCTGCGCGCAGCGTGTGCGACGCGCGCGTGCCGCTGCTTTGCAGGCTGGCGGCGGCGATACGGGTGTCGCCATTGCTGTACTCGGCGACCTGGATGTCGGCCACCAGCGGATCGGCGCCGCCGCGGCCGGAACCGAGATTCGCGTTGGCGCGCAGGGACTTCACGTTATGGGCGCCGAGCAGGCGCAGGTTCTGGCCTTCCAGGTTGGCGGCGAGCGACGGCGTTTGCATCGTGCCGCTGACGCTGCCGGCGCCGCGCAGGGCGCCGCCGAAGTCGGGACCGAGCGCCGCCAGTTGCGGCGCATCGATACGCCAGTCGAGGCGGTCGCCGCCGGCGCCGAAGCTGCCTTTCGCGGCCAGCACGTTGGCGCCGATGTGCAGGTCGACGTCGGCGCCGGAGACGTGGCGTTTATCGGCCGCCAGGCGCGCATGGCCCCAGAACGGCGATTTCGCCAGCGTCGATTCCGCGAGTTTCAAATTGAGCGCGCCGCGCCAATTGTCTCCGGAGCGGCCGCTGGCATCGAATGCGCCATTGATCGACCCCGGCAGCGGGCTGCCGAAGGCGGCCGGATTGAAGCGCGCCATGTTGCCGCTGCCCTTGGCCTCGACGAAGCGCGCGCCTTCGGCGCCGGCCAGCCAGGCTTCGCCGCTGACGTGCAGGTTGCTGTTGTTCGCCTTGCGCTGGGCCGCGACCCAGCCGAGGCCGTTCGCGTCCGCGACAAACGTGGTGCGCGGGTTGGCCATGGTGCCGGTGACGACGCCATTCGCGTTGATTGCGCCATACAGGTCGCTGCGCAATGTGGCCAGGTTGCGTCCTTCGACGCGCCAGGCCATGCGTTCGCCCGGCGCGCCGAATGCGCCGTTCAGGTTGACCGTGTTCTGGCCCAGCGCCAGGCTGGCGTCGACGCCGCTGACGTGTTTCGCGTCGGCCATCAGCTTGCCCTTGCCCGACAGCGGCTGGTCGAACAGGCGGCTCGGGCGCAGCGTGAAATCGCTGTTCACGCGCCAGGCCGGGGCGAGCGCGCCGCTGGCGTTGACGAGCGCATTGATGTCGGCTTGCGGATAATCGCCCAGCGCTGCCGGATTGAAGCGGCTGGCATTCGCGCTGACCTTGAAATCCTTGTCGCCATCGAGTTTCATGTTGCCGTTGACGACCACCGTGCCCTTGCCGGCGGCGAGCTGCGCATCCTGCACGTCGACGACATTGTCTTCGAGTTTGGCCTTGGCCGTCAGGCGCAGACCACTCTCCACCAGGCGCACGTCGAGCGTCTGCACCTTGCCGACATTGGCCACCGCGATGTCGCCGGCGATCTTCGTCGGCTTCATGCTGCCATGGATGCCTTTCAGATCGAAGCTGTCGGTATGCAGGGCGAAGTTGGCGGTGCCCAGGCCTTCGTCGCTTTGCTCCTTGACGTTGTCCTTGTCGCCGCCGCGCTGCACGCTGCCGCTGCCGGTAAAGCGGCCGGCGGCGCCGAAGTCGAGCAGCACGTCGCTGATGCGCATCGCATCCAGGTTGCCGCCGAGCTGGCCGCGGAAGGCGCGTAGCGGCAGGCGTTGCTGGTCGATGGTGCCGGCCGGGCCGTCGTTGACCAGGTCGACGTTTCCGGAGATGGCGCGCGCGTCGTCCAGCTTTGCGGCAATCGTCAGGCTCAGGTCGGCCGTCGGCAGCGAGGGATTGAAGAAGCCCGGATCGATGTTGCGCGCCTTGAGGTCCATCGTACGCAGCGGGATTTCGGCGAACGGCGACAGCGTCATGCGCGCTTCGCCGCCGGCGCGGCCGGCGTTGCCGGTCGCGTCCAGCGTGGTCACGTTCAGGTCGCCGCCGGCGCGCAGTTTCAGGGCCGCCGGCGTGGCGCCGGGACCGACCTTACCTTGCGACAGGCTGGCATTCGCCGCCAGCTTGTAAGGCTTCTGGGAGCCGATCTGGCCGTCGGCCGCGACCTGGCCCCAGGGAGTGGTCGCCGCCGCGTCGCGCAGCTGCCATTGCACCTTGTCGCCCAACAGGCGCATGCGGATGTTGGTGATCTCGGTGCTGGCGCCCTGATTGACGAAAGTGGCTTTCGCCAGCCGCGCGTCGTCCAGCGCAATCTTGAAGGGCGGGGCGAGCGAGGCCGGCATCGTGGTCTTTTCCTCGCTTTCCTTCAGCGTTTCCAGGCGCAGGTCGGCCGCATGCAGCTTGTTGACCTCGATGCCTTTCGAGAGCAGCTGGCGCGGCGACCATTCGAGGTCGATGTTGGTGGCGATCGCCAGTTGCTCGTCGGTGCGCCAGACGATGCGGTCGATGTGCATGGCGCCGTAGATCGAGCCGCGCACGCCGGTCAGGGTCAGCTTGCCGCCGGTGGAGCGGGCGACACGCTCGGCGATCATTTGCAGCGTCGTTTCGCGGCCCAGGTACCAGAGGGCGCCGCCGACGACGACGCCGGTCACGGCCAGGCCGATGGCGACGCGGCGCGGCCAGCGCCGCACTGTTGGCGGTTTGTCGGCCGCCGCGGAAGGGGTAGGAGTGTGGTCGTCCATCAGAACGTGAATCCAAGTGAGAAGTGCAGGCGCGCCTTGCGCACCGCCTGGCCATAGGCGAGGTCGACGTTGATCGGGCCGACCGGGCTGCGCCAGCGCGCGCCGACGCCGTAGCCGTATTCGGGTTTGAGGTCCTTGAACTTGTCGGCGGCGTTACCGGCATCGACGAAGAAGGCGACGCCCCATGGCGGACGGAACCAGTACTGATACTCGGCGCCGCCGGTCAGCAGGTAGCGCGCGCCGACGATCGCTTCGCCTTCGCGCACGCCCAGTTGCTGGTAGCCGTAGCCGCGCACCGACTGGTCGCCGCCGGCGCGGAACAGGAAGGTGCTCGGCACGCCTTCCTTCTCTTTCGAGAGTACGGCGCCGGCTTCGGCCTTCAGGATCAGGGTGCCGCTGCTGCCTACCGGGCGGTAATACACGCCGCGCGAATAGCCGCGGATGAACTTTTCGTCGGTGAACAGGGGCAGCGGCGCGATGCCGAGCTGCCAGTTGAGCGCATAGCCACGGGTCGGCTGCAGCAGGTTGTCGAGCTTGCGGCGGGTGACGCTGTAGGTGATCGGAATGCTCTTGCTGTATTCGGTGTCGATGCCGCCCGCGATTTGCTGCCGTTCGGCCAGCGCTTCGATGCCGATGCTGCGCTCGAGTTCCGGCGTGCCCCAGGCGCGGCGGGCGCTGACGCTGGCGGTGGTCGTGATTTCGCCGCGCAGGTCGGTGCGTTCGAAACCACCGCCGACGCTGTCGTTATAACCGTTCGGCGTGGTCGGCCAATAGAAATCGGCACGCGCCAACTGGTGCTTCTGTTCGTAGATCAGGTCGCTCTTCATGCGCTTGCCGAACACGTTCAGGTCGTCGTAGCTGAGCGATGCACGGCCGCCGGTATTGGTCGAGAAACCGACACCGACCTCGACGTTCTTCTGCTTGTTTTCGGTGACGCGCACCAGCACCGGCAAGACGGTCGGGCCGGGAGCGGTGGGCGGCTTGACGCCGGTCGTGGCCGCGCCTGGCACTGCGTCCGCGCTGGCGGCTTGCGCAGGGGCAGATGCGGCAGCAGATGTAGCAGCAGACTCGGGCGGCGCCGTGCCGTCCTGGCCGGCGGGAGCATCGTCGTCCTCCTTGAGTTCCCGGATCTCGGCGGCGAGGACGGCGCGCATGTCGGCGCTGACTTCGACGGTGGCGAAATAACCGGTCTCCTGCAGCCGCGCCTGCAAGGCCTGCAAGGCGGCTTCGGTGTACATGTCGCCCGGCTTGATCTTGTTCAGGTTCGTAATCACTTCGCGCGGATAGCGCTTCAGGCCGCGGATGCGCAGCTCGCCGAAACGCATTTCCGGGCCGCTGTCGATCACCACGCGCAGGGACGCCTTGTTGGCCTCGGGGTCGACCGTGGCGCTGGTTTCGACCAGCTGGGCACGCGGGAAGCGCGACTGCATCACTTCGCGCAGCAGGTCGCGCTTGGCCGCTTCCCAGTCGCCCTGGCGAAAGCGCGCGCCGACCGGCAACGACCAGCGGTTGCGCAGTGCGGCTGCGTCGTAGGGCGCGCCGCCCTGTTCGAAGGGGACGAAACCCTGCAGCACGAGGTCGAGGTCGCTCACCAGCGTCGGCTGGCCAGGGTCGACGACGATGCGCGCCACCGGCGTGGCGCCGCTGGTGTCCAGGCCGGCGGTAATCTTGGGCGAGTAATAGCCCTCGGTGGCGATCAGGGTGCGCGCCTCGTCCGGCACCGCCTTGACCAGGCGCTGCAACTGGTCGAGGTCGACGCGCGGGTTGCCGCGCCAGCGCAGCAGGTCGAGGTTGTCTTCGAGCAAATCGTCGAGTTTGCCCGGCGCATCGATGCGGACCGTGTACTTGATCCCTTGAGCCGCCTGGGCCTCCTGGGTCGCTTGGTCGTTCGGCGCCGGCACGCCCGTCTCTGCCTGCTGGGCATACGCGCCTTGCGCGCCCAGCACGGCATACACGGACAGCATGATTTGTGCCAAAATCCGTGATTGCCTTGGCGCCGCCTGCGCGCTCCGGTTGGATGGTGCGAGAACCATGGGTCTCCGTCTCAGTGTAAAAGCTGAGCAAATCTTAACGGAATTGCAAAAATGGTGGCGGACGTTTAACTTCCGGAATACAACACATGCACCCTCCCGATACCGCCCTCGTTCTCTTCAGTGGAGGACAGGATTCGACCACCTGCCTGGCCTGGGCGCTGCAGCGTTATGCGCGCGTCGAAACCATCGGCTTCGATTATGGCCAACGCCATGCGATCGAGCTCGCAGTGCGGCCAACCGTGCTCGAGAAAATGCGCAGCTTGTCCCCCGAATGGGATGCGCGCCTGGGCGACGACCACATGATCGACCTGTCGCTGCTCGGCCGCATTTCCGATACGGCGCTGACCAGCAATGTCGCCATCGAAATGCAGGCCAACGGCTTGCCGAACACCTTCGTGCCGGGCCGTAATCTGATGTTCATGATGGTGGCGGCAACGGTCGCCTACCGGCGCGGCCTGACGGTGCTGGTCGGCGGCATGTGCGAGACCGATTTCTCGGGCTATCCCGATTGCCGCGACGACACGATGAAGGCGCTGCAGGTGGCCCTGAACCTGGGCATGGCGACGCGCCTGAAAGTCGAAACGCCGCTGATGTGGATCGACAAGAAACAGACCTGGCAACTGGCCGAGCAGGCCGGCGGCACCGCGCTGGTCGACCTGGTGCGCTTCGAGACCCACACCTGCTACCTGGGCGAGCGCGGCGAACGCCACGACTGGGGCTATGGCTGCGGCACCTGCCCGGCCTGCGAACTGCGCGCCCGCGGCTACGCCCAGTTCGCGGCGGAAAAGACCGCTTAAATCGCCACCTTGTGCACGGCGCGGTTGCGCCGTGCGCGGCTGACCAGGTACCAGACCAGGGCCAGCGGCAACAGCAGCGGCAGCAGGAAGGGCACGATTGCCGCCGTCACGGCCAAGCCGGCAATCGCCAGCGCACCGACGATGACGACGCCCACGCCGGTCAGCACCACCGCCAGCACCGCGCCCACCACCACCGTCACCAGCAAGCCGATCAGCGTCCCACCGCCTGCCAGCAGGAGGCCGAACAGGGTGCCGAGCGGACCGTCGAATTCCTCGCCGTCGATGTGGAAGCTGGCGTCCCCGAAGCTGAACAGCATGTCCCACAGCAGCAGGGCGCACAGGAATAAAACGAGGTAGGGAACGATCTTTTTCATGGCAGCTTCCTCTGAAGTGGGGTGGGATGGCTTCACTGTAGGTATGTGGAGCGTGCCCGGCCAGCGCTCTGCGACGGGCGGCATTTTTGGCGGGCCGGAGCGCAGCGGAGAGCGATGAACATCGACGAACATCGGCCTTGCAAAGCGCAGAGCGCCGCCTATACTGACAGCCTGCTCTGTTGTAGGAGGGACCTCCATGCATATCGTCAGCTCACCGATGAAGGTGCATCGCACTGCGCCAGCGCCAGTCCGGGCCGGGGGAGGGCCGAAGGGTCCGCCATCGGCCCCGCCTGCCATCCCGCCCATCATCATCAACCCTTTCAATCGGGAAGCACCGAAAGAGCGGATCATCGACCCGCTGCGCGCGCCGCCGCCACCGCCGGTACGCCCGCCGGGACTGCCGGGCATGCGCATCTGAGGCCAGCAGCGGCGTCGTATAAAACAATGCCCGCTTTTATTCGTTTGCTATCGCTTCGACCCTGCTATTTCCTCTATGATCTTGTCTTTGGGCGAAAGCCTGGCAGAGGAAAAACAAGCGATGAACGACGAAGTAAACGACCTGGAATCGGGCGACGAGGATGGTCCGGTGCAGGAACCGCGCCTGTGGCAAGGCAATGGCTGGACTGCACGCGTCATCAAGAACGAAGACGACGAAGGCTGGGCCGTCGCCATGTACAAGGATGGCGAGCCGGAGCCGGCGCTGGTCGGTCCATGGACGATGGGCCGCGACAAGAAAAACCCGAAGCCGCTCGACGTGAATGCCTTCAATACGCTGATCAAGACGGCCTCGGAAGTCATCCGCCGCCACGAGCAGCACCTGCACGCGATTCTGCATAAAAGCCTGTATGTCTGGACCGAAGGCACGGGCGAACTGAAGGTAACGCTCGACATCAAGCCGGACGACGACGACCCCTACGCAATCCTGACCGCGACCGACCAGATGAGCGAACAGGTGGCGCAGGTGCGCGTCTCCGCGAATTTCAAGCTCTCACCGAGTACGGCGCAGGCCTGGATCGAGAACGAATTCAAGGCGCCGCGCGGCTGAGGCGTGTTGCAAGTAAACGCGTAATACGTGTCCTGTTCGGGACTAGCAGCCCAGTGCGACGTAGCGCGTGCGCAGTACGAACAGGTTGCGCTGCACCGCCGGCTTGCCCATTTTGTCGGCTGCCGCTTCCAGCGCTTCGGTCTGCAGCAGTGCCGGATCGAGTTGACGGCACTCGCGCTGGGCTGCCGAGCTGAGACGAATGCGGCGACTAAAGACTTCAAATTGTGCAGCATTCATACCGCTGATTGGCCGCAGTGCTTCTGCGAACTGCTCACGGTGGTGCTCCTCCCGCACGTCACGCCCGATCCGTTCCTTGCCGCTGAGCTTGTTCACCCCGCGTGTCGGTACGACGACGAGCCGTTCCGCGCCCAGGCAAGGCTTGTCCGAGTACGCGACGACTTTATTGTCCGTGCATTTGTACATCGTGCGCGATGGCGGCGGCAGCTGTTGCGCTGCTGTCGGCAGCGCGTACCAGGCCAGCACAAGGCTCACGAGTACATGGCGATTCAGGAGTGCCTTCAATCCGGCCACATGCGGTTGCGCGAGCCTGGGGGTGGGAGGAAGAAGAAAAGACATGGTGCCGATTGTAGTGTGGGCACGCATAATTAACAACAAGCAATAAATCGAGGCGCAATGCAACGAACGAAGACTGTTGGGCGGATGCGTCAGCCGTCGTTGGTATAGCGCTTCTGGCAGCGCTCGCAAAAGAAACTGCGTCGGTTGGTGCGGCCAAGATGGGCCTTGGTAAACGGGATGTCGCAGCGCGGGCAGATCTTCTTGGCGTGCGCCAGCCAGTGCTGCTTGAGCACGTACTGCCGCTTCCATTCCAGAAAATCGAAACTGTACTGGCGGGCTTCCTCGACCAGTGCGCGCAGCTTGGGCGCGGGCAGGGCGCCGACGGTCGAGGCCGGGTGAACGCGGATGCGGAACAGTACTTCGTTCTTGATGATGTTGCCGACGCCCGAAAAAATATCCTGGTTCAGCAGGGCGTCGCAAGCGAGCATGTCGGGACAGGCGCGCAGCTTCTTGCGTGCCTGCGCCGGGTTCCAGGCCGCGCTCATCACGTCGGCGCTCCAGTCGTACTGGCCGTCGAGGTCGGGATCGATCTCGCGCACCGCGCAGGCATAGAAATTCAATACATCTCCCGCCGCGGTACGCAGGTACAGGCGCGGCGTCTTGCTCTCGCGCTCTTCGTTGACGCGGTAGGTGCCGAACAGCAAAAAATGGACGCGGATCGCCATGTTTGGCAATTCGATCAGGAAGTGCTTGCCCCAGGTGCGCAGCGACACGATGCTCTGGCCGAGCAGGCGGGTGGGATCGATGGCGCGCACGTTGCCGCCGGCGTCGACGATCTGCTGGCCGACGAAACGGGCCGTTTCTTCTTTCAAAATGAACAGCGATGGTCCTTCGGGCACGGTCGATCCTCCTTGCCGCCAAGTGTGCGCTTGCCGCGCGCGAACGGCTGTGCGGGGACTAACAATCGGATACAGAATTTACCTGGTGTAGACCTCGCTGTTTTACAAAGGAGCGTATATTTGAACAGTAAAAAACAGGATAACGACTAGAGAGGAAACACCATGAAAAACGCGATTCGCACACTGGCCGTCAGCGGCCTGCTGGCATTGGCCGCGGGCACTGCTTCGGCCGACGTGACCGTCAACTACATCGAACAGGAACGCTTTTCCGACCTGCCCTTTACCCCATGGGAACGGGAGAGCGTGCTGAAAGAACTGACCGGGCATTTCGCCAAACTCGGCGCGCAGCTGCCCGCTGGCCAGAACCTGCGCATCGACGTGCAGGACATCGACCTGGCCGGACGCGAGTATCCGGGCCGCGGCGCGCGCGACCTGCGCATCGTCAAGAATGGCGCCGAGTGGCCACGTATCGACCTGCGTTACACGATCGAAAACAATGGCCAGGTCGTGCGCAGCGGCGACGCGCAACTGCGCGACATGAGCTTCATGGACCGCATCAACCGCTCGACCGGCAGCGATTTCCTGCGCTACGAAAAGCGCATGATCGACGATTGGTTCTATACGGAGATCATGCCGCGCGAGCGCGCCGCGCGGCGCTGAGTGGACGCGCCGAGCTGCGTGAACCAACAAGCCGTGCCGGCATGTCCGGCGCGGCTTTGTTGTCATTCGTCTTCCGTGCACCAATGTTCATCGCGCCGTCCTGGCGCGACCATGCACATGGGGTAGCCATAACAAAACGATACAAAACTCGTGCGTGAGCGAAAGCATCGTGGGGGCACAACGGCGTATATTTCATGTGCAATGAGAGAAATCCCTACTGAAAAATAACCAACAAGGATTCGTCATGAACAACGTCATTTATAAACTGGCTGCCACCGGATTGCTGGCGCTGGCGGCGGGCAGTGCCGGCGCCGAAGTCGTGGTCAATTATGTCCAGCCCGAGCAATTTTCGGACTTGCCATCCCTGCCGAAGGATCGCCAGCAAGCCTTGAACGACCTGACCCGGCACTTCGCCAAGCTGGCCGCGCAATTACCCGAGGGGCAGATCCTGCGCGTCGACGTGGCCGACGTGGACATGGCGGGACGTGAAATCCCGGGGAATATCGTGCTCAACCGGCGCACCTACAGTAGCAGCGTGGACTGGCCGCGCATTCGTCTGCAGTATGAAATCGAGAACCAGGGGCAAATCGTGCGTAGCGGCGCCGTGGAATTGCGCGACATGGCCTTTTCTTATCGCGCCAAGCGCTATTACGACGGCGATCTCCTGCGGTTTGAAAAGCAAATGCTCGACGATTGGTTCAAGGAATCGATCCTGAGCGGCGAACGCTCGGCGCAACGCTGACGCGAGCGCAGCCCGCGGCATGTCATCGCTGCGGGCATCGCCTTGAATTTTCTCGATGCCGGCTTGTCGCCGGCATCGTCTTTTCTCAGTCCGTATTTCGCCCCGGCGCGGGCTTGCCGATGTCGCGCACCCGGTAGTCCGACGGCACCGCGAACAGCGCCGCATCCGGTTCGCCGCGTTTGATGCCTTCCAGGCGATACACGTAGTCGCCGCTGCGCGGGTCGCTGTGCTTCGAATACACCGTCACCTGCAATTCCGGCGCATACCAGGTTTCGTCGGCCACCACGATCGGGTTGCGGTTGCCCACTTCACCAGCCGGGATTTCATAGCTGCGCAGTTTTCCTTCCGCCTTGACGCCGTCGAACTCGCGCGTACCGAGGTCGCGGCTGACCGATTTGTGTGCCCACTTCACATCGGCCAGGGCGTTGTTGACCGCGCCGGCGATCATGGGCCCCATTTGCGGCCCAGGACCCGGCAGGGGACCGGCTGCGGCGCCGTCGGCATCCGCTCCACGCGGCGCCCGGATCACGCGCACGGTTTCGCGCACAATCTTGCGCTGGCCGTCGCGCTGGCCGTCATCTTCGCGTTCCACGTCGACCAGCACCCGGTCGCCGCCATGGCGCTCCAGCGCCGGCAGGCGGCCCTCCTTGCGCATGCGCTCGACTTGGGCGCGCGCGGTGTCGCGCGCAGTGCGGGCGATGCGTTCGACGTCCATACGCGAGGGCAGGCGCCGGGCGCTGCGCTCTTGCGGATGCAGGATCCAGGTGCTGCCTGCCAGCGGATCGTCGATCGTCACGGTGCGCAAATCTCCCTTGTCGTTGCGCACCTCGTGGCGCGTGCGGCCGGCGCTGTCGCGGTAGCTGGCCGAGCGCGTGCGCCGTTCGATCTGGTTACCGTCCGGCAGTTGCTGCAGCCGTTCGGAGATCGCCTGGGCGCTGTACGGCGCATTTTTCACCGGCTGGTGGTGGCCGCGGTGGATGATGCGCAAGCTGTCGAGGTCGTGCTGCATGGCGATGCGCGGCGCAGGCGCAGGCCCGGGTGCGGCCGCTTCCTCGGCCAGGGCAGGGGGACAGGCGAGCAGGGCGGCGAGCAGCAGGCGGTTTGGTTTCATTGTGTCCTCGTGGTCGGTGGGCGAATCGGTCAATCGATGGAACTCAGGCGCAGCGCAAGCGGTTCGCCGCCGGCGCCGACGAGCATTTCGGCGCGCACGTCCTCGCCGGCGTTTTCCGGCGTCACCGGCAGGCCGAGCGCAGCCAGTATCGTGCGCGGCATGGCGGTTTCGACCAGGCGCGGCGCCGGGTCCGCTTCGATGCGCTCGAAGGAATCGAGTGCGATGAATGCAGCGCCATTGTCGATGCGCACCAGTGCGCTGTCGGGCAGGCCGTCGGCCAGGCGGGGCGGTACCAGCAGCAGTCCGAGCACGCCCGCGGTCAGCACGGCGCAGACGCCGGCCGCGCTCCACTCGAGGAGGCCGAGGCGCCGGTACCAGGGCCGCCGGCGCGCGAACTGGGCAGTAAAGGCCTGCATCAGTTCTTTTTCCACGCAGCGTGGGGCGTCCAGGTGCGTGGTCGCCGTGCGCAGTTGCGCCAGGCGATCGTCGAGTTCGGGAAGGTTGGGGAGGTCGTCGTGGTGCATGGTCGTGTCCATTCAGTTGGCGTCCAGCGCATGGGCGCGCAAGGCCTTGGCCAGTGCCGCGCGTCCGCGCGACAGGCGCGAGCGCACGGTGCCGATGTCGACCGCGCAGATCGCGGCAATTTCGGCGTAGGACAGGCCGTGCATTTCGTACAGGATGACGGCGTCGCGGTAATGCGGCGCCAGCCGGGCCAGGGCGCGCCGCACTTCTTCCGCCGCTTCGTCGGCCAACACGTGGGTCAACGGGCAGGCGGCGTCGCAGGAGAGATGGGGTTCGTCGCCGTCCTCGTCGGGTTCGGGCAAGGGCGACTCACGCCGGCGCGGCTCCTCGTGTTTCAGGATCAGCAGGCGCACCACGCCGAACAGGAAGTTCGGCAGCGAACTGCGCAGCGGATCGAAGGCAAGGCGCCCGCTCAACAACCCCATGAAGGATTCCTGCACCATGTCGGCGGCGGTGTCGGGCGAACCACAGCGCAGCAGGGCGAAGCGGTAGAGCGGGCCCTGGTGGCGCCGGTAGAGCGCCGCAAAGGCGGGCGCGTCGCCGGCGCGCATGCAGCGCAGTAACTCGTCGTCGGAAGTGGTCGGGGTGATGGTCATGGTCGGCTCTCAAGCATATTCCGCCGGGAGCCCTGGAAAGTTCCAGTTATTTTTTGCAGCTTGCAGATGGCTGGCTGCGCAGCCGATCCAGCTCAGTCGATCCAGCTCAGTCGATCCAATTTACCCGCTCGAATTTGTTCCGGAATTCGTCGGACATGGCCACGACCTGGCTGGTCTTGTAGTTGTAGAACACGAAACCGGACTTGGCCATGGCGACCAGCGCCTTGTCTTTCGGGCGCGTGATGCGGAAGGTGATGTCGCCGCCGTACTTGTTGAAATCCATGACGCCGACTTCGAACAGCAGCTGGTCGCGCGCATGCGCTTCGGCGCGATACGTTGTGGCCAGGTCGGTGACGATGATGCCGGTGCCATCGCGCTCGGTTTCGGCGACGCCGAACTCGAACAGGAAACGGGCGCGCGCCTCGGAGATCATCGAGATCATCGAATCGTTGCCGAGGTGGTTCGCACCGTTGATGTCGGTCACGCGCACCGTCAGGGGCGTGGAATAGTAGTACTGGTCTTCAGGGAAGTGGAGGTGTAAGCGTGCCATCCTTTTATTCTAACCGCATCAACCCCCACCACCCCGCACCAGTTTGAAGATGCGGCCCGTCGCGCTGACCACATACAGTTCGCCCGCCCCATCGCGTCCGAACGACACGACCTGGCCGGCATTGTTCAGGTTCCAGTCGCGCTGCTCGGTAATCGTCGATTGGTTGGCGAACAGGCTTTTCACGAAGCCGCGGCAGTAATCAGAGTAAAAATAGCGGCCGGCCAGTTCCGGCATGGCCGTGCCCCGGTACACATAGCCGCCCGTGATCGAACAGCCGTTGACGTTGCCGGTGCCGTGCTCGTATTCGAATACGGGCAAGGTCAGGCCGGTGCGGTTGCAGGTGGTCGCATCGTAGCAGGCGGTACCTTCCATGATGTCCCAGCCGTAGTTGAGGCCGCCCTGACCGGTGCCGGCCAGGTTGATTTCCTCGCGCGCGCCCTGGCCGACGTCGGCGATATACAGCTGCTCGCCATCGAAGGCGAAGCGCCACGGGTTGCGCAATCCGGAGGCCCAGATCTCGGGCAGGCCGGCACCCGGGCGGATCTCGTAGGGGTTGGTCGGCGGAATCGTGTACGGCCGCAGCGGCGTGGCCGTGCGCACGTCGACGCGCAGCAGTTTGCCGAGCAGGGAATTGGGGTTCTGGGCATTGCCGAGCGGGTCGCCGGCGCCGCCGCCGTCGCCGGTGCCCGCATACAGCATGCCGTCCGGCCCGAACGCAACCAGCCCGCCGAAGTGGTTGGTGAATTGCGGGTGTGGAATGCGCAGGATGGGCAGGCTCGCGGTGCCGTCGGCCACGTCCGGCGTGGGCGAACGGCCGTAGCGTTCGACGACGATGTTCTGCGACGGGTCCGTGTAATACACGTAGAAATAGCCGTTGGTCGCAAAATTCGGGTCGAAGGCCATCGACAGCAACCCGCCTTCGCCGCCGGTGAACACGTTCGCACTGATGTCGAGCCAGGGCTGGGTCAGCGTCACGCCGTTGCGCACGACGCGGATCACGCCGCGCCGCTCGAGCACGAACAGGCGGTCGTCGCCCGGCGGGGCGGTGACAAAAGTCGGGTTGGTGAAGGTCGGCCCGATGTCGGCCAGCGCCAGCGTGAACGTGGAACTCGCATAGGCAATCGTCGCCGTGGCGGTGGCGCCGGCCGTGACGGTGACGCTCTGGGTGGCCGGGGTCGGCGTGTAGGTGCTGTTCCCCGAGGTAACGCTGGCGGCGGCGACGCTGTAGCTGCCAGGCGGGAGGTTGTTCAGCGTCTGCGGACCGCTCAGGTCTTGCGAAAAATTGTTGGGTCCGGTCACGCGCACGCTGGCGTTGACGCCGGCCGGCAGGGCGTTGACCGTCACTTGCAGCGTGCCGGTGGTGACTGTGGGAGGGGGAGGGGTGGGCGTGCCGGGATCGCCGCCACCGCCGCCGCAGCCGGCAAGCAGCAGGGGGAGCAGCAGCAGGGAATAAACGAACATCCGTACGCGATCGACCAGCATGATGGGCCCCCACAGGAAACGGAACGTCTGTACAGCAGACTGTGTAGTGGATTCTGCCAGTCTTGTTGAACGGGCCGCGCACGCTTGCGCGCGGTTACCGGTTACCGGTTCAAGGTGCGGCGGGTGCGCGCTGGCGGGTCTTGGCGACGACGCCGGACGGGTCGATCAGGACGACGAATTCGGCAAAACGGCCGCCGCCCGCGGGCGACTGGTAGAGCCAGGCTTCATAGCCGCTGTCGAAGACGACGCTTTTAGTTTTGCCGAAGGCGGCGAGCAGTTCGGCCTTGGTGGTGCGGCCGGGCACGATCGCGGCGGCCAGGCGCTCGGCAGCCACCTGGGTGCCGGGCGTGCCGGGGGCGGTGGCGCAACCGGCCAGGAGCAGGGTGGCAAGCAGGGAAGAAGTCAGGAGCGCGGCGGTCTTCATGGGGCCGCCTGCGCGGCCGGGGCCGCATCCGTCATGTAAGCGAATTCAACGAGGGTATCGTCGGGCCAGGTCTTGTCCCACAGCGGCGCGTAATAGGTGCGGTCGAGCAGCACTTGGCAGTCGCAGAAGCGCAGCATCTCGGGCGTCTGGTCGCCGCCGGCGTACAGCATCTTGAATGGCATGTCCTCGACCCGGTCGCCAGCGCGCAAGCGCACGCCGAACAGCGGCCGGTCGGCAAAGAACAGGTAGTTGCCATCGGGGCTGTTGCAGACGTGCTCGGCACTGAGCAGGGCGTTGGAGAGCCAGGCGAACATCTGCGAATTGTTCGACACCAGCCCGGCTTCGGTGCCGACGCGGCATTCGAGGCGCAGGTCGCCGAGGCGGCGCGTATCGGGCGGCAAGCCCGGGGTGCGGATCAGGGCGCGCCAGGTCATGCTGACCGTCTTGCGATTGGCGAGCACGGCGGCGTCTTCGCGCAGGGCTTGCTCGTTGCGGGGGAGAACAAAACTGTTGTCGGGGCCGATCGGCACCGGCACCGAGACCGTGTCGCCGGCCACGCGCAAGGTGATGCCGTCCATCTTGACGTCGGGGGTGCGCGGCAGCAGCTGGAAACGCAGCGATGCCTGCGGGGCCAAGGCATGCTCGCGTTCGAAGCGTTCCATGCCCTGGATCATCTTGCGGTAAGACTTGTCGACCGGGTCGCGTGTCGTCGAGACATTGACCTTAGCAACCGGTTCCTGTGCCGCTGCCCCGCCCGCTGCCGCCAGGACGGCGAAGACAAGGGGGAATAAAGACAGGAAGCGGCGCATGCTGAATAGCTTACCAGTAACGGACCCGGCCGGTGTCCATGTGCACGAACTGCGAGTCGGGGTAGTAACCGACGCCGCCGGCCTTCATCGACATGGCGGCCTTGTGCAGCTGGGCCAGGTTCTTGCCCGGCATGCGGATGTCGATCGCCTTGCCGTCCATGTGCATGCTGTGCTTGGCCACGCCATTCGACCGGGCCGCCAGCTTGGCGTTCGATTCCGGCGAACGGTAGCCGGAAATGATGTGCAGCACCTGGTTGTCGCCGAATTTGTCGCTGACGTCGTTGAGCAGGACGATCAGCTTCGGGTCCATCTCGGCGATCTTGTCGTTGCGGTGGTCACGCAACAGTTTATTGATGTCTTTCAGTGCATCGGGAATGAACTGGCCTTCGGCCCAGAACACGCTGCGCAGGCTTTCGCCGGTATGGGTGTTGTACAGGCGCAGGGTGCGTTCGGCGGGAGCGGACTGGGCAGCTTTTGCCAGCGCCGGCATGCCGATGGCGGATGCGAGCACAACAGAGCTTTTGAGGAAAGAGCGTCGCTGGTTCATGAACATCCTTAGGCAAAGTCAGAAAAGAAGATGATACCCCGATTTCGCTATCTTTGCAGTGAATGTGCGCTTTTTGCACCACGATGACGGTTAATTAACAACTTTTAGCGGAATTTTGCATGCAATTCAGTCAACAGCAGTGGGTAGCGTTAACTCTGGCGTTGTTGGTCGGAGCGCCGCGGCCGTGCGCCGCGGCGCCGGCGTTTCGCCGATACTCGTTCGAAAGGAGAATGCAATGGACGACTTTTCGATCGATCTGGCCAGCACGGCCCTGGTGCTGATTGACCTACAAAACGGCAACATGGCGCGCGACCTGGCGCCCTATTCCGCCGAGAGCGTACTCGGCAACTGCGTCGCGCTGGCCCAGGAGATGCGCAACCGCGGCGGCATGGTGGTGTTCGTGCGCGTGCTGTTGAACGAATTGCAATCGCCGCCCGCCGACACCCCGCTGCACGCACCGGGCGCGCCGCCACCGCCGCCGGATGCCTCGCAGTTCGCAGCGGACGCCGGCGTGGAAGCGACCGACGTGGTGATCGTCAAACGCCAGTGGGGTGCGTTTTATGGGACCGAGCTCGACCAGCTGCTACGGCGCCGGGGCATCCGGACGCTGGTGTTGGGAGGCATCGTCACGAATATCGGCGTCGAGTCGACCGCGCGCGCGGCGCATGACCTGGGGTACAGCCTGGTGTTTGCCGAGGATGCGATGAGCGGCATCACGGCCGAGGCGCACGATTTTGCGTGCAAGAACACGTTCAAGTTGATGGGACGGGTGCGCAAGACGGCGGCGTTGATCGATGCCTTGCAGGCGGGGACCGGCGAGGCGTAGGGCATTGATGAAATAGCGCCGAGTTTGTTCGTGCGGTGTACGGTGGGCATGCCCACCGTACGTGCGCGTGCATGCCCGACCATGACCGGCACCCTGTCGTTTACGCCGCTTCGTGCACCTGCGCCGTGATCTCGTACGAGCGCAACCTTGCCGCGTGATCGAAAATCTGCGACGTGATCATCAGCTCGTCCGGGCGCGTGTGCGCAATGAACGCCTTCAGTTGCGCCGCCACCGTCGCGGGCGAGCCGATCGCCGAGCACGACAGCACCGCATCGAGCATCATCCGTTCCGACGGCCCCAGCGCTTCCAGGTAGCCGCGCACGGGCGGCTGCAGGCGCGTCGGGCGGCCGCTGCGCAGGTTGACGAAGGCCTGCTGCATCGAGGTCGCCTGGAACTGCGCTTCCTCGTCGGTGTCGGCGGCGAACACGTTAAAGCCGAGCATGACGTAGGGCTTGTCCAATTGTGCCGATGGCTTGAAATTGGCACGGTACAGTTCGATCGCCTGCATCATCATCTGCGGCGCGAAGTGCGACGCGAACGCATACGGCAAGCCCAGGTGGGCCGCCAGTTGGGCACCGAACAGGCTGGAACCGAGAATCCACAGCGGCACGTTCAGGCCGGCGCCGGGAACGGCGCGCACCTGGCGCCGCGGCGAGTCGGCGAAATAATCCTGCAGTTCGAGTACGTCCTGCGGGAATTCGTCGGCGTCGGACGCCAGGTTGCGGCGCAGGGCGCGCGCGGTGATGTGGTCGGAACCGGGCGCGCGGCCCAGGCCCAGGTCGATGCGGCCCGGGAACAGCGACTCCAGCGTGCCGAACTGTTCGGCAATGACGAGCGGCGAATGGTTCGGCAGCATGATGCCGCCGGCGCCGACGCGGATGGTCGAGGTGCCGGCTGCGACATAGCCCATCAGCACCGAGGTGGCGGCGCTGGCGATGCCCGGCATGCCGTGGTGTTCGGCCAGCCAGAAACGGTTGAAACCCCAGCGTTCGCCATGCTGGGCGAGGTCGAGGGAATGGTGGAAAGAAGCACGTGCGTCGCTGCCTTCGGCGATGGGCGACAGGTCGAGTATGGAGAATGGAATCATGGGTTTCATGATACGCCGAAGGATTTTTTTTCGCTGGACACGCCTGATTTCGGGTGCGCGCCGGGGCGCTTCTGTAAAGATTGACCAGCAAAAATTGCCTCTTTACTATAGCCGCACCCAGCGCCGCCGCCACCTTCTTCTGCCCGGATTTTCCATGCGACCAAACTTGTTCCACCTTCTGAAACGCCAGGGCGCGCGCGTCGTGTGCCTCGGCTTGCTGGCCGGGTGCGGTACGCTGCCGCCAGCCCCGCACAAGCCCGCCCTCGACAGTGCGCAGTTCGCGCGCATCGATGCGGGGCTGCAGCGCGCGATTGCCGAGCATCGCCTGCCGGGGGCGGTATTCCACCTGGAGCGCGATGGCGCCGTGTTCGAGCGTGCCCATGGCCGCTTTACCTACGACGCCGACGCCGCGCCGGTCACGGCGGCCACTGTCTTCGATGCCGCCTCGCTCACCAAGGTGCTGGCGACGGCGCCGTCGATCCTGCTGCTGGCCGAGGACGGCAAGCTCGACCTGGAAGGCAGGCTGGTCGATTATTTCCCGGAATGCGCCGGCGGCGGCAAGGACGCGATCACCATCCGCCACCTGCTGACGCATACCTCGGGCCTGGCCGCCGGGCTGGCCGGAAAACCGACCTGGGAAGGAGACGCAACCGCCCACGATAAAGCCTGCGCGCAGACGGTGACCCACGTGCCGGGCACCTTCTTCCGCTATTCCGACATCAACTACATCCTGCTCGGCCAGCTGGTGCGCAAGTTGTCGGGCATGGAACTCGACGCTTTTGCGCAGCAGCGCATTTTTGCGCCGCTGGGCATGCAGGACACCGGTTACCTGCCGCTGCGGCGCATGGCGGCAGCGGCCATCGCACCGACCCATCGGACGACCGCCGGCACCGACGGCGCCCCGGAATTGCTGCAAGGCGTGGTCCACGATCCGACCGTGCGCCGCATCGGCGGCGTGGCGGGCTCGGCCGGCGTATTCAGCACCGCCGCCGACGTCGCCCGCTATGCGCGCATGCTGCTCGGCGGCGGCCAGCTCGACGGTGTGCGGGTGTTGTCTCCGGAAAGCGTACGGCTGCTGACCACCGTGCAGAGTCCGCCCGGCATCGCCGCGCTGCGCGGCCTCGGCATGGACATCGACTCGCCGTTTGCCCAGCGTCCGCGCGGCAGCCTGTTCCCGCTCGGGAGCTACGGCCACACGGGCTTCACCGGCTGCGTGCTGTGGATCGATCCCGGCACGCGCAGCTTCTATGTGCTGCTGTCGAACCGGGTTTATCCGGACGACAAAGCGAACGTGCTGACGCTGTATTCCGAGCTGGCCACGCTGGCGGCGCAGGCCGCCGGAATCGAAGCAAATGCGGCGCCGAATCCGCTGGCAAACACGCCTTGAACCGTGTCCGATATCTTTCCGACAGGCTAACGTGCGCTGCATTCAAATCGACCTCTCTACACTTGGGCACCTCGAATCACTCAATTATGTCATTGATATTGTTGAGCTTTTCTAGAGCCCCCAATCATTAGGAGATAAACATGACAATGCATAAACTGTTAAAAGGCCTGCTGGGCGCCTCGGTTGCTGCTGCAATGGCAATGTCGGTCAACGCGACCGCACAAACCTCCGGTTCATCGGGTCAGTCCGGCTCGAGCGGTTCGCAAGCAAGCGACCAGACTTCGGGCAGCTCGACCAGTGGCACTAGCAGCAGCTCCAGCAAGAACCAGAAGAAAGACAAGAAGTCGCACAGCAGCAGCGGTTCCAGCGGCAGCGGCACCAGTGGTTCCAGCGGCGCATCGAGCACCGGCTCGATGGGTACCAGCGGTAGCGGCAGCGCCAGCGGCACCAGCGGCAGCGGCACCACCGGCGGCTCGGGCAGCAGCAGCGGCACCAGCGGTACCTCCGGCTCGGGCAGCACCAGCGGCAGCTCCGGTACCAGCGGTACTTCGGGTTCGAGCGGCTCGATGGACAGCGGCACCACCGGCGCCACCGGCACCAGCGGTTCGATGGGCAGCGGCGCCTCGGGCACCAGTGGCTCCATGGGCACCGGCTCCATGGGCACCGGCAGCAGCGGCACCTCGGGCACCAGCGGCTCGATGGGCACCGGCACCAGCGGCACCTCGGGCACGAGCGGCTCGATGGGCACCTCGGGAACTTCCGGCATGTCGGGCAGCACCGGCACCGGTACCACCACCACCGGCACCAGCGGCCGCTGATTCCATCGGCACCCCGGCCATGCACGAACCCGTGCATGGCACACACCAACACCAGCGCGCGCGCTGGTGTTGTCGTTCATGGGCACCCCATGCCATAGCCCGCCTGTTCCATTTGTTTTTGTGCCAAGACCTGTGGTTCCCCAGCCACACACACCAAAAGTTTCCGTAAGGTATCTTCAGTTTGTGACAGGCATCCCGTAGAATCCGGGCCTGTTTCCCTGTGCTCTCCCCACATTCTCAACCAGGCCGGTGCGGCTATTGCCAGCGCCCGGGCTCGGTGTTGCCTTTTTTTATACGACATGTCCAGCCTTCCCCGTACTTCGTCCGCCCCCCGAAAACTGACCACACTGAGCGCCATTGCTGCCGCCGCCATGCTGCTTAGCGCCTGCGGTACCGTCAAGGTGCAACCGCTGACCGACACCGAGGTGCGCCAGCAGGCCGCGCTCGACCGCCAGGCCGCCTTTGCCAACGTTCCGCCGGTGACCGGCAAGCTGACGATGGACGAAGCCGTCGCGCGCGCCCTGAAGTACAACCTGGACCGCCGCACGCGCCTGATGGAAGAAGCGCTGGCGATGAACCAGCTCGACACGGCCAACCTCGACATGCTGCCGCGCGTGATGGCCAACGCCGGCTACACCTGGCGCGATTCCGACCTGATCACGCGCAGCGTCGATTCCGTCACCGGCCAGCCTTCGCTTGCCAATCCGTACATTTCGTCCGAGCGCAGCCGTCCGGCGTATAACCTCGGCACCACCTGGAACCTGCTCGACTTCGGCCTGTCGTACTACGGCGCCAAACAGTCGGCCAGCCGCGTCGGCATCGCCGCCGAACGCCGCCGCAAGGCGATGCACGTGCTGATCCAGGACGTGCGCTCGGCCTTCTGGCGCACGGTCAGCGCGCAGACGCTGCGCGACGACGTGCGCAGCACCATCGCGCTGGCCGAGGCGGCCCTGAGCGACGCGCGCAAGGTCGAAGCCGAACGCCTGCGCTCGCCCGTCGACACGCTGCGCTACCAGCGCCAGCTGCTGGAAAACCTGCGCCTGCTCGAGAGCATCGAACAGGAACTGGCCAGCGGCCGGGTCGAACTGGCCGCGCTGATCAACACGCCCCAGGATGCGCAGTTCGAGGTGCAGGAGCCGGCCGACAGCGCCGACCCGAGCCTGCTCGAAGTGACCGGCCAGCAGCTCGAAGAGATGGCGGTGACGCAGAACGCCGACCTGCGCGAGCATTTCTACAATACCCGCATCGCGCTCGACGAAACCCGGCGCACGATGGCGCGCCTGTTCCCGAACCTGTCGTTCAACTACGACCTGCGCTACGACGCCGACAAGTACCTGATCAACAACCGCTGGAACGAGGCCGGGCTGCACCTCTCGTACAACCTGATGAATTTGTTCACCGGTCCGGCCGCGAAGCGCCTGGCCGAGGCCGGCGTCAAGCTGGCCGACCAGCGCCGCGTCGCCGCCCAGATGACCGTCGTCACCCAGGTGCACCTGTCGCGCCTGCAGTACCAGATCGCCTACCGCCAGTACCTGCGCGCCGACCAGATCTGGCAGGCCGACGCCAAAATCGCCGAGCACGTCAAGAACCGCGAAGCGGCCGAAGCCCAGAGCAAGCTCGAACAGGTGGCCAACAGCACCACCGCGATCCTGTCTCTGCTGCGCCGCTACCAGTCGCTGGCGCAGCTGCAGGGCGCGGGCAGCCGCATGCAGGCGACGATCGGCCTCGAGCCGGCGCTCGGCAGCGTGACCGAACTGTCGCTCGAGCAGCTCACGCGCGAAGTCGGCACCTCGCTGCGCAACTGGAACAAGGCGCTCAACCAGCCGGCCGCCGCCAAATGACCCACCGGGAGAACGCGATGCACCTCATGACCCGCCTGCTCGCGCTCGGCGCGCTGCTGGCCGCCACTGCCACCGTCGGCGCCGCCCCGGCACCGGCGCCGGCGCCGGCCCGTGCGGCCCTGGAAAAGCAGGATATCCGCGCCCAACTGTCGCCGCGCCGCTTCACCACCATCGGCGCCGAGATCGGCGCCAAGGTCAGCCGCGTGACGGTGGCCGAAGGCGCGCGTTTCCGCGCCGGCCAGACCCTGGTCGCCTTTGATTGCTCGCTGCAGCAGGCGCAGCTGCAAAAGGCGAAAGCCGTCCTCTCCGGCGCCGAGCGCACCTTCAGCGCCAACAAGCGCCTCGAGGAGTTGCGTTCGGTCGGCAAGGTCGAACTGGAAGTGTCGGAAGCCGAAGTCGCCAAGGCCAGGGCCGAACTCGCGGCCAACGGCGTACTGCTGTCGAAATGCGCGATCGCCGCGCCGTTCTCCGGCCGCGTGGCCGAACAAAAGGTGCGCGAGCAGCAGTTCGTGCAGCCGGGCCAGGCGCTGCTCGACATCCTCGACGACTCCGTCCTCGAACTCGAATTCATCGTTCCCTCGCGCTGGCTGGCCTGGCTGAAGGCCGGCTATGCCTTCCAGGTCCAGATCGACGAGACCGGCAAGACCTATCCGGCCAGGGTGCAGCGCATCGGCGCGCGCGTCGACCCGGTCAGCCAGTCGGTCAAGCTGTCGGGCGCGATCGCCGGCAGCTTCCCCGAACTGATCGCCGGCATGAGCGGCCGCGTCTTCCTGGCGCCACCAAGCAGCCAGTAGCAGGGCAGACCAACACCATCAGCAGCATCCCAGAACAATTCAATCGTACCGCTTCATGAACAATCCACGCCTGCCCGCCGCCATCCTCGACTCGAACCTTCAGCATGAGGCGGCGCCGCGGCGGCGCCTGCAACGGCGCGCCCCGGCGACGCTGGCGCTGGAACAGCGCGTGATGTTCGACGGCGCGGCGGTCGATGCGGTCGTGCGCGGCGCCGTGGATGCCGGCGCGGCTGCCGCCGGCGCCGACACGGCCACGCGCGGCGGCGAGGACAGCGCCACCCATACGCCGGTGGCGCTGGCCCCGGCCGCGCGCGCCATCCACGCCGATGCGCGCCGCGAGATCGTTTTCGTCGAAGACAACCTGCCCGACTACCTGCGGCTGGCCGCCGGGGCATCCGCCGGCGCCGAAGTCGTCGTGCTCGACCATACCGGCGACGGCCTGCAGCAGATGATCGCGGCCCTGCAGGGACGCGAAGTCGATGTCATCCACCTGGTGACCCACGGCGCCAACGGCCAGATCGACCTCGGCAGCCAGCGCCTGTCGGTGACGAACGTCGACGCCGCCGCCGGCCAGCTGGCGCAGCTGGGGCAATCGCTCGCCGCCGGCGGCGACCTGCTGCTGTACGGTTGCGACGTGGCCGGCGGCGCCGGCGAACAGTTCGTCGCGCGCCTGGCGCAGCTGACCGGCGCCGACGTCGCCGCTTCGACCGACGCCACCGGTTCCGCCGGCTTCGGCAACTGGACGCTGGAAGCGGCCAGCGGCAGCATCGAGACGGACGTACAGCGGCTCGACGCCGCCGGCTGGCAGGGGGCGATGGTCACGACCGTGTTCGATGCCCAGCAGCGCCAGCTGAGCTTCGCGGGCGCAGTCAAGGAGAACCCGGCATCGACCGCCACCGGCGTCAACAGCGGCGACGTGATGCGTTTCACGAACATCATCGAGATCGACGGCCAGAAAATCGATGCGATCGTGACCACCGCCACCGACCGCCTTACCATCGGTACCTACGACTCGCCCAACCAGCCGGGCGCCACGCCGGAAGCGGCCAAGTTCTTCCAGCCGCTTACCACCGTCAACAGCGCCGGCGGCAGCGCCAGCTTCCGTTTCGATTTCGTCCTGTCCGGCACCACGACCCAGGTCACGCTGCAGAATTTCGTCGTCAATTCGTACGACATCGACAGTTCGGGCGACAACAAGGTCGATCGCCAGTTCCAGGAATTCAAGGGTTTCGCGCGCTACGAACTGGCCAAGAGTACCCAGCTCAAGGCCGACGTGCGCGAAGACGGCTCGGTGATCTTCCAATACAACGCGGCCGTCTCCACCAATTACCAGGGCGACCTGTACACCGACCCCTACCGCGTGCAGGTGTACTACGATTCGGCCAGCTCGATCCAGATCCGCAGTGGCGCGAATGGCTATAACAACGGCACGTTCACCAACGCGGCGGCACACTTCTCACTCGAATTTAAGTTCCGCGCCTGGCAAGGGGAAACGAACATCATCGGCAGCCCCGCGCCGGGCCTGCGCTACAGCACGACCACCTTCGCCGAAAGGGCCGCGAACGACGGCGGCATCACGGCCACCTCGACCATTACCCTGGACAACGGCACCTTCAGCGGGGTCGATGGAGAGGCGCTGGCCGGCGTCAGCTTCGCCAGGTTGCCAGCAGGCCTGGGCGCTACCGTCGTGCGGCTCAGCGCCAACACGGCCGAACTGCGTTTCAGCGGCGCCGCACTCGCGCACACGAACGCGGACGACGTCACGAACTTCGGCGTTACGTTCGCCAACGCCGCCTTCGCCAGCAACAACGCCGGCGCGGTCACCGGCGCCGTGCGCGGCGATTTGGTCATCGACTTTGCCGACGACACGACCGCGCCGGTGTTGGGCGCGGGCCAGGCATTCAACTATGCCGAGAACAGCGCCGCCGGTACGCTAATCGGCACCGTCAGCGCCAGCGACGCCCAGGGCGTGACCGGCTTTCGCTTCGTCGGCGGCGCCAACGGCAACAGCGCCGATGGCCGCTTCGCCATCGGCGCGGACGGCGCGATCCGCCTGACGACGACCGGCGCCAGTGGCGCCAGCAACGATTACGAGGTGCAGCCGAATGCCTTTATCTACGGCGTGCAGGCCGGCGACGCCGCCGGCAACTGGTCGACGGCGCAGAACGTCACCCTGAACGTCACCAACCGCGACGACACCGCGCCGGTCTTCACCTCCGGCGCCGGCGCAGCGGTGGCCGAGAACCAGGCCCTCCTGTACACGGCCCAGGCCAACGACAGCGTCGACTACACCGACCGCGTCGTCCACTACGCGCTGCAGGCGGGCGGCGACGCCGGCCTGCTGCACATCGACACCGTCACCGGCGCCGTGCGCCTGGCCACGGGCACCCTCGACTTCGAGACCAAGCGCAGCTACAGCTTTACCGTCGTCGCCACCGATGCCAGCGCCAACGCGCGCCTGCAGGCCGTCACCGTCGCCGTCACCGATCTCGACGAAATCGCGCCGCAGGTGACGATGATTGGCGACCGCACGGCCGTCAAGGCGGGCGAACACGTGGTGCTGTCGTTCGCATTCAGCGAAGACATCGGCGCCAGCTTCACGCTGGACGACATCGTGGCCGACTCGGGCACGCTCGACAACCTGGTGCGCGTGAATGCCACCCATTACACGGCGCGCTATACCCCGGCCGAGAACGTATCCGGCAGCGTGACCGTCGCGTTGCGCGCCGGCGCCGTCAGCGACCTTGCCGGCAATGCCAACGCCGTCGGCGCCGCGCTGAGCCTGAGCGTCGACACCGCGGCGCCCGTCATCACCGGCCCCGGCAGCACCATCAATGTCGCGGAAAACCAGGCGGCGGTGTTCGGCTTCAGCGCCGACCAGCCCGTGACCTGGTCGATCGCCGGCGGCGCCGATGCGGCGCAGTTCCGCATCGATGCGCTCGGCAACCTGCGTTTCGATGCCGCGCCCGATTACGAACAGCCCCGCGATGCCGGCGCCGACAACCTCTATCAGGTGCAGGTGCAAGCCCTCGACAGCGCCGGCAACGCCACGCTGCAGACGGTGAACGTCAGCGTCGCCAATGTCAACGAAGCGCCGACCGCGGCGCCGGCCGCCGTCGTCACGCTGGAGGACACACCGTTCAGCGGCGTCCTGCCGGCCTACGCCGATCCCGACGGCGACAGCGCCACCTATTACCGCGTGGCGCAGCCGCTGCACGGCAGCGTGCAGGTGGCCACCGACGGCAGCTATACCTATACCCCGGCCGCCGACTTCTTCGGCAGCGACCGCTTTACCTATTCGATCGAGGATGGCCACGGCGGCAGCAACCAGTACCGCGTCGACATCACGGTCACGCCCGTGAACGACGCACCGGTCGCCGCCGACCTCACGATCGGCACGGTCGAGGACACGCCGGTCAGCGGCAACTTGCCGACGGCGCGCGACGCCGAAGGCCAGCCGGTCCACTACACGCCTGGCACCGCCCCGGCCCACGGCACCCTGGTGCTCGGCACCGACGGCCGCTACACCTACACCCCGCACGCCGACTTCCACGGCAGCGACAGCTTTACCTATGTCGTCAGCGACGGCGACGCCGGCACGGCCCACACCGTGACGATCGAGGTCGCCGCCAGCAACGACAACCCGGTCGCCGCCGACGCCGCCATCGTGACGGGCGAGGACACGGCCCACGCCGGCCAGCTGCCGGTGGCCATCGATGCCGACGGCGATGCCGTCGCCTATGCGCTGGCCACCGGCCCCGCCCACGGCCAGGTCACGATCGATGCCGACGGAAGTTACGTGTACGCGCCGGGCGCCAATTTCAACGGCGCCGACAGTTTTGTCTACCGCGTCAGCGACGGCCACGGCGGCTCGAACCTGCACACGGTGAACGTCACCGTCACCCCGGTCAACGATGCCCCGACCGCTGCGGACGTGCATGTCACGACGCTCGAGGACGAAGCCGTCAGCGCCAGCCTGCCGCAGGCGCACGACATCGACGGCGATGTGGTCGTCTACACCTTGGACGCCGCGCCGGCGCACGGCAGCGTCGTGATCGAAGCCAACGGCCGCTATACCTACACGCCGGGCGCCAACTACCACGGCGCCGACAGTTTTACTTATCGCGTCGGCGACGGCAACGCCGGCACGACCTATACGGTGACGATCGGCGTCGCGGCAGTCAACGACAACCCGGTTGCCGCCGCTGCGGCCATCGTCACCCTTGAAGACACGGCGTACGCCGGCCAACTGCCCGCTGCCTCCGACGTCGACGGCGATGCGGTCGTCTATGCGCTCGCCACCGGCCCGGCCCACGGCCAGGTCACGATTCGCGCCGACGGAAGTTACCTGTACACGCCGGTCGCCGACTTCAATGGCGCCGACAGCTTCACGTATGAAATCAGCGACGGGCAGGGCGGCGCGAACCTGTACACGGTGCAGGTCACCGTCACGCCGGTCAACGATGCCCCGACCGCTGCCGACACCACGATCGCGACCCGCGAGGATGAAGCCGTCAGCGGCTCGCTGCCGCAGGCAAGCGACATCGACGGCGATACGGTCGGCTATACGCTGGACCTTGCGCCGACCCACGGCAGCGTGCAGATCGAAGCCGATGGCCGTTATACCTACAGGCCGAATACCGATTATCACGGTGCCGACAGCTTTACCTATCGCGTCGGCGACGGCAGCGCCGGCACGACCTACACCGTGACGATCGGCGTCGGGGCGGTCAACGACAACCCGGTTGCCGCCGACACGGCCATCGTCACTGCGGAAGACACGGCGCACGCCGGCCAGTTGCCGGCTGCATCGGACGTCGACGGTGATGCCGTCACCTACGCTTTGGCCACTGGCCCATCGCACGGTCGGGTCGCCATCGCGGCCGACGGCAGTTACGTCTACACGCCGTCCGCCGATTTCATTGGCGCCGACAGCTTCACCTATACCATCGGCGACGGCCAGGGCGGTACCGGCCTGTACACGGTGAACGTGACCGTCACGCCCGTCAACGATGCGCCGACGGCGGCCAACGCCACGGTCGCGACGCGCGAAGATGAAGCCGTCAGCGGCAGCTTGCCGCAGGCGCAGGACATCGACGGCGACGCCGTCGCGTATGCGCTCGCCGACGGACCGGCGCACGGCAGCGTGCGCATCGGCGCCGACGGTGCTTATACCTATACCCCGGACGCCGACTACAATGGCGCCGACCGCTTCGGCTACACCGTGGCCGACGGCAAGGGCGGCAGCAACGCGTATATCGTCGAGGTCACGGTCGCACCGGTGAACGACGCACCGCTCGCCGGCGCTGGCGCCAGCGGCACGGCCACGCTCGGCGAACCGATGGCGCCGCTGGCAGCGGCGCCGTTCGCCGACATCGACAGCGTTGCCATCACCTACACCGCCACGCTGGCCGGTGGCGCCGAACTGCCGGCCTGGCTGCGCTTCGATCCGGCCATACTGACCTTTACCGGCACGCCGCCGGCGGGCAGCCTCGGCCGCCTGGAGATCGTCGTTGCCGGCACCGATGGCGCACTCACGGCCACCACCGGCGTGACGCTCGCCATCGGCAATCCGGCCACCCCTGGCCAGCGCCTGACCATCGACACGATGACGCGCGACAGCGGCAGTTCGGCGAGCGATTTCATCAGCGCCGACGGCGGCGCCGGGCGCAGCGTCAGCGGTATGCTGGCGGCGCCGCTGGGGCGTAATGAAATCGTCGAAGTGTCGTTCGACGGCGGCGCCAGCTGGCAGGCGGCCAGCGTCGACGGCGCCGGCTGGAGCGCGCTGGACGCCAATGCCCACGACAGCGGCTGGACCATCGCCGCGCGCGTCACCAACAGCGTCGCCGGCCTGTCCGGTCCCGAGGCGGCGCGCAGCGTCGTGCTCGACCGCGAAGCGCCGGTTGCGCCGACGGCCGACGACATCAATACCGGCAGCACGGCGCCGGTATTGAGCGGCACCGCAAAGGTGGCGCCGGGCGAGACCTTGCAGGTGAGCGTGAACGGCAAGACCTACACGGTGGCGGCGCAGGATGGCCGCTGGTCGCTCGACCTGGGCGTTGCCGATCCGGGCGCGCCGCTGGTGCCGGGCCAGACCTACGACGTGGTCGCCACCGTCACCGATACCGCCGGCAACAGCCGCAGCGGCGCCAGCGCCGGCCGCGTCAGCGTCAGCGCACCGGTGCTGGCACCGGCCCCGGCCGCGGCGCCCGCGCCTGCGGTGGTGGCGCCTGAACCCGCGCCATTGGCGGCGTCGCCGGTGGCCGCGCCGGCGCCGTTGCCGGCCGTGCGCGAGAGCGTCGTGCCGGGCAGCGTGGTCGGCGGCGATGCGCTGGTGCTGAGCAGCGGCTTCGGCACGCGCGCCGCCGCGCTCGATTTCGCCAACGTGCTGCGCGGCGCCGAATTGTCGGACGTGTACACCCGCTCCGAAGGCTTCCGCACCGTGGTCGCCAAGGCCGACGAACCGGCGCTGGTGCTGTTCCAGGGCGTGCCCGACCAGTTCGTCGACAGCGGCGCGCGCCTGGCGGTGACGATGCCGGCCGACGCCTTCGTGCACACGCAGCCGAAAGCCACGGTGCGCCTGGCCGCCGTGCTGCAGGATGGCCGTCCGCTGCCGGGCTGGGTCACGTTCAACGGCCAGACCGGCCAGTTCAGCGGCGACGTGCCGAAGGGGCTCGCGGGCGAACTCAAGATCAAGCTGATCGCGCGCGACCTGAACGGCCGCGAAGCGGTAGCCTTGTTCCGCCTGAACGTGGGCCAAGTGCGCGGCGCAGCAGGGGAGGGCGAGGGGGGCAAGCCTGTCGCCACCGGCAAGGCCGGCCTGAGCGAACGCCTGGGCCAGGCCGGTCAGGGCGCCAAGTCGGCAGCCCTGCGCGGCCGTCCGTAACGAGAGAAGGGAATGAAGACAGACGTGGATATCGACACCGGCACAGGCAAGGCGCACGACCCGCTCGCGACCCTGCTCGACCTGGCCCAGCGCGCACGCCACGTCGCCGATCCGGTCGAACTCGACTTCCTGGCCGTGAACGGCAGCCACGCGCTGGCGCCGTACCGCCAGGCGGCGCTGTGGTTCGGCGACCGCGGCGTGTGCGCGCTCTCGGGCGTGGTGCAGATCGAAGCGAACGCGCCGTATGTGCAGTGGCTCGAAAAGCTGTGCAAGGCCTTGGGCGATGGCGGCCCGGCGCAGGTGAGCGCGCTCGATGCGCCGGACGGCTTCGGCGCCGAATGGGCCGAGTGGCTGCCGGCGCACGCGCTGTGGCTGCCGCTGGCGGCGGTGGCGGGAGCGCAGGCTGCGGCCGGCGGCTTGCTGCTGGCGCGCGAACAGCCGTGGAGCGACGACGAACAAGCCTTGCTGGCCGAATGGGCCGACATCCTGCGCCACGCCTGGTTGATCCGTCCGCCGGCGCCGCGCTACACGCCGGGCGCGTTGCTGGCGCGCCTGCGCCTGCGCCGCGAGCACGAACGCGCCGCGCGCCTGCCGTGGTGGCGCCGGCGCATGGTGCAGGCCGGCGCGGCGGCCTTGCTGCTGCTGTGCTGCCCGGTGCGCCTGACGATCCTGGCGCCGGGCGAACTGGTGCCGGCCAATCCGGCCGCCGTGCGCGCGCCGCTCGACGGCGTCATCGAACGTTTCCACGTGCGCCCGAACCAGACAGTAAAAGCGGGCGCTCCGCTGTTCGATTTCGACCAGGCGCAACTGGCCAGCCGGGCGGCGGTGGCCGCGCAGGCGCTGGCGACGGCCGAAGCCGAATACCGGCAGGCGCTGCAGCAAGCCCTGAACGACGGCAAATCGAAGGGCATGCTCGCGACCCTGCAGGGCAAGATCGAGGAGCGCCGCGCCGAAACCGGTTTCTTGCGCGGCCAGGAAGAGCGCGCCCGCGTACTGGCGCCGCGTGACGGCATCGCCCTGTTCGACGACCCCAGCGAATGGATCGGCCGCCCGGTCGCCACCGGCGAGCGCGTGATGCGCATCGCCGCGCCGGGCGACGTCGAGATCGAAGCCTGGCTGCCGCTGGGCGACGCCATTCCGCTGGCGCCGGGCGCCGGCGTCACCCTGTACCTGGCCTCGGACCCGCTGGCGCCGGTGACGGCGGCGGTGCGCTACGTAGGCTATGAAGCGCAACAGCGGCCCGACGGCAGTTACGCCTACCGCGTGCGCGCCAAACTGGACGGCGCCGCCGGCGCGCGCGTCGGCCTGAAGGGCACGGCGAAACTGTCCGGCCCCTGGACGCCGATGGCCTACTGGATGCTGCGCCGGCCGCTGGCGGCGATCCGCCAGACGCTCGGCTGGTGACGATGGCGGCACAGCCTCACTCGGTGCTGCCGGCCCTGCGCGAAGAGCTCGGCCTGCACGCCGGTCCCGCGCTCGCCAGCGGCGAACCCAGCTGGACGCTGGAGGACCCGGTGCGCAACCAGTTCTTCCGCATCGACTGGATGACCTTCGAGATCCTGCGCCGCTGGACGCTCGGCACGCCGGATGCCGTGGCGCGCGCGGTGAACGCCGCCACGCCGCTGGACGCGGGCGGCGAGGACGTCGGCGCGGTGCTGCGCTTCCTGCGGGAGAACCAGCTGGTGCGTCCCGATCCGCTGGCCTCGAACCGTGCACTGGCAGCGCGCCACAAGGCCGCCGCCGGCTCGTTCACCACGCGCCTGCTGCACCATTACCTGTTCTTTCGCATCCCGTTAGTGAAACCCGATGCCTGGCTGACGCGCGTAACTCCCTCGTTCGACTGGCTGTTCGGGCGCGGTTTCCTGCGCCTGACGCTGCTGGCGCTGCTGCTGGGCGCGACCCTGGTCTGGCGCCAGTGGGACACGTTCCGCTCCACGTTGGCCGATTCGTTCACGCCGGGCGGCATGCTGGCCTATGCGCTGGCGCTGACCTTCGTAAAATGCGCGCACGAACTCGGGCATGCGCTCACCGCGAAGCGCTTCGGCTGCCGGGTGCCGACCATGGGCCTGGCCTTTCTTGTCCTGTGGCCGGTGCCCTACACCGACACCAACGACGTCTGGCGCCTGGCCGACCGGCGCCGGCGCCTGGCGGTGGCCGCCGCCGGGGTGCGCACCGAACTCTTGATTGCGGTCTGGGCGACGCTGGCCTGGACCCTGCTGCCCGATGGCCTGCTGCGCTCGATGGCGTTTCCATTGGCGACCACGACCTGGATCGCGACGCTGGCGATCAACGCCAGCCCGTTCATGCGCTTCGACGGCTATTTCGTGCTGTCGGACTGGCTCGAGATGCCGAACCTGCATGCGCGCGCGTTTGCGCTGGCGCGCTGGGACTTGCGCGAGCGCCTGTTCGCCCTGGGCGATCCGCCGCCGGAGTATTTTCCGCGCCGCCGCCACTGGGGCCTGATCCTGTTCGCCTGGGCGGTGTGGATCTACCGCCTGGTCCTGTTCCTCGGCATCGCGGTACTCGTGTACCACTTCTTCATTAAACTGGTTGGCATTCTTTTATTCTGTGTCGAAATGAGCTGGTTCGTCCTCCGTCCGATCCGCGCCGAACTGCAAACCTGGCGCAGCCTGGGGCCACGCCTCAAGAACAGCCGCCGTGCGCGCCGCAGCGCCGGCCTGGCCTGCCTGCTGCTGGTGCTGTGCGTCGTGCCCTGGCCGACGCGGGTCCAGTCCGGCGCCATGCTGCGTCCGAGCCAGGTGTTCCCGGTGCACGCGCCAGAACACGCGCAGGTGAGCGCGCTGCCGCTGCGCGAGGGCCAGCGCGTGGCGCCCGGGGCGGCGCTGATCGAGTTCGCGTCGCTGGACATCGGCAGCCGCCGCGAAGCCGTGCAGGCGCAAGCCGAACGGCTGCGCTGGCAGTTGGGCGCGTCCGGATTCGACGCCGAACAGCGCGCCCAGAGCGGGGTGCTGCGCGAGCAGCTGGCCACGCTGGAAGCGCAGCTGGCGCTGTTGACCGAGGAAGAAGCGCGCTACCATCCGCGCGCGCCGTTCGCCGGCGTGCTGCGCGACGTCGAGCCGGAACTGGCGCCCGGTGTCTGGGTCGGCAAGAACGAAAAGGTGGCGGTGCTGGTGGGCGAAGGCGTGCACGAAGGCAGCAGCTACCTGGACGAAGAAGCGGTGCGCCGCGTCGCCGTCGGCGACAGCGCCCGCTTCTATCCCGACGGGCAGTCCGGCCCGGTGCTGCGCCTGCGCGTGAGTGGCATCGACCGCGACGCCACCCGCGTGCTGCCGGGTGGCCAGTGGGCGGCGCCCCAGGGCGGGACGGTGCAGGCGCGCGAGAAGAACGGCGCCTGGTATCCGGAGCAGGCCGTGTACCGCGTCAGTTTCTCGGTCGACGAACCGGCCGGCGCACTGGCCGGACGCGCCTGGCGCGGCAAGGTGGTGATCGATGGGCGCTGGGAAGCGCCGGGCGCGCGCTTCGTGCGCAGCGCCGCGGCACTGTTGCGGCGTGAAGGAGGGTTTTAAAGCGCCGAATCAGACCTTGCGCACGAACTCCGTCTTGAGGCTCATGGCCCCGAAGCCGTCGATCTTGCAATCGATGTCGTGGTCGCTGTCGACCAGGCGGATGTTCTTGACCTTGGTTCCCTGCTTGATGACGCCGCCGGAACCCTTCGGTTTCAGGTCCTTGATGACGGTGACGGTATCGCCGTCCTGCAGGATGGTGCCGGAGGCATCGCGGTAGACGCGCGCCGTCTCGGCGACGGCCGCTTGCGCCGACCATTCGTGGCCGCATTCGGGGCAGACCAGGTTGGCGCCGTCTTCGTAGGTGTAGGTGGAGTGGCAGGTGGGGCAGGGAGGAAGGGACATGGTGGCAGACTCCGACGAAACCGTGAAGTATACCGGTGAAGCGATGGACGGGCCACGATTCGCGGCGCCGTTATTCAACGGGTGAAGGTGGGCATGCCCACCCTGCATCACCCCGGTTTTTGTAGGGTGGGCATGCCCACCTTTACGTCTCTCCGCACACTACCGCAGCTCAAGCCGCGTGCTGCAAGGCCAGATGACGCGCCGCCGGCACCGCCGGACGCACCGCGCGCTCATCGAACCGGAACGTCGACACCACCTGCGCCAGCGCCTGCGCCTGTTCGCGCATCGCATCCGACGCCGCCGCCGCTTCCTCGACCAGGGCCGCGTTCTGCTGGGTCACCTGGTCCATCTGCGCGATCGCGCCATTCACCTGTTCGATGCCGGCCGACTGCTCCTGGCTGGCCAGGGCGATCTGCGCCATGATCGTGGTCACGCGGCCGATGCTGTCGACGATCTCGTGCATCGTCGCGCCGGCGCTGGCGACC
This sequence comes from Telluria sp. ZB2R32, assembly GCF_059685715.1. Lineage (NCBI taxonomy): Bacteria > Pseudomonadati > Pseudomonadota > Betaproteobacteria > Burkholderiales > Oxalobacteraceae > Telluria > Telluria sp. ZB2R32. Next base: position 100,049 of record NZ_JCASIG010000007.1, on the reverse strand, counting down.
AGGCGGCTGCCTTCTTCGACCTTGCCGACCGAGTCGCCGATCAGTTCCTTGATTTCCTTGGCCGCGCCGGCCGAGCGCTGCGCCAGGTTGCGCACTTCGGAGGCGACGACCGCAAAGCCGCGGCCCTGTTCGCCGGCGCGCGCCGCCTCGACCGCCGCGTTCAGGGCCAGGATGTTGGTCTGGAACGCGATGCCGTCGATGACGCCGATGATGTCGGCGATCTTCTTCGACGATTGCGCGATCGCTTCCATCGTGTCGACCACGCGGCCGACGGTGTCGCCGCCGCGGCCGGCGACCTGCGAGGCCGACTGCGCCAGGGCGTTCGCTTCGCGCGCATTGTCGGCGTTCTGGCGCACGGTCGAGGTCAGTTCTTCCATCGACGATGCCGTCTCTTCGAGCGAGCTTGCCTGCTGCTCGGTCCGCGCCGACAGTTCCAGGTTGCCCGCCGAGATCTGGTCGGCCGCTTCGGCGATGGCGCCGGTACCGCCGCGTACCTGGCTAACGATGTCGACCAGGTTGGCGTTCATGTCGCGCAGTGCGCCCATCAGTGCGCCGGTCTCGTTGCTGCCCTGCGCTTCGATGCGGCTGGTGAGGTCGCCGCGGGCGACGGTCTGCGCCACGGCCACCGCGGTCACCAGCGGGGCGCCGATGCGGCGGCCGATCCACCATGCAAAGCCGATGCCGGCGAGCAGGGCGGCCACGGTTAATACCACCTGCAAGCGCTTGCTGGCGGCGAATTCGCCCTGGAGCTGGGTCGCGTCCTTGGCCACGGCGCCTTGCTGGTAGCTCACCATCGCACCGACGGCGTCGTTATAGGACTGGACGCGCGGCACCATCTCGGTGTCGAGGAACTTGCGTACGCCGTCCAGGTCGCCGGCGGTCTTCTTCGCCAACACGGCCTTGCGCGCGCTGCGATAGGCTTCGCGTTGCTGGTTGACGGCTTCGAACAGGGCCATGGCTTGCCGGTCGCCCTCGATGCTCTCCTTGATCGCCTTGTGCAGCACGTCGGACCGCTTGGAAGAGGTGCTGATCGCGTCGAGGAAGAATTTCTCGTCGGCGGGGTCGGCCAGCTTGATGGCGGCCAGGGTGCGCGCGGCATTGGTTTCGATGATTGCCTGCCACTCCTGCAGCATCGAGGCGCGGTGGAAGCTCTCGCTGGTGAGCTTTTCGGTGAGCGCATCCGCCTTGTGCATCTGGCCCAGGCCCAGGGCGACCAGCAATACCATCACCGTCAGGATCATGCCGAAGCCGGCCAGGAGGAGCGTGCGTATCTTGAGGTTATCGAATTTCATGAGTGTAGAAAGTTCTGGAAAAGGACAGCCATGCCGGCAAATGGTATTGCCATGTGGAAATGACTTCATTTTCGCAGAATTTCTGTAGGACAACTCCTATACTTGCATTTCTTCTAAAACCTTTTTAATCATCTGTGGCGCGAGACGCACGGTTTCGGGGATATTGAACAAAGGCGGGCATGGCCTCCCGCTGCCCCGCAGGCAGCAGGAGATGCATGCGCCTTATGCGTCAGTCTCCAGCATCGACCCCGTCTTGCGGTAGCGCGCATGCCAGGCGAACGCCTCTTCCAGCACGTGCGGCGTTTGTCCGCCGCGCTGTTGCGCCTCCTGCACGTAGGCGCGCAGCATGTCCTGGTAGGGTGCGGCCACGCAGTTGGCGATGATGACCTCGGCGCGCTCGCGCGGCGCCAGCGCGCGCAGGTCGGCCAGGCCGTGCTCGGTGACGATGATGTCGACGTCGTGCTCGGTGTGATCGACGTGGCTCACCATCGGCACGATCGACGATACCTTGCCGCCCTTGGCGGTCGACTTGGTGGCGAAGATCGACAAATACGCGTTGCGCGCGAAATCGCCCGAGCCGCCGATGCCGTTCATCATGTGAGTGCCGCTGACATGGGTCGAATTCACGTTGCCGTAGATGTCGGCCTCGAGCGCGGTATTGATGGCGATGATGCCGAGCCGGCGGATGACTTCCGGATGATTCGAGACTTCCTGCGGACGCAGCACCAGGCGCCCCTTGTAGCGGTCGAAATCGCCGAACACCTGCGCGCTCTTTTCGGGCGAGAGGGTGATCGAGGAACCCGAGGCGAAATCGAGCTTGCCGGCGTCGAACAGGTCGAACGTGGAATCCTGCAGCACTTCCGAATACATCGTCAGGCCTTCGAACGGGCTGTCGCAAAAGCCGGCCATGACGGCGTTGGCGATCGTGCCGATGCCTGCCTGCAGCGGCAGCAGGCGCCGCGTCAGGCGGCCGGCCTCGATCTCGGCCTCGAAGAAGCGCACCAGGTGGGCGGCGATGGCGGCGGTGTCTCCGTCCGGCGGCAGGATCGACGACGTGCTGTCGGGCTGGTCGGTGATGACGATGGCGGCGATCTTCTCCGGCGGGATCTCGATGGCAACCGTGCCGACCCGGCCCTCGGCCGACATCAGCGGGATCGGCTCGCGCATCGGGCGCTTCTTCGGAATCCAGATGTCGTGCACGCCCTCGAGCGCGCGCACCTGCGCCAGGTTGATCTCGACGATCACCTTGTCGGCCAGGATGGCGAAGCTGGCGCTGTTGCCGACCGACGTGGTCGGCACGATGGCGCCGGAATCGAGGATGCGCACCGCCTCGATGACGGCGATGTCGACCGGTTTCATGTGGCCGGCGCGCAGCACTTCGACGGTTTCGGACAGGTGCTGGTCGATGTACATCACCTCGCCGCGGTTGATGGCCGCGCGCAGCACCGGGTCGACCTGGAAGGGCATGCGCCGCGCCAGGGCATTGGCTTCGGTGAGCAGCTTGTCGGTGTCGTTGCCGAGCGAGGCGCCGGTGACGAGGGTGATGCGCAGCGGTTCGCGCCGCGCCCGTTCGGCCAGTGCGGCCGGCACCAGCTTGACGTCGCCGGCGCGGGTAAAGCCGCTCATGCCGACGGTCATGCCGTCGCGGATCAGGGAGGCCGCATCGGCGGCGCTGGTGACACGGTCGCGCAGCTGCGCGCAGCCGATGCGGTCCTGGTAGCTTTCAATAGTCATGGGTCGGTTCGCTTCTGTGGGCCGCGTGGGCCCGGGGTTGCGGCCGCGTCAGCGCAGCCAGTAATTCACGGGAAGGAGCGGTGGCGGCAGGTCGGTTTCGCCGAGCGCGTCGCGCAGGTCGATCTCGATGGCGCGGCAGATGGCGTCGAGCGGCAAGTCGTTGGGCGACAGGCCGAACGGTTCCTCGATCTCGTCGCCGAGCGCGTCGAGTCCATAAAAGGTGTAGGCGACGATGGCCACCACCAGCGGCGTCATGAAACCGATCGCATCGACCAGGCCGAACGGCAGCAGGAAGCAGTACAGGTAGGCGGTGCGGTGCAGCAGCAGCGTGTACGAAAACGGAATCGGCGTGTTCTTGATGCGCTCGCAGGACGCGGCGGTGGCGACCATCGCGCACATGGTGTTGTCGAGGGCGGTGGCGCGCATGCTGTCGACCAGGCCGGCCTTGCGGCAGCGCGCCAGGTCGGCGCCCATTTCCAGCATCAGCGCCTGGCTCAGGTTGACGCGGCCCTGCAGCGCGGTCCATTCGGTCGGCTGCAGGTGCGCGCTGACGTCGGCGGCGGCGTCGCTGCGCCGCAGCTGGTGGCGCAGCGCATGCGAAAACGCGATGGCGCGCCGGATCATGCGCGTGCGCAGGTGGTCGGCAGTCGGCGTGGACGGATCGTCGTCGATCAGGCTCAGGCACTGGCGCGCAAAATTCCGGTTGCGCAGCACGAGTTCGCCCCACAGCTTGCGGCCTTCCCAGAAGCGGTCGTAGGCGGAGTTGTTGCGAAAGCCGAGGAAGATCGCCAGCGGCAATCCCATCAAGGTAAACGGGATGATGGTCAGCTGGATCTTGGTATGCCACAGCTGGCCGTGGCTCCAGGTGACGACCACCGCCAGCAGCGTGGTGATGGCGAGGCTTTTCCAGATGCTCGGCAAGACCGAGCCGCGCATCGTGAGGAACAGGCGCAGGCCGTTGGGGCGGTCGCGCACGATCATGACGCGCCTCCGGGTGAGGGGTCAGGAACGCGTGCGATCGGGAAGCTCATGCTGGAAATGGAACTCGGCAGGTAATGAAGCAGCCGCACCGCGGCAGGGATGCCCGGTGCTGGTCTGGCGGCCATTCTGGCGCCTGCATTGAAAAATGCCCAATTCACATTCCCGATTGCGGTTATTAACAATGTGAATACTTATCTATGCGGTAATACCGATATGAATAGTGGAGGCTCATTCCTGCGGCGTACGCACCAGCTTGCGCACGTCGAGTCCCTGGCCCGACAGGCGCGCCACCAGCGCGTCGTAGGCCGGTTTGCTGACCGTCGGCGTGCGCGCCAGGATCCACAGGTATTCGCGGCCCGGTTCGCTGACCGCGGCCAGCCCATAGTCGCGGTCGAGGTCGATGATCCAGTAATCTCCCCAGACCATCGGAATGAAGGACAGCAGCGCCGGCGCGAAGCGCACTTTCAAGCGCGGCGAGGTCGCCGGCCCGACCTGGCGCGCGACGCCGATGACGCTGTCGGTGCTGCCGTCGGCCAGCTTGCAGCGGTTCTCGACCTGCACCCGGCCGTCGGGCAGGGCGGAATAGGTGGCGGTGGTGAAGCCGGCGCACTTGCGCTGGAACCGGTTGGGGAACTTGGCGATCTCGTACCAGGTGCCGAGGTAGCGCGGCAGGTCGAGCGCGGGAATCGTCGCCAGGTCGCTGCGCGGGTTGGCCTCGTTGCTGGCCGCCCAGGCCTTCATGCCCACCAGTACCACGGAAGCCAGCAGCGTTCCCTTGATCAGGGTCGGGGTCAAGCGCTTGTTCATGGGGTGTCCTCGTTCGTCGATACCGTCATGGTAGGGCGCAAGCGCAAATCCAGCCGCACAGATCGCCAGCGCATAAAAAAAACGCCAACCGCGAAGGGTTGGCGTGACGATCAGTGAAGCGAGATGCGTCTTATTCTGCGGACTTGGCCTGCGCCGCCTGCAGCTGTTCGCGCAGCTGGTGAACGGGCACCTGCGTGTAGTCCTTGTTGAGTTCATGCTTGATCGCCGCCTTGACGTGCTGGTCGAGGTTCAGGCGCAGCGTGCCCAGGAATTGCGGCGAGGCCGAGATGACCAGGCTCTGGAAGCGGCCTTCCTGCTGGGCTTTCAACAGGTATTGCGAGATCTCCTTCGCAAACAGTTCGGTCTCGTGCTCGGCCGGCGTCTGGTTCGGTTCGTACTGGCTGTTCGGCTGGCCGGCGCCCGCGTTGTGCGCCGCGGCGACGCCCTGCGTGCCGCCCACGTTGTGGGTGGTCTTGCCGGCGGCGAGGATGCCGTGCTTGTCGGTCTCGGCTTCGTTGGCGCGCAGTCGTGCGCCATTGTTGATCATGTCTTCCATTTCCTGCAGCGGCTCCGATGGACCTTCCTCGGAGAAGAAGCGTGCGCGGCCGGCATTGGCCGTGATAATCCAGGTCGTTGGCATGCTACCCCCTGTCAATAATGAATCGTGGATGATGTGAGATCCCGCAGCCAGGCGATGTTCGGCCCGGCCCGGGCGCAAACGCGAAAGACCGGCGATCGCATACAGATGAGCCTTGTCGGGGTCCGCCGACGCCTGCGCATGCCCGTCCTGGGCACTACGCACACCATCGGCCGGCCGCCGCCGTAAAGGAGGGCGGAACACGGATTCCCAATCAGCGCGACCCGATCCATCTGCATTCGATCGTCGCGTAAATCCAGTATAGCACCGGGGTTCGCTACCCCGACGCACCCCATGAATGCCCCGTGCGTACCCTTTTGCGCGCCGCTTCCGGGCGGCTTTCGGCAGAATGAAGGACCAGGATGCAGTCACTCGGGTCATATCCAACGGAGGGAGAACGAGCATGGCAAACGAACAGGAAAACAAGGCTGGCGCCACGCGCGCCGACACGCTGGCCGAGCAGGGCGCGCAGCCGGTGCAGGGCCAGGAACGGCCGGTGGGCGCCGACATCGCCGGCGCGGCCGGCGGCACCGATGCCGCTGCCGGCGCGCAGATGTCGGGCAGCCGCGGCGGTCCGGGCGGCGAAGGCTTGCGCCAGAAAACCGACACCGAGAATGCGCCCGGCGCCGCCGGCGGCGCACCCGGCGCCGGCGCGATGGCCGCGGGCGGTACCGGCCTCGGGCAAGCCGACACGGCCGACGACACCCGCACCGGCACCGGTTCCTCGACCGGCCAGGGAACCTCGGTCGCGGCCGGCGGCGACCCGAGCGGCGGCAATACGCTGGCCGGCAAACCGGGCAGCGGTACCCAGGGCGGCCAGCACTGAGCCTGCGCCACCGTCCGCCGACGCCGCCATGCAGCGCACGCTGATCGTCCTCGGCCTGGCCATCGCCGCCATCGGCGTGGCCTGGCCCTGGCTGCGCCGGTTGCCGTTCGGCCGCCTGCCGGGCGACATCCACGTCGTGCGCGAAGGCTTCAGCTTCAGCTTTCCGATCGTGACCTGCATCGTGGTGTCGATCGTCATCTCGGTCCTGCTCTGGATCTTCCGGCGCTGAGGCCAGCTCGTGCACAGCGAGACGCCACCTGCGGGTGGCGTTTTTTTTGTGGGCGTGCCGCAAACGCGACGCCTGCCCACGCTCAGCAAGATTTGACAAACATGGCCACAAAAATAACAACACAATGCGCTCCATACGAACAGAGAGGTGCCGCCAGCACCCACGGATTCGAAGCGGGTTTGGCGGGCCCGTCCAACCACAATGGAGACGACATGAACCAATCGATGGCAGGGCAGGGATACCGGGTGACGGCGATTGCCGCCGCGGTGACGATTCTGACGATGACCACGGCGCCCGCCGTGCGCGCCCAGCAGGCCGCGGATGCGGACAACGCCGGCATGCAGCAGGTCGTCGTCACCGGCGTGCGCGCCGCGCTCGAGCAGTCGCTGCGCCAGAAACGGAATGCCGATGCGGTCGTCGAGGTCGTGACCGCCGAAGACATCGGCAAGATGCCCGATAAAAACGTGGCCGACGCCATCCAGCGCCTGCCGGGCGTGAACACGCAATCCTCGGCCGGCGGCGAAGGCGGCTTCGGCGAGAACGACCGCGTCAGCCTGCGCGGCACCAGTCCCAGCCTGCAGCAGACCCTGTTCAACGGCCACGCCATCAGTACCGGCGACTGGTTCCTGCTGAACCAGATCGGCGGCAACGTCGGCCGCTCCAGCAGCTTCTCCCTGCTGCCGTCCGAACTGGTGGGGTCGATCGTGGTCCAGAAAAGCCCGACCGCGGACCTGGTCGAAGGCGGCGTCTCCGGCGCCATCAACGTCATCACGCGCCGCCCGCTCGACTTCCGCCAGGCGCTGACCGTCGAGGGCTCGATCCAGGCCAACTACAACGATTTGTCCGGCAAGACCGAGCCGCATCTGTCCGGCCTGGTGGCCTGGAAGAACCCGGCCAATACGGCCGGCTTCCTGCTGCAGGGCTTTTCCGAAAAGGCGGCCGTGCGCCGCGACGGCCAGGAAATCCTCGGCTACACGCCGATCAATGCCGGCAGCGCCGCGGCCCTGGCCAATCCGGCGCTGGCCGGCGTATTGGTGCCGACCTTCATCGGCGCCACCCTGTTCGAGCAGACCAAGAAGCGCAGCGGCGGCGCCTTCGACGTCGAGCTGCGGCCGATGCGCTCCCTGACCCTCGACCTCAACGGCTTTTATTCCGAACTCAAGGCGCCGCACCAGAACACCAACTGGCTCGCCGCGCCCGCCAATTCGATCAACAGCGCCAACCAGGTGCCGCAAAATCCGGTGGTGCGCAACAACACCCTGGTCGGCGCCGGCTTCGCCGTCAACAACGGCGAAGTGGACAACATCTACCGCCCCAACGCCGGCGGCGAATCCTGGTACCTCGACTTCAACGGCAAGTTCAAGGTGAACGACGACCTTACCGTGTCGGGCAAGCTCGGTAAGACCCATGGCGTCGGCTACGACCGCGACGATGTGTTTTACCAGAACAACGTCGATGGCGGCATGGTGTATGCCCTGAATGGCTTGTCGCCGGCCAGCGTCAGCTACCCCGGCGGTAACACCACCGCGCCCGGCAGCACCGCGTGGGCCGGCGGCGGCGAAGCGCAATCGGTCGACCAGGAAAAGTATGCGCAGGTCGACGCCGACTGGCGCGTGCGCGATGCATTGGTCACCGCATTGCGCTTCGGCGCGCGCTTCACCGACCACCGGCGCACGGCCGAACACCCGCTGGAAACGCGTCCCGGTCCGCTCGGCTTCAGCAATCCCGGCCCGGTGTGGAGCGGCCAGATGTATCCCTCCGACTTCGCCAACGACCTGGGAGGCAACCTGTCGTCGAATTATTTCAAGTACGACGGCGCGGCGCTCGGCGCCTGGGGTGCGCTGCCGGGCAACCGCCTGCTCGACTACACGCTGCGCCACAACTGGATGGACGAATTCCGGGTCGGCGAAAAGACCTCGGCCCTGTACGGCATGATCGAAGCCGGCGGCGAGCGCTGGAGCGGCAACCTCGGTGTGCGCGCGGTGGAAACGCGCCAGACCACGGTGGTGAACCTGCCCGGCGGCCCGAGCCCGATCACCGGCTCCGCCTTCGGCCCCTATACGCCGACCACTTATAAACGCACCTACCGCGATTACCTGCCGAGCGTGAACGTCAAATTCGACGCGCGCGACGACCTGGTGCTGCGCGCCGCGGTGGCGAAGACCATCGCCCGTCCCGACTACTCGGCGCTGGGCGGCTCGGTCTCGCTCAACGACGACGCCTTGAGCGGCAGCGGCGGCAACGTCAATCTCGACCCGGTGCGCTCGACCAACGTCGACGTCTCGGCCGAATGGTATTTCGCCCCCAAGGCACTGCTCTCGGCCGGCCTGTTCTACATGGACCTGCGCTCGATCGTGGCGCAAGGCACCAGCACCGGCACCTACTACAACAACAAGCGCAGCGCCCCGGCCGTCTACCAGATCACCTCGCCCTACAACACCACCGGCAGCAACAAGGGCGTCGAGTTGAGCTGGCAGCAGCCGCTGATGGACAACTTCGGCTTCCTCGCCAACTACACCTTCGCCGACGGCGAACTGGACGACGGCGGCGACTTGCTGAACTCTTCGCAGCGTACCTGGAACCTGACCGGCTACTTCGAGAACGAGCGCTTCAGCGCGCGCCTGGCCTACAACTTCCGCTCGGCCTACAAAGCCGGCGTCGACCGCGGCGCCAGCCAGTTCGTCGACGACATGCCCTCGCTGGCGGCCTCGGTCAACGTCAAGCTCACCGAGCAGCTGACGCTCACTTTCGATGCGCTCAACCTCACCAACGAGACGATCAAGATGTACGCGGAGAACAAGGACCGGCCACGCGCGTTTTACTCGAATGGCCGCACGTTTTATCTGGGCCTGCGCGGCAAGCTATGAGGTAGGGTGGCCGGCTACACCTGGACGCCTGCCTGCCCGCTGCTTGAATGCCGCCCACGCGTTCAACCACACGTCGAAACTTCGCGACGGATCACCGGCCGGTTGAACGCGTGGGCGGCGCACATGCCGCCGTTCCGCAAGCCGAAGCGGTATAGCCGCCCACCTTACAGGTCTGGGCATCTTAAGCGTAACTGAGGACAACGATGCCAGTCGCGATCGAATGGGAATGCCTGGCCAACGGGGTCGGCGACGAACGCTTTGCCGCCAGGCTGGTGCTGCGCAATGTGTCGGATACGGTCATCGCGCCCGGCTGGACGCTGTACTTCAACACCTGCCGCAAGGTCGTGCCGGAGACGGTCAGCGCCGGTTTCGCGATGGCGCATGTGAATGGCGACCTGTTTCGCCTGCGCGCCACAGACGACGCGCCATGGCCGCCGGGCGCAACCTACGAGGTCATGTACCAGTCGCGCTTCTGGGCCATCAGCCGCACCGATGCGCCGCTGGGTTTTTATCTCGTCGCGGCAGGCGGACAGGCGCGCGACCTGGGCGACCCGCACATCCTGCCCTTCACCCGGCCGGCCCAGTTGCAGCGCCGGCGCGACGACCAGGTGCCGCCGATGGATGCGGCGCGCCGCTTTTTCGACAACGGCGCCGTGTTTCCGCTGCCGCCGGAAGCGGTCGGGCGCATCACGCCGCGTCCCCAGGTGGCCAGTTTTGCGCAAGAGCGCTGTCGCATCGGCTGCGACACATCGCTGCATTGCGCGCCCGGCCTCGAGAGCGAAACCAACTTCCTGCGGGCGCTGCTGGCCGCCTTGCCGCCGGCGCACGGGGCCATCACGATCGAACTGGAAACCGGTCCGGTCGACGCCAACACACCGGCCCCCGCTGAAGCCTATCTGCTCGAGATCGATCCGGCACGGGTGCGTTTGCGCGGCGCCTCGGCCCACGGCGTCTTCAACGGCATCCAGACCCTGCGCCAGCTCACGGGACCGGAAGGCAGCCTGCCGTGCGGGCATGTACGCGATGCGCCGCGCTTCGCCTACCGCGGCATGATGCTCGACGCCGCGCGCCATTTCGCCGACGTGGACACGGTGCTGCGCCTGCTCGACTGCATGGCCCTGTACAAGCTGAACCGCTTCCACTTTCATTTGACCGACGACGAAGGCTGGCGCCTGCCGATCACGGCGCTGCCCGAACTGACCGGGGTCGGCGCCCGCCGCGGCGTGCCGGAGGACAGCGATACCTGCCTGCCGCCCTCGTTCGGTTCCGGCGCACGCGCCGAAGGCTCCGCCGGCAGCGGCCATTACAGCCACGACGATTTCATCGCCATCCTGCGCCATGCGCAGGCGCGCCACATCGAGGTGATCCCCGAGTTCAACATGCCGGGCCACGCACGCGCCGCGGTGCGGGCGATGCGGGTGCGCCACGACCGGCTGCTGGCAGCCGGCGACACCGAGGGCGCCGACGCCTGCCGCCTCGACGATCCGGACGACGCCTCGGTCTATGAATCGGTGCAGCTCTGGCACGACAACGTGATCTGCATCGCGCGCGACTCGGTCGACCGCTTCGTCGACACCGTGGTGGCCGAGGTGGCGGCGCTGTTCCGCCAGGCCGGGGTGCTGCTGCGCACGGTCCACCTGGGCGGCGACGAAGTCCCGGCCGGCGCCTGGCTCTGCTCCCCCATCTGCCGCGCACGCATGGCGCAGCATGGCTGGACGAGCGTGCACGAACTGCGCGCCGACTTCACCGCGCGCTGCCGCGCGATCCTGGCGCGCCATGGCCTGGCCTTTGCCGGCTGGGACGACAACGCCCTCGTCGCAAGCGGAGAGGGCGTGCAGGCCGATCCGCGCTTCGTCGGGCCGGGCTTCCAGGTCTACGTCTGGAACAATGCCACCGGCTCCGGCCAGGAGGATTGCGCCTGGCGCCTGGCGAATGCCGGCTACGAGGTCGTGCTGGCGAACGCCGCGCACCTGTACTTCGACCTGGCCCACGCCAAGGACCCGCAGGAACCGGGATATTACTGGGCCGGCTTCATCGACACCCGCAGCGCGTTCACGTTTTGTCCGCTCGACCTGGCGACGGTGCCCGGCCGCGACCAGATGGGCCGTCCGCTGGATGCCGAGGCGTCGGCGCGGCTGGTGCGCCTGAGAGCGCCGGCGCGCATCCTCGGCCTGCAAGGGCAGTTGTGGGGCGAGAATGCGATTTCTCGCGCGCGCATCGAGTATCTCGCCGCGCCGCGCCTGCTGGCGCTGGCGGAGCGGGCCTGGAGCCCGGACCCGGGCTGGTCCGTTATCGCTGACGCCACCGAACGCGCTCGCCGCATCGACGCCGACTGGAACGAATTCGCCAACCGCCTCGGGCGCCATGCGCTGCCCCAGCTCGACCGCGCCCTGGCCTACGGCTACCGCCTGCCGCCGCCGGGCGTGCTGCTGCAGGCCGGGCGCATCCACGCGAACGTGGCGCTGCCCGGCCTGGTGCTGCGCTACCGCTTCGATGGCGCCGCGCCCGACGCCGACAGTCCTCGCTATGGCGCGCCGCTGGCGCTACCATCGGGTGGGGCGATTCTCACCATCGCCAGTTTCGACACGCGCGGGCGCAGCAGCCGCGTGGTCACCCTCGACCCGAAGGATGGAACCGATGCATGATGTCTCCGCTTCTGCGCCCGTCGCCGCCGCGCCGCCCGTCGTCGCGCGCCATCCGCTGGCCTGGGTGCCGACCCTGTACCTGGCGCAGGGATTGCCGTTCTACGCGGTGGCGCTGGTGGCCGGGCTGATGTTCAAGAGCATGGGCGTGCCGAACGAGCAGATCGCGCGCTGGACCGGCGTGCTCGGCCTGGCCTGGGTGTTCAAGGCGCTGTGGAGTCCCTTCCTGGAACTGGCGTCCAGCAAGAAGCGGCTGGTAGTGGTCTTCCAGCTGACCGGCGGCGGCGCGCTGGCGGCGGTCGCGCTGGCGCTGCAACTGCCAGGCTGGTTCGCGCTGGCGATCGCGCTGCTGGCGGTGGTGGCGCTGGCCTCGAGCACGCACGACATCGCCGCCGACGGCCTGTATATCGCCAGCCTGTCGGCGCGCCAGCAGGCGGCCTACGCCGGCTGGCAGGGCGCCTTTTTCAATGCGGCGAAATTCCTCTCGCTCGGCGGCCTGGTGATCCTGGCCGGCTTCCTGGAAGCGCGCATCGGCGCCGCCGGCGCCTGGACCGTGGTATTCGCGCTGCTCGGCGCCGGGCTGGCGGGACTCGGGCTGTACCATGGCTGGGCGTTGCCGGGCACGCTGAACGCCACTGCTACGGAGATGACGGCGCGCAGCGTCGCGCGTACCCTGGCCGACGTGATCAACGCCTTCTTCGCGAAAGAGGGCATCTGGACCGCGATCCTGTTCATCATCCTGTTCCGCGCCGCCGAGGGGCAGATCCAGACCATCGGCCCGCTGTTCCTGCGCGACGCGCGCGCCGTCGGTGGCCTCGGACTCACCACCGCGGAAGTGGGCGCCGTGTACGGCACCGCCGGTACGGTCGCGTTCCTGGCCGGTTCCATCGCCGGCGGCTATTTCACCGCCTGGACTGGCCTGAAGCGCGCGATGCCGCTCCTGATCCTGGCGATGAACCTGCCGAACCTGGTCTTTTACTACCTCAGCGCGGCGCAGCCCGCTTCGCTACCCGTCATCGCCGGCGCGCTCGGCCTCGAGATGTTCGGCTATGGTTTCGGCTTCGTCGGCATCATCCTGTTCATCATGCAGGTGGTCGCCAGCGGCGCCTACCAGACCGCCCACTATGCGCTCGGCACCGGCTTCATGCAGCTTGGCTTCGTGCTGTTCAAGGTGGTCAGCGGGGATATCCAGCAGGCGCTGGGCTACCGCTCCTTCTTCCTGTGGGTGCTGGCCTGCGCGTTGCCGGTGCTGGTGCTGAGCTGCTTCATCCGCATGGAGCGCGCCGCCGTGATGGCAGACCCGGCTAGCGCTTCTTGACCGGCAGCGCCAGCCAGCCGCGCCAGCGTCCGTCCGGCCCGCGTTCGACCATCTGGATGTGCGGGCGCGTGCTGTCGAGGCGCCAGGCGGCCTGGCGGTCGAGCCAATCCTCGTACATCGAGCGAAAGCGCGGCCACTCGCCGCAGAAATCGAGCACGCCATAGGTGCCGGCGGGGAGCAGGCGCACGCCCAGGCCGGGGTCGGGTCTGGCATCGCCGGCAAAGCCGAAGTCGTAGCAGTATTCACGCTCGCCGGTAAAACCCGGGTCTTCGTCGAACACGCCGTACCAGGGCGTGGTGGTATTCGTGTCGCCGCAGCGCTCGCGCTCGCACAGGAACAGGTTGCAGGCGATCGACAGGGCGGCGCCGGACTGGCCGAAGAAGCGCTGGTAGCGCAGGTTCAGCGCCGGCAGCGTTTGCACCCGGATGCGCGCGGCCACGCTGCCGGGGACCGGCGGCGAATAGGGAGCGAGGATCACCGCCAGGTTGTCCGGTTCGGCGACGAAGAAACTGACGTCGCTCTCGCGCCCGACCTGCTGGTCCATGTAGGTGCGCCAGCCGCCCTCGCGCCAGGCCTTGGCCGACATCGCGAACTGCTGCTTGAAGGCCTTGGCGAAGGCGGCGTTCGAAGGAAAACCGCAATCCTGGGCAATGCGCAGGATCGACACGTCCGGCTCGTGGCGCAGCAGGTGGGCGGCGCGGCGCAGGCGCCGCTTTCTCTGGTATTCGACGGCCGAGAAACCGGTGAGTTCGCGGAAGATGCGGTCGAAGTGGAACGACGAATAACTCGCCGAGGCGGCCAGGTTTTTCAGGGCCAGCGGGTCGCCCACCGAGTCGAGCATCAGGTCCATGACTTCGTACAGGCGGGAGACGCGCGAGGTCGGTTTCATGCTCGTCATTATGGCTGAAGTCGCGGTTAGTGGCGACCTGGCTGTCAATACGTCCATCCGGCAGCGGCGCCATTTTCGATAGCGCCTGTACTGAAAGGCGTTGACAAGATGTACCTGAAGCCGGAAGAGCGGGTGATCTTCTGGTAAGGGTGGGTAGGGTGGACGGCTCTGCCGTCCACGCGTGACGTATGCGCCACCTTGGCATTATCGGGTGCCACGTCTGCTCATCGTTGATGCGTGGGCACGTCATTGAGGCCCCCGGCCTCAATGACCCCACCCTACATGCCGATCAGTTAAGCGGATGCATAAACCCGTAAGGTGGGCGGCTATACCTTGGCGCGTGACTGCCCGCTGCGGGGATGCCGCCCACGCGTTCAACCATACTCTGAACCTCGCGACGAATCACCGGCTGGTTGAACGCGTGGGCGGCGCAAACGCCTCCGGTTCGCAAACTGAAGAGGTATAGCCGCACACCTTACAAGGTCTGAGCATTCGTTCTCGGAAAAAATCAACTTAACTGACTGCCATTAGGCCACGGCCTCAATGCCCCACCCTACTTGCGCACCCCGAACACCTGGGTCCAATAAACAAACCCCGGCATGCGCACCCGGCTGATCGCGTAGCCCGCGCCCATCTCGACAAAACTCGGGTTCATCAGGTTGGCGCAGTGACCAGGACTCTCGATCCAGCCATCGACCGCTTCCCGGGCCGAGGTCTGTCCGGCGGCGATGTTCTCGCCGACCAGGCGCCAGTCGTAGCCGGCGCGCGTGGCGCGCGTGCCGACCTGGCTGCCGTCCGATCCCTCGTGCGCCATGTGGCGCCGTGTCGCCATGTCGCGGCTGTGCGCCAGCGCCGCCGCGCCCAGCGCGTCGTTCCAGGCGACCGCCGGCGCGGCGCCGAAGGCTTGCTCGCCGCAGCTGCGCGGGACGGCGCGCGCGGCGTTGACGGCGTCGAGGATCGCGCGCCCCACCACATCCTGCTCGGGCAGGGTGATCGGCAGCAGCCGGCGCGCCAGTACGATGGTCCATTCGTCGCCCTGGCGGCTGGCGCCGATGTCGTCATAGGCGGCGCTGGCCAGCACGCGGCAATAGGGCTGGCGGATCGTTTCCATCACGCTCGCCGCATCCGGCGCGCCGCGCGTATGGATGATCTCGACCTGGGCCGCGTGGTAGCCCACGCGTTCGACTTCGTATTCCGGAAACGAGCCGACGCCGATGCGCACCCGGCCCAGCGCCGCATCTTCCTTCAGGCTCGGCACCGGCGCCGTGCGGGCGCCGCCGCAGACGCCCGGCGCCGCGCGGTAGGCGTTGATCAGGGCGATCAGGCGGCTGTCGTTCTGGGCATGGGCACTGCCGCCAGGGAGCAGGGCGGCAGCGGCGAGTAGGGACGTGAAAGAGAGGCGAAACATCGGCAACATGGCGGAAGGGCGATTCGCACAGCATACCCGTGCGCCGGAACACTTGCTGTCCCGCTTGCCTTTGCTCACAAATTCAGGAACGAGGAATCAGCTTGCCGGCGGCGTCCTGCTCCTTTGCTTTTCCAGTCCGGCTTTTACATAAGCCAGCCACTGGTCGCCCTTGCCGGTAACGCCATTCAAAGGCCCGATCTTTTCGAAACTGCGCCATGTCCATGGCGTGTCGAGAAACACGAGATAGGTACCGCCGATAACGAAGTCCGGGTAAATGGCGCAGTCCGCGCCGTTCATGACCCGTCCTCCGCCACGCTTCCAGAATGCGGGATCGGTATGGTTGTCGAAGCTGGTCTCGTTACTGGCGCCTTTAATGGCTGCCCATTGCAGTAATGGCGTCGCAGCGCTGTCGTCGTCGTGACGGCTCGCCCGCGCGCTGCCCGTCACCGTAAACGTGTTGCCCCCTGTGCCGGCCAGGCGCTCCAGCACGACGAAGTGATATTCGACGAAATCGTCTTGCAGCGGTACCGCATTGACCACCCTGGCCACCGAAACGTCGGACGCCCGCGCGATCTGTTCGTCGACGCCCATTAATTGCTGGCGCGGAGGCGAATAACACGCCCAACTGTTTTGGGTTGCCAGTACCGAGAATAATATTGTCAGGTGCCGCAATGGACGCATGATGTTTCTGGATGATTTGTGGGCCATGACAACACTAAACGCCGGAGCCGTCGCCGAATTCGTCGTCCAGTTGCTTTTCGAGGATCTTGCGATCTTTCGCATTCATGCAGAGCATCCAGCCGAGCAGCAACAGCGTCACGATAGAACAGATGAGGGGAGCGATCATGGCGCGCAATACCGATCTTTATTCGACCAGCACGTCGCTGATCTGGATCACCGGCGTCTGGTTGGTGTAATTGGGAATATCGCCCATGATCTGCTTCGTATGCGGACCGAAGCCGGCCTGGAAGGCATCGACCGAATCGCAGAACAGGTGGCCCATGGCGATATAGGGCGCATTCTTCTCAACCGTGCCGGATGCGATCGCGCGGTCGACCGTGTAGTACTTGCAATGATCGCCCATGAGTTCCTTCACCATCGGCATGTGCCGGTCGCGGTAATACACCTCGTCGAAACGGGCGTCCGGGCCATTCGGATACATCACGCTCACTTTGATCATGGTTGGTCTCCTCGTTATGGTTGGCTTGATCATCCTGCGCCGATGTACGTCGCTTTGCAAGTGCTGTGTTGAGATGCGCCGTGCCTGGCGTGACGATTCGCTGTCATAAGAAATATGTGCATTGCGTGGTTGGGAAGACACATTTTGTTCCATTATCCGATGTTATTATTTCGTTATTGCAAGATTTTCGGATAGCCGGAGTGGAGAATTGAAACCCAAGCTTCAACTCGTGCGTCCCGATGCGGCAGGACACGGTAGCAAGCGCTGGGCGAATAATGTGCGCGCACTGGTGCTGTCGAGCGTGCACTTCAGCGTGATCGTGGCGCTGGTCGGCGTGGCCGCGCTCATTCCGATCTTCAGGCACGGCGGCTAGCGGCGGGCGCATAGCTGCCGCTGAGTTTACCGAGCGCATCGTGCGGCGCGCCGTCCGCCGCCAGCATCGGCGAAATATCCGGATCGCGCGCGAATTCCTCGGCGAAGAAGGACACGAAATGGCTGATCTTTAACGAAGGCCGCCGCGCCGGCTGGAACACGACGTTTAGCGGCAGCGGCGGCAACCGGTAGCGCGTCAGGATCGGCTTTACGCGTCCGGCGCGGATATCGTCGCCATATACCCACTGCGGCGTATAGCAGATGCCCAGGCCCTCGACCACGGCCTGACGGATCGCTTCCGAACTGTTCGACTGCAGATGGCCGCTCACGCGCACCGTGTGCTGGGCGCCATCCCCGTCCTGGAAACTCCACTCGTTGACGTTGGCCAGGCCGGTGTAGACGATGCACTGGTGGTTGCGGAGCTCCTCCGGCGTCTGCGGTTCGCCGTGGCGCGCCAGGTAGGCGGGAGAAGCGAGGGCGGCGCGGTGGGCGGTGCCGATGCGGCGCGCGATCAGGCGGCTGTCCTTGAGTTCGCCGACGCGGAAGGCGACGTCGATGCCGCCCACGACCAGGTCGACGAAACTGTCGTCCAGCTGCAGGTCGATTTTCAGCCGCGGGTAACGCTCGAAAAACGCGTTCAGGCGCGGCACGATATGCAGGCGCCCGAACGATACCGGCGCCGCCACGCGCAGCACGCCGGAAATTTCGTTTTCGGTACGCTGGACTTCGACGCGGGCGTCTTCGATCGTGTCGAGCACCTGGCGGCAGCGTTCGTAATAACGCTTGCCCGCTTCGGTGAGCGCATGGCTGCGCGTCGAGCGCACCAGCAATTTCGCGCCGAGCATGGTTTCCAGCGCCTGCACTTGCTTGCTGATTGCCGATTGCGTGCTGCGTTCCTCGCGCGCAACGGCCGAAAAGTTACCGGTTTCGACTACCCGGACAAAGGTTTCCATCAAGCGCAAGCGGTCCACGTTTTACTTATCCTATTCCTGTCAGGAATAAATCATATCATTCGTGCGGTCTACCCGCGGGTACCAGGAATATCTATAGTAATAATTGTAGCGGCTGCCGGCGATGGCTCTTGAAAGTTCAACGACCGGCGGCCCAATAATTCCAATCTCTACAGAAACGGACCCATCATGACCCACAAACTTTTCGAGCCCACCCGTATCGGCGACATCGAAGTTGCCAACCGCGTCGTGATGGCCCCGCTGACCCGCAGCCGCGCCGACGAGGCCGCCGGCGACATCCCGGGCAGCCCGATGAACGTCGAGTACTATCGCCAGCGCAGCAACGCCGGCCTGATCATCAGCGAAGGCACGCAAGTCTCGCCGCTCGGCAAAGGCTACATGGCCACGCCCGGCATTTATTCCGACGAGCAGGTCGAAGGCTGGAAGCCGATCACCCAGGCCGTGCACGACGCCGGCTCGAAGATCGTCGCCCAGATCTGGCACGTGGGCCGCGTGACGCACCCGCATCTCACCGGCGGCGTGCAGCCGATCGCCCCCTCGGCCGTGACGCCGAAGGTGCTCGCCTACACCCACGCCGGCAAGGTCGAAGCGCCAGAGCCGCGCGCACTCGAACTGGCCGAGATCAAGGACATCGTCGCCGAATATCGCCGCGGCGCCGCGAATGCGATCCGCGCCGGCTTCGACGGTATCGAACTGCATGGCGCCAACGGCTACCTGATCGACCAGTTCCTGCGCGACGGCGCCAACCGGCGCACCGACGAATACGGCGGCTCGATCGAAAACCGCGCCCGCTTCGCACTGGAAGTGGTGGACGCCGTGGTCGCCGAGATCGGCGCAGGCCGCGTCGGCATCCGCCTGTCGCCGGTGACCCCGGCAAATGACCTGGCCGACAGCAATCCGCAAGCCGTATTCGGCTACCTGATCGAAGAACTGAACAAGCGCGGCATCGCCTTCATCCACTTCGTCGAAGGCGCCACCGGCGGCCCGCGCGACGTTCCCGGCTTCGATTTCGCCTGGGCGCGCCAAGCGTTCAAGGGCACGTATATCGCAAATAACGGCTATACCCGCGAAATGGCGCTCGAGGCCGTCGAATCGGGCCGCGCCGATGCGGTCGCCTTTGGCCGCGCCTATATCGCCAACCCGGACCTGGTGCAGCGCCTGAAACTGAATGCGCCGTTCAATACGCCGAACCCGCAGACGTTCTATGTGCCGGGCGCAGCCGGATATATCGATTATCCGACGCTGGACCAGGCGGCTTGAATCGCCTGCGCTGGAATAACGAAAACGCCAACCCGCGGGTTGGCGTTTTTTATGTATTGACGTTGTTCCGCTAAATCAACCATGCGACAAGCCCTGCGGATGGCCGTTATGATTTAAATATCGAATCATCACCAAGGACCTTTCATGTCTTCCGCCACCATTGGCAACCCCACTTACCGAAACCCGCCAGGGCCGCTGCATGCGATTCTGCTTGGCGGCTCCGTTCCCCTGTTCCTCGGCGCCTTGCTGAGCGACATGGCCTATTCCGACTCGTACCAGATCCAGTGGAGCAATTTTGCATCCTGGCTGATCGCCGGCGGTTTACTGTGCAGCGGACTCGCGCTGCTGTTCGCGCTGGTCAACCTGATCCGCGCCCGCCACAAGGCGGGACAGCCGCTGACCTATTTCCTGGCGCTGCTGGTGACCTGGGTGCTGGGCCTGGTCAACGCGTTTCAACATGCAAAGGATGCCTGGGCCGTCATGCCGTCCGGGCTGGTGCTGTCCGCCATCGTGTTCCTGCTGATCTGCCTGTCGGCCTGGGTGGGACTCAGTGGCCGCAAGGGAGGTGTGCAATGAAACGCGCGAGCACATTGGCATTACTGGGCATGACGCTGCTGCTCGGCGCATGCAGCGAAGACGGCGTCGCCATCCAGGCGCGCGGACCCGATCCGAAGCTGCCCGAACCGCAGCGTGGCTTGCTGCCGAGCATGAAGATCGCCGAACCGACGGCCTGGGGCGACCAAAAACCGACCGTCCCCGAGGGCTTCAGCGTCACGGCCATCGCGACCGACCTGAAAATTCCACGCCAGACCCTGGTGCTGCCAAATGGCGACATCCTGGTGGCGGAAGGGCGCGGCGGCAGCGCGGCCAAGCTCAAGCCGAAGGATGTGATCGCCGGCTACATCAAGGCCAAGGGCAATACCAAGGTCAAGGGCGGCAACCGCCTGACCCTGCTGCGCGATGCCGATGGCGACGGCAAGTACGAACTGCAAACGGTGTTCGCCGAGAACCTGAATGCCCCCTACGGCCTGGCATTTGCGAACAATAAACTGTACGTGGCCAACCAGGACGAACTGGTCAGCTTCGACTACCAGGAAGGGCAGACGAAAGCCGCCGCCGCGCCGACCAGCGTCGCCAAACTGCCGTCGGAGATCAATCACCACTGGACCAAGTCGCTGGCCGTCAGTCCCGACGGGCGCTTCCTGTATGTCGGCATCGGCTCGAACAGCAACATCACCGAGCGCGGCATGGAAGCCGAACTGAATCGCGCCGAGGTCTGGCAGATCGACGCGGCCACCGGCGCGCATAAACCCTACGCCACCGGCATCCGCAATCCGACGGCGCTGGCGATGCATCCGCAAACCGGACAGTTGTGGTCGGTGGTCAACGAGCGCGACGAGCTGGGCCCGGACCTGGTGCCCGACTACCTGACCTCGGTGCGCGAAGGCGGCTTCTACGGCTGGCCGTACAGCTACTGGGGCCAGAACGTCGATCCGCGCGTGAAACCGGAGAATCCGAAAAAGGTCGCATCCGCCATCAAGCCCGACTACAGCCTCGGCTCGCACGTCGCCGCGCTCGGGCTGAATTTCTCGCTGCCGGTCATGGGCGACAAGTTTGCCAACGGCGCCTTCGTCGGCGAACACGGCAGCTGGAATCGTTCGAATCCGGTCGGTTATAAAGTGATCTTCGTACCGTTCGCGAATGGGCGTCCTGCCGGGGAGCCGGTCGATTTCGTCACCGGTTTCCGCGATGGCGACGGCAAGACGCGCGGGCGGCCGGTCGGTGTGACCGTCGATCCGCGCGGGGCGCTGATCGTGGCGGATGATCTGGCGAATACGGTGTGGAGGGTGACGCGGAATCGGTGAGTGCTGGGTGATTTAGAAACCGCCTTTCACAACAGTGAAAATGAAAACGCCAACCCGAGGTTGGCGTTTTTTTATATCTTTATATTCTTATTTAGAGCCGCCAGTGACTGGCGCCGCAGATAGCGCCGTTGCCACAGCACTGTTAATGCTGTCGTTCATCATAATCTGCAACAGCGCTGGATAATCATAAGCTGCCCCAGAAGCGGCGTCGACACCGGCACCGATCACGCCACCGAACAGCAAATTACCCGCCATCATGCCCTTGGTCGATGACTTGAAAGTAGCGACACCGGTTGCCACACCGGCCTTGTCGCAGGTGACGTTCATATCACCGTAAGCGCGATGCACCGTAACCGTGCCGGGTGTGGTGACGTAATACACGCCTTTGTCGTTTTGCAGTTTGCAGGTGGCGCCGTCCAGTTTTCCCGAAGGACTGCGGGTTTCGACGGAAACGACCTGGTTGGTGCCGCTGACAATCGAAGCGCAACCGGTCAAGCTTGCCAATAGCACGGTCATTGCCAATACGCCAGCAGTGCGTACGATATTCTTTGTATTCATTCTATCCCCTTGTGAATGCCGGCGGCGCCGACTAATTGTTATAAATAAATTATTGCACAAAAGAATTTAGAAAAAACAGAATATTTTTGACTGCATATTCAGTAACGGGGATCAATTAAATGATGACGCACGATTGCCTGAGAGGACGCGAGCGACTCGGCAGTACAATCGACCGCACCGTCCACGGAAAACCCGCCATGCATCGCTCCGCCATCGCCGCCGCCTCCCTGTTCGCCCTCGCTGCCGCATCCCACGCCCAGCCGCCCGCCAAACTCCTGCAAGTGAAACTCGGCACCGCATCCCCTCTGTCGGGCACCGGCGCCCACCAGGGCAAGGACATCGAGAACGGCGCGCGCATGGCGATCGACGAACTCAACGCGAAGGGGATCGTGCTGGGCGGCCGCAAGGTGCAGTGGGTATTGCAGCCGGAGGACGATGGCGCCGATCCGAAAACCGGCGCGGCGGTGGCGCAAAAGCTGGTCGATGCGAAGGTGGCGGCGGTGGTCGGGCACCTGAATTCGGGCACCACGGTGCCGGCCTCGAAGATTTATTTCAATGCCGGTATTCCGCAAATCTCGCCGGCCGCAACCACGCCGCTGTACACCACCCAGGGTTTCAAGACGGCGTTCCGCGTGGTCGCCAACGACAACCTGGTCGGGCGCGTCATGGCCAGCTATTCAATCGGCACTTTAAAGGCGAAAAAGATCGCGGTGATCGACGACCGTACCGCTTTTGGCCAGGGCCTGGCCGACGAATTCGTCAAGAGCGTGAAAAAGGCGGGGCCGGGCGCCACCGTCGTCAGCCGCCAGTTCACCAATGACAAGGCGACCGATTTCAATGCCATCCTGACCCAGATCCGCGCGAAAGATCCGGACGTGATTTTTTATGGCGGCATGGATGCGGTGGCCGGCCCGATGCTCAAGCAAATGAAGGCGCTCAGGCTGCGTGCCAAACTGGTGTCGGGCGATGGCGTCTGCTCGGAAAAGATGCCGCTGCTGGCCGGCGACGCGCTGGTCGACGACAAGGTGTTTTGCGTGGTGGCGGGCGGCGTCGATGCCGCGCAGGAAGGGGGCCTGAACGCATTCAATCAGCGCTACCAGCAGCGTTTCAAACTGCCGGTGCAGACGTATGCGCCGTATGCCTACGATGCGGTGATGGTGTTTGCCAAGGCGATGCAGGCGGCGAATTCGAGCGATCCGGCGAAGTACCTGCCGGCGCTCGCTGCCGTGAAACATCAGGGCATCACTGGGAGCATCGCCTTCGATCCGAAGGGGGACCTGAAAAATGCCGCCATGACGATCTACACCTATCGCAAGGGAAAAAAGACCAAGCTGGCGGTGCTACGCTAGCAGCAACGACACGGCGGGATTACCCATCATGGTTAGCTGGCGAACAGATGCTGAACGGTGCGCCGCCCAGAGTGGAGAACTTGTCTCATTGTCGATGGCATTTTGCTACCGAGAATGAGTTGTTCCAACCGACTCTGGAGAAACAGCCCCAATGAAAGCACTTGTCTACAACGGACCACGCGACGTCCAGGTCAAGGAGATGCCGGACGCGACGATCGAAAAACCGACCGATGTGCTGGTTCGCATCACGTCGACCAATATCTGCGGCTCCGACCTGCACATGTACGAAGGCCGTACCGAGATGGAAACCGGCCGCATTCTCGGCCACGAGAACATGGGTGAAGTGATCGCCGTCGGTAAGGCGGTCGACCGCGTCAAGGTGGGCGACATGGTCTGCCTGCCGTTCAACATCGGTTGCGGCTTTTGCGAAAACTGCGAGCGCGGCCTGTCGGGCTTTTGCCTGACCTGCAACCCGGGCACGGCCGGCGCGGCCTACGGGTTCGCCGGCATGGGACCGTACAGCGGCGGCCAGGCCGAACTCCTGCGCGTGCCCTACGGCGACTACAACTGCCTGGTGCTGCCCGAGGATGCGCGCGAAAAGGAAAACGACTACGTGATGTTGTCGGACATTTTCCCGACCGGCTACCACGCCACCGAACTGGCGCAGATGAAGGCGGGCGATTCCGTCGTGATCTATGGCGCCGGGCCGGTCGGCCTGATGGCGGCTACCTCGGCGTTCGTCAAAGGCGCGAGCCGCGTGTTCGTCGTCGATTCGCACAAGGACCGGCTGGCGCTGGCCGAGAAGATCGGCGCGATCGCCATCGATGATACCGAGGGCACCGGCGTCGAGCAGATCAAGGAGTTGACCAAAGGGCAGGGCGCCGATTGCGGCTGCGAATGCGTCGGCTACCAGTGCTGCAACATGCACGGCAAGGAAGTGCCGAACCTCACCATGAACAACCTGGTGCAGGCGGTGAAGCCGACCGGCGGCATCGGTGTGGTCGGCGTGTTCCTGCCGCAAGATCCGGGCGCGCAGGACGAACTGGCCAAGGAAGGCAAGCTCGCCTTCGACTTCGGCCAGTTCTGGTTCAAGGGCCAGCGCATCGGTACCGGCCAGGCCAACGTCAAGGCCTATAATCGCCGCCTTGCGAACCTGATCCAGGCCGGCCGCGCCACGCCGTCGATGATCGTCTCGCACGAACTGTCGCTGGATAAGGCGCCGGAAGCCTACGAGAAATTCGACAAGCGCGCAGAAGGCTGGACCAAGGTGATCCTCAAGCCGGGCAAATAAATGAATTCCTAGCAGGTAGATGGAAACGACAACGCCACCGCGAGGTGGCGTTGTCGTTCAAACTAAATCCATCCGAAACCGGAGTTAATATACTCCGATTCTGGAGTTTTCCTTTAGGCGCGCTTGCGGCGGCGCGCCATGGCAGCGCCCAGCGCAGCCAGTGGGAGCAGGGCCAGCGTGCCCGGTTCCGGAACGTCGTTGCTGTCCTCGGCGCCGAGAATGACCTGGCCGCCGCCGCTCACCGTATCGAAGCGTCCGGTATAGCTGCCGAAATCGCCGTTGTAGTATGCGGCAAACACCAGGTAGTACTGGCTGTCTGCTTGCAGTGCCTGGTTGATCAGCGACAGAGCGCCGGTGCCGCCGTCATCGTTAAAGGCCAGCAGGTTGGCCAGTGGCGAGCCTGAATTGAAGGTGCCCTGGTACAGGTAGAGGAAGGTATCGGACCCAGGGGCGTTGAACGATGTCGATTCGATCGAGTAGACGCCGTTAGCGCTCACATGGAAATCGTATACGTCATAGGCTACATCGGTGCCAACGCTGCTGAGCAGGGTTGCCGATAACGGGCGATTGAACCTCGGGTCCGATGCGGTCAGTTCACCGGAAAACGATATCGGTGCTGCAAAGGCGGCCTGAGAAGCGAGCGCGACGCCTGCAATGGCGAATTTCAGGAATTTGGTAGAAAACATGGAACACCCCTCTGTAGTTGTGTTCCAAGATAAGAGCAATTGCTGTGCCAGAGAAATATATTGTTTATTATCAATCCCTTGGCGTCAATACAATTGATTGCGGTGACTTTTTGTAAAGAAAGTCGACATACCGGATTGACTTTGCATCGGGCAGGATCGAAACGACAACGCCACCGCAAGGTGGAATTATCGTTTAACTTTCGATACTCCGGAATCGGAGCTTATTCTATCCGATTTCGGACTGCCTAGCCCCAATGCTCAGGCGCGCTTGCGACGGCGCACCATAGCCGCGCCCAGCGCAGCCAGCGGCATCAGCGCCAGCGTGCCCGGTTCCGGCACTTCGTTGCTGTCCTCGGCGCCGAGCATGACCTGGCCGCCGCCGCTCACCGTATCGAAGCGTCCGGTATAGCTGCCGAACTGGTTGTTGTTATACGAGGTGGACACCAGGAAGTACTGGTTGCCGGCCTCGAGCGCCTGGTTGATCAGCGAGAGCGCGCCGGCGCCGTCGTCGTCATTCAGGTTCAGCAGGTTGGCAAGCGGCGACGCCGCGTCGAAAGCACCACGGTACAAGAGCAGGAAGGTATCCGAACCCGGGACGTTGAACGAGGTCGATTCCATCGAATAGACGCCATCGCTGCTGACACGGAAATCGTAGACGTCGTAGGCTACATCGGTACCGGCGCCGCTGAGCAGGAATGTCGTGAACGGACGGTTGAACCGGCTATCCGAAGCGGTCAGCTCGCCTGAAAACGCTACCGGCGCCGCGAATACGGCCTGGGAGGCAAGCGCGACACCCGCAATCGCCAGTTTCAGGAATTTGGAAGCTTGGAATGAAAACATGGAGCACCCGTTATGATTGTATTTCTAAATAGAAAGCAAATTACGTGCCAGAAAAACATATTGTTTATTATCAATAGCTTGTAATAAGTACGTCTGGACTTGGTGATTTTTTGTAAAGAAAACCGACATGCTAAACCTGGATTTTGTCCTGTGCTCATGGTCTTTCCACGGTATGCGTCTGCGGTTTCCGCGATAATCTGCTATTGACGACTTTTGCTTTTCGACCATGGATTTTGTCTTAGCAGACATTACACGACAGTTTGACGCGGGAACGCTCGCCAAGGGGAGGGCCTATGCCCGCGACGGCATGGTGCTCGATGTCCGTCAGCAAGGCGCCAGGATCGACGGCAGCGTGGCCGGCAGCGGCCGCAGCGTCTACCAGCAGCGCATCCATCTCGTGCCAGGTGCCCAGGGTGTCGGCTTCAATGGCCACTGCAGCTGTCCGATGAGCTACAACTGCAAGCATGTGGTGGCGGTGCTGCTGGATAGCCTGGACCGCGCCGACAACGCGGTGGCGGACGCCCGCGGCGCCCTGTCCGCGCAGGCCGAGCGCTGGCTGCAGAACGTGGCGTCGCTGGCAGGAGGAAGCGCGCCGCGCGCCGCCGACACCGGCTTCGCCTTGCGCTATGCGCTCATACCCGACACGCACGGCGGCTCGCTGCGCCTGCACGCATGCAAGGTACGCCTGCGCAAGGATGGCAGTATCGGTGGTGTCACCACCGTCAACAATGCCGCCAACCTGCTGACATTTCCGCCGGCCTTCGTTGCCCCTTCCGACGAGGAACCGCTGCGCGTCATGTCCGCCCTGCGCGCAGGCATGTACCTCGACGAAGTCCAGCCAGCCGACCGGCTCGGCGCCCGCCTGCTGCAGGAATTGTGTGCAAGCGGGCGGCTGCTGTGGTCAACCACCGTTGCCGACCTGCGCCGCGGCGGTTTCCTCGAACTGCGTCCGGGCGCAGCGCGCAGCGCCGCGCTCGGCTGGCGTGCAGAGGAGGCCGGCAGCGCGTCGGTGATGCTTGGCTGGCAGTTCGACGGCGGCAATCCGGTCGCCCACGTGCTGCCGACCGAACCGGTGTTGTATGTCGATGGCGGTGTGCTGGGCGAATTGATGCTGCCGGCGCCGCTCGCGGCCCTGGCGCCGGCGGCATTGCTGGGCCTGGTGAAGCAGGCGCCGTACTTGCCTCCCGAACAGCGTGGCGAGGTTGCGCGCCGGATGGTCGAAGAGGGCATGGACCGACTCCTGCCCCTGCCGCAGGCGATGAAGACGCAGCGCCGCGCCGGCATTGCGCCCACGCCCTGCCTGCTGCTCGACAGCTACCCGGTGAGCGTGCGCAGCCGCGACAGCCTGCAGTGGCACGATTACGTGGCGCTTTCGTTCGACTACGATGGCATGGAGACCGGCGACAGCGACGAACCGGTGCTGCGCAGGATGGTGGGCAATACGGTCGAACTGGTCGAGCGCGACATGCGCGCGGAAGCGGCGGCGGCGGCCATGCTCGCCGGCCTTGGCTTCACGGCGCCGGCGCCGGGTTCCCCGCTCGACGACTGGGACGATGCGCTGGTATTGCCCGACGAGGCAGCCTGGCTCGTATTTGCGCGTTACGAACTGCCGCGTTTGGAGGCTGCCGGCTGGCGCATCGACAAGGACGGCAACTACCGCTACGACGTCGCCGAGGCCGAGGACTGGTATGCCGAACTGAACGAGGAAGGCGAGGGTGCACATGCCTGGTTCGCGCTCGAGCTCGGCATCCTGGTCGAGGGCCGGCGCCATGCCCTGCTGCCCTTGCTGGTGGAAATGATCCGCACTGCGCCGCAGGATTTCAGCCCGGCCGCGCTGGCCGCGCGTGCCGACGACAGCGAAGTCATTGTCGACTTGCCCGACATGACGCGCGTCGCCTTGCCCTGGCTGCGCATCAAGCCGATCCTTGCCACCCTGGGCGAACTGTATTTCAGTGAACACGATGGCGATGCCTTGCGCCTGCCTGTCACCGACGCCGCGCGCCTGGCCGAGCTGGAACAGGCGGCGCAGCTGCGCTGGATGGGCGGCGAGCGCCTGCGCGCACTGGGCCGCAAACTCGATGGTTTCGCCGGCATCGCGCCGGTGGCGGCGCCGGCCGGCTTGCAGGCCACGCTGCGCGCCTACCAGCAGGACGGGCTGGCGTGGATGCAATTCCTGCGCGAATACGGTTTTGCCGGCATCCTGGCCGACGACATGGGACTCGGCAAGACCGTCCAGACCCTGGCCCACATCCTGGCCGAAAAGGAAGCCGGCCGGCTCGACGGGCCGGCGCTGGTGGTGGCGCCGACCAGCCTGATGGGCAACTGGCAGGCCGAGGCGGCGCGCTTCGCGCCGGATTTGCGCGTACTGCTATTACATGGCAAGGAGCGCGCGGCGCGGTTCGGCGAGATTGCCGGCGCCGACCTGGTGCTGACCAGTTATGCCCTGCTGTGCCGTGATGAAGAAGCGCTGCGCAAGCAGCGGTTCCACTTGCTGATCCTGGACGAAGCGCAGTACATCAAGAACAGCCGCGCCCGGGCGGCGCAGGTGGCGTGTTTGCTCTCCGCCCGCCACCGGCTGTGCCTGACCGGCACCCCGGTGCAAAACCACCTCGGCGAATTGTGGTCGCAATTCCATTTCCTCATGCCGGGGTTGCTGGGCGACGAAAAGGCGTTCAACACGGACTTTCGCAAGCCGATCGAAAAGCGCGGCGACAGCGTGCGCGCCAACCTGCTGACGCGGCGCCTGAAACCGTTCATGTTACGGCGCACCAAGGATAAGGTCGCGACCGAATTGCCGCCCAAGACCGAGATCGTGTTGCCGATCGACCTGGGCGGCACCCAGCGCGACCTCTACGAGACGGTGCGGGTCGCGATGGACCGCAAGGTGCGCGACGAAATCGGCCGCAAGGGCCTCGCTGCCAGCCAGATCGTGATCCTCACTGCCTTGCTCAAGCTGCGCCAGGTATGTTGCGATCCACGCCTGCTGCGCCCGTCCAGCGAAGCCGGCTCGGCCAAGCTGGACACGCTGATGGATCTGCTCGACACCCTGCTCAGCGAGGGACGCAAGGTGCTGGTGTTTTCGCAGTTCACCAGCATGCTGGCGCTGGTCGAAGACGAACTGCGCAAGCGCGGCGTCGACTATGCGCTGCTGACCGGCTCGACGCTCGACCGCGCCGCGCCGGTGGCGGCATTCCAGCAGGGCCAGGTGAGCGTATTCCTGATCAGCCTGAAGGCGGGCGGCGTCGGCCTGAACCTGACGGCGGCCGATACCGTCATCCATTACGATCCATGGTGGAATCCGGCGAGCGAAAACCAGGCCACCGACCGCGCCTGGCGCATCGGCCAGGCGCAGCCCGTGTTCGTCTATAAACTGATCGCGCGCGGCACGCTCGAGGAAAAGATCCAGGAACTGCAGCGCCGCAAGGGCGCCCTGGCCGACGCCTTGCTGGCGCCCGAGGGCGGCCTGGCGGGCACCCTCGATGCGGACGACTTGCAGGCGATCCTCAGTCTTTCATTGTCGTGAGATTAGGCCAGCAGCTTGAGCAGCGCCTGCGCCGCCGCTTCCGACGAAGCCGGATTCTGGCCGGTCACCAGCAAGCCGTCGGTAATGGCATAGGGCTGCCAGTCGTCCACTTTCGAATAGAGACCGCCGCTTTCCTTGAGCACGTCTTCGACCAGGAAGGGAACGACCTGGGTCAATCCCACCGCTTCTTCCTCGGTATTGGTAAAGCCGGTTACGCGCTTGCCATTGACCAGCGGCTTGCCGTCGGCGCCTTTCACGTGGCGCAGCACGCCCGGCGCATGGCAGACGGCCGCAACCGGTTTATTCGCGGCGATCATCGCTTCGATCAGGGCGATCGAGTCGCGGTCCTCGGCCAGGTCCCAGAGCGGGCCGTGGCCGCCTGGATAAAACACGGCGTCGAAGCTGGCGGCGTCGACGTCGGCCAGCTTGCCGGTGGACGCCAGCGCCGCCTGCGCGGCGGGGTCGGTCTTGAAGCGCTGCGTCGCTTCGGTTTGCGCGTCGGGGGCGTCGCTTTTCGGATCGAGCGGCGGCTGGCCGCCCAGGGGAGAGACCAGCGTCAGCTGCGCTCCCGCATCTTTCAGCAAATAGTAGGGCGCGGCGAACTCTTCCAGCCAGAAGCCGGTCTTCTTGCCGGTGTCGCCGAGGCGGTCGTGCGAGGTCAGTACCATCAGGATGTTCATGTCGGGTTCTCCATTGCCAGGTGAGCGGTTACCGGTAACTTTAGCAAAGCTGCGCGTTCCGGAACGCACCGTAGCTGCCGGTATAATTCCCGGCCGATCCACCGAACCCCTGGCTCGCCTGCCTTTTCCCAGAATTGCTTCCATGACGATCGAATGGTTTTCCGCCGCGCAGTGGGCCGGCTACGCCGCCTTCGTGCTCGGCGTCGGCTCCTTCATGCAAAAGGACGACCGCCGTTTCAAGCTGTACATGGCGGCCGAGTGCTTCGCCTACATCGTCCATTTTTACCTGCTCGGGCGGCCGACCGCCGTCGCCAGCTCGACCATGTCGCTGCTGCGCTCGGTGCTGGCCTTGTACACGCGCTCGAAATGGGTAGCCTTGCTCGTCATCGCCGCCAACCTGGCGCTCGGGGCAACCCTGGCGACGCGCGCATCCGACTGGCTGCCCCTGGCCGCGTCCTGCATCGGCACGCTGGCCCTGTTCCTGATGGAAGGCGTGCGCATGCGCCTGGCCATGCTGTGCGGGACCGGGTTGTGGATCGTGAACAATGTGATCGCGGGCTCGGTCGGCGGCACCGCCCTGGAACTGGTGATTGCAATGGTAAACATCGTGACGATCCGGCGCATGATGCGCGATGCGCGGGCGGTGGCGGCGGTATGAGGACGGGCGCGTAGGCCGCCATCACACCGGCCGGGAGCGCTCAGGACTCGCGTTGCACGGTGCCCTGGTCGTACTGGTCGTCATCGGTCTGGCTGGGAGGCATTGCGCCTTGCTGGCTGTCCTGCTGAACGGGCTGCCG
This sequence comes from Telluria sp. ZB2R32, assembly GCF_059685715.1. Classification (NCBI taxonomy): domain Bacteria; kingdom Pseudomonadati; phylum Pseudomonadota; class Betaproteobacteria; order Burkholderiales; family Oxalobacteraceae; genus Telluria; species Telluria sp. ZB2R32. The sequence continues at coordinate 69,047 of NZ_JCASIG010000007.1, read as the reverse complement.
GCCGTCTTTGCCCGCGACCGATTCCCCTACAGCGCGGGGATTGCCGGCGCTATCGACACTACCCGTAGCAGCACTAGTGCCGTGGTGATCACCACTTTCATTGGTGTCCTCGCCTTTGTTTTGCATCGACATGCTGGTCCCCTTGTCATGAAATGTGGCTTCATGTTAGTCCCGGGCCTGCCGCGCACGAATAGTCCCATGACGGCCGGCGGTGTAGGACTAAACCATCCATGTGCTGCATGTAATATCGGGTAGGTCGGCCCGCATGGTCGACTGGCGAACGGCAGGGATCAAGGCGCGGCACGTGCGCGACCTCGATCCCGGCCAGTGGATTCCGGCAAACTCGGATCAGTCGATCTCGCTCACGAACTGCCCGAGCGGGCGGCGCACTTTCGGCAGGTCGACCAGCCAGTCCTGCTCGGCCTTGCGGTAGCCCAGCGGCAGCATGACGGCGCTGCGCAGGCCGCGCTCGCCCAGGTTCAGGATGCGGTCGACGGCGGCCGGATCGAAGCCTTCCATCGGCGTGCAATCGACTTCCTCGAAGGCGGCCGCGATGACCGCCGCACCGAAGCCGATATAGGCCTGGCGTGCGGCGTGCTCGAAGTTCACCTGCGCGCCGCGGCCCGGGTAGGTCGCGAGCAATTGCTGGCGATAGGCTTCCCAGCCTTCGTTGCGGAAACCGCGCACCTCGTTGGTGAGGTCGAACATGTGGTTGATGCGCTCCGGCGTGTAGTCGTCCCAGGCGGCGAACACCAGCAGGTGCGAGGCGTCGACGACCTGCGCCTGGTTCCAGGCGACCTCGCGGATCTGGGCGCGCAGCGCCGGATTGTTCACGATCAGGATTTCAAAGGGCTGCAGGCCGGACGAGGTAGGCGCCAGGCGCGCTGCTTCGATGATGCGGTCGAGCTTATCCTGCGGCACTTTGCGCGCCGGGTCCATCGCCTTGGTGGCATAGCGCCATTTCAGTTTGTCGAGCAATTCCATGTGCGTCCTTTCGAATAGAAGGGCGTCATTGTATTTGTTCACGTCCGATCGATAAACTACGATTGTGACAAATGATTTGTTCTTGAGGGAGTAGGATGGGGCGCAAGTTCGATCACCTGGCCGATGTGGAGGTGTTTCTCAACGTCGTCGAGCATGGCTCGTTCAGCGCGGCGGCGGTCGTGCTGTCGACCACGGCGTCGGTGCTGAGCCGGGCCGTGTCGCGGCTCGAGGCGCGGCTTGGCACACAGTTATTGCGCCGGACCACGCGCAGCCTCAGCCTCACCGATGCCGGCCAGCGCTATGCCGACGAGGCACGCGACGCCTTTGCCCGGCTCGGGCAGGCCGAGCAGGCAATGCGCAGCACGACGGCGCAATTGAGCGGCAAGGTACGCATGAGCGTGTCCACCGGCTATGGCCAGCAGCGCCTGCCGCCGGTGCTGGCCGCCTACGCGCGCGCCTATCCGCTGGTCGAACTGGACGTCGACATCACCAACCGCAACGTCGACCTGGTGGCCGAAGGCTTCGACCTGGCCATCCGCTCCGGCCCGCTGCCGAGCAGCACGATGGCGTCGCGCCACCTGGAAGCGTCGCCGCTGTGCCTGCTGGCTGCCCCCGCCTACCTGGAGACGGCCGGACCACTCGCGACGCTGGACGACCTGGCGCGCCAGCAGTGCATCGCCTTCGTCCGGCCAAACACCGGGCGGGTATTTTCATGGCAACTGCGCGATGGCGAACGCGACATCGACTGGATTCCGCCGGCCTCGGTGACGGTATCGACCGAGGCGATGGGCGTCGTCTGGCTGGCCGAGCAGGGCATGGGGATTGCCCTATGTCCGCGCATGTTTGCGGAGGCCAGCCTGGCGGCGGGACGGCTGGTGGAAGTGTTGCCGCAGCTGGGTGGACGCACGCGCCCGTTCTCGGTCGTGTATCCGGCCCACCGTGGCTTGTCGGCGGCGTCGCGCGCGCTGATCGACATGCTGGTGGCGGCGCGGGACGATGCAGGCCGGATGTAGCGCCCGGCACCGCTACGCTCGCGCGGACCAACGGCTTTTGTTGTCGAGCGGTAACGAAAAATCTAAGCCGTTCAATTTCTCTATGTAAATATCTCGACTTGTATATGCCCCTTCGGTAAAGTTTGAGCCGTCCCGTTTGCGACGTTTCCACCAGTCCCGCATGGCTGCGGCCACACTTCGACCACGATGACGTATCCGACTTTTCACACAGCCACGCATGCATTGCTGCAGATGCGCATGCCTTCCGCCGGGGCGTCCGCTTGAGCATGCTGCGGCGGATTGCCGTCCTGCTGTGCGGCACCGACGCCGGCCTGCACCGCATGCTGCGTTACTGGGCCGCGACCTGCGTGCTGTATGTGGTCTGCATCCTGCTGTTGCTGCTGCAGGTAGAGCAGGGCCTGAGCGATTCCGGCGCGGCGCATGGCCTGATCGTGTTCGGCGCCTGCGGCGCTTGCGTGTTTTATGTGCTGATCCGCGCCAACGCGCGCCTCGGCCTGGCGCCCGACCAGCTGGCGGTGGCGCAGGCAGTGTTTTCCCTGATCTGCAGCGTCTGGGCCTACGCCATTGCCGGCCCCTTGCGTGCGGCCATGCTGGCGATGGCGGTGGTGATCATCGTGTTCTGCATGTTCGCCCTGCGTCCGCGCCAGACCCTGATGCTGTCGGCCGCCGCGATCGTCGGCATGGGTGCGGCCATGTGGTGGCTGCAGGCGCACGAGCCGCTGCGCTTTCCGCCGATGACGGAACTGGTGACCTTCGGCTACCTGGCCGGCGCGCTGATGTCGACCGCGCTCCTGAGCGGCGAGATGAACAAGCTGCGCGCGCGCCTGAAGCGCCAGAAGGAAGAATTGTCCGAGGCACTGGCGACCATCCGCGTGCTGGCGACAGTCGACGAACTCACCTCGCTGGTGAACCGCCGCCACATGAACGAAGTCCTCGCGGCCGAGGAGCGCCGCAAGGGCAGCGCCTTTACTACCTGCGTCGCCTTGCTCGACATCGACTTTTTCAAGCAGGTCAACGACGGTTACGGCCACGCCGCCGGCGACGCCGTGCTGCGCTGCTTCTCGGCCGCGGCGCGTGGCTCGCTGCGCAGCAACGACGTGCTGGCGCGCTGGGGCGGCGAGGAATTCCTGTTGCTGCTGCCCGACGCCGCTCCCCACGATGCGCGTGCCGTGCTCGAGCGCATGGCCGAGCGCGTGCATGCCATGGTGGTGCCGGGGCTCGACGGCAAGCGCATCAGTTTCTCGGCCGGGCTGGCCACGCGCCGCGCCGGCGAGCCGTTTACGGAGGTCATCAGCCGCGCCGACCACGCGCTGTACCAGGCCAAGGAAGCGGGGCGCAACCGGATCGTGCTGGCTTAGCGTCGGACGAACTTCGTCCCAGATGATGCATAGACCCTGTAAGGTGGGCGGCTCCACCTCTCCAGTTGCGGATTGGCGGAGTTTGCGCCGCCCACGCGTTCAACCGCCGGTCGTTCGCCGCGAAGTTCAGCGTGTAGTTGAACGCGTGGGCGGCATCCGGGCAGCCAGTATGCATGCGCTCAGGTCCGGCCGCCCACCTTACGGGTCCACCCGTCAGGCTCAGCGCCCGCCAACCATCCCCACCTTGCGGCGGCGCACCGCAAACATCAGCCCGCCAAGCGTCGCGAACATCGCCAGCGTGCCGGGCTCGGGCACTTCCTCGGCCCGCAGTTGCGCGGCGGCGAAGCCTTGCAGGGCGATCGCGGTGGCGGGGTCGATGCCGAGGTCGCGCGCGACGTACTCGTCGCCGCCGAGCGAGCGCGGATCGAGGCCGGTCACGTTGCCGAAGATGGTCAGCGCTTCCAGGTAATAGCCATACACGCTGCCGTGGTAAGAGTCCGGCGCCCACAGGTTGACCTGGCCGGCGCCGATGCCGTCGTACGGGTTGGCGTCGGCCAGGCCGCCCGCGATCGCCAGGTTCCAGGCTTCGCCGACGGGGATGACGTCGCTGATGTTATCCGATGCCGCATCGGCGGCATCGTAGCCGGCACGCACGTCCTGCGCCATCGCGTAGATCGAGTCGCCGTACCACGGGCTGCTGGTATTGCGGTAGGTGAGGTCGGCACGCGACCAGGTGGCGGTCAGGCGCACGTCGACGTTTGGATTCTGGGCGCGGAAAGCGTCGGCCAGCAAACCGGAATACCGGATCAGCGTGGCCGGGTTGCCGGGATTGGCGGCGTCGAGCGTGCTGTAGCTTTGCAGCAGCACCATGTCGAAAGGCTTGACGATGGTGTTGTAGCGGTTGTTGTAGTGGAAATCGAGGCCGGAGCCGCCCTGGGTTTCCAGACTGACGTCATAGTTCAGTCCGGCTTGCAGCGTCATGGCCTTGAACAGGGCCGGCACGCCGCCGATGTTCGAACCGTTCAGGTCGGTGACTGTGTTGGGCCGGTAACTCTGGACGTGGGGCGGCTGGGCGCCGGCGGGGTCGCCGTAGGTGAAGCTGTTGCCGACGAAGAGGATGGTGGTGGCCGAGGCCGGCAAGGCCAGGCCGCCCAGTGCAATGGCAGCGAGGACGGTGGCGCTCGAATGGCGCAAGCTGCGAGGAATGTGCATGTCGTCTCCAGTCTGTTGTGGTGGCATGCAGGCGCGGCCGCGCCTGCCGACATGGACTTAGCAAATCATGTGCCTGAAAATTACATTGTTGAATAATCAGTCAGTTACGCTACCCGGAATGGATGAGCTGTAAAAGGCATCGACAGGTTCAGGACTGCGCGATCAGTTCGATGCGGTTGCCGAATGGGTCTTCGATGCCCGCGCGGCGGCGGCCGGCGACCGGCGCTTCTTCGCGCACCGCGACCTGGCGCGCACGCAACAAGTCGCAGTAGCCGGCGAAATCGTCGATGATGAAAGCGGGGTGCGCTTTCTTTGCGGGCACGAAGTCGGGCTGGCTGCCGATGTGCAGCTGCGTCGCGCCGGTGAGGAACCACATGCCGCCGGACGCGTTCAATGGCGCCGGTTTCGGGATTTCGGCCAGGCCGAGCACGCCACCGTAAAAGGCGCGCGCGGCGTCGTCGGCGCCTGGGGGAATGGCGACCTGCACGTGGTCGAGACCGGCAATATGGGGCATGGCTTCTCCGCGAATTAAGAAGTGTGTCTCGTCATTATTGCACTTCCTCGTTGCCGCTCGGGACCGCTGGCCTGGCCGCGCGCCGGCAGCGTTCCGAGCAGTATTTCACCTGTTCCCAGTCGCGCTCCCATTTCTTACGCCACGTAAAAGGCAGCCTGCAGTGCGCGCACTGTTTCACCGGCAGCTCGGATTTCTTGCGCATTTTCATGCGCCGATTGTAGCGCGGTCCCGCGGCGCGTTCGCCGGCCCATTGCTATGTCTGTTTCCGCACTGAACGGCCCTGTGCCGCGTCGTATGCTCGGGGTGTACGTACTGAACACCGTTTTCCGGGGAATGACCATGACGACCGCCGCCAGCACCAATGCCACCACCAACGCAGTCCCGGCGGAACCTGAAGATAAACCGCGCGCCGCGCCCCTGTCGCTCGCTGCGTGGAAACAATTTGTTAACGTGGCCAAGCCGTACTGGCTGGGAGAAGAAAGGCGGCAAGCCTGGCTGCTGCTGTTGCTCTTGATCGTGCTGATGCTGGCCGAGACCAAGTTCGCCGTCATGCTCAACGACCAGGCCGGCGAGATGACGTCGGCGCTGGCCGGCAAGAATGGCGACCGCTTCTGGACTTCGGTGCGCACTTGCCTGTTCATCCTTGCCTTCGCGGTGCCGATCTACGCCTTTTATTACTACATGCGCGACCGCTTCGCCAACCACTGGCGGCGCTGGCTCACCAGCCGTTTCCTCGACAGTTACCTCAAAGGGCGCAAGTACTACGCGCTCGGCGCCGACAAGGAAATCGACAACCCGGACCAACGCATCAGCGAAGACATCAATACCTTTACGGGCCGGTCGATCCACTTCCTGCTGATCTTTTTGGGCTCGCTGATGCAGCTGGTCGCCTTCAGCGCCGTGCTGTGGTCGATTTCGCACGTCCTGGTTGGGGTGCTGGCGCTGTACGCCTTCATCGGCACCGTGGTCGCCCTCTACGTGTTCGGCAATCCGCTGATCCACCTGAATTTCTGGCAGCTGCGGCTGGAAGCCGATTTCCGTTTCAGCCTGATGCGCCTGCGCGAGAATGCTGAATCGATCGCCTTTTACCGCGGCGAAGGGCAAGAGCGCGCGCACATCGACGGCAAGTTCGCCAAGGTGATCCGCAACTATGCCAAGCTGATCCGCAAGCAGCGCTCGCTGAACCTGTTCCAGCGCACCTTCAGCCAGCTGACGCTGGTGCTGCCGGGCGTGATCCTGGCCGACGGCGTGCTCTCGGGCCAGCTCGAAGTGGGGCGCGCGATCCAGGCGGCCGGCGCATTCACGGCGGTGCTCGGCGCCGTCGGCGTCATCGTCGATAACTTCGAAAGCCTCAGCCGCTTCGTGGCCGGCATCGACCGCCTGCAAGCCTTGTCGACGCTGTTGCTGCCGGACCCGGATGCGCCGCAGGCGGGTGCCGACAGCCAGCCGCCGCGCATCGGGATGCGCCCCGGCGCCCACCTCGCGCTGGAAGCGCTGACCTTGTACCCGCCGCAATCCGAGCGGGTGCTGATCAAGGAGTTGAACCTGGCGCTGCAACCGGGCGACGCGCTGTTGATCACCGGCGACAGCGGCTGCGGGAAGAGTTCGCTGCTGCGCGCGATCGCGGGCTTGTGGGACCGCGGCAGCGGCACGATCCAGCATCCGCCGCTGGAACAGCTCTTCTTCCTGCCGCAGCAACCCTACCTGCAATCCGGCACACTGCGCAGCCAGCTGATCTATCCCAGCGCACAATCAAGCCTGAGCGACGCCGAACTGCTCGACATCCTCGCGCAAGTGCACCTGCCGCGCCTGGCCGAGCGCGTGGGCGGGCTCGATGCCGTACATGACTGGGAAAAGCTGCTGTCGGTCGGCGAGCAGCAGCGTCTCGCTTTCGGACGCGTGCTGGTGCACCAGCCGCCCATCGTCATCCTCGACGAAGCGACCAGCGCGCTCGACAGCGCCAACGAAGCGGCGCTGTATGCGCGCCTGCGCGCGAGCGGCACGACCTTGATCAGCATCGCCCACCGCGCCGCCGTGCTGCGCCACCATACCCACGTGCTGCGCCTGAAGGGCGAGGGAGCCTGGGAGTTGCATGATGCCGACGGCTACCGCTTCGATGGGCCGGCAGCCGGTACCGAGCTCAAGCAGGCGGTTGCGGTGGCCGTGCCGGTGCCGGTGCTGGTCGTGGCGGCTGCGGCCTAGCACTGGCTGAAAGGGGAGCTAGCTCAGCCGAGTTGTCCGGTGGTAAGCTATTCATATTGTCACTTCAACCCTTGAAGGAACCTTATGAAACCGCTGTTCTCCTCCGACGAAGAAGCGAAGGCAACGTCCGCGGCGCCTGCGCCGGCCTTGCCGCCGCTCCTGGATCCAGTCCTGAATCCTGCTTCCACGCAGGGTGCGCTGCCCGCCTTGCGCCCGGAGGCGAGCGTGGCGCCGCAGGTGCGTGTCGATATTTCCGGCATCGACGACAAGGCGATCGAATCCCTCGGCGGCAATACCGGCGCCGGCGTGGCCAAGGTCTCGGCCAAGCTGCTCGGCACCGTGCGCGCTTCGGATGCGGACGTGTTCGGCTCGCAGCTGAACGAATTGATCGCCACCTCCAAGGGCCTGGACCCGGCCAAGCTGCGCTCGGGCGGCTTGATGTCGCGCGTGACCAACATGTTCGGCTCGGTCAAGGAAAAGATGCTGTCGCAGTACCAGGTGGTCGAGTCGCGCATGGATACGCTGGTGGCGGAAATGACGCGCCATGCCAACGTGCACCGGGCGCGCATCCACGATTTCGACGAGATGTACAAGGGCCTGGAAGTCTATTACCAGGGACTGGCCGCCGACGTGCAGAAGGGCGAAGCCTGGGCCGACAAGCTGCGCCAGGCGGTGGCCCAGCAAGCCGCGCCGACGAATGCCTTCGAGGCGCAGCAGTCGACCGAACTCAAGCGCCGTCTCGAGCGTCTTGAAAAGCGCATCGACGATTTGAAACGCGCCATGCTGATGGCCACCCAGATGGTGCCGCAGATCCGCCTGTCGCAAGACAATGCGCGCGCGCTCACCGACACGTTTACCGACATCGTCAACGTCTCGATTCCGGCCTGGCGCAACGTGTTCTCGCTCTACCTGCTGCAACTGGAAGCCAAGCAGAGCGCGGCGGTCGCGAATGCCGCCTACGACGCCACCGACGCCGCCTTCCGCGCCCAGGCCGACATGCTGCTGGAAAATACCGAGACCGTGGCGCGCGCCAAGCAGCGTTCGCTGGTCAGCCTGGAAACCGCCCAGCACGTGCAGACCCAGCTGATCACCGCGTTCGACAAGCTCGAGCAAATCTCGAACGAAGGCCAGCAGCGCCGCAAGGACGAACTGCCGAAGCTGCAGGAACTCGAGCGCGAGCTGATTACGCGGTTTTCGCCCACCATCGCGTAGTCGACCAAAATTCAGCGAAAATAAGCATTCACACCATCGTAAAAAATAAAGGGATAGTCATGGCGACGACGCTGGAAACCGGCCACCGCATCAACCTCGAAAAAACCGCACCGGGCCTGAAACGCGTTCGGATCGGCCTCGGCTGGAAGGTCAACGCGGCCGCGGGCCAGGCCTTCGACCTCGATTCGTCGGTCTTCCTGTGCAAGAAGGATGCGAACGACGATCCGGTCATGCTCAGCAACGCCCACTTCGTCTACTACAACCACACCACGTCCCCGGATGGCGCCGTGGTGCACTCGGGCGACAACCGCACCGGCGACAAGGATGGCGACGACGAAGTCATTACCGTCGACCTGGCCCGGGTCGACCCGACCGTGGTCGAGATGCCGATCGTGGTCACCATCCACGACGCCGAGGTGCGCAAGCAGACCTTTGGCAGCGTGAACGACGCCTACATCAAGGTCTACAACGACGACACCGGCGAAACGCTGGCGGAATACGACCTCGACGCGGATTACTCGGACAAGACCGCGCTGCAGTTCGGCTCGCTGTACCGCCGGGATGGCGAATGGCGCTTCCAGGCCGTCGGCGCCGGTTTCAAGTTGAACCTGGCGACGTTTATCCGCAAGCTCGGCGGCACCGTCTGAGGACCATCCTTGACGCCGGGTGAGCGATGACGCCCAAAGCATTCGACTTCGGCGAAGAGCCGGCACCTGACTCCGCTCCGGCCGGACCTCCGGCCGTGCAGGCGTTCGACTTCGGCGACGTGCAGGATGCGCCGCCCGCTCCCGCCGGTCCGCCCAGGGCGCTGTCGTTCGACGACCTTCCCGCCGCGCCAGCCTCGTCCAGCCTGACCCGCAAGGCTGCGCCCAAGCCGCTGTTCGACAGCGAAGACCATCCAGCGGTGCGCGATGCCTTGGCCACCGTTCGCACCGATTATCCCGAGGTCTTCGCACAGGCGGAGGGGCGCCTGGCTGCGCTGTTTCGCCGCATCCTGCCGGTGCAGCTGTCGCTGGTCACGCAGTGGGGAGAGGAGCCGTTGGCAGAGCACGCCGCGCTGCTCCAGCCGGTGACGGAACTGGTCCTGACATTCGCGCAAATGGCGGTGCCCGCCCAACTCGAAGCCGCGCTCGAGAGCACCCGGACGCCGAGCGGCATGTTCGGTCGGCTGCTGCGCCGCACGGTGGCGCCTTCCCAGTTCAAGCCGGCGCTGACGGCAAGCCGCGCCCGGCTCGTGCAACTGCTGGCCGACAGCGAAGTCGCCATGCGCGAACTGGAAGCATCGGCGCAGCACCTGAACCTGCACCTGGTGGCGCTGGCCGTCGTCTCCAAACTGGCCGGGAATTCCCCGGATGCGGCCTTGCTCGACGCGCTGGTCCAGCGCCGCACGCTGATCCAGCAGGCGGTGCGCCAGGCCGAGCTGTCGATGCTGCAGATGGGGCAAGTGCGCCAGCAGGCCGCCGACCTGATCGGCCAGGTGTCCTCTTTTTTGACGGTGACCTTGCCTGCGCTCGAGATGGCGCACGCACAGGGTGGCAAATAATTTACGCTAAAGCGCTGGCGTGCGGCGGCCGGGACGGCTGGATTGCCACTCCAGGGGCCATAAATGTCGCCATTAGAGGTCCAACTCATCCTTCCAAGGTTCGCCGAAGGAATCCAGGTCTGCGCAAGATCGTGCTTTCTGTGCAAAGTGGTCAATGGGACCTTGATCTTGAGTAAGCACAGCAGCAGCCCTGATTGATAAATCTCAAACCCTGTTCTGAAGCCGCGGCGATGCTGCGCGCCGTGGCTAGACTGAGTCACCGGTCCCCGCAATCGCTTGCGGGGAGTGTTCAGTCTGCTAAGGGGTGAATAATGAACAATCCTTCGAAAACGCAGCGGCGCGTCTTACTGGCGGCGGCGCTGATTGCATCGGTCGCATTGTCCGTGACGGCAGGCGCCGACAGCCTGCGCGATTTCCTCGACAGCGAAAATCCCGTCAAGCGCGGCTATGCCATCGTGCCGCCCGGTGTCGTGTTGAATTTGGAAGGCAAGGATCGCCAGCTGGTGGGCCTGGGAAGCTACGCGATCAACACCAACGGTTGTGCCGACTGCCACAGTCGCCCGACCTATTCGCCTGGCGGCGACCCGTTCCGCGGCGAACCGGAACGACTCAATGCCGAAGAGTACCTGTCCGGCGGTCGCCAGTTCGGGCCGCAAATCACGGCACCGAACATCACCCCGGACAATGCCGGACGGCCGGCGGGGCTGACGCGCAGCGAGTTCATCCAGCTGATGCGTACCGGACGCAATCCCAGGGATCCGAGTGGCGCCATCCTCCAGGTCATGCCCTGGCCGGCGTACGGCAAGAAGACCGAGCTGGAGCTGACCGCCATGTACGAATACCTGCGTGCGATTCCCTCCTTGCCCGACAATCCGAATCCCGGACCCTGAGTCGAAAAGCCTGGGCCAGCATGCAGCGGTCGTTTGAAGGACCCGGCGATGTTAGCCCGGCTACGCCACTGCTTTTTGTCCAAAGGTCCTGCGCCAATCCCTCGGGCTCACCTGAAACCGTTTTTTGAAGTGCTGTCGCAACGACAGCGGCGTCTGGAAGCCGGTCAGTTCCGAGATTCGTTCGATTGGTATCGAGGTTGTTTCAAGCAGTTCGCGGGTTTGCTGCAAGCGCTCGTTCACCAGCCAGTCGACCAGCGTCATGCCCGTCGCTTTGTGAAAATGACGCGTAAATGTGCGTCGGCTCGTTGCTGCTCTCGATGCCAGGTCATCGATGCTGTGCTGCTTGCTGATATTTTCACGCAAGTAGTCGAGCAGCCGATTGACCTGCGAATCCTGCGTGGAGGCGGCCACGGGCTGTTCGATGAACTGCGCCTGACCACCTTCGCGATGGGGTGGAATAACCATGGTTCGCGCAACTTTATTGGCGATCTTCGGCCCATGGTAGGCACGTACCAGATACAAGCAACAATCGAGTCCCGCACCCGTGCCTGCCGAGGTAATCAAGCGGTCTTCGTCGACATACAGCGCGTTCATATCGAGCCGCACGCGCGGAAAACGCAAGGAGAAATCCTTTTCGGCCATCCAATGGGTGGACGCGCGCTTGCCGTCGAGTAATCCCGAATAGGCAAGTACATAGGCGCCGTAGCAAAGTCCGACAACGTGGGCACCCCTCGCATGTGCGCGCATCAGCGCAGCCGCCAGCTCTGGAGCAGGGCGCGCGTCCAGGTCGTGCCATCCTGGGATAACGAGGATATCCGCTGTTTCCGCCAGTTCCAGTCCACCGTCCGGCTGCACCGTCATGGCACGCTCGGCAGTCAGGGGCTGGGCACCTGGAGAGACAATCTTCAGGTCGAATAAACGGCTTTCGGCCATTTCCATGCTGAACACCAGATAGGGCACGGAGAAATGGAATGGGCTGAAATTGGGATACATGATCAGGGCGACAACTGGTGGTTTCGTATTCATGGCTGCAAACTCATGTGGTGGCCCGAAAGCATCGGTATTTGGCATGCGGGTCAATATTACTGCGGGCGCTGCGCCGCCACAATGCTGCTACCAACCACACTCATGGAGCAACAACATGCAACGACCGAAAGCGCTGGTTCTCGTCCTGTCCCTGACCCTGGGGGCAGCAAGCCTGCCGGCCCGTGCGGCCCCCCTGCCCAGTCCAGTGGCAACGAGGCACATGGTCCAGGTTCAACATATCCGCAACGCGACGGCGAAGATTACCTACGCAGGAAAGACGTTTCTCCTTGATCCCTTCCTGGCGAAAAAGGGCACGTATCCAGGCTTTGAGGGGACTTTCAACAGCCAACTGCGCAACCCGCTCATCGAACTACCAATGCCTGCGCAGGAGGTCGTCAAGGGCGTGGATGCGGTGATCGTGAGCCATACCCACCTCGACCATTGGGACGGTGGCGATCATCGCTTCATTCCGAAGGCGATTCCTTTGTTCGTACAGCATGAAGCCGATGCCAAACTCATTCGCGGCCAGGGTTTCACCAATGTCCGGATCATGGATGAGAATACCGTCTTCGAGGGTGTGCAACTGACCCGGACCGGCGGCCAGCACGGTACCGATGAGATGTACGCGAAAAAGCCGTTAGCCGAAGCGCTGGGCAAGGCCATGGGCATCGTCTTCCGGGCACCGGACACGAAAACCATGTACGTCGTCGGTGATACGGTCTGGCGTAGCGACGTCGACCAGGCACTGGCAAAGTTCAAGCCCGACGTCATCATCCTGAATTCCGGCGATGCGCGTATGGTCGGGTACGCAGGTTCCATCATCATGGGAAAGGACGATGTGCTTCACGCATACCAGCTCATGCCGGAGGCGATCATCGTTGCCACGCATATGGATGCCATCAACCATATGACGCTCAGCCGCAAGGAATTGAAGGAGCATGTCAAACAACATGGCATCGGCGATCGCGTACGCATTCCGGCGGATGGAGAAATCCTGAAGTTCTGAACGTTTTTGTGTTGCTTCAATAATCGCGGCCGGCTTTGGCTCCTCAAACTGCTCAAGGTAGGTATCTGATGTCGCAAAGCAGGCCATTTTTCGCCACAGGCTTGTCCACTCTCTTTAAACATGCCAGGGGCACTTCATTTTATGAAAGGAACATCCCAATGAGCAAACGAGCTGTCATCGTCGTTGACCTCCAAAACGAGTATCTTCCTACCGGGAAGCTGGCGCTGGCAGGCATACACGACGCGTTGAACAATGCTGCACGTGTCATTGCCGATGCCAGAACCAAAGGTGACATGGTCGTCAATATTCGCCATGAATCCCCTGATCCGGACGTACCGTTCTTTAAGCGGGGGACGGACGGCGTCCAGATCCACGAGTCCGTCGCACCGGCGCAAGGTGAACCCGTCATCGTCAAGAATTTCCCGAATTCGTTTTTGAAGACCAACCTCAAGGAAATGCTCGAAGCAAAAGAAATCGAGGAAGTAACGGTCGTTGGCGCCATGAGCCATATGTGCATCGACGCGACGACACGTGCCGCCTCGGATTTCGGCTACAAGACAACGGTCGTGCACGATGCCTGCGCCACGCGCGACCTCGAGTTCCTCGGAGAGACCGTGCCGGCCGCGCAGGTCCACACTGCGCTCATGTCGGCGCTTGCGTTCGGTTATGCGTCAGTGGTCACGACCGACGAATACCTGGCGCGCTGATCAAGCGCCAGGACGTCCGGGGCGGGCGGGGCATGGGCTACTTGCAAGCCGATGCCTTGCTACGCAGCCGGTCGCGGTCCGGAATGCCGGCCTGGCCCCTTTCCTGCACCGTCTCCTCCGCCTTTTCCTTTGCAGGATCTTCCAGCGTTGCCAGGATGGGGCAGTCGGGCAGATCGTCGCCGGCACAACAACTGATCAGCTCTTGCAAGGTATCCGCCATCTCGCGCAAATGCCGGATCCTGTCCTCCAATTCCACGATATGGGCCTGGGCCAGGCGTTTGACGTCGGCGCTCTGGCGCGACCGGTCGTTCCACAACCCGAGCAGTTCACTGATTTCAGCCACCGAGAACCCAAGATCGCGCGCGCGCCGGATGAAGCGCAGGCGATGCACGTCGTTGCGGGCATAGGCCCGGTAGCCCGATTCGCTGCGCGCCGCGGGCGGAATGAGTGCGATGTCCTCGTAGTAGCGAATCATCTTTGCCGAGACGCCTGAAGCTTTCGATGCTTCACCAATGTTCATGTCGGTCTCCTTATGAGCGACTGGGTGGGGGTGCAAAGCCGCGCAGGCGCAGTGCGTTACCAAGCACGAATACGCTGGACAGTGCCATTGCGCCCGCAGCAAAAGCGGGCGACATCAGCAGGCCCCAGGCCGGGTAGAGCACGCCGGCGGCGACCGGGATGAGCGCCGTGTTGTAGGCGAAGGCCCAGAACAGATTTTGCCGGATGTTGCCGATGGTGGCCTTCGATAGCGCGATCGCATTCGGGACGCCCTGCAGGTTGCCCGACATTAGCACCACGTCGGCTGCTTCCATCGCGACATCGGTACCGGTGCCGATCGCCAGGCCAACGTCGGCCTCGGCCAGCGCCGGCGCATCATTGATGCCGTCACCGACAAACGCAACGGCACCATGTTCGGCCCGGAGCCGCTGGATCGCCTTCACTTTCCCCTCGGGCAGCACCTCGGCGACGACCTCGTCGATACCGAGGCTAGCCGCAATTGCCTTCGCCGTGCATTCGTGATCGCCGGTAATCATTGCCACCTTCAAGCCCAGCTGGTGAAGCGCAGCGATGGCGGCCGGGGTCGACGTCTTGACCGGATCGGCCACGGCGACGATGGCGGCCAAGCGTCCATCGATCGCAGCATACAGCGGAGACTTCGCTTCCCGGCCCAGCCTGTCGGCCGTTTTCCGGAAACGATCGACATCGATGCCCAGCAAGCGCATGTAGCGGTCGGCCCCCACCTCCACACGTGCGCCGTCGACGATGGCGCGAATACCCATGCCCGTCACGGAATCGAATCCCGTTATCGCAGGGAGATCGATGCCTTCCCGCTCGGCGGCCAGCGCGATTGCGCGGGCGATCGGATGCTCGGAACGCGACTCTGCCGCTGCAATCATTGCCAATACCGGCTTGCGTTCGAATCCAGCAGCCACTTCCAGGTCGGTCAGCGCTGGCCGGCCCTCGGTCAGCGTACCGGTCTTGTCGATCGCCACGACCCGGGCGTCCTTCAGGAGTTGCAGGGCTTCGCCTTTTCGGAACAGCACACCGAGCTCCGCACCACGCCCGGTCCCGACCATGATCGAGGTCGGCGTCGCCAGTCCCATCGCGCAGGGGCAGGCGATCATCAGCACCGCCACGGCGTTGACCAGGGCAAAGCTGAGCGCCGGCGAGGGACCGGACGTGAGCCAAACAAGGAAAGTGATAAGCGCGGCAAGCATCACCGCCGGCACGAACCACATGGTGATTTTGTCGACGACCGCCTGGATCGGCAGCTTCGAGCACTGCGCCTGTTCGACCAGGCGGATGATCTGGGCGAGGACGGTTTGTCCGCCGACGGCCGTGGCGCGCAGGGTCAATGCACCTTTCTGGTTGACGGTTCCGCCCACCACCGCACTGCCCTGATTTTTCCTGACCGGCACCGGTTCGCCGCTGATCATGGATTCATCGACGTAGCTTTCCCCCTCCGTCACCTCGCCATCGACCGGAATGCGCTCGCCTGGACGCACCTCGATTCGGTTGCCCGCTGCCACATCGCCGATCGGAATATCGGTCGTGCCTCCGTCGCGCACCACGTGGGCCAGCTTCGCCTGCAGGCCCATCAGCCTCCCGATGGCCTGTGAGGTACGGCCTTTTGCCTGAACTTCCAGGAAGCGGCCGAGCAGGATCAGCGCAACGATGACGACAGCCGCCTCGTAGTAGACGTTGACCGTACCCGCCGGCAGCAGGCCAGGTGCGAAGGTGGCGACGATCGAGTAGCCATACGCTGCCAACGTACCGACCGCGACGAGCGAATTCATGTCCGGCGCAAGCCGCAGCAGTGCCGGTAAACCCTTTATGTAGAAGCGACGGCCAGGAACCAGCAGCACCAGCGAGGTCAGGAGGAACTGGAAGGTCCAGCTCCGTCCTTGACCGATGTTTTCCATGACCCAGTGGTGCAGGGCCGGAATCAGGTGCGAGCCCATTTCGAGGATGAAGACGGGCAGGGCCAGCGCCGTTGCAAGCAGCAAATCGCGCCTGAGCGCCAACCGCTCCCCATCATTCCTGGCCGAGGTGCCGCCCTCAGGAGCGCCTGCAACAGGATCGAGCAAACGCGCTTCATAGCCGGCCTTGCCAGCTGCCGCCAGCAGCGCGTCAGGCGCCGCCATGCCGCGAACCGTAGCGCGTCCGGTTGCCAAGTTGACCGTTGCCTGTGCCACACCCGGGATTGCCCGGAGTGCACGCTCGACCCGCCCGACGCAGGAAGCACAGGTCATGCCCTCAACAGAAAGCTCAACCGTCTGCGGGGGAACCTCGTATCCCGCCTTCTCGATTGCCTGCACCAGCGCCACGCGGTCGACTGTACCGTTCCCGCTCGGCCGGACTTCGGCCCGTTTCGTGGCGAGGTTGACCGTGACGCTCCCGACACCTTCGACTTTCCGAAGCGCCGCTTCGACACGTCCGACGCAGGAAGCGCAGGTCATGCCCTCGATCGGCAGACTCAGGGCTGGCCTACCAGTACCTGACAACTGTTTGCTTGTGACGCTCATGCTTCGATCCTGTATATGTGTTCGACTGACTGCCAGCGTACACATTCCCATCGTGGGAAGGTCAAGCGGAAGTATGGCGACATCACGAGATGAGTGCTGCGCTGCGTCACGCCCTGAAGGTGCGTGTTATCTTGTTAACACCTTGGTTCGCGGACCTGGCAATCTGGCCGGGCACACCCGCGGCGCACACTCACCTTCAGGAAGACGAGCATGCAACAACTTTCCCCAGCCGGGCAGCAGATCATCGACGGCATCGCCCAGCGCTATGGGTACAGCACGGAAGCAGTCCTGAGCATGCTGCAATCGGTCATCAACGGCAATGGCAGCATGGCCCAGTTCAACCATCCGGAATTCGCCGGCTCCGGCCAGTGGATGCGTGGCGGCATGACGATGGTGTCGGACATGTTCAACAACAACCTCAAGAACACCATCAACAACCTGTGTTCCGAACTGGCGCAACTGGTGGCGACGCAACCGGATCTGATCAGGAGCGGCAGTTTTCAATCGCAAAGCCAGGGCGGGCAGCAGCAGAACAGCTATGCCGGCGGTGCGCCTGTCAGCGGTGCAGCCAGCAGCGGCGCGAGCCTGTTCGTCGCGCCGGCCTCCGGCAGCGGCGACTGGTGGGGGCCCGACCTGCGCTGGCCGAACAGCACCGGCGCGCAGAACGGCGTGCGCTACGCCTACTTCGCCCAGGCGCGCCGCCTGGCGATCGAGGTCAATGGCAGGGTCACGATCTACGACACGCAGGACCATCAGATCGGCGGCTTTTCGCAGCAGCAGTCGTATGGCGGTTCGCTCAGTTTTAATAGCCAGTACGGCCTGGTCGACGTGGCGCGCCTGCCGGTCGTGTCGGTCGACGGCGTGGCGCCAGTTGCGGAAGCGGGCCAGGCAGCGCAGCCGGCCCCGGCGTCAGCCCCGGCCGCCGCGCAGCCGTCCAATCCGGGCATGGCGGGCGACCTCGACATTTTCGCGACGATCGACAAGCTGGCCGAACTGCGCAGCCGGAACATCCTGACCGACACGGAATTCGAGACCAAGAAGGCGGAGTTGCTGGCGCGTTTGTAAGCGGTCTCTGGGTTCAGACACGTAAGGTGGGCGGCTGCACCCGGGTGGGGGCTCGGTCGCTGCCTGATTGCCGCCCACGCGTTCAACCACACTCTGAAACTTCGCGACGCATCACCGGCTGGTTGAACGCGTGGGCGGCGCACACGCCGCTGGTCCGAAAACTGGAGAGGTGCAGCCGCCCACCTTACGGGTCCGCGCTTCTCAAGCCGCGCCCGGCAGCGGCAGCGGCGTCACCGTCACCTGCACGTCGAGCTCCTGCTGGCCGCCGCCGAGCACGATGCCGCGCATCGGGGTGACGTCGCTGAAGTCGCGCCCCCAGCCCAGCGTGATGTGTTCGTGCTGCACCAGGCAGCGGTTGGTCGGGTCGAAATCGACCCAGCCCAGCGCCGGACAATACACCGACACCCAGGCATGCGAGGCGTCGGCGCCGATCAGGCGCGGCTTGCCGGCCGGCGGGTGGGTCAGGATGTAGCCGCTGATGTAGCGCGCCGGCAGGCCGAGGCTGCGCAGGCAGCCGATCATCAGCTGGGCGAAATCCTGGCAGACGCCGCGCCGGATGCGCAGCACCTGTTCCAGCGGCGTCGAGATGTCGGTCGCCTTGACGTCGAATTCGAAATCGTCGAAGATCCGCTGCGTCAGGTCGAGCGCCGCGTCGAGCTGCGGCCGGCCCGGCGTGTAGCTCAGGCGCGCATAGGCTTGCAGCGCCGGGAAGCAGGTGACGTGGGGCGAGGCGTACAGGTAGCGGCAGGCTTCCAGCGTCGCCGCGCTTTTTTCCTTGCCCATCATGTCGCGCAGGCTTTCCCACGGCAGCGTGCCGGCGATCTGCGCCAGGGTCGGGCGGGCGCGCAGGGCGACCGTCGATTCCGCATGCACCAGCAGGCTGTCGTGCGGCACGGTGATCGACACGTGGCGGGTGCCGTTGCCGAAGTAATCGACGCCATCCCGGCTTTCGTTGACGGCCGGATCGAGCCAGATCAGGTGCGATTCGGTCTGCTGGAACGCGAACGAACGCGGCGTCAGGTGCAGGTATTGCTGCGACAGGCTGACCGAGCTCTGGTAGTTGTAGCGGGTTTCATGCACCACGCGATAGCGCGCGCACACCGCGGCGCCCGTCGCAAGATCGGTCATGATGAGTGGTTCCTTTGCTGGCCATGGTCGGTATAGCTGAAAAATTGTACGCTGATCTGCTCCGACAGGGCCGCGCTGGCCAGCTCGATCCGGTTCAACAAATCGCTCAGTTTGGTATTGCCGTGCTTGAGGTCGGCGTCGGGCTGCAGCGCCAGCACTTCTTCCCTGAGCGGCGCCAGCAGGTCCGCGCCGCAGGGGCCGTGGATCTGCGCGACCTTGTTCAGGGTGCGCAGGATGCCGTCGAGCTGGAACAGCACCGAGCGCGGATTCGATTCGTCGCACAGCAGCAGGTCGAGCACCGGCAGCCACTCGGGCTGGGCGCGGTAACGCACGCGGTAGGTGATGCTGCTGTCGGACAGGTCGAGCAGCCAGTCGAGGCTGCCGTTCGGGTCCATCGCCAGCGCGCGCTGCAGCGCCAGGCTCTGGAATTGCAGCCGCTCGAGGCGGCGCCCGAGCGACATGAAGCGCCAGCCGAGGTCGCGCGTCATGCCGTCGAGTGCGAAGCCGGCCAGCGTCATCAGCGCGCTGGCGGCGTCGTCGAGGATCGTCATCACTTCCGACTGCGACGGCCGCTTGCCGGGCAGGGCGGCCGGCTGCGCCATCCGGTGCAGGGCGCGCCAGTTGTCGGCCGAGAAGCGTTCGTGCAGCTGGCCGGCGATCCGGTGCAACTGCTGCTGTTGCATGGCCAGGCCGGGAACGGCGGGGGACACCACCGCCTGCAGCAGCGCCGACTCGATTTCGGCATCGGTCGGGGGAACGACGGGCGGAGCACCCGGCGCATCCGGCTGCGGCTCCGCGTCGACCAGCTGGAACCAGCCGCACAGCGCCTCGACCGTCGCCCATTCCGCGCCGCGCTGCTCGACGGGCACGTTGAACAGGATCGTGAGCGCGACCCGCAGCAGGCGGCAGATATTGTCGCAGCGTTCGGTATGGCGCCCGAACCAGAGCAGGTCTTCCGCCACCCGGCTCGACAGGTTGGTGTCTTCGCGCACCAGGTCTTCGGCCCGGATGCTGTGTTTTTGCAGGCGGTGCTGTTCCACCCCGGCGCAGGCCTGCACCCAGGTGTCCTTGCTGGCGCCGCCGCGCTGGATCGTCAGCACGCGCGCATCGGGCCCGGTGGCGACCCGGGTCAGGCCACCCGGCATCACGACGTAACCGTTCGGGGTGGCGCAGGCGAACACGCGCAAGCCGATGGCGCGCGCCTGCAGGCCAGGCACCGCGCCGGCGATCGTGCCCGATGCGGCGGTATCGGTCCACACCGGCGCCTGCGACAGCCGCACCACTTCCTGCGCGATGTAATTGTTCGGGTTGGCGCGCAGCTCGGCGATGAAGGCAGCGCGCGCATCGCCGCTCAAATCCTGGCCGAACACGGAAAACGGCCGCAGCTGCGAAAAGCTCGGTTTGATGACCAGCCGCTCCAGCCTGGCGATGACGGCTTCCAGCGCCGGCGCTTCGCCGCACCACCAGGTGGCCACCGACGGCATTTTCAGGGGTTCGCCCAGCAGCCGCCGCGACAGCGCCGGCAGGAAGCCGAGCAGGGCGCCCGATTCGAGCAGGCTCGAACCGAGACTGTTGGCGACCAGCACATTGCCGCGCCGGGCGGCCTGCGTCAACCCCGCCACCCCCAGCATCGAGCCTTGCAGTTCGAGTGGATCGCAGGCTTCGTCGTCGACCCGGCGCATGATCACGTGCACCCGGTGCAGGCCAGCCAGGGTTTTGAGGTAGACCACGCCGTCGCGCACGGTGAGGTCTTCGCCTTCGACCAGCGGCAAGCCGAGATAGCGTGCCAGGTAGGCTTGTTCGTAATAGGTTTCGGTGCTCGGACCCGGGGTCAATACCACGATCAGCGGCATCTCTCCCTCGCGCAGCGGGCTGGGCGCATCGCCCCTGGCCGCGCACAGGCGTCCCCAGTGCACCAGGCTGTCGTGCATGGTGCGGAAAAACCCGGCGGGCGAGCGCACCTTCAGTTCGCGCAGCAGGTCGGGGAAGATCGGCGTCAGGATGGAGCGGTTTTCCAGCGCATAGCCGGCGCCCGACGGCGCCTGGGTGCGGTCGGCCACCACCCACCAGCGGCCATCGGGTGCGCGCGCCAGGTCGACCGCATAGAAATGCAGGGCGACGTCGTCGTGGTGGCGCATGCCGTGGCAGGGGCGCAGGAAGCCGGCGTGGCCGTGGATCAGCGCCGGCGGCAGCAAGCCTTCGCGCAGCATGTCCTGCTTGCCGTAGACGTCGCCAAGGATTTTATTAAGCAAGGTGGCGCGCTGGACCACGGCCGCCTCGATGCCGCTCCATTCCTCGTGCGGCAGGATCAGCGGCAGCGGGTTCAGGTCCCAGGGACGTTGCGTGCCCACGGCGTCGATCTGGACGTTGTAGGTCACGCCGTTTTCGCGGATCTGGCGCTGCACCATCTCCGTGCGCTGGCGCATCACCTCGGGCGCTTCGTGCTCCAGGCTGGCGAGCAGGGCGCGCCAGTGCGCGCGCGGCACCCTGGCCGCGTCGAGCATTTCATCGTAGCCATCCGGCGCGGCCAGATAGCGGGCTAGTAGTTGATCAGGCATGACGCGCGCAGCTGGGCAGTGGGAACGGAACGATACGTCAATACGGCTGCCAGCGCAAATCGAGCGTCATCGGGAAGCTCGGATTATGCTCTTCCTTGTACACCGTCATCGGGCCGGGCGTATGGCCATGCGGCCAGAAACGCGCGAAGCGGCGCGCCTCGGCCGCATTCGCATTCACCGGCGAACCGGTTTCGTTGCGCCCGCCCGGATGCACCACGTGATAGGTGCAGCCGCCGATCGAGCGGCCGTTCCAGGTGTCGACCAGGTCGAACACCAGCGGCGCCTGCACGCCGATGCTCGGGTGCAGGGCCGACCACGGGCTCCAGGCGCGGAAGCGCACGCCGGCCACGTATTCGCCGGGAATGCCGGTCGGATGCAGCGGCAGCATGCGGCCGTTGCAGGCGACCACGTGGCGCCCGTCGGTCAGCCCGCGCACCCGCAATTGCATCCGCTCGACCGACGAGTCGACGTAGCGTGCGGTGCCGCCGCCGGTGACTTCCTCGCCGAGCACGTTCCACGGTTCGATCGCCTGGCGCAGCTCCATCTCGACGCCTTCGTAGACGACGGTGCCGAAGCGCGGGAAGCGGAATTCGATGAAGGGCTCGAACCAGTGGTCTTCGAACGCATAGCCGGCAGCACGCAGGTCTTTGGCCACGTCGCGGATGTCCTGGGCGACGAAATGCGGCAGCATCCAGCGGTCGTGCAGCGCGGTGCCCCAGTGCACCAGTTTGGCGTTGAAGGGCTGGTTCCAGAAGCGCGCCACCAGTGCGCGCAGCAGCAGCATTTGCAGCAAGCTCATGCGTTCGTGCGGCGGCATCTCGAAGGCGCGGAATTCGACCAGGCCGAGGCGGCCGGTCGGGCCGTCCGGCGAATACAGTTTGTCGATCGAGAACTCGGAGCGGTGCGTGTTGCCGGTCAGGTCGACCAGCAAATTGCGCAGCAGGCGGTCGACCATCCACGGCTTGTCGCCCGGGTGCATGGTCGGCAGCACCTTGTCCATCTGCTGGAAGGCGATCGCCAGTTCGTACAGGTTGTCGTCGCGCGCTTCGTCGACCCGCGGCGCCTGGCTGGTCGGTCCGATGAAGGTGCCCGAGAACAGGTACGAGAGGGCCGGATGCACCTGCCAGTAGGTGATCAGGCTTTTCAGGAGGTCCGGGCGGCGCAGCATCGGGCTGTCTTCGGGCGTGGCGCCGCCGAGGGTGGCGTGGTTGCCGCCGCCGGTGCCGGTATGGCGGCCATCGTGCATGAATTTCTCGGTCCCCAGGCGGGTCAGGCGCGCCTCCTGGTACAGGGTCGTCATGTTGGAGACCAGTTCGGACCAAGACGCCGCCGGATGGATGTTCACTTCGATCACACCCGGATCTGGCGTGACGCTGAGCAGCTTGATGCGCGGATCGCGCGGCGGCGCATAGCCTTCGAGGCGCAGCTTCATCTGCAGCTTGGCGGCGGTGTTTTCGATCGCCGTCACCAGCGCAAGGTAATCCTCGATGCGTTTCAAGGGCGGCATGAAGATGTACAGGCGGCCGGCGCGCACTTCGGCGCACAGCGCGGTATGAATGACTTCGCGCGCGCTTGGGTCGGCTGGTGCTTCGCGTTTTGCCACCGAGTTGGCAACGGCGTTTTTGGCTGCATTCGCCGCCATCTCGGCCGCTGCCGCCGCCGCCGGGTTGGCCGGTGGCTTGGCAGCCGCTTTGCCGCCTACGCCCAGGACCGGGCGCTTGTTCTTCTTGTCGTTCTCCTTTTGCCCATTGTCCTGCTTGTGCTTTTCCGCAGCCGGCAGCGCGCCGCGCGGTGCGAACGGGTCGACGTCGAACTCCGGATCGCGTTCTTCCGGCAGCACCCAGGGCAGCGTGGACAGCGGCAGGCGCAGGCCGATCGGCGAGTCGCCTTCGAGCAGGTACAGGTGCTCGCGCCGGATCGGCCAGGCCGAGGTTTGCCAGTTGGTGCCGAGCATGACGCTCGGGTCGTAATCCTTGGCTTTCAAAGGCAGTACGTAGCCGGCCACCGTGCCCAGGCCGCGCCCGAGCAGGCGCGCGAGGCGGCGCCGTTCTTCCGGCGCATTCAGGTCGGCCTGCAAGGGGTCGAGGTTGCGTGGCAGCGCCTCTTCGCGGCGCGCCTGCTGCAGCACGTCCTCGTAGGCGGGAATGGCGCTGCCGTCGGGCAGGCCGAGCATTTTCACCAGTTCCGTGACGAAGCGGCCGGCCTCATCGGGGCCATAGCCTTCGGCGACGTGTTCGTCCGAGAACAGGTTCGGATCGAACCACATCGGCTGGCCGTCGACGCGCCAGAAGATATTCAGCGCCCAGCGCGGCAGCGGCTCGCCCGGATACCATTTGCCCTGGCCGTAGTGCAGCATGCCGCCCGGTGCAAAATGGTTCTTCAGCCGGTGCATCAGGTTGCCAGCCAGCTCGCGCTTCTTGTCGCCGTGGGCGAGGGTGTTCCATTCGGGACCGTCCATGTCGTCGATCGAAACGAAGGTCGGCTCGCCGCCCTGGGTCAGGCGCACGTCCTGGCGTTGCAGGTCGGCGTCGACCTGCTGGCCGAGGCGGTCGATTTTCTGCCAGTCGTCTTCCGTATACGGTTTGGTCACGCGCGGGTCTTCGTGGATGCGGGTGACCGTCATCTCGTGGAAGAATTCGACCTCGGCCTTGTCGGTATAGCCCGTGACCGGCGCCGCCGACGACGGCATCGCCGTGCAGGCGAGCGGAATATGGCCTTCGCCGGTCAGCATGCCCGAAGTCGGATCGAGCCCGATCCAGCCGGCGCCGGGCACGTACACCTCGGTCCACGCATGCAGGTCGGTAAAGTCGACAGCGGTGCCGCTGGGGCCGTCGAGGGCTTCCTGGTCGGCGCGCAATTGAATCAGGTAACCGGACACGAAGCGCGCCGCCAGCCCGAATTCGCGCAGGATCTGCACCAGCAGCCAGCCGCTGTCGCGGCAGGAGCCCGAGCGCAACTGCAAGGTTTCTTCCGGCGTCTGCACGCCCGGTTCCATCCGCAGCAGGTAGCCGATGTCGCGCTGCAGGCGCTGATTGATGGCCACCAGGAAGTCGTTCGTTCCCATCGAATACTCGAGCAGATCACGGCGTGCCGCCGCTACCCATTCGGTGAGCAGCGGGCCGGGCGGCTCCATTTTCAGGTAGGGACTCAGTTCCGTCGTGAGTTGCTTCGGGTACGCGAACGGAAACGTTTGTGCATAGTCCTCGACGAAGAAATCGAAGGGATTAATGACCGTCATGTCGGCCACCAGGTCGACCGTGAACTCGAGCATGTCCGCTTTTTCCGGGAACACGAACCGGCCGATGTAGTTGCCGTACGGGTCTTGCTGCCAGTTGATGAAGTGGTTGTGCGGCTGCACCGTCAGCGAATACGACAGGATCGGGGTGCGCGCATGCGGTGCCGGGCGCAGGCGGACTTCATGGGGTGACAGGCTGACGAGACGGTCGTAGCGGTAACTGGTTTTATGGTGGAGTGCGATGCGGATTGCCATGCAAGACTGCCTTTCGATGTGGGCGCGATCGATGTGGGCGCGATCGGGTGGCGTAATGTAAATTAACGCAATTATATGAGCGCAATTATATGAACGTCATTTTATAGACGTAATGCTATCTATTTAAGCATGATTGCCCCTCCGATTCGATTGACTTGCCATTTGAACTATAGGCTGGCACGTTTCTTGTTAATATTCCGACATGGAGGAGACGATGCCGAACTTTTACGACGAAATGTATTCAAATGGGGAAACTGTACGGCCTCATTACACCGCGTTTGCCGAGTGGCTTGCGCAACAGCCGCCGAATCTGATCGAACAAAAAAGGGCGGAAGCCGAGCTGAACTTTCAACGCGTCGGCATCACGTTTGCTGTGTACGGCGACAATGCCGGCAAGGAGCGCCTGATCCCCTTCGATATCATTCCGCGCGTGATCAACGCCGCCGAATGGGCCAAATTGCGCGCGGGCCTGGTCCAGCGCGTCACTGCGCTGAACCGCTTCCTGCACGACGTCTACCATGACCAGGCCATCCTCAAGGCCGGTGTCATCCCGCGCGAGCAGGTGCTCAACAATGCGCAGTACCGGCCCGCCATGCAAGGCGTCAAGGTTCCGTCCGACATCTACGCCCACATTGCCGGCGTCGATATCGTGCGCGCGGGCGAGGGCGAGTTCTACGTGTTGGAAGACAACCTGCGCGTGCCGTCCGGTGTGTCGTACATGCTGGAAAACCGCAAGATGATGATGCGCCTGTTCCCCGAACTGTTCGCGCGCAACCGCGTGGCGCCGGTGGACCATTATCCCGACATGCTGCTCGACAATTTGCGCTCGGCGGCGCCGCAAGGCACCGACGATCCGACCGTGGTCGTCCTGACGCCCGGCATGTACAACTCGGCCTATTTCGAGCACGCTTTCCTGGCCCAGCAAATGGGCGTGTCGCTGGTGCAGGGGCAGGACCTGTACGTCGACGACGACACCGTCTACATGCGCACCACGCGCGGACCGCAGCGGGTCGACGTCATCTATCGCCGCATCGACGACGATTATCTCGATCCGCACGCATTCCGTCCGGAGTCCACCCTGGGCGTGCCGGGGCTGCTGCGCGCGGTGCAGGCCGGCCGGGTCGGCCTGGCCAATGCGATCGGCACCGGCGTCGCCGACGACAAGTCGATCTACCCGTTCGTGCCCGACATGATCGAGTTTTATCTGGGCGAAAAGCCGATCCTGAACAACGTGCCGACCTACCAATGCCGCAAGAAGGAACAGCTCGACTACACCTTGGCGAATTTGTCCGAACTGGTGGTGAAAGAAGTCCACGGCGCCGGCGGCTACGGCATGCTGATCGGACCGGCCTCGACCCAGGCCGAGATCGAAGCCTTTCGCGCGCGCCTGCTGGCCAATCCGGAAGGTTATATCGCCCAGCCGACGCTGGCGCTGTCCGCGTGCCCGACGTTCGTGGAAGCGGGCATCGCGCCGCGCCATATCGACCTGCGCCCGTTCGTCCTGTCGGGCAAGACGGTGTCGATGGTGCCGGGCGGACTGACGCGCGTAGCGCTGAACGAAGGGTCGCTGGTGGTCAACTCGTCCCAGGGCGGCGGGACAAAAGATACCTGGATATTGGAGAATTAGTATGTTGAGCCGCACCGCAGACCACTTGTTCTGGATGGCCCGCTATACCGAACGGGCTGAAAACACCGCGCGCATGCTCGACGTGCGCGTGCAGTACTCGCTGATGCCGCAATCGGCACAGGCCGAGCAGCAGGGCTGGCGCACGATGCTGGGCGTGTCCGAGCTGCAGTCGCAATTCGATGCCAAATATGCCTCGCTGACCCAGAAGGAAGTGCTCGACTTCATGGTGCGCGATCCGGACAACCCGTCCTCGATCGCCAGTTGCCTGCGCGCTGCGCGCGAGAATGCGCGCGCCGTGCGCGGTACCCTGACCACGGAAGTGTGGGAAATCGTCAACTCGACCTGGCTGGCGCTGCAGCAGCACCTGAAAAGCCGCACCTTCGAACACAACCCGGGCCAGTTCCTGGAATGGGTCAAGTACCGCTCGCACATGTCGCGCGGCGTTACGCTGGGCACCATGTTCCAGGACGAGGCATTCAATTTCATTCGCCTCGGTACCTTCCTGGAACGGGCCGACAACACGGCGCGTATCCTGGACGTAAAGTTCAGGTTCTTCGATTCCGATATCTTCGAGGACGGGGCAGAGGGGGAATTCTATTACCTGGGCGCGCTGCTGCGCTCGGTGTCCGCGTTCGAAACCTACCGCAAGGCCTACCGCGACGCCATCACGCCGAACCGGGTGGCCGAGCTGCTGATCCTGGAATCGAAGATGCCGCGTTCGCTCGTCGCCTGCCTGTGCGGCGTCGTCTCCAATCTGCAGGAAGTGCGCAATGATCAGTCGCACGAGACCGAGCGCCTGGCCGAGGAGCTGTATGCCAGGCTGCAGTCGGCGCAGATCGAGGACATCCTCGAAGAGGGCCTGCACCAGTTCCTGACGCGCTTCCTGGCCTCGATTGCGGAACTGGGCAACGGCATCGGCCGCGATTTCCTGCTGCCGGTGGCGCCGGAACTGCCGGAGGAAGCACCGGTCGAAGCGGCGCCAGCCGCATCGCAAAGTCAGACGCAGACCCAAACCCAGACCCAGACGCAGGTCCAGGCGGGTTGAACAGCCGACGCACCAGACGATGGCGCAGCGCACCGCGATGAGGAACGGCGGCGGCGTGTGCGTCGGCGTGGTGCGCCCATCCAGACATGGAAAGCGAGCCTGCCATGTGGCTGCGTACCAGTTGTAAGCTCACCTTTACCGTCCCCAGGCCGACGCCTTTCATCCTGATGCTGCGTCCGCGCAGCGGCGCGCAGCAATGGGTAGGGCGTGAAGCCTATACCTTGAACCCGAGCGTGCCGGTGCTCGAATTCACCGATGCCTACGGCAACCTGTGCCAGCGCCTGGTCGCGCCGCCCGGCGAATTCTCGATTCAGACCTCGGCCGACGTGATGACGGCGGATGCCATCGACGTCGCCCCCGGCGCACCCTTCGACGAAGTGCAGAATCTGCCCGACGGGGTGCTGACTTACCTGCTGCCCAGCCGCTATTGCGAATCCGAGCGCTTTCTGGACATGGCCAGCGGCATCGTCGCCGGCGCCGCCCCGGGATACGACCAGGTTGCCGCGATCTGCGACTGGGTCCGGCGCGAGGTACGTTTCGACTGCGCCTCGAGCCAGGGCCACATGGCGGCGACCGAGATCAACGCACGCCGCGAAGGCGTCTGCCGCGACCTGGCGCACCTGGGCATCGCCCTGTGCCGCGCCCTGTGCATTCCGGCACGCATGGTAGTCGGTTACCTGCATGGGCTGGCGCCGATGGACTTGCATGCCTGGTTCGAAGCCTGGGTGGGCGGCCGCTGGTACACCTTCGACCCGACCCAGGATGCCCCGCGCGGCGGCCGCGTGACCGTCGCCTATGGGCATGACGCCGCCGACGTGGCGATTTTTAATCAGTTCGGACCGGTACTGGCGCCGCACGAGATGCAGGTATCGGTCGAGCTGCTCGAGGCAGCGCCAGCCTGATTTCCTACAGTGCCGCCGGCGCTTTGATCTGCGCGCGCACCACCTTGTGCACGAATCCCAGCTTCTCCAGCACAGGTGTGCTGAGCGTAAATGGATACGAGTCCGGCATCCCGATGCTGCGGTTCAAGCTGTTGAGCACATAGGTCAGCGCGAACCAGTCATGGAGGATGTCGTCCAACGAGTCCGTCTTCGTGGGCAGCGTCACGCTGTCGAGCGCCGGTTCGTCCTTCTTGCGCGGATGCAATGCCAGGCCGCAGGAATTCGCCGTTTCCAGCGTATCGAGCATGTGCAGGTAATGGGCCCAGGTTTCGGCCCAGTCTTCCCACGAGTGCGAACTGGCGTAGGTACTGACGAAGCGCGACTCCCAGTCGGCCGGCGGACCGTCGCTGTAGTGGCGTTTCAGCGCGTCGCCGTAATCCTCGCGCTCGTCGCCGAACAGGGCGCGGTACTCGTCGATCCATTCGCTGTCGGCTACCAGCCGGTCGAAATAGTAGTGCCCGCTTTCGTGGCGGAAGTGCCCCAGCAGCGTGCGATAGCGCTCATGCATTTGCTCGCGCGTGCGTTCGCGCTCGGCCGGGTCGGCTTCGGCGATGTTCAGCGTGATCAGGCCGTTGTCGTGCCCGGTCATCACGCACTGGTCCGATACGCCGTCTTCCAGGAACTGGAAGGCCAGGCCCGTTTCCGGCTCGACTTCTTTCGACTTCGGCGTCAGGTTCAGCGTCGCCAGCGAAAACAGCAGGCGGCGCTTGGCCGCTTCCAGGCGCGACCAAAGAATGTGGTTTTTTTCCGACGTCAGCGCTGGAATGACGACCGTCAGCTGGCACGACTCGCACAGATCGTGCGGGTCGTCCGCCGGCAGCATCCAGTTGCAGACATTGTGTTGGACATAGTTGGCGCACTGCTTGTACAGCTTGCCCTCATCGTTGCGGTGCAGGCTGCGCCACTGGCCCGTTTCGGTCTGCTCGAAGGCGTTGACGCTGCGCGTGGCGGGCTGGTAGCCGAGCGTACTCTGGCAGTTGAAGCAGAGGGTGTTTTCAAAAAATATCTGGTGTGAGCACTTGTCGCAATGGAAGGTTTTCATGGTGATACGCCGGTAAGAGGAGGTAACAAGAGGTTGTCAGTGTTGAGCTATTAATAATTTAACAGCAAATCCAAACGCGAAACGCGCGTGTCGGACAACGCCTCATATCGTGCGCGTGCGCCGTACTACAGGCCGGCGGCATGGATGCCCCGCATGATCTGCACCCGGCGGGTGACGAAGCCCGACATGGGAGCGTCCTGTTAGAATTTGCGGCAACCTTCCGATGCCATTTGCAGGAGTACACAAATTCTACGTTTTATGATCAGAGCGGTAACCGGCAAGCCAAAGCTGACGCTTGCTGTCGTCTTGTTGGTACTGGCAGCCCTGGCCAGCACGATGACCTACGTCGGTTTCCTGGTCGTTGGCGTGCTGGCCGATTATCTCGGCACAGGCCGGTTCGCGGCAGGGTTGCTTCTTGGCGTGCTGTTGGCCAGGTTTCCCGCGATACGCAACGGCAAGCTGCGCCTTGTCGGCCTGTTACCGAAACCTGCCCGCCGGCCACTCATCGTGGCCCTGCTCGCACTTTGCCTGCTGACCCTGTTGTCGCGCGGCGAAATCGTGCCGGCACTGTTTACAGGGTTCGCTACGGTGTTTCTCCTGACCTTTCCCTGGCTGCGAAGGGCACTATTCGATCGCATGCTGTCGTCCGTCTTCAAATTCACGGGGCGCCCACATCCTCGCAAAGGCAGCGACGACATGGTGATCGAGGGTGAGTTCAGGGAAAAGAAAGACTGAGGTTTCCGGAAATGAAAAACGCCAACCTGCATGGGTTGGCGTGTTGTTTTATACACGGATTTTTAATCCTCTGCTGCCGCTGACGCGTGCGAAAAGGTGCGCAAGGCTTCGGCAGGAGGCTTACTTTTTCTCGGGATCGTGGCCCCAGTTCATCAGTGAATAGCGCCAATCGCTCGATGCCGGATCGCTCCTGGTAGGCCCCTGTGCCAGGTGTCGATGGATGTACCCGACCACCTTGCGCATGTGCGCGATGTCTGCCGCACTCAAGTCCTGAGCGGGCCGGTGCAACAGTTCGACGATGCGGCGTCCGGACTGGTGTCCGGTCGATTCGGCATTGCCGTGCTTCTGGCCGACACGCTTGGAATCGTCAGTGTCGAGCCACTTCTCCAGTTGGGCCGGCGTCATATTCACCGCCTCCTTGAACTCCGCGATTGTCTGACGTTGGGCTGCGTTCTCATCGTCGGTGCCTGCTTGTTTTGACATGCTTACTCCAATGGACATTCAGATTGGCATCGTTGTAGCACGAACGCTGTTTTTCCTGGCGCACCAGATTGTCTTAACAAACATCATGGTCGCTCAGGCGGCGACATTCCGACAATGGACCGGCCACGGACCGGCCGGTCCGCCGATCATCGGCCGCTTCCTTTCCCACACGGCGATGGCGATGCAGGGTACGGCCCTGACCAGGCCCGGCACGAGCACGATCGTGAGCAGGCGGGAGAATACAGCGCGAGGGCAGGGCTGGGCGACGAACGAACACCCAGGCGTGCGCCGCCGTCCCCGGCTGCCAGCCGCTTGTCGAGCCGCTTCATGAGCTCCTTTGCGCCAGGTGGTTCCCTGTTTGACCCAGTCGCTTTATTGAGCCAAATCGAATTCGCACATGTAATCAAAAGTATATTGGCTCGACAGGCTATGCGAAAACTCAGTGCCTTGCATCATTTCCTGCAAGATTTATGCATTTTTGCATTCCAGGCAATTCCGTTCTTCCCGCACCAGCCTGACGACTCGGTGAACATGCGCCGCGGTAAGCAAAAACCGACTTTGCAAAACCTACGCTACATGGAGGTAACATGAAAAGGCTTTTAGTGGGGTTGGCGGTAACGCTGTCAATGACCCTCGGTTCACAGGCGTTCGCGGTGGAATACGATGTTGCGAAAAAACAGTCCGACGGGACCGAGTTCAAGGTGGATCCGTACTGGCCCAAGGTATTGCCGAACAAATGGCTGCTTGGCCAGGTGGCCGGCGTGGCGGTCGACCGTCGCGACCACATCTGGATCATCCAGCGTCCAGGTTCGCTCACCGAGGATGAGGCCGGTGCGGCGCAGACCCCGCCGCGCTCCGACTGCTGCCGGCCGGCGCCGTCGGTCATGCGCTTCGACCGCGAAGGCAACCTGCTCGCCGCATGGGGCGGGCCGGCCGACCCGGGCTTCCTGACCACCCGCTGCACGCCGGCGATCGGCTGTGAATGGCCGACCAACGAGCATGGCATCTTCGTCGACCATAACGATAACGTGTGGATAGCCGGAAATGGCGCGGGTAACCACCAGGTGCTGAAGTTCAGCCGTGACGGCACCTTCCTGCTGCAGATCGGCAAGGCCGGCCTGACCGGCGGCAGCAATGCCACCACTGGCGGCCTGAACGGTACTCCCTTGCTGGGCCAACCGGCCGACATCGAGGTCGATCCGGTCACGAACGAAGCCTACATCGCTGACGGCTACCAGAACAAGCGCGTGCTGGTGGTCGACGCCACGACCGGCCGGTACAAGCGGCACTGGGGCGCCTACGGCAGTGTGCCGAACGACGTCGCACCTGGTCCGTACGACCCAAGCGCTGCGCCGGCCCGCCAGTTCCGCAATCCGGTGCACTGCGTACGGATCGCAAACGACGGCCTGGTGTATGTGTGCGACCGGGTCAACAACCGGATCCAGGTGTTCCAGAAAACCGGCACCTTCGTCAGGGAGTTCTTCGTTGAACGCGATACGCTGGGCAACGGCAGCACCTGGGACCTCGACCTGTCGGTCGATCCGCGCCAGCGTTATCTCTACAATGCTGACGGCGAGAACAACAGGGTCTGGATCCTCAACCGGCAGTCGGGCGCAGCAGTGAACACCTTCGGCCGTCATGGGCGTTATGCCGGCCAGTTCCACTGGATTCACAACCTCGCAAGAGACTCGAAAGGTAATATCTACACTGCGGAAGTTGATACCGGGAAGCGCGCGCAGAAATTCGTTCCTGCGCACGACCATCACGGTCGCGACCATAAGTGATCTGTATGTTCTATTCCTGCATGCCTCTTAGCTGCAGGGCAAAAAGGGCGCCGCGCGCGCCCTTTTTTGCCGCCTGGGCGGGGCCGATGTACCTGTGGCAGCGTTTGACCTTCATGGTTTTGGCGCTCGGCGCCCTGCTTTTTTGCTGCCCCACCGCACTTGCCCACGACATTCCGGACGAGATGCGGGCCCACACCTTCGTCAAGGCCGAAGGTAAGCGCTTGCATGTGCTGGTGCGCATGCCGCTCGCGCTATTGCTTAATATCGACCTTCCGAAAAAGGGGCCGGGCTATATCGACCTGGCGCAGGTCGAGCCGGGCCTCCAGCGCGCCATCGTCGCTGCCGGCAAAGGGTTCGAACTGACCGAGGACGGCCAGAGGCTCCCCATGGCGCGTGGCATTGCCCGCATTTCCATGCCGGACGACCGTTCGTTCGACAGTTTCGATGCCGCGCGTGCCCTGCTGACCGGTCCCAGGCTTCCGGTCGACAGCTACGTGTTCTGGAACCAGGGTTATTTCGACGCCTGGCTCGAATACCCTATCAAGTCGGCCAAGTCCAGTTTCGCGCTTGACTTCAAAGTGGCGCCAGGGCTGAAGGACCGGCTCAAGTTCGACCTGCGCTACGTTGCGGACGACGGCACGGTGCGTGCGTACGACCTGCATGCCGGCGCCGGCATGACCGCGCTCGATCCGAACTGGCACCAGGCGGCGTGGACTTTTGTCAAGTCCGGTTTCGAGCACATTCTGGACGGCGCCGACCACCTGCTGTTTTTGCTGTGCCTGATCCTGCCCTTCCGCAGGCTCGACTGGAAACTGGCCGGCGTCATCACCGCCTTCACTGTCGGCCATTCGCTCACCCTGATTGCCGCCGCCTACCAGATGGTACCGATCGGTACATGGTTCCCGCTGTTGATCGAATTCCTGATCGCAGCGTCGATCCTGTACATGGTGGTGGAAAATGTCCTCACGCCGAACCTCAGGCGGCGCTGGCTGTTCAGCGGACTGTTCGGGCTGGTGCATGGCTTCGGCTTCTCGTTCCTGCTGCAGTCGAAGTTGCAGTTTGCCGGCTCCCACCTGCTGGTATCGCTGCTGGCGTTTAACGTCGGCATCGAACTGGGCCAACTGCTGGTGCTGGTCATTGCCATGCCGCTGATCGTGCTGTTGTACCGCTGGCGCCCTGACAGGGAGCACGCCATTACCGCGATTATCTGTTTGCTGATCGGACACACGACCTGGCACTGGATGGGTGAACGCTACACCGCACTGCGCGAAGCTGACTGGCAGCCGGGCAGCGACATGCTGACCCAGCCGCCCTTCCTGATCGCGCTGGCGGTTGCCCTGCTGCTGGCCGCCGGATGGACGATGCGGCGGCGGCGCCTGCGCAAGCAAGCGATTGAACGCATGGGCTACGCCACCAAGCCGTCCACCACGACAGTGTAGGGAAGGCGCCTTGTTTGCCAGACACAAGGATTGCGGAATCCACAAACAAAAACGCCCACTTGCATGAGTGGGCGTTGCGTGAACAATGTTCTTGGTGGCCCGGGGCGGAATCGAACCACCGAGACAAGGATTTTCAACACGCTGCTCCAGCTGCCTGCGCTGACCAGGGCATATACAGGCCAACGTCCTTGCATTGCCGTCGTCATGCATCATTCGTGTCCACTCATCGGCCACATCATGGCAAGGGGGCGAGCGGGCTGCAGCACGCGACGGTCGATCCTAGCCTGCGGCGATCGCGCGCAAAGTAATGCCGGTGATATAGGCGCCGTACGTGCCCAGCGCATAGCCCAGCACGGCGAGCAACACCCCGACCGGCGCCAGCGCAGGGTGGAAGGCGCTGGCCACCACGGGCGCCGATGCGGCGGCGCCGATGTTCGCCTGCGAGCCGACCGCCATCATGAACAGCGGCGCGCGGATCAGCTTGGCCATCAGGATCATCAAGCTGCCATGGAAAGCGATCCAGATCAGGCCCAGCAGGAACAGCCACGGGCGGTCGAGCAGAGCGCTCAGGTCCATCTGCATGCCGATCGTCGCCACCAGCACGTACAGCATCGCGCTCCCGATGCGCGAGGCGCCGGCGCCTTCATAGGTGCGTGCCTTCGTGAAGCTGAGCAGCAGGCCGATGGTAGTGGCGATCACGACTATCCAGAAAAAGCCGGAATTCAGGCTGTAGTCCTGCAGGCGCCACTCAGCCGGTAGGGTATTGACCCACGCCACCAGCAATTGCGACAGGAAATGCGCCAGCCCGGTCGCGCCCAGGCCGAAGGCCAGGATCACCATGAAGTCAGTCAGGGTCGGGATGCGCGCGTGCTGCGCCTGGTATTGCTCGATGCTGTCGCGCAGGCGGTTCAGGGCCGTCAGGTCGGCGCCGGTCCAACGGTCGAACACCTGGGCGCGGCTGGCGAGGAACAGCAGCACCGCCATCCAGATGTTGCCGATCAGCACATCGACAGCGACGAACTGGCCGAACATGGTCGCGTCGACGTCGAATACTTCGCGCATGGCAGCCTGGTTGGCGCCGCCGCCGATCCAGGATCCGGCTACCGTGGTCATGCCGCGCCAGGTGTCGCCGGCGACCGTCTCGGGATGAATGACGCGCATCGCTTCGAACGCTACCAGGGCACCGAGCATGACCCCGGCGGTGCCGGTCAGGAACATGATGATCGCTTTCGGGCCGAGCCGGACGATAGCCTTGAAATCGATTGCCACGCACAGCAGAACCAACGAGCTGGGCAGGAGGTAGTCGCGCGCCACCGGATACAGCTTCGAGGCCGCGCCGTCGATCACGCCCAGCGTATTGAGCAGCGAAGGGAGCAGGTAGCACAGCAGCAGGGCCGGCACGTAGCTATAGAACTTCTTCCAGAACCCGTCCTCGCGTGAGGCGGTCCAGAGTACGCCGCCGAGGATGGCGGCCAGCATGCCGAGGACGACGGCGTCGTTGGTGATCATGGGGACAGGCGGCATGCGGACTCCAGGTTACGCGTCGGAACGGTGCCGGCTTACAGCTCGGCAATCGAGAAGCCGCGAGTATGGCCGGGCTCATCCACAGCGTCAATGCGGGCCGCAAAAACAAAACGCCACCCGAAGGTGGCGCGTTTTGCCGTACTGCCGAATTCCTGGTGGCCCGGGGCGGAATCGAACCACCGACACAAGGATTTTCAATCCTCTGCTCTACCAACTGAGCTACCAGGCCAAGGCGGCGAATTTTAGCATAAACTCGCTGCTCGTCCATAGTTTCTTGCATTAAAAACTTCAACCGGCGTGCTGCATGCGCCGCCAGCGCGCCGGCGAGGTGCCGGTTTCGCGTTTGAAGGCGCGCGCAAAGGCGGCTTCGGATTCGTAGCCGACCTCCAGTGCGACCGCGGCCACCGGGGCGCGCCCGCCACGCAGCAGGCCGGCCGCCGCTTCCATGCGCCAGCGCGCCAGGTATTGCATTGGCGGCTGGCCCAAGAGGCGCAGGAAGCGGGCGCAGAAGACCGAGCGCGACAGGCTGGCCGCGCGCGCCAGGTCGTCGATGGTCCAGGGACGGGCCGGGGCGCGGTGGATCAGGGCCAGGGCGCGGCCGATCTGGTGGTCGCGCAGGCCGGCCAGCCAGCCGGTGCTGCCCGCCGGCAGGCATTCCAGGTAGCGCCGCAGGGCATCGATGAACATGGTTTCGCTGGCGCGTTCGAGCAGGGCGGCGGCGCCCGGCTGGCCGCGGTTGGCGCGCAGGGCCAACTGGCCCAGTTCGCTGTGCGCGGTCACGCCCTTCGCGGCCGGCAGGTGCAGCAGGCGCGGCAGCGAGTCGAGCAGGGGATTGAAGGGGTGGCGGTCGCAAGAGAGGAAGCCGCAGACCAGCACCGTGTCGCCCGCCGCCGCGGCTTCGCCCCAGGAAAATTCGTACTGCGAATGAAACACGACAGGGATCGGTTTCGGTGCGTCGCGCGTGGCCGCCACCCAGGCCGGGTCGATGCGCGCCGGCTGGCGTGCCGGGTCGTTCGAAAGCACGTGGCCGTCGCCGTGCGGCAGGATGACGACATCGCCGGCACGCATGCGCACCGGCTTCAGGCCCGCCACGCAGGCCCAGCCGTCGCCCTTGGTCAGCACGTGGTATTCCATGACATGCTCGGCGTCGGGGAACAGCAGGCAGCCGAGTTCGCGCATCGGCGGCGCCTCGACCGACCAGATGCTGGGAAAGCTGATCTGGTAGAAGACGGCGCCGCGCAGGCGCACCGAACGCAGCACGTCGGAGAGGGTGTCGGTTTGCATGGCGTGTCAGGATGCACGGGCAAAGCGCGCCGACGCCCGGTCAAGCGGGCGTTTGCCGCGCACACCATACTCAAAATCTTCGCAACGCGGTTTTGAGATGGAAGGATGACACCATGGACAAGACAACGCAATCGACCCCGGGCGTAGCCTCCGGACGCGGTGCAGCGCAGCCGGACTATGCCGCCATCAAGGCGCGCCAGCAGGCGGCCTGGGCCAGCGGCGACTTCGCCATCATCGGCGTGACCTTGCAGATCGTCGGCGAGACGCTGGCCGAGGCCGCCGACATCCGCGCCGGCGAGTCCGTCATCGACGTTGCCGCCGGCAACGGCAACGCCTCGCTGGCGGCGGCGCACCGGATGGCGCGCGTCACCTCGACCGATTACGTGCCGGCCCTGCTCGAGAAGGGCCGGGCGCGCGCCGCCGCCGAGGAGCTCGACATCGCATTCCAGGTGGCCGATGCCGAGAACCTGCCGTTCGGGGACGGCAGCTTCGACGTCGCGCTGTCGACCTTCGGCGTGATGTTCGCACCCGACCACCGGCGCAGCGCGGGCGAATTGCTGCGCGTGGTGCGCGCGGGCGGCCGCATTGGCCTGGCCAGCTGGACGCCCGACAGTTTCGTCGGCCAACTGTTCAAACTGGTGGGCAAGGCGGTGCCGCCGCCGGCGGGCGTGATGTCGCCGCTGCTGTGGGGCAGCGAGGCGTACCTGGGCGAACTGTTCGGGGAAGCGTCCGCCGACATCCGCACGGCACGCCGCAGTTTCACCTTCCGCTACGCGTCGGCCGCACACTGGCTGCAGGTGTTCCGCGACTATTACGGTCCCGTAAACAAGGCCTTCGGCGCGCTCGACAGCGATGGCCAGGCGGACCTGGAGCGGGAGATCCTGGCGCTGCTCGAACGCACCAATACGGATGGCAGCGCATCGATGGTGGTGCCGTCGGAATACCTGGAGGCGGTAATCGTCAAGCGCAGCGCCTGAGCGGGTGCGCCAAGGCGGCACATTAAAAGAAAACCGGGCGGAGACTCGCGTCGTCCGCCCGGTTTGCGCTACTGCTCAGCTGTTACGCTGCTCGAATTACCAGCCCAGATCCTTCAGCAGTGGCAGCGTCAGGTCTTTCGGCGGCGTCACTTGCAGGGTCAGGTCGGCGCTGATGTTCGGTTCCATCAGCTGGTTCGGGAAGGCCGAGACGTCCCAGTGCGAGACCGACGAGCCGCCGATCAGCGGGTTCGGCGTGTACAGCAGCGGACGGCCAGCCAGGTCGGCGCCGGCCTTGCGGGTCGGGTCGACGGCCAGCGAGGCGATCACGGTGCCAGGGGCGCTGCGCGTACCGTATTTCACGGCATTGGCGACGGCCGCCTTCAGGGCTGCGCCATCCTGCATGGTCACGCCGACCGATGGGATGCGCACGGCTGGATCGGCGCCGCCCGGGGTGAAGGTGCCGGCCACGTTGTTGACCAGGATGGCGCCGACTGCACCGGCGTCCTGCGCATTGATCACCTTGACGGTGAAGTTGCAACCGCCGCGGTCGATGATCGCCACCTTGCCGCGCACGGCCGCTGCGTTGGCCGCGTTAAACGGCGAGCAGGCATTGCCGAGTTCACCAGCCTGGGTCGCCACGGTGGCCAGCGCGCCGAGCTTGCCGGGGACCGGGGTCGGGCCGAACGGCGAAGCGCTGTACAGCGCGTCTGGCAGGGTGCCTGCCGGGCTGCTTGCTTTCACGATCGGCAGCGGGGCCAGGGTGATGGCAGCGCCGGTGACGGCGTTCGGGCCGGTCCAGGCCAGTTGCAGCGGGTTGATGGCCGACAGGCGGCGCTCGTTCGAGGTCATGTTCAGCCAGCTCTTCTGGGCCGTGTTGTCGTACATGAACTCTTCCCACACGCTCGGCAGGCCGCCGTTGGCGACGTAGGCGGTGCCGGCGGCGTTGATGCGGTAGCCGTTCGAGGTGTTCACGCTGACCACCGAGAAGCCCAGGCCGTGGCCCAGTTCGTGCAGCAGGGTGGCGGCGAAGTTCACCTGGGTGCCGGCATTGCCGTCCAGGCCCAGGTAGAACGGGCTGCCTTCGAGGCAGCCTGGCTGGCCGAGGCGGGCATTGAACTGGGTCTTGATGTCGACGTTATCGTAGCCGGTGGTGTCGGGCTGGCCCGCGCTCAGGTTGGTGCCGGCGAGCTTGTTGGCCAGCGCTTGCGGATACCAGGTGCCTGGTTTGCCGCCCGGGAAGTCGTGCCAGATGTTCCAGGCCGAGGCGCTGCCCAGGGTAGCCGAGGTTGCCGTGCAGGTCAGGTTTTCCCACGCGGCCGAGACGACGATCTCGACGTTGCTCGTCAGGTTCTGTTCCCAGATGTCGGCGACGGCGCGATAGACGTTGAAGCGCTGCTGGCCGAGCGTCGTGCCCATATTGCCGCCGACCGGGGCGACAGGGGTCGGATCGTTGAAACCGACGCCGGCCGCGTCGCGGCTCTGGATGCGGATGGTGGCGGCTTCTGCGGCCAGGCAGGACAGGGCGCAGGCGGCGGCGATCAGCGAGCGCACGGCGTTACGCGAAAATTGATTGGTGCGCATGTTTACTCCGTTTCAACCTTGTTGGTGTGGACGTGACCGACGGTGGCAGCGGACTTGGCCGCGTCGTGCGAGTCGAAGCATTGCATTTCGATGCTGCCGTCGGCTTTGCGGACGGCAACGGACGAGGTCACGAACTCGTCGGTCAGGCGGGCGCCGCGAGCGCCGCTGACGTGGAATTTCTGCAGTGGCGTTTGCGGTGCGATGCGCGCCGAACGCAGCTGGTTCGCTGCCTGCGCGCGCAGTGCCGTCGCTTCGGCGGCGGTGGCGTTGCGCAGCTTGCCGGTGTCGGCGTCGCGCACGACGGTCAGCGATTCGTTCGACTGGAGCGGCGCTTCCTGGGCGACGGCGGACTGGCTGACGAGGCCCAGCAGGGCCAGGGTGATGCCGGCGGCGCACAGCAGGCGCTGGCCGGACTGATATTTCTGGGACATGACTATCTCCTGGTATTGAGGTATGCGAAGCGCGTTGCGCTTCGGCTTGGTAGAACCGTATCGATCAGCCGCGCTTGCGGCGGCGCGACATCGCCAGGCCCATCACGCCGGCGAACAGGATGGCCATGGTGGTTGGCTCGGGAACATCGGCGGCAGTCGGGATGGCATCGATGCTCAGGGTGTCGATGCCGACATAGTTGGCGAGATCGGCGCTGCCGGTGTATTGCAGGGCGAAGCGGGCGTTGCCGCCGGCAGCGACGTCGAAGGCATAGCGCATCCAGCCGTCGGTGCCGATGGTCACTGGAGTCGACATCGAGAACGCACTCAGGTCGCTGCTGCCGTTGCTGAATCCGAACGAGAGCTGGTCGCTGAAACCGGCGTCGGCGCCGGCGCGCAGCCAGAACGAGACGGTCGCGCCGGTCGCACCGGTCGAAAACTCCGGCGTGATCAGCCAGTTGTTGATGATGCCGCCAGGCGCGGCGTTGTTGTAGTTGGCGGCAGCATAGCTGCCGGCTTCGCCGCTATGGGCAGGGAAGATGCTTTCGACGCCCTGGAACCAGCCGGTGCTGCCGACCGGATTGCTGGTATTGCTCAGAACCCAACCCTGGGAGGACAGGTTGGCGACGTTGTCGAACCCTTCGGACAGCAGGGATGCAGCCTGGGCCGACAGTGCCATGCCGGAAAATGCTAATGCAACAAGTGCTTTCTTCATCATCTGATCCACCTCCATAGTTTTAGACGTTGGGACAGCGCTGAATTTCGAGTTATGCGTTTTGCGCTGCCTCAGTGTTTCGCGGCAATACTGCTAACCGACGCAGCACAGTATGCATTTACTGTGCCAAGAAACTATGTCGTTGATTTCCAAGAAGAATATTTATCAGACGAAAATTTTTGTGAGAAATTGTAAGAATATCCGACAAAGCGGCGACATCCAGTTACATGTTGCACTAATTTGGTGCAAATATCACAACTTTGCGTTACTTTCTATTCGTTCAGGCAATGATTTCAGCCAGGGCTGCAACCCATCGATTGCCTCTTCCTTCGACTTCGCTTCGATTTCGATCCAGGGGGCTGTGGCGTAACAGCCGGGCATGGTATCGATCAGGTCGGCATGCTGGCGGTCATTGAAACCGCTGCGTCCGTTCGAGATATGGACCAGCTGGTGCGCCGGATCGGCCCAGGTGGCGCGTGCTTTCAGCAGCATTTCTTCCACGCTCGGATGGTCGTAGCTGGGCAGGTCTTCGTGCACGATGTGGTGGTGGGCATCGAACACCATCGGCACGCCACTCCTCAGGCAGATTTCGTGAATTTCGGCGGCGCTGTACGCATATTCGTCGTTCTCCAGGCCGAGCCGGCAGCGGATCGCATCGGGCAGGGTGGCGATGCACTTCACTAGTGCATCGGCCCGGTTGGCCTTGCCGCCGTGGATCTCGAGCAAGGCCCAGGGCGAGCGCGGCTGGGCCAGCAAATCCATGATGTCGGCGTGCATTTGCAGGATTTTGATGCTGTTGGCGACCACGTCGGGCGAATCGGAACTGAGCACGACGAACTGGTCCGGGTGCATCACCAGGCGGATGCCGGCTTCGAGCGCCCGTTTGCCGGTGCGCGCCAGGCTGGTGGCCAGCGTCTGCAGGATCGACAGCCCTTCGGGCGTATCGGCAAACGGAAAGATCGAGGAGGGCAGGCGGTACAGCGAGATGCCGTGCTGCGCGCAATAGCGCATGGCGGCATCGAGCGTCTGCAGGTTGTCCCGATAAATGTCTTCCAGAATCTTGTTCTGGGCATCAGGCGATTGCGCATGCAGGCGCGTGCGCGTAACGGTGCGGTAGCGGATGTCTTTTGAAACGGTAATGCAGACCAGACCCAGATGCGGCATGCGAACCTCGCGTAATCAGTGAACAAGAAGTGAAGAAAAGTATATGCCCAAGGCATAGATGCCCGGATTCAGTTGGCGTATGGAATTAGCAGCATTAGAAAGCGAAACGCCACCACCCGGCAGCGCGGGTGGTGGCGTTCCTGGTGCCGCTGTCGCGTTTGCCCACGCCATGCGCAACCTCCAGCAATGTAAGACGCGTTATCGGGATTGTCCAATGCGTGGCGCGTATAATCGGAAATCAATGGGACAACCTCGGGACATCAGCCATGACTTCTCCGCAAAAAAAAGAACAGGACCGCATCATGTACCGCAGCGGCGCCGCCGCCCGGCTCGCTGGCCTGCCGGTGGAAACCCTGCGCATCTGGGAGCGCCGCTACCGCCTGTCGGACGCCGAGCGCTCCGAACACGGCCAGCGCCTGTACTCGGCCGAACAGGTGGCACGGCTGAGCCTATTGAAACAGCTGGTCGACCAGGGCCATGCCATCGGCGTGCTGGCCGGCCTGGCGCGCGAACAGTTGCAGGCGATGCTCGCGGCCGGCGCCGGCGATCCGCGCGCCTCCGCGGCGCCGGTGCGCATCGTGCTGGTCGGGCCGAGCCTGGCGCGGCGCGTGGCGGCCGAACGCCAGGGACTCGGTCTGGAAGTGCGCGCCAGCTGCCTGCGGCTCGATCAGGTGGCCGAGCTGGCCACGCCCCATGACGCGCAGGTGCTGGTGGTCGAACTGTCCGAACTCGACGACAGCGCCTTGCCGCTGCTGGCGGCGGCGCGCGAGACGGTGGGCGCGGTGGGTGTCGCAGCCACTGTGGTGCTGTACCGCTTCTGCGCCAGCGCCACCATCCGCGCGCTGCGCGCCCAGGGTTGCCTGGTCGCGCGCGTGCCGGCCGACCTCGGGGAACTGGCGCTGCTGTGCCGCTCGGCGCTGGCCGGACAGCGCCTGCAGGTGCAGGGCACGGAGGCGCCCGCGGTGACGCCGCCCCGCTTCGACGACGAAGCGCTCGCCACCATCTCGGCCGCGGGCGACCGCGTCAGCTGCGATTGCCCGCGCCACCTGACCGAACTGCTGCTCATGCTCGGCAGCTTCGAGCGCTACAGCGCCCAGTGCGCCAACCGCAATCCGGAAGACGAACTGCTGCATACCCGGCTCGAACTGGCGGCCGGCCAGGCGCGCATGGTGCTCGAAGGCGCCCTGACCGACCTGGCGGTAGCGGACGGCTTGCCGCTGCCGCCGCCGCGCGACTGAGAATGCAACGTTTGCCAGGCCCGTGCCCCATGGCCGTTCCGTAAGCCACGCACTCGCGCTATGATGAACTCATGGACATCATTCGACGGCTGATCGCCTCGCTCGCGCTCAAGAAAGACATGCAGGCCAAGGGCCGCTCAGCCGTGCCATCCGAGGTGTCGCCCGATGCCGACAGCCGCGCAGCATGGCAGGGACATGCTGCCCGATGACCCGATGCAGCCCTGGCGCAATTACGCCATCGGCGCAATCGCGCGCGCGACAACGCTCGACCAGCTGGGGCTCCTCGTCGTCGACCGTGACGGTTA
Organism: Telluria sp. ZB2R32; assembly: GCF_059685715.1. Lineage (NCBI taxonomy): Bacteria > Pseudomonadati > Pseudomonadota > Betaproteobacteria > Burkholderiales > Oxalobacteraceae > Telluria > Telluria sp. ZB2R32. Next base: position 25,801 of record NZ_JCASIG010000007.1, on the reverse strand, counting down.
TATTCGCGAAGCCGCGCTCGATGCTTGCGCGCGCCATGCGCTGCCCGGCGTGCTGCCGCTCCTGGTCGGGCGCCTGAACGACTGGGTGCCGCAGGTGCGCGCCGCGGCGCAGCGTGCGCTCGCGGCGATAATCCCGCTTGCATCCCCATCCGAACTCCTCGCAACGCTGCCGGAGGTCTACCAACTGGCGCTGGCGTCGCGGGCGCAGCACGCGCACTGGATCGCCAGTTTCGAGGGGATCGTGCTCGCGCGTGTCGACCCGGCCGATCTGTTGCAGGCGGTTCGCCAAGGCGAGGCCAAGGTCGCACGCGCGGCCTTTCGCTTGTTGGCCGGCAGCGGCACGTCCACTCCCGCCGCGCTGTTCGAAGCGGTGCTCGAGGCCCGGCCCGACATCGTCCTCGCCACCCAGGCCTTCGATCACGTCGACGCCGCCGGCGTCGTGCTCGACGAAGCGCTGCTGGTGCGCGCGCTGGGCATGCGGGTGCCGGCGCTGCGCGCCCGTGCCTTGCAGGCGCTGATCGCGCGCGGCCGCACCGACCATGTTCAGCAGGCGCTGTTTGCATCTCACGCGCGGGTGCGCGCGGTTGCCGTGGCTTGGCTCGGCACGCAAGGCACCGACGTCGGCCGCATGTATCTGGAAAAACTGCGCACGCCAGGCGCACCGGCGGCGCTCGTCGCACTGTGCCTGGCCGGGCTGGGGCTGCTGCGCAGTCACGGTTGCCTGGACGAGGCGCTGGTCTGGCTCGACGATGGCCATGTGTCGATACGGGCAGCGGCGGCAACGGCGTGGTTCCAGCTGGCGCCGGATGCGAAGGACGCGATCGCGGCGCGTATGCTCGACGATCCGTCGCCGCGCCTGCGCAAGTTCGCCCTGGAACTCGTGCGCAAGCATGGCGCGTATGTGCCCTTTGCGCATGCGCGCACGGTATTGTTGCGGCATGGGGACGACAAGCGCTTGCTGGCATTTGCCGCGCTCGACCCCTGGAACTGGCTGGAAACGATCCTGTCGCTTGCCGCCGATTTGCAGGCCGATCCGCAGGCCGATCCGGCGCGCCGCCAGCGCTTGCAATCCGAACTCTGGGCCTGGTTAGGGCGCAGCGGCCGCGTCTACAGCGCACCGGACGCGGCACAGCGCAGCCGTCTTGCCACGCTGCTGCATGGCGAAGCATTCCAGGAGCTGGCTGCACGGCAGTACTGGGGTACCTCGCCAATACAGGCGATGCTGGAACAATTCGGTTTTAAGCTCTGCTAGGGCTGCGCCGGGCCGCCGAAGTTTTTTGCCGGCGCGGGCTTGTTTGCTATGCTAACGGCTATCCGCACCGGACGCCCGGTGCTTTTATATATATGGAGCGCCAACAATGGCATCGTTGCAGGACCAATTCCTCAAAGCCGGCCTGGTCAATAAAAACAAGGCAAAACAGGTTCAGCAGGACAAGAGCAAGCAAAAGAAGATCGAACGCCGCACCGGCACCGAATCGGTGGACGAGGCCAAGCTCGCCGCCGCCGAACTGCAGCGCAAGAACGCCGAGCGCGCGCGCGAACTGAACGCCCAGCGCGACGCCGCCGCCCAGCAAAAGGCGATCATGGCCCAGATCGTGCAACTGGTGCAGAAGAACCGCCAGAGCAAGGGCAACGGCGACGTCGCCTACAACTTCACCCATGGCACCAAGATCGAACGCATCCACGTCTCGAATGCGGTGCAGGAACACCTGATGGCCGGTCGCCTCGTTATCGTGCGCCTGGGCGATACGACCGAACTGGTACCGCGCGTCATCGCCGACAAGATCGCCGAACGCGATGCCTCGCTGGTGGTGCGCGTAAAGAAAGCCGAGACTGCGGTCGAGGAAGACGATCCGTATGCAGCCTTCAAGATTCCGGACGACCTGATGTGGTAAGCGCCGGCAGCGCGCCGCGCTGTCGGGTATCCGTGGTCAAATGAGGCTCCGCTAACTTTTCGGAGCCATCATGACGGACACATTCAAGGCCGGCGACAAGGTGCAATGGCATTCGCCGCAAGGCACCGTGCACGGCACGGTCAAGAAGAAACTCACCGCGCCCACCGAGATCAAGGGCCACCACGTCGCCGCATCGAAAGACAATCCGGAATACCTGGTCGTCAGCGACAAGACCGGGGCAGAAGCGGCGCACAAGGGCAGCGCGCTGAAGAAGGCATAAATCTTAAGATGCGCTTCATCTTGCCGGCCCATGCTGGCGGCTTCTGACCGCCACATACAACATCCTCATGCGCATCCTGCTGGTCGAAGACGACACCTCCCTCGGCGACACCATCCACGCCTGGCTGCGCCTGGACGGCCACGCGGTCGACTGGGTGCGCCGCGGCGATTCGGCGCAAACTGCCCTGGCGACTCACCATTACGATTGCGTGCTGCTCGACCGCGGCTTGCCCGGCCTGTCCGGCGACGCATTACTGGCCGCCCTGCGCACGGCCGGCAACACGGTGCCGGTGATCCTGATCACTGCCTTCAATGCGCTGGCCGACCGCGTCGAAGGGCTCGACCTGGGTGCCGACGATTACCTGGTCAAACCATTCGAACTCGAAGAGATGTCAGCGCGCATCCGTGCCGCCGTGCGCCGCGGCGCCAGCCAGGCCAGCAATGCGCTGACGCACGCCGGCATCGCGCTCGACCTCGAGACGCGCCAGGCCAGCCTGCACGGCGAACCGGTGGCACTCACCAGCCGCGAATACCACGTGCTGTACGCGCTCTTGCTGCGCAAGAACGGCATCGTCACCCGCGCCCAGATCGAGGAAAGTTTATATGGCTGGGGCGACGAGGTCGAAAGCAATGCCATCGAAGTCTATATCCACAATCTGCGCAAGAAATTCGGCAGCGACAGCATCGTCACCGTGCGCGGGCTCGGCTATCGCTTGAAACAAGATGACGCAGGCTGACGCGGCGCGTCCCTGGTCGCTGCGGCGGCGCCTGCTCGCCGCCATCCTCGCCGCCAGTACCGTGCTGTGGCTGGGCAGCCTGGGCACGTTGACCGTAATCGCCTGGCAGGAAACCGGCGAGGTGTTCGACGATGCGCTCGAAGAGTCGGCGTACATGCTGATGGCGGCCACCACCGACCTCGACGCGCGCGGCCTGCTGGCGCCCTTGCCGACCGAGCGCGGAGAGCACGTGCGCAAGGTCGACATGCAATACCAAGTGGTCGCCGCCGGCCGCGTGCTCCAGCGCAGCGCGGGCGCGCCATCGTCTCCGTTCGTCGGCAGCTTTGACGACGACAGCGGCTTCACCGATCTCGACGTCGACGGCGACCGCTGGCGCGTCTTCGTCGTGCGCGACGAGGCGCGCCGCTTCGAGGTGCAGGTCGGCCAGCAAGCCGACAAGCGCTTCGATATCCTGGAAGAGCTGGCCGACATATTGTGGCTGCCGGCGCTCGGTTTTCTCGCGCTGCTGGCGCTGGTCTGCTGGTGGCTGATCGGGCGGGTGCTGACACCGCTGCGCCGCACCGCCGCCGCCATCGGCGCCAAGACCCCGGATGACCTGGCGCAGGTGGCGACCGCCGGCCAGCCGCGCGAACTGCTGCCCATCGTCGGCGCCCTCAACGATGTCTTCGTGCGCCTCGACACCGCCTTGCAGGCCGAGCGCCGCTTTACCGCCGACGCCGCCCACGAACTGCGCACGCCACTGGCCGGGCTGCACATGCACGTGCAGCTGCTGCAGCGCCAGCATCCGGCCCTGGCCACTTCCTTCCAGAAGCTGCGCCAGGACATCGCGCGCCTGACGGCGCTGGTCGACAGCCTCCTGACGCTGGCGCGCCTCGATCCGCTGGCGCGCACGCAACTGGGCCGGCAGGCGGTGGCGCTGCCGCCGCTATTCGAACAGTTGCAGGGTGAGTACGCCGCCGAGGCGGCGCAACGCGGCATCGCGCTGTCGCTGCGCTGCGCGCTCGACGCGGTCGTGGCCGACCCGCACATGCTCGGCATCGTGCTGCGCAACCTGCTCGGCAACGCGCTGCGCTATTGCCCCGCCGGCAGCCGGGTCGAGATCGTCGCCGAGCGTCATGCCGGCCGCGACCGGATCGCCGTGCGCGACGACGGCCCCGGCGTCGACGCCGCCAGCCGCCGGCGCCTGACCGAACGTTTCTTCCGGGTGCTGGGGCAGGAAGAGGGCGGCAGTGGACTCGGTTTGTCGATCGTCCAGCGCATCGCCGACCTGCACGGCATCGCCCTCGGCTTCGGCCCCGGCCTGGACGGGCGCGGGCTGGGGGTGACGCTCGACTGGCCGCTGGCGGGTGCTTCTTAAGATCGCATTAATGTCCGGCCGGTCTAATGTGTCTGTGCCGGCTGACATCCATGCGGCCATCCACTCATCAAGACAAAGGATCGACCATGAAACGCTTCTTCCAGATTTCCTCCATCGCCACCCTCGTCGCCGCCTCGGCCTTCGCCATCGCCCAGCCCACCGGCTACACGGGCCCATCGAACAAGGCGGCACCGTCGGCAGCGAACTCGGCTGGATACGCCGGCCCAACCAGCGTGCCGCTGATGACCGCCAAGGCCCTGCTCGACAGCGGCAAGGACGACCAGTACGCGCGCCTGCAAGGCAAGCTGCTCAGCCACAAGGGCGGCGAAGACTACGAATTCGCCGACGCCAGCGGCAAGATCACGGTCGAGATCGACGCCAAGCACTTCCCGGCCGGCGTCACCATCGACCACAACACCCTGGTCGAGCTGACCGGCGAGTTCGACAAGGAGACGTTCGGCGAATCGAGTTTCGACGTCAAGCAGTTGAAGGTCGTAACCAAGTAAATGTGGGAGTAGGGGCGTCGTTCCCTCAATGGTGCATCGGCGTCCCGGCTACCGCCTGCCCCGGCTGGTCTGGCCGGAATGCCCGCTCGCCCGCGGCGGTATCCTGGAAGCTCTCGAACTTGGCCACCTTGCCGTCGCGCAGCGTGAACACATGCACCCACGGGCTGTCGTAGCTGCGCCCGGTCTGCTTGCACAGCCAGGTCGCTTCGCCGGTAACGACCACCTTGTCGCCTTCGGCAATGAATTCCTTCGGCTCGAAGCGCAACGCCTGCGCCTCGGCGTCGAGTGTCTGGAAAAACCGGGCGATCTCGGCCTTGCCGTTGTGGCGGCCGGCGAAAGGAACGTATTCTGCGTCGGGTTCGATCCAGAGTGCGTCGTCGTGATAGCGCTCCAGCAGATGGGGAATATCTCCGGCCTGGAATAGTTGGTAGCCTTCGATCACGATCCGCTTGTTGTCCTGTGCATTCATGGCAGCCTCCTCGTGCGTCGGCCCGCCGGCAATCGCGGACGCGCATGCCACGGCGTGTCGATCCTTTGAGCCTAGTGCGCGCAATGGGAAAGTCAAGTCACGCTCCATGGCAGGCCTTTGGCAAGGCGCTTATTGCCAGTATTCAAAAAAGCGTCGCAGGCGCGCAAATCGGCGATCCCGGCAATGCAGGATTCATTGGTCCAGCACAAGCGTCGGCGCAATTCCGGGCTGAGCGCTACTGTGCGCGCCATTCGCCACGCATGATTGAGCCCTTTTTTCGACAACGACCCTGACACCGTCAATGGTGACAGATGCGGGTTCTTGTCCTTCAATGGAGACTCCATGCGATTTGCATTAGAAAACAATGTGTCGGCTGACAGCATACGGCGGCTGTCGCACAGGTTCTTGCCGGTTGTGATGCTGTGGTTGGGAGCGGTGAGTGGGGCGGCCGCGCTGCCGGCGTCCGGGCAGGCGACTGGTGGATACGACAGCCGGCACACAAGCTACCGCGTGATCAACCTCGGTCCGGGCACGATCGCCGCTTACCCGGCCATCAACGCCAGCGGGCAGGTGGCGTATTCGCTGGTGATGGGCGGGCGTACGTCCGGTTTTTTCTATGACGGCAAGAGCGTCAGGAATATCGCCGGGCCGGGCGGCGCTACTGTCCGCGTGGCCGGGCTGAACGACGCGGGACAGATTGCCGGCACCGCGCTGAACGGCAAGGGCGTCGAGAGCGCCTTTGTCTGGAGCGTGGGTGGCGGCATGCTCGACCTTGTCGCCCAACCGGGCCAGGGCCGCTCATATGGCATGGCGATCAACAACCGCGGCGTCGTCACCGGCGCGTTCAGCCGTTCGGCGGACGGTGCAGATCGCGCGTTTCGCTGGAGCCTCGCCAGCGGGCTGGAAGACCTGGGCCCGGGGTCCGGCGCACCCGTGCCTTCTGCCGGCAGGATACTCAACGATGCCGGCCTGATCGCTGGCGTCGGCACGATCGACGACGAAACGACACGCGTGTTCGCCTGGACGCGCGCACGCGGCATGGTCGACATCGACACGCTGGGCAGCGTCGAGTCGACGCCGGTGGCGGTCGGCGCGCAGGGCGAGGTGGCCGGCAATCGCCTGGCGTCGCTGGAGGACGGCGGCGATCGTCCGTTCTTGTGGACGAGCGCCGGCGGGATGGTGGACCTCGGGATCGGCCGCGGCAGCACGGCCTGGGTGAGCGCGATGACGCCCGGGCTGCATATCGCCGGTGGCATCGGTTTTCCGGATGGCCGCCATCGCGCCATGTCATGGACGCGCCGTACCGGCATGCGCGAACTCGGCACGCTGGGCGGCAGGTCGTCGGTCGCGCGGGCCGTCAATGCTGCCGGCCAGATCGTCGGCTATGCCGAGGACAGGGCCGGCGCCATGCGCGCCTTTGTGTGGCGTGCGGACAGCGGCATGCTCGACCTGAACCGCTTCCTGCGCCATGCGCCGCCCGGCCTGGTGCTGGACCACGCGCTGGCGATCGGCGACGGCGGCGCGATCGTGGCCAGCTCGAATGCGGGATTGGTCCTGCTCAGGCCGGATCATGGACGCGGCAGCGGGCATGTCCTTGGTCCGATCGTGGCGCCACGCAGCGCCAGGGTCGGGGTGCCGCTGCAAGCCAGCGTGGGCTTCATCGATGACGACCGGACCGGCACGCGCAGTGTCGACTGGTCGTGGGGCGACGGCAGCGGCGGGCCGGCGCGCACGATCAATGAACGCAGCGGCATTGGCAGCGCGAGCGCCAGCCACAGTTTTCATGCGCCGGGCACGTACACGGTCACGGCGACGGTGGTGGACCGCGAGGGACGCAGTACCACCGTCAGCCATGAGGTGGTGGTGAGAGCGACCGCTGCGCGGCCGGCAGGGTGAGGGTATTACTTCGAATAAAAGAGCAGGCCAACAACAAAAACGCCACCCGAAGGTGGCGCTTTGCTGTACTGCTGAATTCTTGGTGGCCCGGGGCGGAATCGAACCACCGACACAAGGATTTTCAATCCTCTGCTCTACCAACTGAGCTACCAGGCCAAGAGAGGCACGATTATAGCCAGCCGGCGGCGGCTCCGCAAGTCCCGGCTGCAACTTTCTTCGCAGGCTGCGTTCGCGGCGCCTGAAGTGCGCTTTGAACATGCCGCTATAATGCCTGGCATGACGACCCCAATTTCCTCCTCCGCACAGCACCGCAGCGACGTCTGCATCGTCGGCAATGGCGCCATCGCCAAGACGGCGGCGCTCGGCTTCGCCCAGGCCGGGCACAGCGTCACGCTGCTGGTTCCCGCCAACCAGACCGACAGTCCGGTCGCCGTCAGCGGCGGCGAACGCCAGTGGGACGTGCGCGTGTACGCACTGAACCACACGGCGCGCAACCTGCTGGCGTCGCTGAAGGTGTGGGATGCGCTCGACGCGGACAGGGTGGCGCCGGTCGATGCGATGGCGGTCAATGGCGACGGCAAGAACGGCGGCAGCCTCGGCTTCGATGCCTTCGGGGCGCACACCGGGGCGCTGGCCTGGATCGTCGAGGACAGCAATTTGAATGGGGCACTCGACGCGGCGCTGAAGTTCGCCCACAAGGTCGAGATCGTCAAGGGTTGCGGCAAGCGCCTGGCCTGCGGGCCGGAAGGCGCGGCGGTCGAACTGGACGATGGCCGCCGCATCGATGCGAAGCTGGTCGTCGGCGCCGACGGCCGCGATTCCTGGGTGCGCGGGCAGTGCGACATCGGGATCGATTACCGTTCGTATCACCAGAAAGCCATCGTCACCAATTTTTCCTGCGAAAAGCCGCACCACGGCGTCGCCCACCAGTGGTTCACCTGCAGCGACGGCGTCATCGCGCTGCTGCCGTTGCCGGGCAACCGGGTGTCGCTGGTCTGGTCGGCGCCGGAAACCCTGGCCGCGACCCTGATGGAAGAATCGATGGGCGAACTCGCGGTGCGCCTGTGCGAATACGCCGACGCGGCGCTCGGCACCCTGCGTCCGCTGCAGCCGGAGGCGGTGAAAGCGGTGCCGCTGGCGCTGGTGCGCCCGCATGCGCTGACGGCGCCGCACGTGGCCTTGATCGGCGACGCCGCCCACGCCGTGCACCCACTGGCCGGTCACGGCATGAACCTGGGCTTCGGCGACATCAACGATCTGCTGCGCGTGGTGGCGGAACGCGAAGAGCACCGCGCCATCGGCGACGAGCGGGTTTTGGCGCGCTATGCACGGGCACGCAAGGAAGATGTGTTGTTAATGCAACTGGCCACCGACGGACTCGAGCGCTTGTTCGGTGCCAACCTCGAGCCTTTGCGCGTTGCCCGCAATTTGGGATTAAACTTGCTCGATAAGTTGCCTTTCATTAAGCGCCGCCTGATGGCGCACGCCATTGGTCAGTAATTTTTTAGGGAATCATAAGTAATGTTGAAAACCAAGATCGCCGTGCTGGCGGCGACCGGCCTGATGGCGTCGTGCGTAGGGGCCGAGAATACGGTCGAAGCGAATATCCGCAAGAACATCGAGCCGCGCCTGGGCGGCGCCAAGATCGATTCGATCACTGAAACCCCGTACGGCGGCCTGTACGAACTGCGCATCGGCGGCGACATCCTGTATGCGGACAAGAAGGGCGACTACCTGTTCATCGGCCAGGTCTACGAGGCGAAAACCTCGCGCAACATCACCAAGGCGCGCGTCGACGACCTCAACAAGATCAAGTTCTCCGACCTGCCGCTGGCCTCCGCGCTGAAGCAGGTGAAGGGCGACGGCAAGCGCGTGATCGCCGTCTTCGAAGACCCGAACTGCGGTTACTGCAAGCGCCTGCGCCAGACCACGCTCAAGGAAATCGACAACGTCACCATCTACACCTTCATGTACAACATCCTGTCCGAGGATTCGTTCACGAAGTCGAAGAACATCTGGTGCGCGCCGGACCGGGTCAAGGCCTGGGACGACTGGATGATCAACGGTAAAGTGCCGCCGACGACGCCCAACTGCGAGACCCCGAACCAGAAGATCGTCGAACTGGGCCAGAAACTCAAGATCCAGGGCACGCCGGCGATCTTCTTCACCGACGGCACCCGCATCCCGGGCGCGGTCGACCTGGCCGGACTGGAAGCGAAGCTGGGCTCGATCAAGTAAGCCACCCTGCGTCGTCCAGCTGAACATGGTCCTGCTGAACGCCCGCGCATGAACGCGGTCGGCATCCTGCTGGCGGCGGGCCGCGGGCGCCGCTTCGATCCGCTCGGCGCGCGCAACAAGCTGCTGCAACCGCTCGCATCCGGCGAACCGGTGGTGGTGGCCAGCGCGCGCAATCTCCTCTCCGTTCTTCCCCGTGTAATCGCCGTGGTGCCGCCGCAGGATGGCGGCGTGGCCGCTGCATTGTCCGCACTCGGCTGTGAAGTCACGCTGTGCGGGCAAGCCGACAGCGGCATGGCCGCCTCGCTGGTGCGGGCGATTACGCATTCGCTGCCGCAGGCCGATGCCTGGCTGGTGGCGCTGGGCGACATGCCGTATGTGGCGCCTGCCACCTTGCGCATACTGCTCGCCGCGCTGGAGGAGGGCGCTGACATTGCCGCACCCGTGTTCGCCGCGCGGCGCGGTAATCCGGTGGCGTTCGGGGCGGTGCACCTGCCGGCGCTGCTGGCGCTGCAGGGCGAGCATGGGGCGCGTGCCTTGCTCAAGTCGGCGCCGGTGGTGGAAGTCGCGGTGGATGATCCTGGCATCCTGCGCGATATCGATACGCCTGACGATTTAACGTAGCGTGGTCGGCTCCACCCTGTTGGCTGATCATCGTTGACTGTGGCGCCGCCCACGCGTTCAAGCGGCTCCCGAAACCGCGCGACGATGCGTACGTGCGTTGAACGCGTGGGCGGCGTCGAAGCCGCGTCTGATCATGGTGCCGGGTGGAGCCGCCCACCTTACGTCGAGCTGCACGCTTACCGTCCAGTAGGGTGGTCGGCTCCACCCTGATGGCTGATCATCGTTGACGCTGGCGCCGCCCACGCGTTCAAGCGGCTCCCGAAACCGCGCGACGATGCGTACGTGGGTTGAACGCGTGGGCGGCGTCGCAGCCGCGTCTGATCATGGTGCCGGGTGGAGCCGTCCACCCTACGGCCTGCTGCACATGGAACGGCTACCCGCCGTGGCTGGAGTCAGTCTGTACGAATCCGTTACACTACGAGAATCGCCCGACTCACTTCGCCACCATGAAAAAACCAGCCCAGAAAAAGCAGCCCGCGATCCACTACACCATCGTGCCGAAAGACCTGGCCGGCCATCTGTTCAACGTGACCGTCACCGTGCCGGCGCCAGCGCCGGACGGGCAGGTGTTCGCGCTGCCGGCCTGGATCCCGGGCAGCTACATGATCCGCGAGTTCGCGCGCAATATTGTGCGCATCCGCGCCGAGTCGAACGGCGCCACCGTCGCGCTCACCAAGCTGGACAAACATTCGTGGCGCGCGGCGCCCGTCGACACGGCGCTGACGCTGCACTACGAAGTCTATGCCTGGGACCTGTCGGTGCGCGCCGCCCACCTCGACCAGACCCACGGCTTCTTCAACGGCACCAGCGTGTTCCTGCGCGTGCTCGGCCAGGAAGCGGGCGCCCATGAAGTCGACATCCAGCGACCGGGCGATGCGCTGGCCAAGACCTGGCGCGTAGCCACCGCGATGAAGGAACTGGGCGCCAAGCGCTACGGCTTCGGCACCTATGTGGCCGCCAACTACGACGAGTTGATCGACCATCCGGTGGAGATGGGCGACTTCGCATTGGCCAGTTTCAAGGCGCACGGCATCCCGCACGACATCGTCGTCACCGGGCGCGTGCCGAATCTCGACATGGCGCGCCTGCAGGCTGACCTGAAAGCCATCTGCGAAGCGCAAATCACGCTGTTCGAGCCGGAGACCAACCGTGCACCGGTCGAGCGCTACGTGTTCATGACGATGGCGGTCGGCGACGGTTACGGCGGCCTGGAACACCGCGCCTCGACGGCCCTGATCTGCGCCCGTGGCGACCTGCCGTGCAGCGCCACGCCGCAGCCGGGCGAGCCGGGCGAGGGCTACCTGAAATTCTTGGGACTGTGCAGCCACGAGTACTTCCACACCTGGAACGTCAAGCGCATCAAGCCGGCCGTGTTCGCGCCCTACGATCTGCAAGTGGAGAACTACACGCCGCTGCTGTGGCTCTTCGAAGGCTTTACCAGCTATTACGACGACCTGATGCTGGTGCGCGCCGGGATCATCGGCGAGCCGACCTATTTCAAGCTGCTCGGTAAAACGGTCGGCAGCGTGCTGCGCGGCAGCGGGCGCCTGAAGCAGAGCGTGGCCGATTCGAGCTTCGATGCCTGGAGCAAGTACTACCGCCAGGACGAGAATTCGCCGAACGCGATCATCAGCTATTACAGCAAGGGTTCGCTGATCGCGCTGGCATTCGACCTGACGATCCGCGCGAAGACCGGCGGCGCGAAGACGCTGGACGACGTCATGCGCGCGCTGTGGCAGCGCTACGGGCGCGATTTCTACCCGAGCGTCGGGCGCGGCGTCACCGAAGCGGAGGTGGAAGCGCTGTTCGACGAAGTCAGCGGCCTGAAACTGCGCAACCTGTTCGACAAATTCGTGCGCGGCACCGACGACCTGCCGCTGGCGAAACTGTTTGCACCGTTCGGCATAAAACTGGTCGACGAGCGCAAGAGCGGCAAGCCGTCGCTCGACGCCGGCATCGGCCGCGACCCGCTCGGCGCCAGGCTGACGCAGGTGCACGAAGGCGGTGCGGCGCACCAGGGCGGCCTGTCGGCGCTCGACGTCGTGATCGCGATCGACGGCTTGCGCGTGAACGGCAACCCGTCCAACGTCGAAGCGCTGCTGGCGCGCTACCGCGTGGGCGACAAGGTGACGCTGCACGCCTTCCGCCGCGACGAATTGATGGCCTTCGAGGTCACGCTGCAGGGCGACCGGGTGCCGGGCGTCACGCTGTCGCAGGCGGTGGCCGGCAAGAAGTCGTCGGCGCTGCCGCGTCCGAGCGCAGCCTGATTTCCATCCGTTTTCAGAAGAGGTCTTCATTGAAACAGCTTGCCGCAGCCATCCTCGCCCTTGCGGGTCTTGCCACCTTGCCGGCCCTGGCCCAGCTTCCCGCACCCGTGAAAAACGATGTCGCGACGCGCGTCAACGGCATGTATCCCTGGCTCGATACGGTGTATAAAGACCTGCACGCGTATCCCGAGATCGCCTTCCAGGAAGTGCGCACCGCGGGCAAGCTGGCCGGCGAAATGCGCAAGCTCGGTTTCCAGGTCACGGAAAAGGTCGGCAAGACCGGCGTGGTCGCCGTCTATAAAAATGGCGCCGGGCCGACGGTGCTGGTGCGTACCGAACTCGATGGCTTGCCGATGGAGGAAAAGACCGGTTTGCCCTACGCCAGCCGCGCGAAAGCCACCAGCGACGGGCGCGAGAGTTTTGTCACCCACAGCTGCGGCCACGACATCCACATGGCGAGCTGGCTCGGCGCCGCGCGCACGCTGGTAGAGTTGAAAACCCAGTGGCAGGGCACCCTGGTCTTCATCGCCCAGCCGGCCGAGGAAACCGTGTCGGGCGCGAAAGCGATGCTGGACGACGGCCTGTTCACCCGCTTCCCGAAGCCGGATTATGCTTTTGCGCTGCATTCCTGGCCGCTGGCGCACGGCACGGTCGGCTACAACACGGGCGCGGTGTCGTCGAACTCCGATGCGATCGAGATCGTGTTCAAGGGACGCGGCGGCCATGGCTCGGCGCCCGACAAATCGCTCGACCCGATCACGATTGCCGCGCGCTTCGTCGTCGACGTGCAGACGGTGGTCTCGCGTGAAAAGGATCCGAAGGAATTCGGCGTGGTGACGATCGGCGCGATCCAGGGCGGCACGGTCGGCAACATCATCCCCGACAGCGTGCAGGTGCGCGGCACCATCCGCTCCTACAGCCCGGCCGTGCGGGCAAAGTTACTGGACGGCGTGCGCCGTGTGGCGAATGCCTCCGCGGCGATGGCGGGCGCCCCGGCGCCGGACGTGCAGCTGATCAGTGGCGGCGCCGCGATCGTCAACAGCGAAGCGCTGGTCACCAACACCGAGGCGGTGTTCAAGGATGCCTTCGGCGAGGCCAACGCCCAGCGCATGCCGGCGATGACGGCGAGCGAGGATTTTTCGCAGTTCGTGAACCAGGGCGTACCGTCGATGTTCTTCTTTACCGGCGTGTACGACCCGCAGGTGGTCGAAGAAGCGGCGCGCGAAGGCGGCAAGCCGATCGCGTTCAACCATTCGCCGTTTTATGCGCCGGTCCCGGAACCGTCGATCAAGACGGCGGCGCAGGCGATGAGTCTGGCGGTGTTGAATGTGATGGCGCGGTAGGGCGGTGCGGTTGATTCAATGTATGAAGGCGGGCATGCCCGCCCTACGGTGAACGAATAAACGTAGGGCAGGCATGCCCGCCGTTTCGTATCCCGACATACCCGACGATCGCCATTTGCCGCACCGATTGAAAACCCGTCACTGCGGCCCCGCCAGCGACCGCAACTGAAACCGGTACTGGTGATCGAACAAGAAGGTCTCCGAAAACGTCAGCGCCCGCGTATGCGTCGCCAGCAAATTGACCGGCGGCGGCAAGCGCCCGGTGCGCCGCATCGACGCCAGCGCCACCTCGGACGCATCCGGATCGCGCGAGCGCTGCACCGCGACATCCTGCAATTCGCCATCCTCGCCCACCGTGATGTTCACGACCACGATTGCCGGCAGCATCGGCGGCAGGCGTCCGCTGAAGGTCTGGCCGCTGTTGGCGCGCATGACGTGCTGCGCCACTTCGGCCTTGTAGGCATCGAGCGTGCGCGATGGCGGCGCCACCGGGGCGACAGTTTTGGGAGCAGGAAGAATGGCGGCGACGAGGCGCTTGGCCGTGGAAGCGACGGGCTGGACCGTGCTGCATCCGCCCAGGGCTGCCAGTAGAAGGAGGAGAGCGGCCCGGGTGCGGATGGAAGTGATCATGTTAGTTGAATAATCGTCGAAGTTCGTCGCCAGGGCTGGCCGCACGCATGAAGGCTTCGCCCACCAGGAACGCGTGCACGTTCGCTTCGCGCATGCGCCGTACGTCGTCCGGCACCATGATTCCCGACTCGGTCACGACCAGCCGCTCGCTGCCGATGCGCGGCAGCAGGCCGATGGTCGTCTCCAGCGAAACCTCGAAGGTGCGCAGGTTGCGGTTGTTGATGCCGACCAGCGGGGTTTTCAACCGAAGCGCCGCGGTCAACTCATCACCGTCATGTACTTCGACCAGCACATCCATGCCAAGTTCCTGGGCACAGGCTTCCAGCTCCGCCATCAGGCCATGGTCGAGCGCGGAGACGATCAACAGGATCGCATCGGCGCCCATGGCTCGCGCTTCGTACACCTGGTACATGTCGACAATAAAATCCTTGCGGATCACGGGCAGGTCGACGGCTGCACGCGCCTGCTTCAGGTACTCGACGCTGCCCTGGAAAAAGTTCACGTCGGTCAGTACCGACAGGCAGGCAGCGCCGCCTTCGGCATAGCTCTCCGCGATGTCCGCCGGACGGAAATCCGCGCGCAGCACGCCTTTCGACGGCGACGCCTTTTTGACTTCGGCGATCACGCCGGCGCGGCCGGCGGCGATGTGTTTGCGCAGGCTCGCCTCGAAGCCGCGGACGCCGGCGCGCAGGGCGGCGTCGGTTTCGACCTCGCGGCGCAGGCTGGCGATATCGCGGTGGCGTTTGGCGGCCGCCACTTCGTCGGCTTTGACGGCCAGGATCTTGTTCAGGATGTCGGACATGGCTACCTTATGCGCCCGCGCCCAGCTGGCGCGTGACGTTCACGAATTGTTCGAGCTTGGCCATGGCCGCGCCGGACGCGATGGTCAAACGTGCGCGCGCCAGGCCATCCTCGATCGACGATGCCACGCCCGCCGCATACAGCGCGGTGCCGGCGTTCAGTGCCACGATGTCGGTGGCCGCGCCCGCTTCGCCGCGCAGCGCTTCCATCACGCGCAGCTTCGATTCCTCGGTGTTCGCCACTTTCAGGTTGCGGCTGGCGATCATCTGCAGGCCGAAGTCTTCCGGGTGGATTTCGTATTCGCGGATCTCGCCGTTCACCAGTTCGCCGACCAGGGTACCGGCGCCGAGCGAGACTTCGTCCATGTTGTCGCGGCCCCAGACCACCATCGCATGCTGGGCGCCGAGGCGCTGCAGCACGCGCACCTGGATGCCGACCAGGTCGGGGTGGAACACGCCCATCAGGATGTTCGGCGCGCCGGCCGGATTGGTCAGCGGCCCGAGAATATTGAAGATGCTGCGCACGCCCAGTTCGCGCCGCACCGGCGCCACGTGGCGCATGGCCGCATGGTGGTTCGGTGCGAACATGAAGCCGATGCCGGTCTGCGCGATCGATTGCGCGATCTGCTCGGGTTTCAAGTCGATGTGGGCGCCCAGCGCTTCGATCAGGTCGGCGCTGCCCGAGGAGGACGAGACGCTGCGCCCGC
Organism: Telluria sp. ZB2R32; assembly: GCF_059685715.1. Classification (NCBI taxonomy): domain Bacteria; kingdom Pseudomonadati; phylum Pseudomonadota; class Betaproteobacteria; order Burkholderiales; family Oxalobacteraceae; genus Telluria; species Telluria sp. ZB2R32. The sequence continues at coordinate 10,056 of NZ_JCASIG010000007.1, read as the reverse complement.
CATGCTTGGCCACGCGCGCGCCGGCGGCGGCGGCCACGAACATCGAGGCGCTCGAGATATTGAAGGTATTCGCGCCGTCGCCGCCGGTGCCGACGATGTCGAGCAAATGGGTGGTGTCGGCCATCGGCACCTTGGTCGAGAACTCGCGCATGACTTGCGCGGCGGCGGTGATCTCGCCGATGGTTTCCTTCTTCACGCGCAGGCCGACCGTCAGCGCCGCCACCATGGTCGGCGACACTTCGCCCGACATGATCTGGCGGAACAGGTGCAGCATCTCGTCGTGGAAGATCTCGCGGTGTTCGATACAGCGCAGCAGCGCTTCTTGTGGGGTGATCTTCATGGGCGTTCCAGTATGGATGATCGAGGAGCGAACGACGTTCAGCCTTCGAGGAAGTTTTTCAGCAGCGCGTGGCCGTGTTCGGAGAGGATCGACTCCGGGTGGAACTGCACGCCCTGGATGTCGAACTCCTTGTGGCGCACGCCCATGATTTCGCCGTCGTCGGTCCAGGCGGTCACTTCGAGGCAGCTCGGCAGCGAAGCGCGCTCGATCGCCAGCGAGTGGTAGCGGATCACGGTGAAGGGGCTCGGTAATCCCTTGAAGACGCCTTCGCCGGTGTGCGCGATCAGCGAGGTCTTGCCGTGCATGACCTGCTTGGCGCGCACGATCTTGCCGCCGAACGCTTCGCCGATGGCCTGGTGGCCGAGGCAGACGCCGAGGATCGGCAGCTTGCCCTGGAATTCCTTGAGCACGTCGACCGAGATGCCGGCGTCGACCGGTGCTTTCGGGCCCGGCGAAATGCAGATGCGCTCGGGGTGCATCCGGTCGATGTCGCCCAGCGAGATTTCGTCGTTGCGCACCGTGCGCACGTCTTCACCGAGTTCGCCGAAATACTGGACGATGTTGTAGGTGAAGGAATCGTAATTGTCGATCATCAGCAGCATGTCAAATCTCTCCATCCAGTCCGTCTTGCACCTGCTCGGCCGCGCGCAGCACGGCGCGCGCCTTGGCTTCGGTTTCCTGCCATTCCATCTCGGGAATCGAGTCGGCGACGATGCCGGCAGCGGCCTGCACGTAGAGGTTGCCGTCCTTGATCACGCCGGTGCGGATCGCGATCGCCACGTCCATCTCGCCGCCAAAGGAGAGGTAGCCGCAGGCGCCGCCGTAGATGCCGCGCTTCGTCAGTTCCAGCTCATCGATCACTTCCATGGCGCGCACCTTCGGCGCGCCGGTGAGCGTCCCGGCCGGGAAGGTGGCGCGCAGCACGTCCAGGTTGGACATGCCTTCCTTCAGCGCGCCCTCGACGTTCGAGACGATGTGCTGCACGTGCGAGTATTTTTCGATGACCATGCGGTCCGTCACCTTCACGCTACCGGTATCGGCGATGCGGCCGATATCGTTGCGTGCCAGGTCGATCAGCATCACGTGCTCGGCGATCTCTTTCGGATCGGCCAACAGCTCTGCCGCCAGTTCGGCATCGCGTTCCGGCGTGGCGCCGCGCGGGCGGGTGCCGGCAATCGGGCGCAGCGTGACCTTGCGTTCGCCGGCAGTCGACGTCTCGTTGCGCACCAGGATCTCGGGCGAGGCGCCGACGATCTGCATGTCGCCGAAATTATAGTAGTACATGTACGGGCTCGGGTTCAGCGAACGCAGCGAGCGGTACAGCGACAGCGGCGAATCGACGTAGGGCTTGCGGATGCGCTGGCCGATCTGCACCTGCATCAGGTCGCCGGCCATCACGTATTCGTGGGCCTTCGCCACCGCCTTCAGGTAGTCTTCCTTGCTGAATTCGCGCACCGCATCCGTGCGTACCGAAGCCGTCGTCACCGGCGCATCGACGCTACGGCGCAGCATCACGCGCAGGTCCTTCAGCCGCTGGCGCGCTTTCGAGAACGCTTCGGGCTTGCTTGTGTCGGCATACACGATCAGGTACAGCTTGCCCGACAGGTTGTCGATGACGGCCAGTTCTTCGGTCACCATCAGCTGGATGTCGGGCAGGCCGAGCGTGTCCTGCGGCGCCTTGTTCGCCAGCTTGCGCTCGATGTGGCGCACCGTGTCGTAGCCGAAGTAGCCGGCCAGGCCGCCGCAGAAGCGCGGCATGCCCGGACGCAGCGCGACCTTGAAGCGCGCCTGGTACGTTTCGATGAAGTCGAGCGGATTGCCCTCGTGGGTCTCGACGACGACGCCGTCCGTGACGATTTCGGTCAGGTTGCCGCTGCTGCGCAGCAGGGTCCTGGCCGGCAGGCCGATGAAGGAATAGCGCCCGAAGCGCTCGCCGCCGACGACCGACTCCAGCAGGAAGGTGTTCTTGCCGGTGTCTTGCGATTGCGCCAGCTTGAGGTACAGGGTCAGCGGCGTTTCCAGGTCGGCGAACGCTTCGGCGATCAGCGGAATGCGGTTATAGCCCTGGTTGGCCAGCGATTTGAATTCGAGTTCGGTCATGTTCTTCTCCGGGCCGCCAACGTTGGAGGGAGATGGGCGGCGGTGGTTCAAAAAACCTGCCGGTGCGCGTGCAGCCGGCAGCAATCAAGCGGGTTCAGTTGGCCCAGGATTGCCAGCGTCGCCACAGCCAGGCCTCGGGGGCGCGGGTGTGATCGGCGGTGTGTTTTTGAGTGAAGAACATGTATAGATGAGTTGGTTTAAGTGCAGTTAATCAGTATAGTTGAGCGTTGCTGTTGTGCGCACGAACGCGCTCGGCGGCATCGAGTAGCGAATTCACTATACCATCGGAATCGATGCTTTGCACAGGCCTCCCGTGGTTATAACCATATGGCACCGTGAGCACGAAGCAACGCGCCGCGCGCGCCGCCTCGGCATCGTTCGAGGAGTCGCCGATGGCGACCACCTGCGGCGGCGCCAGGTCGAAGTCCGCACATACCTGCAGCAGCGGCAGCGGATCGGGCTTTTTCTTCGGCAGCGAGTCGCCGCCATACACCAGCTCGAAAAACGTCGCGAGACCCTTCTGCGCCAGCAGCGGCGTGGCGAAGGCGATCGGCTTGTTGGTCACGCAGGCCAGGCGCAGGCCCATTTCCTTGAATGCCGTCAGCCCTTCGATCACGCCCTCGTACAGCCTGCTGCGCTGGCCGTTGATGGCGAGGTAATGGCGCTGGTAGTTCGCCATCGCCTCGTCGAACACGGCATCGATGCGCGCCGCGTCGTAGTCGAGCGCCAGCACGTCGCGGATCAGCTTTTCCGAACCCTTGCCGACCATCGGGTGGATGACGTCCTGCCCGATCGGCGCGAGGTCGAATTCGGCGCGCATGCCGTTCAGGGCCAGTTCAAAGTCGGGCACGGTGTCGAGCATGGTGCCGTCGAGGTCGATGATGGCGGCCTTGATCGCCGCCGACGTGCTACCGAAAGCGGCGCGCATTACTTGCCGACCGTGGCCAGTTCGGCGCGCATGGCGTCGATCACGGCCTTGTAGTCGGGCTTGCCGAAGATGGCCGAGCCGGCAACGAAGGTGTCGGCGCCGGCAGCTGCTGCTGCTGCGATGTTCTCGGCCTTGATGCCACCGTCCACTTCCAGCATGATGTCGCGGCCCGATTCATCGATCAGGCGGCGCGCGATCGCGATCTTCTTCAGCGCCTCGGGGATGAAGGACTGGCCGCCGAAGCCCGGATTGACCGACATAATCAGGATCATGTCGATCTTGTCCATCACGTGCTCGAGGTAGTGCATCGGCGTGCCCGGGTTGAACACCAGGCCGGCTTTGCAGCCGTGGTCGCGGATCAGCTGCAGCGTGCGGTCGATGTGTTCGGACGCTTCCGGGTGGAAGGTGATGATGTTGGCGCCGGCCTTGGCGAAGTCGGGAATGATGCGGTCGACCGGTTTCACCATCAGGTGGACGTCGATCGGCACCTGCACATGCGGGCGGATCGCCTGGCACACCAGCGGGCCGATGGTCAGGTTCGGCACGTAATGGTTGTCCATCACGTCGAAGTGGATGATGTCGGCGCCTGCCTCGACGACGTTGCGGACTTCTTCGCCCAGGCGGGCGAAATCGGCGGACAGGATGCTGGGAGCGATGCGGTAGATGGTCATGGGATTGCAGTGCGGTTGGGTGAAGCCGCTATTTTACGCCGGGCCGCGGTTGGGGCGCGCAGCCCGCGCTTTGCAGCCGGATTCCGCGTGGCGCGGTATCATGCCTTATCACGCACATGCGTCTCCACCAATAAGAAAGAGGGAAGCCGATGGCTGCCTACGATTTTACCGTTACCGTCCGCACCAAGTACCTGGCTGAGCAGAGCAAGCCGGACCAGGACGAATACCTGTTTTCCTATACGATCACCATCGTCAATAGCGGCGAAGTGCCGGCACAGCTGATTTCGCGCCACTGGATCATCACCGACGCCAACAACCGCACGCAGGAAGTGGCGGGCCTGGGCGTGGTCGGGCACCAGCCGCTGCTCAAACCGGGCGAGCAGTTCGAATATTCGAGCGGCACGCCGCTGGCCACGCCGCAGGGCTCGATGCACGGCGAGTACTTCTGCGTGGCCGAGGATGGTCACCGCTTCGAAGTCAGGATTCCCGAGTTCGTACTGACGGTGCCGAGCATGCTGCACTGATCAGGGTTCGCGCGGCGGCTCGGGCTGCTGGTCCTTTTCTTCGCGCAGCGGCCGTTTGCGCTCTTCCGGGCGGCCATGGAACATCGTCCACCAGACGATAAACACGAGCAGGAACAGCGCCACGCCCGCTTCCAGCATCAAGATCCACATAGACAGTCCTTATGCAAACGATACGCCGCAGTGTACCCGCTTCGCTCGCCCTGGTGGCCCTGCTGTTGACTGCCTGCGGCACGCCGCCAACGGCGCCACCGGCCAAACCGCAGCCTGCACCATCGCAGCGGCCCGACATCGTGATGCCGCCGCCGGTCGGCCCGGTCGGCATTCCGGCCGACGTGCCGAAGCCGCCACCGGTAGCGCCAATGACACCGGTCTCGTTCGATACGCTGCCCGGCTGGCAGCAGGACGACCTGCGCCAGGCCTGGCCGGCCTATCTCGCATCCTGCCGCGTGCTGGCGAAAAAACCGCAGTGGAGCGCGCCCTGTGCCGCCACGTCCACGGTCGATGCCGGCGACAGCGGCGCCATCCGGCGCCATTTCGAAACCTATTTCGTGCCGCACCAGATGCGTATGCCCGACGGTGCGGATACCGGCCTGATCACCGGCTACTACGAGCCGATGCTGCGCGGTGCGCGCAAACGCGGCGGTGCCTTCCAGACGCCGCTGTACCGGGTGCCGGACGATCTGATCACCGTCGACCTGGCCGCCGCCTACCCGACCTTGAAGAACATGCGCCTGCGCGGCCGCCTGGTCGGCAAGACCGTGGTCCCGTACAGCACCCGCGCCGAGATCGAACGTGCGCCCTTGAGCGGCAAGGAGCTGCTCTGGGTCGACGATCCGGTGGAAGCCTTTTTCCTGGAAGTGCAGGGTTCGGGCCGGGTACGCATCGACGAGAGCGGCGAAACGGTGCGCATCGCCTTCGCCGACCAGAACGGCCATCCGTATAAAGTGATCGGGCGCTGGCTGGTAGAGCAGGGGCAGTTGCCGGCCGACGGCGTCTCGGCGCAGAGCATCAAGGCGTGGATCGCGGCCAACCCGGCGCGGCGCCAGGAACTCCTGAACGTCAACCCGAGCTATATCTTCTTCCGCGAAGAGCGCCTGCCGGATCCGACAATCGGGCCGAAAGGCGCGCTCGGCGTGCCGCTGACCCCTGAGCGTTCGGTGGCGGTCGACCCGACCCAGGTGCCGCTGGGCGCGCCGCTATTCCTGTCGACGACTCACCCGACCACCAGCGCACCGATCCAGCGCCTGATGATGGCGCAGGACACCGGCGGCGCCATCCGCGGCGCGGTGCGGGCCGACTTTTTCTTTGGCTTCGGCGGGAATGCGGCCGAGTATGCGGGAAGGATGAAGCAGCGCGGGAATGTGTGGGTGCTGTTGCCTAAATAAGGCCTCAGTCATTTACATGGCGTAAGCGCGTCCCCGCCACAGCCGCTACTGCCAACACAATCGCCCCCGCCGCAATACACACCAGCCCGGTCCGCACACTGAAGCGTTCGGCCAGCGCACCCGCCGCCAGCGCACCGACCGGGGCGCTCGCCACCGTCAGCGAGCGCATCGTCGCCACCATCCGGCCCAGCACCGCGTCGGGCGTGACGCGCTGGCGCAGGGCGATGTAGGGCACGAAGAACAGGGTGGCGCCGCAATCGAGCAGGAACACCACGCCGCCATAGGCGATGGCGGTCGCCAGCGTGCTGCGGAGCAGCGAGGCGGGAATCGCAGGCATCAAGGCAAAGCCCAGTGCCGACACGCACAGGCCGACCAGGATCGCGCGTCCGGTGCCGTAGCGTTTCGACAGCGGCTTGACCAGGATCGAGCCGGCCAGGATGCCGGCACCGCCCAGCATTTGCGCCGTCCCCATCACGCCAGGCGCCAGGTTCAGTACGCGCGTGGCGAACAGCACGTGCAGCGCCAGGTAGCCGTAGAACAGGAAGTGCCAGGCGCCTGAAGTCCAGGCCAGGGTGCGCAGCACGCGCTGGCGCCAGACAAAGGCCAGGCCCTCGCGGATGTCCTGCAGCGGATGCGCGTTCGATGGCGCCGGCTGCGCTTCGCGCGCGCGGATGCGGCGCAGGTTCGCCAGCGAGACGACAAAGCCGGCGACATTGCACAGGATTGCCACCGGCGCGCCGAGCAACTGGACCATGGCGCCGGCCATGCCCGGCCCCAGCAGGCGCGCGGCCGATTCGGTGCCGGCCAGCCTGGCCTGGGCGTCGACCAGCCGCTCGCGCCCGACGACGAAGGTAAGAAAGACCTGCTCGGCACTGCCGCCGACCACCAGGCCGGTACCGAGCACGAAGCCGACCGCATACAGCCAGTGGATGGTCAGCGCGTCCAGCCACCAGGCCAGCGGCACGCTCGCCAGCGCGGTCGCCACCATCGCATCGCTGCACATCATGATCGGCAGGCGCCGGCAGCGGTCGAGCAGCACGCCGGAGGGCAGGCCAAACAACAGGAAGGGCAGGGACTCGAGTGCGGCGAGCGTGCCCATTTGCGCCGGCGTGGCATGCAGCATCAGCACCGCACAGATCGGCAGCGCGAGCAGGGTGATCTGAGAGCCGAACTGGGTGAGCGCACTGCTCAGCCAAAGGCGGCGGAAGTCGCTGCTGCGCAGCAGGCCGTCTTTGCTGAATCGGCCGAGGGTCTGGCGGAGGGTAGTGATGGCGGGCTCGTATGCGGCTTGCTTGAATCGCAATGATACCTGCCTTTCCCAGCCGTGGAGACGCTACAATCTCGGGCACATCAATCCCTATTATTAGAGGTGCCCCATGGAATACGCTGACCTGCTGATCGAAAACCACGGCAAAGTCGCCGTGATTCGCCTGAACCGCCCCAAGGCGATGAATGCGCTGAACGACAACATGATGAACGAACTGGGCGACGCCCTGTACAAGTTCGATGCCGACCCGGGCGTGAACGTCATCGTCCTGACCGGCAGCGAAAAAGTCTTCGCGGCGGGCGCCGACATCGCGGCCATGGCGAATTACACCTATGCCGACACCTACCCGGGCAACTACATCGGCCGCAACTGGGAACACATCCTGAACGTGCGCAAACCGGTGGTCGGCGTGGTGGCCGGCTACGCCCTGGGCGGCGGCTGCGAACTGGCGATGATGTGCGACTTCCTGATCGCCGCCGACAGCGCCAGGTTCGGCCAGCCTGAAATCAAGGTCGGCGTCACGCCGGGGGCGGGCGGCACCCAGCGCCTGCCGCGCACGATCGGCAAGGCCAAGGCAATGGACATGCTGCTGACCTCGCGCATGATCGATGCCGCCGAGGCCGAGCGCACCGGCCTGGTGTCGCGCATCTTCCCGGCCGATAAACTGATGGAAGAGGCGCTGGCCGTGGCCCAGACCATCGCCGAGATGCCGGTATCGGTCGCGATGGCGATCAAGGATTCGGTCAACCGCGCCTTCGAGACCACGCTGACCGAGGGCGTGCGCTACGAGCGCCGCTTCTTCCATGCCGCCTTCGGCACCCCTGCGCAGAAGGAGGGCATGTCCGCCTTCCTGGCGAAACGCAAGGCGAATTTCGAAGGGATGTAAGGTGCGCGCCCTGGCGCTGCGGATTGGGGCCGGCATTCTTGTAGTTGCTGCAGCGACGAGCTGCGGCTGCACGGCGCTGCCACCAATCGGACAGCGTACGGCCAGCGTGGCGCTGTCCGATACGGCGGATACGCGGCTGGGCCAGGCGATCGCGCCGCTGGCTGCAGAACATCCGGGCCGCTCCGGCATCCACGCCTTGTCCGACGGGCGCGATGCGTTTGCGGCCCGCGTCCTGCTGGCGCGCGGCGCCGAGCGCAGTCTCGACGTCCAGTACTATATATGGCGCAACGACCTCACCGGCACCTTGATGCTCGATGCATTGCGCAGCGCCGCCGCGCGCGGCGTGCGGGTCCGGCTTCTGCTCGACGATAACAATACCGCCGGCCTCGATCCGGTGCTGGCTGCGCTGGACCGCGATCCGAACGTCGAGGTCCGTCTGTTCAATCCCTTTGGTGCGCGCAGCTGGCGCAGTCTCGGCTACCTGACCGACTTCAGCCGCCTGAACCGGCGCATGCACAACAAATCCTTCACGGCCGATAACCAGGCGACGATCGTCGGCGGACGCAATGTCGGTGACGAGTACTTCGGCGTGGCGGGCGACATGCTGTTCGTCGATCTCGACGTGATGGCGGTTGGCCCGGTGGTGCAGGAGGTGTCGCAGGACTTCGACCGCTACTGGAACAGCGCCTCGGCGTATCCGGTCAGCGCACTGGTCGAGGCAGCGGAGGCTGAACCTGCTGCAGCGCTGGCTACGCGTGCGGCAGCGTTGCGTGCCGGCCCCGAAGCGCAGCGTTACCTGGACGCGATGCGCAGCTCTCCCTTCGTCGAACAGCTCACCGGGCGCCGTCTGCCGCTGGAGTGGAGCAGGACCGAACTGGTGAGCGACGATCCGGCCAAGGTGCTGGGCCAGGCGCCGCCGGATGCGCGCATGGTGGTCGATCTCGGCAAGCTGCTGGGCGAGCCGAAGCGGGAGGTCGACCTCGTGTCGCCATATTTCGTGCCGAGCAAGCGGGCGGCACAGGGGCTGGTCGATATCGCCGGGCACGGCGCCAAGGTGCGGGTGCTGACCAACTCGCTCGAAGCGACCGACGTCGCGGCAGTGCATGCCGGCTACGCCAAGTGGCGCCATGCATTGCTGCGCGCTGGCGTGTCTCTATATGAACTGCGGCGCCGCTGGGGACCGGAACTGTCGGAGAGCGGACGTGGGCGTTTCGGTAGTTCGGCTTCGAGCCTGCATGCCAAGACCTTTGCCGTCGATGGCCGCAGCGTGTTTGTCGGTTCCTTCAATATGGACCGGCGTTCGATCGACCTGAATACGGAGATGGGCTTCGTCATCGACAGTCCGGCCCTGGCGCAGCGCCTGAGCCACACCCTCGATGAGAGCATTCCGGGCGCCGCCTACGAAGTGCGGCTGGACGATGACGGCAAGCTGTACTGGCTGGAGCAGACGGATGGCAAGGTCCGCCGCCATGAGCAGGAGCCGGGCACCACGGTATGGAAGCGTGCCGGCGTAAAAGTGCTGTCGATTCTGCCGATCGACTGGCTGTTGTAAATAGTTCGCGGCAGGGTCTTGCGCAACTGCGCAGCCGTTTGCTATAGTTCGCCTCCTCGCAAAAACGACAACGAAATCAAGTAGTTGAAGATGCAACGAGAAGCCGCAGACTCTGCGGTGTAGCAAAAAAGAAGTTGACGAGAATCAGAAATTGCTTCATAATCTTCTTCCTCTGCTGCTGACAAACAAAACGATTTGTCGCTGACAGCAAAGTGCAGTACCGCCCTCGGCGGGAGCCCAAGTTCTTTAAAAATTAACAGTCGATAAGTGTGGGCGTTTGATGGAAGTGCCAGGAACTTCGGTTCTTGATTACTTAAATTATCAAATGTTCACAAAAGTATTAAGCGTTGTCTCAGCAATGGGATGACGGTCAGTATCTTGAGTGAGCGACCCCTTAGCAATA